>NZ_CANDOB010000001.1 GCF_947387515.1 Alkalihalobacillus sp. CinArs1 | reverse complement strand
GGCTCTGTAGCTCAGTCGGTAGAGCAGTGGACTGAAAATCCACGTGTCGGCGGTTCGATTCCGTCCGGAGCCACCATTTTTAACTTATAATCGCTTAAGATACAAGCATATCTCCTTTGAGATATGCTTTTTTATGTTCCAACATACCCGAAAATACTAGAAATCTTCCCAAGGAATACCACAATCATGACGAATAGACTACATTCTTGTTACAAATTGGGGAGTAATACCCTATTGACTTTATATATATGGTAGGATTCAAATCGTGAGTTAATTTTTTGCGTAGGCAAATCGCAGGAGGAAACATTATGGCAACACCTAAAGTAGTAAAACGAATATGTCAATCCGCTGTTTTGGTCTCGTTGATAAGTGTTAGCATGGTGACTGGTATCGAGCCAGCGGGTGCTACTGTATATAATATGATGAAACCAGTCTATCACGTATACATAGATGGTAGTAATATAGGAACGATCGATGATAAAGAGCAATTGAAAGAGCAAGTAGACAAGATTAAAGAAGAAAAACAAACAGGTGAGTTAACTTTGATGGTCGAAAACGATCTTCAAATCGTCCCTAAACGCTTGTTTCAGCCTTCATATGATAATGAAGAGACGTTAGATAAGGTTGCAGATGAGCTCACTTTCGTTGCAAAGGGCTATGAACTGTCATTTGAGAATGAATCTGTCGGCATCTTCTCGAGTGAATCTAGCGCGAAAGATGCGCTTTGGGTATACGCAAAGCCATTTCTTTCAGATGATAAGGTCAAAGAGATCGAAAGTAAAATCGATGAAGATAACGAGAAACATCCTGCTGACTACTTAGAGCTTTCTTCTGACCTCTTTATTGAGGAAGTTGAAGCGAAGAAGCATAATGTGTTGACTGAAGAAGAAGGCGTCACGCAAATTGAGGATGGTTATCTTAAAGAAGTTGAGATAGAAGTTTCGGAAGATGAAACGCTCGCTGATCTTGCGGATGAATATGACATGGAAGAAGCAGAGATCAGAGAACTAAATGACCTTGCAGAAGACGATAAGCTTGAGAGCGATAAGGTAACGGTTCTAGAAGAGAAACAATTCGTAAAAGTACTAGAAACAGAAGAAGTTACGAAAGATGAAGAGATTGATTTCGATACAGAAACCACTAAAAGTGATTCTCTTCTAAAAGGAAAGAAAGACGTTACTCAAACCGGGGAAAAAGGTGAGAAGAAGGTAACGTATAGTATTTCACGAGAAAATGGTGAAATCACTAACAAAGAAATTATTAAAGAAGAAGTGACGAAGGAACCCGTTAAGGAGAAGGTTACGATCGGTACAAAAGAGATTCCTTCTAAAGGTACAGGATCATTCGCGTGGCCTGCAGTTGGTGGTACGATAACAAGTAAACAGGGAGAACGTTGGGGATCGTTCCATAAAGGAATCGATATCGCAGGCGTCTCTGATCGGACGATCAAGACTGTAGATAATGGAACAGTCACTGCAGCTGGTAAGCGAAGCGGTTACGGTAACCAAGTTACGATCAACCATAATAACGGAATGAAAACAACGTACGCTCATCTATCATCCATCTCGGTATCTGTCGGAGATACTGTTCAAAAAGGTGACAAGATCGGTGTGATGGGTACGACTGGTAAATCAACGGGAGTTCACCTGCACCTTGAAGTATATAAAAATGGTAAACTTGAAAATCCAATGGATTACCTATAGGAAAGAAAAACCTTCAGTTTTTGCTGAAGGTTTTCTTTTTACATTTGAAGGTAAAGGGTAGAGGATAAATAAAATAGTTATAATATGATAGAATAGACGAAATAAGACATGACTTTTACTTGAGAATACATATTACCTGTATTAATAAAAAGGAGCGTTCATAATGGACAAGAAAATTCTTGTTGTAGATGATGAAAAACCGATCGCTGATATACTTCAGTTTAATCTTGAGAAGGAAGGCTTTAACGTTGTATGCGCTTACGATGGAGATGAAGCAATTGCAAAAGTTGAAGAAGAAAATCCAGACATGATTCTTCTTGATATCATGCTTCCTCAGCGTGATGGCATGGAAGTGTGTCGAGAAGTGAGAAAGAAATACGAAATGCCGATCATTATGCTTACTGCAAAAGACTCTGAAATCGATAAAGTGCTTGGTCTTGAGCTAGGGGCAGATGACTATGTTACGAAGCCTTTCAGTACGAGAGAGTTAATTGCGAGAGTGAAAGCAAACTTAAGAAGACGCCAACAGGAGCCTGAAAAGGAATCATCGACAAACTCTGTTATTAACGTAGGTGCGTTGACGATTCATCCAGATGCGTACCTAGTGACAAAGCGAGAAGAGTCGATCGAATTAACGCATAGAGAATTTGAATTACTTCACTATCTATCGAAGCATATTGGCCAGGTAATGACCCGTGAGCACCTATTACAAACAGTGTGGGGCTATGATTATTTTGGTGATGTAAGAACAGTAGATGTCACTGTGCGCAGACTTCGAGAAAAGGTAGAAGATAACCCTAGTCATCCATCATGGATCATTACTCGCCGTGGGGTTGGATACTATATGCGTGAGCCGGAACAGGAGTAGTCTGATATAAATGGGGAAAGTGGGCTTTTTTAAATCCATACATTTTAAATTTGCAATCGTATATGTTCTTCTTATCCTTATCGCGATCCAATTTATTTCCGTCTATTTTAACGACAAGCTTGAAGAACAGTTTGAACAGAACTATGTGAATTCAGTGAAAGACCGTGCTCAGCTGCTGGCTGAAAATGTGTCCAGTCAAATCAACAGTAAGAGTGATGAGGAAAGCAATTCGATAGCAGAATTAATAGCGAATTTTAACCAAAAGGAGATTCGCCAAATCTATGTCATCAATTCACTTGGTCAGATCGTAGGTTCTCTCTATGATGATGAATTAGTTGGATCGCTTTCAACAAATGAGTACGTGAATAGTGCTCTCAATGGAATTGATGATCAAGAAATATTAGTGGATGAAGATGGAGAGCGGTTTTTCGTCTACAGTGTGGCGGTAGTAGGCGATACGAATTCAACTGTAGGTGCTGTCTATATTCAAGCTGATATGGAACATGTATTTAAGCAAGCGAACGAGGTAAATAAATTATTGGCTCAATCTGCGCTTATCGCGCTTGTCTTAACAGGTTTATTAGGAATCGTTATTTCTCGTACGATTACGCGGCCGATCTCTGATATGCGTAAACA
Organism: Alkalihalobacillus sp. CinArs1; assembly: GCF_947387515.1. Taxonomy (GTDB): domain Bacteria; phylum Bacillota; class Bacilli; order Bacillales; family Guptibacillaceae; genus Guptibacillus. The sequence continues at coordinate 1,669,156 of NZ_CANDOB010000001.1, read as the reverse complement.
GGCACTTGTTATGGCACGCGGAGATTTTACTCGTAAGGTAAAGGTATACGGAGAAGACGAAATCGGTCAACTTGCGCTAGCTTTTAACGATTTAACTAGAAGGTTACAAGAAGCGAATGCGATTACAGAAGGAGAGCGTCGTAAGCTAACTTCCGTTCTTGCCTATATGACAGATGGTGTTATCGCAACAGATCGTGAAGGGATGATCATCCTTATGAATGATCGAGCTGAGGAGATGATGGATGTTTCGCGTGAAACAGCCTTAGGTACGCCGTTAAATAAGGTTCTCCAATACGCTGAGGAAAAAACGTGGGATGATCTTTATAATGGTCCAGACTCTGTTATCCTCGATTTAAGTAATGAACATCAAACATTTATCATTCGCGTGAACTTCTCTATTATTCATAAAGAAGATGGACCTATCAATGGTCTAATTGCCGTTCTGCATGATATTACTGAACAAGAGCAGCTAGAGCAAGAACGTAGAGAATTCGTTGTGAATGTTTCTCATGAGCTTCGTACACCACTTACAACGATGAGAAGCTATTTAGAAGCTCTTCAAGATGGTGCTCTTTCTGACCCAGAGATTGCGCCACGCTTCTTAAGTGTGACTCAGAACGAAACAGAGCGTATGATCAGACTCGTAAACGACCTTCTTCAACTCTCAAAGATGGATAAAAAGGAATATCGCCTTGAATTTAGCGAGGTTGACTTTGTAGAGATGTTTGATCAAGTTCTAGATCGGTTCGAGATGTCTAAGCGTGAAAACATTGAGATCGTTCGTCAGCTTCCTACTGCTGCAATCTATACGAGAATCGATCGAGATAAGATGACTCAGGTGCTCGACAACATCATTTCCAATGCCATCAAATATTCGCCTGAAGGTGGAACGATCACAGCTCGCTGCTGGACGATCGGTAAAAAAGTTCGTGTTAGTATCAGTGATCAGGGTGTTGGAATTCCAAAGAACAACTTGTCTAAAATATTCGATCGCTTTTATCGAGTCGATAAGGCGCGCTCTCGTCAATTAGGCGGTACGGGTCTTGGATTAGCGATCGCAAAAGAAATGATCAATGCGCACCATGGGGACATCTGGGCAGAAAGTAAGTGGGGTAAAGGAACGACAATTTACTTTACACTTCCTTATAAGCGAATAAGGGAGGTCGAAGAGAATGAGAATGACTAAGAAACATTTGGAGACGATCAAAACGATTTTATTGAACGTTTTAGTCGTATTGAGCCTTGTATTAACCTGGCAGATTTGGACCTTCGAGCCGGATTATGAGAGGGAAACAACGCCTTCTGAGAATAGAACGGTAGGTGTCAAAGAAGTTGATCTAAGTCAGGTCGTTAAACCGAATCAAATTGTGTTTCATCAAAACGATAGCCATTACACGTCATTTGAAAGAGAAACCATCGATTCCTTTTATACGGATTTCATCTCCGGTACAAGGATTAAGTCTGTAACGATGGTAGATAATATCGACAGTCTGATCAATCGTGAAGAAAGCATTGAGTTCATTTTTCCAACTTCACTTTCAAACGATGTGTTAAAAAGTCTAGTGAGTGTTGCAAAGGGTGATATTCCACTAGAAGTATTTGATCGACTTATCGTTCCTTCAGCCCAATCTGGGAAAAACAATGAAGTTATCTTTTTAAATAGCTCTAGTCAGATTGGGATGAGAGCAACGGTCGACGTGTCTAGAGATATGAAAGAGTGGTTCAGTGAAGACTTCTCCTCTCTTCTGGAATCTAACGGGAAAATAACGCGTGCTCGTTCTTATCAACCTAACGAAAATACGCCGATCTTTTATTTACCTACAAATGAAATTCAGATGAGGCTGTATGATGTTAGAACCGATGAATTAACCAATATAGACGCTTTTATCACAGCTCTATTTCCAGATGAAAATGCTGTAGAAGAAAACACGGTTATTAATTCCTCTTCTTTATATACGGATGGAAGTCGCGATTTGAATTATGATAAGACGAATAATTATATGGGCTTTATTAACCCACCTTCTACATCAAGCAAATTTGTGGCGAATGAAGCTCCGATTTTGAATGCTTATGGATTTGTTAATAAGCACTTTGGTTTTCAGATAAGTGATCCGAATGATGACTATTTTCTGAGCGAATGGGTCACATCTTCGAAGACGAAGACAGACCGAATAACCTTTAGATTGAATACGGAAGGATACCCTGTTTTCAGTCCATATCAAGAGGATTTAGATGAAATAAATGTAACTTTAAAGAACAATGAGATCAGTACGTATAAGCGCATGTTGAAGGTGGTCCAATTCGCCAATGACATTGAAACAAGAGGGCTACCTTCTTACGAAAAAGTAGTCTCGCTATTAGATGAAGGCAACTTCAAAAAAAGTGCGATAACGAATTTTACGATCGGTTATACGATTGATCGAGATGAAAACAGTAACCAGGATTTCGTTCTGATGCCTCAGTGGTATGTTAAGTTGAACCAATCATGGACGCCGCTTGAGAATTTAGAGCAAGGAGGGAATGATTTTGGATTGGAATAGAACGAAAACCATACTCATCCTAACCTTCCTTGTTTTTAACATTTTTCTACTCAGTGATTTGATTTCAAAACGAACGGATATTAGTGGTCTTGAGCAGCTTCAGCAGGTAACTCTCGAAGAAAAGCTTGATAGCTTTAACGTCACCTACAAGAAAAAGCCAACCGTTCAGACTGAAAACATGCCTTATATAAGTGGTAAAGTCCATGAATTCAATGAAAAAGAAGAAAAAACATTGGAAGAAGGGACGAGTCAGGAAATTGAGTTAGATGGGAATAAGCTGATCTCCACGCTCGAGAAGCCATATCCCATCAACGACCCAACTCGAGCTTCAGCCTTTTCAATCTTCTTAGAGACTTATGTGTATGAAGGTTCAAAATATGAATACTCTCATTCAGCAGATGATAAGAATATCATCTATTTCGTAGAAACGTACAAAGATGATCGCCCGATCTACAATCAAAATTCTGGGATGCTGATCGTAAGTATGGAAGACAATAAAGTCACGTCTTATACACAAACGTATCTTGACCTCAGTTCCATTACTGAAGAGAGAAAGATCGATCCTGCTTCTGATGCAATCGAAGTATTATTAAACCAACAGTATATCGAATTGAACGACGTTGTTGAAGATGTCTCTCTCGGCTACTATACCGTAACGAATGAGGATGAAAGAGAGAAGATTGTGTTTGTTCCAACGTGGCGCGTTGTTTTAACGAATTCAAAGAATGAAGAGCAAGAGCCTGAGGTTTACTATGTAGACGCAATTGAAAAGAACGTGTTTAGTGCTACGGAAGATGACGAAGAAATTGAAGAGAGTGAAGAGGAAGGTAACGGTGATAATCAAGGGAAAGATCTGGACCCTTCAACACCACAACCTTCTTCGGGTGAAAAGTAGGAGAGGAATGGAATATGTCTCTTAAATTTAGCGTGCTTGCAAGTGGTAGTACGGGGAATGCACTATTTGTCGGTACAGAGAAACAAAAGTTTTTGGTAGATGCAGGGTTGAGCGGGAAGAAGCTTGAAGAGCTACTCGCCAAAGCTCACATCGATCCTAAAGAAATAGATGGTTTGCTCGTAACTCATGAACATAGTGACCATATTAAAGGTCTAGGGATTTTTGCTCGTCGTTACAAACTACCGATCTATGCAAATGAAAAAACATGGAATGCAATGGAGCGGTCGATCGGTGAAATTCCTCTCGACCAGAAGTTCCATTTTGACATGGAGACTGTTAAAACATTTCACGACTTAGATGTAGAATCATTCGGTGTTTCTCACGATGCGGCTGAGCCCATGTTTTACGTGTTTCATCATGAAGGGAAGAAGCTGAGTCTAGCAACCGACCTTGGCTATGTTAGTGAACGGATCAAGGGGACGATTCGGGATTCGGATATGCTTATCTTTGAAGCAAACCATGACATCAATATGTTGATGATGGGAAGGTATCCTTGGAACGTTAAGAGACGAATTCTTGGAGATATGGGACACGTCTCGAATGAAGATGCAGCAGCAGCCCTCGCAGATATCATCGGTGATAAAACGAAGCGTATTTATTTAGCCCATTTAAGTAAAGATAATAACATGAAGGACCTGGCAAGATTGTCAGTTCAACAGTCTCTTGAACAAAATGGTTTTGCTGTAGGTGAACAGTTCGATCTCTATGATACAGATCCTACAACCCCTACGCTTCTAACAAAAGTATGATGTCTGTTCAAGGTTGGATGGATAGTCTCAATTAGGTCCACCTTTTTTGATAGGAAAGGAAAGGTGAAAAAATTGGGCTTTTATGATGGTGAGGATTATAACCGGACCACTAAACAAAAAGGAAACCGTGGTGGTGCACTTGTTGCTGGATTTCTTGGTGCTATTTTAGGTGCATTGATCATCCTTTTTACGGTTCCAGCCTTGTCTGGGCTTGGAGTATTACCAGAAGTAACATCTCCCGCACCTGAAGAGGAATCGAACGGTCAGCTTGACCAGGATCCGATAACAAAAAGTATCAGTGTAGATGTAACGAATGATATTACTTCTGCGGTTGAAAAGGTCAATGAAGCTGTTGTAGGGGTCATCAACCTTCAGAAAACAGATTTCTGGGCTGAAGATTACGGTGAAGCTGGGGCTGGTTCAGGTGTTATCTACAAGAAGAAGGGCGATACAGCGTTCGTCGTTACAAACAATCATGTTGTTCAGGGTGCGAGTCAAATCGAAGTTAGTTTAAGCGCAGAACAACGTGTGGCTGCTGAGCTTGTCGGGACCGATCCGTTAATGGACCTTGCTGTATTAAAAATACCTTCTGATAACGTTACGATGGTAGCTGATTTTGGAGATTCGGATAAATTAAAGCCAGGAGAGCCAGCGGTCGCAATCGGTAATCCACTCGGCTTTCTTGAAGGCACTGTCACTCAAGGTATCGTAAGTAATCCTGAGCGCTCATTTCCGGTCGATACAGACCAAAACGGAACGATCGATTGGAATGCCGATGTTATTCAAACAGATGCCTCTATCAATCCAGGGAATAGTGGAGGAGCTTTAATTAACATTTCTGGCCAGTTGATCGGTATTAACTCGATGAAGATTGCGAGGTCGAGTGTTGAAGGAATTGGATTTGCGATCCCTATCAATATCGCAGAACCGATCATTAACGACTTAGAGACTTATGGTGAAGTCAGAAGACCTCAAATAGGGGTTGGAACGAAATCGTTATCTGAAATACCAACTTACCATTGGAGTGAATCGTTAAAGCTTCCAATGGATATTGATTACGGTGTTGTCATCATGAGTGTATTTCCAACGTCAGCAGCATATCAGGCTGGACTTAAAGAGTTGGATGTGATTACTGCGATAGACGGAGAAACGATCAAGAACTCAATAGACTTACGGAAGTTTCTTTATTCCAAAAAAGAAATCGGGGATACAGTATCGATGACGATTTATCGTGAAGGAAAAAAGCAAAATGTAAAGGTAACGTTATCTGAACAACAAACCTCATAAATCACTTATTAACAGGAGAGGAAACTCTCCTGTTTTACTGTTTGAGTTATGCACAGTGGATAACTAGAAAGGATGGCTTAAATGAAGATTCATTGTTGTGAAGAGCATGTAGAGCTTGCTTTAGATGTGACTGTAGATGAAACGGAGCAGTTTCCTGTTTTAGAAAAGCTTGAAAAGAATGATGGAAACTTGTCCACAACATGTAAATATTGCAGTAAACCTGCCGTATATATGGTGTCGAACTAATATTCGGTCACGACATGTGGATAGAAAATGTGTATATGTGGATAAGTTCTGTTGATAACATGTTTATTAATTGTGGATGTACTGTATATAGAACGACTGTGGGAGGAGAATGATCGATTTGAATATCAGCATCGTGACGGTAGGAAAATTAAAAGAAAAATACCTTAAACAAGGAATTGCTGAGTATACGAAACGACTTGGACCTTATGCAAAAATAGAAGTGATCGAGGTCCCAGATGAAAAAGCACCTGAGAATCTTAGTGAAGTTGAAATGGAACAGGTTAAACAAGCTGAAGGGAACAGAATTCTATCGAAAATCTCTCCAGACGCTCACGTGATCGCATTAGCGATTCAAGGAAACATGAAAACCTCTGAAAAACTGGCGAAAGACCTGGATCAGCTCGCCACATATGGTAAAAGTAAAGTAGCGTTCGTCATAGGAGGCTCTCTAGGCTTGAGTGAGGACGTTATGACAAGAGCGAATGATACACTATCCTTTTCTAAGATGACGTTCCCTCATCAGCTTATGAGGCTTGTTCTCGTCGAGCAAATCTACCGCGCGTTCAAGATTAACCGTGGTGAACCGTATCATAAGTAATGAAAGTCTACTAAAGCGTTTCTCTAATAGGAGAAACGCTTTTATATTACTGCAAACTCTCTCCCTATGATAGCCGTTTCCCTTTCCATTAGGATTGCAACTCATAGATATTTTTTACAATTGTGAAATAAATCTATAAAATGGTTATAATGGAGATAGAAAAAGAAAGTGCCAAAGTGACGCCTTGCTTTGATGAAGCTTGTGCGCATACTCTTTATTACTATTAGAGATAAGGAAGGATATCATGAGTAACAATCACAAAAAAGACGTTATCTTAATTGGTGCTGGTGTCATGAGTGCCACTTTGGGATCATTACTGAAAGAGTTAGCACCGAATTGGAACATAAAAGCATTTGAAAAGCTAAGCCGTGCAGGAGAGGAAAGCTCTAATGAGTGGAATAACGCTGGGACAGGCCATGCTGCGCTTTGTGAGCTCAACTATACTTCTGAAAAAGCAGATGGATCGATCGACATTAGTAAAGCTGTTAAAGTAAACGAGCAGTTTCAGTTATCAAGACAGTATTGGTCTCATCTCGTAAACAGAGGCTTGATCGATAATCCTCAAGAGTTTATCATGCCGATTCCCCATATGAGTCTCGTACATGGTGAGGCGAATGTGGCATTCTTGAAAAAGCGGATGGAAGCGTTGTCAAAGAAGCCTTTGTTTCAAGGTATGGAGTTTTCAGATGATCCTGAGAAGCTTAAAGAGTGGATGCCACTTATTATGAACGGACGCTCATCAACTGAACCAATTGCAGCTACGAAAATCGACTCCGGAACAGACGTTAATTTTGGTGCGCTAACGCGTTTACTATTTAAGAATTTAGAAAGTGAAAACGTTGCCATCAATTATAATCATAGTGTAGAACATATTAAGCGTAAGAAAGACGGACAATGGGAAGTTAAGGTTCAAGATATGGAAAACGATAACTTGGAATACCATTCCGCCGACTTCGTTTTCATTGGAGGTGGAGGGGGAAGTCTTCATTTGCTACAGAAGACGGGTATCCCTGAATCGAAGCATATTGGCGGGTTTCCTGTAAGTGGACTCTTTATGGTGTGTAAAAACCCAGAGGTAATCGAGCAGCACCATGGGAAAGTATACGGTAAAGCCAAAGTAGGAGCCCCTCCAATGTCTGTTCCACACCTGGATACGAGGTATATCGACAATAAGAAAAGCTTGCTATTCGGCCCATTTGCTGGTTTCTCGCCAAAATTCTTAAAAGGCGGTTCAAATCTTGATCTGATCAGCTCTGTTAAACCAAACAACGTGTTAACGATGATGGCGGCAGGAATGAAAGAGATGGGACTTACAAGATACTTGATTCAACAAGTGATGCAGTCTCACGAGCAGCGCATGGAAGAGATACGTGAATTTATTCCAGATGCTAAATCTGAAGACTGGGAAATTGTTGTAGCAGGTCAGCGTGTGCAGGTTATCAAAGATACGGAAACTGGTGGCAAGGGGACGCTTCAATTCGGCACTGAGATTGTAAACGCTTCTGATGGCTCGATCGCTGCTCTACTTGGTGCTTCTCCGGGTGCTTCTACAGCTGTTCATGTAATGCTTGAGCTTTTTGAACGTTGTTTCCCGCAATATTTGGCAGATTGGGAGCCTAAAATTAAAGAAATGATCCCTTCCTACGGCCAGTCGTTAGCTGAGAACCCTGAACTTTTTAAAGAAATTCATACTTCAACTGCTAACACACTCGGTTTGTATCAACAGGAAGTCGTGTATAGCTAATAAATTCTAGCCAGGCGCATTTTGATCGCCTGGCTTTTTATTTGGCCTTACATAAAGATTGCATGGATAGAGTAGAGGGGGGAGACTTGCAATGAAAAAATAAAAGTATACAAAAGTGTGTACTTGTTTGCAATTCTGTTTACAAGTATACGTAATATGTACACTTGTTTACTTTATTGTATACATGGCTTAGTGACGGCATGTGTACGTATTTGTAAACAAGTAAACAAAAAATGTATACATGTAAACAAATTTGTACACAAGTATACATAATTGTAAACTAGATAGAATGACTCATTGACGAAAAACGAAATCTTCTATAACTTTTAACTTAATAGTAGAAATACTAGATTCATTTAAATTTGAAAGGGTGGATCGATTTATGAGTAATTCGAGAATTGCAGCAGTTGATGTTGGTAATGATTCTCTAAAAGGAATTTATGGAAAACTTGAATCCGACTTATACATACCAAACGTGATAGCAAGAGATATTGAGGACCGTCCTGTAATTGGTATTGAAGAACTTGATACGAAGGATCCTCTTGATGGAATCCACATCAGAGTACACTCCCCTGCTCTTCAAGATAACAATGCGATTTACCGAGTAGGAAACCTTGCGACAACTAGTGATAATCCTACAGAGCTTGATCCAGGTAGCGCTAAATCAGAAGAAGACCAAACGTTGATCATGCTTTTTGCATCACTTGCGTTGGATGCAGTGGATGAGAAGAACACGGCAAATTTCAAGAATCAGAATGGCGTAATCGATGCGAATTATACACTCGGTACTGGACTTCCACTTCGTGAAGTGAAGGAAGGTAAGGATGTAGGTTATCGCTCAAGACTACTAGGATCTGTGCACCAGGTAGAGTTCTTAGTAACGCCTAAGCACCAAGGTAAGAAGGTTAATATTAAGTTTGATGAAGTAAAAGTTTATCCTGAAGGCTTTGCTGCTTATATCAATCTAGTAATGGATAACGACCTAAACATCATAAATAAGGATCTAATCGATAAGCGTATTCTTATTCAAGATATTGGTGGTCTATCTACTGATATCGCAGTTATCAAGAATAGAAACGTTGATGATGACAAAGCACAAGGTTTTAACATCGGAGTAGCGGAATCGCTAGAATTGATTCGTGAAGAAATCCGTTCTAAACACGGCGTTGAGCTAGACAGCAGACGCGATGTAGTCGATATCATCACCAAGAAAAATGATCGTAATCACATCATGGTTCGAGGCAGTCGCACGAGTGTTCATGATATTACAGACCGTATTCTTCTTGAACTTGCAAAGAAACAGTACCGTCACCTTCGTAATGTGTGGCAAAAGAACTCTCAAACTGAAATTTGCTACTTTGTAGGTGGTGGCTCGATCGTCCTTAAAGATTACCTTAAGACATTAAACAACAACCTGGACGGCTATAATATCGACTTCTTTGAAGATGAAAAAGAAAGCATCTGGATGATGTCTAATGCTTACTATAAGTTGATTTCAGACTACAATCGAAAGCTTAAAAAAGAGTCTTCAAAAGAGAAAAAGGAAGAAAAGCACAAGGTCAAGAACTAGGGTGATTTGATGAAAAAGGCGGGGATGACAGGGATTCAGAGGGGTCAGGCCATCACGTTTCGGCTGCCTTCTGACACACCTGATCACATTCTGAAACAATTGCAGAAATTAAAAGAAGAAGAGAAGAGAAATTTCTCGAGTCGGATTGCAGAGTATGTCCTTGAAGGTGTCACTCAAACGATTAAGCGAGATAAAGAGGCCATTACTGTTCCTCTACCAAAAAGTTTGAGCAAAGCCCAGCGGGATTGGTTAAAGCATGAACACTCTGAGGCACTTCTAGGCAATATTGTTTATCAGATTTTATCAGATCCTCTTCGTGCAGCATCGGTATTAGCCACGTTTACAAGTAGTTCTCTAGATATTGAAGAAGCCCTTTACTGGCAGGAGAACGGCTCTCAAGCCGCACCTACACAAGAACGTGTTGAAGAAGGTCAATCTGAGTCAGAAGTTACACGGAACGATGATGATCTAATGAATTTCGACTGGGAGCATGCAAAACAAGAGCAAAGTTCATCAGTCGAGGAAGAACCTGAGAGTGATGAAGATTTGCTTGGAGGTTTCTTAGACAAAATGAATAAATAAAGAGGCAGGAGATCTCTCCTGCCTCTTTACGTTATATTTTCCGGGCAATATCATTAAAGCTTTCGCATAGCGTCAGCAACGAACTCAACGTCCGTACCTACGATGATCTGCAGGTTGCGGCTATCCACTTTCACCACACCTCTTGCTCCGTATTTCTTCAACTCTGCTTCGTTCACTAGTGAAGCATCTTTAATTTGTAACCTGAGTCGTGTTGTACAGTTATCGATCGATGAGATGTTATCAATTCCACCGATACTTCTTACAAAGTGACCAGCCATAAGATCGTATTTATCACCTTCAGCTGGAGTGTCATCCTGTGCAATCATATCGTCATCTTCCCGTCCAGGAGTTTTAAGATTAAATGCTCGAATAAGGAAAAAGAAGATGATGAAGTATAAGATACCATAGGCTATTCCGACACCAAGCAGCAGTAGTGGCTTTTGAGCTAATCCATAGTTAAGAAAGTAATCGATCGCTCCGGCCGAGAATCCAAATCCGTGATGGATATCAAGTACGTATGCAAGCACCATGGAACTTGCAGTTAGAAGCGCGTGAATGACGTAAAGGAATGGTGACAAGAACATAAATGCAAATTCGATCGGTTCCGTGATACCCGTAAGAAATGATGCGAAAGCGATCCCGATAAGCATACCACTTACCTCTGCTCTTCTCTCCCTTTTTGCAGTTGCGATCATGGCTAGACATGCTGCAGGTAAGCCAAACATCATAATCGGGAAGAAGCCCGTCATGAAGATACCGGCTGATGGATCTCCTGCAAAGAAACGGTTGAGGTCTCCCGTTGCACCATTGTATTCACCGAATACAAACCAAACAAGACTGTTTAGCACGTGGTGTAATCCAAATGGAATCAAGAGTCGATTTAAGAATCCGAATACCCCTACTCCAAGAGCACCTGCGTCTATTATCCATTGTCCAAGTGCGTTGATGCCATCCTGGATCGGCGGCCATATAAATCCAAATATACCTGCGAGAATGACCATTGTTGCTGCTGTAATGATCGGGACGAAACGTCTGCCTCCAAAAAAGCCAAGCCAGCTCGGTAATTTAATATTATGAAACCGATTATACAATAAGCCGGCAATAAGCCCAGACATAATCCCTCCGAGTACAGCCATTTCGATATCTTCATCGATGGATTGTGTTCCTTGAGTAAGGACGAGGTAACCGATGGCACCTGATAGTCCGGCAGCACCGCTTCCATCCTTTGAAAATCCGATTGCGACTCCAATAGCGAAAATAAGTGCAAGATTATCGAAAATAGCTCCACCGGCAGCCGCTACGAACGGAATTCCCAGCAGGTCATCCTGTCCTAAACGAAGCAATAGAGCAGCCGCTGGTAATACAGCGATCGGCAGCATCAATGATTTACCTATTCTTTGTAAAGCTCCTAACATAACAACTTCTACCTCCTTTTAGTCGTATTGAAAACGTTTTAACTCCAAAACAATCATAACAACATTTAAATATAGTTGTCTATACCAATTTAGACCTAAATTATCTTGGGCTGCTTTATCTGGTATAGACAACTGTACTTTGCGGTGATAAAATTTATATAACAAGTCCAAACAAGGAGTTTGATCGTATGAATGGAGATAGCTTTGTTATAAATCGTGTGAAAATATATGCTGAAGATGAAACGATTCAGAATGGTTATCTCAAAGTTAGAAATGGAAAGATCGTAGCGATCGGGCATTCTAACTCTCTTGAGACAAGCCCTGATGAACCGGTCTATCAGGCCCCGAAAAACCATAGTTTATTGCCAGGAATGATCGATGTTCACATTCATGGAGCCAATGGAGCAGATACAATGGACGCTACTCCTGAAGCGATTGAAACGATCGCGAGAACACTTCCTTCTGAAGGAACGACAAGCTTTCTTGCTACTACGATCACGAACGATGATCTTGCAATCGAGACAGCGTTATCAAATGTAGGAGATTATATACTAAATAAGCAATCTCCTGGACACGCAGAGATTATAGGCGTTCATTTAGAGGGACCGTTCATTAATCACATTCGCGCAGGAGCGCAGCCTTCTGAAGCGATTCAGAAGCCGGATATCTCTGTATTTAAGAGATGGAACGAATTGGCGCAAGGCACTATAAAGCTCGTGACGTTAGCACCTGAGTTAGGCAGTGGAATGGAACTTGTTCGTTACTTATCCAAGCAAGGGATCGTTGCTTCGATCGGTCACTCTGATGCAACATACGAGGATGTTCAAGAAGCGATTAAAAATGGTGCAACTCATGTAACACATCTCTACAATGGAATGAGAGGACTTCACCATCGAGAGCCTGGCGTTGTCGGCGCTGCTTTGCTATTTCCAGAACTGAAAGCAGAGATCATTGCGGATGGGCATCACGTGCGGCCTGAAATGATCGATTTAGCTTATCGCCAAAAAAACGATGAGGGAATCGTATTGATAACAGATTCCATGCGTGCGAAATGCTTGAAGAATGGAAGCTATGACCTTGGTGGTCAAGATGTTTCCGTAGAGGATGGGAAGGCATTGTTAGAAAACGGCACGCTAGCTGGAAGTGTATTAAAAATGAATCAAGCTTTGAAGAACATTCAAACCTTTACGGGCTGCTCTCTACAAAGTGCGATCAAGATGGCAGCTGAAAACCCAGCACGCCAATTAGGTGTTTTTGATCGTAAAGGAAGTATCGCAGTAGGAAAAGATGCAGACCTGATCCTTCTTGATGAAGAAGGAGAAATTTATGCTACGTTCTGTAAAGGTGTACGTTCATAGTCAACATAAGGAGGGGCAGTATGAGAATCATAAAAGCAACTGATTATCAGGAACTTAGTCATCTCGCAGCTGACTTCTTTATTGAAAGGGTAAAAGAAAACCCAGAGGTCACGCTTGGGTTGGCTACAGGCGGTACACCGAGAGGCACGTATCAAAGAATGGCAGAAGATTATTACAAAAACCACACCTCTTACAGCCGTGTGAGCACGTTTAATTTAGATGAGTATGTTGGGTTACCTGCGGACCACCCTAATAGTTATCATCAATTTATGAAAACCCATCTATTTAATAAGGTCGATATTCCTGCTAAACAAAGGCATCTGCCTAACGGTGTGGCTTCGGATATAACAAGCGAATGTTTGAATTATGAAAGGTTGATTGAGGAATCCGGGGGAATCGATGTTCAGCTTCTAGGTTTAGGGAGCAATGGCCATATCGGATTCAATGAACCTGGGACATCGTTTCATGCAAGAACTCATGTCGTAGAACTTGCTCAATCTACGCGTGAAGCAAATGCAAGGTTTTTTAATGGTATTGATGAGGTCCCAAGAGAAGCGATTACGATGGGAATCTCAACGATTATGAAGAGTAAGGAAATTCTATTGCTAGTATCAGGAGAAGAAAAGGCTCACGCACTTCGACAGTTACTTCATGGGGACGTTGGAGAAGAATTTCCAGCTTCTATTTTAACAACGCACCAAAACGTTACAATAATTGCCGATCAAAAAGCGTTGTCAGACGTTCCACACGGCTGAAAGGAGAATCGTATTGATGATAGATAAAACATCCCCTTTACCAATATATTATCAGCTTGTAGAACTGATTAAAGGGATGATTGACAAGGGAGAGCTTAAGCCAGGTGATTCTCTCCCTTCTGAAAGAGAATATGCAGAAAGATTCAAAATCAGCAGAATGACTGTGAGACAGGCAATCACAGAGCTCGTTAATTCAGGCTACCTTTTTCGTCAAAAAGGAGTCGGTACCTTTGTGGCTGAGAAGAAGATCGAACAGCAGCTTGTAGGGCTGACCAGCTTCACAGAAGATATGCAGAGTAGAGGAATGGTCCCGAGCAGCAAGCTGATCAGCTTCGAAATCGTATCGTCACCAGCCTCTATTTCTGAGCAATTGAACATCCAGGAGCATGCTCCAGTGTATGAGATAAAGCGTGTGAGGCTAGCTGACGGAATTCCGATGGCGCTAGAGACTACTTTTATTTCTGCAAACCTTGTAAAGGGCATAACAGAGGATACGGTTAGTCAGTCATTGTATGATTATATTGAAAACCACCTTTCGATCAAAATTGGTGAAGCAACACAAGTGTTAGAGTCGTCTATCGCAACGCAGCAGGAATCACAGTACCTTAAAATAAAAAAGGGTTCACCGATCCTCCTTATCCAAAGAAACACGAAGCTTGCTGATGACACCCCGCTTGAAGTGGTGAAGTCATCTTATAGGGCGGATCGCTATAAATTTACCATTACAATGAAGCGATAACCTTTTACAGGAGGTATGGCTGTGCTTTCAGAATACTTTTCAGCAATAACCAAAGTGTTGAATCTTATTGAAAAACAGGAACGTCAAAACATAGATAAAGCTGCTAACGTCCTAACTGACGTTGTGGAATCTGGTAATATCATTCATGTTTTTGGTTGTGGTCATTCACACATGATGGCAGAAGAGATGTTTTATCGCGCTGGGGGAATTGCGGCAGTTCGTCCTATATTTGTTGAAGAATTGATGCTACATCAAGGTGGCAGCAAAGCATCAGAGTATGAACGGATGAACGGGTATGCGACGACCTTCATGGATCAACAGGATATCAGGAGTGGAGACGTCGTGATCGTCGTATCTAACTCAGGACGCAACCCAGTCCCAGTTGATGTGGCGCGTATCAGTGCGCAACAAGGCGCATTTGTCATTGCGATGACTTCATTGGCAGCGAGCGAACAGGAGCCTTCGCGCCATAACGAGGGACTGTATTTAAAAGACGTTGCAGACCTTATACTTGATAATCATATTGAGCATGGAGATTCTGCGTTTTCTATAGAAAATAGCTTTTCATATGGTCCTCTTTCTTCTGTAGTTGGAATGGCGCTACTAGATGGAATCGTTGCCAAAGTGATCGATCAGCTGATCCGTCGAGGTGTGGAACCACCTGTGTTTCAGAGCGGGAATATCGACGGAACGGACTTACACAATAAAAAATTGATCGATACCTATAAACAAAGGATACCAATGCTATAATGATAGTGATCCTTTAAGGAAGTGGAGGAGAGTTTTTTGTATCTCTCAGTAAAAGAAACAGCGGAATATTTATCGTTACCCGAAGAGTACATCGAAACGCTGATCCAAGAAAAACGTATTCGAGTCCTTCATGATGGAGAACAATATTTGATTTATAAAGAACAGTTCAATACGCACTTAGAACAACTAGAGAAATATAAACAGAGAATGGAAGAAGAGATGAACGAACCACTTCCAGAAGATCCAGATGTTAAGGATGAGGATTGATCGATTGGTTTATGATTGCTGAATTCGGGAATAGCACTCTTACAAAGGGAGGCATTCGTTATGAAGAAGTTAATCAAACGAGCGATTAAATACGGCCCGATCATCTATCCGATCGTAAGAAAGATGAGAAATAAAAGTAAAGCAAAGCGTATGTAAAAAACCCCGGTAAACCCGGGGTTTTTTTGTGTATTAGTACGTCGTAACCTGGAACATCTTTTGAAGAATATACATGATGTATTTAAATGCTGACAATGTATTTTGATACTTAGAATAATCTACTGTATAGACACCGTCCTCATTATCCCACATTCGCTCAAAGTACCGATCGACTTCCTTTACTAGCTCAGAATCATTTGGGGCACTTAAGTGAATGTTAGTCTCCATATTGTAGTCGTCCAGATTTCTCGAAGTATAATTACTCGATCCTCCAATGATCGTACTTTCTTCTTGCCCTTTTACATACAGCATCTTAGTGTGAAACTGTTCTTTATTTGTGTCATACCATCGAATCGTTAAATAGTCGTCTCCTTGTTTATGAAGCTCGCCGGTAATAGGGAGGTTAGGCAAGCCCATCTTCTGGTGTCCGAATGCATTTTGGTTAGGGTCAAGGATCATACGGACGTTTACTTTCCGCTCAGTTGCGTCAACGATCGCATCGATGATGTCACGATCGGCGAGATAAAACATGCCGATGTTAATTTCATCACCTTCCTGTGCATTATCGATCGCAGTTACTACGCTATCTTGAATTTTACTTTCTGTGACGATCCTACCCTTGATGTCTGAGTCGCTTTCCTTATCTGATGACTTTACTGCAGGAAGATTAGGAAATTCTGATAAATCTCCCCCGGAAAAAGCAGCTACCGCTTTCTCTGAACGAATCAAATCATTCAGTATGGAACCTTTTACTCGAAAAGCGATATTTGAATGAAATCCGCTCGCATCATGAGGGTTAGCTGACATGATGATACCCTCATCTTCTGTCATGACTGTTTTTCGGTGGTTTGCTTTAATGTTGAATAAATCTAAGTAGGAACGCATCGTTACTTTTGGTGCTGTAGGTGCTAAAGGGTTAGGAATCCAGCCTGTTCCACTTTGACCAAACCATGATAACGTCATGCGCCATAATCCTGAATAAAACAAGTTAGGGTCACGTAAACGATTAAGGTCCGTATAGACCACTTCAGCCCCCATCTCTCTTAGTTTATCGATTTGAGGAGCTTCGTGAGAATTGTACGTCGTATTAATTTCATCGCTGATCAAAACGACTTTCAATGATGGGTTTTCTTCCATTACTTCAATGACCGAATTTGATAGGTTCTCGCTGATAGTAGGATAATCTCTTTTCTCATTCGTGAATCCATTGAAAAGGAAAAGGTCTAATACGAGAAACTCGTCAGCTTCTCTAATCGTCTTATTCACTTCATCGAAAATAGAGTGATCATAAACTTCTTTTCCGTCTTTGTCGTACGTTAAGTCGTATAGAAATTCAACGTCATCACCTTGTAAAGAGTGCACGTCTCCGGCGTATGAAATGCCTTCAGGAAGAGGTTTGAAACGGTGATAGACTAGCACACCACTATAAATAAGTAGAAAGATACTTAATGCGATCCAACGTTTTTTCTTGTACCATGACTTCATTTGGTCGATCTCCTCAAAATTATTTACTTGTCATATACCCTTATAGGCTGAGCCTATAATCCTCTTTAACGAGGAAACACCTGAAACCTTTTGTGGAAAATTACGTAGAACATCGTAACAGGTAAATGAAACGGGGGATATGCTATGGATAAAAAACCAGATAGAGTTCTTTCTTTAAAAGGGTTAACAAAAAGGTACGGTGACAAACTTGTTTTAGATGACATCGACCTCGATGTATACGAGGGGCAGATTATCGGTTACATAGGGCCAAACGGTGCAGGAAAAAGCACAACAGTAAAGATCATGCTTGGACTTGAAGCAACATATGCAGGTGAGGTAGAGATATTCGGTGAAAATATAAAGCAGAATAACGTGGACTACAAGTATAGGATTGGCTATGTACCGGAAATGGCTGATCTTTATGATAATTTATCTGCTCGAGAATACCTCTCGTTTACAGGAGAATTGTACGGAATGGACGCTGAACAGGCAGAGACAAAAGCGAGAGCGTTAATGGGCATATTTGATCTCGAAGAAGTCTTTGATTCTCGTATCTCATCCTATTCTAAGGGTATGAAACAAAAAGTGCTGCTCATTTCGAGTCTGTTGCATGATCCTGACCTCTTGTTTCTCGATGAGCCGATCAATGGTCTCGATGCAAATAGTGTGATGATCTTCAAAGAAATTCTCGCAAAACTATCTGAACAAGGTAAAACAATCTTCTATTCTTCACATATTATGGAGGTCGTTGAAAAAATCAGCAGCCGGATCTTGCTTCTTAACGAGGGAAAGATCGTTGCGGATGGAAGCTTCGGGGAGCTTAGGCAACAGAATAAGGAAGGCTCATTAGAAGAAATTTTTAACCAGCTGACTGGGTTTAAGGAATATAAGGATTTATCTGAGGAGTTTGTACAAATCGTACAGCGTGATAAGAGGTGAAAAACTTCAAATCGTTGCAGCTGTTAGATGTGTTTAAAGGACTCTTTGAAAAAGCGGACATCGACTACAGTACGATGCGGCGCATTCTGCAGGTTAAACTTACGATGGATGGCAGACGAACCTCGACAGTAATGAGTCAGAATATGGGAAAAAGCAAAAGTGACAGTAATCAGTTTTTAAAATCACTCTGGTTTTATGCGTTTATTGGTTTGACGCTAGTACCAATCTTGTTTTTTGGTGAAAACTACATGTTTCAGGTGAGTTTGGTCCTCGGAGTGTTCATGTTTTTGATCATGACAACGATGATCTCTGATTTCTCTTCGGTCCTTCTCGATGTGAGAGATCAAACGATTCTAGGAACTAGACCGATTACAAGTAAAACGATCAGTGCTTCAAAAGCAGTTCACGTTACGATTTATTTATTCTTCGTAACCGCTGCAATCATAAGCATCCCTCTCATTATCGGTACGATTCGACACGGAGTATTATTTGGCTTGTTACTAGTATTCACAATCTTGCTTAGTAATCTGTTTATCGTAGCGATAACAGCTATGCTCTATTACTTAATTTTAAAGTTCTTTGGAGGAGAGCGGCTGAGAGATATGATCAACTATGTACAGATCGGCTTGTCGATTACGATCGTACTTGGTTATCAAGTTGTTGCACGTGCGTTTGAGTTCGTAGATTTAGAGGCAACCTTCACACCTGAATGGTGGACTCTATTTCTGCCTCCGGTATGGTTTAGTGCTCAGTTCGCCATCGTATTGAACGGTGAAGCAGGAATCTATTATTATGTACTGACAGCACTTGCTCTTCTAGTTCCGATTCTTTCGTTTGTTGCTTATATGAAGATTCTTCCTGCCTATGAAGAAAATCTTGTGAAACTAATGGATCAAACGACCAAGGTTTCGAAGCGAGGGCGATTTGATCTCTTTAAACGAATCGCTTCTTTTGTGACTCGAAGCAAGGAAGAGCATGCTTTTTATCATTTTGCGGAAAAGATGCTTAAAAACGAACGAGAGTTAAAATTGAAGATCTATCCATCGCTTGGCTTTGCGATGATCTTTCCGTTTGTTTTTCTTTACAATAATTATACAGCCGCGGGTTCATTCGAGGCGTTAGGAAGCGGTAGATCGTATTTATCGATATATGCCGCATTGATGATGATTCCGGGTGTTGTCATTATGCTCCAGTATTCTAGTAAAAGTAAAGGAGCATGGATTTATCACGTTTCGCCAGTGACTGATTTAACAAACAGTATAAAAGGTACGCTAAAAGCACTCATTGTTCGTTTGTTTCTACCTGTGTACATCGCGGTAAGTGTGATTTATTTGGTGATATTCGGTGTTCGTATTCTCCCTGACCTTCTTATCGTTCTGCTCGTGACGCTCACCTACAGTGCTATTTGCTTTAAGATCATCAAAGGGACGCTCCCTTTCTCTGAGCCTTTTGAGAGCTGGAGTCAAAGCGATGGATGGAAGACGCTGCCGTTTGCGCTATTGATACCTGTATTCGGGTTGATTCACTTTGGTGCAACATTAATCCCTTTCGGTGTTTGGATTTATCTAGCAGTTACGCTGGTTGTTACACCACTTATTTGGAAGTATGGACTGAAGAGAAGCCCCTCTAGTTGAGGAGCTTCTTTTTTTACTATACCAATCCTATTTGAGCAGAGTATCTAGTTTAGACGATAAATTTGAAGTGATGTCCGGATTTGTGCCGTAAAAGAATGTGTGTGGATCGTCCGTGATGTGAATGTCAACAAGTCCTGCTGCTCGTAAGATCGAGAGGTGATGATGGATGTTCCCCTTTGCCATCCCGATTTCCGAGACGATGTTCGTGAACGTGTAGATTCCTGTGGAAAGAAAACGAAGGATCGCAATCCTTCTTTCATCACTCAACGCTTTAGTGACCCTTAGAAGTTCTGCTTGATCACTTTCCTTTGTTCCTACTGGATAGGTAATAAATACTGTCTCATGAAACTGATCGATGAGAGACATCGGATAATAGTGTGAACCTGGAATTAAATAGACGGTACGAATGTGTTCATTCGAGATAATGAATCGGCTTGCTTTTTGTATCATCCTAGCTGGTGTCGACGTTTCGAGCAGATGACTTTTATGTAATGCATCGTTTCGCAAACCTTCCAGAATGGTCTGGTCGATTTTATCAAAATACTGAACCTTCCATTCCTTTAGTAATGAGATGAACTCATCTCGTTGTAACTCGAGGTCTGATGGTAGAGCGCTTTTCACATAGGGTGAAAGAAGCTCATACATGTTCCCGGCAGTTTTGGATTGTAACCATTTGAAGAAACCTTCGATGGTTTCTTCAGGGCATTCCTTCATAAATAGAACTGACAAATCTTCGAAGTTGAGATCTTTTTTTGAAGCGATGCGCTCTTTTAAAGGTGAAGTGATAACGTTATCTACTTCTTGAGGCCATGTAGCACTTAACGCTAAGTATTTCATTTGTGTTTGCCTTTTATATAGCGAGAAACTTAATAGTAATTCATGTGCAGGGGAATAGAGCATCTTTACATCGAAGGCCATTGAAACTCCTCCTGTTTTTCTTTTTATTCTACCATTGTAATAACGATTAAGATATAGAGTTACAAATGCATTGACCTGTTTAATCTGTTCAATTATTATTGAACTAACTGATGGGGAGGGGTTTTATGCAAACTTTTGTAGAATGTCAAACGAAAGTCATCGATCTCGTTCAAAACAACCGTTATGATCAGTCACTAGAGGTTATGGAGGAGGCCAAAACACAGTTTTCAGAAAAACGTGACCGCTTAGGACATTGGAAAGCCAACGTCTATTGTCTACAAGGAAAAACCAAAGAAGCGATCGGCGAATTACAGAGTGCCATCGACAATGGTTTTTGGTGGAATCCAGAAATTTTAACGACTGACCCTGAACTGAGCTTATTAAAAGAAACAGAAGGATTTAAGAGGATTATCGATCAATGTGAAACACTTTTTCATGAAAATCTTAAAGAGGCTGAGTCACTTTTAAAAGTTGATGGAAATCCAAATGCCGAAGTTTCAGTGATGTCTTTGCATTGGAAAGGATCTAACGTAAAGGACTTTTCTCTAGAATGGAAAGATGATCGAATACTTAACAAGTATCATATTGCGTTTCCTCAGTCTTCTCAGCTGTTTAGCTATGGCTGTTTCTCATGGGATGATCCTAAGCAAACACAGAGAGATGTTGAAGAAATGACGTCTCAGTTTTTAAATCAACACGTAAGGGGTCAAAAGCCAGTTATTCTTTCTGGTGCATCACAAGGGGGCGGTCGAGCAGTAGAATTAGCTCTAGAAAAAGGAGAATTCGAGTATTTCATCGCTGTGGTGCCAGCGTTTGAAGACTTAGCTAAATTAGAGAAACTAGCAATCGATAGTAAATCAAATGTGCGAGGCTGCGTGATCACTGGGGATCAAGATCCTTTCTATGAAACAGCTTTGAAAGCGGTTTCTTTACTTCGAAAGCACAGTGTTCCATGCAAGTTAATCGTAAAGGAAGGAATGGGTCATACATTCCCTCAGGACTTACCAAAAGTGTTTGAAGAAGCTGTTCGATTTGTTCTGGAATAACATGAAAACGAGGCCTTTCATTTGTTGAAAGGCCTCGTTACTGATTTAAACATGTTTCTTAGCATAGAGAAACGCCATTCCTAACGATAGAACCATAATGACGAGAAGAAAAAGGTACGTTAGCTGAAATGAGCTCGCGCTGTAAGTCAATCCGTTTAGTTCAAGGAGGATACCTCCAAGAACTGCCCCTGAGGCACTACCAACAAATTGTACGAGTTGCTTCATCCCAATGCCTGTAGCGGTTTGGGACGAAGGCAGGATGCGTGAGACTTCGTTCGTTGTGCTCGACGATAAGCTTGAAAATCCAAAGCTTGTAAACATATAGCCAAACATCGTCATGTATGGATTGATCGGTGATAAGAAATAAAAGATGACTGTTGAGATTAAGAGTAGAAGGTGTGCGAGATAAATCACCTTCATGTTGCCGTAACGGTCGAGCATCTTTCCAACATAAACGGCTGCCACAGCTGATAACATAGCACCTGGAAAAATAATATAACCTATGATCGAAGGTCCTTTGCCAAACACGTTTTGTAACATGAGGGGCATAAGGAGTAAGATTGCAAAGTGTGTCGTGAAACCCAAGTAGCTCATATAAAGAAGAAGACGATACCCTTGCTTTTTAAATAGGTCAGGTTGGATAAAAGGAACGGTTGTTTTCGTTATCCGAAGTGCGAGTAACACGATCGCAGCGACCCCAGCTACTAAATAGAGTAGGTTAAATGTTGATATAAACAACAAAAAGCTAGTAACGGACAACCCTGTTAGCACTGCACCAATAAAATCAAATGATCCTTTGCTTACTCCTTCTTCAGGCAGACGTGCGAACAAAACAGGGATCAGCACAAGTACGAATAACGTAACAACAAACAAATAGTTCCAATCAAGGTATTCCGTAATAATACCACCGATCACTGGCCCTAGACCGAACCCGAGGGAAGATGCCGATGCGATGAACGCCATTGCTCGTCCTCTTTTTTTCAGTGGGATAAACCTGCCTGCAAATACCATCGACAGTCCAGGAATTGCTGAAGCGCCAGTGGCCTGTAACAGTCTTGATGTAAGTAATAGTGCAAAACTTTCCGCGAAAAAACCAAGTAATGATCCGATACCAAAAATAACGATACCTGTTATGAGGAGACGCCGTATCGGGAGGTAATCTGAAAGTCTCGTATACGTGATCGTTGAGACAGCAAGGATAATGGAATAACCCGAAACGATCCAGGCTCCGTCAGCTGGGCTCAGTTGAAATTCATTCAAGATGTTTGGAAGCGCGACGTTGAACATCGTTGTATTCATAACAACGAGCCATACAGCTGCGCTTAGTATGATGATCGTACGAAAATAGCCGTTTTCATGATTCGTCATCCTGTAAACCTCCTGGTGCTGCTTTAATGAAACAACACCAGCTTATTGTAAACCATTCTCTATACCAGAGTCCCATTTGACGGGTTGTCACCCTTCTTTTTTGCTCCCAACCGTTTTGCGAGTTCTTGCTTTGCTTGATTATACGTTAGGCCAGAGTTTGCATTCAGCTTCTTTACTTCTTCGATATCCGTTCCGGATTTCGTTTTCATCGTATCCACCACCTTTTCTTTAGTTTTTGAACGTTCATAAGGATTTATGTGGTGACATCGCAACATGTTATAATGCAGTCAGAATGAAAAACTAGAATAGATAGGATGACAAGATGAGAAACGAAGAGCGCGTGCAGGTTCAGCCGAAGCACAGAAAAAAGTTTCTGAACGGATACCCATTAATTTTTAAAGAAGCCTTGGTAAACCCGGAGAAGTTAAAAACAGAGGGCACGATTATACAACTAGTAGATACCGATGGAACGTTTATTGGAAAAGGGTACTATGGAAGGCAGAACAAGGGTTATGGATGGGTCTTAACCCAGGATGCGAACGAGTCCATTGATGAAGGATTTTTTGTCAATAAACTACAGCGAGCACTTCAATACAGAAAGCCATTCTTCGAAGACCCAAATACGACTGCTTTTCGTATTGTGAATGGTGAAGGAGATGGACTCGGAGGTATTACGATCGATCGTTTTAACGATTATTACCTGATCAATTGGTATAGTGAAGGTGCTTACTCGTTTAAAAATGATGTTGTGAATGCGTTAAAGAAACTCGTGGATTTCAAAGGCATCTATGAGAAAAAACGATTTGATTCAAAAGGGCAATATGTTGAAGACGATGATTTCGTTGCGGGTGAACGTGGTGAATTCCCACTTGTCGTAAAAGAAAACGGTGTGGATTTTGCCGTATACCTAAATGAAGGTGCAATGGTCGGCGTGTTCTTAGATCAGCGGCCTGTCAGGAAAATCATTCAAGATAAATATGCTGAAGGGAAACGGGTTTTAAACACGTTCTCATACACTGGAGCGTTTTCAGTCTTCGCTTCGTTAGGTGGAGCGACCCATACTACGAGTGTTGATCTTGCGAATCGAAGCTTAAATAAAACGATCGAGCAGTTTAGTTTGAATGGTATCGATTATGAATCAGAAAATATTTTAGTGATGGATGTATTTAAGTACTTTAAGTACGCTGTGAAGAAAAACCTTAAGTTTGATATGGTCATTCTTGATCCACCTAGCTTTGCTCGTTCCAAGAAACATACGTTCAGTGCAGCAAAGGATTACAAAAATCTTTTGAAGGAAACGATCGCCATAACAGAAGATAAGGGGATTATCGTCGCTTCAACCAATTATAGTGGTTATGATATGAGGAAGTTTAAGACGTTTATTGATCAGGCGTTTAAAGAAACCGGTGGAAAATATCGGCTGCTGGAGGAATTCTCTCTTCCTGAAGATTTTCGTACAACGAAAGAATTTCGAGAAGGAGATTATTTAAAAGTCGTCTTTATCGAGAAAATTAAAGGCTGAAGATGACAAGAAACCCCGCTTCTATGCGGGGGGATTTTTTTGACATAATAAGTGGGATTTCCGCTCCAGGATGCTCGCTTTCCGCGGGGAGGGCGGTGTGCCTCCTCGGCGCTCTTACCGCGCGCCTGTGGGGTCACACCTGTCCCGCTCAGCCCGCAGGAGTCGAGCATCCTTCCGCTTCAATCATCGATATTACAAGGTTAAGATGAACGAAAGCAAATTAATGCAGCTAAACAAATAACATCGTGACATTAAATATGAAAATTAATCATAGGCAATCGTTTTCTTGCTTTTAAATTAATCTCTCATTACCCCGCAATCATGCGGGGTTTTTTCATTATAGCCTTTTCGTAGAAATTGCTTCTCTCATGCGCTGGAGAGAGTCTTTCGCTTTCTCTTTTCTCGCGATCATGACATTTACGTAGAGAGCGTCTACGAGACTTAGTTGAGCAATTCTTGATGCAAATGCTTCAGAGCGAAATTCTGTTTCTTGTGAAACAGTGTATAGTGAAATATCAGCTTTTTTACTTAGTGGGGAGGTGGCAAGGTTTGTTATCGCAATGGTCGTAGCACCACTTTCATTTGCAATATCGGCTACCCGAATCATGTCTTTGTTCGTGCCAGAGTGAGAAATGAGAATCGCAAGGTCACTTTCCGTTAGTTGAGAAGCACTCATGATCTGCAAGTGCGCGTCACTGTACGCAGCTGTTCTTAAACCTGTGCGAATGAATTTATGCTGAGCATCCATAGCGATGATTCCTGAGCCGCCGTTTCCATAAAACTCAATCCGATCAGCTTTAAGAAGGGCTTCTACAGCATTTTCTATACTACTGTTCTCGAGAATGTGTAGCGTATCTTCGAGCGTTCTAATATTTGAACGAAGAACTTTCTCTGCTATATCTTTTTTTGAATCGGTTTCTGATATGGTTTCATGAATATCTTGAATCGGGTTGACGATTTCCGCTGCAAGCGCGATTTTCATCGCTTGAAACCCTTTGAAGCCTATCCGTTTGCAAAACCGAAAAACCGTTGCATCAGCTACTCCTAAGTCTTCTGCAACCTGATTGATCGTGCTATGTATGATCTTGCTTGAGTGATTTAAGATGTAATCCGCTACTTGCCGCTCCTTTTCACTAAACTGAGAGTAGGATGAGCGAATTCTAGGAAGACAGTGACGGGTTTCAGTGCTAGACATTAACATTCTCCTCTCACGATACTTTATCTCCTTATTGTAACCGATTACATAATTAATGAAAATAGATTTCTTGGAAGCGGTTGCAATAAAAAATATTTATTGTATAATTCGCTTATAGGAAATATTTTTTCTTTCCAGAATGTACATAGCTTTCCAATTTTGACACTTTACTCATTTATGTAAGCGATTCCTCAATGACGTCGCAATTATTGACGAAGCGATCGAAGAGGTTAGTACACAGGAAAATAAAGGAGGATAAAATCATGTCGGGTAATATGCTGATTCTGTTAGCCGTTCTTGCTATCTTTGTACTTTTATTTCTAGTTATCAGAACAAAATTACACGCGTTCGTTTCATTATTACTAGTAAGTTTATTAGTAGGAATTGCGGCAGGTATGCCATTAGATGGTGTGATCGAATCGGTTAAGAACGGTATGGGTGGAACCCTTGGGTTCGTAGCTGTGGTCGTTGGTTTAGGTGCCATGTTCGGACAGATGCTAGAAGTTTCTGGTGGTGCTGAACGCCTTGCACAAACGCTTATCAAAAAGTTCGGAGAAGGAAGAGCTCAGTGGGCACTTGGTTTAACGGGTTTTATTGTAGCGATTCCGGTCTTCTTTGATGTTGGTTTTATCATCCTTGTCCCACTTGTCTATAGTCTCGCAAAAAAAACAGGGAAGTCGCTGCTCCATTATGCGATTCCGCTATTAGCAGGACTTGCGGTTACGCATAGCTTTATTCCGCCGACTCCAGGACCCATCGCAGTTGCGGATTTAATTGGAGCTGATCTTGGCTGGGTAATTCTCTTTGGTGTATTAGCGGGTATCCCCTCTATGATCATTGCAGGTCCTTTATTCGGACGTTATATCGGTAAGAAAATTCATGCGACAGTACCAGATTACATGGAAATCGAAGAAAAAGAATATGATAAAGAGCTCCCAAGCTTTTGGCTCGTTACGAGCTTGATTTCGATTCCGCTCGTGTTGATTCTAGCGAACACGCTATCTGATCTTCTGATTGAAGATGGAAGCTCGCTCGTTCCATTACGCTCTTTCTTAACGTTTATGGGACATCCTTTCGTAGCATTGACGATCGCGACAATCCTTGCATTCATTCTACTTGGAACATTACGTGGGTATACGAAGGAAGATGTGCAGGGTATAGCGAATAAAGCACTTGAGCCTGCGGGAATCATCATTCTTGTAACAGGTGCAGGTGGTGTTTTCAAACAGGTGTTGATCGATTCTGGTGTTGGACAGGTATTAGGTGAAAAGATGGCTTCTTCACCATTACCTCCAATTCTATTGGCTTTTTTAATCGCTGCTGCTGTTCGTGTTGCTCAAGGTTCTGCCACCGTTTCGATGGTAACCGCTGCAGGTCTTATGTCACCACTCATCACAAGCATGGATATGCAAGGACCAGTATTAGGTATGATGGTAATTGCCATTGCAGCTGGTGCAACGGTTTTATCTCACGTGAACGATTCTGGTTTCTGGCTAGTGAATAGATTCTTAGGATTAAATGAAAAAGACACATTAAAATCGTGGACCGTTATGGAAACGTTAATCGGTCTAGTCGGATTCGCCGTTGTGTTTGTATGTAGTTTCTTTATTGGATAATAGAAGTCGAATGCGAGCGTTACGCTCGCATTTTGTTATTACACCTAACTAGAGGAGGAGATTCCTTTGAAAAATAGATTTATGATCGGCGTTGATATTGGAACGACGAGTACCAAAGCTGTTTTATTTGATGAAAAAGGTCATCCAGTTACAAAGCATAGCGTTGAATATCCGCTTTTAACCCCTAAACCAGGTATTGCTGAACAGAACCCCGAAGAGATCTTACTTGCGGTTGTAAAGTCGATTCGAGAAGTACTGACTGAGGAGAGTCTTTCTGCAGAGAGCATTTCATTCGTGTCTTTCAGTTCTGCCATGCATAGTCTGATAGCTGTCGATTTTGAAGGGAAGCCGATGACAAACTGCATCACATGGGCGGATAACAGAAGTGCGAAGTGGGCTGAAAAAATCAAGTCAGAGATGAATGGGCATGACATTTACTTGCGGACAGGTACTCCAATCCATCCGATGTCTCCTTTATCAAAATTAGTATGGCTAAAAAACGAGAAAGAGGAGTTATTTACATCAGCTTCCAAGTTTATTTCGATCAAAGAATATGTGTTCTATCGCTTTTTCCATACGTACGTAGTCGATTATTCGATTGCATCTGCAACGGGACTATTCAACCTTGAACAACTTGATTGGGATGAAGAGGCTCTATCTGTGGCAGGTATTACTGAAGAGAAACTATCTCTACCAGTCTCGACTACTAGGGTCATAGAGGGATTGAAAGAACCATACATCGATGAAACAGGATTAAGTGCTTCTACGAAATTTATCGTTGGAGCAAGTGATGGGGTTTTATCAAACCTAGGTGTTGATGCGATCGAGCCAGGCGTTGTCGCGGTAACGATCGGAACGAGTGGAGCTATTCGTGCTGTCACTGATCGACCTGTCACAGATCCACATGGACGAATCTTTTGTTATGCGCTCACTGAAAACAAGTGGGTGATCGGAGGGCCTGTCAATAATGGGGGGATAACGTTCCGCTGGGTCAGAGATCAATTCGCAGCTTCTGAAATGGAAACGGCGAAACGTCTTGGTATCGACACGTACGAAATCTTAACTAGAATCGCTGAACAAGTGAGGCCAGGGGCAGATGGGTTGATTTTTCACCCTTACCTTGCGGGAGAACGTGCTCCACTATGGAACTCAGAAGCAAGAGGCAGCTTCTTCGGTCTTGCGATGCACCATAAGAAAGAGCATATGATTCGAGCGGTTTTAGAAGGCGTTATCTTCAATCTATATAGTGTCCTAGAGGCTCTAAAGGAACTGATCGGCGAACCGAAGCAAATTAAAGCGACTGGCGGTTTCTCAAGATCAGCTCTGTGGCGTCAAATGATGGCGGATATTTTTAATGAAGAAGTCATCGTTCCTGAAAGTTACGAAAGCTCTTGCCTTGGTGCAATCGTCCTAGGGATGGAGGCGTTAGGAGAAATCGATTCTTACAAAATCGTATCAGACCTCGTTGGTAGCACGTATGCGCACCAGCCTGAAGAAGAAAGCGTGAAATTATATGCTGAACTATTACCGATTTACATGAGTATTTCCAACAAGCTAACTGAAGAATATAAAGCTATTTCAGCATTTCAGACGAACGTATTAGGGAAATGATGAAAAAAGGACAGCACCGCTTCGGTGCTGTCCTTTTAGTTTACTGGTAGATGGCTTCATGTAACATCGACGTAGCCTGATCGAGCTTAACGTCTTTCGTTAATACGATTTCACTTATGAGAAACTGCTGAGCGTTTTCAAGCAGCTTTTTATCGTCTGTTCCTAGTGGTCTTTTCTTGTTGAGGGTAACCAGTTCGCGAATCACTTCTACGTGGTTACGAATATCCCCGGTTTTAAGCTTATTCATATTATCGCGGTATCGCTGGTTTCGATTGGCATTTGGTTCAGCATCAAGCTCAGCATCAGCATGGAATGTTGTTAGAATATCGTCCATTTTACTCGAATCCAACACTTCACGGATATTCAAATTCTCCATTTTATCCTTCGGTATCATCACCTGGATATCGCGAAATGAAATATTAAGAATATAATAGAGCTGTGTTTCGCCCAGAATCTCTTTTTCTTCAATAGCTTCAATTACACCTGCACCGTACATGGGATAAAAAACTTTGTCGCCTACCTCAAACAAGCGCCCACCTCCAAAATATTTAATTATAGCACAACTACTATTATATCATAAATAGAAAATGCACACTAATTTTAATTTATTTAAATTTCTTTACCTCTATAATTGATGGATCGCAACCAACTCCTATACAATTGATAAAAGCGTTATCATTTTGTATTTATAGGAGGCTTCCGTTATGAATCTCGCAATGTTAAGTTTTTGGCACGTTCACGCAAAGGATTATGCGAAAGAAGCACTCGATCATCCTGAAACACTTATTACAGCGGTTTGGGATGAATATGAGGAGCGAGGAAGAAGTGAAGCACAAAAGTGGGGAGCAGAGTACATAGACAGTATCGACGATCTTCTAAGACGCGATACGATCGATGGAGTGGTCGTTACATCTCCAACGAACATGCACAAAGATCTTATAATAAAAGCAGCCAAAGCGGGAAAACACATTTTTACAGAAAAGGTTCTGGCGGCAACAGAAGAGGAAGCACTAGAAATCATCGAAACGGTGAAGCAAGAGGGTGTAAAGCTGTTCGTTTCATTGCCGAGAGTGTATGACGGCTATACGAAAGCGATACAAGATATCCTCGCCTCAGGTGAGATCGGTGACATCACGCAATCTAGAGTGCGTCTTGCTCATGATGGAGCGATAGCAGACTGGTTACCGCATCATTTCTATGACGTAGAAACGTGCCAGGGTGGAGCGCTAATCGATTTAGGATGTCATCCAGTTTACTTAACGAGGCTATTTCAAGGAATGCCTCAGCGGATCTCTGCGCAATTTGGGTATATGACTGGAAAAGAAGTTGAAGACCAGGCTGTTGTAACCTTTCAATATGGATCAGGTTCATATGGCATTATTGAAACAGGATTCGTTAACCCTCATTCTCCTTTTACAATTGAATTGCATGGAACGAAAGGGTCCGTTTTATATAGGGCAGATGAAGGTCATTTGTTACTAAACACTGGAAATGGATTCGAGAAAGTTTCAATCCCAGCTGATCGACCTTCTCCATTCAACCAATGGGTAGAACATGTGAAACATAACAAACGCACGGATGAAAACATTGCACTAGCACTCGATCTAACGGTGTTGATGGAAGCATCTTATCGTTCTGTGCAGCAAGAGTCTGAAGTTGCGATCATTTCATAGAATAACCCGCCTGGCATCATGCCTGGCGGGTTTCGTTTACTCGTCAATCGAAATATGTTTGAATGCTGTTACATCGAATAGACCTTTGTCAGTGAGCTTTAGTTCCGGAATGACTGGAAGGCTTAGAAAAGAGAGAGTTAGAAAGGGATTGAAATGTTCGGGAGCGCCTATTTCTTTCAGAGCGATGTCTAGCTCAAGCAGCCCTTTGTTAACAGCTTGGTACCCTTTGTCTGAAAGAAGACCTGCAATCGGTAACGGCAATTCACCGATTACTTCCTCATCCCTTACAACCACTAGTCCTCCGCCTATTTGTTTAAGAGCATCGATTGCTGATAGGATATCCTCGTCGTTTGTGCCCGCAACGATTACATTATGGGAGTCATGACCGACTGTAGTGGCGATCGCACCTTTCTCAAAACCGAGACCTTTCACAATTCCAAGACCTATGTTTCCTGTATGATGATGCCTTTCAATAACGGCTAACTTCATAAGGTCAGCTTCTTTGGAAGGTATAAATGTGTTCTCAGTTGTCTCCACGTCAAGTGTGAGGTGCTTTGTCACAATCTGGTTAGGGACAATCTCAATAACGTTCGCACGTTTACTTTCAAGTGTAATACGTAAGCTTTCTTGCGTGATCGTCTGTATGTTTACTGTGTTACGAATCTCTTGAGAGGAGAGAGGTTTAGGTTTAAATGAAGTCGTACCGTCTTCGGCGACAAGTTTTCCTTCTCGAAAGACTTGGTAGATATCAAACGTTTCTAGATCGTTCATCACTAGAAAATCTGCATCTAGACCAGGGGCGATGGCTCCTTTATTAAGTCCATAACATTCAGCTACATTGAGTGAAGCCATTTGAATGGCAAGGTAGGGGTCGATGCCATGTTTGATTGCTAGACGAATATTATGATCGACACTTCCTTCTGAAATAAGGTCGTCCATATGTTTATCATCCGTACAAAACAGAAAGCGCCTTGCATTCTGAGGAGTGACCGCTGGTAAGATCTGCTTCATGTTTTTTGCGACTGAGCCCTCACGTATCAAAACATACATGCCTCTTTGTATGCGTTCTAATGCCTCTTCAGCTGACACACATTCATGATCTGTATTGATGCCTGCAGATTTATATACGTTTAGTGCATGGCTAGGAAGACCAGCTGCATGTCCATCGATTTTCTTATCGTATCGGTGGGCATCCAGAAGCTTATCCATCATCGATGGGTCTGTATGTTTGACGGAAGGGTAGTCCATAACCTCAGCGAGACCAAGAACACGAGGATGATTGTAAAAAGGTTTCAAGTCATTGGCGGTTAGGGTGGCTCCAGCGTTTTCATAAGGCGTGGATGGAACACAAGATGGAAGCATGAAGAAGACATCCATCGGTATGTTCTCTGAGTCATCGATCATATACGAAATCCCCTCCGCTCCAAGCACATTACCGATTTCATGAGGGTCGGTAATAACAGTTGTGACACCATGTGGGAGAACGGCTTTTGAGAATTGTGAAGGGGAAACCATGGCGGATTCGATATGGACGTGTGCATCGATTAGAGCTGGGATGAGGATTTTTTGTTTGGCATCGATCGTTTCTTTTCCTTCAAAAGCCCCTATCCCAACAAACTTTCCATCTGTAATCGCAACATCGCCGGCAATGAGACGTAGATTATAGATATCTAATATCCTTGCGTTTTTAATAACGGTATCTGCAGCACGGTCACCTGATGCGGTTTGAATTCTTTTAATAAATTGTTCCATTCTTGTTATATCTCCTCTCGTTCTGGAATTCTCCAGCCTGACAGGGGATGATACGTAAGTGATCATCGTAGTCAAACCATTTCCGGTAGTTTGGTAGAAACTTTTGGACCTTATCTCCAAAATTATACGAAGCTTTCTGATAGCGATTAATAAGGTATTCTATACATTCTCCATCGCAACGTCAATTCATGCTTCTAAAATTACTTTTACAAGTATATTGATAATTATGGAGATTGCGAGTAGAATTAAGTAAGCGATATCATAGAAGCGCTTTTTTTATTACACAATTGAGCAAACGTTTGCACTTACAGGTAACTCTTTTTTATAAATTGATGGGGGTGTAGGAGAATGAATAGAGTTTGGTGGAAAGAAGCAGTCGGTTATCAAATATATCCCCGCAGCTTTCAGGACTCCAACGGTGATGGAATTGGTGATTTGCAAGGGATTATAGAACGACTTGATTATATTAAAGATTTGGGGATCGACGTCATTTGGATTTGTCCGATGTATAAGTCTCCAAACGATGACAATGGGTATGATATTTCGGATTATCAAGATATTATGGACGACTTCGGAACAATGGAGGATTTTGATCTTCTACTTCGTGAAGTGCACAAGCGTGGAATGAAGTTGATCATCGACCTTGTACTGAACCATACGAGTGACGAGCACAGATGGTTTATTGAATCTCGTTCTTCAAAGGAAAATCCAAAGCGTGATTGGTACATTTGGCGAGATGGTAAAGAAGGACATGAACCAAACAACTGGGAAAGTATCTTTGGAGGTTCTGCGTGGGAGTACGATGAGACAACTGATCAGTATTACCTGCATGTTTTTTCAACGAAACAGCCTGACCTAAATTGGGAGAACTCAGATGTCCGTGATGCCTTATATGAAACCGTAAACTGGTGGCTCGATAAAGGAATCGATGGCTTCCGCATCGATGCGATCAGTCATATTAAAAAGCGCCCTGGTCTACCGGACATGCCTAACCCTAAAGATGAGAAGTATGTTTCATCTTTCGATATGCATATGAATCAGGAAGGCATTCAGCTTTTCCTTGAAGAATTTAAGAATAAGACGTACGCAAACTACGATGTTATGACAGTCGGTGAAGCAAACGGTGTTTCGATCGATCAAGCAGATCAATGGGTCGGTAAAGAACAAGGTAAGATGGACATGATATTCCAGTTTGAGCACCTTGGACTATGGGATGCTGAAGAAAACAGTGAATTAGATATCGTTGAATTGAAGAAAGTGTTGACTCGTTGGCAGAAAGGCCTCGAAAATGATGGATGGAATGCTCTTTTCGTAGAGAATCATGATAAACCGCGTGTCGTCTCTACATGGGGAAATGACAAAGAATTCTGGAAGGAAAGCGCGACTTCAATGGGTGCGATGTATTTCCTCATGCAAGGAACGCCTTTTATCTACCAGGGACAAGAAATTGGAATGACGAACGTTCAGTTCCCATCGATCGATGATTATGATGATGTAGCTGATAAAAATCGCTATCGTATTCAGCGAGAAAAAGGCGTATCTCATGAAGATATCATGAAAGTGATCTGGGCATCGTCCAGAGATAATAGTCGTACACCGATGCAGTGGAACACGGATTCGAACGCTGGATTTACAACAGGGACTCCTTGGATGAAAGTGAACCCTAACTACAAGGAAATCAACGTTGCAAAACAAGAACAAGAAGAAGGATCCGTGCTTTCATTCTATAAGGATATGATTTCTCTAAAAAAAGAAAATCCTGTTTTCACGTATGGAGCTTATGATCTGATCCTTAAAGATCATAAACAAATTTACGCTTATACGCGTACGACAAGTGACGATCGCGTCGTCGTGATCACGAACCTTTCGACTGAAGCAGCAGAGTTTACGGCTGACTTAGATTTGAAGCATCAAAACCTGTTGCTTCATAATTACGACATCGAAAAAAGTGAGAGCACAGCTTTAGTCCTAAAACCATATGAAGCAAGAGTGTATAGAATTTAATCGATAAGCTGTTTCGGACCTGCGTCTGAAGCAGCTTTCTTTTATCTTTCAGCTAGTAAAAGAAATGCTTCTTTTAACTAGAATGTTTCACGTGCAACAATGTAGCTGGTATGATGATAGAAAAGTATAGGTATTGTTGAGGAGATTGGTATAGTGAGTAAAAAATTAATTCTTGCTGAGAAACCTTCAGTTGGACGAGATATTGCTAGAGTACTGAATTGTTCTAAGAAAGGTAACGGGTATTTAGAAGGAGACCGCTACATCGTCACATGGGCATTAGGACACCTTGTGACCTTGGCAGATCCAGAAGTGTATGATGAGAAATACAAAACGTGGAACTTAGATGACTTACCGATGCTGCCTTCGCCGCTAAAACTTGTTGTCATCAAACGAAGCGGTAAGCAATTTAGCGCCGTTAAAGCTCAAATGAACCGTAAAGATGTAAACGAGATTATCATTGCGACTGATGCAGGACGTGAAGGTGAGCTTGTAGCAAGATGGATCATCGAAAAAGCACGAGTGAATAAACCGATGAAACGACTTTGGATATCGTCTGTTACAGATAAGGCGATTCGAGAAGGGTTTAAAAACTTAAAAGACGCAAAGAACTATGAAGCATTATATCAATCGGCAGTCGCAAGATCTGAAGCAGACTGGTACGTTGGCTTAAATGCTTCAAGAGCGTTAACAACGAAATTTAATGCTCAGCTTTCTAGCGGAAGGGTCCAAACGCCAACTCTTGCCATGATCGCGCATCGTGAAGACGAAATTAAATCGTTTAAGCCTGAAAAGTATTATGGACTTGTAGCTGTTGTAGACGGGTTCTCACTCAAATGGCGTAGCAGCAATAACGAAAGTAACCTTTTTGATCGAAGCAAAATCGATGATATCAAGAATAAAACGAGTAATGAAGATGCGACTGTTCAAGCAATCGATAAGACGAAGAAGAAAACATATTCACCTGGCCTCTACGATCTTACAGAACTACAAAGAGAAGCCCACAAAAGGTATGGATTTTCGGCAAAAGAAACGCTGTCAGCTACGCAAAGGTTATATGAGCAGCATAAGCTTGTCACGTATCCGAGAACAGATTCACGCTACTTGTCTTCAGATATGAAAGAAACGCTTAAAGAACGACTTCAAGCCGTTTCCTCCTATGAAAAAACTGCTAAAAAGATCACATCACAACCACTTAGGGCGAATCATATTATCGATGATCGGAAAGTATCTGACCATCATGCGATCATTCCAACAGAGCAGCATCCAATCATTCGAGAGTTGAGTGACAAAGATCGTAAGGTGTACGATCTGATCGTGAAGCGTTTTGTAGCTGCTTTGTACCCGCCTTATGAATACGAGCAGGTGACAGTTCAAGCGAAGATCAACGGCGAATCGTTTGAAGCAAAAGGGAAAAAGGTGGTTTCTAAAGGTTGGAAGGAAGTGTATGGTAACGAAGAGTCGGACGAACTGCTACCAGAGCTTCAAGAAGGCCAGAAGCTTAAGGTTCTTTCCCTCACAAGAACAGAAGGAACAACGAATCCACCGGCACGTTTCAATGAAGGCTCATTACTAACTGCCATGGAAAAACCAGCACAATTTTTAGAGCAGCAAGACAAACGCTTTGCCAAAACGCTTGGTCAAACGGGTGGTCTTGGTACAGTTGCAACGAGAGCGGACATCATTGAAAAACTCTTCAATAGTTTTCTTATCGAAAAGAAGGGTAAAGACATTACATTAACAGCAAAAGGAAAACAGCTCCTTGAACTCGTTCCAGATGAGCTTCAATCTCCAGCGTTAACCGCTGAATGGGAACAAAAACTTGAAGCGATCGCTAAAGGCAAGCTATCGAAACAAGCTTTTATCAAAGAAATGAAGACTTATGCAGAAGAAACGGTGCAGAATATAAAAGATAGCAAGAAGAAATTTAAACACGATAACCTTACGGGTACAAAGTGCCCTGATTGCGGTAATCTGATGTTAGAAGTGAAGAACAAGAAAGGCAAGATGCTTGTTTGTCAGGACAGAGAATGTGGTTACCGAAAAGGAAAGAGTAGAGTGACGAATGCGCGCTGTCCGAAGTGTAAGAAAAAACTAGAACTGCATGGACAGGGTGAAGCTCAAACATTTATTTGTAAGTGTGGTCATAGAGAAAAGCTTTCTTCGTTCAACAAACGAAAAAGCAACGAAAAGAATCATAAAGCATCTAAGCGTGATGTTTCGAAATACATGAAGAATCAGCAAAAAGAAGAACCGGTCAATACGGCTCTAGCTGATGCACTTTCGAAATTGAAGCTTGATCAAGATAAGTAAGAAGCAGGTACGCCTGCTTCTTTTTCGATAGAAAGCAGGGTAAGTGATGAATGAGTTTATCAAAATGGGTATAGATAAGAAAACGATCGAAGTTCTAATAGAAAATGGTATAGAGACGCCTACTGATATACAGAGAAAGATGATTCCTACGATATTAGAGGGAAAGGATGCGATCGTAAGGGCTAGAACAGGTACAGGAAAGACGTTAGGATTTCTTCTTCCTGCAGTCGAAAGGCTTAAATCTGTTGAAAATAGGGTAAACGTGCTTGTTATAACACCTACTCGAGAGTTAGCGATTCAGATCACGAATGAAGTGATGAGCCTTTTACCAAGAGAAGAACAAGCAGTTGCAGTATACGGTGGGCAAGCTATTCAAATCCAAATCGACCGTCTTAAGGAAGCGGCGATAGCTGTTGGAACACCAGGAAGACTACTTGATCACTTGAGGCGTGGAACGATCAACCTCAGTTCAGTATCATTAACCATTCTGGACGAAGCGGATCAAATGTTACATATCGGCTTTTTACCAGAAGTGATGGAGCTGATGAGCGTTCTCCCGGAAAACAGACAAACAGTTCTTTGCTCCGCAACGATGCCCGAACCTATTAAAGAGCTTTCGAACAAATTTCTGAAAACTCCTTTAGATTGTTATGACGATTCCGTCTTGAAGGTTCCAGATATCAAACAAACCGTTTTTGTTACAAAAGCCAGGGAAAAACTGGGGACTTTATTGATGATCCTGCACCAATTTCGGCCATATAAAGCCGTTTTATTCTGTAGAACAAAGAGAAGGGTGGATCGTTTAGCCGAATCTCTCCGTGAAAAAGACTACAAATGTGGGATATTCCACGGGAACCTTTCTCAAGCTAAAAGGGAACAAGTTGTTGAGGAATTTCGAAACGATGAGATTCAATTTCTTATTGCGACGGATATTGCGGCAAGAGGTCTTGATATCGAGGCGGTGACACATGTGATCAACTATGACATTCCCATCGATGTTGAGGGGTATGTTCATCGGATTGGAAGGACTGCGCGAGGGGGAGCTCAAGGTATAGCCGTTACACTTGCTACTCCTTCAGATGAGAACATGCTACGAATGATCGAAAGGTCCTTACAAATACAATTAAAAAGAAAAACGTTGTAGGAGCACTATTTACTAATTTCAAAAAAACGTGAGCAGAAATCCATACAATTTTACTGAAATCATTTAAAGTTATAGAATACTTAAATATAAAAGAACTGATTTGATAAGGAGGCTACCTGTGGTAGATTCGATCTTGTTTAATATCATGCTTGTCGGCGTCCTAGGTGTATTTTCACAGTGGTTTGCCTGGCGCTTTAACATGCCAGCCATCGTAGTCATGTCCATCATCGGACTGCTTGTAGGTCCGATCTTCGGAATACTACACCCAGATAACGTTTTTGGAGAGTTGTTCGATCCATTTGTTTCTATCGCAGTTGCAATTATTTTATTTGAGGGAAGTTTGAATTTAGATTTTCGCGAAATAAAGGGACTAGGAAAACCTGTGGGTAGAATCGTAACCGTGGGTGCCTTTCTAGCATGGTTATTAGGTTCTCTGTCTGCACATTATGTGGCAGGGTTATCATGGGGAGTAGCGTTTGTGATCGGTGGTTTGTTTATCGTGACCGG
This sequence comes from Alkalihalobacillus sp. CinArs1, assembly GCF_947387515.1. Taxonomy (GTDB): domain Bacteria; phylum Bacillota; class Bacilli; order Bacillales; family Guptibacillaceae; genus Guptibacillus. The sequence goes on along the minus strand of NZ_CANDOB010000001.1, from coordinate 1,630,721 downwards.
ACCGACCGTCATCTTACCGTTATTGAGACAGGCGAAACTTAAGCCAAGACCAGCCAAGATATTAAAGTGGGAAGGAATCATCGTAGACCCACTCGGTGCACTTCTTGCGGTATTCGCGTTTGAAATCATCAAGTTTCTTCAACTTGAAGAAGCTACGCCTACGGTCCTTCTCTTCTTCTTCTTAGCATCCCTCTTTGCGACACTGTTTGGATTCTTATGTGGACGCGGAATCGGATGGATGTTTGAGAAAGGGTACGTACCAGAATTTCTAAAATCTCCAGTAGTGTTTGGTGTCGTGATCTTATGTTTCACAGTAGCGGATGAGATCTCACATGAAACAGGATTATTAGCAGTAACTGCAATGGGGATCACGATTGCAAATATGCATATCTCGTCGATCGATGATATGAGGCATTTCAAAGAGAACATTTCTGTTTTACTCATATCGACTGTCTTTATCATGCTAACGGCATCTCTATCCGTCGAAACGTTATTGGAGATCTTCCAATGGCAGATCTTAGCGTTCGTACTGTTGATGCTCTTTATTGTAAGACCACTATCGATTTGGCTGTCTACACTTGGAACTGATCTTTCTTGGCAGGAAAAAACGCTTGTCGGATGGATTGCACCTCGTGGAATCGTCGCATTAACGGTTGCAAGTTATTTTGCCAGTGTTCTACTCGATGCAGGATTTGAGGATGCAAAGATACTGATCTCCTTAACCTTTGCCCTTGTCTTCGCAACAGTTGTTGCCCATGGTTTCTCTATTCGCTGGACAGCTGAAAAGTTAAATCTAGCGAGTGACGAGCAGCCTGGTGTTGTCATCGTGGGAGGGAGCTCATTCAGTACCGCTCTTTCACGTACGCTTCAACAGTTAAAAGTACCTGTATTAGTTACTGATTCATCTTGGAAAAGATTGATTACGGCTAGAAAAGCAGGTGTTCCTTTTTATCGAGGAGAAATTCTTTCAGAGCAAACGGAATATCGGTTAGATTTGACTCCGTACGAATATATGATTGCCGCCACAGAACTTGATTCATATAACGCGCTCGTTTGTACAACGTTCGTTCCTGAAATAGGAAGGAACAACCTCTATCAACTCAGCCTTCGAAATGACAGAGGTGATGACATCGAGGAGCTCGTCCATACGATCGGAGGGCGAATTGCTTTTCGTGAGGGAGCGACTTGGGAACACTTAAATCGAAAAGTTGAAAGTGGCTATGTATTACGTAAGACGAACATCACTCAGCAATATAACTATGACCAATACCTAGAGGAAATCGATGAAGAAACGGTACAGCTGTTCATCAAAAAGCCTTCAGGAAAGCTCGAATTTTTCTCACATGACTTCGAGTCGAGCGCTGAAGCAGGGGATGTCGTCGTTAGTTTGATGCCTCCGAGTAAAGAGTTTAATCGTATCCAGCAAAAGCTTGAAAAGCAACGAGGTGAAGACGAAAAGGTCCAAGAACGTCAGGAATGACGTGACGGGCCTTTTCCTTTTTTTATATGGGTAAGGAACGGTCGTCATATGGTATGCTGACTAAAAAGGTAGGAACCGGAGGGGTCACATGTATGATGTCATTATAATCGGAGCAGGAGTCAGCGCCATATTCATGGCTCATAAGCTGACGAAACTGCATCCTAACGCCAGCATTTTGATGATCGATAAAGGAAAAAAGCTTCATGAGCGAACGTGTCAGGGAGACGGTTGCGACTGTGAAGTTTGTGATCAATACATAGGTTTTGCCGGGCTTGGTAAATCAGAAGGGAAATTTAACTATACGAATGATTTTGGCGGTAGCTTAGGAATGAAGATTGGCAATCAGAATGCGCTACTTATGATGAAAGAAGTCGATAACGTGATTTGCTCGTATGGAGGAGGAACTGTACCGAGCTATCAAACGCATAATCCACAATTAGCTTCCGAAGCGGAGCAGCATGGATTAAAAGTGCTATCAACGACCGTTCGCCATCTCGGCACGAAACGATCAACAGAAGTTTTCCAAAACTTATATAATGATTTGAACCGTCACATCGATTTCCTATTCGAAGCGGATGTCGTGGAAGTGTCGAAGGAACGTGATTTTTCAGTGAGAACAAATCATGGAACTTTCAGATCAAAAAAGGTTGTCCTTTCGACGGGAAGCAGCGGCAGTGAGTGGATGTTAGAGAAATGCGAGGCGTTAGGACTTCGTAGAGGCCCATCCCGGTTAGACTTAGGGATCCGAGTTGAGATGAGGGGAGATCAGCTCCAAACAATTTTAGAAGATACTTTTGAAACAAAGCTCCACTTAAAAGGTACTGATTACGAAGCGACAACGTACTGTATGAATCCGAATGGTCGTATCATACGAAAACATCAACATGGCCTTGTTATGCCTGACGGTCAGAATCAATTAGAAAAAGGGAAGAGTCAAAACCTTAACTTCACTCTTTTTGTACCTACAATCTTTGCTTCTAAAAAAGAAGCGGATGCTTTTGCTCAACACATTATCGGCGGTATTAATCGGGAGAGAGGGCGTGTAGTCGTTCAGCGACTTCAGAACTTGTTAGATAGAATCGCTACTACAGATGAAGCCCTTATGGAGAACACGATACGCCCTACTTTGTCAGCAGAACCAGGAGATTTAAGAGAAGAAGTGCCAGCGAAATACATTACGGCAATACTAGAGTTCTTACAATCGGTAGAAGAACTTATTGGTGAGTCGATCGACCACGATACGCTGTTATATGGGATAGACGCCAAATTTTATGAGCCGAAAATCAAGACGAATCAATGGTTTGAAACGGATGTGGAAGGACTTTATCTAATCGGAGATTGTTCCGGCGAAACACATTCATTGTCACAGGCAGCAGCGAGCGGACTTTATACTGCTGAACATATATAAAGACCGGCCTTTTCGGCCGGTCTAAGGGTCTATGAAATAGGTCGCTCAGACAATTTCCTTTCATGCTTCAAGCGGAACTTCAATGTGAAAACACTTAACGCCACAATCGCTACAAGACTTAATCCGATATAGAGGTTGCTATAGATGATATTGTCGCCTAATTTCGCTAGTGGATTTAAGGCTAAGGACACATTTTGCATGTCCAGGAGACGACCGAATATCGCTGAACTGAATGCGCCTGCCATGAAGTTTAATAAGTTGAAGACACCCATTCCCACTCCGTTTTGATGCTCGGGTAAAATGGAAGAAATCAAGTCAGCAGTAGAGCTCTGAATCAATGGAAATCCAAGGTAAGCGATCAGCAAACATGGAACGATGATCCAGGCTGCATAACCTGAGAATGTTGAGATAAAAAAGGTTCCGCTCGCAATGAGTAGTAGTGCGAGCTTAACTACTGTCGTAGCGCCTTTTTGCTCAATAAGCTTTCCACCAAATTGACCGATTAACCCGGCTGCCATAGCACCAGGGAATAATACGAGCCCGATCGATAGCGTAGACAGTTCGTTTAAATCACGTAACATGATCGGTATAACAAAAATAAGGCCAAATAGTGCTGAAGTGCCGAGAAAGCTTGTAAGTGCTGTGATCGTATATTTGGTATTTTTTAAAATAAGTGGATCGATAAAAGGTTTCTCGATGGTAAACGTACGATATAGAAACAACCCGAACAATAGTACGAATAAAGCAAGTAAGTACCACAAGAAAGTCGTGATATAAATGAGCAATGCTGCTACTGAAGCAGCCATCAATAACGCTCCAGGAATATCGACGGAACCCTTCCGCTTTTCTTCATTAGGTAACCATTTACGGAACAAAGGAATCGCAAAAAACGTCGCTACTGAAAAAAGGAAAAGAACCCTCCAATTCATCGTACCTCCGACGACGCCTCCAATGATCGGACCTACACCAGAAGCGAATGCAACTGTTGAGGAGATGAGTCCGAATACGCGTCCTTTTTCATTTGGAAGGAATCGAATCGGAACAATGAATGCGAGTGCGGGGATGGTGGCACCACCTGCAGCTTGTAATAACCTTGCTAGAAGCAGTGTTTCGTAATTGGGAGAGATAAACCCAATAAATGCTCCTGTCGCAAAAATACTAATTCCGATCGTGAAAAGAGTTTTGATCGGATACATATCCGCTAGCTTTCCATACATGAGTGACCCGATTGCGAAAACGAGAATATATCCCGTTAGTACCCAGCTCACTTCAGACGGACTTAAATCGAATGCAGCTGCAATATCTGGTATTGCAACATTAAACATCGTACCGTTCATAACGGCAAAGGCAAGAATGGTACACACCAAGATGATCAATCGTTTTCGTTCGTTCGGCGTGAATTCCTTGCTTATATGTGAATCTGGCATGAATACCCTTCTTTCTATTTAGGAACTCGAAATAATTAGTACCATCTAATGATAGAATGGAACGTCCGTGATGTAAATTAACTAGCCTCATAGTAAACGCTTTTACCAGTTATAGACAAATTGCGGATAATCTATTATGATTAGATTGGTAAATCTCGCGAAAGGGGTGAAGAATATGACCACCATCAAAGATGTAGCAAAACGGGCAGGTGTTTCAAGAACCACCGTCTCTCGAGTATTGAACGATAATGGTTACGTGAGCCAGGAAGCAAGAGAGCAGGTTTTGAAAGCAGTCCAAGAAATGGGTTATATTCCTAGCGCCCATGCGAAAACGATGAGAACGAAGCGCTCTGGTGTAATCGGAGTCATTCTTCCAAGGATCAGTACGGAAACTGCGAGTAGGGTAGTCAATGGAATTGAGCAAGAACTAGCAGAGAACGGCTATCAAATTCTACTTACGAATACACAGCTAAAACCAGAAAAAGAGATAGAAAATATTAAACTCTTAAGAAGTCGTCAAGTAGACGGGATTATTTTACTTGCTACCAATCGGAATGAAGAATTATTGCAGACGATAAAAGAAACGAACAGTCCATTTGTAGCGCTCGGTCAGGAGCTCGAAGGCGTTACCTCTGTCGTGTATGACGATTATAATGCTGCATTCTCTATAGCGGAGTCCCTAATTTCAAAAGGACATCAGCGCATAGGCTTCATTGGTGTGCAAGAAACCGATCATGCTGTTGGTGTTCTTCGTAAAGAGGGATACAAAGATGCAATGAAAAAACATAACCTATCGATCGATGAAGAGTGGATTCAGTATGGTGACTTCACGTTTGAATCCGGGTATGAAGCAGCTGAAAGATTAACGAGTGGTACTAGCATGCCGTCAGCTATTTTGGCCGTAACAGACCGAATGGCGATCGGTGCGCTCGGGTGTTTGAAAGAGAAGGATATTCGAGTACCAGAGGACATGGCCGTCTTCGGAATTGGTGCATCTGATCTCTCAAAACATGTTACACCCGCTTTATCCACGGTTGATTATTTTAATGAAGATGCGGGACGTCAAACAGCGCAGCTCATTTTAAAGCAGCTAAAAGGAAAAAGCCTTGAAAACCAAAAAATTAAACTTAGTTATAGACTTATTGAAAGAGATAGTGTATAGTAGCAAATGAAAACGATACCATATCTTTTTCTACTGATGTGGAATCGTTCACACAAATTGATTCAATCTGGAAATAAGGAAAGAAGTTAGCGAGTGCTTGTAAGCGCTCGCAATAAAATAACCTTTGTGGAATCGATACCACACTTAGAAAGGAGTAAGGAAAATGGCTTCAAATAGAGAGATTGCACAAGAAGTAATCGATGCGATCGGAGGAGAAGAGAACATCCAATCTGTTGCACATTGCGCAACAAGACTCCGAATCATGGTCAAAGACAAAGAAAAGATCGATCAAGAAAGAGTAGAAAATATAGAAAAAGTAAAAGGTGCCTTTTACAATTCTGGTCAATACCAAGTTATTTTTGGTACGGGTACTGTGAACCGTATCTTCGATGAGGTATCTGCCCTCGGTTTAGCGGAAGCAACAAAATCGGAACAAAAAGAGGAAGCAGCTAAGCAAGGAAGCGCTTTTCAACGCGCGATCAGATCGTTCGGGGACGTATTTGTTCCAATCATTCCAGCTCTTGTAGCTACTGGTTTATTCATGGGACTACGTGGACTCGTTCTTCAAGAAGAAATACTCGCATTGTTTGGATTAACGCCTGGTGATATTTCAGATAACTTCGTATTGTTCACCCAAGTGCTTACGGATACAGCGTTTATCTTCCTGCCAGCGCTAGTAGCATGGTCAACGTTCAGGGTGTTCGGGGGTAATCCGACCATTGGACTTGTCCTTGGTTTGATGCTCGTAACGCCAGCCCTTCCAAATGCTTGGGAGGTAGCGGCAGGAAATGCTGAGCCTCTTAAATTCCTTGGCTTTATCCCAGTAGTTGGGTATCAGGGATCGGTTATTCCAGCATTCGTAGCAGGTTTAATCGGTGCGAAACTTGAGAAACGGATTCGAAAGATGGTTCCTGAATCACTAGATTTAATATTAACGCCGTTTCTAGTATTACTGATCATGATTACACTATCACTGTTTGCAATTGGACCGATCTTCCACACAGTTGAAGAGTACATCATGGATGGAACTGTATTCATTCTTGATCTTCCGTTTGGTCTAAGTGGCTTGATCATTGGATTCTTCCACCAGATCATCGTTATCACAGGTGTGCATCACATCTTTAACTTCCTAGAGATTCAGCTTTTTGAGAATCTTGGTTTTAACCCGTTTAACCCGATCATTTCAGCAGCGATCGCAGCTCAGGGTGGTGCTGCACTTGCAGTCGGTATGAAGACGAAGTCTAAGAAACTTAAGGCACTTGCGTTACCATCGTCGCTTTCTGCTTTCTTAGGAATTACTGAACCAGCGATTTTCGGGGTGAACCTTCGCTACATGAAGCCGTTCGTAATGGGACTAATCGGCGGAGCGGTAGGTGGATTCCTCGCTTCATTATTCAAGTTAAAAGCTACAGGACTTGCTGTAACAGTTATTCCAGGTACGCTATTGTTCTTGAACAGCCAAATCTTCCTTTATATTCTTGTAAATGTAATCGCGATTGGAATTGCCTTCGCCTTAACGTGGATTTTTGGCTTCAAAGATAGCATGTTAGATAAATAATTTTTATGAAGGGGGTCTGCCTAGACTCCCTTTTACAAATATAAACGAGTTAGGTGATCGAAATGACGACTAGAAATGAGGAACTAATTCAGTTAGCGCTTGAAGACATGGAGGTGCACAGAGACACGGTGATGTCTGATCCGCATCTTCCGCACTTCCACCTTATGCCGCCTGTTGGACTTCTTAATGATCCAAATGGTTTTATTCAGTGGAATGGGGAATATCACGTCTTTTTCCAATGGATGCCATTTAAAACAGGACATGGTGCTAAGTTCTGGGGTCATTACACATCAAATGATTTAGTGAATTGGACATTGCGTTCCCCGGCATTGTCACCAGGTGACTGGTTCGACAAAGATGGATGTTATTCAGGTAGTGCGATATGCCATGACGATAAAATGTTGCTGTTTTATACAGGTAACGTGAAAGATGAAAACGGAAATCGTGAAAGTTATCAATGTATTGCAGAGTCGAGCGATGGTATTCATTTTAAGAAAAATGGTGTGGTGCTTGATTTGCCAGAAGGATACACGGCACACTTCCGAGACCCTAAGGTGTGGAAGCATGAAGATACTTGGTACATGGTGATTGGCGCACAAAATAACAAAGAAGAAGGGCGAGTTGTCCTATTCGAATCAACTGACCTTCGAAACTGGAGTCTGAAGGGTGATGTTACAGCATCCAAACACAAGAAGCTTGGTGAATTTGGATTCATGTGGGAATGCCCGGATCTATTTCACTTAGATGGAAGCGATGTACTGCTCTTTTCCCCTCAAGGTCTTAAACCAGAAGGTTACGCTTATCAAAACGTATATCAAACAGGTTATCTATCAGGAAAGCTCGATTATAAAACAGGGCGCCTTGATCATGATGCCTTTACTGAGCTCGATCGAGGATTTGAATTTTATGCACCTCAAACGACCGAGGATGAAGAAGGTAGACGTCTCCTTATCGGATGGATGGGTGTACCGGAACAGGATGAAGAGCATCATCCGACGAGAAAGCATAAATGGATCCATACGCTGACGATTCCTCGGGAACTTCACTACCGAGACGGAAAGCTGATTCAACTACCGGTGGAAGAGCTAAACGACATGCGTCAGAACAAAACGGAAGTTGAAGCGAGCCTCTACAATGAGCAGATGGAGCGAGAAGAGCTTAATGGCAAGGTATATGAATTGCTCGTCAACGTAAAAGAGGTAAAGGGATCTTTCTCGGTTACGTTTAGAAACGCAGCAGAGATGGTATACGATGCTGATGAAAAGCTGCTTACTTTTAAACGGAATAGCTTTGTTGATGGAACGGAAGAGTCTAGAAGCTGTAAGATGGATTCTGTTACACAACTGCGTTTTTACGTGGATTCTTCATCGATTGAGGTGTTTATTAACGGTGGGGAAGAAGTTTTCACTTCGCGCTACTTTCCTTCTGAAGAAGATGAGAGCCTTCTATTTAAATCCGAAGGTGAGGCTAAGTTTGAAGTAACGAAATGGAACATTAAGAACCATATCACCATATAAAATGAAAGAGCCTGGCCGAATGGCCAGGCTTTTTGTTATACAGATCGAATAATGCCGCCTTCAACTCGTTGAGCTGATCCATTGATCGCTGAAGATAATGGAGATGCGAGGTATGCCACTGTGTTTGCAACTTCTTCTACTGTTGCGAAGCGTTGGATAAGAGATGTTGGTTCATTGTCTTTGAAATAATCTTTCGTAAATTGCTCTAGATCTTTATTCTCTTCTGCAGCAGCGCCTTTCATGAAGCCAGCTACCCCCTCAGTCCAGGTTGGTCCTGGTAAAACGGAGTTAACAGTAACGTTCGTTCCTTTCGTCGTTTCAGCAAGGCCACGTGAAAGGCTGATCATCGCACCTTTTGAAACGGAATATGGAATCATTTGAGAAAGTGGTTTTACTCCCGCTTCACTTGCGATGTTCAACACTCTTCCTGAATTCCTTTCAAGCATAGATGGCAGGAAGTTTCGAGTAAGTCTCACTGCACTGATGACATTTGTTTGGAAATAAGTCATCCATTCTTCATCTGTCACTTGATCGAACGGTTTGACTTCAAACATTCCCATATTGTTAACAAGAATATCTACTGCGCCGTGTTTGTGTACTTCTTCAACAAAACGCTCACTTTCATGCTGTAGTGAAAGGTCTGCTGCAATGCCGTACACCTCTCCGAATGAAGATAGCTCTTTAACCACACTATCTACACGTTCCTTTGAACGACCATTGACGATGACGTTTGCTCCTTCTTTAAGCAATACCTCGGCGATACCTTTTCCGATTCCAGAAGTAGAGCCCGTAACGACGGCTAGCTTATTTTTCATTTGTAAATCCATGATAATCTCCTTTCAAACAACCTTTGTTCCTCGACAACTGTATCAAACAATAATACAGTTGTTCAATAAACTTGCCTGCCCTAGGAAAAACTCGCCTACTAAGGTTAAAAAATTCCACAATTATGTACAAAGTTTGTACGAAATGTGTCGAAAAAGTGATAGAAACTTGAGCAACTTTTGACACATTGTGATGTGTATCACATTTTTATTATTGCCCTGCTAGAATAATAGTTGATACTGCGAAGCACTGTCATTAAGCGGTTTTATCAGGTTGAAATTATGATTTTACTATAGAGAAAGAAAGGAAGGTGGCCTTGCGGTGAAGCGAATAAAGTCGATGCTAGCTTTCGCCCTGTTCATGTCTGTCATTGTTCTGAGCGGCTGTAGCAACTTAACTGTGCTTGATCCAAAAGGACCCGTAGCGGAACAACAAGCAAATCTGATTCTTTTCTCCATTGGATTAATGCTGTTTATAGTTGTTGTCGTTTTCGTTCTGTTTACAGTCATACTTGTAAAATATAGAGAGCGAAAAAGCGGACCTGAATATGAACCTCCAGAAATTGAAGGAAATGTATTTTTAGAAATTGTTTGGACGGTTATTCCGATTATTATTTTGATTGCACTTGCAATCCCAACAGTAAAAACAATCTATGCGCTAGAAGAGCCTCCTGAAGCAACGGCTCACAAAGAACCTGTTGTTATTCATGCGACTTCCGTCGATTGGAAGTGGGTGTTTAGCTATCCTGAAGAGGATATCGAAACGGTTAACTACATCCACATTCCAGAAGATCGTCCTATCTTATTCAAGCTTGCTTCTGCTGATTCAATGGGATCATTCTGGATTCCATCATTAGGTGGTCAGGAATATACGATGTCCGGAATGATGACAGAACTTTATTTACAGGCAGATGAACCAGGAGAGTATCGAGGCCGAAACTCGAACTTCACAGGTGAAGGCTTCACAGAGCAGGTGTTTACTGTCACAGCTCAAACGGAAGAAGAGTATGCAGAATGGGTTGATGAGGCACAGGACGCGCCTGAATTAACTCAAGAAAAATACAACGAGTTGATGTTAAAAGGTCATGCTGAAGAAATGACATTCTCCTCAACGCACCTTCAATGGGTCGATCACGGTATGGATGCAGAATATGCAACAAGAGTACGGAATGGTCTCCCGTTAGATGAGTATAAAGAAGGAAATTCACATGGATCTCACGGTGGACATGAGGGTCACGACGAACATAAAGATCACAAAGATGATGAAAGTCATGACAGCCATGAAGGACATGAAAACCATGATGAACATTCGAAATCTGAAGATAAAGGCACTCACTCTGAGTCGCACTAAGGAAGGAGGAAGTCACCATGAAATGGGATGAATTTTTCGTCACAGGTGATCCACTTATATATGGTGCCGATGTTTCTATTGCGTTAACGTTGATCGGCGTCATTTTTGTTCTGACATATTTCAAGAAATGGAAGTGGCTTTGGACAGAGTGGCTCACGACTGTTGACCATAAGAAATTAGGTATCATGTATGTGATCGCTGCAGTCCTTATGTTATTCCGAGGCGGTGTAGATGCCCTCTTGATGAGAGCGCAGCTCACAGTTCCGGACGCAGGATTCCTGGACTCCACTCACTACAACGAAATTTTTACAACTCACGGTACGATCATGATTATCTTCATGGCCATGCCGTTCTTAATTGGTTTAATGAACGTCGTTATTCCTCTCCAAATTGGAGCGAGGGACGTAGCCTATCCGTTTCTTAACGCGGTAAGCTTTTGGACGTTCTTTATGGGAGCAATGCTCTTTAATATTTCATTCGTTATCGGAGGATCTCCTTCTGCTGGGTGGACAAGCTATGTTCCATTAGCAGGACTAGAGCTGAGTCCAAGCGTAGGACAAAACTATTACTTACTCGGCTTACAGATCGCGGGTATCGGTACATTGTTAACAGGAATTAACTTCCTCGTGACGATACTGAAAATGAGAGCACCTGGAATGACGCTTATGAAGATGCCGATCTTCACTTGGTCAACCTTGATCACATGTGTGATCATCATCTTCGCATTCCCAGTGCTTACAGTAGCTCTAGCACTTATGACATTCGACCGTTTGTTCGGAAGTCATTTCTTTACATTGATGGACGGCGGTATGCCGATGCTATGGGCAAACCTCTTCTGGATTTGGGGTCACCCTGAAGTCTATATCGTTATTCTTCCAGCGTTCGGTATGTTCTCAGAAATTATCAGTACGTTTGCACGTAAAACCATTTTCGGATACAAAGCAATGGTTTACTCAATGGTCGTAATCGCAGGGCTGAGCTTCCTTGTTTGGGTTCACCACTTCTTTACGATGGGAGCAGGAGGAGCAGTTAACTCGTTCTTCTCCATCACGACGATGCTCATTGCCGTGCCAACGGGTGTGAAGATCTTTAACTGGCTATTCACCTTGTATAAAGGTAGGATCCGATTCACATCAGCGATGCTATGGTCACTCGCCTTCATACCAAACTTTGTTATCGGTGGGGTGACAGGAGTCATGCTTGCAATGGCAGCAGCTGACTACCAGTACCATAATACGTACTTCCTAGTCGCTCACTTCCACTATGTATTGATCTCGGGTACTGTGTATGCTTGTTTTGCAGGACTACACTTCTGGTATCCAAAAATGTTCAACCACCGCTTAAACGAAAAGCTAGGCAAGTGGACATTCTGGATCTTCGTAGCAGGATTCAACTTATGTTTCTTCCCGATGTACTTCCTTGGTCTTGCGGGAATGCCGCGTCGTGTCTACACGTATGGCGCAGCAGATGGTTGGATGAGCTTGAACGTTTTAGCAACTATGGGTGGTATTCTAATGGGAATCGGATTCTTGATTCTTGTTTATAACATCTACTATAGCTTCCGTTACTCTCCACGTGAGACAACTGGAGATCCTTGGGATGGTAGAACGCTTGAGTGGTCAACTGCAGCACCAATTCCGTTCTATAACTTTGCACATGTGCCTGAAGTTAAAGGACATGACGCTTATTGGATTGCAAAGAAAGAAGGAACAGATAAAATTAAGAAGCCATATAAACCGATTCATATGCCAAGTAACTCTGGTGTACCGATTATCATGAGTACGTTCTTCTTTATCTCTGGATTCGGTATGGTCTTCTCTTGGCACTGGATGTCGATTGCTGGACTAATTGGAGTACTAGCAACGATGGTGATGCGTTCGTTTGATTATGATAAAGGCTTCTACGTGAGCGTAGAAGAAATTGAAAAACTTGAACAGACTACCAAATAAAGGAGGCGTGACAGATGGATGCAGTTGAACATTCTCCAAATACGCCTTTAGAGTACCAGACGGAAACGGGTCGTCTTAATATTCTCGGCTTCTGGATTTTTCTTGGTGCAGAGATCGCGCTTTTCTCCACGCTTTTTGCGACCTATTTTGTATTAGACGGGCGCACAGCAGGTGGTCCTGTACCGGCAGATCTATTTGAAGTAAAAGGTGTACTAATCGAGACTTTCTTGCTATTAACAAGTAGTTTTACTTGTGGACTCGCAATTCATTATATGAGACGTCATTCATTAAAAGGGCTAGTCCTATGGATTGGGATTACCCTGGCTCTTGGACTATCGTTCCTCGGCTTTGAAATATATGAATTCATTCATTACATTCATGAAGGAGCGGCATTAACGACTAGCGCTTACTGGTCTGCATTTTTCGTACTGACTGGTACGCATGGTGCCCACGTCGCGATGGGTATCGCTTGGATCGCTCTTATCTTGATTCAGTTAAAGCAACGTGGTTTAACTCCAGACACGTCAAGAAAAGTATTTATATCAAGTCTTTATTGGCATTTCCTTGATGTTGTATGGATCTTTATTTTCACAGCAGTTTATTTACTAGGGATGGTGATGTAAGATGGCGAATAACGAGCAAACTCACAGCCATTTCCCATGGAGTCACGTTATTGGATTCGCTCTTTCAATCATCTTGACCTTATTTGCACTATGGGTAGGCTTTGAATCTGGACTAAGCAACACGATGATCATCGTTGTTGTCGTTGCACTCGCGCTTTTTCAAGCGGCTATCCAGCTCCTCATGTTTATGCATATTTCAGAGAGCGAAGATAGTAAGTATCAAGTGGGAACGATTCTATACTCCTTGTTTATCGCGGTTGCAGTAGTAGCCGGTTCGATCTGGGTTATGTCATTTGGTATGGATCATATGCATATGCCTATGTAAGACGAAAACACCGTTCACCTCAAGGGGTGGACGGTGTTTTTATTATTCCATCGAAGATACTTTTTTTGCAGCTGCACGTTCGCGGATAATTGGCAGCGCAAACAGAAGGAATGCAGCTAGGTGAGCAAACAATACATTGATCACAAACAGTGTGATAAAAATTGTATGAGCAGCTGGTGTCATACCTCCGCCAATATAGAAGATGAGAAGAGCCCAGTTGGCAACTATGAATGGCGTGTGGATATATGCAAGCTTTCGATAGTCTTTCCAAAGAAATAATGGCGTTGCTGTAATAACAAATAAGTAAACCATAAATACGTCCATGAGATCCACTCCTTAATTGATACCGCTTTCAAAAGTATTTATAAACTAAACTCAACATTTAATTGTGAATGTTTTGTTACAATTAGTATACCATAAATGTTCGAAAATTCTACACATATTATCGAAACATCAAACGCTTGTTATGGTTCTCTAAGGATAAGGAAATGGAGGGAGCAGTCATGAGAAAACTAAATAAGTCTGAAATGATGGATGTCATACGCCTCTCAGAGTATGCGTTTCAATATGATGTACCGAAAGAAGAGCTAGATAAAAAGCTAAAAGCATACAGCGAGCATACTGTGTGGGGAGAGTTTGAAGATGGAAACTTAGCAGCAAAAATCCATATTATCGATCTGCACACGTGGATAGCAGGAAAGCGGTTTGCAATGGGAGGGATCGCTTCTGTAGCATCATACCCAGAGTATAGAAGAGGCGGAAAGGTTGCAAAGCTCCTTCGCCATTCGCTATCAGAGATGAAAGAGAATGGGCAAACGGTATCGTTCCTACATCCATTTAACATCGCCTTTTATCGTAAGTTCGGGTGGGAGATCTTTAGTGATTGGAAGAAAGTCACGCTAAAAAAAGAGGATTTTAAACAACTTCCTGCTGCAAGTGGAACCGTTCGAAGGATTGCAATCGAGGATATGTTCGAGCAGCTCAACCCCATCTACGAGGCGTTCGCTGCTAAATTTAATGGAATGTTAGAACGTGATGATGACTGGTGGAAGACTCGCGTTTATTCTGATGGTTATCAGTTCGCAACGTATCGAAATGGTGAAGGTAAATTGATGGGGTATGTTTTTTACAAAGCGAAAGATCGTAATCTTGAGGTGGAAGAATTCGTTGCCCTCGATGGAGATGCTAGAAGAGGTTTGTGGAACTACTTATGTCAGCATGACTCGATGGTCGATGGTGGAACGCTATTGTTAGACGAAAGCGATCAGCTGCCATACCTACTTGAAAATCCAAAGCTTAAAACGGAAGTAGAACCATATTTTATGGCTCGAATCGTAGATGCTGAAGGCTTTCTTAACGAGTATCCCCTGACCACAGGGGGAGAAACCCTCTTTCTACATGTATATGATGAACATGCAGAATGGAACAATGGTACATATCTACTTGAAGAAGACAAGGTGAAGGTGTTCCGTGGAGATAACCAGAATAGTTCATGTGCCCACCCGCCAAAGCGAGGGCTTCGCTGCAACATCAATACCTTAACAGCAGTGATGATGGGATATCAAAAGCCAGCATTTCTTTATGAAGCAGGTTTAATCGAAGGACCTGAGCAAGACGTAAGAAAACTTGAAAGAATTGTATCGAATCAAAAAACGAACTTCATGGACTTCTTTTAATAAAAGCAGGCTGTTTAGAAAACCTAAACGGCCTGCTTTAATCGTTAGCTCATGTCGTTTGCCTCACACCGTGCCCTGAAGAAATTCCTTCTCCACGTGTGCTTTAAGTTCTTCTTGGTTTTGTAAATCGAATATCGTGTGCGCTTTTTCGAAATGCTTGATGGATTCCCTTTCTTCTCCATTTAGATGGTGATTAAAGCCAATCTGGAAGTGCAGTTGTCCAAATAAATACATGCTGTTGGTATGGATACAATAATCGATCCCCCGTTTACAGATCGTAATCGATTCATCATGTTCATTATTATTACTAAGGGCTTTCGCAAGATTGTAAAACAACCGTATCTTAACTGTATGATCGAGTACTCGCTTCAAGCGATTATGTTGTTCGATCAGCTCTTTATACAATGAAATAGCTAGCGAGAGTTGTTCTGTAAGTAAATAGATGATGCCTTTACTATTTAGAATTTCAATCTCTCTTTCACTATAATATTTGTTCGTATACGTTAGCTTAAATGCCTGGTCGATCATAGAAATGGCGGAATGCGCTTCTTGGTAGAGGTGATACTGACAAATACCGTTGTGCCACATAATGAACTGCTTGAATTCCAAGTTTTGATGATAAAGTGGATTGCGAAGTTCTGTTCGAACGATCTCCTCAACCTTTTTATAGTCAAATTCTTTAATCGCATTTCTTACTTGAAGATAGACTTCATGAACATAATCGATCCTTTCGATCAACGTTCTTTCGAAGAAGTAATTAATATCGACACCGAGTCGATTTGAAAGTTCGTAGAGAGTTGGAGCCAGTGGATAAACGTCCCCTTTTTCAATCTTACTGATCTGAGCCTGAGAGCAAATGCCTCTACTTAATTCCTTTTGAGAGAATCCTCTATATTTTCTTAGGTTCTTGATTTCGATGCCTAGTGCCGCAAACGTCATGGAATCAACCCAATCGTATGTAGTAATGTGATTTTTTCGAGCATTTCAAGAGTACGACAGTGAATTCGCTGAATGTTACCAGATGAATCGATTTCTGACGGAATAAGATCGTTTAAGCAGTCCCCACTTGTGAACCAGTCATGTATGGTCGGTGATTGATGCGCGACTTCCTTCCAGACTGTTAATTCAGGACTAAAAATACGAGGTCCGGTTTGAACCTCACAATTAGTTAATACCCTTTTCTCACCTGGAATTCCTTCTTTTACATGGTGAAAAAGATGATTCCAGTAGTCTTTTCTAGACCCTGTATGAGGGTGGTGTACGCACCAATCAAGGACCGCATCCGTGGTAGCTTTCTTTGAGAACAGTAGATAGTAGAGATGCTTTCCAAACTTGATTCGCTCTCTTAGATGCGAAAAGTGGTGTACGGTTGCCCCTGATAACAACACGTTCTTTCCATCCTTCATCGGGAACAAAATCGTATTCGTATTCAGTACATCCTGAAGCTGAAACGCTAATGTATTCAAGACAGCAGTTTTGAAATGATTATTCTGAATGATGCGGGAATCGATATAGTTTTGTTCATTGATGATTAATGCACTTGTAAGCAAGTGAGGGTCATTGGTTTTCCAATAGTAAGTCCAGATCACTTCCATAAACGATGAAACATGGAGATGAGGCAGTAGGTAAAACAGCGGCTTCGACTGAAGAATACTATATTTGTAGATCAATAGTTGAGGGTACGCATCTTGAAAGATCAACCAGTTTCCCCGTTCTAAAAACGAGAAAAAATCGTCTCGTTTAGAAGGAGAGAGAATGATAGGCAAGTACTCTCCTTTTAAGTCTGTCATCGTCCAACCTGCATTTCTTGAAACCATATGCGCAAGAAGAGACCAGTGAATTTCTTCGTACTCCAAATAGAAACGTAAATAAGCGTTTGTCCGAGTGATATTGTCACGATTAGCAAGCTTGGTTTGGGTTCTGATCGCATGTAACACCCTTTTATCTTCCTGTGAAAGCTTCTTAGTCTTTTCTATGTGAGTTCCTTTGCGCGCTTCTTTTAACTCCTTTTTAAGCTCTTTCCAATATGGAGGTGTTTTCTTCTTAGGCATAAGGCTTATATTAGCTAGTAATCCATTCAACGTACACACCTCCCTCACTCTTAAAGTGTATGCTCGAGTTTCAAAGTGAGAAGATGATACGCATATCCTACCTAACTAGAGGTATAGACATCTATACATAGAAAGAAGCTGCCGAGGCTACTCGACAGCTTAGCAATTATAGTTGCACTTGCGCTAGTGCATGTTCTAGCGTCTTGGCAATTTCTCGCATTCCAGAAAGATTACTTACTCTCTCTGCATCTGGGTTGTAATTTGTATTTGTGTTCACATCGTACGTGAATAATTCGCCATTTTTGTTCTCTATGCACTCGATTCCTGCGAAAGTAATACCGTTCGCTTTCAAGAAAGATTCATAGTTTTTCAAAATAGGATGGTCGAAGTCCTTGATGATCTCGAACTTTGGTTTTTCAGTAGTTGGGCAAAACGAATCGCCAACCTGGCAAACGTCTGCTGGGCAAAGTTCAAATCCTTCAGATGTATCTACGCGGACGGCATATAAAAACTCACCGCCGACAAATTCACACCGAGTGATCGAGGAGTCAGGAGATTCAATATAATCTTGGAGAAGCGTGATCCCATCGATCGACTCTTCAAAGTCATCGCTTTCTACATACTGCTTCAATGCATCCTTGCTTTGGAATAACTGGACACCGAGGCCTTTCCCTGCCCGGTTGTGCTTTGTGATGAACGGACCATCGAAGTTGTCGGCTGCTTCGATAAGCGGATCTTTACCTACGGCGGCAATGGTTTTTGGTGTTGTAATTCCGTGTTGTCTGAGCGCATTGTATTGCGCAACTTTACTTACTTCAAGTGCTAGCGCACGACGATCGTTCAGTACCAAACGTCCGTGGCTTTCAAGCCAGGAGAGCACTGCAGCCGTATATTCAGGCGCATAGCGATGACCTCTTGTGTGTGAAGAAGCGCTCATTCGGTTATAAAAAACTCCTTCTGGAGGAACAGTTGTTAAATCAAGCGATCCCTCGTGTAAAAACCAGTCTTCAAACGGAACTCCGAGTTTTTCTAGATGAACTTTTAAAGGTTCCGTCCATTCTTCATTCTCATGTATGATATAAACCTTTGCACTCATGATATTGCCTCCTCTACGAATGACAGAAATTCCTATAGATTTACTCAAGTATAAAGCAAATCGAGTAAAATTCCTAGCGTGACGGCAGTGAGGCAGATACAGTTTGGCACTGCTCAAAAGAAAGGCTAACGAGTAATCTCGTTAGCTTTAAGTCTACGATTAAAAAGCCCAGTTGCCGTTCCTGAAGACCGGTTCGCTCGTACCATCGCTCTTAATTCCATCGATGTCCATTTCTTCAGAACCGATCATGAAATCGACATGCGTCACACTTTCGTTAGCACCTGCTGCTTCAAGCTCTTCTTTCGACATGTTTTTTCCGCCTTCTAAACAGAAGGAATACGCATTTCCGATTGCAAGGTGATTCGAAGCATTTTCATCGAACAAGGTGTTAAAAAAGATCGTATCTACGTTCGAGATCGGGGAGTCGTGGGGCACGAGAGCAACTTCTCCTAGGTATCGTGCACCCTCATCCGTATCGAGTAGATGTTGCAAGGTCTCATCACCCGATTTTGCTTCTGCTTTGACGATGCGTCCTCCTTCAAACGTTAATGAAAACTCTTCGATTACAGTACCACCATAGCTTAGTGGTTTCGTTGAGGTCACGACACCATTAACGCCATGTTTGTGCGGAATCGTAAACACTTCTTCAGTTGGCATGTTCGCGACGAAGTGGTCTCCCTTAACATTTTCACTGATTCCACCTACCCACTGGTGAGCTTCAGGAAGCTCGATCGTTAAGTCAGTTCCAGGTGCACGGTAGTGAAGCTTGCTGTAATGCTTTTCATTTAAGTAATCTACTTTTTGCTCGAGGTTTGCGCTATGTTCTTTCCAAGCTTGAACCGGATCTCCCGTTGAGACGCGCGTTGCGTCAAAGATAGCTCCCCATAACAGCTCTTCTTGCTTATCTTCTGGCGAATCAGGGAAAACCTTAGCAGCCCATTGTTTAGAAGGAACAGCAACAACTGACCAACTGTTGTGATCTGACATGATGTAATCACGGTACTTTTCTAGGGCTTTACCCGCCGTTTTGCTGGCATTCGATATGCGTTCAGGGTCGATGCCTTTCAATAAGTCAGGATTCGAAGAAACGATCGAAAGGAAAGCAGCATCGTTTTCTGCTAGTTCTTCAAAACCTTTTGCCTTCCACATTGGGAACTCTTTGAATGCTTCATCTGGAGCTTTTTCGTATTTGATTCGAGTTAATGTTTCATCATTCCACTCGACGTGTACGTTCTTAGCTCCTGCGTCATAGGCACTTTCAGCAATTCTTCTAACAAAATCAGCTGAAGTAAGCGGTGCGTTTACGACAAGGGTTTGTCCTTTTTGGATGTTAACCCCGACCTTAACGGCAAGGTCAGCATACTTTTGTAAATTTTCATGAAAGGTGGTCATATATAATCTCCTTTATCCGTTTATAATCATACAAGTTCAGTTTATCAGATTTATTGGGAAGCAGTGAATATTTATTGAAAGCGCTATCTTGAAACAAGTTTCTGGAAAAATAGTCGGTGTTCAGGATATCTTATTAGTAAATCCTCTGTATTGGAGTGGTAGAGAATGAATAACCCAAAAAGTGAAGTAGCGACATTTGCCGGAGGATGTTTCTGGTGTATGGTAGAACCGTTCGATGAGCTGCCAGGAATTCAAAGTGTAGTATCAGGTTATACGGGTGGAGAAAAACCGTATCCAACTTATGAGGAAGTGATTTCTAAAGAGACCGGTCATGTGGAAGCTGTTCAGATTACGTATGACCCTGCTATTTTCCCATATAGTAAGCTCCTTGATCTCTTTTGGCGCCAAATCGACCCTACTGATGATGGGGGGCAATTCTTCGATCGTGGTGATACGTATAAAACCGCAATTTATTACCATAACGAGGACCAGCAGACGTTAGCAGAACAATCAAAGACAGCGCTAGAAGAAAGCGGTCGTTTTTCAAAACCAATCGTAACAAAAATTCTTCCTGCAAAACCTTTTTATCCTGCTGAAGATTACCATCAGGATTATCATAAGAAGAACCCTGCTCACTACAATCGTTATAAAAAAGGGTCAGGGAGAAAAGCATTCATCGAAAATAACTGGTCATTTCAGAAGAATGACGATGAGCTTCGTGAGCGGCTAACCGATATCCAGTATGAAGTAACGCAAAAAAATGGAACAGAGCGTCCTTTTCAAAACGAATACTATGATAATGAAAAACAAGGAATTTATGTTGATATCGTTTCAGGAGAGCCCTTATTCAGTTCAACTGATCAATATGACGCGGGATGTGGGTGGCCGAGCTTCACACAACCGATTCACAAAAACTTTGTAAAAGAGAAAAAGGATTTCAGTCACTTTATGATTCGTACGGAAGTACGTAGTAATGAAGCGGATTCCCATCTTGGTCACGTGTTTAATGACGGTCCAGGTGAGAACGGACTCAGGTACTGCATCAATTCTGCAGCGATGAAGTTTATTCCGAAAGAACAGTTAGAGGAAGAAGGCTACGGCGAATATCGTGTGTTGTTTCAATGAGAACATATGATGTCGCAATCGTAGGTGGAGGATTATCTGGCGTTCTTGCAGCTAGAAAATTGGAGGGGCAAGGACTCTCTGTCATTGTGATCGATAAGAGTAAAAGTGTCGGTGGCCGAATGGCAACGAGGCGAATCGATGGTGGAAGAGCTGACCATGGTGCACAATTTTTCACAGTAAGATCATCCGAGTTTCAATCTCATGTCGATGAGTGGAGTAAGAAAGGCTGGGTGGAACGATGGTTCGGTGAGAAGTACGCTCGATACAAAGGGATAGAAGGCATGAACCAGCTTGTGAAAAACGTATCCAAAGGCATACCACTGAAGCTTCAATTCAAAGTGCACCACATCATAAAACAACATAACGAGTATGTACTAAGATCAGAGGACGAGAGCGAAGTAAGGGCAAGAGCGATCCTAATGACCCCGCCAGCTCCACAAACGGGACAGCTTTTAAAACAAAGCGACCTCCGGATGAGTAAAGAGGCGGAGGAAACTCTTCAGAGCTTACGATTTAGTCCTGCGGTCGTTGCGCTGTTAACGGTGAACAAAGAGGAAGAAACGGGGCTTCCTCATTCAGGTCATCAGGATGCTCACTTATCTGAAGGAATTGAGCGGGTGACGGATAGCTATGCAAAAGGGATATCGAATGAGAGAATCATCAGCATCTATGCAACGCCTGAGCGGTCAAAAGCATTGTATGATAAAAGTGACGCAACGATCAAAGAGGATTTGCTAAACCTGACCTCAACAATTATTCGGCCTGAGACGATTACGGCATACCAAATAAAGAAATGGCGATATGCGCAGGCAGAAAACGTTCATACAGCACCATTTCTCGCCGTATCAGATGAGGAAGATGTAATCGTAGCAGGCGACGCATTTCTTTACGGAGACGACTCTTCGGGCAGAACAAGGGTAGAAAGCGCAGCGCGTTCAGGCCTTGCAGCTGCAGACGAGTTGATGAAAAGATTGATTGAAACATAGAGAAAACTGCCGTTGTTCGGCAGTTTTTTTATTATACAGTCTGTGCGCTATCTTTGATGATCGAAGTCACGATATGCTTTGGAGAGTTTTCAAAGAGTGAAAAATAATTAAGAGCGTGAGCAGAAGGAAAGAGCTCTTTTTGAATCTCTGAAGCCGATTTTCCTTCTTGGTATTTTCTAAGTACATCATGTTGCACGGTTTTTAAATACGTTAGCTTTTCCTCTAGACGGTTCCGTCCGTTAGGTATATATCCGGAATGAGAGCAAAACATCGTAGAGAAGTCATACGTTAAGACGTTTTCGATCGAATCGATAATACCTGGAATCGACTCAAATGCAAAAATACTTTTCGGTCTGCTCATTACGTATAGATCACCGGAGAAAAGGAGACCTTTCTCCCTCTCGAGAAGAACCACATGATCAGGTGCATGTCCTGGCGTGTGGATGACATCGAACGCATGGTGTTCTGAATGAATCTCATCACCTAGTATTGTTGGGGTGAACGCTTTTCGATTTCCCCAGAACATTTTACGGTAAAAAGGAAGGCTCGGCTTTTGCTCGCAGTACTGTATCCCTGTTGAATGAATGTAGGTCGGTATACCTTTACTAAAGAGGTGTGCATTGCCAGTATGGTCCTCATGATGATGTGTGAGAATGATTTTATCGATCGGTTGTTTTTCAATATACTGTTTCAGTTCATCGTGTAACCTTGCAGGACCTGTATCGATAAGAAGCTGATCCACCATGTAAAGATAAACGCTCATGGAGATTCCTCCGCGTTTGACAGACCCTTTAATTGCAGTAACATCGTTGTGAGTTGTAACGGTAAGCAAGTTTCATCACGTCCTTCGTTCTTCTACTATTTAGTATAGCGATAACTGCATGAAAAGCTATCTATGACTTTCTTGACAATGGATACCAACCTTTGTATAATTATCTTGAATTCAAGATAAAAGCAACGATTGATAAGGGTGAACATTATGAGTGAATCATTAGACAGAGAATTATCACTAAAGCTGTTTATTGTTATGGCTAGGGCCACTCGATCAGTGACCGATCAAGTGAAGATGGACATTCAAAATCACGGTTTAAATCCAACAGAGTTTGCAGTATTGGAACTTCTATATCACAAAGGTAGTCAACCACTTCAACAAATAGGGGAGAAAATCCTACTTGCAAGTGGAAGTATTACGTATGTGGTAGATAAATTAGAATCTAAAGGCTATTTGAAAAGAAATCCTTGCCCGAATGATCGTCGAATCACACATGCTGTGGTAACAGACGAAGGGAAGGCATTAATGGATCGCATCTTCCCTGAGCATGAGTTGAAGCTTCAGAAAATTTTTGCTGGGCTAGATGAATCTGAAAAAGAAACAGCCATCTCATTGATGAAGAAGCTAGGTCACTATGCGGAGAAGCTTTAAGCTTCTTTCGCCCTTTTATCTCGAATTGAAGATTCTTGAATTAGAGTGTATTTCATGTTTAAAGTTACATTTGCAGGGAAAGTATCTTGAAGTAGAGATAGTTGAGTCCGAGTGATTTAAAAAATTTATTTCTAATAGGGAGTGTTCGTAATGAGTACAAAAATTTTAATCCCGTATTACAGTGCTTATGGTCATATTTATCAGATGGTGCAAGCTGTAGCTGAAGGTGCCAAAGGTGCTGGAGATGTAGAAGTAAAGTTAGTAAAAATTCCGGAATTCGATGCGGTTAAACAAGCGATGTCTGCACAGCAACCATACGTTGATGCACAGGAAGCACAAGATAACATTCCTGAAGCGACACATGACGACCTTCGTTGGGCTGATGGCATCATTTGGGGCATCCCGACTCGTTATGGTTCGATGCCAGCACAAATGAAGCAGTATCTTGACTCTGCTGGTTCACTCTGGATGAATGGTGAGCTAGAAGGTAAAGCAACAGCTGTAGTGACAAGTACTGGATCCATTCACGGAGGTCAAGAAACTACTGCAGTCACAACGTTCGTGCCTCTGATGCACTTCGGTATGATCTATGTTGGTCTTCCGTATGGTGAAAATCCAGAGCAGCTCACGACTGAGGGCATCGGCGGCTCACCTTACGCAGCATCGACCGTTGCAGGAGCTGATGGATCAAGAACACCTGTAGAAGTAGAATTAACAATGGCTAGCAGACTCGGTGCACGCGTAGCAAAAGTAGCTGGCGCATTAAAGAATATATAAAAGACGAAACCAGCATCTTATACTGAGATGCTGGTTTTCAGTTTGTTGAGAATGTCTTCAGAGATATCTTGAATAAGGAAAAGTAGTGTTGGTGGCTTTCAGCGGGGCTGGAATTGAGCTTCCTCGCCTATGCTCTTGCGGATCCGTCCCGCACCGCAGGAGTCGAACTTCCTTAGAGCGTTATGGTACGGTTTTATAAGGTGTTTTTTATAAATATACAAACTCAAAATGAGGGTGAGAAGAATTTGCTAGCATAATAGGTCGGAAAGTTTAACATGGTTTAATAGTATTCTAGTAGGAGTGAAGACCTCTTGACTCCCGTGGTCCAACGGGCGTTTGAGACTCGGAGGGGGCGGTTTTTGTCCGCTTTGAGGCTCGGGCGTTCGTCCACAGGAAAGCAAGAGGTCTTCATACTCCTACGTTGTAGGGTGAACATAATTCTAGGTTCCTTAACAAACTGCAAACCAGCATCTCATATCGAGATGCTGGTTCTTTTAGTAGATAGTGAATCTGCTTCTTGAAGGACCGTTACTCCTAGAAGTCCAAATAACGTGAATCCAAACGTGTTTACAAAGCCATGAAAGAAGACCATGAGCGGAATCCCGAGAATAACAGTTTCATTCACATGAGCGAAACCGTAAATCATCGCAGAGCTCATCGAAAACAAAAGCGACATGAATGAAATCGATAAAAGCATCTGAACGGAAAACTCAAGTTTTGGTACGAGGTATACGAGACAAAGGACAGCAAAAACGATCAAAGGTGTCACGAACTCCACTACAGAAATGAATTCAAGAACTGGCAATGTGTTTGAGAACGTGATTCCTACTGCAATGAAGGGCGGACCTAACAGAACAAGAACAGCGATAATTGTAAACCACGGCTTTATGTTTGGTGCATATGTAATCAAGTGCTTTCCTAGAAAAGCCATCATGATCGGTGTGACGAATGCTGCATAATGAAAATGAATCGACGTAAGCAGGACGATCACATCACTAAAGTGTAGCACTTGAACGCCTGATCTGTGCAGGACGAGCCAAAAGCCTCCAATGCTAATATACATAAGCCCGAGCTGAATCAATACGCTATTGGTTCTGATTTTCTTCCACGTTTGCAAGACCAAGCTAACCCCATAGAGTGCGATGAGGATTGTGGTTACTAGCCACGGTACTGCTAGGATGACAGCGAGTGTGCCTTGTTCTAAAAAGAATGAAGCACCAGCTGAAATAGCAGCTAAAGGCTGCAGTCTGGCTGCATAGCGATAAAAGATATTTTTCTTTTGCTGAACTAAGTGAAGTGTCAGCGGAACGAGAACGAGATAGGCAAACATCAAGAGCATCATCACATACTGCAGCGTATCGATCGGAGTAGTGAGGAGCTTTGTTACTACAAAAGCGACCCATAAAAATAGACCCGCAAAACTACTTGTTTTCATCATGATTTCACCTCTCTTTTAGTGTACGATGAAGAGAGGATAGAAGAAAGAAATTTATGGGAGAGAGAGGCGGAAATAATGGATTCTCAGAAACAAAAACCAGTACTAGGCTTTATTGGTACAGGCGTAATGGGTAAAAGTATGGTACGAAATCTACTAAAAGCAGGTTATCGCACGCTGGTCTACACGAGAACAAAGGAGAAAGCTTCCGAGCTGTTAGAAGAGGGAGCAGAGTGGCAAAGCTCCGTTGCAGAACTTGCTTCTGCTTCAGACGTCGTCATGACGATGGTGGGTTATCCGAGTGATGTGGAAGAAGTTTATATTGGAGATCAAGGCATCATCTCGAACGCACGTCCAGGTTCAATTTTGATCGATTTTACGACATCGAGTCCAGCCCTAGCTGAAGAAATCTATCAACTCGGCCTCTCGAATAAGCTATATACCCTCGATGCTCCTGTTTCAGGTGGAGATGTCGGTGCAAGAGAAGGAAGATTGTCTATCATGGTAGGCGGAGAACTAGAAGTATTCGAACAAGTTGAGGACATTTTTAACGTAGTGGGTGAAAATATTGTTTTGCAGGGACCAGCAGGAGCAGGACAGCATACGAAAATGTGCAATCAAATCGCAATTGCTACGAACATGATCGGTGTATGTGAAGCGATCGTCTATGCTGAAAAGGCTGGGCTAAATCCTAGGACGGTTTTGAAGAGTATCGAGTCGGGGGCTGCAGGGAGCTGGTCTTTAAGTAACCTTGCGCCAAGAATGATTGCTAACCAGTTGGAACCGGGCTTCTACGTGAAGCACTTTATAAAAGATATGACCATTGCGCTCGAATCCGCAAAGCAGATGGGAATGTTAACGCCGGGACTGGAGCTTTCTAAGAAATTGTATGAAGATTTAGCAGAAAGAGGAGGAGAAGATAACGGCACGCACGCTCTCGTTACGTTGTTTCGAGATGAATAGGAACCTGTATCGCACAGGTTCCTATATTTGAGAAGGGAAGTTTCAACGTAGTAACGAATATACTGATACGAGTTTAGTATTTTCAGGGAAATAATCGTTGTAGCGTTATTTTTTCTTTGATTTTCGTTCAATTTCTTCAGAAACGACGTAAGCAAGATCGTCGTTTCCGTAAAGAGAGAGGATACTTAAAACAGTTTGGTCAGGTATATGCTCGGATTCTTCTTTTGCAACGATCAGTTCAAGACTTTGTTTTAGTGCCGGGTTTTTTATTTGATCAGGATAAGCCGTTTCATAGAGTGATTCAGGGTTTAAATCGTTATTTACACACCACTGTGCAAATACAAGAATCATCATATTTTCATCACGCTGGTAATTTTCAATTACTTTTTTTTCTATGTCTTTACGGTCCAATGAGAACCCTCCGTTTCCCTAATCTACCGTTAGTGTACTCGGACTAAATGGGCATGACAAGAGTAATTAATCATTTCATATCATAGATAGCTAGGATTACCCCAAACTAGCCGATGGAGGGAACGATATGAACAATAAGGAAGTACGAAGCTGGATGATGTACGACTGGGCGAACTCTGCATTTGCCACAACGATGATGGCAGCAGTCTTGCCGGTATTTTACTATGATGTTGCAGCTAAGAATATAGACAAAAGTCTAGCTTCTTCTTACTGGGGGTACTCTCAATCGATCGCTGTCTTGATCGTTGCTATTCTAGCTCCATTACTCGGTGCAATCGCTGACTATTCAAATTCCAAAAAGAAATTTCTCCGCTTCTTTGCTTATATGGGTATTCTTTCAAGCATACTCATGGCGTTTGTTGGGGAAGGTGGGTACCTTTTAGCATCTCTATTACTCATTTTAGGGACGATCGGGTTTTCTGGGAGCAACGTCTTT
The DNA here is from genome assembly GCF_947387515.1 of Alkalihalobacillus sp. CinArs1. Lineage (GTDB taxonomy): Bacteria > Bacillota > Bacilli > Bacillales > Guptibacillaceae > Guptibacillus. The sequence goes on along the minus strand of NZ_CANDOB010000001.1, from coordinate 1,603,266 downwards.
TATGACGCGTTCCTACCTGAAATAGCGAAAGAGGGAGAAATCGATCGGATATCTGCTAGAGGGTATGCATTTGGGTATATCGGTGGTGGGATCCTACTTCTTATTAATCTATTGATGATATTAAACCCTTCTTGGTTCTTTTTACCGAATACACTCGTAGCGACACAGGTCTCTTTTGTGACTGTAGGATTGTGGTGGTTTTTCTTTTCCATACCCATGTTCAAGAATGTGAAAGAAGAGAAGAAGACGCAGCCGCAATTAAATGGTTCATATTTGACCATAGGGTTCAAACGGGTTGGAACGACGTTCAAAGAAATCAATCAATACAAACATCTCCTAATCTTTTTAATTGCTTTCTGGCTATATAACGATGGGATTTCGACAATCATCAAAATGGCAACGATCTACGGTCGCGACATTGGAATCAATGCGAATGATCTTATTGCCGCCATTTTGATCACTCAGTTCGTCGGGATACCATGTGCGTTTTTCTTTGGATGGTTGGCGAAGAAGATCACGCCAAAAAAAGCGCTGTTGTTCTCACTTTGGATATATGTCGTCATCGTTTTTCTGGGGTATTTCATGAGTACGGCTCTCCATTTCTATATCCTTGCTTTTATGGTTGGGTTCGTGCAAGGAGGGGCACAGGCTCTTAGCCGTTCCATTTTCGGAAGTATGGTGCCGGAGCATCGTCATGCAGAGTTTTACGGATTTTACGGTATCTCAGCAAAATTCTCTGCAATATTCGGACCTTTCTTATTCGCATTTATCGGGCAGCTAACCGGATCTAGTCGTCTCGGAATATTCTCGATCGTCTTCTTTTTCATAGCAGGGATCATTCTGCTGCATAAGGTGAATATCGACAAAGGGAAAGCAGAAGCGAGGGAAGCGATGGTTCAAGATGGCATACACCTATAGAAAACGCCTTTTCCCAATGAATGGGGAAAGGCGTTTTTTTATACGATCGGGCTAAAGTGTTTGAGTGGTAGAGGGAGCGTGCAGTCCTTCCCTGTGTCATAGGAGCGGTTACCGATCAGGTCCTTTAAATCTCTCGTACAATTTTCCTCGTTGTGCCAATAGTCATGAATGAGAGGGAGAATCGTTGTCGCCTCATCGGTTGCCTGTTCAAGAAGTTCTTCGAAAGTTGCGCTCGACTTCTCTTCTTTCACAGAAGGATGGAGCCATTCGTTGCCTTCTTCATTTAGATAGTCCTCATCGCCCACTTCTTTCCTATATGAAAAAGAGGACACCTGCTTCCTCAGCACTTTGTTTTTCCAGCCGTATGGATCGAATAAGAGCCTTAGTGCAAGGACCATGTCGTGATAAGATTGCTCGATGTAGCGAGCGGGCATGCGAGCTGCGCTCTCGGGATAAAATCGCTGAACAAGCTCAGAAAGCATCTGTTCGATTGGAGTGTAAAGCGAAGGACCGATATCGATTTCTTTGTAGACGGGTGTTTTCCATGTATCGATGTCTTTATATTCTTTCATCAAGAGTGTATCGATGATGATCTCGAGACGTTGGTGCTTGTTTCCTTCAAGCCCTGCTCGATAATGAATGTAAGGATGAGTATTGCGGTCAAGGATATGATGAGTAACGAAACCAAGAATATAAGCCTGCAGTCGCGCATCTCCATTTCTTCCGTATTCGATCATATCGATGAGGAATGGACCACACTCTTTTTTATGAAGAACCTCACCGATCTCTTGAACGGGTGTTTCTTTCCATGGCCAAAAATTATGATAGAAAAAAGGGTCCGGCCCTTGAGCTCCAAGGCGAAAATATGGGAGGTGGCATTTGATCGAATTCCACAGGCCGGATTCCGTCATCGCATCTTCTCCGAACAGGATATGCGTCCAAACATTCGGCATCTGTATGTCCCCTCCTATTGAAGTCTTTCTTCTATTATACCTGAGATAGACCTGTCTTCTTGCTATATTTGTAAAGAAAAATTTGTGGAGGGTTGTCAAAGGTTGTCTAGCTTGATAAAAAATGAAAAACCCGGTCACAGACCGGGTTTTAGATTACTTCAAGAAAATTTTTTCGATGTCATCAAGTGTTTTGTTTGCTGAAATAACGCCGCCTGACGTGTTCCAGATAGCATCGCTCACTTCATGAACATTTCCTTCTTTAACAACTTCGAGGTTGTTCCATAATGGATCGTTCGTCCATTCTTCTTCTGTTGAGTTAGCTTCACCATCTCCAGCTTCATAAGTGAAGTAGAAGAGGACATCTCCGTCCATTTCTGGGATGCGTTCTTTTGTTACTTCTTCAGCAAAGTCTTCTTTTTGCTGTGATTCAGGTCGAGCAAAGCCTAGCTGTTCTAGAATTACACCTGAGAATGAATCTTTATAGTAGATTCTTGTTGTTCCTGCAAGGAAACGAACAACAGAGACTTTTTTGTCTAGTTGCTCACCAAGTTCAGAGCTCATTGAATCGATACGCTCATTATAAGCGTTCATAACTTCTTTCCCTTTGTCTTCCATGTTCATTGCTTTTGAATAGAAGTTAAAGTTTTCTTGCCAGTCGCCTTTCAACGTTTCAGAGAAAACAGTAGGAGCGATTGAGCTTAGTTGATCATAAACAGCTTCTTGACGTAGCTTGTTACCGATGATGAGATCAGGTTTAAGAGCAGCGATTGCTTCAAGGTTAACTTCACTTTCTGTTCCAACTACTTCGACGTCTTTCATATCTTCAGAGATATGTTCGTACCAAGGATCCCCTAACCAAGATTGAACGGCACCAACTGGTGTTACACCTAGTGCAAGAAGAGCTTCTGTCCCTTCATTTGTTAGAATAACGACTTTCTCTGGTTCAGCAGGCACTTCGGTTTCACCCATTGCGTGTTCCACTGTACGAGTTTCTGAGCTTTCAGAAGAGTCATCTCCTGTTGATTCCTGGTTATTTGTATTTCCTCCGTTAGTTCCACAAGCTGCAAGGATCATCATGACTGCTAGTAACGTAATCATCCATCCTTTTTTAAGCATAGCTTGTACCCCCCTTATGTAGAATTGATAATCATTTTCATTTACGATGTTTATGATACTTAATTGTCAAACATGTGTCAACATTTAATTGATAGTGATTCTCAAAATCATTGACACGCTTTCAAACTTTTTCTACACTTAATTTGGAAGGTTTAGAAAGGGACTAATAAAATGACAAGCATAAAACCTATGACGTTAAGGTGGCTGGGAATTGCTTTTGGAGTAATTATCGTAATGATCTTGATGGCGATGAGCGTTGTCTACGGTCTAACGAGCATTTCCTGGGAAACGGCCTGGAAGTCATTCACTAAATTTGATGGAAGTAATGAACATATCATTATAAGAGAAAACCGCGTGCCACGAGCTTTTATAGGAGCGACGGTAGGAGCTAGTCTTGGGGTAGCTGGTGCACTGATGCAGGCGATCACACGAAACCCTCTTGCATCTCCTTCAATACTAGGTGTGAATGCAGGAGCGAGCTTTATGATCGTCATTGCAGTGACGTTTTTTTCTGTGTCCTCACTCACAGTGTTTAGCTGGCTAGCATTTTTAGGAGCAGCGGTTGCTTCAGTCATCGTGTATGCGCTTGGATCATTAGGAAGAGAAGGTCTTACTCCAATGAAGCTAACGCTCGCTGGGGCAGCGATCGCTGCGATGTTCTCTTCTCTAACACAGGGGATGCTCGTACTGAACGAGAAAGCGCTAGAAGACGTTCTTTTTTGGTTAGCAGGATCTGTTGAAGGACGCAGTCTTTCCATTCTAATTTCGGTTTTGCCTTACATCTGTATCGGCTTGATCGGCTCCATTCTGATCAGTTCAAAAATCAACACACTCGTTATGGGAGAAGATGTTGCGGTTGGGCTTGGACAGCGAACGCTTCTTGTAAAAGTGATGGCAGCCATCTTTATCGTCTTGCTTGCGGGAGGATCGGTTGCGATCGCGGGCCCCATCAGCTTGATCGGAATCGTCGTACCCCATCTAGCGCGCTATGTTGTAGGTTTTGACTATCGCTGGGTGATTCCATACAGCGCTATCTTTGGGGCAGTTCTCCTGTTACTAGCAGATATTGCAGCACGGTATGTCATCATGCCACTAGAGGCACCTGTTGGGGTGCTGACCGCTGTCATCGGAGCTCCGTTCTTTATCTATATCGCTCGAAGGGAGTTTACAAAGCTATGATGAAATATGCTTCCTTCAGAACGAAATTATTTTCATATTTAATCGATCGAAGAGCAGTGTGGATGACATTCATCCTCGGTTTATTCGTTATCTTAGCAGGGCTGATCAGTATAGGAGTCGGTGAGATCTTTATGACGCCTGTTGAAGTTGGAAAAGCGCTTTTTGGATATGGAACTGAGATGAATGAACTCGTAGTAAAACAGTTTCGTTTTCCTAGAGTAGCCATGGCGATCCTTGCAGGTGGAGCGTTAGCTGTTTCTGGAGCCATTCTGCAAGGGATGATACGGAACCCGCTCGCTTCACCAGATATACTAGGGATCACATGGGGAGGAGCTCTTGCAACGATTGGCTTCTTGACGATTTTTAGCGATCGAGCAAACGCCCTTACTGTCAGTATCCAATGGCTGCCTCTTGCTTCATTTATTGGTGCAATCGCAACTGGATTTCTCGTGTTCGTTCTCTCATATAAAAATGGGATCTCTCCAATCAGGCTTGTGTTGATCGGAATAGGGCTTGCCGCCGTTCTTCAAGCACTCACGACGCTTCTCATGATTGTTGGACCTATTTACAGAGCCTCAGATGCAAATATATGGATTACAGGGAGTGTTCATGGGACGAATGGGAAGGATGTTCTCACTCTTCTCCCATGGGTCGCGATATTACTACTCGTGTTGATGGTGTATTCAAGGCGCGTTAACCTCCAGGAGCTAGGTGACGATGTCGCAAAAGGCGCAGGGGCCATTCTCATGAGAGACCGAATCGTTCTTTTGTTTATCAGTACTGGGCTTGCTGGTGGTGCAGTCGCATTTGCAGGAGGAATCGGCTTTGTTGGCTTGATGGCACCACACATTGCAAGAAAACTAGTCGGGGCGTCCTTTGGTGTCCTCGTTCCTGCCTCAGCACTGGTAGGAAGTATGCTTGTCATCATTGCGGATTTGATCGGTAGGACGCTGTTTTCACCTCTAGAAGTTCCAGCGGGTGTGTTTACAGCAGCGATCGGAGCCCCTTACTTTGTTTACTTACTCTATCGCTCTAGAAACTTATAAATTGACGAGGTGAAAGCCATGTATGCTTTGCAGACAAAAGACCTTACATTGGGATACGGTGAACATACCGTTATAGAAGATTTGAATTTGCTTATTCCTGAAGGGGAACTGAGTGTATTGATCGGTGCGAACGGATGTGGGAAATCAACGCTACTGAGAAGTTTAGCGCGTCTCTTAAAACCACATTCTGGTGGAGTTGTGCTTGATGGAGAAGCAATTTCAAGCATGCATACGAAAGAGATCGCACGTAAGATGGCTATTCTTCCTCAAGGTCCGGTTGCACCTGAAGGTCTTACTGTGCTTCAACTCGTCAAGCAAGGGCGCTATCCATATCAAAGCTGGTTGAATCAGTGGAAGGAAGAAGATGAGGAAGCCGTCCAGAGAGCATTAAAGTCTACGAATCTTGAAGAATTAGCAGAGCGGAGCGTTGATTCTCTGTCAGGCGGACAGCGACAGCGAGCGTGGATCGCGCTGACACTCGCTCAGGATACAAATATTATTCTGTTAGATGAACCAACAACGTACCTCGACCTTGCTCATCAGGTCGAAGTGCTGGATCTCTTGTTTGAATTAAACAGACGCGATAACCGTACGATCGTTATGGTTCTGCATGACTTGAACCTTGCGTGCAGGTATGCAGACCACATTATCGCAGTGAAAGATAAAGGGATTTATGACCAAGGAAAACCTGAGGATATTATATCAGTCGACCTTGTGAAGGATGTATTCGGACTGGACTGCAACATACTAGAGGATCCGCTCTTTGGGACGCCATTATGTGTACCACATGGAAAGGGGAGAAACATTCATGCTAGCCAAACCGCAAACGTTTAGTAATGAAGAAAAGGCGATACTTGAGAAGCTAAGACTACATGTTGGAGTGGACCCTTCAGCTACCGGTCAACTCGGAGAAGTGAAAGATCTACTTGATGCAGATCATCTGAAACGTTTCCTTCAGAAACTTGTAGATGAAGGCCACTTTCCTTCCTTGATCGTCGCAGGATCGCAGTTTGTAAAGCGATATGCATTCATGCTTCTCGTCCCTTTCTTGTATTCGTTCACGAAATGGAATAAGCCTATTGTCGCTGGGCCAGAAATGCTTAAGTACAACGTCGATACAAGTACGACACCATGGATGATGAACTTTGTTCTGCCGAATGACACGATGAGTAAATCAGCAACGAGAAGCGAGATGAGAGCAAAACTTGCTGATGAGTTGATCAATAAAAACCTTGCTCCACTTATCGAGACCATCGTAGGATCTACAAAACTTTCACCTACGATTCTATGGGAAAATGCTGCGATCTATTTATTTTGGTTGTACGAAACGGAGCTTCAGAAGGATGCAGGCGAAGAACAACTAGCTAGGATCCAAGAAGATTTTCACTATCTACTAAAAGAGTTTCAGTGCACGAGCTTTACGTGTGGCGTGAATCCATTCATTCAATATCACACAGAAAAAGAAGAAACAGCGAACGGCAAACAACGCTTTCGAAGAACCTGTTGCCTTTTCGATCAAGCGTCAGATGACGGCCGCTGCTGCAAAACATGCCCTAAGATGAAGTGACAGGTACCACCCGGTTTATGTTGAACTCTGTCGAACTGTGTGCTCATCATATAGGACCTCTCGCTGATACGTTCTTGTGAATATGAAGAGTCCAGTCAAAATGATCCCGCCTCCTACCCACTGCAGGAGGTGCAGTGTCTCGCCGAGCAGGAGATATGCAAGAATGCTAGCTCCGATGGGCTCAAATAGAATGCTCATGGCGATAACGTTAACACTGACCCATTTCACTGACCAGTTTAATAGTGAATGTCCTAGTAAAGTAGGAAAGACCGCTAAAAGAACAAACATCATCCAATCTGATCCTGCGTAACCAATGAAGGGGTACGTGAGTACAGCATTATAGAGGATGAGTGTGATGGCTGCGATTCCATATACGATGAATGTATACGGGATAAGGTCCAGTCGTTTCCGAACGTTTTGACCGAATAACAAATAACCCGTCACCATCGCACAAGCAGTGAGGGCAAGCATGTCCCCGAAAAGGGCGATGCCGCTCACTCTGAAATCTCCCCAGCTAATCACAATAGAACCTGCAATGGCGGTCATTCCACCAACAATTGCAGGCCAAGATAGTTTTTCTTTAAAAAATAGATAAGTTCCGATAAAAGCAAATAATGGCTGAAGCGTTACGAGTACTACAGAACTTGCAACTGAAGTGTAGTTGAGTGACTCGAACCAAAGTATAAAATGAAAAGCGAGGCTAATGCCTGCAAGGGTTCCAAAAACCCAGTCTCTTTTGCTAACTCGTTTGAACTCGCCTCGGTACCGGAAGATTACGAGGGGCACCATCAAGCAAGTCGCAAAGATCAGGCGGTACATCGCGATGATCGAGGCAGGAGCGGACGTTAGCTTAACCATAACCGCTGATGTTGAAATAAAAGCAACCGCAATTGCGATCGCCACATACGACTTTTTTTGTTGGGAAGTAGACAACAATATTCCTTCTCTCTCTTAGTAAGCTATTAAACGAGTTCTGCTTCAGCTTCTTCATTCAAATGCTGATCGAACGCATCACACCTTCTGTATCCTCCAAACTTCTCTTCAAGTTTCTCTCCCATTTGAAAAAGTGCTTCTTCGTTTCCATTTCGACTAACAAGCTGAACACCGATTGGTAAACCTTCTTCTTTACTCGTTCCGATCGGGACCACGAGCGAGGGGAGTCCCCATACGTTTGCGTATGCAACGTAGGGCATATAGTTTAAGAATGTTCTTCTGATGGAGAAGATTTCTTGGTATAGTTCACCATGCAGCGGAGCAGGTGTGTGATAGACCGGCAATACTAGTATACGTCTATCTAAATACTCTTGAATGAGATCCTCACCACGGGTGATCATCATAATGATGTTGTCCGTCTGTTTTCGATTCGGCTTAAAGAGTTTTGCTCCGATTAATGCCCAAGATAAGTAGGAATGAACAGAAGAGGTTTTGAAAAACTTCTCCTTCATGTATTCTGCAATCGGTACGGCGCTTCCATCTTCACTCATAAGTTTAGCAAGAGATGCGCCACCGTCGATCGACATGATCTGTTGCCAAAGAAGTGCTGCTTCATTAAAGAATGGAGGGTTATTCTGCTCGGTGTCGATTTCTTCTGTAAATGTATCACGAATACTCGAGAGAAGCTGAAACGTCTCACGGTTAATCGGAATACGGTGATGAGGAGTTGGGAAAACGAGTTTAAATTCATCCAAGCTAGATGTTTCCGAACGTTCATCTGAGATGATCTGGTTGATCAATCGTGCATCTCGAACGGATTTACTTATCGCCCCAATCCCAAGCATCCGCTCCTGTTCACGAATGTGAACGAAAGGAAAGGTTCCTTCGTGGGATACTTGGCGATTACCAGACTTGAACCCTATGACACCATTAAAATGAGCAGGTATCCGAATTGATCCTCCGATATCTGATCCGATTCCAACAGCTGCACCTCCTGCAGCGATCAAGCTTGCCTCGCCACCACTTGATCCCCCAGCCGTTCGAGTGATGTCCCAGGGATTGTTTGTCCTTCCATAGTGTTTATTATCCGTCTCCTGACAAAAACAAAGCTGCGGAGTATTCGATTTACCTAAAATGATCGCACCCTCGTCCTTTAAGCGTTTCACAACGTGGGCATCTTGCTTTTCACGATGTGTTGTACGATAGCTAAGTCCTCCGGTTGTGTACATCCCCTCCACGTGAAAGCATTCCTTCACACTGATCGGAACACCGAACAAACGACCTTCTGCCTTTTTAGTTGCAAGAGTATAGTCTGCAAGTTTGGCTTCTTCGAGTGCCTTATCAAAACGGTCTTCAACCAGACAGTTCAGAGTAGGGTTGATCGATTTAAGCTGGTCGATATACGTTTTGACAACTTGAGAAGACGAAACTTCTCTACTTGCAATCTTCTTTGACAGGGAAACGGCATCCAAATCTACTAGTGACATCTTATCCCTCCATCGTGTCGGACTGAGCCCCGACAAGGTTTACTTAATTAATTCGTCCCCTAACAACATAATCCTTTAAATGACAGGTGACAGGCACCACTCACATATGCTCGAAGAATGTCGACAGAACGGCAACAAAAAAAGCATTTCGTAACGTACGAAATGCTAGTTTCGTTTATGAAACAGAGTGCTGAGATGGAAGAGATGACTGAAAGAGTTCACTTCTTGAGGTTTTCGGATCATAGTAAACAACAAGAAGCTTCTTTTCACCGTTATTTATCATCGTATCGACGATCGTATGCTTTTGAAGTTCTCTCTGTGTAAGGCTCAACGATTTGAACCTTTCCCCAAGTAACTGAGGCGTATCTGCAAGTGTATGAAGAAGAGATAGCTGAGTTGCTTTCTCAAGACGATTTTCCCACCAAACCGTTCGTGGTTTCGTTTTAGCGTTCGTTAAGTAATCGATCTTCATAAGAGCAATGATCTGATCGATTTGTTCAGGTGCTCGGCTCCTAAGGAAGGTCGCAAGTCTTTTAAACAGATCTTCAAGCTGATGACCGATCCGAGACCATCCGTTTTCTTCCCAGTAGCTTCCAAACTCCTGGAAAAAATCGAACGGAGAATCGAAAACCTCTGTGACAAGGTACTCGATCGTACGATCCATGCGATGATCATTCCAGTACTTTTCTAACACATCTTCAACCTGCTTAATTCGGATGATGTCATCAAAGGACAATACATTGTTTCCTAGTATTTCATACGGAGCGTGGTCCATGTAGAGGTAACCATGGTTTGCTGCATTAATCCGAACCCCGGTGCCTCTTAACATCTTTAGAAAACCAAGCTGTAGCTCTTCTGGTCGAAATGCAAAGACATCGTTGAACGTTTTACGAAACGAGTTGTAATCTTCCTCAGGGAGTCCAGCGATCAAATCCAGGTGTTGATCGATCTTTCCACCGTCTTTGACCATCGTAATGGTTCTCGCAAGCTTTTCGAAGTTTTGCTTTCGCATCACGAGCTCATTCGTCGCATCGTTCGTAGATTGAATGCCGATTTCAAAACGAAACAGGCCAGGAGGTGCTTCACGGTTAAGAAATTCCAAAACTTCAGGTCGCATGATGTCTGCCGTAATTTCAAACTGAAAAACGCACCCAGGTCGGTGGTGGTCGATAAGGAATTGAAACAGATCGATCGCGTAATTTCTTCGGATGTTAAACGTTCTGTCAACAAACTTAATCGTTTTTGCTCCGTTATCCATCAAGTAAAGAAGTTCATCTTTCATGCGCTCGACCGGAAAATACCGAACACCCACTTCGATGGAGGACAAGCAAAACTGACAGGAATAAGGGCACCCTCGACTCGTCTCTACATACGTTACACGCCGTCCTAATTCTGCGCGGTCCTCTTCAAAGCGAAAAGGGGAAGGGATATCACTCAACGAAAGCTTCACAGCAGTAGGGTTGATATGATTCTTTCCATCTTTTCGAAAAGCGATGCCTTTCACGTCGTCTACTGACTCACCAGCTTCAATACGCTTTAGAAGCTCTTTAAACGTAGCTTCCCCTTCTCCCATGACGATGTAATCCACCTCAGGGATCCGATCGAGCCAATCGTATACATCATACGAAACTTCAGGACCGCCAAGTACGATCTTAAGAGAAGGGTTCACTTTTTTCAGCATCTCGATAACTGGGAGCGTTTCTTCAATATTCCATATATAACAGCTGAACCCGAGGACATCGGGCTTCGTGGAGTGAAGGTCACTAACAATATTCATAACGGGGTCTTTGATCGTATACTCAGCCATCTTTACATCGAATTCCGGTGCGGCAGAAGCTTTCAGGTAGCGTAGAGCAAGACATGTATGAATATATTTGGCGTTCAGCGTACTAACAACAACGTTCATCTTTCCAACTCCTGTAAAATTAATCACTACAATTATAGCACCTCTTGATCAAAAATAATCAGTTTTAAACGTCTGATTATTCAGAATAATAGTTGAAGCGAGTGAAACTCCGTGAGATGATAAATAAAAATGGCTCTATTCGTAAACTTTGCTGCTATAAGAGGAGTGGTTGATTTGCGCTCCCATCAACTAAGTGTGGTTCCTTATTGCAACAATCTTTTAGAAAAGAGTCATAAAAAAAGAGGAGTGACAGTTTTGGAAATCGCTTCTGTAACGAGGGAACATCCGTTTACGGAACAGGACCTTGAGTACACTGCGCTTTTGCCACATTACCGTGTTGACCTCAGAAGAGGTAGTGATGAAAAACGCGATCTCTTTCACAATGCCGGTGTGAGCGACTGGTCACAGCTGTCCTGGAAAGAAGTAGGAAGGCCGTTCGAAGTTAAGAAGCTTGCAAAGGATCGTGTGGAGTGGGAACACAGAAACGATACGACGATGCCTGTTAAAACCTCCTGGGAGCATTTTAACCGTTCCTTCCACAGTTTGTTCATGCAAGATGTCCCTGCAGAACAGTACAGGCTCAAAGCAGAGTTGAAAGATAGTTTCAAAGGTTTTCGAATGCAGGATGTAAAGCACGGGCTCGGCGAGATGATTCGACTATCACTATGGAATTACGTTCATCGAATCGAAGACGGCATCTGGGATCCAAGAGGAAAGCGGGCGTTGTTTGAAGGATTGGATGTGTCAAAACCGCGGATTCTATTTCTAGGGGCAGCTGAAGGGTACGAAGCGATGCAGCTTCATGCGATGTATCCTGGAGGAGAAGTCGTGATGGTGGATTATGATGCATTTTGTAAAACCGATCGTTTCGGCAAATTTCCAAACACGTACCCTTTTCTTGGAACGAATCCTCAAACAGGCGCAACGAAAGTCTGGTACAAAGACGAGATGAACATTACGTATCTAGTAAAAGATATTCGTGACCTCGATTTTCAAAACGAGTTTGATATTGTGTTAAGTGTTGGATTACTAGAGCACGTTCCTGACGAATTTAAGCCAGACATCTTAGAATGGCACAGGAAGTTTGTGAAGCCAAGCGGCTATGTCATCATGACGACTCCACGAAATCAAGTGAAATCGAGAATCTACTATCACATTATGGCGGATATTATGAACCACACGTATCGTGAATTGATGGACATTCGTCAGATGGGACTATACGCTTACGAAAATGGATTCGAGATCTTAAGGAACGGCTATATCAAAGTTCATAACGGAATTATTGCAAGAGCACGCTGATTGTTGGTGAATCTCTTAAATTTATGGTATGTGTAGAGGTAAACCAATAGGAGGGGTAAGATGACTGTACATTCATTTACGGTAAAAACGATAGAAGGCAACGATGTTCAGCTATCAGAATATGAAGGGAAGGTTCTTCTCATTGTAAATACGGCTAGTAAATGCGGCTTAACACCTCAGTACGAAGGCCTTCAAGAGCTCTATCGAACATTAGAAGAACAACCTTTTGAAATTCTAGGTTTTCCATGTAATCAGTTTGGTAGTCAAGAACCTGGTTCTGAAGAAGAGATCCAATCGTTTTGCTCGCTTAATTATGGCGTTGATTTCCCTATGTTCTCAAAAATCGATGTGAACGGTGACGATGCTCACCCGCTGTACAAGTATTTAACGTACGAGGCACCTGAAGTCGAACACGGCGACATTCCTTGGAATTTCACAAAGTTTCTTGTCGATAAGAGTGGAAACGTTGTTAAACGGTATTCCCCAGAAACAGAGCCACTAGAATTGAAGAAACATGTCGAAGGAATGCTCTGATTGAGGTTCAATTTTTGTCGGATGCGGGTATATCACCTATGAGGTGATATCAAAATGAAATGGTGGATTCCGTTTTGCTATATGATTGGAACGTTTTCAGGAGCGATGCTCAGCGGTTGGGGCATGGACAGAGAATGGGATGTGTTTCCTTCGTTTGCAATGGCAATCACAGCGTTTTTCATTAGTTTGATATACTTGGTCTTCCGAGACATCGTTCCTAAAGTGTTTCAGGAAACGCTGCGCAACTAAGCGCAGCGTTTTTTGCAACATACAAAAAGCCCTGCTATAGGGCTTTTAGCTGTAAGTATGTGTCGTACTCGGTGTGATCCGCGAAACCATTTCCTCTAGTAATGACTGTACGTTCCCGGATTCATACAAAGCAAGAAACCTATCGGCCGAATGTTTGTCTACGTGATACGTTAATCCAGTGTGGTAGTCGATCATAAAATACGTTTCTTCGCCGTTATGATTTCCTGAAAGCAGTTCATACTTCTCATACTCGTAATACACTTCAGTTCCATTCTGGGTCTTTTCTAAATACGTCTCAAAAGGTGCAATCGTGAACACAGCTTCCTTTTTCATCATACTTCCTCCTCTAAATGACTTACCTTAATTGCTAGTTTGTCCAGAAGGAATCGTTTTATACATAGAAAAATAGTTTACGAGTTTGTTAACGCTAGCATCCAATTTCGAATGGATGAATTGGGGGATTAGATGGGAATATGAAGGAGGATTTTCCGTTGTTCCACTTCCATGCCGCATAAGCCGCAAGACAAGCGTCGAACGAATGCGTTGATTCAAGCGCTTTTTCCGGAATAGCGAGCACACCTTCACGTTCTAAGAACGAATTAATTCTTTTCTTTGAAGTGATGTCCGTTTTATAGGTGAGTACAGCGTCTTTATCTAGCATCCTAAGGCCAACTGCTGCTCCTGGATGAACCTCTACGATACTAGAGTTTAAAGCAGCAAGTCCCCTTGATAGAGCAACTCCTCTCAACGTGAGGTAGACCATTCGGGTCATCGTAGGTGTCATGATCGACCCACTCTTCATACCAGCTTCTTTAATACAGTTTCTAAGTGCTCGGTCACCAGGGCGATCTCCTCCTCCGGGTTGATAGGAGAGCGGGGCGTCTATTCCAATCACCATGTGCTTCTTTTCCCTACTAAACCGTTTGTATATTTCCTCATCAGACGCTCCTTCTATCAATTCGTTGAAGCAAATTCTACTTTCATCACCTGAAAAGATACTGATCGATGTGTCTTTCGTATTAGAGGGACCAGATAGGTCGATGCCAATATATAGCGTCATCACGTTTCTCCTTTTCACACGGTATAAAGTAACAGTAAGCCCAAGCGTTGTTTATGTAAACTCTTATGTAAGATATAATGAAAGGACAGAAATGGACTGATTAACGATGGATCTAAAACAGAAATTATTCAAATTTGTAGGAGGCCGAATTTTAAAAACTGGTCTTGCCGCGTTCATTACTGCTTGGATTTGCGATGCACTTGGATTGCCTGTTCTTTTTGCTGTCATCACAGCGATCGTAACGGTTGAGCCCACCGCTTCTGACTCGATAAAAAAAGGAATCGTACGATTTCCAGCAGCGGCGATCGGCGCAGGCTTTGCGATGATCTTTGAGTCGTTCCTCCACCAATCTCCTTTTACTTATGCACTAGCAGCGACACTTACACTCATCGCATGTCACAAACTCCATCTCGATTCGGGTATGCTCGTCGCAACACTTACCGCCGTTGCGATGGTTCCAGATGCGACGGGGGATCATATGACGACCTTCGTACTGAGACTCAGTACAACGTTGATCGGGATTGTCGTGTCCACTGCGGTAAACTATTTTGTTATGCCTCCAAAATTTCACTCGATGATCAACCAGAGCGTTGAAGGGCTGTATCACAGTGCCGGCGACCTTCTTGATCAAATTATGAAAGACCTTCCGCACGCACGAAAGCAAAACATGGTGTACCAACGCGTAAGTCGCGAACTTCAACGAACGTATCAATTGATTGAATACCAAAGGGAAGAATGGAAGTATCGCCGCCACAGCATGCAGGAAGTGAGAAGTTTTTCCGTCATCCTGAAAAAGCTCGAATATATGCAGAAAATCCTCTATCACCTTGGAAACATGCTTTTCGTCGATACAAAAAAAGGGTTTGATGAAGGTGACTATGAAACGATCATCGATGCAGGATGTTCGATCTCAAAAGCCTTCCATGATCCAACGAATCAGATCGGGGAAGAACATCTTTTGAAAATAGAAAAGCTTGATCAGCTTTTTCATGAGCTCGATGATACAAGAACGATCTCATCAACTTCCCGTCATCATTTTGATGATAAGATGATCATCATCTTCGAACTTCTATCTCTCAACGATGTACTCGATGATCTCTATATGCTAGAGCAAAAAGAATTACGTCACTATAGAAGGAGTCCTCATCATGACGCTGAAGTTTGAGGAGAAATGGGAGAGAACGATTTCCGAGAAAGATCGAATGCTTTTCTATGAGATATACAAGCAGTATCCGATCAAGTTACATACGGTAGCGTTCGCACCAGTACGAGTCGCCATCAATCATCGCGGTTCACTTCTTGCAACCGTCCTAGTCTTGAACGGCCACGATTGTGAATGGAAGCTGAATGACACAATTCTTCACTATTGTGAGAGAGGTGAATTGGTCGCTGTACATAGTTTCTCACATTCATCTCTCGTCGTTCCACCACGTTGTGCGATGCCGTGGACGTTCATTTATAACTCGAATACGTTTCAGAAAGAGCCCGAGTTAAAACATTGGGAAATAAAATTTTTGTAAAATCCACAAAAGTCTATCATAAAGCGCTTCCATTGTTTTACAACAGTAGAATATAAGGCTTCTGTACCACCTTACTGTATTAAAATCAAAAGAAATGTGTTACAATTATTTTCGGAATGTGTCTAAAATTTCAAAAGGGGGACAAATGAATGGCGAAGAAAAAAGTATTCAGTTTGTTCGTAGCATTATTATCGATCTCCATGATTCTTGGAGCATGTGGATCTGGAGGTGGCGATGGAGCTAGTGGGTCACCTAAAGAATTAAGCCTACTAACTGGTGGTACTGGTGGTACATACTTCCCGCTTGGTGGAGAAATCGCCACATCTATCCAAGACAACACAGACATTGAAAGTGCTAACGCACAGTCTTCAGGTGCATCTGTAGAAAACATGCAGACACTTCAGAGCGGAGATGCAGATGTTGCGTTCACTCAAACAGACATCGCTGCTTATGCGACAAAGGGCGAGCTTATGTTTGAAGATGGAAAAGTTGATAATGTACAAGCTATCGGAACGCTTTATCCTGAAACGATTCAAGTTGTAACACTTAAGGAAAGTGGAATCGCTTCAATCGAAGATCTTAAAGGTAAGAAGGTTTCTGTTGGAGCACCTGGAAGTGGAACATATGCAAACGCTGAGCAAGTTCTTGAAGTTCATGGCATCACGATGGACGACATCGATGCACAGCACCTTGCATTCGATGAGTCTACTGAAGGAATCCAAGATGGTAACATCGATGCAGCATTCATTACTTCTGGAACGCCAACTGGTGCAGTAGAAGGGTTGTCTGCAGTGAAACCTGTTAACGTACTACCGATCGAGCAAGAAATGATCGATAAGTTGATCGAGAAGTACCCTTATTATGCAGAAGACACAATCAAGAGCGGTACTTATGGACTTGAAGAAGATACAACAACTGTTGCAGTACTTGCAATGCTTGTTGCTCGTTCTGACCTTGATGAAGAGTATGTTTACAACATGACGAAAGCTATTTTCGACAACGCAGATAAAATTACACATGCTAAAGGTGAATTCATCACAGCTGATAGTGCACTTAACGGTGTAGGAATCGATCTTCACCCAGGTGCAAAGAAGTATTTTGATGAAAAAGGAGTCAAAAGCGAGTAAGCTTCTTTATAATCTATAAAAAAGGATGTGATGGACGCAGGCTGCTAGCAGCCTGCGTCTTCTTACAATGATACTATCAACCTCAACCAGACAGTTTCTGTTTCACACAGGCTTGGCGATCGTTCTGATTATGGTTGTTTTTACGTACCCCTTTTTTACCGTGATGGGTCTTGAGAATGGAAAGACAGGTAAGTTTCTAGCTTATATTCCGATCGATTCTGCCCCGGAAGATTTTGATATCCGCTACACGCACTCTGTACACCGCACACCCGTCTTAGAGTCTTACTACATTTCAGAGGACGGCACGATTGTTCAATATGAACTTTCATATGAAAACTTTGCAGTTGGAATGCCGGCGAATGCGGGTGAAGGAGAGCGGTTTATTCAAGACGAAGAGGGTTACAAAATTAAAGACATGAACCGTGAACTTCCATCGATCGACTTGCGTACGGGTAAAGTCGTAGCAGATCATACGCTTCTTGTGGAAGATCAAGAAGTGAAGCTCAGCAAGGTTATTGAACCTGGCTCATGGCTTCACATGGAATCGGGAACAATAAGTTTGTGGAAGTGGATGAAAGGAGTTAATTTGCTTGAGTGACAAAGACAAAGAAAAAGATAAACCAATAGATCGTGAAGAAAACGAAGAATTTACAGAAGAACAATCCAGGGACTTAATGGCGAAATTCGACCCAGAAGCAGGACACCGTACGCTTACCGGCGTTCTAGGGTGGATTTCAGTTATTGGACTCGTTGGATTCTCTGTATTCCAATTGTATACTGCAATATTTGGAGTTTTTACCGCTCAACTGCAGCGTTCCATCCACTTAGCTTTTGCACTTGGTCTGATCTTCTTATTGTTTCCTGCTTCAAAGAAGCGTCTTAAGGATAAGAAAAGAAGGTTTCAAGTAGCCTGGTATGATGGACTGCTTGCGCTCGTCGGTGTTTATGTCGGTATGTACTGGCCGCTCAATTTCGAAGAACTTGTTTTTCGTGTTGGTCGTTTGACGACGCTTGATTTAATCGTTGGATTTTTAGCAATCGTTCTCGTCCTTGAGGCAACGAGACGTGTCGTGGGACTGCCAATCACCATCATTACATCGATCTTCCTTCTTTATGCTTATTTAGGACCATATATGCCTGGGTTCTTACAGCATAGAGGACTGAGCATCGATCGTATTATCCGCTCGATGTATTTTACAACAGAGGGGATACTCGGAACGCCACTAGGCGTTTCGGCAACGTTCATCTTCCTCTTCCTCCTATTCGGAGCTTTTCTCGTCAAAACTGGCGTGGGGCAGTACTTCAATGACCTTGCGCTCGTGATTGCAGGAAAAAGAGTCGGTGGACCTGCAAAAGTTGCGATCTTCTCTAGTGCACTACAGGGAACGATCAGTGGAAGCTCGGTTGCGAACGTTGTGACATCAGGTTCGTTCACAATTCCGATGATGAAACGTCTCGGTTACAAAAAGGAATTCGCTGGTGGTGTTGAAGCGGCCGCTTCGACTGGTGGACAGCTCATGCCACCGATCATGGGTGCCGCAGCCTTCCTAATGGTCGAATTCATTGGAGGGGGCATCACGTACTGGGAAATTGCAAAAGCAGCAGCAATCCCAGCAGCTCTTTATTTTACGGGAATTTGGATTATGACCCACTTTGAAGCGAAGCGTATCGGACTACGTGGTCTTACAGAAGATGAAATGCCAGATCGTAAGCAAGTATTGATGAAAATCTATCTACTGCTTCCAATCGCAGCTGTTATTTTCTTCTTGATGTCAGGTACGTCTGTTACAAGAGCCGCTCTTTATGCGATCTTAACGTCGATCATTGTTGGTGCGATCAACAAAGAAACGAGAATGGGAATCGGTGACTTCATCGACGCGCTAGCAAACGGTGCACGTACCGCACTCGGTGTAGCAGCTGCAACGGCAGCCGCAGGTATGATCGTCGGTGTTGTAACGTTAACAGGACTTGGGTTGAAACTTGCAAACAGCCTAGTTTCACTATCTGGTGAAAACATATTGCTCACGCTGTTCTTTACGATGATCGCATCACTCATCCTTGGGATGGGATCACCGACAACGGCGAACTATGTTATTACCTCAACGATAGCGGCACCAGCACTAATTGTGCTATCTGTGCCTGAACTATCTGCTCATATGTTTGTATTCTACTTTGGTATCGTAGCTGATATTACGCCACCAGTAGCACTTGCGGCCTTTGCTGCAGCTGGTGTATCTGGGGGTGAGCCGCTCCGAACCGGGGTCAATTCAGCCAAACTCGCCATCGCCGCGTTTATCATTCCATACATCTTCGTGCTATCGCCGGAGCTCATGATGATCGATACAACGTGGCAAGAACTTCTGTGGGTACTGTTCACATCACTAACTGGTATGATCAGTATCGGTGCAGGTATGATCGGATACTGGTACAGAAGAACGCATGCCATCGAACGCATCGCTGGCGTAGCTGCTGGTATTATGTTGATCTACCCTGAAGGATCTACAGACCTTTACGGCCTAGGTCTCTTCATCGCACTACTCGTTCTACAATTTGTAATCAAACGAGACGACCAAGATAAAAAGCAAGTTGCGAACGCGTAATTTGAAAAGCCGCTCATTTTGAGCGGCTTTTTTATGTGAAAAAGTGTTTGGTATTGTCTTTCATATGGATCGGAATCTAAAGATTCTATGTTAAACAAAGCACTATGACACAAAGTTAAAGTCATTTAGAAGGTGTTATCTACAATAATTGTCTACCTTTTTATTAATGGTTTTTTCACAATTGAAACAGTAAATTACCGTTGATTGGAGCGGAAGGATGCTCGACTCCTGCGGGACTAGCGGGACAGGTGTGACCCCACAGGCGCGCGTCAGAGCGCCGAGGAGGCACACCGCCCGCCCCGCGGAAAGCGAGTATCCTGGAGCGCAAATCCATCAGCACCAAGGTTCTTAAGACTTTCTCGACATCTTTTTTTGTATGTAAATTGTAACGATACCTTCGTAAAAATATGATATGATGAAAGCGTCGTCATAAAAAAGTGAGAAGGTTTAGCCTTCTTTTTATGGAAGTGAATCTTGTTAGTCTTTTACTTAAAGGAGGATCACAATGGATTATAGAATTGAACGCGACACAATCGGAGAAATAAAAGTACCAGCAGACAAAATGTGGGGTGCACAAACGCAACGAAGCAAAGAAAACTTTAAAATCGGTAACGAACAAATGCCGATCGAGGTTGTGAAAGCATTCGCTATCCTAAAAAAAGGTGCTGCACTAGCGAATCAGCGTCTAGGAAAGCTTGAAGATGTAAAAGCCGATGCGATCGTACAAGCTGCAAACGAAGTGATCAACGGAGAACATAACGAGCACTTCCCGCTAGTTGTCTGGCAAACAGGAAGCGGCACACAATCGAATATGAACATGAATGAAGTCATCGCATTCCGTGCGAATGAAATATTGAAAGAACAAGGTAGTGACGCGACAGTTCACCCGAACGATGATGTGAACAAATCACAATCATCGAACGATACATTCCCAACGGCGCTTCATGTAGCAGCTGTTTTGGCAGTAGAAGATCACCTTTATCCAAATCTGATCGAATTAAAAGAAACGCTTTATCAGAAGATGCAAGATTTCGATCACATCATCAAGATCGGTCGTACGCATTTACAGGATGCAACGCCTCTTACGCTTGGACAGGAAATCAGCGGCTGGCATCGCATGCTCGTGAAGTGTGAAAACATGCTTCTTGAAAGCGTGAAGTACATGAAGGAACTTGCGATCGGCGGAACTGCAGTCGGTACGGGCCTTAACGCTCATCCTGATTTCGGTGACATGGTTGCAGAAGAAATCAGCAAGATGACTGATCGTACGTTCAGTTCTGCGCTTAACAAATTCCATGCACTTACGAGTCATGACGAAATCGTTCATGTACACGGCTCACTGAAAGCACTAGCGGCAGATCTGATGAAGATCGCAAACGATGTGCGCTGGCTAGCGAGTGGTCCACGCTGTGGTATCGGCGAAGTAACGATTCCAGCAAATGAGCCAGGAAGCTCGATCATGCCTGGTAAAGTGAATCCAACACAAAGTGAAGCTCTTACGATGGTAGCAGCTCAAGTGATGGGGAACGATGCGACGATCGGTTTCTCTGCAAGCCAAGGAAACTTTGAGCTAAACGTTTTCAAACCCGTTATCATCTATAACTTCCTTCAATCTGCAAGACTGCTTGCAGACGGCATGAAGTCTTTCAACGACAAATGCGCGGTCGGTATCGAACCGAACGAAGAAGTGATCGGTGAATACTTAAAGAACTCACTGATGCTCGTTACGGCACTGAACCCTCATATCGGATATGAGAATGCAGCGAGTATTGCGAAGAAGGCTCACCAGGATGGTACGACACTTCGTGAAGCTGCACTTGAAAGTGGTCATCTGACAGCTGAGCAGTTCGATGATATCGTACGACCTGAAGAAATGATTTCACCTAAATAAGCATGAAAAAAGCGGGGGCTTGGAACCCCGCTTTTTTTCTTTCTTTCAAGAGTAGGTAAGCGCTTACGATTTTGACGGAAGAACAGCCCTGATGCCTTTGTAGATCAACACAAGTGCAAATAGCAGCGCCGCTAAGTATCCAACCACTTCGAATACCGGGTTGAGACTTGAAAGGAAAGAATCAGCCTCAGATAATCGAAGCATTGCAAAACCAGCAATCATAGCAGCTACGAAAAGCAATGTACGATCCAACATAATCAGCACTCCCTTTGAAAGAAGAATTTTTTATTGCCATACAAATATATGCAGAATGAAGAGTTGGCAGACCCCTAACTGTCCAATATCTTTATAAATATTTTTTATTGTGAGCACCCATCTGCTTGTCACAAATCAAAAAACGGAGCCCGGCACCTGCCAAGCTCCGTTTCATCTCTACTTCCACTGCGCTACTTTGTCCGTATCCGTAACGAACATAAAGATTTTTCCTTTATCCATTTCTGATTCATATCGTTCTGCTTCTTCTTTGGAGAAGCCGATCTCTTCCATCTTGTTTCGCAGTTCATCGCCTTTTCTACTGAATACGTTCTTCAGGCTTTTCAGACCCATTTCTTTTCGATCGATCGTATTGGCATCTACACCGTCTGCAACGCGCTCTGTACGATCATCGTCGTGAGAGAGGACGTAGATAGCATCCTTTGAAATTCCGATGTTGCTTAGCTCTTCAATGTCAGCCTTTAGCTTCTCATCGTTCTGGTATTCTCGTACTAATGGTCTACTCATGGTCAAATGCCTCCTTCGATATCTGAATTCATAGGTAATATAGACGCTCTGCTGAAGAAATAAACATCGTATGGAGAGTTGTGCTGATAAATTGGTTACAATAAGTGCATAACGAGCCGTAAAAGGGTATAACAAAGAAGAACGATAGAAAAGGAGGCGAAACCGATGAGCGGAGAGCAATTAGGTGCAAGAGATGGCAAGTTAGCACCTTGTCCGAATAAACCAAACTGTGTTTCAACTCAGAGCGAAGATGAAAAGAATAAGATGGAATCATTTTCATACAGCGTGACAGAAGGAGAAGCGCTAGCGAAACTGAAAAGCATTTTACAAAACAGAAAACGTACGAAAATCGTAAAAGAAGAAGCAAACTACATAAGAGCTGAAGAAAAATCGAAGCTTTTTAAGTTTGTTGATGATATTGAATTTTACCTTGATGAAACCTCGAAAACCGTGCACTTTCGTTCCGCATCACGTATGGGCTATTCAGACATGGGTGTGAACAAAAAGAGAATGGAAGAAATTAGAGAAGCGTTTTTAAGTTAAACAGGAAACAGGTGCCAGCGTGGCACCTGTTTTTTATGAAAAGTCTTTCGCTTTTTCACTTTCTTCTTCTAAGGTATCTTCGTTTTCGTCTTCACGTTCACTCTCATCACGCTCAGAAGAGAGGAACCATCCTCCAAGAGCAATCGCGACGAGGACGCCCCAGAACGTGATTTTCCATGCTGGTTCTTTCGGGAAGGATTCTTCAAGAATAGCGAGACTCGGGTGAGCGAGCGTATAGATCGCTAACTTTACACCGACCCAACCTACGATGATGAACGCAGCTGTTTCAAGTCCTGGTTTACGGTGGAGAAGTTTAACGAAATAATTTGCTGCGAATCGCATGATGATCAGTCCGATAATTCCACCGGTAAGAATAACTGCAAATTGAGCACCATCTAACCCACCGACTTTTGGAAAGTTTGTGGTGGGAAGAGTGAGTGCAAGCGCTACTGCAGCAAGAATGGAATCAACTGCAAACGCAATATCAGCTAGCTCTACCTTAAGTACCGTCGTCCAGAATCCTGACCCTTCGTTGTTCGGTTTATCTTCTTTCTTTGTTTTCTTCTTATCATCGCTTAGTAAGAACTTCTTCACGAGGTGATTGATGCTAAGGAATAACAGATAAAGTGCACCGATCGCCTGCACTTGCCAAATATCAACTAAGAAGGAAATGATGAAGAGTGAACCAAATCGGAAAACGAAGGCACCGCCTAGACCATAGAAAAGAGCTTTTTTACGCTTATTTGGTTCAAGATGCTTGACCATGATTGCCATTACAAGCGCGTTATCTGCTGCAAGTATGCCTTCGAGCCCAATCAAGACAAGAAGCACCCATGCGTATTCAAGTATTAGACCAGCATCCATGACGATCTCTCCTTTAGTACTAAATAGTCTCCCCAATTTTTAAGACCTTACTATGGCCGCTGTTTATCCCAAAGTCATATGTTGAAAGGTATGTTCAGACTATGGGAAAAAATACACACCGAGGGAATGGTTACATTACGTTTTTAATACCCTCAAAAGGTTTCAAGAAACCCGTCGTTTTGAAATGAGCACAAAATGGTATATCGTTAAGGTGGAGGTGAAAGTATGCGTTTATCAAATAAAAAAGTAATCAGTCTCGTTCATCATGAATTTGAAGACCTTGAGCTAACGTATCCTTACTACAGATTGATCGAGGAAGGTGCAACCGTTCATTATGTAGGTGAAAATGCTGGAGAGAAGTATGTTGGAAAGTATGGGGTTCCCGTTGTATCTGACTATGCATACAGCGACATCGACCCTTCAGATTATGACGCCATCCTCGTACCGGGTGGATGGGCACCGGACAAGATTCGCCGCTTTCCTGAGGTGTTGAAGATGGTGCAGCATATGGAAGAGAACAAGAAGCCGATCGGTCAGATTTGTCACGCAGGATGGGTGCTGATTTCTGCACGTATCCTTGAAGGGAAGAAAGTGACGAGTACTCCAGGCATCCGTGACGACATGGAGAATGCAGGAGCAACATGGATCGACGAACCGGTTGTCGTAGATGGCCATCTTGTATCCGCAAGACGTCCGCCAGATCTACCACCTTATGGGAAGGCGTTCGCAGATCTTCTTGCATCCCAATAAGAAAAAGCTCACTCGATCGAGTGAGCTTTCTTACTTTTATTTTTCTACAAGATCAAGCTTTCCAGTCTTCGGATCGATCACTAAACCGTGAACGGGCGTTCCTTCTGGCAACAGAGGGTGGTTTTTGATCGTTTCCACACTTTGGCGAACGCCATCTTGAACAGTGGAAAAACCTTGCAGCCAATTTTCTACATCGATGCCTGCATGTTCGAGTGTTGAAACCACTTCTTTTGAAACGTTGCTCGCCATTTTATCGCGAAGTTTTGCAGGATCAACTTTACCCATGCCGCAGTCATGATGACCGATGACAAGAACAGCATCAGCTTGAAGTTCGTACACACCGATTAGGATGGAGCGAACAACGCTATCAAGTGGATCTGTTACATAAGCTCCTGCATTCTTAACCATCTTCACATCGCCATTCTTTAAGTTCATCGCACGAGGAAGCAGCTCGACTAAACGAGTATCCATGCAAGAAAGGATCACCATTCTCTTATCAGGAAGACCTGACGTTATGTAAGGTTCATAATCCTTGTTCTCAACAAATTTCTTATTGAATTCTAGAATGTCACTTAATGTTTCCATGAAATAAATTCCTCCTACGTTGATTTTTTATTTCCTTTTTGTTTCTGGTACACTTAAAGCAAGAATCCCTTCCTAATGAAAAAGGAGTATGCATATATGAAGGATATCCCTATTGAACAACTTGTTCAACAGATGAATAGCAAAATGAAACAGCTTACTTATAATGTTGAAGAAAATGATGCCGATGTCAATGGAATCCGTGAAGATCTTATCGCAATTAAAACATACTGCGAGATGCTTTTACAGGCGTCAAATGGTATGAAAGAAGCGCCTACCCCTTCTCCAAAGAAACCAGCTTACACGGCTCCAGTGCAGCCCATCCAATCTCCATCAAAGCCGATGCAGGATGATGATGCAAATGAAGATTCAATCTTTGATTTCTAAACGCGTATGTCCAAAGTGACATACGTTTTTTTATATACCGAATGCCGCTGGGTAATGTACGTGTCCTTCTTTAGGCAACGCATCTTTCTTAAGTTCTTTTACCATGAAGGAATCTCCTGCCTCTTTAAACGGACCGGTTATCCCTTTCTCAGAAGCCGGTATAAAACCAAACTTTGAATAATAAGCGCTGTGTCCAAGAACAATGACATGGCGATAGCCAAGGGCAGTCGCTCGCTTGAGGCTTTCATTGATCATGAACGTTCCGATTCCCTCATTTTGAAAGGGAGGAGAGACAGAGACTGGCGCAAGAGCAAGGGATGTGATGGTATCCTCTGCTTCGATTTCGATCTCACTTAATAGAATGTACCCAACCGGAGTCGTTCGATTATGAAGCGCGATCAGTGCTAATTCTGGAATATAGTGCTGCGAATTCCTAATCCGGTGAATTAATGCAACTTCGTCTTCTCCATCAAATGCATTCCTTACGATGTTATCAATTCCCTCTACATCACTTTTCAATTCTTCTCTTAATTCAATCATGCCAACACCTCCTTATGTGTCTTTACTTCACGAGTAACGCAAGTCCTGAAGCCCTCACAACGTGATTCAGTCAGTGAAAGATTTCCAACATAAAATACGTGTGAGGGGACAAATTGATAGTAATCCCAAAGAAAGGAGGGAGACAGAATGCCGGATCTACATCCTTATTCAACGGATGATTTTATAGAAAATGAACAGAGCTACAATGTATATGTGAATGATAATTATATCGGCAATAAAATTTTGTTCTCTCAGCAAGATAAAATAGAAGATGTAGGCGACTATTTAAATAATAAAGGCTTCTACAACTTCCAAGCAGAGGTGGAAGGTGACCATTACCGCCTCCAGATGACAGAGCTCGATCAAGGTGAGCTTGTCATCGATGAACTGCACAGTTATTTAGGTCATCCTTAGCGAACGATTTTCTCCCAAACCCTAAAATCACGTTCCTGAGCGATCGCGATCTCTTGCGCTTCTTCAACCGTGATCTCTTTAAAACGAACCGAACCACCAGGAGGGAGCTGGGCGATCAATGGAAGGTCAGGACCGATGACTGTACCGATACGAACGTAACCACCCGTTGTTTGCCGGTCTGCCAAAAGGATGATCGGCTCACCGTTTGCCGGCAGCTGAATGCCGCCAAGCGGCACAGCGTCAGATAGTATATCGCCTTCATGATCTGTTTTGATACCGTCGCTCACCAACCGGTATCCCATACGATTCGATTGCGGGGACACCTCATGCCGATTCGTAAAAAATTGCTCCAATACTTCAGGGCTGAGCTTATCATCGTGAGGTCCTTTTACAACGCGAACGATAGCGTCGCGGTCATATGCAGGAATCTCGGTATGAAAGAGCCCGATTCCTGTTTTTTGCTTCTTAGGATTCCCATGTAGTTCATCCCCAGCTTCTAGCTTACGGCCTAGTCCAGCTGGTTCATAAACCGATTTGCTCCCCATGTACTCTTCTGCTTCAAACCCACCGTCTACCGTTAAATAGGCACGAACCCCGATTCTTGGGCGTCCGAACTCAAGTACCTGTCCCTTTTTAATGGTGAGAGACTTCCACATTTGAATCCGTTCACCGTTGATCATTGGTGATAAATCGGCACCTGTTATGCTAATCACTGCATCCACTTCTGCTACCAATTCTGGACCCTGCATCGTAATTTCAAGTCCTGCTGTATTCCATGGGTTTCCGACTAGGATGTTCCCTACTTGAAGGGCGAAGCGGTCGAGTGCACCAGAAGCCGGTACTCCGTATTTTAAATAACCTGTTCTTCCTAAATCTTGATACGTTGTATAAACGCCTGGTTTTTCTACTGAAAATAACTTCAACGGTTTCCGATCCTTTCTATCAGGATATTTTCTGCCTTAAATCTTTTTCTTAGTGACTGGATAAAGGCAAGTGCCGACGGTTCATCGCCGTGAACGCAGACGGTGTCAGCCTCGATCGAAATCGATGTGCCATCTACAGCTCTCACTATGCCATGTTTCACCATCGAAATCACCTGGTCGATCGCAGTCTGTTCGTCTGTTATCATCGCATTCTTTTCTGTTCGTGGAGTGAGGGTACCATCTGGCTGATACGTTCGATCAGCAAACACTTCTGAAGCATACCGAACGCCTGAAAGCTTAGCCGCTTGTATCAGTTCTGAGTTAGCGAGTCCAAACAGGATCAGCTCAGAGTCAAAGTCTTTCACAGCTTGTGCGATCGCATTCGCAAGTTCAGCATCCTTTGATGCCATGTTATATAGAGCTCCATGAGGTTTCACGTGCTGCAGTTCGACTTCATGCGCACTGCAAAACCCATGCAGTGCGCCGATCTGATAAAGAACAAGCGTATAGGCTTCTTCAGGTGTGATGATCATCTTTCTCCTTCCGAACCCTGTTAAGTCAGGAAAGCCAGGATGAGCCCCGATCCCAACGTGATGTTCTTTTGCCCATTTGACCGTTCGGTTCATGATGCGGGGATCGCCCGCATGAAAACCACATGCTACGTTTGCTGACGAAACGAGCTCGAGTACTTTTTCGTCTTGCCCGATGGTATAAGCACCAAAGCTTTCACCAAGATCACAGTTAAGGTCGATCGTCGTCATCTAGAAACCTCCTCGCGCTGAACTTCATAAGACCCTTGCTCCAGTTGCTCTAAAATTTGATTGAACTCTTTCTTACTAACGGGTTGGAACCTGAGATAGTCACCTTGATTCAGTAAGAATGGATCGTCTTTTTCAGGTTGAAAAAGGCGAAGCGGTGTCTGGCCGATAATGTTCCATCCCCCGGGAGATTCGATTGGGTAAACCCCAGTTTGTGCTTCAGCAATACCAACTGAGCCTGCAGGAACCTTTTGTCTTGGCGATTCAAGACGAGGCGCTGCAATACGCTCATTCAGTCCGCTTAGATACGGAAAGCCAGGTAAAAAGCCAATCATGTTTATAAGATAGTCTTCGTTTGTATGTAGTTTTATGATGTCATCTTGGGACATTCCTTTTTCCTTTGCAAGATCTTCAAGGTCTGGTCCGTGCTCTCCGCCATAAAGGGTCGGGACCGTGATGACCACCTTTTTTTCTGACGCCTCTGTTGCAACTGCTGTGATATCTTCCAATATGTCCGTTATCTCATCATAGTTGAGGACCCACGGCTCGTAATAAACGGTGACAGAATCGTACGCTGGTACCCATTCAGTAATGCCCTCTTTGTTAAGAGACGCAAGTTCACGGCAAAAAGCTTGAATGCGGCTAGTGAGGGAATGAGACACTTCTTCATGATACGTAATCTTTACGCAAGCTTCACCGAGCGGGTGTAAGGTGACGTTCATTTCGATAGACTCCTTTCGTAATTACAAGAAAAGTTCTAGTATTCCAAGCGAATGAAGGGCGAGAACGAGCGTTACGAGTAATACGATACCGCCCAAAATATTTGAGAGTGTGCGATTGACGTATTCACCAAGTAGTTCTTTATTATTCATAACATAAAGTAAGAAAATAGAGATGATCGGCAGCATCAAGCCGTTTGCATACTGTGCGAAAATAATGACGGTCGTAGGACTCATCCCAAGAGCTGAACCGACGATTCCGATTAAAATAACGACTCCCCAGATCACTCTGAATTTCGTTGCTTTCAGATCCATCGACCACCCGAAAACACCGCTGATCGCATAGGCGGCTGCAAGGGGAGCGGAAATAGAAGATGTGATTCCAGCAGATAACAATCCGATCGCAAAGAACACCTTCGCCCATGATCCGAGAAGGGGTTCTAACTGAACGGCCATTTCAGAAGCATCCGTTATGTTTGTACCGAGCGGAAAAGCAACTGCAGCCGATACAACGATCGAAAGTGAGATCAACCCTCCGACGATGATCGAGAAAACGGTATCAAAACGACTTTCTTTTAACCCTTCCTTTCCTCGCCAGTGCTCTTGAACTGTAGAAGAGTGAAGAAAGATGTTATAAGGAACGACCGTCGTCCCGATCAAGGCGATCGCAAACAGTGTGCCACCAGTTGGGAACGTTGGCAGGAATGCGCCTTTAAACATTGCCCCGAGATCCGGCTTAATGACGATAGCAGTCGCTACAAAGCAAACGCTCATGACTAGCACGAGAACGACGAACACTTTTTCAATCGCTTTGTAGTTTCCTGAGTAAAGAAGAATCGCAGCGATGATCCCGATGACTGGCCCCCATATGTTCACTGAAATGCCCGTCATGGTAGAAAGACCGAGCGCACCGCCCAGGATGTTGCCGGTTTCGTAGGCGGCCGTTCCTACACCGATCGCTGCAAGAACGAGAATGATGCTGATTCCTTTCATCAACGGACTGCTGAACTGCTTTCTCATCGCTTCGCCAAGCTGCATTCTCGCCGTGATTCCAAGTCGCGCTGACATCTCATGAAGGGTGATCGTTGCGAGTATCGAAAAAACGAGTGCCCACATCAATGCAAATCCAAATCCAGCTCCTGCCTGAGTAGCGGTCGTTACAGTTCCTGGTCCTATAAAAGCTGCGGCGACGATGGCGCCAGGGCCAACGCTTTTAAGTTTCTTTAGAAACGTGTTTTGATCGCTCATAAGCTCCTCCTTTAAGTGTATCGAATTTTAAAATTTTCAACAAATTCAACCTGTTAAAAGACGACAAAAGACTTATAATGAGGATAGACTTTTACAGATAAAGGAGTTTTTTCTATGAAAATCCTCACGACCCGCTTCGGTGAACTAGAAGTGAACAAAGATTCCCTCATCACCTTTTCGAACGGAATTCCCGGCCTTGAACAATACACCACATACTGTCTATTACCCGCTGATGAACAGAATGAGTCGCCGTTTTTCTTTCTGCAATCAACGGAGGAAAGCAGTTTGTGCTTTATACTAGCTGATTCATTTTCCTTCTACCCGAACTATGAAATTCATCTAGAAGAAGACTTGTTGAAAGAGTTAGCGATTGAAAAGCCAGAGGAGGCGATGGTACTCTCCGTCCTTACCGTACAAGAATCATTACAAGATGCGACGATAAATTTAAAAGCCCCGATCATCCTGAATCTTTCGAGCGGAAAAGGAAAGCAAATCGTACTCAGTAAGGATTTTCAAATTAAAGCACCATTGGTGAGTGCGGCAGAGGGAGGCAGATAAGATGCTTGTACTCGGACGTAAAAAAGATCAGTCGATCATCATTAATGATGAAATCGAGCTGAAGGTCATCAGTATTGAAGGCGATACGGTGAAACTAGGAGTGGAGGCGCCTAAAAACATCAGCATACATAGGAAAGAAGTTTACGTGGAGATTCAAGAGGAGAATAAACTAGCATCCTCACAAGAGATCAAACTAAGTGAGTTGCAAAACTTTCAATTGAAACGCTAGGCAAAGAACCGCTATAAAGCACATAGCGGTTCTTTTTAATTTATTTTTCAAAAAACTATAAACAACTGAATTTTCCAGCCGATAATGAAAATATCAGGAAGTCCAAACGGATGTGGGCTTTCTAGAAAACACATTACACGGAGGTAATTTAGTATGAGAATTAACCATAATATCAATGCTTTGAACACGTACCGTCAAATGGGTGTTAACCAAAACGCTGCAAGTAGCTCGATGGAGAAGCTTTCATCTGGGCTTCGTATAAATCGTGCTGGAGACGATGCAGCTGGTCTAGCAATATCTGAGAAAATGCGTGGTCAAATTCGTGGATTGGATCAAGCTAGTCGTAATGCGCAGGATGGTATTTCTTTGATTCAAACTGCTGAAGGAGCTCTAGGAGAAACACAAAATATTCTACAACGTATGAGAGAGCTTTCAGTACAGGCCGCGAGTGATACAAATACGACGGATGATCGAGCTGAAATCCAGAAAGAAATTAATCAATTAACTTCTGAAATTTCAAGAATTGGTAACGATACTGAATTTAACTCAAACAAAGTATTAAATGGAGATATGAATGGCGCTGGTGTAGGTGCAACACAAGAAACTCAAACCTTAACATTGGGTGCTCCTGATTTTACAGCAGGTACAGCCCATAACGACGTCGTTTTAGAAATCGGTGGTGAAACATATACTCTTAAGTTTGATGCGGCTGCTAACGCAGGTACTGCACCGGTTGTTGATACTGCAGGGAATTCTATAACAGTAGGAATTGCAGATAGTGTTGCTCAAATTGGGAAAGATGTTTCAGGAGCTCTAAATCTATTAGCTGGTCAAGAAACAAATAATTCATTGAATGAGTTTAATGTTACAAGTGCTACTGATGGGACAGTAACTATTACAGCTAAAGACACAGGTGAATTTGCAGGAACTGCTGGTGAAGACTCTATTTCACTAACTTCAGGTTTGCTAGCCGAAAGGTTGGCTGAAACAACTAATGGCGCTGATGGTACTGGAGGTACTGCTAAAATACAAGTTGGTGCTAATGCTAATCAGCAGTTCGCTATTGATGTAAGCGACATGAGGTCTCTTAATCTCAATGTTTCTTCGGAAACTGCAGGAGGAAACTTTACGGCTACAGGTTTATCTGATGACTCTGGTAATACAGAATACGCGCTAGATGTTTCTGACTCAACGAAAGCTTCAAATGCAATTACTGTTTTAGATGCTGCTATAAAATCAGTGTCACAAGAACGCTCTAAACTAGGAGCTTCTCAAAACCGTTTAGAGCACACAATAAACAACCTAAATGCTTCATCTGAAAACCTTACTGCCGCAGAATCCCGCATTCGCGACGTAGACATGGCTAAAGAAATGATGAACATGACGAAAGAAAACATCAAGTCACAAGCTGCTCAAGCGATGCTAGCACAGGCTAACCAGAATCCACAGCAAGTACTTCAGCTTCTTCGTTAATTTCTAACAAGAAAGGCCTTAGATCTCTCATCTAAGGCCTTTTTATTCGAAGGGAGTGTTTTGAGATGGATATTGCAGCGCTTTCGGTGGTGCTGAATCAAGCAAAGGTCCAGCAGCAGGTTGATGTATCGTTAACCAAAAAAGCTTTGAATCAAGCACAAGAAAATTCGAATGGACTAGTGAAGATGATGGAGCAGTCGGTACAGCCTCATCTTGGAGGTTCAATCGATATAAAGAAATAATCTCATTAGAGGTCGGGTTTAAGTAACTCTTATTGAAGGGGATCGGACCATGGAAATAAAATCAATTTCAAATCAAATACCTGGTATAGGGAAGCAAGTGCAACAGCCTATTGAAGTAAAAGAAGTAAAGGAACTAAAAGAAGAGAAGAAGGAACAGAAAGAAAAGGTTCACACAAAGGAACAGGTCGTTCAACAGATCGAACAGCTGAATGATTTCATTATGCCTGTAAAAACGAACCTTAAATTTCAGCTGCACGATAAGTTGAATGAGTTCTATGTTCAGATAGTAGATAGCACGAGTGATGAAGTTATAAGAGAGATTCCGTCAAAGGATTTTCTCGATCGATATGCGGCAACTGCTGAACTGCTTGGCTTTATGGTGGACCAAAAAATATAAAATGCTGAGAACCTTCACAAATGAAGGTTCTTTTTTATAGTACTATTTACATCTTAAAACCGAGCGGATCTTTGCCGATAGTATGTGTATGAGTGATGAACGGAGGAGATGTTCATGAGGATTTCCGGGCTTGCATCGGGAATGGATATCGATCAGATGGTGAAAGATCTGATGAGGGCGGAACGCATACCGCTCGATAAACTATCACAGCAAAAACAAACAGTTGAGTGGCAGAAGGATTCTTATCGGGAACTCAATACGATGATGTCGGATATGAGAAGTGCTGCATCGAAGCTAAGACTTCAGTCAACGTTTAACGCATATAAAGCAGGTTCATCGAACGGAGCTGCTGTTACGGCAGAAGCAATGCCTACTGCGGCCCCTGGTTCTTATGCAGTTGTGGTGAATGGGCTTGCTGAGAGTGCCAAGCTAACTTCAGCGCAGGCAGTTACGAACGAAGCTGGTGCTTCAGCAAAAGGAACTGATAGAGTTCTGCAATCTGGCGCAAACGACACAACATTTACCCTTACGAACGGAAAAGGGCAGGGAACAACGATCACGATAACGGCAGCAGATACGTTTAAAAGTCTTGCTACAAAGATTGCTGAGGCAACAGATGATACGACGGGTGAAACGCTCGGTATGAGAGCGAACTTTGATGATACAACGTCACGCTTTTTTCTATCGACAAAAGCGATGGGTGGAGATGAATCGATCACACTCTCGAACTTTAGTGATGCAGGTGTTGAAAACCGCCTATTTGGAGGAGCAACCACTGCGAATGGTTCGTATGGTTCGGTCACTTTCGACGGCATCACGGTAAATAACCTGAAAACAAACGAAACGACGATCAATAACATAAAGCTTAACCTTGTTGAAAAAGGCACGTCGACAGTATCGATTCAAAGCAATCCGGATGCGTCATTTGAAAGTATCAAATCGTTTGTCGAGAAGTACAACGAGTTGATTGAGAAAACGCAGGGTCTTCTCACAGAAAAACGCTACAGAGACTTCCCGCCTTTAACAGATGCGCAGCGCGAGGATCTTTCAGACAAAGAAATCGAGCTTTGGGAAGAGAAGGCGAAGAGTGGTCTTCTCCAAAGCGATGCAACGGTGAGAGGGATTGCGAGCGACCTTCGCAGTGCCTGGATGACGCCTGTAAATGGTATTCAAGCTGGGGAACTGTCAATGCTTTCAGAAATCGGCATCAATACAGGGTCTTATCGTGATGGCGGTAAACTTTTTATTGATGAAGGGAAGTTGAAAGAGGCTATCTCACAAAAGCCTGAGGAAGTGATGAGCCTTTTTACAAAAGGTGATGCTGGAATCGGAGATCGAATCTACGAGAAAGTAAATGAAGGAATCGATCGTCTCGGTAAAAAAGCTGGCACACCTGGTGTTCTTGTCGATAATAGCTTTTTATCGAAACGGTTGGATAGCATTAACCAGCAGATGGATCGCTGGGAAGATAAGCTCGGCTCTATCGAAGACCGCTATTGGAAGCAGTTTACCGCGCTTGAAACAGCGATGGACAAAATGAATCAGCAAAGCATGTGGGTACAACAAAACTTACTTGGTGGGATGTAGAAATGAAAAGAATTGATGCACTGAATCAGATGCACGTTGTGACGAATCAAATCGTAAAGTCGCTCAATGGACTGAATCCTTCGATGGATGAAAACGGGCCTGAAGAATTAGATGGAATCAACAACATGATCAACCGACGAGAAGAAACGATTCAGCTTCTAGATAAAGCGATGAAGCAAGAAGGTACCGACTGGACGGAGGAAGAGCAGCTTATGCTTCAGCAGTTGAGTACGCTTGAAGAAACGATCCAACCTCGTCTGTCCGATCTTTATGCAGCGTTTTCTGAGCAGATGAGGCGTTTGCAGCAAGGAAAGACAGCAGCGAATAAATATAACTCTGGACAAGCTTACACAGACGGAGCATTTTTCGATAAGAGAAAATAGGGGGAACGTTCGATGGCAATGCAAAATCCTTATCAAACGTATCAACGAAATTCAGTCGCTACATCCTCTCCACAGGAATTGACGCTCATGCTGTACAACGGATGTCTTAAATTTATCCGGATGGCAGCGATCGCGATGAAAAAAGGCAATGTGGAAGGCAAGCATACAAATATTATCAAAGCACAAAACATTCTTGAAGAACTACGCGCAACGCTCAATATGGACATGGAGCTTTCTCAATCGATGGATTCGTTATATGCGTTCATGATCGAGCAGCTTGTGTCTGCAAACATCAATAACAATATTGAGAAGCTGCAAGAAGTTGAAGAGCTAGCAGAAGAGTTTCGAAATACTTGGAAAGAAGCGATGGAACAGAAATAAGCAGTATAGAGGGTGAATGCATTGGAAAAAACATCTTTGTTCGGATTATTGCTCGGCTTTGCCGTCCTCGTAGGCGGGTTGATTTTGAAGGGAGCCAATCCAGCTGCTCTACTTAATCCAGCTGCCCTCGTCATCATCTTTGTCGGGACAGCCGCAGCATTGTTGATCGGTTTTCCGTTTTCCGAAATCAAAAAATTTCCGATTTTATTAAAGATTATTTTTACGAATCAAAAGTTAGTCTCTGCTAAGGAAATCATTCCGATGTTCCGTGAGTGGGCAACGATCGCTCGTCGAGATGGCTTGCTGTCACTAGAAGATAACCTCGATAAACTAGAAGATGATTTCCTAAGAAGAGGGTTTCAAATGGTCATCGACGGTCATTCTAGGGAAATTATCGAAGAGATCCTTGTAGAAGATATTGAAGCGATGAAAGAACGTCATAAAGCAGGAGCGGGGATCTTCACGCAAGCTGGAACGTATGCACCGACGCTTGGGGTACTTGGTGCCGTCGTAGGACTCGTCGCTGCACTCAGTCATCTCGGTGATATGGAGCTTTTAGGAAAATCGATCGCTGCAGCATTCATTGCGACGTTGTTCGGAATCTTTACAGGATACGTCCTGTGGCATCCGTTTGCGAACAAGCTGAAACGAAAGTCGAACGCGGAAGCAAAGATCAAGATGATCATGCTTGAAGGTTTGCTAGCGGTACAGTCAGGCGCGACACCTACGATGGTAGAAGATAAACTACTCGTCTACCTTCCGGAGAAAGAGCGGAATCTTGATGAAATAAAGAAATCAAGTGACGTCAAAGTTGGAGAAGGGGTAGGTGCCGATGCGTAAGAAAAGGCATGAAGACCATGACGAGCACGTCGATGAAAGCTGGCTCATTCCGTATGCTGATATGCTCACGCTACTTCTTGCTCTTTTCATCGTTCTATTCGCAGCGAGTACGGTCGATGCAAAAAAATATGAAGCGATCACACGATCGTTTGAAGAAGTTTTAAATGGGGGCACCGGTGTACTAGAAAGCGAGCCATCGGTCATGAAGCCTGAAGATGATTCGTTCGTTGGGTTAACAGAAGAAATTGAGGATAAAGAAGACGTAGAGGAACTACCTGAAGAAAAAGATGAAGAAAAGCTTGAGGAAGATCTCCATAATCTTCAGGAATTAAAAGAGCGAATCGACCAGTATATTTCGAAGCAGAGCCTCGATTCGTATTTGCAAACGAGCTTAACAGAAGAAGGGTTATTGATCACGATAAAAGAAGCTGCGCTGTTTAATAGCGGGCAAGCCTACTTAACGAATGATGCGAAGGGGATCGCAAGTGAAATCTCTCGTTTTCTCGTCACAGATCCTGCGAGAAACATTACTGTGACAGGTCATACAGATAACAAACCGATCAAGACATCTCAGTATCCGTCAAACTGGCATCTTAGCTCAGATCGAGCGCTGAACTTCATGACGGAGCTTTTGAAAAACAGTAAGCTGGACCCACAGCTTTTTAGTTTCACAGGCTATGGAGAGTATCGTCCGGTCGCCTCGAATGACAGTGAGAAAGGCAGAACGAAAAATAGACGCGTAGAAGTGTTGATCCTGCCTTACGATGTTGAAAATTAACAGTTGAGGTGAATAGAGTAGATGAAACGTATCCTATTGATTATTTTGGCAACTCTCGGTGTCGTTGCAGGGGGTGCCATTGCAGCAGTGTTCTTTCTAGATATCGATCTAGGAAAAGTACTTGCTCAGGAAGAGAAAGAACCGACTGCTGAGGAGCTAGCAGAAAGGAGCTACAGCATGGAGCCGATCACGACGAACCTACTGTCTGATCACTACGCTGTTGTTCAGCTAAACTTGTTAGCGGACGGAGGAGAGAGCTACCATGAACTAGAGGTTCGTATCCCAGAGTTAAAGTCGATCGTCATCGCTACTCTTGCAAACTCTTCAAGAAATGATTTGAAGGGCGCAAAAGGACTTAAGACGTTCGAATCGAGCATCAGAG
Source organism: Alkalihalobacillus sp. CinArs1 (assembly GCF_947387515.1). Lineage (GTDB taxonomy): Bacteria > Bacillota > Bacilli > Bacillales > Guptibacillaceae > Guptibacillus. The sequence continues at coordinate 1,566,123 of NZ_CANDOB010000001.1, read as the reverse complement.
AACAAATAAATGAAGTCCTGCAAGATGGGGAGATCGAGCGAGTACTCATAACCGACTTCAAAATTCAGTAACTAGTAAACTTTTGTAAAGAATTTTCCGATATTAACGGTAAGATGCTCAAAATAGGGTACGAATAATAGAATAGGAGTAGTTTTACTATTATCGAAGAGGGGTGAACGGATTGAACGTTAACAAACCGTCAGCACCGCCATTTGTTAACCCTTACAAAAAGCACAATCCTGTTACAAAAGTCGAGCAAGCAAAAAAAGCTCCTCGTGAAGATGAGCTGCAAATCTCAAACAAAGCGAGAGAACTATACACGATGAAGGCTGAAGAAAAGCGCGAAGCCAAATTAGATGCAATTCAAAAGAAGATTGAAAATGGAACGTATAGTGTCGACAGTAAAAAAACAGCCGAAAAACTGTTTGATCAGTTGTTTTAACAGGAGGCAGCACGATGGGGCAACAATTACTGGCTACAATGAGCAACATGATAACTCTACATGAGAAGTTGCTATCACTCGGAGAGCAGAAGCAAGAAGCGCTCATCGAAAGAAATGTGAACAGCTTATCAGATTTGATGAAGACGGAAAGGGAGCTTCTGCAGGCCTTAAGCGTGGAAGAGGAGAAACGCCAGGGACTTGTTGAGGAGCTTGGCGGATCGGGAACGCTTAAAGAGGTGCTGCCAAAGCTAAGCCCTGCCGTTAGAAGAATGATCGAAAATAGAGCAACCACATTAAAAGAAAAGGCAGTAGCATTACAAACGTTGAACGAACAAAACGATGTTCTACTAAAAGACGCGATGGCGTTCGTTCATCATATCATCGGGCATTTGACTGCATCGCCTGATCAATCCCTTACATACTCAAGACCAAACCAAAAACCGGCATCATCGACACCAAGAGGGTACTTCGACACAAAAGCATAGGCTTAGAAAGGAACGTGACAATATGACGTCAACATTTCATGGGTTAGAGATCGGAAGGAGAAGTTTGTATACGCAGCAAACGGCACTATCGACCACTGGTCATAATATCGCGAACGCAAACACTCCAGGTTATTCCAGACAGCGTGTGAATATGGAGGCGACGTCGTCGATTACGAATCCTTATCAGGGCGGCACATCCTCTGAGCTCGGAACGGGTGTTAGCGTTGGTTCCATCGAACGGATCCGCTCAAAGTACCTTGATACACAATATCGGGAACGAAATGCAGCGCTCGGCTCAGAATCTATGAAGTTAGAAACGCTTCAGCAAATCGAGATGATGTCAGCAGAGCCTGGTGAAAACGGACTGAATGCGTCTCTCAACAAACTCTGGTCTGCATTCGAAGATCTTTCAGCGAACCCTGATAGCCTGGCTGCTCGATCTGTCGTCGTTTCACGGGCACAAGAGGTGCTGGATAAAGGGAAGGCATTTAACAAAGACCTTCAGAATCTATCAGAAAGTCTGCAATCACAGACTGATGCGGTTCTTAAAGACATCGATACGTTGTCAAAGCAGATCAACGAATTGAACAAGGAAGTCGTTCGTACGAACGACGCAAATGATGTGAAGGACAAGCGTGATCAGCTGATCGACGAACTATCTAGCCTAATCGATGTCGACGTGACAGAGAAGAGTAACGGTGCACTCGAGGTGAATTACGATACAGCTAACCCAAAGGCAGGGAAGCTTAAGGGTCTCGGAGAAGCTGCTGCGTTGACGAAGAATGTCCAAACAAATCTGAACGCGGTGTTTGAGCAACTAGCTCCCGAGATCAATACCCTTGCAGAATCAGGGTATTCGCTCGTGAAAGTGAATGGCACGATGCAGCAGGGAAAAGCGCTATTCACAGAAGCTACAGGAGATGGAAGTTACCTTGAACGGCTAAGTGTATCGAACGATGTGAAATCGAACCCAGCGAATCTAGCAGCTTCCTCAACAGAGGGAACGGTAAGTAACGGTGACCTCGCTGCAAAGATAAGTGAATTAAAAGATAAAACACTATCATTTGATTTAGCAGGTTCAGATGATCAAGTCGATGCGACGACGAACGACTTTTACAGCATGCTCATCTCAAATATCGGATCAAAAACACAGTCTGTGGAGCGGACTGTTGGGAACAATGAGACGGTTCTTAAGTCGATCGAATCAAACCGATTATCGGTGAGCGGCGTCTCACTCGACGAAGAGATGGCGAATCTCGTTCAATTTCAACATGCGTATAACGCAGCGGCTCGATACGTAAGTACAACGGACGAGATGCTAGATGTGATCATCAACCGAATGGGCGTCTAACGGGAAAAGGAGTCATATGATGAGAATTACACAGCAAATGTTAACTCAAAATGTTACGAATCAGATGAATCGAAACTTGTCCCGCTTAGAGCGAGCGAATGAAGAAGTATCGACAGGGAAGCGAATCAATAAACCTTCTGATGATCCGATGGGAACTGAAAAATCGTTGAAGCTCTCATCAGAGCTTGCGAACAACGTCCAGTTTGAGCGGAATGCGGATTACGCGCAGTCCTGGTTAGAAGTAACCGAGCAGTCATTGAGCAGCGTATCTGATCTTCTTCAACGGGCGAACGAAGTTGGTCTGCAGGGTGCTAGCGGAATCAATTCACCTGACGAATTGGAGAACATGGGTAAAGAAATCGATCAACTTCGGGATGAGTTAAAGAATCTTGCCAATACGAAACTTGACGGGAAATACATCTTCAATGGACAGAAAACAGATCAGGCGATTGAAATAAGCGCATCTGGTGACATCACTCACGATAACCAACCGCTCAAACAGCGTTTGTCCCCGTTTAGTTCGATGACGATCAACGTTCATGCAGGTGAAGTTTTTGGCGGAGAAACCAACCTGTTTAAGTCACTCGATGCTTTATCTACCGCACTAAAAAGTGGTGATGAAAATGCTCTGCAAAGTGCGATCGGTCAAATCGAAAAAGGATCCGAGCAAGTGCTCAACAAGTGGACCTCTCTTGGGGCAAAGCAATCGAGAGTGGAAAGCTTGTCACAGCGCCTCAAGGAAGAAAACGTTTCGCTGCAAAAGCTTGTTTCCAAAAACGAAGATGTGGATATTGCAGAGGCGATCATGAAGCTGAAGTCTGAAGAAAGTGTATATCAGGCTTCACTAGCATCGAGTGCAAAAATCATTCAGCCTTCTCTAATGGATTTCCTTAGATAAAAACACTCATCCAACGTGGATGAGTGTTTTTTAGCTTGTATCTATGTCATTATTCAGTGCTCGCTATGCCGTAGTTGATGACGATCGCATGCTTTCCGCGGACGAACGTCCAAGCCCGAGGTGAAACGCACACCCCGGTCTCGGCCGCCCGTACTACCGCCGGAGTCCGCGATCGTCTCTCCTACTTGAAAGATTAAATCCAAAATCAATACTCCGTCCCAATAGTTTAACAGACGAATATGGCAATTTTGACCTTCCTTAAATCCATCAACGTTATTTGGAAAGGAAATGATTGACTACTCTTTTCGCAGCCCTAAGACTTTCTCTACCTTCTAACAAAAACACTCATCCAACTTGGATGAGTGTTTTTGTTATCGCTTGATCGTATTCGCAAGTCCCATCATTTCATCTGCCATTTTCATCGCTCGGCTTTGGAACTGTAAAAGTCGCTGAGTGGTGATCATCTCTGTCGTTTCATTCGCAAGATCAACGTTAGACATTTCTAGAAACCCTTGTTTCACGTTAAATCCTGTATCGACGATCTCCCCTTCTCCTTCACGCAGTCGAAATTCGTTCCCGCCTTCGTTTAGAAGTGACTGAGGACGATCGATTGTAGCAACGCTCAACTGGAACGTTTCGTTAGTAGGTTCAACGCTGATCTCACCAGAATCTGAGATGACGATGTTGGTTGGTTCGCTGCTAAATGAGATAGGATCTCCATTTTTATCGAGAACATTGCTGCCGTTGCTGTTTACAAGATTAACCCTTCCATCCTCGGTGTTTTGAAGCTGGAAAGCGCCATCTCTTGTGTAATGAACATTGTCACCATTTTGGACACGAAAGTAGACGTTTTCTCCCTCTAACATCACATCGAGGTTTCGTCCTGTTTCATTCGTAGCTCCTTGATCTGTACGGAGATTTGTCATCGCAATCTTCGCCCCGTAACCAACTCGTAAGTTTTCAGGGGTGAGTCGTCCTGGTTCAGTTGCTTCGCCAGTATTATTTTGATATTGCTGCGTTAAGAGGTTTTGAAAGCTTGCTTCCCGTCTCTTATACCCAACTGTGTTCACGTTCGCGATATTGTTCGCGATCGTATCCATCTTCTTCTGTGTCTGACTCAATGATGAAGAAGCACTATACATCCCGATGTTCATTCAATACCCTCCTAGTACACTCTACCGATATCATTAACAGATTTGTCGATACTCTGATCATAAGTTTGCAGTACACGCTGGTTCGCCTCGTACATCCGGTACGTGTTGAGCATATCTGTCATCGTCGTCGTAAGGTCGACGTTTGATCCTTCAAGAAATCCTTGTTCGACGGTAAACTGATTGAATTCAGTAGTTCGAATGTCACGAGGAGCATTATTTTCATCTCCAGACCATTCGAAAACTCCGTTCCCAAGTTGAGTCAATCCTTCTGGATTACCAGTATATCCGACCCAGAGCTCTTGCTCGTTTCCGTTTGCCTCGATCAGGTTGCTACCTTTTAACGTAAATTGTTCACTGGATAGTTGGATTGGCTCGAGGTTCGCGTTTAAAACGCGATATCCCTCACTCGTAGTCAAGAAACCGTCATCGCTTAGTGTAAAGTTTCCGTTTCTTGTATATCGAATCGTATCATCATCGGCTCGCACTCCAATAAGGGAGATCCCTTTCTGGCCGGTTTCTTCATCGATCGGGAGGCTATCATCGAGCAAAGCAAAATCAGTGTTATTCCCTGTTTCCTTCAAGGTACCGCTAGAGAAGAGTGGTACGCCTTCTTGCGTATAGACACCATGAGAGAGTTCTCCCACTTGTTTATTACTTTTGAGAGAGTCCGTATTCCGTTCTTTTAATAAATATTCAGGAAAAGAGCGAATGACAGCTTGATCTTGTTTAAACCCCGGAGTCTGTGCATTCGATAAATTATTTGTGAGGTAGTGCTGTTTTCGTTCACTCGCCATCATTCCTGATGTTGCAGTGTACATTCCTCTAAACATTTTTTCCTCCTTGCCTCCTAGATAGTTCCTTTTAACTATCATTCCATAGATATTATTTCCATTATACCGTTGATTTTTGGAAAAAATAAGTGAAAAAAGTAGTTTATTAGGTTAAAACTCTCATTTACTATTAATTTTGACAGTGCTATGCTAAAAACAGAGAAAATATTGTCGAATGAAGATGATTATGGAATGATTACCAAATATTAACAAATAAACCAATATTTCATGAGGAGTGTGGAATGCTTCGTGAAGGTATTTCAATCGATAAATCCAATGCAACATGCGTTGAATGCTTCAATGACTCAGCAGCGGACAATAACGTCAAATATATCAAATGTTGATACCCCTAATTACAAACGGAAAACCGTTTCGTTTCAGGATAACCTGCAGGAGGCCGTAAATCAGCGCTTCCAAAGCTACAAATCAAACCCCAACCATGTGTCTTTTAGTACAGAACAACAATCACCAAACGTCACTGTGAAAACGGATCGAAACACCTTAAGTAAATCAAACGAAAATAACGTCGACATGGATGTTGAGATGGCAGAGCTCGCCAAGAACCAGCTCTGGTACAATTCGATGATCGAGAAAACAAACAGCCAGTTTCGTGATCTGCAAACTGCTATTCGAGGGAGCTGAACGAAATGAAATTGTTTAACGGATTCAATACGAGTGCTTCAGGTCTTACAGCAAATCGTTTACGAATGGATGTCGTTTCGTCCAACATTGCCAACGCTGAAACGACTCGGGGAGAGCTGGTAGATGGTGAATGGCAACCGTATAAGAGAAAAGTCGTTCAACTTCAAGAAAACTCTTTTGAGAGTCAGCTTCAATCTGCGATGGGGCAGAGGAATTCATCTTCTTCTGGAGTGAAAGTCTCCGAAATAACCGAGGACAGAGCACCGAACAAGCTTGTTTATCAACCGACTCATCCAGATGCAAATGACGATGGATATGTGGAAATGCCTAACGTTGATATGGTGAAGGAGATGGCCGATCTTATGTCGGCTTCAAGGTCTTACGAAGCAAACGTGACGGCTCTAAACGCAACGAAAAGTATGTATATGAAAGCCCTTGAACTTGGGAAATAGTTTAATAGCTCTTTGGGAGGAAAAAAATGAACACGATCAATGCGCTTCAAAGCCCAACGCTTCAAGCTCCTAATTCATCTCAACCAAAAGAAGCTACAGGGGATTTTGGAAGCATGTTAAAAGATGCGATTCAGCAGGTGAACAAGAATCAAGTTGAATCCGAACAAATGTCTCAAAAGCTCGTAACAGGCGAGGTACAGAACGTTCATGAGGTGATGATCGCAGCTCAAAAAGCTTCTCTTTCACTTAATTTAACTGTACAGGTTCGAAACAAGGTGATCGAATCTTATCAAGAAATCATGCGTATGCAAATGTAGTTCTTCAGGGATGGATGGCAGATGAATGAACAATTACTAAAAATGAAAAGCCGCTGGGGCGAGACGTGGAGTAGTTATTCCTCTAAAACAAAATGGTTGATAGGTGTGACGTTTTTAGTAACGCTCCTACTTCTCTCTTTCCTCGTTTTTTGGATGTCTAAACCTAATTTGACGCCAATTTATTCCAATCTTACTCCAACAGAGGCTGGTGAGATCAAAGGAGCGATCGAGCAGAGAGGAATCGCAGTAGAAGTTTCGTCTGATGGAACAACGATCAGCGTCCCGAAAGCAGATGCTTCAGATTTGAAAGTGAGCTTGGCAGCTGAGGGAATTCCGAAAAGCGGTAATGTTAACTATAGTATTTTTAGCGAAAACATGGGGATGGGAATGACCGATAAGCATTTCGATGTTGTCGAACGAGATGCGATGCAAAATGAACTGAGTTATCTGATCGAACAGATCGATGGCATTCAGCAATCGAAAGTCATGATCACCTTACCAAAAGATAGTGTTTGGCTAAATGAAGAAGGCGATGTAGCAACTGCATCAGTCGTGGTGACAAGAGAGCCTGGTTTCAATCTCGATCAGGGACAAGTGAACGGCCTCTACCATGTGATCAGTAAGAGTGTTCCGAACCTTCCGATCGAAAACATTGTCGTGATGGACCAGAACGGCTCATCTTTTGATTATGGTGAAAGTAAAGTTGACTCTTCCCTCACAGCGTATCAGCAGCAGGAGCAAATTCGCCGTGATATCGAAAAAGACATGCAAAAAGACCTTCAACAAATGCTTGGATTACTTCTCGGTCAAGACAAAGTAGTCGTATCTGTCATGACGAGCGTTGATTTCACAAAAGAAAAGCGTGTTGAAGATTTAGTTGAACCTGTAGATGAAGAAACAGGAGAAGGAATCGATATCAGTGTTGAAAAAATCATGGAAACCTACTCGGGTAATCCTGGTGTTGCTAATGATGGTACAGGAACTGCCGAGGGTGAGATTCCAAACTATAATGCTGACGATCCGGATGCGAATGGTGATGGCTCGTACGAAAAGGTTGAAGAACGCATCAATCGAGAAGTCAATCGGATCCATAAAGAAATTGAAGAAAGTCCTTATGTGATCGATGACGTTACGATCAACGTCGGTGTTGAACCTCCTATAGCAGACGACATGACGTCGCTTACAGCAGCACATATAGAAGATATTCGCACCGTACTAAAAAATGTTGTCCGTACTTCCTTGAGTGGAAGTGACGTACCTCTTGAAGATGCCGATTTAGAAGATCGAATCTCGGTATTTGCAAATGAATTTAGAGGAAAACCTGGCTATGTTGCGCCTGAAAAGAACTTTTTCTCTAGTACTCTCGACATCCTCCCGCCATGGGCGATTTACGCAGCTGGAGCAGGTGTAGGCATTCTTCTCATAACCGGTACGATGCTCCTTTTCCGCCGAAGAGGAAAGCGTGAAGAAGAATACGAGGAGTTCGAACGAACGTATGCACCGAGTGAATCGGAAGATCACTATCTACCTCGTGAAGATGAAGAAAAGGAAGTCGACCTGACACCTGAAGTGATCATGGGTAAAGATGAAATTGAAAAACTCGCAAAAGAAAATCCAGAGGACTTTGTTAAGTTACTAAGAGTATGGATGAACGAAGATTAGGAGGAGCGGTGGCGTGAGTAAAACAAAAGAAATATCTGGGACACAAAAAGCAGCAATTTTACTTACATCTCTCGGTCCTGAACTCTCGATTCAAACGTTCAAGCTTTTGACTGAGAAGGAGATCGATAAACTAGCATTAGGGATCTCTGAACTGAATAGGGTTGAGTCGGCAGATCGTGAAAACATAATGGATGAATTCATCCATATGGTAAAAGCGAAAGACTATATTGCTGCTGGTGGTATTGATTTTGCAAGACACGTGTTAGTGGAAGCACTTGGCCCGAAGAAAGCTGAGGAAATCCTTGCGCGCTTGCAGTCGAACACACAGGTGAAGCCTTTTGCATTCGCAAGGAAAGCAGATCCAGAGCAAATTTTAAACATTGTTCAACAAGAGCATCCTCAAACGATCGCGCTTATTCTTTCGTATTTGGATGCGCAGCAGTCATCGAAGATCTTGTCGGCTCTTCCTCAAGAACGACAGGCGGATGTCGCTAGGCGAATCGCTTTGATGGAAAGTACGTCACCAGAAGTGATTACTAAGCTAGAAGACATCATCGAAAGAAAATTAAATGCGAGCGGCTCACAGGATTACACGTTTACAGGTGGGGTTGAATCGATCGTAGAAGTACTGAGCGGCGTTGATCGTAGTACAGAAAGAACGATTCTAAGTGCTCTCGAGAAGGACGATCCGAAGCTTGCTGAAGAAATCAAGCAGCGGATGTTCGTCTTTGAAGACATCGTTCTACTCGATGATCGTTCGATCAGACTTGTGATAAGTGAAGTGAAGGATGATGATCTATCGATCGCACTTAAGGTTGCTAGCGAAGAAGTGAAAGACCTCATCTTCCGAAACATGTCCAACAGACGAGTTGAAACAGTAAAAGAAGAACTCGAATTGATGGGCCCTCTGCGTCTTAGCGAAGTTGAAGAAGCTCAAACACGCGTCGTTTCTGTCATTCGTTACCTAGAAGATACAGGGGACATCGTGATCGCACGTGGCGGAGGAGATGATGTGATTGTCTAATATCATTCCAAAGTCGTATAAAGGGGTAGACGATGCACCGAAAGTGATCGGTCAACGAGACATCGTAGAACCTAAGAAACAACGTGTGCTGCAATCACGGAAATCAACAGTCGAAGAAAAGAAATCTCAATTACTTCAACAGATGATCCGACTCGAAGATCAATACCACACGATTCGAACAAGGTTACAGAATGAAGAAGATCACGTGTTATCGAGTCTAGAACAGAAGCAGCTACAAAAGGAACAAGAGTGGGAAAAGCTAGCTGAACAGAAATACAGAGAAGCTGAAGATAAAGGGTTTGAAGCAGGCTACCAGGCTGGTCTCCAACAAGTGCAGTTCGAGCTTCAAGAAAAACGAAAAGAAATGGAATCAGTTCTTACTGAGGCCTACAAGAAAAAAGATGAATTGATCCAAAGTGCTGAGCCGTTCTTGCTCTCACTCAGTACTGAGATTGCAAAGAAGGTCATGATGAATGAACTGAAACAACACCCTGAGTCGATTGCTGAGATGGTCAGAAAGACGCTGCAAACGGTTCAGGACCGAGGGGAAGTTGTTCTTCAAGTTTCAGTTGAAGATTATGCTCATATAACACCTATGGTGGAAGAACTCGAGAAACAGCTTGATGGTCATGCGAGCTTAAAGCTTGTTCCGATGAGTGATCTCCCGCCCGGTTCCGGAATGATCCATACTCCGAGCGGAAGTTACGACATTTCCATACACAGCCAGCTAAAGGAGATCAAGAAGGAGCTATTTGCACTATTTGAGGAGAATGATACCGATGAGCATTAACGTCGATCGTTATCTTTCTCACCTTGAATCGATTCAATCCGTTCAAAAGTATGGAAAAGTAACGCAGGTGATCGGATTGACCATTGAATCGATGGGCCCTGAAGTGAAGATGGGTGAGCTTTGCTATCTACATCCAGGTCCAGGCCACACCCCAATCGAGGCAGAAGTTGTAGGATTTCGAGAAAACCGAGTTCTCCTCATGCCGATGGATGATCTTTCAGAAATTGGACCAGGTTGCCTCGTTGTTGCAACGGGACAACCGTTAGAGGTGAAGGTGGGGTATTCGATTCTCGGAAGTATTCTTGACGGTAGAGGAAAACCACTAGATGAAACCCTACTGCCTAGTGGGCTTAAATCAGTCACTACGAACAGACAGCCGCCAAATCCGATGACAAGACCAAGAATTTCGACTCCTTTTCAGCTCGGAGTCAGAGCGATCGATGGGCTGCTTACTGTTGGACATGGTCAGAGAATCGGCATATTTGCTGGAAGTGGTGTCGGGAAGAGTACGCTTATGGGAATGGCAGCACGAAACTCTGAAGCTGATGTGAACGTCATTGCTCTTATCGGTGAACGTGGACGAGAAGTTCGAGATTTTATCGAACGTGACCTTGGTGAAGAAGGTCTCAAGAAATCTGTAATCGTCGTAGCAACTTCTGATCAATCCCCGCTTCAGAGGATAAAAGGGGCGCTCACTGCAACCTCGATCGCTGAGTATTTCCGTGATGAAGGCAAGAACGTCATGCTGATGATGGATTCCGTTACGCGATTTGCGATGGCTCAGCGTGAAGTCGGGCTCGCGATCGGTGAACCGCCTACAAGTAAGGGGTATACACCTAGTGTTTTTGCATTATTACCAAAATTGTTAGAACGATCAGGAACGTCACACCATGGATCGATCACTGCCTTTTATACGGTTCTCGTCGATGGTGATGATATGAATGAACCGATTGCAGATGCCGTTCGTGGGATCCTTGATGGTCACATTGTGCTAGACCGAAAGCTCGCACAAAAAGGGCAGTACCCTGCGATTAACGTTTCGCAAAGTGTGAGCAGGGTGATGAAGGAGATCGTACCTCCTGAACATATGGAAGCAGCGAATGAATTGAAGCGACTTCTTTCTGTTTATAACTCTTCTGAAGACCTTATTAATATTGGTGCTTATAAATCAGGTACTAACAGCAATGTTGATAAAGCGATCGCAAGCCATGCAGAGATCGAGAGATACATCAAACAAGGAACAGACGAATTAGCAACATTTCAAGAGAGTCAGGAGCGGCTTCTATCAAAGTTTGGAAAGGGTGATTAGCGATTTACAAATTTCCGTTTCAGCGCATTCTCGATATGAAAGAAAACGAAAAAGAACAAGTACAGCTCGAGATGGCGGAGACCTTAAAAGTTCAGAGCAATCTTGAACAAGAAATAGCGATGCTCGAACAGAAAGTGAATAGCTTCCGTGAAACCCTTGAAAAAAGGCAGTTTGAAGGTCTTTCCGTTACTGAATTGATTGAAGAAGAAGCGCACGTTTCCTTTTGGGATCAAAAGCTCAATGAAAAGAAAGAGGCTCTCAGACAGTTAGATGAGCAGGTGTCTGGTCATCAAGAAAACTTAGCTGAGAAGGTAAGAGAAGAAAAGACGTGGCAGTCGATCAAGGAAAAACGTCGTGAAGAACACAACCGCGAAATTAAACTTATCGAACAGAACGAATTGGACAGCTTCAATACAGTTAGAGCTTACTTGCAATTAAAGAATGGCTAGCTCGTAGAAAGGGTGAAAAAGGTGCGAAAGAAGCGGACGACCACATCGATTAAAGAAGTCATCATACATAACATTCTTCTACCGCTTACTTTCGTAGTGACGGTACTGTTGATCATTCTTCCGTTTATGGGCTATGACCTCAAGGCAATCGCTTCAACCGTAAGTGAAAAACCACTCGCCTTTATCCAGAATACGTTTGCGGCAGAGCTAGACGATGATGAGCAAGCGCCTGATCTCGAGAAAAAAATCGCAGAACAAGAGCAAGAGATCGAGAGACTCACTCGAACGGTGCAAGAGCAAAAAAGGGAAATCTCTGATTACGAGAGTCAAATCAAAAAACTAACGAATGAAATGGAACAAAACGCAAAAGATGCGGAGGATTTAGAACAAAAACAGCAAAACCTCGCCTCTATGTACGAAGGGATGACGCCATCCAAGTCAGCGGCAATCATCGAGAAACTTACCTTAAACGAAGCTGCGGTCCTTCTCGATAGGATGGGGAGTACTGAAAAAGCTGCGATTCTCGGAAAAATGAACACGGCGATCGCGGCCGATATTACGATTGCTCTAAGAGACCTTGATCAAGCAGAACAACCAGAGGTAGCTGCGATGCAGGAAAGGCTCTCCCTACTGATGAATGCGATCGAGCGGAAAGAAAGTTCGATACCGATCGAAGATCTCGCAAAGCAAATGGAGGATATGGAAGAAACGAAAGCAGCCGGCATTTTAGAAGCGATGAGCGAAGTGAAAGAGGAAAAGGATGTTGCTGTTGGAATCCTTTCTGCACTCAACGAATCGAAGCGGACGCTCATTCTTTCAGAAATGGATGAATCGGTTTCGTCTACCTATGTAGCAGAGTTAGCCGATTGAGTTTAAAAGGAGGTGAAAATGTGAGTAATACGATTCAACCCCTTATGAATGGAACAAAAGCTCCTGCAAAAAAAGGTGAGACCGCAAAGGGCAATTCTAATTTTGAGAAGCTATTGACGATGCTTGCAGATGGAAAGACCTTGGAAAAGAAAAGCGTGAATTTACCTGCAGAAGCAGAACCTGCAGAGGCAGTACCAGAAGAGCCATCACTCGATTCGGGCGAAACCAAACCTAGCAACTCACACGCACAAGCGATTCAGTTAGCGGAAAAGTTAGCGGAAAAGTTAGCGGATGACCCGAAGCTTAAGCAACTCCTTTTAGGGAGCTCGAAAGAGAATGGGTCTTCTGAAGCGGGGGTACATGGATTTACGAAAGAAGAATTGTTCAAGTTTGAATCAGCACAACAGAAAAGTCTCAAAACCGTAAGTACGTCAAATATAAGTGAAGAATCTGAAGCTAACGTGAAGGTGATGAAATTGGCTGAAACAGAGCCTGTGTTACTAAAACAATCGCAGTCAGAACTTCATCTTTTCTTAAAGCGAAACGGTATCGATTTAAGTTCTTTGACCGGTAAAGCGTTGAATCAAGAGCAAGCTGCTCCGATCGAAACCGCTACAGTTCGAATACCTGAAGAAAATGAGCAGGTTCAAGTTAAACCAAACGAAACGCTTACGCAGACAACGGTGAAAGAAGAAACGCCCGTGATCAAAGCTCGCCAATTCACAAGTGAGTTCAGTCAGCTATTAGAACGAATGCAAGTGATGAAGAACGGAAAAGAATCTCAGCTTCGTATCAAGCTTTCTCCTGAAAACCTAGGGCAGCTTGATATTCGATTATCGACGGTGGATGGAAAAGTAACAGCCCAAATCGCGACTTCCACTGCAGCAGCGAAAGAAATGATCGAGGGACAGTTACATCAGCTGCGACAAACATTCGTGCAGCAAGGGATTCAGCTCGACAAAGTAGAAGTCGTGCAGCAGTCAACGCAATCACTTTTACAAGACCAGCAAAGTCAGCAGCAGGGACAACGCCAGTTTGGGCAGGGAAATCGCCGGGAGAAACAGTCCGGTCAGTATGAAGTTGAAGAAAATCCAGTCGTCACTCATGAGCATGAACAGGAAGAGACGATAGGAATAAATTATTCCGTTTAGGAGGGGTGGTATGAAGACAGGCTCAGTTACTAATGCAACTACATCTGCTCAACAGCGTCCGCAGCTGCCTGGACAACTCGGAAAGGATGACTTTCTCAAAATCTTAGTAGCACAGTTAGGCAACCAGGATCCCATGAAACCAATGCAAGATACTGAATTTATCGGACAGATGGCGCAGTTCAGTTCTCTTGAGCAAATGACGAATATGAACAGTTCACTCACGCAATTTGTAAACAATCAAATGCAGAGTTCAATAACCGATCATGCTCATCTCATTGGAAAAACGGTGAAGTGGAAAGAGAACGAAGTACTAAGTGCTGGGAAGGTATCAGCAGTAGTGTACAAAGAAGGCGCTATTCTTGCAGAACTTCAAGATGGAAAACAGGTGAACATCTCTTCGCTAGAACGAATTGAAACGGGGGAGTGAGATGACGAATATACACGTCCATGAGAGGTACCATCCTAATCAACCGCTCATAGCCCCAAAAAAGAAGGCGTCGGCATTTGCAGAACAGCTGAAGAAATCCTTACATAAACCAGTATCCTTCAGTCATCATGCAAAAGAACGATTGTCACAGCAAGGTATCTCGCTATCTGATGTTCAGCTAAAAAAGCTGAATGAAGGCGTTGAAACGGCTCGCGAAAAAGGAGCTCAAGATTCACTTCTGCTTATGAAAGACCTTGCTTTTGTAGTAAGTGTGAAGAACAACAAGGTAATCACTGCGATGAAGCAAGACCGGATGGAAAATCAAATCGTAACAAAGATCGATTCTGCACTCATCATTTAAAAGGCTGGACCAATTGGAGGCCTAACGCTGTGGACCGATTGAAGCAGCGACTTATAATCTAGGGGGAAAACACATGCTACGTTCTATGTATTCAGGTGTATCAGGTATGAAAGGGTTTAATACAAAGTTAGATGTCATCGGTAATAATATCGCAAACGTAAACACGGTAGGATTTAAGAAAAGCCGCGTGATGTTTCAAGACTTGCTGAGCCAGAACATGGGTGATCGACAGGTTAACTCAACGCAAGTGGGACTTGGGGTAACAGAAGGCTCGATCGATACGTTACACACAACGGGGTCGTTTATGACGACTGGCGTGCAGACGGATCTTTCTATTGAAGGAGATGGCTATTTTCGAGTAAGACGTGAAATCACGACTGACAATGGAACGACAGAGACAGATTTGCTCACAAGGTCAGGGAATTTTTATGTGAACAACGATAGTGAACTCGTTACATCACAAGGGTACTTCGTTCTCGGCGAAGATAATGAGAAGATTGAGCTAGACGGACCTTTCACGATCAACCGACAAGGTGAGATCAGTATGATTGGTGCGGACGGTGAACCTACGTTTTATAAGAAAATAAGCATGGGAACAGTAAGCAATCCTTCAGGCTTATCAAAAGACGGAGGCTCAATGTATATGGAAACCCCTAAATCAGGAGATTTCACTCAAGGTCTCCCAGAAGCATCCCGTGTGGTTTCCGGACAGCTTGAAATGTCTAACGTTGACCTTACAGAAGAGTTTACGGAAATGATCGTTGCGCAGCGAGGGTTCCAGGCTAACTCAAGAGTCATCACCACCTCAGATGAAATCCTTCAAGAAATCGTCAACTTAAAACGATAGGAGGTAAGAGCTGAGGAAGGTTCCCTTTCTCGGCTCGTTCTGTTCTTATGATTACACTTACGAAACTAAACAAAGAACCTTTTACGCTTAACGCAGTTTATATCGAAAAGATTGAGGCAACGCCAGATACGATGATTTTCCTTACGAACGGAAAACATTATGTTGTACTCGAGCCAGTTGATGAAGTGAAAAGAAGAGTAACGGCATTTTATCGTGATATACACGTGTTGAAATAGTGGCTAGTAAAAGGAACGGAGGTGACAACGTTGTCTGATATGCTATCTCCTGAAACTGTCGACGCATTATTATCTGCGATCGATGATAAACCTAAAGGTCCTGATCCGCTGGATGGGCGACGTGTCCGAACATACGACTTTAAACGTGCCCTTCGTTTTTCGCAGGACCATATTCGAATTCTAACAAGAATTCATGAAAACTACGCACGGCTCATGACGACATACTCATCTGCACAGCTTCGGTCGATCGTACAAGCTTCCGTTGAATCAGTTGATCAAATGTCGTTTGAAGAGTTTGTGAAATCTCTTACAGACCAATCGATCATAAGTCTTTTTGTCGCAAAGCCGCTATCAGGACAGATGGTGCTCGAAGTATCCCCAGACCTCGCCTTTGCTATGCTCGATCGTATGCTCGGGGGAATGGGGCTTCAGCCAGATAAGCTATCTCACTTAACGGAGATCGAGACGATGGTGATGGAGCGTATCTTCAGTAAGATACTAGAGAGTTTTCAGGATGCGTGGAACTCGGTTTTGAAGCTGAATACGGAACTGCAAGAGCTTGAAGTGAATCCTCACTTTCTTCAAATCGTTTCTCCTAACGAGACGGTTGTCACGGTTACGATCAAAGTGAGTGTTGGAGATGTGACTGGGATGGTGCGCGTTTGCCTACCGCACGTGGTTCTTGAACCGATCATGCCAAGGTTATCAGCGCATCACTGGCTATCGAACCAAAAGAAAGACCCTGAACCTCTCGAGAGTGAAGCGTTGCAAAAAAGGCTTCGAAAGACGGACCTCACGATTATTGCTGAACTGGGCAATTCAGAAGTGACGATCGAAGAGTTTTTGAATTTAGAAATCGGCGATGTGATTCGACTGAACGAAAATGTTTCAGATCCCCTCATCGTTAAAGTAGATGACAGAGTAAAGTTCCATGGGTATCCAGGAACTTCGAAAGGCCGTATGGCCATTCAAATTACAGAGGTTAAGGAAGAGGAGGACGCGGGCAATGACAGATGATCGCCTTTCACAAGAAGAACTGAATGCTCTGTTCCAGGAAACTGCAGCTAGTAAGGAAGGATCTACAATACAATTCCAAGAGGTAGAGTTAGAAGCATTGAACGAGTTGTTCAGCGTCTCTTTAGGAACCCTTTCTACATCACTTTCTTCTATTTTCATGGAGGAAGTAACCGTATCGAACATCCATACAAACCTATTATCAGAGGAAGGCATTTCAGAAGTGTCCTTTCCATATGTAGAAGCAGCAACCCGCTATGAAGGGGCGGCTTCAGGTGAAGCGGTGTTCATGTTGAATCCTCCAGATGCCCAGGACATTGCTGACATCTGGGCTGTGGTAAGCGGAGATGAGAACGAAGACAATATCGATAAGAGTTTAACATCGGTCGTCACGCACATCATGGAAAGCTTACATAAAGGACTGAGTATGGCATCAGGATCTTCATTTAATGGTACATTCTTGAACCTGCAAGTTGTATCGGAGTGGAGCAACTCCGTACTGAATCAAAGTGGAGCATTGATCGATACGTCATTCGACCTTTCGATAGGCTCGATCATTCAAACGACAGTGCACCACGTGCTGCCTGCACCGATCGGAAAACAGATCTCAGAATTGCTCGTAAGTGAAGAAGACCTTCAGGAACAAACAACAGAAAAAATGGTGGAAGAAGCGCCTCCAACAGAACGAACACAAGCAAGCGAATGGAAGGAGCCTGAGCGTTCTTATGATGAAAAAGTGAAACAGCATGAACCAGCAATTCAGAACGTGCAGTTTACGAATTTTAATCAAAAGCAAAACCCTTATTCCGAAGAGCGGAATCTCAATATGCTGCTCGATATTCCTCTTCAAGTCACTGTAGAACTCGGTCGCACGAAGCGGATCGTCAAAGATATTCTAGAGCTTTCACATGGATCGATCCTTGAGCTCGATAAGCTCGCTGGTGAACCAGTCGATATTCTTATCAATCAGAAGCTCATTGCCAAAGGAGAAGTCGTCGTGATCGACGAGAACTTCGGTGTCCGTGTGACAGATATATTAAGTGCAGCAGAGCGATTATCAAAGTTGCGGTAAAACAAGGAGTGTTAGAGAGTGAAACAGCGTTACGTAGTCATCATGGCACTCGTGCTTAGCTTTTTTGTTATGACTCCACACGTAGAAGCGGTTAACGGAAGCGTTACCGATTGGCTTAATGAAGACGGAGAGAAGCCAGCTGAAGAGCAGGAAAGCGAAACGCCTCCGAAAGTAGAATCCAAGGACACAAATATCTTTGTTCTCTTGATAAAACTCGTTTTCTACACGGTTGTTGTCGTTGGACTGATCTACCTTCTTATTCGCTTTCTAGCGAAGCGACAGCAAAAAATGCAGCAACATTCCATCTTCACACCGGTAGGGGGCTCCCCGCTTGGGAACAACAAGTCAGTTCAAATGATAAAAGCAGGAAACTCACTCTATATGCTCGGTGTTGGGGAGAATATCAATCTATTAAAAGAAATTAAGGATGAAGAAGAAATGAACGTCATCATGGCTCATGCTGAAGAACAGAAAACCGTTCCTTTTCTAAATCGAAAGCAGTCAGAAGACTTGAAGGATTTGTTTCAATCCAGTTTGAACCGTCAACGTTCAAAACGAACGAAATGGGAGCGGGATATGGAAGATCACGATCCTGATAAGAGAGATCGACTATGATGGATTTCGTTATCGGTTTATCGATCCCTGGCCTTGATTTTGGGTCGAGTGCACCTGAAGACGTATCAGTAACCGTTCAGCTCGTCCTGTTGCTGACTGTGCTTTCGATCGCCCCCGCAATTCTTGTGCTCATGACCTGCTTTACTAGAATCGTAGTCGTCCTTTCGTTTGTTAGATCTGCGCTCGCTACGCAATCGATGCCGCCAAACCAGGTGTTGATTGGTCTTGCGTTGTTCCTGACATTTTTCGTCATGTCGCCTGTTCTGTCAGAAATCAATGCAGAAGCCCTGCAACCTTATATGAACGAAGAAATTGGGCAGGAAGAGGCGCTAGATGCTGCTGAGATGCCGATCAAAAGATTTATGGCAGAACATACGCGTGAAAAAGATTTAGCGCTCTTTTATAAGTATGCAAATCTAGAAAAACCGGAGTCGGTCGAAGACATCAGATTGACCGCACTTGTCCCTGCCTTTGCTATATCGGAATTAAAGACAGCTTTTCAAATAGGTTTTGTTATTTTTATTCCTTTTCTTATTATCGATATGGTCGTCGCGTCCACGCTGATGGCGATGGGGATGATGATGTTACCACCCGTTATGATTTCTTTACCATTCAAAATTTTGCTTTTTGTACTCGTCGATGGCTGGTATTTAGTTGTCGAGTCACTTTTATTAAGCTTCTGAGGAGGACGACATGTCACCGGATTTGGTTATTTCGATTGCTGAAGACGCTGTGTACACGGTCATCATTATATCTGCACCGCTACTGCTCATCGCACTCGGTGTCGGTTTGATCGTCAGCGTATTTCAAGCAATGACTCAAATACAAGAGCAGACGCTCGCATTCATACCGAAGATCATTGCGGTACTGCTGACCATCGTTCTCTTTGGACCGTGGATGTTAACGATGATGCTAGATTATACAACGAATCTCTATCAAAACCTCTATAGGTTCATCGGGTAAGGTAAATGGAAAGTGTCATAAACGCCCTGCCATTGTTTTTACTCGTATTCATGAGGGCGACCTCCTTCTTCATCGTTGCCCCGGTTTTTTCAACCCGAAGCGTTCCGGCACGGTTCAAAGTAAGCCTTGGATTTTTTATCGCACTGTTAGTAACGGCGGGCATCGGTTCAGTTGAGAGCATGACGCTAGATCTCGCATTCATACTATTGATCATAAAAGAGTTATTTATCGGCCTGTCTCTCGGCTTTATCGCAACCCTTATCTTGTACACGGTCCAAGTTGCTGGGGCATTTATTGATTTTCAGATGGGCTTTGTTATGGCGAATGTAATCGATCCCCAAACGCGTACTCAGGTGCCGATCATAGGGAACTTCAAGTACATGCTCGCGCTGCTTTTTCTCGTTTCTGTCGATGGTCATCATATGATGCTCGATGGCCTCGTTAAAAGCTATGAACTTCTTCCAGCCGAATCGCTCCTTGGACAGGCAGAGAGTGATTCGCTTGCTAGATTTATAGCAGAAGTCTTTTCAGGGATGTTCTTCTCAGCATTTCAGCTGGCGCTGCCGATCGTCGCATCGTTATTTCTAGTCGATGTTGCTCTTGGTCTATTAGCGAGAGCAGTTCCTCAAGTGAACATCTTTGTTGTCGGCCTTCCCCTGAAGATCTTTGTAGGGTTTGTGTTGATTCTAGTCACAATTCCGACCTTTTTCTTTTTATTAAGAGGAGTGTTTAGAGACATGATCGATACGATGGGCCAGCTTATTCAAATTCTGGGTGGTTAATGCGATGGGTACATACCGTTTGAAAATGAATCTACAGTTCTTTTCTCAAGAAAAGACAGAAAAAGCGACCCCTCAGAAGAAGCAGGATTCTCGGAAGAAGGGGCAGGTTGCAAGAAGTGCAGAGATTCCATCTGCTTTGATGATGATCGGCGTGTTCTTATTCATGTCGTTTATAGGCGGGTGGATGGTAGAGGGACTTCAAACGATGATCAAGGGAAACATCATGAGAATTCCAGAATGGGAACTCACAGAAAAGAACCTCGACCTCTTGATGAAAGAGAACGTTTGGCAAGCAGCGATTATTGCAGCGCCATTGATGGGCATCTCACTCGTTATGGGAGTGATCGGAAACTACATGCAAGTAGGCTTTCTAGTCGCAACAGACCCACTAAAAGCAAAGCTTGAGAGAATCAACCCTATAAAGGGAGCGAAAAGGATTTTCTCGGCTCGTACACTAGTCGAACTTTTAAAATCGTTAATTAAAATAACATTCATCTCAGCCGTCACGTTCATCGTCTTATGGAGGAAACGAGAAGAGATGATGGTGATCTCCCAGATTTCGATGGGGGATGCCCTTGAGTTAATTGGTTCATTGATCGTTCAAACAGGATTAGCGGTAGCGATTCTCATGTTGTTTCTATCGATCCTTGATTACGTCTATCAAAAATATGACTTTGAAAAAAACATCCGTATGTCAAAGCAAGACATTAAGGATGAACATAAAAAGAGTGAGGGTGACCCACTCATCAAATCACGCATCAAAGAAAAGCAGCGTGAGCTTGGGATGAATCGTATGATTTCAGAAATTCCAAAAGCGGATGTGGTGATTACGAATCCAACACACTTTGCAGTTGCGCTTAGGTATGACCCGAACGAAATGGACGTACCGACCGTCGTTGCGAAAGGGATGGATTACGTAGCTCAAAAAATTAAAGAATCAGCGAAAGAACATGACATCGTGATGTCTGAAAATGTTCCCTTAGCACGCGCGCTTTATCACCAAGTGGATATTGGTGAAGGTGTGCCTGAGGATTTGTTTAAAGCAGTGGCTGAGGTGCTCGCTTATGTTTACAGTATCAAAGGCTATCCGGGAGGAGGAAACTAACCATGAAATTAAAGGATTATGCCGTACTCGTATCAGTCATCATGATCGTGATCATGATGGTTATTCCGTTTCCTCCACTATTGCTGGATTTCTTAATCATGATGAACATCAGTCTGGCACTGACGATCATTCTTGTCGCGATGAATACGAAAGAGGCATTGCAGTTTTCGATCTTCCCCTCGTTACTGTTGCTTACAACCCTTTTCAGGCTAGGCCTTAACGTCTCCACTACCCGATCGATTTTGACAAACAAAACGGGTGGACAGGTCATTGAAACGTTTGGATCATTCGTGGTTGGAGGAAGTGTTGTAATAGGGCTCCTTGTTTTCCTTATTCTTGTTATCATTCAATTTATTGTAATAACGAAGGGGTCCGAACGTGTGGCTGAAGTAGCAGCACGTTTTACGCTAGATGCGATGCCAGGTAAACAAATGAGTATCGATGCAGATTTAAATGCAGGAATGATTTCAGACCGTGAAGCCCGTGAACGTCGTCAAAAGATCGAACGAGAGGCAGACTTTTATGGTGCGATGGATGGTGCTAGTAAATTCGTAAAAGGAGATGCCATCGCAGGTATCGTCATCACGCTCATCAATATCATCGGTGGACTTATCATCGGGATGGTTGTTCACGGAATGGCGGTTGGAGATGCGGCGGCGACGTTTACACTTCTATCGATAGGTGACGGCCTCGTCAGTCAAATACCAGCACTCTTAATTTCGACAGCTACCGGGATCGTCGTTACTCGTGCTGCTTCTGATGGCAACCTTGGAACGGATATTACTGGGCAGATCTTTGCATATCCAAAGTTGTTGTACATCGTTGGTGCCGTAGTGGCACTCCTTGGAATCGCGACGCCGATCAATCCGCTGTTAACCTTTCCGATCGCAGGGTTGCTTATCTACTCAGGCTGGTTGATGCAACGAAATCTCGACCAAACAGCTGAGGAAGTAGAGACCGCCGCAGGTGAAGAAGAAGCGGAAGAAATGAAGAGTCCAGAGAGTGTGACAGGACTTCTGCATGTTGATCCGATCGAGTTTGAATTCGGCTATGGCTTAATTCCACTCGCAGATCAAAAGCAAGGCGGAGATTTGCTTGACCGTGTCATCATGATTCGTCGACAGATCGCACTTGAACTAGGAATCGTTGTACCGGTTATCCGCATTCGAGACAACATTCAGCTACAGCCGAATGAATATGTGGTCAAGATCAAAGGAAACCGTGTTGCTGGTGGTGAGCTTTTGCTAAACCAGTATCTTGCGATGAGCAGTGGCGTGGAAGATGAAACGATTACGGGAATCGAAACGGTGGAACCAGCCTTTGGGCTACCTGCTCTCTGGGTGACTGAAGAGATGAAGGATCGCGCTGAGCTTTCCGGTTATACCATCGTGGATCCGCCATCGGTCGTATCGACCCATTTAACTGAAGTGATCAAAAAGCATGCGCACGAACTGCTGAGTCGACAAGAAGTGAAGAATCTTTTAGATAACGTTAAAGAAACGTCACCGGCTGTGTTAGAAGAGCTCATCCCTAATGTTCTTACAATCGGTGATGTTCAAAAAGTTTTGATGAGGTTACTAAAAGAAAAAGTGTCGATCAGATCACTCGATATGATACTAGAATCACTTGCCGATAATGGTATTCGAACAAAAGACACCGACGTGTTAGCCGAATACGCGAGACAGGCGTTATCAAGGCAGATCACGGCTCAAATCGCAGCCCCTGGTGAAGCGGTAAAAGTACTAACTGCTGGTGCTAGACTTGAAAAGCGATTTGCAGAATCTGTGCAGCAATCTGATCAAGGCAGCTACCTAGCACTTGATCCTGAAACGTCTCAGGCTATTTACCAGGAAGTATTGCAGCAAGTAAACCGCCTGCAGCAATCTGGCATTCAGCCGATCTTATTAACTTCTCCTGCTATTCGAATGTATTTAAGACAATTTCTTGAGCGATATATGCCTGACTTAACCATTCTATCTTACAGCGAATTAGAACCTGATGTTGAAGTTCAGAGTGTAGGGGTGATCAATCTGCCATGAAAATAAAACGATATACCGTTAACCATTTGAGAGAAGCTATGCCTATGATTCGGAAGGATCTTGGGAAAGACGCAGTCATTTTAAATACGAAGAAGATAAAAGTAGGGGGCTTTCTCGGATTTTTTCAGAAGACGAAACTAGAAGTCCTCGCTGTACTAGATGAAGATAAGGCAGAAAAAGAAAAAAAGGACGAGTTTCAGACGCTGCTCGAATCAGAGAAGAAGCGAAGAGAACAGCAAGTACCTGAACCTTTCAAAGAGCCTCTTCAAGAGGTACGACAAGAACCAAAGCCCGACCCCGTGAAAGAGGACGATCACCATGTGATGGGTGAACTAAAGTCGATGAAGGAAATGATGATGCAGTTGATGGAAACAGAAAGGTTACCGGTGCATCTGAAGCCTGTGAACGCCTTTCTCGAAGACCATGAATTCTCAAAGTCGATCCGTTCCTCAGTTATGGCAGATTTACTCATGAAAGCGAAACTTTCTCCAGGGTTTTCAAAAGAAGATGCATTCACCTGGATGAGGCAAGGGCTTCAAAAACGTACACTGGAATACCCTGATATGACAAATTCCCCTAAGAAGATTCGCTGCTTTGTTGGTCCGACAGGTGTAGGAAAAACGACGACGATCGCAAAACTTGCGGGAGATATTATTTTAAATGAACGAAAGTCAGTTGGCTTGATCACATCTGATACGTACCGTATTGCAGCGGTCGATCAACTTCGAACGTATGCTGATATTCTAGGGATTCCTTTAGAAGTCGTTCAATCACCTGATGACCTTGCTCTTGCAATCAGAAAGCTCTCTGAGTGTGACACGATCCTGATGGATACAGCGGGACGAAACTATCAGCAGTATAAGTATATTTCCCAGCTTGAAGAGCTTGTATCGAGTAATGATATCGCGATTAGTCTCGTTCTCAGTTTGACGCACAGATACAACGATTTAAAAGTGATCACAGATAATTTTCAGAGCGTGGGTGTAACGGAAGTCATCTTAACGAAAATGGATGAAACGAGAGCAAGAGGCCCGATCTTTAACTTGATGGAAGATTACAAGCTGCCAGTCACACTCATTACGAATGGACAGAACGTGCCTGATGATATGTTGAAGACCACAGAAGGAACACTTGTTGATCTAGTGATGGAGGAAAAGATGTATGGCAGATCAAGCTAACAAACTACGAGAGAAGGTTACTAGTCAGACTCAGTCTACTCCTCGCGATCGGAAGACAAAAGTGATCGCAGTAACGAGCGGTAAGGGCGGGGTGGGCAAATCTAATATTTGTTTGAACTTAGCGTTAAGTATGGAAGCACTCGATAAAAAAGTAATGATTCTGGATCTTGATGTAGGCATGGCGAATGTTGACGTATTGATGGGCGTGACGCCAAAAGGATCATTGATCTCGATGCTTGAAGAAAAACTTCCACTCGAAGAAGTTCTTGAAACCGGGGTCAACGGACTAACCTACATCGCTGGGGGTAATGGAATCGGTCGGGTGTTTTCGATGAGTGAGGATCAGCTTCACCACTTTTTTCACGAATTTAGTAGTCTACAAGGTAAAGTCGACTACATCATTTTGGACACGGGCGCAGGCCTTACCCAGGAAAGCATGAGGTTTCTTCAGGCAGCCGATGACATCTTTATCGTTCTTAACCCAGAACCACCGTCGATCACGGATGCCTATGCAGTGCTGAAGGCCTTGCATATGAAGAATGATCAACTACCGATCAAGCTCATCGTCAACCGTACGATCAACGAGTTTGAAGGAGAACAGGCATCGGCAAACTTCTTACGAGCTTCTAAACAGCTTCTGAACAAGCCGATCGAGGTGCTTGGCTACATTCCAGATGATGATGCAGTAAGAAAAGCCGTTATGGCACAAACGCCATACTTGTTGCAATACCCACGTTCGAAAGCCTCAGAAGCAGTTAATCAGATCGCAAGGACGTACCTTGACCTTCCTACACAATATAAGTTAGGTGTGAAAGGGTTCCTTATGAAGACGTTGTTTCATAAATAAATGGAAGACATTGGTGGTGAATCCCATGAAATCCAAAATGGACGAACAGACAATTGAATATTGGAAGGCATGGAAGAACGAGCGAAATGAAGCAGCGGGTAACTATCTTGTGTCATTCTATCGACCACTTGTGGATTATGCTGTTAAACGGTATATGGCTGCACTTCCATCCTCTGTCCATCATGATGATATCAGTAGTTTTGCTTATAATGGCCTACTCGACGCGATCGACAAATTTGAACTAGAGCGCGATCTTAAATTTGAGACGTATGCAAACTGGCGGATAAAAGGTGCGATCATCGATGGGTTAAGGCAAAACGACTGGGTACCACGTTCTGTGAGAGATAAAGCACGTAAGATCGAGGAAGCGTATGCGCTATTGGAGCAAGAGAACCAAAAATCTTGCACAGATGAGCAAGTCGCAAAGCACCTCGGGATGTCGGTAGTAGAAGTGCAACAAACGATACAGGACGCCTCTCTTTCGATTATGATTTCAGTTGACGAACCTGTATATGAAGAAGATCAACAGCAGATCGAACGGTACAACGTGATCGAGAATGAACGTGCAGATTCACCTGAAAAGCATATTCATGAGCATTTTATTAAAGAAATTCTGACCGAAACGATCGATCGACTACCTGAAAAAGAAAAACTAGTAATCTCGCTCGTATATTTTGAGGAGCTGACTCTAACAGAAATCGCGAAAATTTTAAAGCTTTCTACAAGTCGAGTCTCTCAGCTTCATTCAAAAGCGTTGCTACGAATGAAAGGTTCCCTTCGAGCGAATAAAGAACATGTACAATCCATGTAATCGGAGTGAATACAATGGTAATCTTCATCTTTATCAGCATAGCACTACATCTCGTTAGCTTTTTGTGTATCGTTCTCTTATTCCTTAAGCAGTCCAAAGGTTCAAATTTAAAAGAAGAAGTCAGGTCGAGTATGCAGTCGTACATCGAACAGCTCGAGGAAGAAAACGATCAATTGATCGATCGAGTGAAAACACTCGTTGAAAAACGAGAGGGGCAAATCGATTTGCGCCTTCGAGTACTTGAGCAGTCGAAAGCTGCACCTCAGGAAAGCGTACCGGCGCAGCAGCCGAAAGAAAACCAGCCATATCAGAAGCCAGCGGCTGTCCTTCAGCACCCTTCAGTGAGGAACGATCGAAAGCAGCAAGCACTCAAGCTATACAAAGAAGGCTTTACGATGACAGAAATTGCAAAGTTCTTGAACTGCGGTATTGGTGAAGTCGAACTGATTGTCAATATACACGGAAGGTCTCAGCAGCTATGAAAATACAGCAATCAACTCAAGTGATGCACGATTCACTTAAGAAAGATACGATGAAATCATCTTCACCTACTCCGTTCAACGGTGTGATGAATGAAGCGGCAAAAGAGTTGAAAGGCTCCGCACTTCAGCGGCTGCTTCATCAGATTGAAGAACAAGGCAAGGTACTAGGAAAAGAAAAAACACTCCAAAACCTAACGGCATACAAACGGTTAGTGAAGCATTTCCTTGAAGAAGCAGTTGGTCAGGGCTTGTCACTATCTGAAAAGAACAGCATGGACCACAGAGGGCGAAACAGAACGTATAAGCTCGTCGAGACAGTTGAGCAGAAGTTAGTCGATCTTCAAGAAGAAATATTACAAAAAGAAAAGTCAGGTGTGCACGTGTTATCACTCGTAGGAGAAGTAAAAGGTCTGTTGGTAGATTTAATGCTCTAGGTCGTTTATACTAGAAAAAATAGGAAGTATTTGCTCATGTGCGAACACATGAGTTTTTTTATAATTAAAATAAGAACATACGTTCGAATTCGTGGTTGTGATTTTTGCAAGAAAGGATACTTTCTATCCTACACAAAAGAGAAGGGAGAGGTGAGGATGAAGCAAAAGTGTCCATATTCTATGATAAAGGGTGCTCATGGAGAGCTCATGAAAAACCCCCTTTTCCGGTCATTTATTCAAGATGAAGAAAGCTGGAGATGCTATCTCGATGTGATTAACGATAATGATAACGAAGCACTAAATCGACTGAATCAACTTTTTCACATGTTTTACGCCGAAATTCGTTTCATTGCATATGTATCACGTTTAGTCCATTATACGGCGATAAACTATGACAGAAAACGTAGATTAAACAGCATGAGGTATCCGCTTACGCTTGATCAACCCGTTAAGGAAAGTGGAGATTCTTGGGTCGATCTCATGGCAGGTGCACCGATCTATACTTCAAACGAAGTTGAGCAGCAGTTCTTGTCCTATTCACTGTTCCGAGCGTACAAGAGACTCACTACGAAGCAGAAAGAAGTGTTGACCCTTTACTATCGTGAAGGTGCAACAGACACAGAGATAGCGAATGATTCAGGGGTTTCTCAACAGGCAGTAAGCCGACGCAGAAAACGTGCTCTGCAGAAATTAAGAGAAGTCGTGAAGGAGGGAATCCGATGAATATCACAAACATTATTAATACGATGATCGGTGACTTAGGTTTTCCAATCGTTGTATCACTGTATCTACTCATTAGACTCGAGCGAAAAGTTGAAAATTTATCGAACGTGATTGCAGAGCAGGAATCTGATAAGAAGGGATAACTATGGAAAGCAGATTATATAACCTTTTACAACGTGCTAAGAAGCAGGATGAGGAAGCACTCTCCCTCATCCTACAAACATTTGAGAAAAAGATACAATCAGAATTAAGACAGACGTCGTTTGGAGCGAGAGACGACCTGCGCCAGGAGCTGTTCGTGAAGGTGTGCGAAGCAGTGGGGAAATACAAGGTGGATGATGTACCTGACTTTGAGGAGTTTGCGATGAAATTAGAAAAAGATAAGCGCGAGGAGTGAATGATGTATGAACATTTATGAAAAACGTTGTGGCATGAATCGCTTTTAGCTATGATGAAGATGGAACGAAACAATACGGAGGGTTACTCATGAAACTTTTCTTGATCATCGGTGCGATCAACGCTTGTCTAGCAGTTGGTCTTGGGGCTTTTGGCGCTCATGGATTAGAAGGACGATTGTCAGAAAGAATGTTAGAGACGTTCAAAACAGGTGTTCAGTATCACATGTATCATGCTCTTGGTTTGATCGGCATTGCCGTTGTTGCAGACAAGCTTCAATCAACGGGGCTCATCAACTGGGCTGGATGGCTCATGTTTGCAGGGATCATCCTCTTCTCAGGTAGCCTTTATGTGTTGAGCTTGAGTGGAATTAAAATTCTTGGTGCGATCACGCCACTAGGAGGTCTCGCATTCATCACTGCTTGGATTCTTCTTGCAGTTGCTGCATTAAAACTATAAAAAAACGGCCTGAGCATTCAGGCCGTTTTTTGATTTATCTTGGAGAATATGAGGTCATTTGTTGAACAGGGTAGTTATATTCAAGTTCTTCATCAAACGTAATATAGTCAAGATAAACCATCAACAGGATATAGCGTTTTCCAGTCTGAGGATCAGAAATAATAATATGATCTCTCCCAGCTGCCTCCACGATCCCTTTAAATACTTTCGCATTCCATTTTTCGTTGTTCTCAAACGTCATGTAGATCGTCGCGACTTTTCCAAGGTTTAACCTGAGAATGTTTTCTATATACGATTGCTCGACTGCCAATTGAGCTGGAAATCCTTGCCCTTGCATTGCGCCCTGTACTTGCCCTTGGCCCTGCGTCGGGTATCCTGATGGAAAAGATTGCTGCCCCATCTGCCCCTGGCCTTGTTGCCCCATCTGTCCCATTTGCCCCATCTGCCCCATTCCATTTTGTCCTTGCTGCGGCATCTGTCCATAGCCGCCGCCACCGTTGTTCCAGAGCTTATTTTTCATCGTAACCCTCCTTAAGCGTTCTCCTAGCCATAGTAAACTTCTGAGCACTCACTTTCGGTAGGTTGATAAAAGCAGTGAGCTTTAAACCTTCCTGAAATCAGTTGATCGTACAATAGGGCAAGTTCCTGAAGGCTTAAAGAACCACAGTGCATGACTTGCCGAGTGGCATGGGACGATTCGAGCAAACCGCCCATCCATTTCGCTGCTTCAAGATAAAGGAAAATGCCATGACCCTTCGTAACTCATTGTATGTTCGATAATGGATGATATGCCTTTTTATAAACGGGAATTGCACATAAAAAAGCCAACGAAAACAGCTGTTTTCGTTGGCTCATATTAGTTAAACGTATAAGAATTGAGGCAGGCGTTCTTTCGGCAAATGAGTTCCAACAAAGAAGCTCCCGAATTCGCCGAAACGTGCGCTCACTTCGTCGAATCTCATTTCATACACAAGCTTTTTAAACTGAAGAACATCATCAGCGAATAGGGTAACGCCCCACTCCCAGTCATCAAAACCGACTGAACCTGTGATGATTTGCTTAACCTTACCAGCATAGCTTCGACCGATGAGTCCATGACTGCGCATCATTTCACGGCGCTCTTCCATTGATAGCATGTACCAGTTATCGTTACCCTCACGCTTTTTATTCATAGGGTAGAAGCAAACATAAGGTGCTTCAGATAGCTCTGGCTTCAAACGTGCTTGGATACGAGGGTCATTCTCAGGGTCACTGTCTTTGCCTGCCATGTAGTTACTGAGCTCTACAACAGATACATAAGAATAAGCAGGGATTGTATATTCAGCGAGTGTTGTTTTATTGAACGCATTTTCGATTTCATTTAGTTCTTCCATTGTTGGGCGAAGGAGCATCAACATAAAGTCTGCTTTTTGTCCCACGATGGAATAAAGCGCATGACTTCCTTCTTTGTAATTCGCTGTAGCTTCCCATTTTTCAAGGAAAGAATAGAATTCATTCATTGCGTTGTCACGTTCTTCGCTAGATAGCTGCTTCCATGCAGTCCAATCCATCAAACGGAAATCATGCAGGCAATACCAGCCGTCAAGAGTTACTGCTGCTTGGTTCATATATGATCCACTCCTTAATAATTATCCAATCAATCTCCACCCTCTACTATACCAATAGTTCTGCTTGTTTGAAAGCGATTGAGGCGTGGAACGATCTATCTGTCCTAAAGAATGTTCCAGCTTTTGATGAAAAAGGAAAAAAGACAGCAAACCAGTCTCCAAAGAGAATTTGATATGCTGACTTTACCATTTTATTTATCTCTTTTATAGAAGAGTTGGCGCTTTTTGTGGGCGTAAGATATGTGCACATTCTATTCCTAAACATGTAATAGGGCAATATACGCGTTGATCCTACCGTTTTGATAAAGCGTTCCAGTACCATCGATGTTGACAGTCGTTGCTTTCAACTTATTTCTCACAATGTTGGGATTTGGGTTAAGAGAGAGCATAAGAGCAGCGAGGCCACTTACAAATGCTGTTGCTTGAGATGTACCAGAAAGGTATCCGTAATCAGTTTGTCCAGTTTTATTTTCTTGAGTAGGTAAAGTAGATAGGATGCTAACCCCAGGTGCTGCGAGATCCACCCATGGGGCACCAAAATTAGAAAAAGGAGCGATCGTATCGTTTCGTTCTAATGCAGCAACACTAATACACTGAGGATATGCTGCAGGGTAAAAAAGTTGGTTTGCAGCAGCGTTTCCGGCTGAGGCTATTAAAAGAACCCCCTTATCCTGTGCATACTGAACGGCGTTTTGTATAACGGTACTTGACGTAACACTTCCGCAACTTAAATTAATTACGTTTGCACCATTGTTTACAGCATAGACGATTCCTCGAGCCACGTCACTGAAGCTTCCTTGTCCATTATCATCCAATACTTTTACGTTCATAATTTTAGGGTTTATCCCGATACCAGCGATACCAACATCATTTCTTGTCATGGCAGCCGCGATACCAGCAATATGTGTTCCATGTCCGTTTAAATCCTGAGATGTAGGGGAAAGCGTAAAGTTTTTGCTTAAAATTACTTTTCCATAAATGTCCGGGTGTCTTGTGTTGATACCAGTATCTAAAATGGCGATCTTAACAAGTGTAGAACCTCGCGTCACATTCCACGCCCTAGTTGAATTTATCTTCAAGGCTCCCCACTGGTACTTAAAAAGAGGGTCGTTTGGAATAAGCTGTGCTTCCATAATTCCATCATAGTCTACATGCTTTACACCATAGAAGTTTGATAGGCGCTTAGCAATGATATTGAGTAAATGAGGTTCAGTTGAAATGGTGTATGTGTTGAATTCTTGAATTTCATCAATAATAGGAGTGTTGAGCATATCAAAAATTTCAAGAATCCTATTTCGAGAAAGAGTGGGAATGAAGCTCACCATTAAACGATTAGGTAGGTAGTTCATTCTTTATGCCACCTCCTATATCTAGCAATTTCTATAGTATATTACTCAATGTAGGAGTTTCTTGGAACGGCACATTAGTCAGAAAAGTAGAACTTTTAAATGGAAGGGTTTACAACTACGGATTTATTTTTGTTTTTAGGGAAAAAAGAGTATCGTAGGGATTGGAAATCAAATTAATGAGGTGAATACAATGAGTGATCTTTTTACAAGCATGAAAGATACGGTAAGAAACGGCCAACCGACGATCGTGTTTCCAGAAGGAACAGATGAAAGAGTTCTTGTTGCGGCAAATCGTCTCGCTCAAGACGGCATCCTAAAACCAATCGTTGTTGGTGGAGAAGCAGCAGTAAAGGACAAAGCGTCATCTTTAAACGTTGCTCTTCATGAAGATCTACAAATTATTGATCCTGCAAACTATTCAGACATGGATGCACTTGTTGAATCGTTCGTAGAACGCCGTAAAGGAAAAGCAACAGCAGAACAAGCACAAGAGATTCTTCTCGATGTGAACTACTTTGGTACGATGCTTGTTCATACAGGAAAAGCGGATGGCCTTGTAAGTGGAGCTGCACACTCGACTGGTGACACGGTCCGCCCTGCACTTCAAATCATCAAGACAAAAGAAGGAATCAAGAAGACGTCAGGCGCTTTTGTAATGGTGAAGGACGATCAGAAGTATGTGTTCGCAGACTGTGCGATCAACATTGCTCCTGATAGCAACGACCTTGCTGAAATCGCTGTTTCTAGTGCTGAAACTGCGAAAATGTTTGGTATCGATCCAAAAGTTGCGATGCTTAGCTTCTCAACAAAAGGTTCTGCTGTTTCCCCTGAAACAGAAAAAGTCATGGAAGCTACAAAGATTGCGAAAGAAAAAGCACCTGAGCTTGTTATCGACGGTGAATTCCAATTCGACGCTGCATTCGTCCCTGAAGTAGCAAAGAAAAAAGCACCTGAATCCCCGCTTGAAGGGCAAGCGAATGTGTTTGTATTTCCAGGCCTCGAAGCAGGAAACATCGGATACAAAATGGTTCAACGCCTTGGCGGATTCGAAGCAGTAGGTCCAGTTCTACAAGGTCTTAACAAGCCTGTAAATGACCTTTCTCGCGGCTGTAGTGAAGAAGATGTATACAAGCTTGCTTTGATCACAGCAATGCAAACGTTATAAGGTTCGTTGAAGACTGTCGACACTCGATCGGCAGTCTTTTTTTGGCATGAAACGGTAGTTTCGCGGATATATTCACGTTTTCGCGGATATAGGGTTAGATTTAGCGGATATAATTAAAAAATCGCGGATAAATCTCCATAATCGCGGATATATTTAGAAATTCGCGGATATACCACTAATCTCACGTCATATTAAAAGCACCCGAAACGAAGTTCGGATGCTTTTTCTCTAATATTAGTAAAGTGCTTTCTCATTTCTTGTAAACACACGCTGGTAGTTGTAATCGTAAAGGGATAACTCTGGAATCGAAAGGTGTTGAGTCGTCAAAGTCCCTGCGTATTTATTCAGCGTTTTAAGCGTTCCCATCATCAGGTCACTTACCGCCAAACTTTCTCCCGTCAATTCACTCAACGATGCCATCGTCTCCGGAACGATACGTGGATACGTGAACTTCGTTTCTTCGCCACCGAGGGAGCGTTCGTAAAATTCCTTAATTAAAGCTGCCCGCTCTGAACCACTTCCATCTACACAGAGATAAACTTGAACCGCAACGCCTCCTCGAAGGCGTCTTTGGGAAATTCCTGCAAACTTCTGCCCGCCTATACTCAAATCGTAGCGGCCCGGGCAATAAGAGCCTACAATCTCACGATCTTCAACATTAACCCCATATGGTGAAAGGATTTCCTGTACAAAATCGACCATCGATTCATATCCTTTGTCGATTCCAACCTGCTGCTCTTTTTCTGCAAAAACAAGCGACAGGTTCAAAACACCACTATCTAGTACAACTGCAAGTCCGCCTGAATTTCTAACAATGACCTTGTATCCTTGTTGTTTTAAGTACGCGATTCCACGTTCGATGTAAGGAAGTCGTGTGTCTTGTATGCCAAGGACAACCGTGTCATGGTGTACCCAGGATCGCATAACTGGTGAAGAATCCCCGCTACCTGTTGAGTTGCAGAGCGTATCATCCATTGCAAACGATTGAAGTGCATCGAAAGACGGTCCAAGAGTAGATTGATCTATTATTCGCCATTCTGGCTGATATAGTACTGAGTCATTCGCCATAGCTATTTCCTTTCTGTTACAAATCATCTTTAGCTATTATAGCACGAGAAATACCAGCATTCAGAATACAGATTGCGACAATATTTCCCGGGAGATGACATATTATGATGTTTTAACATAGTAAAACTTGTGGAATATACATACTAGATAAATATGGGAGGTGAAGGGATGCCACGTGCGACCGATAGACCCGGTGAAGGTACATATAAATGTACGAACTGTGGTCAAGAAATGACGATCGAGAAAGAGAGTGATCAGTTACCACCTTGTCCAAGTTGTGGTAATAATACCTTTAATGCGGCATAAAAGCATAGCACCTCAACATTGGAAAGTACGGGAAATTTATCTCGTACTTTCTTCTTAGTTTTAAAGGTTTTTTAGCTATAAAACCTTTATTTAACAGGGGAATTGTAAACTAACTAAGTAAATATAATTTTGCGAGAATTAGTGAAAATGCTATAATAATGTTTGTGTGTTTACTAGTTAGCGAGAAAGAGAGCAAGCAAAGCGAACAATATCACAATGTGGAAGTGCTTTCATAAAAACAAGACAGCAAACGAATGACTTGCATATAAACCATTCACGAAAGGGGTAATGTCCATGAAGCTAACGGTTAAGATTATCGCCGGTTTAGTATTGGGTATTTTAGTTGGTGTCATCTTTAACTTGTTTGCACCAGATGCGTTTGGACCCGTAGATAAGTATTTTCTTGGTCCTGTAGGACAGATCTTTTTAAACTTAATTAAGATGCTAGTTGTGCCGATCGTGTTCTTCTCGATCGTAGTAGGTACAGCAGGAATCAGTGATCCTAAGAAACTTGGTCGTATGGGAGGAAAGACAGTAGGGTTTTTCCTAATCACGACGACGATCGCTATTTCGATCGCTATGGCACTTGCTTATTTAATCAAGCCTGGTGTGGAAGGTTCATTCACTGGTCAAAGTGATTTTAAAGCAGAAGAAGCACCTCCTGTAATGGATACGATTCTTAATATCATCCCGACGAACCCTGTTCAGGCGTTGACAGAAGGGAACATGCTTCAAATCATAGCCTTCGCGATCTTCATCGGTTTTGCGCTTGCGGTACTCGGTGACAAAACCAAAGCATTGCGAGACCTTATGGAACAAGGTAACGATGTGATGATGTATCTTGTTAAAATCATTATGGAAACTGCTCCATATGGAGCGTTCGCTTTGATCGCCTCTGCTGTCGGTGGTCAAGGTAAAGAAGCACTTCAATCCATGGGTATGTACTTTATCGTCGTACTGGCTGGACTGTTTATACATGCACTCGTCACATACAGTAGTGCGATTTACTTGCTGGGTAAAGAGAATCCGCTTAAATTCTATAAAGCTTTTTCACCAGCAATGGCAGTTGCATTCAGTACCTCATCTAGTAGTGGTACACTTCCTGTTTCTATGAAAACTGCTCAGGAAAACTTGAAGATTCCAAAACAAATCAGTAGTTTTGTTCAGCCCCTAGGGGCAACCATCAATATGGATGGAACTGCAATCATGCAGGGTGTTGCGACTGTTTTTATCGCGCAGATCACGGGTGTTGAGCTAACCTTCACACAGCTCATCATCGTCGTTGTCACTGCTACTCTCGCAAGTATTGGGACAGCCGGTGTTCCTGGTGTAGGACTTATCATGCTTGCGATGGTCCTAAACCAAGTTGGTCTCCCGGTTGAGCCGATCGGCTTGATCCTTGCCGTCGATCGATTGCTCGATATGACGCGTACAGCGGTTAATATTACCGGTGATGCGGCTTGTGCTCTCTATGTAACAAAATCAGAAGAAAAAAGGAATGGGAATACAACGTCTGCTGCTGAGATTGAAGGATAACCGACAACAGTAAACAGATGAAGATACTCCTTACAAAAACCTTCTATTACCTGTCTTTTTGACGGGTAGTGGAAGGTTTCTTTTTGGTATGATTTGAGATATAATAAGGGGATGAATTTGACGGAAGGAGTCCAACGCTGTGCTCGAACGATTAAACGAAGAAAAAGTTTTTAAAGATCCAGTTCATCGCTACATACATGTTCGCTACCGTTTAATCTGGGAGCTGATTGGAACGAAGGAGTTTCAACGTCTTCGCAGAGTTAGACAGTTAGGGACGACCTATTTAACGTTTCACGGAGCTGAACATAGTCGCTTCAGTCATTCACTCGGTGTTTATGAAATCGTCAGGAGGATTAACGAAATCTTCTCTCAATATGACGGTTGGAACGAAGAAAATCGATTGTTAAGTATGTGTGCTGCGCTTCTTCACGATGTTGGACATGGCCCGTTTTCTCATTCGTTCGAAAAGGTATTTGGACTCGATCACGAAGACTTTACCCGCATGGTCATATTGGGTGATACGGAAATCAATCGCATCCTTCGGAAAGTGAGCGATCGTTTTCCTGAAGAAGTTGCAGACGTGATTGCAAAAACGCATGACAACAAACTAGTTGTTTCCCTTATTTCAAGCCAGATCGATGCGGATCGAATGGATTACTTATTGCGTGATGCTTACTTCACAGGCGTTAGCTATGGTCAGTTTGATATCGAGCGTATCTTGCGCGTCATGAGACCTGGTGATGATCAGATCGTCATCAAACAGAGTGGGATGCATGCGGTAGAGGACTACATCATGAGTCGTTATCAGATGTATTGGCAAATTTATTTTCACCCCGTGACAAGAAGTGCGGAAGTTATTTTAAGCAAGATCTTACATCGTGCAAAGAAACTTTATCTCGAAGGTTACTCCTTTAAGTACGAACCGATCCATTTCTACTCACTGTTTAATGAGAATATCAGTCTTGAAGATTTTCTTAAGCTTGATGAATCTGTTGCGATGTTTTATTTCCAAATGTGGCAAGAGGAAGAGGACGAGATTCTTAGCGATCTTTGCGAGCGATTTATGAATCGAAGGCTATTCAAGTATGTTGAATTCAATCCGATGGAGAAGATGAACGATTGGAGAGAGCTATACGATTCATTTAAAGAAGCTGGCATCGATCCAGACTATTACCTTGAAGTAGACTCTTCCTCAGATCTTCCATATGATTTCTATCGACCTGGAGAAGAAGAAGAAAGGCTTCCAATCCATCTCCTTAAGCCAGGTGGTGATCTTCGGGAACTTTCTCGAGAATCCGAAGTTGTCGAAGCGATCTCAGGCAAGAAGCGTACAGATCACAAGCTCTATTATCCCGCAGATTTAATCCTGAAGGGGGATACGAACGTAACTCGTCGCATAAAGTCATTGCTTCAATTAGATTAACCTGTTCAAAAAGAAACCTGCATGGTCTGCAGGTCTAACCAAATCAGATAAAGAAAGCTTTTTGGACAACCTGTAAAAAGAAAATTGGGGAGGGGTACAGGTTGCTAGAAGATCATGCGAAAGTCATCACTGTATTAAAAGAAGCGGGAGAAGTCATCGGACGGAAAAAGCTTCAGAAAATCGTCTACATTTGTAAAAAACTACAGTTCCCATTTAACGAGAAGTATCAGTTTCACTTTTATGGACCTTATTCCGAAGAATTGACGCTCAGAGTGGAAGAGCTATGCAACCTTGGACTCGTCAGAGAAGTGAAGGAAAGCAAAGGGAACTATTATCAATACAAGTATTCCGTAACGGATCAAGGAACTGAATTCCTGAGCCATTATAACCATGACTTTCCATCTTTAAATGAATGTATTTGTAGAATGAATGGAGAAAGCTCACGTTTTCTAGAGCTTGTTTCGACAGTGTTGTTTTTCGATAAACTTACGAAAGAAGAAGTGATTGATAAGATTCAGACGATCAAACGAAAGCAAAACTACTCGAGTGATGAGATCGAAGAGGCATATACGTTTATCTCTAGTCTTAATCGCTTGCTTCAATAGAATAAGAGTTCAATAGAAAAAGGTGCACGAAGTTGATTCGGCACCTTTTTGTCTAACCTTTTATTGGAATTCTTTTTGAAAGACTCGTTTGTAGCTTGCTGAAGTTAATTTTCGTTAGAACAAAGCCGTTCAGAATGATTAGCCCTATCATAAGGAGAGAAAAGATCAATGTGCTTAGGTAGGGAAGGATGAGCTGCTGTAATCCAGGAATCGATTCTGCTAATAGAAAGACGATCGAGAAGGATGATAGCACATGAAAGGTGATGCCGGCAGAAAGACTTAATGATTCTCTTCGTTCGATGAGAGAAGGCATCCAAGCAATACCTAGAATTGAAAAAATGATAAGAACAAGAATAAGAGCGATGCTGCCACTCATCACGCTATGCTGAAAGTTACCGGCTTCTAACAACAGTACATACATCAGAGTGGCTAGAATACCGATTCCTATCCCGATTGTCACTGGCGAAACTAAACGTTCTTTCATCATCGATCTCCACCTTTTATTACAATTATTTCGAAACTATTACAATAAATACCCTATTGAAGACTAGTATAATCCCTCCATTGCAGAAGATATTGCAGAATTATGTCGAGCTTAGGTAAATTACGAAAAAAGGTTCAAAAGACTCATATTGAAGTAAAGGAGTGTTCTTCATGGAACAAATAAAATGTGCGATCGTAGGATTCGGGTTTTCAGGGGCAACGTTTCACGCTCCGGTGATGAAGGCTGTGAAAGACATGCATATCACAAAAGTAGTTTCTTCAAACCCTGAGAAGGTAAAGCATACCTTGCCTGATGCGGAGGTTGTACCTGTTATCGAAGACGTTTTTGATGATAACGAAATCGAACTTGTGGTCATTACGACACCAAATGAATTTCATTATCCTATGGCGATGAAAGCACTGAACGCAGGAAAGCATGTTGTTCTTGAAAAGCCATTTGCAGTAAGTGTTTCAGAATGCGAAGAACTCATCCATGCTGCAGAACAAAATGGATGTCTACTAAGCGTTTATCATAATAGACGTTTTGATAACGATTTTCTTACGATACAGAAACTGTTGAAAAACGATGCCTTAGGTGAGGTAGTTACGTATGAGGCTCACTATGATCGTTTTCGGAGCGAAGTACGCGAGCGTTGGAGAGAACAAGATAAGAAAGGTTCGGGTATCCTTTTTGACTTAGGTTCTCACCTGATCGATCAAGCTCTTACGTTATTTGGAGAACCTGACAGCGTGATGGCAGACGTCGTCGCACAGCGTGAAGGCGCAAAGACTGATGACTATTTTCATCTCGTACTGAAGTATGGGAAGAAGAGAGTGATTCTGCATGGAGGTTCACTCGTTCACAAGCACGGACCGCGCTATCAAATACACGGTATGGAAGGTTCGTATGTGAAGTGGGGCATCGATCCGCAGGAAGATGCGCTGAAGAAAGGTCACATTCCAGGCGAGTCTGGATGGGGTGAAGACTCTGAACAGAGTTATGGCACGCTTACTACAGGAGATAATGAGAAAAAAGTTCGTACTGTTCAAGGAGCTTATCACCATTACTATGAAGGTATCGTGCGATCGATCAAAGAGAAAGCCCCAGCACCCGTTACGGCTCATGAAGCGCTGAACGTCATCAAATGTATCGAGCTGGCGCTAGAGAGTAGTGAAAACAATCGAACGGTTGAATGGAAGTAGAAGAGATGGCTCAAGGAGCCATCTCTTTTTTTCTAAACTTTCACTGCTACTTGAATGATAGAGTCGGACCATTTAAGAGCGTCGATATAAGAACTTTGAAGATCTTCACTCGCTAGATTGAACTCATTTAGGAAAGAGGCTACCGTTTGCCAGTCGTTCCGTTCTAGAGCTTTAATCATAGTTAAAATGTGATGATAAACCGTCTCTCGATCGTTCGTTAAGGTTTCTTTTAATGTGTCATCTATCGGTAAATCATTCAGAACTTCTTCCATCGGACGCTGTAAGATCGTATCGAGCAACGAAAACATTCCGACGAGAGAGGCTTGGTGCGGGTTCACGTTTACTTTCTTTGCTACTAACTCTGATAGTTTTGCGCGCGTAAGAGACAGGTGCAGAATTTCAGTAGATTGATTAGAATCCTTTGTAAACATGAGGATCAGAATCCATTTTTTCACTTCGGCTAGCCCCAATAGAACGATTGCTTGTCTAACATTGCTGACTTTTACCTGAAGGCCGAGGGAATTGATCAAGCGTAACAACTTATAAGAAAGTGCGACGTCCTTTTCAGCAAGAGTAGCGACTGCCTGGATATCAGGCATAGGCTTGTTGATTTCATCCAGCATCTGAATATAAAGTTGGGGCATTGGTTTCAAATCTTTTGTAGAAAGGATAGAAGGCTTGCTAAAGAAATAACCTTGAAATAGTTTGAATCCTAGCGCTTTGGCTTCTTCAAATTCTTTTAATGTCTCTACTTTTTCCGCTAGAAACTGAATCGGAAGGTGACGAAAACGATTCATGATCTCGATCCGTTTTTCTTTTGATGTTCCAAGGAAATCAACTTTAATGATATCGATCACATGTAGAATGCTTTCGTAATTTCCGAAATCAGTGAAGTCATCGATTGCGATGGTATATCCTTTCGCTTTAAAGCTTTCACACTTCTCGATCACTTCTCCAGTTATGTCAATGTCCTCAAGCAGCTCGATAATGATTGAGTCAGGAGAGAAGAGGAGTGGTGTTTCATCAAGAATTAACTCTTTCGTGAAATTGATGAAGCATTTTTTATGATCTGATAATTTATCTAATCCAAACGTCAAATAGGAATTGGAGATGACTTCAGCTGTTGCTTGATTACCATCTAAGCCATCAAACGAATTAAGATTTCCAGTCCTGTGCAGCAATTCGTAACCAAACAGCTGCTTATCGACTGTTAAGATCGGCTGACGCCCGATAAATACGTCCACGTTATACCTCCAACAGGAAATTTATTACTATTCTCTTAAATAAATATTATAGTGGAATTTCAAGGGAATTGGAACGTTAATTAAATGAAAAAATGACCTGCTGAAGAGCAGGTCATGTGATTAAGCATGCGGAAGAAATGCGAGTTGGTAGAAGAAGAGAACGGCAAACAGATAGAGAAGCGGGTGTACCTCGCGTCCTTTTCCTTTTACTAATTTAAGAACAGGATACGTGATGAAGCCAAGTGCGATTCCTGTCGCGATGCTTGATGTTAAAGGCATCGTCAAGATGATTAAGAAAGCAGGAAATGCTTCATCGAACTCATGCCACTCAATCTTTCCAACTGCACTGATCATTAAGCTTCCGACGATGATCAGCGTTGGAGCAGTAATCGCAGCAAGTCCTGAAACAGCACCTACTAGTGGACCGAAGAAAGCAGCGGCAATGAATAAGGTTGCAACCACAACAGACGTTAAACCGGTACGACCACCAGATGCTACGCCTGAAGATGATTCGATATAAGCACTAGTCGGGCTCGTTCCGAAAACAGCACCAACTGTTGTACCGATTGAATCTGCGAGAAGCGCTTGACGTGCACGCGGCATTTTCTTCCCTTTCATCAAACCAGCTTGTTCTGCGACGCCTACCATGGTGCCAGTAGTATCGAAAAGCGTAACGAGTAAGAAAGAGAAGA
Source organism: Alkalihalobacillus sp. CinArs1 (assembly GCF_947387515.1). Lineage (GTDB taxonomy): Bacteria > Bacillota > Bacilli > Bacillales > Guptibacillaceae > Guptibacillus. Next base: position 1,524,825 of record NZ_CANDOB010000001.1, on the reverse strand, counting down.
CAACAGCATATAGTCCGTACTCGATCATATCTTTAAATGCTTGTAGCGGACTTCCGAAAATAAATAGATCTGGAGACGAAGGTGATCCAACGATCCCTTCTTTAAATTCAAGCTGTCCTGTCGAAATAGCGATGATCGCTGTAGCGATCATTCCAAAGAATAACGCACCGTGAATATTACGGGCCATCAGAATAAGCGTGATGATTAACCCTCCGAGTGCGAGTAATACTTCTGGAGAATGGAGATCACCGAGTGTAACGAGATTCTCTTTGTCAGCAACGATGATTCCTGTCATGCGTAATCCGATGAACGCGATGAACAAACCGATACCTGCAGTAATACCAAGCTTTAGGTTCGTAGGAATCGCTTCGATCAATTTTTCACGAAACGGGGTTAGTGAAAGAATAATGAATAGGATTCCTGCAATAAAAACAGCTCCAAATGCTACTTGATACGATACGCCGGGCTGGCTGCCTACTACGGAGAAGGCAAAGTAAGCATTCAAGCCCATACCTGGAGCGATTGCGATCGGGTAGTTCGCGAATAGACCCATCCAAAGGGTACCGACAACAGCTGAGATGATGGTTGCCATGAACACCGTATCGAATGGCACACCAGCTGATGAAAGGATGATAGGATTTACAATAACGATATACACCATTGTTAAGAATGTGGTGATACCTGCTAATAATTCAGTTTTAACGCTTGTTCCATTTTCTTTTAGTTTGAAAAAGGAGTTTAGCATGGAATACCTCCTGTAAATACGAACGATTTTTAAACACAATCTCTATATTATTCGTAAAAAGATTTTTTAGCAAGGGAAAATTATTAAATTCCTTTTTTATATCGGCACGATTGCTGCAGGATGAATACTGTAGTGTGTATATGATAAAATGTTAGCGGAGAATAATGAATAAAGGAGGTCGTTCAACGTGGCAAAAGATGAAGAAAAGAAGCCTAAGAAAAAGCCTTCAACAGGCTTTAATATTTTGAGTGGTGACTCTACGGATGGTCATGGAGGATATGGGGTCGGAACCATTAATTTAGACAACGTATCCCCTGTTATCGTCGATCCTACGACGGACGAGGTTTATGTAGATATAGGTGCACTGCACGCAAGAAGTGCACTTGAAAAGCGTAAAAAGCTCGTCAAAACGAAAGAAGAAGTTCCTGATGGACATACGGCATGGATCGTATGGGTAACGCTTCAAAGAGGTGAGGAAGGCCCGTTTTATCATGGGATCGGAGCATGTGAGTTCTTCTTGAACGCAGAGGCGAAGCGTGCATGGAAGAGTATGCCTGAACACGTGAACAACATGGATAAGTCGATGAAAGGGAAGGTCATCGTCGACAATATGGATGATAAATCTAGAGAAATGCTTCGTAACTACTTGATCGACTTCGATAAAGGTGTTTACGACCGCTCTAGTGATGAGTTGAAAGAGGCACTTGAGAAGTAAGTTATGACCTTTTTTTGAAAAAGTTATGAAATCGCTTGAGCTTTCGATGAAGTAGGATTAAAATTATGATACACAACACATATAGCTAGGACACAAAAGGGCCCGGAGAAATGTCTCCGGGTCCTTTTGTATTGAGATGTTATACTTTTCTTAAACGTGAGAGGAGTGGTCGACATGTGGAAACAGTTTCCCCGTGAGAAAAAACAAGACTTGATCGAGCGAATTCAAACATACTTTTATAATGAGCGTGATGAAGAGATCGGTGAGCTCGCTGCAGAGAACTTTCTTCATTTTGTTATGTCTGAGTTAAGTCCATCCTTTTATAACGCAGGCGTAAAGGATGCGATTACGATGACAGAACAGAAGTGGATGAGCATCGAACAAGATTTGGATTCACTGATTAAGCCTGATCCAGAAGTGAAGAGATAAGGAAAATCCTGGAAAATCATATTACTGTGCTCCCGTTGCCGTAGGAGTATGACTACCGCTTGCTTTCCTGCGGACGAGCGCCCTAGCCTCCTCCCGGACAAAAGCGGTCCGGTCAGGGGTCTCTGTCGCCCGTTCTTCCGCGGGAGTCAAGCGGTAGTCACTCCTACTAGTTTGCAATGAAACCAAATCGGATTGGCCTTCCTATTCAATTCAACTATATAAGACAAACTTAAGCTGCCGAGAAGTTCTCGACAGCTTTATATTCGTTATCTTATCCAGTTAAAGAAGCGGTCTAAGAATCCTTTCTTGTTTTCTTGAATGTCTTGCTGGTGAGATGGGCCGACGTGGACGTCGCAAACCTCATGCGGTTCGCTTCCTTCTATAAAGTATGTGAGCCTTTTGTTCGGGCAGTTTTCATCTGCTATCTTCCCTGTTTGCGGGTCGATGTCGATTCCTACGACACCTTCAGGAGCTTTAAATTCTTTTGCTTCTTCCCCTTCGAGTGCACCTTCAACAAATTGAGCCCAAATTTTCTTCGCATAGAACCCATCGTTTCGATAATTCAGTTTCTTGCCTTCATCGTATCCGATCCATACGGATGTAGCGAGTTGTGGTGTGAAGCCGACCATCCAACTATCTGTCGACGTCGAACCGGTCTTTGCAGCGGCAGGTCTCGTTAGCAAATGATCGACACCAGATCCCGTTACTTTTGTATAATCATTCAGTGATTCATCGAAAACCCCTGTCATCATGCTCGTTGTGACGAATGCAGCTTCTGGCTTTAATCGAAGTTCTTTCTTCGACTTGTGCTCATAGATCACCTTGCCATCACGGTCTGTTACTTTTTCAATGTAATGAGGTTTAACACTGAACCCTCCGTTTGCGAGCATACTGTAGGCTTCCGTCATCTCTAAGATTCCTACAGGTTTCGTGCCGAGTGCAAGGGATGGAATCGCTGATAACTTACTGTCGATCCCGAATGTTTTTGCTGTTTCAACGAGAGTCTTTTCTTCTAGAAACATATGTGTTTTGACAGCGACGATGTTATCAGATAGGGCGAGTGCTTGCGCAATCGTAATTTCATCGTTCGCATATGCATCCCCATAGTTGTGAGGAGAATAGGTTTTTTTATCACCGTCGTAATAAAAGTTCGTGGGCTCACTTCTTACGAGCGTTGATGGTGTGAAACCGTTGTTCATCGCAGCATAATAGAGAAAAGGTTTGAAAGTCGATCCAGGAGTACGCTTTGCCATGGTAGCTCGATTGAATTTACTTTCTTTGTAGTCTCGTCCACCAACCATCGCCTTGATCGCTCCGGATTTTGGATCCATTGCAACGAGCGCGGCTTGGATGTCGCTTTTTTCCTCAATGGAATTCGCCACAAGATCTTCAGCCTTAACTTGCATCTCGGAATCTAATGTCGTATAGACATGAAGTCCGCCTTCTTCAATAATTCGCTCATCTAATGAAAGTTTATTTCGTAATTCTTTCTTCACTTCTGCTGTAAAATAAGGAGCCGTTTCGGACTCTATTTTTTCTTCGTTAAACGCCTGTAGTGCCATCGTTTCGTTTTCAGCCTCGATCGCTTCAGCCTTTGAGAGCTTATTCGTTGCGACCATCGCGTTCAATACGGTCGACTGTCTTTCTTTTGATCGATCGGCATCTGCGTATGGGGAGTAGTAGCTCGGTCCTTTTGGAATTCCAGCGAGCATGGCTGACTCAGAAACCGATAGTTCATCCGCACCTTTTCCAAAGTAAGACCTCGCTGCTGCTTCAATACCATACGCTCCGTGTCCATAGTAGATCGTGTTCAGGTACCCTTCGAGAATTTCTTCTTTCGAGTAGTGAACTTCGAGTCGATAGGCATAGAACGCTTCGAGTACTTTTCGTTTCCACGTTTTATCGTGTTCTAAGAATAAGTTTCTCGCGTATTGCTGTGTGATCGTACTTGCTCCCTGCACTTTCGCCATCGCTTTTAAATCAGCTAGAACCGCTCCTCCGATCCGTTTAAAATCAAAGCCGAAATGATCGTAGAAACTTCGGTCTTCGATTGAGAGTGTAGCATCTACCAAAGCCGGCGAAATCTCGTCCAGCTGAACCCAGTAGCGATTCTGACCACTCTGGTTGCTTTCTCCTATAACGTGTTCTTCCGTATCATAATAAATCGTTGTTTGTGGCACCTGAAGTGGTGGAGCACCAACGAAAACGGCAAGCAAATAGATCGATCCAAAGGAAAGACCGATAAAAAGTAAGCCGATAACCATCAAACGTAAAGATAGTTTCCCCCAGCGTTTCCAATAGGTAAAACGTTCACTCATTGGTTTCATGTGGTTCACCCCCACATTTCTTGTTTAAATCTAGTATGTGACAATCAAGAAACTCTTAAACACGCCAATCTATAAAAATAATTGTCCAACTTTTGAATAGGATAAAACGAATGAGTTCATTTTTACAAAGGGAGAGAGTGCAGTGGAATTGTTGATTGCGATCATTCTTGGAATAGTGGAAGGGTTGACGGAATTTTTACCAGTTTCGTCTACAGGTCATTTAATTCTGACAGGGTACTGGTTGAACTTTGTAGATGAACGAGCGAAAACGTTCGAAATCGTCATCCAGCTAGGGGCGATTCTTGCGGTAGTTGTGGTGTATCGAAAAAGATTTATAGATTTATTTTCCCTCGATGATAATAAGGGGGGACTTTCTCTCATGCACATTATTCTAGGAATGATACCTGCGATCGTAGCAGGATTCTTACTTCACGGAGTCATTAAAACGCTCTTTTCTCCTTCAACTGTCGTCATAGGACTCGTGTTAGGAGGCATTCTTATGATTTTAGCTGACCTGAAGAGGACAGCTGCAGTTACGAAAGACCTCGATGAACTGACGTTAAAACAGGCTTTCTCGATCGGCGTCTTTCAATGTCTCGCACTTTGGCCTGGGTTCTCACGATCAGGAGCAACGATCTCTGGTGGTGTGTTGCTAGGAACAACACATAAGACGGCTGCAGAATTCTCATTTATTTTAGCAGTACCGATGATGGTTGCTGCGAGCGGGTACGATTTACTGAAGAGCTATCAATACTTAACGGTTTCAGACATCCCGGTTTTCGCGGTTGGCTTTTTCGTGTCATTTATCGTAGCGCTTATCGCCATTGTAACATTTATCCGTTTTATCGAGCGGGTCCGCCTCATTCCGTTCGCAATCTATCGGTTTATTCTTGCAGGGATCGTATGGATGATTCTTTTCTAAAAACAGATGAAAAATCCTCTTGCTTTTTTATAAAAGTGAACTATACTTTTCTTGTGCTTCACGATTGATGAAGCTGCAAAAAACATGAAAGATTTTCGGTTCACATACAGTCATTTGCGTTATACTAAGCCTGTTTTGAGTCATCTGAATCGGGAACTTAGATAAAGAGATAGAATTGAGGAGTGATAGAGATGGAATTATGGTATACAGAGAAGCAAACGGAGCGTTTTGGAATCACGGCAAAGATCAAACAAACGCTGCATACTGAACAAACGGATTTTCAACGTCTCGATGTAATTGAAACAGAAGAGTTTGGAAACATGCTCGTTCTCGATGGAATGGTCATGACGACTCAAAAAGATGAGTTCGTTTACCATGAGATGGTAGCGCATGTGCCTTTGTTCACACACCCGAACCCGAAACATGTCCTCGTCGTAGGTGGGGGAGACGGTGGCGTTATTCGTGAAGTTCTAAAGCACCCTTCCGTAGAAAAAGCGGTATTAGTTGAGATCGATGGGAAAGTAATCGAGTACTCTAAAAAATATTTACCTGAAATTGCTGGCGAACTTGAAAATGAGCGTGTCGAAGTACTAGTAGCTGATGGATTTATGCATATTGCTGAAAGCGAGAACGACTACGATGTGATCATGGTCGATTCTACTGAGCCAGTTGGCCCTGCTGCGAAGCTTTTTGAAAGAGGCTTTTATGAGGGAATCTCAAAAGCACTAAAAGAAGATGGCATCTTTGTTGCTCAAACGGACAACCCTTGGTTCAAAGCAGATCTCATTTCACAAGTGCAGAGCGACGTGAAGGAAATCTTCCCGATTACGCGCCTTTATACAGCAAATATCCCTACGTATCCAAGCGGACTGTGGACGTTTACGATAGGCTCCAAAAAAGTTGACCCACTTGAAGTAGAAGAAAGCCGTTTCCATGACATCGAAACGAAATACTATACGAAAGATCTTCACAAAGCTTGTTTTGCACTCCCTAAATTTGTGCAGGATCTACTGAGGTAAGGAGAGCAGCTATGAAATTCGATGAAGCATATTCTGGGAATGTGTTTATTTTAAGTAACCCTTCTTTTGATGATAGTGATGTTGTGATCTATGGCATGCCGATGGACTGGACAGTAAGCTTTCGTCCTGGTTCAAGATTTGGCCCCGCTCGCATAAGAGAAGCGTCTTTAGGCCTTGAAGAGTACAGTCCATATATGGACAGGCACCTTGAAGAGATTCGATACTTCGATGCAGGTGATATTCCACTGCCTTTCGGAAATCCAAAGCGAAGCATCGAACTCATCGAAGAGTATATTGATTCTTTACTCGACAAAGGGAAGTTTCCATTAGGAATGGGTGGAGAGCACCTTGTGACATGGCCGATTATAAAAGCCTTCAACAAGAAGTATGACGATCTTGCTGTCATCCACATCGACGCTCATGCTGACCTTCGTGAAGAATATGAGGGTGAGGCACTATCTCACTCGACACCTGTTCGAAAGATCTGTGGTTTGATCGGAGCGGAGAATGTGTACTCGTTTGGAATTCGTTCCGGGATGAGAGAAGAATTCCAATTTGCTAAGGACTCTGGCATGCACATGTCGAAATTCGAAGTGGTCGAGCCATTGAAGAAAGTTCTTCCATCTTTAAAAGGTCGCAACGTCTATGTCACGATCGATATCGATGTATTAGATCCAGCATACGCACCAGGTACAGGTACTGCTGAAGCTGGAGGCATCTCATCTAAAGAGCTACTAGAAGCGATCACAATGATCGCAAACGCAGGCGTACGCGTAGTTGGTGCCGATTTAGTGGAAGTTGCACCTGTTTATGACCCATCAGAAAAAACACCGATCGCAGCAAGTAAATTCATTCGTGAAATGCTGCTTGGTTGGACTCATAAGGAATAAATTTGGACTGAGGCTGTATTCAATTTGAATACAGTCTCTTTTTCTCATATAATAAGAAAGTTAACGATGTGTAAGGACGTGAATGCGATGAGCGATCATCCGATCGATTTAACGATTGAATCTAGAATTCAATCAGGTAAAGAAAAAGAATCTTCTAACCATACCGTTCAAGGTAAACTCGTTGAAAAGGGCGACTCCCTATATTTGCGATATGAAGAAAACCTTGAAATTGGACAGGTTTCCACAACTGTGAAAATAGATAACGAGCAGGTAACGGTGATCCGTAGAGGAGCACTTTCGATGCGCCAGGGATTTGCGCCTGGACAGCTCTCTGAAAGTTTATATAAAACGCCGTTCGGTTCCATGCCGATGCAGATTCGTACAGAACGAATCGAGCAGCTGGTCGATCGAGAAAAAAACAAAGGGCGTTTGACCCTTCGCTATATTCTTTATCTAGAAGAAGATGAAACACAACGACACGAGCTGTCGTTAAGCTGGAAAGGAGCAAGGCAATGAATAGTGTTGAACAAAAGAAAGAACAGTTAAAAGAGCAGATTAAACTTGCCGTCATTCAAGCGGGACTCGCAAGTGAAACTGAGATTCCAGAAGTCATTCTAGAATCCCCTAAAGACAAGGCGCATGGGGACTATGCGACGAATATGGCGATGCAACTCGCGCGTATTGCGAAAAAAGCGCCTAGAGCGATTGCGGAAGACATTAAAGCGAATCTAGATATGGACAAAGCATCAATCAAGCAAATCGATATCGCTGGCCCAGGCTTTATCAACTTCTTTATGGATACGAGCTACTTGAATGAGCTTATTCCGACGATTTTAGAAAAGGGCAGTGATTACGGGAAATCTGCCAGCAAAAACGAAAAGATCCAAGTAGAGTTTGTTTCAGCTAACCCTACTGGAAGTCTTCATTTAGGCCATGCACGTGGTGCGGCTTACGGTGACACGCTTTGTAATATCCTTGACCGTGCAGGATATGACGTTTCAAGAGAATACTACATCAATGATGCAGGTAATCAGATTCATAATCTGGCTCTTTCACTTGAAGCACGTTACATGCAGGCTCTCGGTAAAGAAAAAGAAATGCCTGAAGATGGCTATCTAGGGCAAGATATCGTACAGTTCGGAAAAGATTTAGCCGAGAAAGAAGGCGACCGTCTTCTAGAGCTCGAAGAAAAAGAACGCTACAACTACTTCCGTGAATACGGACTTGAACGCGAACTTGAGAAATTGAAAAAAGACCTTGCTGAATTTGGCGTTGAGTTCGATGTTTGGTTTTCTGAAACATCACTTTACACGTCCGGTAAGATCGACAAGGTACTTAAGAAGCTTCATGAGCGCGGAGAAACATTTGAAGAAGACGGCGCTACATGGTTCCGTTCGACTGAATATGGGGATGACAAAAACCGTGTCTTAATCAAAGGTGATGGTTCATATACTTACCTAACACCAGATATCTCGTACCACCAAGATAAGCTCGATCGTGGCTTCGATAAGCTGATCAACATCTGGGGTGCAGATCACCACGGCTACATTCCGAGAATGAAAGCAGCGATCGAAGCGCTAGGATATAAAAAAGAGCAGCTCGAAGTGGAAATCATTCAGATGGTGAACCTGTTTAAAGACGGCGAAAAGATGAAGATGAGTAAACGTACCGGTAAAGCCGTGACCCTTCGTGAATTGATGGACGAAGTTGGCATCGATGCGATGCGTTATTTCTTCTCTATGAGAAGCTCAGACTCTCATCTCGATTTCGATATGGACCTTGCCGTATCTAAATCAAATGAAAACCCGGTTTATTATGTTCAATACGCTCATGCACGAGTGTGCAGCATGCTCCGTCAGGGAAGAGAGATGGATCTTAGTGATGATGCAGATCTATCACTCATCACGTCAGAAAAAGAGATCGACCTTCTGAAGAAACTTGGAGAGCTCCCTGAAGCAATCTCTGAAGCAGCTGAAAAACGCATGACACACCGTATCACGAACTATGCGTTCGAACTTGCGGCAGCGCTGCATAGCTTTTACAATGCGGAGCGCGTACTAGATCCCGAGAATCTAGAGCTAAGTGCAGCTCGCTTCAAATTGATGAAGGCAGTTCAACAAACGATTCAAAACACGCTTGAAATCATTGGTGTCACAGCACCTGAAAAAATGTAAGTCAAACAGAAACGTCAGGATCTCTCCTGACGTTTTTGTTTTAATAATCGATTCGCCCAGTGTTACTCCCCCAAACGTCAAAAGGCTGTTTGCTTTCCGCTAAACCGATGTGATGAAAGGGAATGATGCGTTTTTCAGGCGGTTTTTCGATTTCATTATAGATCAGTGCATCATCAAAACCTGACGCTGCAGCTTCGAGTCGAGTCGCAGCAAAATACACCTTATCAGGCCTAGACCAGTAAATGGCTCCAAGACACATCGGACATGGTTCACAGCTGGAATAGATCGTGCATCCAGTAAGTTGATGAGATCCGATGTTCGCGCATGCGTTTCGTATCGCAACAACTTCCGCATGAGCGGTAGGGTCGCTTGTAGATGTCACTTGATTATTTCCTTGACCAACGATCTGCCCATTCTTTACAACGATTGCACCAAAAGGTCCGCCTTGATTGTTCATTACGCTAGTAGTTGCAAGCTTTATCGCTTCTTTTAACCAACCTTCATGTGTCATCTATCTCATCACACTCCTTGTGAAAAACTATTAGACAAAGAAGAGGATATTCCTATCGTTAGTATTTGATGTAAGCGATATCGTTATGTAAATAATACCATGGCTTCTTGTGTTATGTTTTTGGTAGAATAGTCTAGTTGCAACTTTGAGCGGATTAACACCCGAGTTTTTGGAAGCCACAGTGCTCCAAACATCTTCATATTCCTCTTTAATTACGGGGATACTCTTAAATAAAAGGAGCGATTTTTATGAAAATGGTTTTACTTGCAATTATGACCGGATTTATTGTCGGTTTGGTTTTTGCAATTTTCAAGCTGCCTATTCCTGCTCCTCCAGCATTTGCAGGGATTGCGGGGATTATTGGTATTTATCTTGGCTTTAGGGCTTATGAGTACTTCTCAGGAGCTTTCTTTAATTAACAATTATTTTGTAAGATAACAATGCTTTCGCTCAAACTTGACGAAAGCATTTTATGTATTCAAGATAAGGACTGATGATATGCCATTTGTTTATTTGAAAAACGTAAGAATATTTTATGAAGACGAAGGTGAAGGTTTGCCATTAATCTTTCTTCACCCTCCTGGAATGGGCCATGCTGTTTTCCATAAACAAAAGGAACTCACACGTTTTTTTCGTGTGCTACTGATTGATATGAGGGGACATGGAAAGAGCTCATCTGGTAACGATGAGCTTTCAATCTCGCTGCTTGCAGATGATCTGGAGAATTTCATGGATGCTCTTCATATCGATCGTGCTGTTATTATTGGTTATTCAAGTGGAGGCAGTATCGCTCAGGAATTTGCGATTCATCATCAACATCGAGTGGCTGCTCTCGTGTTATGTGGAGGTTTCCCTGAGGTAAATGATCCTTTTCTTAATCTGGAGTTTAAAGCAGGTATATCTCTTGCATATAACCTGAAAGCTCTTTCTTGGATTATAGCGAAAAGCCATGCCAAAACGGAGGCTGAGTTTCGAATACTACGATCTTATTTTCAATTGACAGATCCAGAGGTATTAAAACAGTTTTATGTAAAAGGGCGCTTGTACTCTTGTGTAGAACAGCTTTCCAATTTACACATTCCACTATTACATTTAACGGGTGAATTCGCATTTTATTTTCATCATTATCAGACAATGTATGAAAAAGCTGTTCCGTCTGTAAGGACTGTTAGGGTATCAAATACATTTCATGAAATACCAACAAAATCATTTAGAGAATTTAATCATGCAGTACTCGCATTTCTCACTTCCATAAAAGCGTACTCCCATCCAGTCGTTTAACTCCACGAATCGATGAAAGATCTTCTACCAGTTTAAGGGCGGCAAGGTCTTTTTTCTTTGCTTCGATCATAATATCCGCATCCTCACCATGTTCCTTAAGCATTTTTATAAAAGGTACGGCGAACTCTGGATCAACGTAGTCCGCATGGCTTCTGTAGGCACTTTCTGATTTAGGCGACGATAAGTGATACTTCACGGGAACGCCTCGACCTTGCCACGTCTTTTCAACTCGTTCAAAAAAATCATTTGATAGTCCGTTTCCTTCATTGGCCTTATGATGGTGATAATCGAAAATAAATGGTACTCCTGTTTTTTCACAAACTTCTAGTGTTTCTTCGGCGTTATATGTTTTATCGTCGTTCTCAAGCGTAATTCTTTCCTTTATCCGGTCCGATACCGTGTTAAAGTTTTCGTAAAATCTCTCTAGCGTTTCTTCCTTGTCACCGTATGCACCACCGATATGAATGTTTGTGATGGATCGATTATCGAGTCCCATCAGTTCGAGCATTGACGTATGGTAATCAAGGTCGATGATGGCATTTTCAGTTACTTGCTTTCTAGGACTCGTGAAAAGTGTAAACTGATTTGGGTGAAAGCTCACTCGAAGATTATGTTTTTTAACGAGGTCACCAATTTCTTTAAACTTATCTCGAAATGGCGTGTGATAATCCCACTTCGCTTCAGGATGAGTAGCAAGCGGAACGATTGAAGAAGACATTCGATAAACGTTTATTTCATGTGCGATATTATAATGCAGTGCACGTAATGTATTCGTTAAGTTTGCATCTGTAACGGAAAGAAGCTTTTCCATTCGTTCCTCTTCAGAAAGTTTACTATAGCGAGCAAACGTCATCGTTCGAGCGGGGGTTGCTTCATATAGTGCAAGTGCATGTGAGACATAGCCAAACCGCAGTTTCATTAAGAGCATCCTTTCATGTGTGTTACTACATTCATTCCCTCGTACAATTGAACGAAACCGTTCATAGAGCGTCGCTTATAGAAACGGAGAGAGTACCCTCGCAAGCGGTCCGATCAGGCGGTTTTTCAACGTCCGATTTTTGAGCCTTTTCATATCCAGTAGTTCTGACTGAACGATGTCTCTGTCGATCGTTTCCTTGATTTGTTTGAGCATCTCTTTATCACGAAAAATGCAGTTGATTTCACCGTTGATCGTAAAACTTCTTCGATCGAAATTAGCTGTTCCGATGTCACATATTTCTTTATCGATCAACAGCACTTTAGCGTGAAAAAATCCATTCATGTACTGGTGAATTTCACAGCCGGCTTCAATAAGTTCTGTCAAATAAGGATACGATGCTTCTTGCACGAAAGGATGGTCCGCTCGAATCGGAAGGATAATCTTCACACTCACGCCTCGATGAATCGCATTCAGTATCGTTTTCTGTAATTGAGATCCTGGAATGTAGTAAGGTGTTCCGATATAGACGGTGCTCGTAGCTTTGTCGATAAGAGAGCAAAACACCTCTTCGACGTTGTTCCCATCCGTAACGTGAAGTTTCACAGTTGTCTCTCCTTTAGTTAAGGGTGGAAATAGGGCATCAGCTAGTTTGGCATCAGGATTTTCAAGTGACCAGTCTTTGAAAAACTGTTTTTGAAGTTCGTGGACCACTTCCCCTTTTAGACGCAAGTGGTAGTCACGCCAGTAGCCGAACTTCGGATCTTTTCCTGCATATTCATTTCCAATATTAAAACCGCCCATATACCCGATTCTTCCATCGATTACGGTAATCTTCCGATGATTTCGTTCGTTTAAAGACGTAAACAGAAGAGGAAATGATGCTTTTTTAGAATAAGAGAAGCGCACACCGCATTCCTTCATCCGTTTAATTGTCGAACGTTTGATGCTTTTACTTCCTATAAAATCAGCTAACACGTTTACGCTCACGCCTGATGACGCTTTTTCACAAAGCTTATCGATGAACTCATTTCCTGTTTTATCATCTCGAATAATAAAAAACATCATATTGATGGTATTTTCGGCTGCATCAAGGTCTTTAAGCAGTGATCGAAAGAAATCGTCACCATCTGCGAAAAATTCCATGGCGGCCGGTACAGACTTCATAGACGAACTGTTTTTTCTTCGTTTTCTTGCACCTAGAAAAAGGTCCAATCCGATCCAAAACACGAAAGCAATCACTAATAAAAAGACCATTCAACACACCTCGATTCAACTAAAATCCATAAAAATAGTTTGCCCAAAATAATAAAAACTAAAAAAATCCCTGACTGAATGCTCATTCAGTGAAAAATATGTTATACTTTATTCAGAAAATTACTTTCATTCTGACTTAAAAGCGTTTTCATAAAAATGTTCGAACAGTCGGGGAGCACAACTCTTGTTCAACATCCAAGGTAAAGCGTTCTTACAAGAAGGAATGACATGAAAGGAGATTTTGCTAACATGGATGTTTTATTGATCATCAACTGGATTGCTTTCATTGTTGTAACCGCTTACGCATTCTTCTTATTTGGGTACGTTGTTAAAACGCGTTATGAATTTATTAAGCTAGGAAAGAAAGCAGAATTCGATCGCTCCATGAAAGAACGCATCGAAGCGATCGTCGTAAAAGTATTTGGGCAAAAGAAATTGTTAAAGGATAAGAAAAGTGGAACGATCCATGTCATGATGTTCTATGGATTCCTTCTCGTCCAATTCGGCGCGATCGACATGGTCATCAAAGGTCTTTCACCTGGATCTCATTTACCGCTCGGACCACTGTATCCAGCGTTTACGTTCTTCCAGGAACTTGTGACTGTCATGATCCTCGTAGCAGTAATATGGGCGTTTTACAGACGATATATCGAAGCGATCGCTCGTTTGAAAAAAGGATTTAAAGCAGGACTCGTTTTACTTTTCATCGGATTGTTGATGGTTTCTGTTCTTTTTGGGAACGGGATGGAAATCATTTGGCATGAAATCGGCTATTCGTGGAGCGCACCTATCGCATCTGCGATCGCATTTCTTTTTTCTTGGATCAACGAGACTGCGGCTATCGCACTATTCTTTTTCTCATGGTGGATTCACCTTCTCGTACTGTTAACGTTCCTTGTGTATGTACCTCAGTCCAAGCATGCTCACTTAATCGCTGGACCTGTAAACGTATTTCTTGGTCGTACACATAAGGTTGGACAGCTTGCTTCGATCGATTTTGAAGATGAAAGCAAAGAAACATACGGCGTTAACACGATTGAAGATTTTAACCAAAAGCAGCTCGTCGATCTCTATGCGTGTGTAGAGTGTGGCCGTTGTACAAATATGTGTCCGGCGACAGCAACTGGGAAAATCCTTTCCCCGATGGAGCTGATCGTAAAGCTACGTAACCATCTAACAGAAAAAGGTGCAGCGGTAACGTCAAGAACACCTTGGATGCCAGCATATGCTTTCTCAGATACATCTGGTAATCAACTTGCTTATCAAGCGCGCGGCCAGCAGGAAACAGCAGCTGCAGCGGAAGGTCTTGTAAGTGATGAGTTGATTGGAAACGTTATCACAGAAGAAGAGATCTGGGCTTGTACGACTTGTCGTAACTGTGAGGACCAGTGCCCGGTCGAAAACGAACACGTAGATAAAATCATCGACATGCGACGTCACTTAGTCTTGATGGAAGGTAAGATGGATAGCGACGTTCAACGTGCGATCACAAACATCGAGCGTCAAGGTAACCCATGGGGCATCAGCCGTAAAGAGCGTGAAAACTGGCGAGATATGCGTGATGATATCGTCGTGCCTACAGTAAAAGAGAAAGAAAAAGCAGGGGAAGAGTTTGAGTACCTCTTCTGGGTAGGTTCGATGGGCTCTTACGATAACCGAAGCCAGAAGATCGCAGCTTCATTCGCTAAAATCATGAACGAAGCAGGGATTTCATTTGCGATCCTTGGTAACAAAGAGAAGAACTCGGGAGATACACCTCGTCGTGTCGGAAATGAATTCTTGTTCCAGGATCTTGCACAGAAGAACATCGAGACATTCCAAAAGCATAACATTTCTAAAATCGTTACGATCGATCCTCATGCTTATAACTCACTTAAAAATGAGTATCCAGAGTTTGGACTCGAAGCTGAGGTTTATCACCATACTGAACTTTTATATGACTGGATTAAAGAAGGAAAACTGAAGCCGAAGCACGAAGTGAATGAACGAATCACCTATCACGATTCTTGTTATTTAGGAAGATATAACGAGGTTTATGATCCTCCACGTGAAATCTTACGTAGTATTCCAGGGGTTGAAGTGATCGAGATGGATCGCAGCCGTGAGAATGGAATGTGCTGTGGTGCAGGCGGAGGCCTCATGTGGACAGAAGAAGACACAGGTTCAAGAATCAACGTAACACGAACTGAACAGGCACTAAGCGTTAAGCCGTCCGTTATCGGAAGTGCATGTCCATATTGCTTAACGATGATGAGTGACGGAACAAAAGCAAAAGAAGTAGAAGAAGATGTTTCAACGCTCGATATCGTCGAAATTCTTGAACGTTCGATCGTGCAGCGTGAAATCGTTCAATAGTTACACACAAAAGGTAGCTTATGCGGGAGGAACTCCGGCATGAGCTCCTTCCTTTGTGTGTTATGAGGTGGATAGGCGGTGAACGAGCGTTCAGTCGCTTAAGAACTCATATTTTGACAGCGTTTTCAACTATATTGAGGAGGTTTTCAAGATGGGCAAAACAGTAATCGTAAGCGGTGTTCGAACACCATTTGGAAAATTTGGAGGTGCACTCAAGTCACTAGAAGCTCCTGAGCTAGGCGGTATTGCGATCAAGGAGTCCTTGAAACGAGCTGGTATCGAGGCAGATCAAGTCGGTGAAGTGATCATGGGTTCCGTTCTCCAAGGTGGTCAAGGTCAGATTCCTTCGCGTCAGGCGGCGAGACACGCAGGAATTCCATGGGAAGTAAAGACAGAAACGATCAATAAAGTATGTGCGTCAGGTTTACGCAGTGTCACGATGGCGGATCAAATCATTCGTGCAGGTGATGAAGAAGTGATCGTTGCAGGTGGAATGGAATCGATGAGCAATGCCCCTTACATTTTGAAGGACGCGCGCTGGGGCATGCGAATGGGTGATAAAAAAATCGTCGACCTTATGGTGCACGATGGCCTGACGTGTTCGTTCGATGGATGCCATATGGGCGTGTACGGAAATACGACAGCAAAAGAATATGAAGTATCTCGAGAAGACCAGGATAAATGGGCGTTCAGAAGCCAAGAGCGTGCTGTGAAGGCAATGGAAGAGGGGATTTTTGCAGAAGAAATCGTACCTGTAGAAGTGCCTCAGCGTAAAGGGGATCCTCTATTGGTGGAACATGATGAAGCGCCTAGAAAAGGAACGACTGTTGAGCAGCTTGGTAACCTGAAGCCTGTTTTTGGTGCTGACGGTACGATCACTGCAGGGAATGCACCTGGTGTGAACGATGGAGCGGGTGCTCTTGTATTGATGTCTGAAGAACGTGCTGCGAAAGAAGGAAAGCAGCCGATGGCTACGATTCTCGCTCATACAGCGATCGCAGTAGAAGCGAAGGACTTCCCACAAACGCCAGGGCTTGTTATCAATGCGCTATTAGAGAAAACAGGGAAAACACTTGAAGAAATCGACTTGTTTGAAATTAACGAAGCGTTTGCGGCCGTTGCACTCGCTAGCGGAAAGATCGCTTCGTTAGATGAAGAGAAGGTGAACGTTCATGGCGGTGCAGTGGCACTAGGCCATCCGATCGGAGCGAGCGGCTCTCGTATCTTGATCACTCTGATCCACGAGCTTAAAAGACGCGGCGGTGGCGTAGGTATCGCAGCGATTTGCAGTGGCGGCGGTCAAGGCGACGCAATCATGGTGCAGGTATAACGGAAAGGGAGGAATGAACATGGAAATCAAATCAGTAATGGTGATCGGTGCAGGACAAATGGGATCTGGGATCGCGCAGGTGTGTGCGATGTCCGGCTACAAGGTGTATTTAAACGACCTTAAGCAGGAGTTTATTGATAAAGGTCTTTCAAGAATCGGAAGCAACCTTTCGAAACAGGTGAAAAAAGAGCGGATTTCTCAACAAGATTTGGTCGCAGCGATGGATCTTCTGCAAGGCACGACAGATCTAAATGATGCAAAAGAAGTTGATATCGTCATCGAAGCAGCGGTCGAAAACATGGAAGTAAAGTGCAATCTCTTTTCACGACTTGATGAAATTGCAAAAGACCATACGATTCTTGCGACGAACACCTCATCTCTTCCTATCACTGAAATCGCGGCGGCAACAAAGCGTCCAGGTAAAGTCATCGGCATGCACTTCATGAACCCTGTACCTGTCATGAAGTTAGTTGAGATCATCAAGGGTCTTGCAACGACTGATGAGACGTTCGCTGCTGTAGAAAACCTTGCTCATGACCTTAAAAAATCGCCAGTTGAAGTAAATGACTTTCCAGGTTTCGTATCGAACCGCATCTTGATGCCGATGATCAACGAAGCGATCTATACCGTTTATGAAGGTGTTTCTTCACCAGAAGATATCGATCAAGTGATGAAGCTCGGTATGAACCATCCGATGGGACCACTTACTCTTGCTGATTTTATTGGACTCGACACGTGTCTATATATTATGGAAACGCTCCATGAAGGCTTTGGGGACGATAAGTACCGCCCATGCCCGCTTCTCCGCAAATATGTGAAGGCCGGCTGGTTAGGACGTAAGACTGGAAGAGGATTCTACCAGTATCAGGATTAACATCACGAGGAGGAACAGAGATGGAGCTTGTTTTTACAGAAGAACAAAAAATGATGCAGAAGATGGTCAGAGATTTTGCTGAAAAAGAAATTGCGCCATTCGTAGAGAAAATGGAGGAAACGGATGAGTTCCCGCGCGACATCATCAAGAGAATGGGCGAACTAGGTTTGATGGGAATTCCAATCCCAGAAGCATACGGTGGAGCTGAAATGGACTATACGTCTTATATCATCGCGATCCATGAGCTTTCTAAGGTTAGCGCAACGATCGGTGTCATCCTTTCGGTGCATACCTCTGTAGGCACTCTTCCGATTCTTAATTTCGGAACAGAAGAGCAGAAGCAGCGCTTTGTTCCAAAGCTCGCTTCTGGTGAGTACCTTGGCGCGTTTGCATTAACTGAAGCTAGCTCAGGATCTGATGCGAGTAGCATGAAAACTCGTGCTGTCCGAGACGGTGATCACTATAGACTGAACGGGTCCAAAGTCTTCATCACAAACGGAGGCGAAGCAGACACATACGTCGTGTTCGCACGTACGAATCCTGATGAAAAAGGAAGTAAAGGTGTTACAGCGTTTATCGTTGAAAAAGACACTCCGGGATTCAGTATTGGAAAAAAAGAAAAGAAAATGGGCTTGAACGGTTCAAATACAGTGGAGATCATTTTTGAAGACGCTCGCGTACCCGTTGAAAATCGCCTCGGCGAAGAAGGGCAAGGCTTCAAGATCGCAATGGCAAACCTCGAGAGCGGACGGATCGGAATCGCCGCACAATCTCTTGGAATCGCAGAAGCAGCATTAAATTACGCCGTTTCCTATGCAAAAGAAAGACAGCAATTCGGAAAGCCGATCGGCCAAAACCAGGGCCTTGGCTTCAAGCTTGCCGACATGGCAACAGAAGTAGAAGCTGCTAAACTACTAACCTATCGCGCAGCAGATCTCAAAAACCAGGGCATCCCATGCATGCAGCAAGTATCCATGGCAAAACTATTCGCCTCAAAAACAGCCGTAAAAGCATCGATCGAAGCCGTCCAAGTCTACGGAGGCTACGGCTACACAAAAGACTACCCAGTAGAACGCCTCTTCAGAGACGCAAAAGTCTGCGAAATCTACGAAGGCACGAGTGAGATACAGAAGATCGTGATTAGTAGGGGGTTATAACGAAAAGCGGAAGCGCCCGTTAAGCCCCGACAAGCGCTGGAACCTTTCAAAATGAACACGCTCTTTGTGTTCAATTTGAAAGGTGAAGCGACTCGAGGGGCTGGGCGCTGCAGCTGGACAAGAAAAGCGGAGGGGAGCCCACATCCCCCTCTCAACCCTAGAACCATCCCAATTAGCTAATAAAATCAAATATTAGCTAATAAATCTCGTTTTTGGACAATAAATTCTCATTTTAGCTAATAAATCTCAGTTTTGGACAATAACCTGTCCATCGCACCGTCAAAACGCTAATACAGGAGCCGCAACCAAGACGATCACCATGACAAAACGCTCCACCGACACCTAAATCAAAAGGAGAGAACCTCATATGAACTTTCAACTTTCAGAAGAACACGAAATGCTACGGAAAATGGTCCGTGATTTTGCAAAGAAAGAAGTAGAACCAACAGCGGGTGAGCGTGATGAAGAAGAACGCTTCGACCGTGAACATTTTACGCATATGGCTGAGCTTGGCTTAACAGGTATCCCGTGGTCAGAAGAATATGGCGGCATTGGGTCTGACTATTTGAGCTATGTGATTGCTGTTGAAGAGCTTTCGAGAGTGTGTGCTTCGACAGGGGTTACACTTTCAGCACATACGTCTCTCGCTGGGTGGCCAGTAAATGCATTTGGAACGGAAGAACAGAAGCAGAAGTTCCTTCGTCCGATGGCAGAAGGAAAGATGATGGGGGCGTATGGCTTAACGGAGCCGGGCTCTGGTTCAGATGCTGGCGGCATGAAAACGACAGCTAAACTAGACGGAGATCATTACATCCTCAATGGCTCAAAGATCTTTATCACAAATGGCGGCGAAGCAGAAATCTATATCGTCTTTGCACAAACGGACAAAGAAAAGCGTCATAAAGGGATCACAGCGTTTATCGTAGAGAGCGATACGCCAGGGTTCTCTGTAGGGAAAAAGGAAAAGAAACTAGGAATCCGTTCATCTCCAACGACTGAAATCATCTTTGAAGACTGCCGTGTTCCGGTTGCGAACCGTCTTGGCGAAGAAGGGCAAGGGTTTAAAATCGCAATGAAGACGCTAGATGGTGGTCGAAACGGAATTGCGGCTCAAGCAGTTGGAATTGCTCAAGGAGCACTAGATGCTGCTACGGCATATGCAAAAGAACGGAAGCAGTTTGGGAAACCAATCGGTGAAAACCAAGGGATCGGCTTCAAGCTTGCTGATATGGCGACAAAGATCGAAGCAGCAAGACTATTAACCTACCAGGCAGCTTGGAAAGAGAGTCAAGGACTTCCGTACGGAAAAGAGTCCGCGATGTCCAAGTTGTATGCAGGCGATATCGCGATGGAAGTAACAACAGAAGCGGTTCAAGTGTTCGGAGGCTATGGTTACACGAAAGATTACCCGGTTGAACGTTTTATGAGAGATGCAAAGATCACTCAAATCTACGAAGGAACAAACGAAATTCAGCGTCTAGTTATTTCAAGGATGCTATTGGCTGATTAAGAAGGATGAGTAGCATGGATTCTCTTGCACAACGAATTTCAAAACGCGATGAACGTGCACTTGCGAAAGCGATCAGCTTAGTTGAAAACGATGCAGAAGGAAAACTAGAGCTGTTAAAGGATATCCATTCGATGACAGGTCACGCACATTACATCGGATTAACAGGATCTCCGGGGGCAGGAAAGAGTTCACTCGTCAATCGACTCATCACCTACCTCAGGAAGCTTGATCTCACTGTTGGCGTTGTAGCAGTCGATCCAACGAGTCCATTCAGTGGGGGTGCGCTTCTGGGAGATCGCGTTCGAATGGCAGAGCATTTCACTGATCCAGGAGTCTTTATTAGAAGTATGGGTACACGAGGTAGTCTTGGGGGGTTATCACGTACGTCAAAAGAAACGGTACGGCTAATGGATGCGTACGGATTCGATGTCATCTTGATAGAAACCGTAGGAGTCGGACAGTCAGAACTAGACATCATGAAGATCGCTGATTCCATTGCTGTGTTATTGAATCCTGGAAGTGGTGACGTGGTGCAGGTGTTCAAAGCCGGCATCATGGAGATCGCAGACATGTTCATCGTGAACAAAGCGGATTTGTCGGGTGTACCGAAATTACTAGCAGAGCTTGAAAGCATGCTGGATATTGTAAAGCACGATGCAGATTGGCGCCCACCGATCGTAAAGACGGTCTCGGTTCAAAACCAAGGCATCGATGAGGTATGGGAGCGGTTGAAGGAGCATCTCGCTTATTTGAAAAAGTCTGGTGAGCGAGAGCGACGCCGTAAAACATCGCTAGAACGTGAAGTGATCGAAGTCGTTCATGCTGAGATGATGAAGCGGCTAATCGAGCAAGAGAAAGAGAACAGAAGCTGGGTAGAAGAAGTTAAGGAGGGGTCAATCGACCCTTATTCAGCTGCAGTCAGACTACTGGATGACTATTACGGAGAAAAAGTAGACAAAAGCTGACGGGAAGGGGCTGGGTATGCGGTGAGAAAGAACGTTCCTTCGATGGTGAAGGATGAAAAGCTGATCCAGAAACGACGGGAACAAATGATAAAAGCGGCTGTGAGCCTTTTTAAAGAAAAAGGGTTTCATCGAACGACGACGCGGGAGATCGCTCGGGTAGCGGGCTTCAGTATCGGAACGCTTTATGAATACATTCGAAAAAAAGAAGACGTTCTCTATCTCGTATGTGACAGTATCTACGATGAAGTTAGAGAGCGGTTAGAAGAACAGATCAAGCCGGGTGTGAAGGGAATCGATCGTTTGAAGCAGGCGCTGCATGCGTTTTATCAAGTGATGGATGACTTTCAAGATGAAGTGCTCGTCATGTATCAAGAAGCGAAGTCATTACCGAATGAAACGCTGCCTTACGTGTTGAAGAAAGAGATCGGAATGGCAGAAATCTTTGAGAAGTTGATTCAAGATTGTGTAGATGAAGGCATGCTTCAGTTAACTGAAGAAGAAGTATACGGAGCATCCCACAACATTCTTGTGCAAGGGCAGATGTGGGCGTTCAGGCGTTGGGCGCTCCGCTCTCATTACACGATCGAAGAATTTACGAAGATGCAAGAAGCGTTCATCATTCAAGCGCTTAACCCTATAAATACTGCGAATAGAACGTGAAGGAGGAAACAGTGTGAGTGTAACTGAAACGAAAAAGCCTGTTAACCATGTCCGTTTTGTAACGGCTTCTAGCTTGTTCGATGGTCATGATGCGTCGATCAACATCATGCGCCGCATTCTACAAGCGAGTGGTGCAGAAGTAATCCACCTAGGTCACAACCGTTCCGTAGAAGAAGTTGTAAACGCTGCCATCCAAGAGGATGTTCAAGGAATCGCGATCTCTTCTTACCAGGGCGGTCACATGGAATATTTTAAATACATGTACGATCTATTGAAAAAGAATGGTGCGTCTCATATCCGCATTTATGGTGGAGGCGGCGGTGTTATCATTCCAAAGGAAATCAAAGAACTTCATGAATATGGGATTTCGAGAATTTTCTCTCCGGACGATGGGAGTGACCTCGGTCTTCAAGGCATGATCGATCTTATGATGAAGGAATGTGACTTCCCTACCTTCAAGCAAATCGATAATCAGCTTGAGCGAGTGAGCAAGCGTGATCCTCAGGCTGTATCAAGCTTGATCACTCTTGCAGAGAGTTTTGGTGCTGAGCGATCTGATGAAGTAGCTGCAACGGCTGAGAAAGTGTTCACAGAGCTTAAAGGAATGGAAACATCAGCGCCTGTCATTGGAATCACCGGTACCGGTGGTGCTGGTAAGAGTTCATTAACGGACGAATTGGTTCGTCGCTTTATTAATGAATACGAAGATAAAACTGTTGCGATCCTTTCAATCGATCCTACGAAACAAAAAACGGGTGGTGCACTTCTTGGGGACAGAATTCGTATGAATGCGATCCATAACGATCGCGTCTTCATGCGGAGCCTTGCTACGAGGAAGTCTAAGACAGAACTATCTCTTTCCATTCGAGAGGCGATGGCTGTCGTCAAAGCGGCTGGCTACGACCTCATCATTATTGAAACGAGTGGAATCGGCCAAGGCGATGCAGAAATCGCTGAGATTGCGGACGTATCGATGTACGTGATGACAAGCGAATTCGGTGCCCCTTCGCAGCTAGAAAAAATCGACATGATCGATTTTGCTGACCTTATCGTAATTAATAAATATGAGCGAAAAGGCTCAGAGGATGCGCTTCGTGATGTAAAAAAGCAATACCAGCGTAGCCATATGTTGTTTGAACAGGACCTCGATAAGATGCCTGTTTACGGTACGATCGCAAGTCAGTTCAACGACCCTGGAACGAACACCCTATTCAAAGCAATGATCGATACGATTCAGCGAAAGTGTGGAAATGACTGGGCTACAAACATCGAAACGAGTGAAATTGTAGAGAAGCTCAACCTAATCATCCCTCCACAGCGCCAGCAGTACTTACAAGACATTTCAGGCTCTGTACGCCGTTATCATGAGTATGTTGAGAAGCAGGTACAGCTCGCACGTAAAGCCTTCCAGCTTCAGGGTACGATCGAGATGCTTCAAGGAAAAGAAGAAAACGAAGAAACGATCAAGATGCTTTCCAAGATGAAGGATGACAACATGGACGACATGCATCCTGAAACGAAGAAAATTATTGAGAGCTGGCCAGAAGTCAAAGAAAAGTATAGCGGTAAGGAGTTTGTCTCTGTCATACGTGACAAAGAAATCGTAACGGAGCTTACGACGAAGAGCTTGTCAGGAATTGATATCCCGAAGGTTTCTCTTCCAAAGTATGAAGATTGGGGAGAAATCGTCCGCTGGGTATTAAAAGAGAACGTACCTGGTTCGTTCCCTTATACTGCTGGCGTGTTTCCGTTTAAGAGAAAGGGAGAAGATCCAAAGCGCCAGTTTGCTGGTGAAGGTACTCCTGAACGAACGAATCGCCGCTTCCATTATCTATCGAAAGATGATGACGCAAAGCGTTTGAGTACGGCATTTGATTCCGTGACGCTTTACGGGGAAGACCCTGACTACCGCCCTGATATTTACGGGAAAGTTGGAGAGAGCGGTGTAAGCATTTGTACACTCGATGATATGAAGAAGCTGTACGCCGGTTTTGACCTTTGTGCGCCATCAACGTCCGTTTCGATGACGATCAACGGGCCTGCGCCTATCATCCTCGCAATGTTCATGAACACTGCGATTGAGCAGCAGGTTCAGCGATTCGAAGAAAAAGAAGGGCGTAAGGCGACAGAAAAAGAGCTCGCCGAGATTAAGGCGATGACGCTCAGCACCGTTCGTGGAACGGTTCAAGCTGATATTTTAAAAGAAGATCAGGGGCAGAATACGTGTATCTTCTCTACTGAATTTGCACTTCGTATGATGGGTGACATTCAGGAATACTTCATTAATAATGAAGTTCGAAACTACTATTCGGTCTCTATTTCCGGATATCATATCGCTGAAGCTGGCGCGAATCCGATTTCGCAGCTCGCATTTACACTTGCGAACGGGTTTACGTATGTTGAGTATTACTTGAGTAGAGGAATGGACATCAACAAGTTTGCACCAAACCTTTCATTCTTCTTCAGTAACGGATTGGATCCTGAATATACGGTGATCGGTCGTGTAGCAAGACGAATCTGGTCGACTGTGATGAGGGAGAAATATGGAGCGAACGCTAGAAGTCAAAAGCTTAAGTACCATGTTCAAACGTCAGGACGCTCTCTTCATGCACAGGAAATGGACTTTAACGACATTCGTACAACGCTTCAGGCGCTGATGGCCATTCAGGATAACTGTAACTCACTTCATACAAACGCGTATGATGAAGCAGTTACGACACCTACGGAAGAATCCGTGCGTCGAGCGATGGCGATTCAGATGATCATTACAAAAGAACACGGACTCAGTAAGAACGAAAATCCACTTCAAGGATCTTTTATTGTTGAAGAACTAACGGATCTCGTTGAGGAAGCGGTTCTGACAGAATTCGAACGCATCAATGCACGCGGAGGCGTTCTCGGTGCGATGGAAACTCAGTATCAGCGCGGTAAGATTCAAGAAGAATCGATGTATTATGAGATGCTGAAGCACACAGGTGACCTTCCGATCGTAGGGGTGAACACATACAAGAATCCAAATCCACCTGCTGAGGAAGAGTGGAACATGGAGCTTGCAAGAGCAAGTAAAGAAGAGAAAGAACAGCAGATTTCAAACCTTAAGGAATTCCAGGAAAGAAATGCTGGTGAAACGGAAGATGCTCTTCGCCGTTTGAAGCAAGCTGCTCTTACGAAAGGAAACATCTTTGAAGAATTGATGGAAACGGTAAAAGTGGCGAGCCTCGGTCAGATCACGACTGCGCTCTATGATGTCGGTGGGAAATACCGTCGAAATATGTAGACGGGTAATAGCTTGTCAAACGAATCGGTTCATATTATTGTAGGAGGAAGGATAGTCCTTCCTCCTATTACGTTTGCGAATAGACGCCTTTTTTGGACAAATCCTTCGATTGAACTAGATTTGTTTAAAAATCGTAGCATAGATTGAGGAAATTTGTTTATAATGAATGGTATGATTTTTATAAAATAAGAAAAACTATCTATTTGGATACCTAACATAGCTTGTTTTTCATATCATTCGGGTAAAGTATTCAGAGGAGAGAATTGAAAGGGAGTGCCGATACTATGAGTACCTTAAATCAGTTGTCTGCTGATGACATTCAAGAGACATCAATGATCGATATTATGTTTTATATTTTGCAAGATGAGAGAAAACCAGTTTCTTTCTACACGCTAATGAGCCAGATTGGAGATATGAAGGGACTTTCATCTGAAGAGGTTCAGGGACGTCTTGCTGAAGTTTATACGAACCTAAATACAGATGGCCGCTTCGTAACACTTGGCGATAATCAGTGGGGTCTGAAAAGCTGGTACCCTGTTGAGCAATCCCAGGAAGAGCTCGCTACGACGATCAAGCCAAAGAAACGCAAGAAGTCTGAAGACGACGAAGACGTTTTCGATGATGACCTTGAGGACGAATTGGATGATCTAGAAGTTGACGATCTTGACGATGACTTCGATGCAGACTTCGATGACGATGATGCAGAAGAGTTTGATGATGAAGATCTTGACGATGACGACGATGATGATGACGAAGACTTTGAAGATGACGAGGAAGACACCAAATAATTTGTGTCAGTTCTTGACTTTCAGGCTCGAAGTCGGTAGAATCATTTTTGGGCTTCACCAATAAACGAATAATATAATGATTAATATAAAACAAAAGTGCCCCCCATCTATGGGACAGGTGTCACTTTTGTTTTTTTTATTTTATTAAAAAGCACCTGACAATACATTCGAATAGGAACACGTCGGTCAATCGTCTTTTAAGAAACAATGGCAATCGAATGAATCCTTTCCCTTTTTATAAGGGTAGAATACTAACAACGAGGGGGCATAAATATGACAACAGGTAAGCAGAAGAAGTATATATTTGTAACAGGCGGGGTTGTATCGTCACTTGGAAAAGGGATTACAGCAGCATCACTCGGCCGCCTTCTAAAAAATCGCGGAATTAGCGTAACAATTCAAAAATTCGATCCTTACATCAACGTTGACCCAGGAACGATGAGTCCATATCAGCATGGTGAGGTATTCGTAACAGACGATGGAGCGGAGACTGACCTTGACCTTGGGCACTATGAGCGTTTCATCGATATTAACCTTTCGAAGAACTCGAACGTAACGACTGGTAAAATCTACTCATCCGTTCTTCGTAAAGAGCGTAGAGGAGATTACCTTGGAGGAACAGTTCAGGTAATCCCACACATCACGAACGAAATCAAAGAGCGCGTCTTCCGTGCGGGTAACGAAACGAATGCTGATGTTGTAATCACTGAAATCGGTGGAACAGTCGGTGACATTGAAAGTCTTCCTTTCCTAGAAGCGATTCGTCAGATCAAGAGCGATATCGGTAAAGAAAACGTGATGTACATTCACTGTACGCTCGTTCCATACTTGAAAGCTGCTGGTGAGATGAAAACAAAGCCAACTCAGCACAGTGTGAAAGAATTGCGTAGTCTTGGTATTCAGCCAAACGTAATCGTCGTGCGTACAGAGCAGCCGGTTCCTCAAGATATGAAGGATAAGATCGCATTGTTCTGCGACATCGATCCTCATGCTGTAATCGAAGCACAAGATGAAGAAACACTTTATCAAGTACCACTTTCTCTTCAAGCACAGAAGCTAGATGAGATTACGTGTAACCACCTTAAGCTAAACTGTCAGGAAGCAGACATGGTAGAGTGGAAGCAGCTTGTTGAAAAGGTACAAAACCTTTCTAAGAAAACGAAGATTGCCCTTGTTGGTAAATACGTTGCCTTACAGGATGCTTATATTTCCGTTGTTGAATCCATGAAGCACGCAGGATACGCGTTCGATGCAGATGTGGATATTAAATGGGTAAACTCTGAGCATGTTACGCCTGAAAACGTACATGAATTGCTATCAGATGTTGATGGTATTCTTGTGCCTGGTGGATTTGGAGATCGTGGAATCGAAGGAAAAATCACTACGATCCAATATGCTCGTGAAAACAAGGTTCCTTTCCTTGGAATCTGTCTTGGTATGCAGCTAGCTTCTGTTGAGTTCGCACGAAACGTTCTTAACCTTGAAGGAGCTCACTCTGCAGAAATTAAACCGACGACAAAATATCCGGTCATCGACCTCTTGCCTGAACAAAAAGACGTTGAAGATCTTGGTGGAACGCTTCGTCTCGGACTCTATCCTTGTAAGCTTGTTGAAGGAACGAAAGCTTTCGCAGCTTATGAAGATGAAGTTGTCTACGAGCGTCACCGTCACCGCTACGAGTTCAGCAACCAGTACAGAGCTGAAATGGAAGAAGCAGGATTCATCTTCTCAGGTACAAGCCCTGATGGCCGCCTAGTTGAAATTGTGGAAGTTCAGGACCATCCTTGGTTCGTGGCATCTCAATTCCACCCTGAATTCACTTCAAGACCAACTCGCCCTCAGCCATTGTTCAAAGAATTTATCGGTGCATCAATTGAAAATCAATAATAAAAAACAGGGTGTCAGCTGACACCCTGTTTTCTCTATATCTCGATTCCGTGCTCATCAAGAATTTCCTTTGTTGTTAAATAAATCGCATGGTATACAAACAGCGCGACAAGAAGGGAAGGGTGACCGATCCGTTCACCGTCTTCGTCCGGAACGAGTCCTGTTGTAAGCCCTGTGTTAATATAAAAGTGAACCGTGTCTTCGAGAGCTTGAGCTTCATTTTTACGACTTGCGGCAACACCTATGACGGATGCTCCACTTTCTTTATACTCTGTAGCGAGCTGTGCAAATGATGAGTCGTCATTAAACTTGCCAAACATCAAGACGGTATCGCGATCAGTCAGCTCTGTGTTCGGTTCAAGAATAGCGCATGATGGGAGAGCGTCCGCTCCATCGATCGCTTCGAGAGCAACGCCCTGAAGTTCGTTTTGCCCTTTAAAATAAACCTTACCGCCACCGGTAATCGTTTGAGCTAACAGGCGTGATATATCTTCAATTACCATCTCGTGGTTATCTTGTATATGTTTGAACTTACCCATCAATTGCGTTGTAAATATCTTTAGCATAAGGTCACTGCCTTTCTTTAGAAATGGTTCGATACATATTATAACGTGATAGCAAGATGGAAGCGAGCCGTGCTAAGAAGGATAATGCTTGTAAATAGCGAATTCATACTAAATAGAATCTGTAATCGGGAGGCAATGATATGAAAAA
Source organism: Alkalihalobacillus sp. CinArs1 (assembly GCF_947387515.1). GTDB lineage: Bacteria > Bacillota > Bacilli > Bacillales > Guptibacillaceae > Guptibacillus. The sequence continues at coordinate 1,496,122 of NZ_CANDOB010000001.1, read as the reverse complement.
GAAAATCTTAATAGTTGATGACCAATACGGAATACGGATCCTCCTTAATGAAATTTTTCAAAAAGAAGGCTACCAAACTTATCAAGCTGCCAATGGAGTTCAAGCATTGGATATCGTGAAGAATGAAGATCCTGATCTTGTGATTCTGGATATGAAAATTCCAGGCATGGACGGATTGGAAATTTTAAAACGGATTAAGAAGATGGAAGCAAGAGCACTCGTCATCATCATGACTGCTTACGGTGAGCTCGACATGATTCATGAGGCGATGGATCTCGGAGCGATCACGCACTTCCCGAAACCTTTTGATATCGATGAAATTACAGAAGCTGTAAAAAAAGAATTGTCTGCGATCTCTTAGTAGAAGAGGTAGCGCTTACATAAACAAATCCTATTAAATCAAGCTTTTTCCCCTTCTTTTGTAGATTTGATATGCTATAATAGAACCGTGTTTTTGGAGTGTTTGCACAAGTGACGATTGAAATTTCACGGTACATACATAAAATTTATGTGTTTGTGCCATCTTGAATAAGACCGATTATTTCGAGAAGGCATTTTGTGAGCTCTAACAACAAGTATCTCTTTAACAACGATGCTTTAGGTTCCGACCGAGCAATCTTATTTAATATCAAGGAGGAAGTACCATGCCTTTAGTTTCTATGAAAGAAATGCTAGAAAAAGCTAAAGCAGAAGGCTACGCTGTTGGCCAATTTAACCTGAACAACCTTGAGTTCACTCAAGCGATCCTTCAGGCTGCTGAGGAAGAAAAATCTCCAGTAATCCTTGGAGTATCCGAAGGTGCTGCACGTTACATGGGTGGTTTCAAAACCGTTACGACTCTAGTGAACGCATTGATGGAAGAATACAACGTAACAGTTCCTGTTGCGATTCACCTTGACCATGGATCAAGCTTCGCTAAGTGTATGCAAGCGATCAACGCTGGCTTCACTTCTGTTATGATCGACGGCTCTCACTACCCGCTAGATGAGAACATCGCTCTAACTTCAAAAGTTGTTGAAGCTGCACACGCAGTAGGCGTTTCAGTTGAAGCAGAGCTTGGCCGTATCGGCGGACAAGAAGACGACGTTATCGTTAGTGATGCAGAAGCTGCATACGCGATCCCTGAAGAGTGTGAGCGTCTAATCAACGAAACTGGTGTGGATTGCTTCGCTCCAGCACTTGGTTCTGTACACGGTCCATACAAAGGTGAACCAAACCTTGGATTTGACCGCATGGAAACAATCAGCAAGATGACTGGTGTTCCTCTAGTTCTTCACGGTGGTACTGGTATTCCAACTGCTGACGTGAAAAAAGCGATCAAATTTGGACATGCGAAAATTAACGTTAACACTGAAAGTCAGCTTTCTTCTGCAAAAGCAGTTCGCTCTGTACTAGAAGAAAAGCCAGAACTATACGATCCACGTAAATACATGGGACCTGCACGTGATGCGATTAAAGAAACAGTAATCGGTAAAATGCGTGAATTCGGTTCTTCTCAAAAAGCATAAATCTTCATAAAAGATGGAGATAGTATAAACCGCTCGAATCCGGGCGGTTTATAATTTCCATAAACTTCCCCTTCCACCTACTTGACGACTATTTTTCAACTAATTTTAGGCAAACCCGTAAATCAGATAGAAATTTATGTTAAAATTTTTTAGTAAACGCTTTCTAAACAACAGAGGAGGACGTACACAATGAAAATTTTTATAGATTCTGCTAATTTAGATGATATCAAACAAGCTTATGATATGGGAGTTGTAGCTGGAGTAACGACTAATCCATCACTTGTTGTTAAGGAAAACGTAGACTTTCATGATCGTTTGAGAGAAATAACAGACTTGGTGAAAGGCTCAGTCAGCGCTGAAGTCGTATCCATGAAAGCTGAGGATATGATCGAAGAAGGCAAACAGCTTGCAAACATCGCTCCGAACATCACTGTAAAAGTACCGATGAACCAGGAAGGTCTTAAAGCAGTTAAGGCATTTTCTGAGTTAGGAATAAAAACAAACGTAACGCTAGTCTTTTCTTCAAATCAAGCGCTACTTGCAGCTCGTGCCGGTGCTTCTTATGTATCACCGTTTCTTGGAAGACTAGACGACATCGGACACAACGGGTTAGATTTAATCTCTGAGATTTCTGATCTATTTGCTGTACATGGAATTGAGACTGAAATTATTGCCGCATCGATTCGCCACCCGCTTCACGTATCTGAAGCAGCATTAAGAGGAGCAGACATTGGTACGATGCCACTGAAAGTTGTTCTACAAATGCTAGAGCACCCTCTTACAGACAAAGGTATCGATAAGTTTCTTTCTGATTGGAACGAAGTACAAAAAGACTTGGATTAATCGAGATGGAATTGGCATGAACTTCCTGTTTTTGCCCATACTATTCTTATGGAGTTTCACATTTCGACAAATCCATTGCCAGGAATAAGATGCGGACGAAGAAGGGAGACCATTATGGAAAAGTTGATGATCGCCGGAGGCCATCGCTTAAGTGGAACCGTTCAGGTGAGCGGGGCCAAGAATAGTGCGGTAGCACTCATCCCGGCGGCTATATTAGCCGAATCCACTGTCACGATCGACCACCTGCCTAACATATCAGACGTTGGAATCCTACGTGATCTTTTAGAAGAAATTGGGGGACAAGCTGAGCTGGATGGCAATACGCTTACGGTAAACCCTCAAGAAATGATTGCAATGCCGTTGCCTAACGGAAAGGTTAAGAAACTACGTGCCTCTTATTATTTAATGGGTGCGATGCTCGGACGATTTAAAAAAGCAGTAATAGGCCTGCCTGGTGGATGTAACCTAGGGCCACGTCCAATCGATCAGCATATTAAAGGCTTTGAAGCCCTCGGTGCGAAGGTGACGAATGAACAAGGTGCGATCTACCTTCGTGCCGACGAATTGAAAGGCGCGCGTATTTACCTTGACGTAGTTAGCGTTGGCGCAACGATCAATATCATGCTCGCTGCCGTTCGTGCAAAAGGACGAACAGTGATTGAAAATGCTGCAAAAGAACCCGAGATCATCGACGTTGCCACATTGCTTTCTAGCATGGGTGCAAAGATCAAGGGTGCTGGAACGGACGTTATTCGAATCGATGGAGTCGACGAACTTAACGGTTGCTATCATTCTATAATTCCTGACCGTATCGAAGCGGGCACCTACATGATCATGGCAGCAGCAATGGGGGACGAGGTCGTAATCGACAACGTGATCTCGCAACACTTAGAGTCACTCATCGCGAAGCTTCGTGAAATGGGCGTAACGGTCGAAACGAATGAAGATCAAGTGTACATCAGTTCACCACGTCAAGGGTGGAAGAGCGTCGATGTCAAAACGCTTGTATATCCTGGTTTTCCAACTGATCTTCAACAGCCGTTCACCTCACTCCTCACAAACGCAGAGGGTAGTAGTGTTGTAACCGATACGATCTACGGAGCGAGATTTAAGCACATTGATGAGCTTCGTAGAATGGGAGCGAATGTTAAAGTTGAAGGTCGTTCTGCCATTATCAACGGAGCAACGAGACTTCAAGGTGCAAAGGTTCGTGCATCAGACCTTCGCGCAGGAGCTGCCCTCGTCGTAGCTGGATTGATGGCTGAAGGCGTAACGGAAGTATCTGGGCTTGAACACATCGATCGTGGTTATGAACGACTTGTGGAGAAGCTCAGTGACCTTGGCGCACGCGTTTGGCGTGAGAAGTTGGATCAAGAAGAGCTAAAAGAAGTAGAGAATACGTAAGAAACAGAAGAAGCGGTTTGAGCCGCTTTTCTGTTTTTAATAAAAATGAAAGCGTTTTACTGCTGGGTACTTTGGGGAGGAGAGCATAATGGAAAGAAGTTTGTCGATGGAACTCGTTCGAGTAACAGAAGCTGCCGCACTTGCTTCTGCTCGTTGGATGGGTCGTGGGAAAAAAGAAGAGGCAGATGATGCTGCTACGTCTGCTATGCGCGATGTGTTTGATACCGTTCCGATGAAAGGAACCGTCGTGATCGGAGAAGGAGAGATGGACGAAGCACCGATGCTTTATATCGGTGAAAAGCTAGGTACAGGTTATGGTCCACGTGTGGACGTTGCTGTCGATCCACTCGAAGGAACAAACATTGTAGCTGCCGGTACATGGAATGCTCTCGCTGTCCTTGCTGTTGCGGATCATGGAAACTTACTTCATGCACCAGACATGTACATGGATAAGATTGCGGTAGGACCAGAAGCTGTTGGAAAAGTCGATATTAATGCTTCTGTTCTAGATAATCTAAAAGCAGTAGCAAAAGCAAAAAATAAAGACATCGAAGACTGCGTGGCGGTCATATTGGATCGCAAACGTCACGAACAGATTATAGAAGAGGTACGTTCTGCTGGTGCAAGAATCAAGCTCATCACAGATGGAGATGTAGCAGCTGCGATCAATACGGCTTTTGAAGATACTGGAGTCGACATCCTGTTTGGTTCAGGGGGAGCCCCTGAAGGTGTCTTAGCTGCAGTTGCACTCAAGTGTCTCGGTGGTGAGATCCAAGGTAAACTGCTTCCACAGAACGAAGAAGAGATGCGCCGCTGCCGTGAGATGGGAATCGTAGACGTTTCTCGCGTATTGCGCATGGAAGACCTCGTTAGAGGAGAAGACGCCATTTTTGCTGCAACAGGCGTGACTGACGGTGAGCTATTGAAAGGCGTTCGCTTCAAAGGAACGGCTGGAACGACTCAATCTGTCGTTATGCGAGCAAAATCTGGAACCGTTCGCTTCATCGATGGCAAACATAGCTTGAAAAAGAAACCCGACTTAGTGATAAAGCCTTAATTTTTGGAAAGAGTGGTGCTGTGATAGCAGCATCGCTCATTTCATGTTGAATATTCTTAAAGAATCTGGTAAAACTATAAGGTGCTACATTATTTTGCTGTACTTTAAGAAGATTTAACCCTATCATGAGGTTTAACCTATAAAATTTTAAACTATGTTTAATTGAGCACAAGAGAAACGATCGTTTAGCAATACCTTCGTTGTGCACTTCCTCTACTCTCACATAAGAGATACCTGCATGGAAAAGAATACTAGCCTCTCATGGGATCTCACAAACTCTTTCTTTTTTCGTACGTAACTTTAGTTAGAAAGCAATAACAGCTATTCATATCCGTAGTACTCTCTTCTCCTTTAATCCTTTTTTCTAGGAAAAACTAGCATTATTATAAATTAAAAGTGTGGTGTCAACATGGCAGTAAATTTATCTGATTTAGAACAAATGAATTTAAAAGAACTGTATGAGCAGGCTAGGAAATACAAAGTCTCCTACTACAGTAAGCTGAACAAAAAGGAACTTGTATTTGCGATACTAAAAGCACAGGCAGAGCAGTCTGGTCTCCTTTTCATGGAAGGAATTCTTGAGATTATTTCATCTGAAGGATTTGGCTTCTTACGTCCGATCAACTATTCACCGAGTGCCGAAGATATTTATATATCTGCATCTCAAATTCGTCGATTCGACCTTCGAAACGGTGATCGCGTATCTGGTAAAGTGCGTCCACCGAAAGAAAACGAACGTTACTATGGTCTTCTCCATGTAGAAGCAGTTAATGGGGATGACCCAGATTCATCAAAAGAACGCGTTCATTTTCCGGCTCTAACGCCTCTCTACCCTGAGAAGCGCATGGAATTTGAAAACAAGTCCAATAACCTTTCGACTCGTATCATCGATATGATCGCTCCTGTAGGATACGGTCAGCGTGGTTTAATCGTTGCACCTCCTAAGGCTGGTAAAACGATGCTTCTAAAAGAAATCGCAAATAGTATTACAACGAACCACCCTGACACGGAGCTCATCGTTCTTCTGATCGACGAACGACCTGAGGAAGTAACGGACATCGAACGTTCCGTAGATGGAGACGTTGTTCACTCGACGTTCGATGAGACGCCAGATAACCATATTAAAGTAGCCGAGCTCGTCCTTGAACGTGCGATGCGTCTTGTTGAACATAAAAAAGACGTTGTCATCCTTCTCGATAGTATTACACGTCTTGCTCGTGCTTATAATCTTGTGATTCCACCAAGTGGAAGAACACTTTCTGGTGGTATCGATCCAGCAGCATTCCATAGACCAAAACGATTCTTTGGTGCTGCCCGTAACATCGAAGAAGGCGGAAGCTTAACGATCCTTGCAACTGCACTTGTGGATACAGGCTCTCGTATGGATGACGTCATCTATGAAGAGTTCAAAGGAACAGGTAACATGGAGCTCCACCTCGATCGCAAACTGGCTGAGCGCCGCATGTTCCCGGCAATCGATATTCGCAGATCCGGAACAAGAAAAGAAGAACTTCTTCTTCCAAAAGAACAGCTTGAAATGCTCTGGACGATCAGAAAGAGCATGGACGACTCGTTTGAATTTGTCGATAACTTCCTGAAACGTCTAAGAAAAACAAAGACAAACGAAGAAATGTTCAACTTGTTTGAGAAAGAGAAAAGCGGAGCTGGCCGTTAAGACCCGAAGGCGGTGGAAGCTTTTCGAAGGAACACGATTTGTGTGTTCAATCGAAAAGGTGAAGCGCCACGAGGGTCTGGCAAGCGCAGCTGGATCAAGAAAAGCGGAGCTGGCCGTTAAGACCTGAAAAGCGAAACGAGCCCGTTTAAATCCGTAGGTCGTTGGAGCCCGCGAGGATGAGACGTTTTTTGTCTCGCCCGAGGGGGTGAAACGGCCGAAGGATTTGGCTTGTGTAGCTGGACTTCGACAAGCGGTGGAAGCTTTTCGAAGGAACACGAAACACGAGGGTATAGCCTGTTTAGCTAGATCCCCAGCGGAAAGACAACTGAAAATGGCTTTCTTATGATCGATTGCATTGTGGTATGCTCCCTGCTATAATACTTCTGTATGTGCAGAAAACCGTCAGCTTCGTTTGTCGGTTTTAGATAACTCTGTTTCCTAAGGAATCAGGGCGGAAGGAGATGAAATTCATGAAACAAGCAATTCACCCAGGTTATGAGAAAGTAATGGTTAAGTGTGCTTGCGGTAACGAATTCGAAACAGGATCTACAAAACAAGACGGGGTCAACGTTGAGGTTTGCTCAGAGTGTCACCCGTATTACACAGGACGTCAGAAGTTTGCTGACGCTGGTGGACGTGTAGATAAGTTTAGAAAAAAATACAACCTTAACGGTTAATGATAAGAACAGGCAAGTATCCTTCTTGCCTGTTTTTTTAACACTTCAAGGAGTTTTAAACCTTTAAAAGGGGAATATATAGATTAGACGATGTCTTTTCGGGATAGGGAGAAAGGAGAAGCGGTTGCATGCATGTCATGAAACACAACGGCTGGATTGAGGTCATTTGCGGTAGCATGTTTTCTGGAAAATCAGAAGAATTGATCCGCCGTGTAAGAAGAGCAACTTATGCGAAACAGAAAGTTCAGGTCTTCAAACCAAAAGTTGATAACAGATATAGTGAAGAGTCCGTTGTGTCTCATAATGGCACATCGGTTATTGCTGTGCCGGTAAACGACTCAACAGCGATACTTGATCGTGTGGCTGAAGATACAGATATGGTCGCAATCGATGAAGTGCAATTTTTTGATGATGGAATTGTGGAAGTTGCCCAGCAGCTTGCTGACGAAGGCGTGCGCGTCATCGTGGCAGGTCTTGACCAGGATTTCCGTGGTAAAGCATTTGGACAGGTTCCAGAGCTTCTCACAGTAGCTGAGTCCGTTACAAAGCTTCAAGCCATTTGTGTAGTCTGCGGCTCACCAGCAAGCAGAACACAGCGCCTGATCGACGGCAAGCCAGCTCACTACGACGACCCGATCATTCTAGTTGGAGCTTCAGAGTCATATGAGCCACGGTGCCGCCACTGCCACAAGGTTCCAGGCAAACCAACGGCTAGAGATTTACAACAAGAAGAAGTTACAAGATAGTTAGAAGAAAAACCCGGGGAACCGGGTTTTTTTAGTTAGAAGTTAGAAAAGCGGAAGCGTCCGCTTAGACCCGAAGGCGGTGGAAGCTTTTCAAGGGAACACGATTTGTGTGTTCAATTGAAAAGGTGAAGCGCCACGAGGGTCTGGACGCTGCAGCTAGCCCAAGAAAAGCGGAAGTGAGCGTTTAGAAACGGATATATTGGAGCTCTCGAAAAGGAACACGTTCTTTGTGTTCTATTGAGAGAGTGAAATATAGGAGTTTCTGCGAACTGCAGCTAGCCAATAAAAGCGGAAGCGTCCGCTTAGACCCGCTCCAAAACGATAATCACTCTAATTAGCTAATAAAAACTCATTCTGGACAATAAAACCCCCGATTTGGCTAATAAAATGTCATTTTAGACAATAAATCACGATTTTGGACAATAAACACTGCCCACTCCGGCCCAAGACCCCCCATTCCCGCACAAAACCCCTCACACCAACTCGAAATCGCCCTCTAACTAACATAATTTAACTGCTTTACCCTCCTATAAAATCGGACACCTTAAGAACAGGAGGTGTTTTAGAATGAAAGTGGTTTGCGCAGTTTTACTCTCATCACTAATGCTTTTCACTTCGGCATGTTCCCCTCTTAAGCCACCTGAATCAAATGGTGCAGCTGGTGAAGGTCAACAATTGAACACGGATATCAATCTGAACCCAAATTCGTACCGAAATATGGGTGTAGAAAAGCCGACGATCAGTGATGACCAGAACAAAATACGTGAAGTTGTAGAAGCAGAAGGGCTAGATGCTGGCGCTGTTTCGATCAATGGAAATCACGTGTGGGTGAATGTGAAGTTTGAATCCGTAGAAGCGATGGATTTGAATGAGCAGCGACGAAGATTAGCTAAGAAAATTTATCAAGCGGTGCCAAGATACAAAGTGCACGTTCGAGCTAGATAAAAGCCCTCTCCCAACTATGTGGGAGAGGGTCATTTTAATGTTGTGCTCTTCTTGCTCCTTGTTGAATCGGGTCCCATACGCTGTTATATGGAGGAGCGTATGCGAGGTCAAGGTCTTCGATATCATGAAGCGTCATTTGGTGGAAAAGGGCAGTGGCGAGAACGTCGACGCGTTTATCCACGCCATGCTTTCCGATAAACTGACCTCCTATAATGCGTTCGTTGTCATCGCGGTAAATGAGCTTTACATTAAGCTCTCTCGCGTCTGGGTAGTATCCAGCAATATCAGTTGCCCGAGTTGAGCAACTTGTGAACGGTAGATTTAGCTCTTCTGCTTCTTTAGAAGATAATCCAGTTCGTCCTAATGTTAAGTCGAAGAATTTAATAACGGACGTGCCTACGATTCCTTTAAACGTGTTTGAGTGTCCGATCATATTGAGTCCTGCGATACGGCCTTGTTTATTGGCTGTTGTGCCGAGAGGGATGAAGTCATCGCGCTCTTTAACACGATGGTAGTGTGTTGCACAATCACCTGCAGCATAAATATCTTCTATGCTCGTCTCCATATAACGATTTACTTGGATGGCGCCATTCTTAGCAGTATGAAGCCCGCATTCTTGAGCGAAAGCTGTGTTCGGTTTTACTCCGATCGAAACGAGAACGAGGTCAGCATCATACTCCCCTTTATCTGTGACAATTTTTCTGACCCGTGAATCACCTTTCAGTTCCTCGACAGACTCATTCGTGTGAACAGAAACGTTATTTCGTTCTGCTTCTTCGTGAATGTGTTCAGCCATATCTTCATCAAAGATGCCGCCGAGATAGGGACCTCGTTCGATGATGCGTACTTCTTTACCAATCTCGCGAAATGTTTCTGCCATCTCGAGACCGATATACCCGCCGCCGATGATGGCAACGTTCTTTATCGATTCTGTTGTATCTTCCATCACCTTTTCTGCGTCTGGGATCGTTTTTAGTGTATGTACACCTTCGAGGTCAATTCCTTTCCAGTCTGGCTTGATGGGACTAACGCCTGTTGCGATCAGTAATTTATCGTAGCTTTCTTGGAAGTTCTCACCCGATTGAAGGTTCTTTCCCTTCACAATCTTGTTTTCCGTATCGACCTCTGTTGCTTCATGATAGACTCTTGCATCGATACCGTACTTCTCACGGAACGTATCGACAGTTCGCGCGATCAGTTTTTCTGTGGATTCAATTTTTCCACTAATCACATAAGGTAGCCCACATTGGCCGTATGAATAAATATTTCCTTTTTCAAGTGTCACGACCTCTGCTTCTTCATCGTTTCTTACGATTTGCATCGCTGCGCTCATACCTGCAGCATCTCCACCTATAATCACGACTTTCATGGAAACAACTCCTTTTAAGTAAAAAATACTGTAGTTAGTTTACCCTATTCATAGAAAGTTCAAGCTATTTTTGCTTTTGACGAGCCATTTATCCTATACTATAATTAGAATGTTATGCAACGAAAACGAGGTGAAAGATCTTGTTAGAACGGTTAGAAGCTGTAGAAGAACGTTATGACAAATTGAACGGGCTATTGAGTGATCCTGAAGTGATCAGTGATACCCAGAAGTTACGTGAATATTCCAAAGAACAATCAAGTCTTGAGGAAACGGTACAGGTGTATCGTGAGTATAAGGAAGTGCTTCAAGGAATCAAGGATGCGAAAGCGATGCTTGAAGATGAGAAAGATCCTGAAATGCGCGAAATGGTGAAGGCTGAACTTGCTGAACTTACGCCGCAGGAAGAAGAGCTCGCTGAAAGACTTCGCATTCTCCTATTGCCTAAGGATCCGAACGATGATAAGAACGTTATCATCGAGGTTCGTGGAGCAGCTGGTGGAGATGAAGCTGCTTTATTTGCTGGTGACCTTTATCGCATGTACAGCCGTTATGCAGAAGCACAGGGCTGGAAATCTGAAGTGATCGAAGCAAGTTACACAGAGCTAGGTGGATTTAAGGAAATCATCTTCATGGTAAACGGTGAAGGTGCTTATTCTAAAATGAAGTACGAAAACGGTGCTCACCGTGTGCAACGTGTGCCTTCTACTGAATCAGGAGGGCGTATTCACACATCTACTGCAACGGTTGCGGTACTTCCTGAAGCAGAAGAAGTGGAAGTTGATATCCATGAGAAAGATATCCGCGTGGATACGTTCACTTCGAGCGGACCAGGAGGACAGAGTGTTAATACGACGATGTCAGCTGTCCGTTTAACACACGAACCGACTGGTGTCGTTGTATCTTGTCAGGACGAAAAGTCACAGATCAAGAACAAAGAGAAAGCAATGAAAGTTCTTAGAGCACGTGTATATGATAAGTTCCAACAAGAAGCTCAGAAAGAGTACGATGAGAATCGTAAATCAGCTGTAGGTACAGGGGATCGCTCTGAGCGAATCCGTACGTATAACTTCCCACAGAACAGAGTTACGGATCACCGTATCAACTTGACGATTCAAAAGCTTGATCAAATTCTGCAAGGTAAGATGGATGAATTTATCGATGCTTTGATTACAGAAGAACAAACTCGCTTGATGGCTGAAGCTGGAGAGTGACCTTATGAAGACAGTATTCGAAGCCCTTACGTGGGCTTCTTCTTTTTTAGAAGACCATGGACGAGAAGCTTCTTCAGCTGAGTGGCTGCTGAAGCAAGAGTTAAATGTATCACGAACAGAGTTGCTGCTTAGAATGAGAGAGGAAATGCCTGACTTTGAGGGCTTTGCACAAAAAATACGCGTTCATGCATCAGGAGTACCAATTCAGCATCTTGTGGAGCGAGAGGAATTCTATGGGCGAACGTTTCGGGTGAACAAGCATGTGTTAGTACCTAGACCTGAAACGGAGGAGTTAGTAGAAGGAATCGTCTCTCGCGGACAAGCGTTATTTGGTGAAAAGTCGCTCTCTATCGCTGATATCGGAACGGGGAGCGGAGCGATTGCAATCAGTTTAGCGCTCGAGCTTGACCGTGCTTCTGTAACGGCAGTCGATATTTCTGAAGAAGCGCTGACTGTAGCGAAAGAAAACGCGAAGATACTGAAAGCACCGGTTTCCTTTTTACACGGCGATTTAGTAGATCCTCTTAAAGGAAAGCAGTTCGATATTGTGGTTTCGAACCCACCATACATTTCACAAGAGGAGTATGAAGAGCTAGATTCCCTTGTGAAAGATCATGAGCCAATTCTTGCCCTTGTGGGTGGTGAAGATGGATATGATTTATACCGCCGCCTTGCAAAAGACCTGCCAGACGTAATGGCAAGTCCTGGTCTAATTGGATTTGAAGTAGGGGAGAAACAGGCACGTACGGTTGCTGAAATGCTTCGTGTTTCATTCGGAGATCGCATAGAAGTAGACGTTGTAAACGATATAAGCGGTAAAGAACGCATGGTGTTCGGCACGATAAAATAGCCCCGTCGAATCGGCTCGCAATCTGGTGAAGAGTTCAATGTTTAAAACATTGTATTCTGGCCAGAATGAGTGCTAGAAGGGACGGGGATACAAATGAAAAGCGGACTTATAAATCTATTAATCTCATCTTTTATTCTTTTTTCAAGTCTTCAAGGGTCAACTAGTCTTGCAACAGAGCAGCAGATCATTCCAGACGAAGCGATTCGTCTTCGTATATTAGCAAATAGCAACAGTGAAGCGGATCAAAATGTAAAGCGCCGTATCCGCGATGAAGTGAACGATTCTATCAATACGTGGGTTGCAAACTTAACGTCGATCGAAGCTTCTAGAACGGTGATCAAGGGACACTTGAACGAAATTGAAGCGATCGTTAAGAAAGAGCTAGAGGCGATTGGCAGTAACGATACGTTTAAGGTGGAATTCGGAGAAATCGCTTTTCCTACTAAGCTTTATGGAGATATGGTATACCCAGCTGGAACATACGAAGCGGTACTGATCACGATTGGTGAGGGTCTTGGCGATAACTGGTGGTGTGTATTGTTTCCTCCACTTTGTTTTCTAGATTTTTCAAATGGTGATGCAGTACAGGCTGAAACAGCTGAGCCTGTAGAAGAGGCTGAGGAAGTAGAAGTAGAGTTCTTTCTAGTACAAGTGATTCAGGATTTGATAGATTGGATCAAAGGATTGTTCGCTTAACTGTTCTATTATCCTTCTTTTTCGCATAAAACGTTAACAGAACAACTTTTATGCATCGAAAAGGAGGATGATAGATTTGTTTCTTGTAAGAGAGGCGACTTCCAAAGATGAAGAAGCAGTGAAAAATATTGTGAAACGATCAGGGCTTGAAGTGGACTTGCTTCCTGATATAGAATCATTTTTGATCGCAGAAACGGAATCGAAAGAATTGTTCGGGGTCATTGGACTTGAGAAACACGGGCGATCGGGTCTGCTTCGTGCACTTGTATTGAATAGTGCTGAGTCCACTTCTGAACGACTTTTACGTTTCTTCGATCAAGTGATTGCATATGCGAAGAAATGTAAGCTAGAAGAGCTTTATCTAACCTCGAATGAGGAATCATTTTTCTTTCAAGTTTTTGGTTTTTCGACAATTAGTCGCGAAGAACTATCTGTAGACATAAAACAAAATAGGTTATTCAGAGAGAATTCTTCGAACAGGGTGATCATGAGGCGCCAGTTGAACTTCTAACTTCCCCATCAACAGATTTATACACAGATCGATCGTGTTTTATCCACATTATGTGGACTAATTTGTTGAGAATGAAGAAAGTGCTTCTGCAAATCATGTAGAATCCTGCTGAATAACCTCTCTTTATCCCGAAACCAATGGGTTTATCGGCAATATGTGTATAAGAGGGTGAATAACGTGGGAGGTATCCACACAAATGTTTGGTATGTGGATGGTGATGTGGATATAGATAAACATTATCCACAGATTGCAGAAGCAGCAGAAGTGTTGAAACAAAATGAAGTTGTTGCGTTTCCAACTGAAACGGTATACGGGCTTGGCGGGAATGCACTCTCAGAGCAGGCAGTCGCTAAGATTTTTGAAGCGAAGGGAAGACCAGCCGACAATCCGCTCATCGTTCACGTTGCAAGTCGTCCACATGTGGAAAAGTTAGTACCTGAAATTCCGAGCGAAGCGGCTCAGTTGATGGATGCTTTCTGGCCAGGTCCATTAACGATCGTCCTACGTGGAGGAAAAGGGGTTGCGACGAACGTTACCGCTGGGCTTGATACAGTGGCTATTCGCATGCCTGATCATCCGGTCGCGCTTGCTTTACTAGAAGCAGCAGATATCCCGTTAGCTGCGCCTAGCGCGAACCTTTCCGGTAAACCGAGTCCTACGACTGCAGCGCACGTTATTCATGACTTAACTGGAAGGGTTGCTGGTGTTGTGGATGGTGGAGCAACAGGAGTAGGACTCGAATCCACGGTAGTTGATTGTTCTGGTGATACGATTACAATCCTGAGACCAGGCGGAATTACGAAAGAACAGTTAGAAGAAGTGGTCGGTCATGTTGAAATCGATCCGGCGCTAACAGATGAAAGTCATAAACCTAAATCTCCAGGTGTGAAATATAAACATTATGCACCGTCTGCACCAGTAACACTTGTGGATGGGACGAGCTCTTTTCTCCAAGCGATTGTTGATAAACGGAGGAAACAGGGTTTGAAAGTAGGCATATTAGCAACGGAAGAATCAGAATCTGGATATCTAGCAGATGTCGTGATACCTTGTGGATCAAGAAGTGATCTCGTCACAGTCGCTAATCGCTTGTACGATGTTCTTCGGAACTTCGACGAAGCTGAAGTAGATGAGATCTACAGTGAAGTTTTCACAGAAGAGGGCGTTGGTGCTGCAGTAATGAACCGGTTATCAAAAGCTGCTAGCGGAAACGTAATAAAAGAATAGTAAAGTGCGAGCATCCAACTAGGGTGCTCGCTTTTCTTATTCTCAACATAAAAATCACCCGAACGCCGGGTGATTTTGGGTGCTAGTCCTATTTTCGCTTTTTCTGAACAAATTCTTCAATCATCATTTTAGTTACGTAAGAACGTGTTGGAATCGATCCTTGTTTAGCGAGTTCGTTTATTTCGGAAGTTAATTCGTTGATTCGGTCGAGTGAATAAGGTTCATTAGCATGACAATGTTCGATTGCCTTTTCGATTGCTGCTTCTCGTTCTTTATCTAATTGTATAAATAGGTTGATTTCACGATTTTTTCTTCCAAGCTGTGATGAAATGTCTCTGTGTACGCTCATTGAGTATAGCCTCCAAAAGTTTGACTTATCCTAGAATCATTTCCCTTATCCTACGACTCTTAACCTATTATTGCGCCTTTCTCTTCTATTTTCAAGTGGACGTGCATAAAAGTGGAATAGCACGTCCCGGGAGGGGAGAGTATGATTTCCACGGCGCTTATTGGAGAGCTCGCGACATTGAGTATCATGGCATTGGCTCTCGGAATGGATGCTTTTTCAGTTGGACTAGGTATGGGAATGATTCCGCTTCGTATTCGTCAGATTGTTAAGATCGGTATCGTAATCGGGTTGTTCCATATGGGGATGCCCCTTGCTGGTTTGTTGATCGGAAAAGTGATCTCCGTTCATTTCGGCAGTATCGCATCGATGATTGGAGGAGGTTTGCTGCTCATCTTAGGATTGCAGATGTGTCTCTCTTCGTTTACATCGAATGATAAGCCTTTTGTAAAACCGCTCGGCATCGGGTTACTATTGTTTTCTCTTAGTGTGAGCTTGGATAGTTTCTCGGTTGGATTGAGTCTAGGTATTTATGGTGCAAGAGTAGTCGTTACGATCGTCTTGTTCGGTCTGATCAGTATGATGTTGACGTGGGCTGGGTTAATCATAGGAAAAAAGTTTCAGAACGTAATAGGATCATATAGTGAGTTATTCGGTGGATGTATCTTGTTCGGGTTTGGATTAAAGCTTCTCGTTATATAGAAGATGATGCCGCCCTAAGGCGACATCATAGTGTTATTCTGAGATTCCCTGTAAAAGTTGAGCATAAGGAGAATCGGAAGGTAGCATGATGACTGTTTCATCATTTAGTGTTGTACGATAAGACTTCAGCGTTCGATAAAGCTCATAAAACTCTGGGTCTTGACTGAACGCTTCGTTATAGATCTTAGCTGCTTCAGCTTCCCCTTCTGCGACGATTTCTTGCGCATCAGCATCGGCTTTCGCAAGGATCGTAGCTACTTCTTTATCTGTCTCGGCTTTGATTCGGTCTGATTCAGCGTCCCCTTGAGACAGGTATTCTTGCGCTTTCGATTCACGCTCAGAAATCATTCTCTGGAAAACGGACTTTTCGTTCGCATCCGGAAGGTCGGTCCGTTTCATTCTGACGTCAGTAACGCTAATTCCATACGCGTCTCGATCGAGTAATTCGTTTACGCGGTCGCGTACACGGTTGTTAAAACTACCTCGGCTAGATTTTTCTTCATTAATAATTTCATCGTATGTTAACTGACCAAGCTCTGATCGAATAACGGAGAAGATGAATTCTCCCATCTTCGCTTCAGCATTTTCAATCGTTCGAGCATTACTGATCATACTCTGTGGATCTTTGACAGACCACACCGCATAGTTATCAACAGTCATCCGTTTTTTATCTTTGGTCGTGATTTCCTCTGGATTCACATCATACAGCATTTGATATTTTGGTAGTGTCGTAATCGATTGAATAAAAGGAATCTTAAAGTTTAAGCCAGGGCTCGTTTCAATTCGAACTACATCACCGAATTGACGGACAACCTTGTATTCGCCCTCTTTCACGACGAAGATGGAGCTGAAGATTCCGCCGATAATAAGAAGAAGTGCGATGATGAGGAGTGCGCTTTTAATCAGTTTAGATGGGTTGATGTTCTTTCGGTGCTCATCCATATTAAAAACGTTGTTATCACTCATTCGATTCACTTCCTTTCGGCTTCGTTTCAGTCTTTGTTTCAGTTTTACCAGGCTGGATCGGAAGGTATTTCACAGTGTCTCCGCCTTCATCGGTAATGTAGATCTTCGTATCCGGTAGAACTTCTTCTAGCGTCTCTAGGATGAGACGTTTTTTCGTTACGTCAGGGTTATTCTTATACTCGTTGTATAGTGCGTTAAATGTTGCAACGTCACCACGAGCTTGCTCGATACGCTGCGCCTTTTTACCTTGTGCTTTAGAAATACGCGCATCTTTCTGTCCTTCTACAACGCTTAGTTCCTGGTTTTTGTATTTTCTTGCACCGTATATCGTCGTTTCCTTTTGCTCACGAGCGTCAACGACGTTTGTGAATGCTTTTCGAACTTCGTCGTTTGGTAACTCAACATCCTGTAGCTTTACGTCCAGGATCGAGATGCCGATTTCGTAGTCATCGATAAGCTTCGTGAG
This sequence comes from Alkalihalobacillus sp. CinArs1, assembly GCF_947387515.1. Lineage (GTDB taxonomy): Bacteria > Bacillota > Bacilli > Bacillales > Guptibacillaceae > Guptibacillus. The sequence continues at coordinate 1,478,923 of NZ_CANDOB010000001.1, read as the reverse complement.
AATTTCACGAACGCTTCCTTCAATTTCGGCTTTACCAGATGTGAGCGCTTCATCGATTTCTGAGCTTCCGATAACTCCTCGCAGTGAAGCAGATGTTGCGTTATAAAGGATTTCTTTAGGCTGATCAGAATAATAAAGGTATTTCTTAGGATTCGTGATTCGCCATTGTACGACGAGGTCAGCGAGAACGATGTTTTCGTCTCCAGTTACCATTTTCGTTTCTTTTGGAAAATCTACGATCTCTCCATCTTTTTCATCATATCCGAACGTTAAACTAAACGTTTCTCTCGGTAATATATCAACTTTTTGTATTGGCCATGGCAACTTAAAATGAAGGCCAGCATCGCTAATCTCTTCATCTACTTTCCCAAATGTCATGATTACAGCTTGTTCGGATTCATCGACCGTATACCAGCTCGTAACGAGAACGAGTCCAAGCACTAGAAATAGGACGATAGATCCGGCGATCACTGCTATTCTTCTTTGTGACATTGACTTTCCCCCCTTGGTTTTGCTTGTAACAAGTATTACGTTTACTTGTTACAAAAAGTTTCATTTACATTAAAAATTATTTCACAGATTGGACGTAGTTGAACAGGGTGGATTTATCGCCTGACATCTCTCATAATAAAGGTAGAAGGAGAGTGGCTATGTTGAAAGTAGTATTTATCTGCACAGGGAATACATGTCGAAGTCCGATGGCGGAAGCGATCGTAAAACATAAAAACAGAAATATAGAAGTTAAATCTGCAGGCGTCTTCGCTGCAAATGGGTCCCCAGCGAGCCAACAGGTTGAAACCTTATTAAAAGATAAGAACATTTCCTTTTCTCATAGTGCTCGTTTACTAGACCGGGAGCTTGCGGAATGGGGGGACCTGCTCCTTACGATGACAGAAAGTCATAAAGCATTAGTTTTGAGAGATTTCCCAGAGCTATCGCATAAAGTAAGTACGTTAAAAGAGTATGCGTTTGGAGAAGAGATGTATGATCCTTATCAAAAAAAAGCAGCAGAACTCGAAACGAAGCGTGCCACTTTTGTACATGAATTGAATGGACTGAGTGGTGAAGAAGAAGAGAAGAAAAGAAAAGAATTTGAACAAGAGCTTATAAAAGAAATAAAGGAATTGGAAAAGTTAGAGAGTAGCCTACCTTCGATCGATATTTCAGATCCCTTCGGTGGATCGTTAGAGCACTATCATGAAACGTATAATGAAATTGAAGATGCGATCGAACGATTAATCGAACGATTAAAAGAGGAAGATAATGAGGAGGATGAACGGTGAGAGTAGCAATCGGAGCGGATCACGCAGGAGTTATGATTAAGGATGACATTATTGGAGTGATAAAAGAATTAGGAATGGAGGTCATCGATCTTGGGTGTGATTGTAAAGAATCGGTGGATTATCCTGACTATGCGATTCCAGTAGCAGAGAATGTTGCGAATGGGACAGCGGACCGCGGTATCCTCATTTGTGGTACAGGCATCGGCATGTCGATCGCAGCCAATAAAGTTGAAGGCATTCGATGTGCGCTCGTTCATGACCTTTTCAGTGCAAAAGCAACGCGCCAGCATAATGATTCGAATGTACTTGCGATGGGCGAACGAATCATTGGACCAGGACTCGCGAAAGAAATCGCCAAAGTGTGGCTTGAAACAGATTATGAAGGCGGTCGTCACGCAAAGCGCGTTGGTAAGATCACTGCTTACGAAACGAATTAAAGGAGGAATGAGCTATGGATGAGAAAATGGCTCAGCAGATTTCTCTGCATACCCGTGAAGCACTAGATGATTTACAAGTTGATGCACGCTTGTCTAAACAGCATCTGTTAGTGGTAGGGATGAGTTCGAGTGAAGTGATGGGAGAAAGAATCGGAACAGCAGGCACTACTTTTGCTGCTGAAGCTGTTTATGAAAGCATTGGGTCATTTCAGAATGAGACTGGTGTTAGCATCGCCTTTCAATGCTGTGAACATTTAAATCGTGCCCTCGTTGTAGAACGTGAAACAGCCGAAGCAAGAGGATACGAAATTGTAGCCGCTGTACCGACTGTAAAAGCGGGTGGCTCGATGGCGACGTATGCTTTTCAAAGAATGACTGACCCTGTCCTCGTTGAATTTATCTCAGCAGATGCAGGGATCGACATCGGTGATACGTTTATCGGCATGCATATTAGGCACGTGGCCGTCCCAGTCAGAGGCAGACACAAGGCGATCGGACATGCTCACTTAACGATGGCAAGATCTCGTCCTAAGCTGATCGGAGGAGAACGAGCATCTTATCCAAGTAAGAATGAACATTGTTTCTAAGAAGAATTAATAGTGGTCAGGAGAAGGTTATACCCTTCTTATAGCGGCTATAGGTACAAAAGCAGTAAGTGAAAAGGCGAACATTCGAAACATTTTGAGATTTAATGTACGGTCTTCAAAATCTGTGATACAATGCAAGCGAGATTGATTCACGACTATTCAAATTATAAGGATAGAAATATGTGTGAGATAGAAAGGGGATATCAATGCAACAAGTAGCAAAGCATGATCAAGAGTTATTTCAGGCAATTCAGGACGAGCTAGGTAGACAACGTAGCAAAATTGAACTAATTGCATCAGAGAACTTTGTTTCTGAAGCTGTAATGAAAGCGCAAGGATCTGTCCTAACGAACAAATATGCAGAAGGCTACCCAGGTCGCCGTTACTACGGTGGTTGTGAATATGTAGACGTAGCTGAAAACATCGCAAGAGATCGCGCGAAGCAGTTATTTGGAGCAGACCATGTTAACGTGCAGCCTCACTCTGGCGCACAAGCAAACATGGGCGTGTACTTCACTGTTCTAAATCATGGAGATACGGTTCTTGGTATGAACCTTTCACACGGAGGTCATCTCACACATGGAAGCCCTGTAAACTTCAGTGGTGTTCAATATAATTTTGTGGAATACGGTGTAGATAAAGAGACACATCGCATCGATTACGATGATGTGCTTGAGAAAGCAAAAGAACATCGTCCGAAATTGATCGTTGCAGGTGCGAGTGCATACCCTCGTGAGATCGACTTCAAGCGTTTTAAAGAGATCGCTGATGAAGTAGATGCTTATTTGATGGTCGATATGGCACACATTGCTGGCCTTGTCGCAACTGGACACCATCCTAATCCAGTTCCATATGCAGATTTCGTAACAACAACGACTCACAAGACGCTTCGCGGTCCACGCGGTGGAATGATTCTTTGTAAAGAAGAGTTCGCGAAGAAGATCGATAAGTCTATGTTCCCAGGTCTTCAAGGCGGTCCTCTCATGCACGTGATCGCTGCAAAGGCAGTGGCTTTTGGAGAAGCACTATCTGATGACTTCAAGCAATACTCTGAGAACATCATCAACAATGCTAGAAAACTAGCTTCTTCTCTTGAAAAGGAAGGCGTTAACCTAGTCTCAAATGGAACGGATAACCATCTTGTACTATTAGACCTTCAAAGCCTAGACATTACTGGAAAAGTTGCTGAAAAAGCGCTTGATGATATCGGTATTACTACGAATAAAAATACAATTCCGTTCGATCCACAAAGTCCTTTCGTAACGAGCGGACTCCGTATCGGAACGGCTGCAGTTACGTCACGTGGCTTCGGTGAGCAAGAAATGGAAGAAATCGCAAGTATCATGAGCGACGTTCTTCACAACATTGAAGACGAAGCTGTGCTTAAGAAAGCGGAGCAGCGTGTCATTGATCTAACAAATAAATTTCCAATGTATGAAGATCTTTCCTATTAATAGTAAAGATTGAAAACACCCAGGGGCTATCGAGTACATTCGATAGCCTTTTTTTACTGTCTTCGCAATGCATATGACCTATTTTCGATCAATGAGTGCGAATATTTTATCATCTTAGAAAACCTTGAATAAGTCCTCGTTTTTCTGTAAAATTGCGAAGAAGATTGTGGAACGATACTAAAATGAGAAGGGGAGATTGTACAAATGGGTAAAGTATACGTGTTCGATCATCCATTGATTCAGCATAAGCTTACATACATTCGAGACGAGAAAACAGGCACTAAGGAATTTCGTGAATTGGTCGATGAAGTTGCAGCTCTGATGGCTTATGAAATTACGAGAGAACTTCCAACTGAGGAAGTCATTGTGAAGACTCCTGTAACTGAAGCGAAATCGAAAGTCCTTTCAGGTAAAAAACTCGGACTTGTTCCGATTCTAAGAGCTGGACTCGGTATGACAGACGGAATCCTTAAGCTTATTCCTGCTGCAAAAGTAGGACACGTTGGACTTTACCGTGACCCTGAAACACTTCAGCCGGTTGAATACTATGTAAAGCTCCCTGCAGACATTGAGGAACGTGAATTCATCGTGATCGACCCGATGCTTGCTACTGGCGGATCCGCTGTTGAAGCGATTAACTCGATCAAGAAGCGCGGTGCACAAAACATCAAGATGATGTGCTTGATCGCAGCTCCAGAAGGTGTTGAACTTCTTCAAGAAGCTCATCCAGATGTAGACATTTTCATCGCTGGTCTCGATGAAAAACTGAACGAAAAAGGATATATTGTTCCTGGACTAGGCGACGCTGGTGATCGTCTTTATGGAACGAAGTAATCGAGAACCTCTCCAACATGGAGAGGTTTTTCTTTTGCTATCAGATATGTAGTGACTTCCGCTCCGCACTAAACTTCACTCAAACCCGATCCTTTTAAAAGCAAATTAGTGACAGAAGTAAAAAAGTAGTTACTTTAACGTTGAAGGAAAGTTTAGCTTCGCTTTATCTTGTTGGGGTCTGTACTATTCAAAAACTGAAAAAATCATAAAAAATCTTACAAGCTAACCCTCTTCTAATTAGAACGGTTTTTGTATTAAAAACTGTCCCACTCACATAAAATGTGAAAAAAAAGTGACAATATTGTTCGAGTTTATCCGCTAAATTTTACCTCTTTTCTATATAAGGTTTCGCAGAAGACTTGAAAGCGTTATAATCCTTGTGTATATGGGGATTTTGGGACACATTTCAATTTGTGAAGTTCATCACACCATTTGCTTGAAACACATTGACATGGTTGGATGCCTATTGTATCCTTACAAAGGGTATAGTGATAAGGTTTTCATCCGCACAGGAGAGACGATCTCTCCCTAAACTAACCTCAACAGAAAAGGGGCGCTTCATTTGAAGGCGATGGCACTTTACTCAACCATCCTGTCTTACCTTGTCGGATCGATACTCACAGGGATCTTCCTTGGAAAATGGATGGACAGCCTTTTCGACACTTTTCCACTTTTTCTTGTCATCGGACTCCTGTTAGGGCTCGGTGGAGGAATATATGGACTAGTTCGTCTTCTACATAAGTTTACAGGGGAAGATTAAATGACAGAATATAAACAACATTTCCGCCGCTACTTACAATACACCCTGTATCTGCTCGCAATCTTCGTTCTAGGTTGGGGAGTTACCTCAAGCAAAGCATTATTCCTCGGGTTAATACTAGGAACCATATTTAGTATTTATAACCTATTCAACATGTTCCGTAAAATAAATCGACTTGGACAAGCTGCTGAAGAAGGGAAGAAAGCAAAATCTCTAGGCTTCTTAACAAGGTTAGCTGTGGCTGGACTAGCTGTTGCAATCGCGACTCGATATCCGGAACTGTTCAACTTGCTAGGTGTGGTAATTGGGTTGATGGTGACCTACATTATCATTCTCATAGATTCAATACTTCAAATACGCTTTAAGTAGGAAGAGAGGTGAAAAGCTGTTGGAACATAATGCACCTACAACTGGCGAAATATTAGGCATTACTTTTAATCTTTCCAATGTACTCATGATCACGATCGCATCCGCTATCGTTTTCATCCTTGCAGTTGTAGCAACTCGCTCACTAGCAATGCGACCAACTGGTTTGCAGAACTTTATCGAGTGGGTGATGGACTTTGTGAAAGGTCTGATCTCAAGCACCATGGACTGGCAAACAGGAGGACGATTCTTGTTTCTTGGGATGACGCTACTCATGTATATCTTCGTCTCAAACATGCTTGGTCTTCCATTCGCCATTTCGTTTAATGACGAACTATGGTGGAAGTCTCCAACTGCAGACCCGACGATCACGCTGACACTAGCAACGATGGTCGTGGTGCTCACACACTATTACGGTGTGAAAATGAAAGGTGCAAAGGAATACGGTAAAGGATTCTTTACCCCAATGAAATTCCTATTTCCTTTCAAGTTAATCGAGGAATTTTCAAACACATTGACGCTTGGTCTTCGTCTTTACGGAAACATTTTTGCCGGTGAGATCTTGCTTGGACTCCTAGCTGGACTTGGAGCTGCAGGAATCGGCGGAGCGCTTGGAGCCTTTCTTCCTATGCTCGCATGGCAAGGATTCAGTATCTTTGTCGGTACAATTCAGGCGTTTATCTTTGTAATGCTAACCATGGTTTACATGGCACACAAAGTGGCAGACGACCACTAAAGAACAGTATTAATGAACTTTTCATTATATAAAAAATCTATTTTTATGAATATTAAGGAGGAAATTTAGCATGGGTTTAATCGCAGCTGCAATTGCAGTAGGTCTAGCGGCAGTAGGTGCCGGTATTGGTAACGGTCTTATCGTAGGACGTACAGTAGAGGGAATCGCTCGTCAACCAGAACTTAGAGGTACTCTTCAAACTACAATGTTCATCGGTATCGCACTAGTTGAGGCACTTCCGATCATCGGTGTAGTAATCGCATTTATCGTAATGGGTCAATAATTACTTACGAAACTTTATAGAAAAATCGTAACGTTTCATGATGGCGGAGAAAGTTTCGAAATGAAACCTTCGCCATTCGTTTTGTATGATCTCTGAAGGGAGTGAACACGTTGTTCAACAGTCTAATTCTTGGAGCTGGCACAGGGATTCACGCTGGTGATATCCTTTATCAGCTTTTCGCATTTATCGTGCTTCTTGCTCTATTGAAAAAGTTCGCTTGGGGCCCGTTGATGGGTATCATGAAAGAACGAGAGCAGCATATCGCTAATGAAATCGAATCTGCTGAAAAGAACCGTAAAGAAGCTGAAGCTTACTTAAATGAACAGCGCGAAGAAATGAAGCGTGTTCGTCAAGAAGCGCAAACTATGCTTGAGAACCAAAAGAAAATGGCTGACCAAAAAGGTCAGGAAATGATTGAAGCAGCACGTCTTGAGGCTGAACGCTTGAAAGAAGCAGCAACAGCTGACATCGCTCGTGAACGTGAAACTGCTGTAGCAGCACTGCGCGAGCAGGTTGCATCTCTATCTGTAATGATCGCTTCCAAAGTTGTTGAGAAGGAACTGGACGAGCGTTCACAGCAGAAGCTGATCGATGACTACCTTTATCAGGCAGGCGGTCAGAAATGAGCAGGGACCTTGAAGTAATCGCAAAACGTTATGCTAACGCTCTTTTTGAAATTGCTCATGAGCAAGGAACCGTTGAGCAAGTGAAGCAAGAGCTTGCAGTCGTTAACGATGTATTCAATGAAACTGACGACTTGATGGAAGTGTTCGCACATCCTAAGTTTACAAATGCGCAAAAGAAAGAAGTCATCCAAAACAGCTTTGGAAAGTCACTTTCAGCGCCAGTTTTAAATACGCTTCTCACATTGGTTGAACGTGATCGTATCGCGATCGTTTTCGATCTCATCAACCACTATCATATGTTCGCAAATGAGCAGCAGCAAACAGCTGCAGCTAAAGTGTATTCTGTAATGCCTCTTTCAGAGGAAGAGCAGAACAAGATCTCTGCAGTTTTTGCAGAACGAGTAGGCAAGAAAACACTTCAAATCGAAAACGTGATCGACCCAACTTTGATCGGTGGTATCAAAGTACGTGTCGGAAATCGCATTTTTGATGGAAGTATCAGCGGTAAACTTAAACGCATGGAACGTCAATTAGTTTCAGCGAAAGGCTAGAAGATAGGGGTGAATATGCATGAGCATCAATGCTGAAGAAATCAGTACTCTGATAAAGCAACAGATCTCAGATTATCAAGCTGATATTAAAGTTGATGATGTAGGTACCGTAATCCAAATCGGTGACGGTATCGCTCGTGCCCACGGTCTTGATAACGTGATGGCAGGAGAACTTGTTGAATTTTCAAATGGTGTAATGGGTATGGCTCAGAACCTGGAAGAAAATAACGTAGGTATCATTATTCTTGGACCTTACACGGATATTCGTGAAGGTGACGAAGTTCGTCGTACTGGCCGTATTATGGAGGTTCCAGTTGGTGAAGAGCTTCTTGGCCGTGTTGTTAACCCTCTTGGACAGCCTGTTGATGGACAGGGTCCACTTGGTACTTCAAAAACACGCCCAATCGAAAGTCCGGCTCCAGGTGTTATGGATCGTAAATCCGTACACGAGCCTCTTCAAACAGGAATCAAAGCGATTGACTCTCTTATTCCAATCGGACGTGGACAGCGTGAGTTGATCATCGGTGACCGTCAGACTGGTAAGACATCAATTGCGATCGATACAATTCTTAACCAAAAAGAAGAAGACATGATCTGTATCTATGTTGCGATCGGGCAAAAAGAATCTACGGTTCGTGGTGTTGTTGAAACACTTCGTAAGCAGGGTGCACTTGATTACACAATCGTTGTAACGGCATCTGCATCTCAGCCGGCTCCACTTCTTTTCCTAGCACCATATGCTGGTGTAACGATGGGTGAAGACTTCATGTATAACGGCAAGCACGTTCTTGTTGTATACGATGACTTAACAAAGCAGGCTTCTGCATACCGTGAACTTTCCCTATTGCTACGTCGTCCTCCAGGTCGTGAAGCATATCCAGGGGATGTATTCTATCTTCACTCCCGCTTACTTGAGCGTGCAGCGAAGCTTAGTGATGCAAAAGGAGGCGGCTCACTAACAGCCCTTCCATTTATTGAAACGCAAGCTGGTGACGTATCAGCTTATATCCCAACAAACGTTATTTCCATCACGGATGGACAGATCTTCCTTCAATCTGACCTCTTCTTCTCGGGTGTACGTCCGGCGGTTAACGCAGGTCTTTCCGTATCCCGTGTAGGTGGATCCGCTCAGATTAAAGCGATGAAGAAGGTTGCGGGTACACTCCGTCTTGACCTTGCATCTTATCGTGAACTAGAAGCATTTGCTCAGTTTGGTTCTGACCTTGATAAAGCGACTCAGGCTAAGCTAAACCGTGGTGCACGTACAGTTGAAGTACTGAAGCAGGGACTTAACAAGCCGCTAGCAGTAGAGAAGCAGGTTGCGATCCTTTACGCATTGACTCGCGGATTCCTTGATGATATTCCTGTTGAAGACATTCAGCGTTTTGAATCAGAAATGATGACTTGGATCGAACACAATAAGAAAGATCTTTTCAATACAATTCGCGAAACAAAAGCTCTTCCAGACGAAAAAGAATTCAACGCAGCAATCGAAGAATTCAAAAAGAGCTTCGCAGTTTCTGAATAAGAGGGATGCGGCGGAAACGCCGCGGCCAGCTTAAAAGGTGGTGAAAATGAGTGGCATCTTTACGCGATATTAAGTCGAGAATTACTTCGACTAAGAAGACAAAGCAGATTACAAAAGCGATGCAGATGGTTTCAGCAGCGAAGCTCAACCGTGCAGAAATGAATGCAAAGTCATTCGTTCCTTACATGGAAAAGATTCAAGATGTTGTAGCTAGTATCGCTACTGGGTCAAGCGGCGCTAGTCATCCGATGCTTGAAAGTCGTGACGTCAAGAAGACAGGTTATGTTGTTATCACATCTGACCGTGGTCTAGCGGGCGCATACAACAGCTCGGTTCTACGCCATGTATATCGAACGATCAATGAACGTCATAGCTCAAAAGACGAGTATGCCATCATCGTAGTTGGTAAAGTAGGACTATCCTTCTTTAAAAAACGCGATATGCCTGTAGTGGAAAGCATCGTTGGTCTTGCTGACCAGCCTTCCTTTGCAGACATTAAAGACATTGCATCTAGAACGGTTAAGATGTTTGAAGATGGTGCCTTCGATGAGCTTTATATGTACTATAACCACTATGTAAGTGCCATTCAGCAAGATTTAACGGAGAAGAAGCTTCTTCCGTTAACGGATATTGAGACAGGTGAAAGTAAGTCACTCGCTAGCTATGAGTACGAGCCTTCTGAAGAAGAAATTCTTGAAGTCCTGCTTCCTCAATATGCTGAAAGCTTGATCTACGGTGCGCTTCTCGATGCAAAAGCAGCAGAGCACGCTTCCCGTATGACAGCGATGAGAAGTGCGACTGACAATGCAGACGACCTCATCGGCAGCCTTACACTTTCTTACAACCGTGCGCGTCAGGCAGCGATCACTCAGGAGCTTACTGAGATTGTTAGTGGTGCGGCGGCATTAGAATAATAACGAAAAGCGAAAGTGGCCGTTAAGGCCCGAAAAGCGCTGGAAGCTTTTAAAATGAACACGATTTTGTGTTCAGGTTAAAAGGTGAAGCGATCGAGGGACTGGCCACTGTAGCTAGACACTTATCTGAGATAAATGCTTTATTTCAAAAGCACTTAAAGCAAGTTAGGAGGGAACAGGATGAACAAGGGATACATTACCCAGGTTATGGGTCCGGTTGTAGACGTAAAGTTCGATAGCGGAAAGCTTCCAGAAATCTACAACGCCCTTACAGTTAACTATAAAGCGGAATCCGGTGACGAGAAGAGCATGGATCTTACGCTTGAAGTCGCGCTTCACCTTGGCGATGACTCTGTTCGTACCGTAGCGATGGGTTCAACAGATGGTCTTGTACGTGGAGTTGAAACGATTGATACAGGTGCACCGATCTCCGTTCCAGTTGGAGATATTACACTAGGACGTGTATTTAACGTACTAGGAGAAAACATTGACCTTGACGAAGCACTAAGTGCTGACGTTCGTCGTGACCCTATTCACCGTCAAGCTCCTACATTTGAAAACCTTGCAACATCTACTGAGATCCTTGAAACAGGAATCAAAGTAGTAGACCTTCTTGCTCCATACGTAAAAGGTGGTAAGATCGGTCTGTTTGGTGGTGCAGGTGTAGGTAAAACAGTACTTATCCAGGAACTGATCAACAACATCGCACAGGAACACGGCGGTATCTCCGTATTCGCAGGTGTTGGTGAGCGTACTCGTGAAGGTAACGACCTTTACTACGAGATGACAGATTCCGGAGTTATTAAGAAAACTGCAATGGTATTCGGTCAGATGAACGAACCACCAGGTGCACGTATGCGTGTTGCCCTTTCTGGTCTGACAATGGCAGAATACTTCCGTGATGAGCAAGGACAAGACGTTCTACTCTTCATCGATAACATTTACCGCTTTACTCAGGCAGGTTCTGAGGTATCCGCATTGCTTGGCCGTATGCCATCAGCAGTAGGTTACCAGCCGACACTTGCAACTGAGATGGGCCAACTTCAGGAACGTATCACATCGACTAACAAAGGTTCCGTAACTTCCATTCAGGCAATTTACGTACCAGCCGATGACTATACTGACCCGGCTCCAGCGACAACGTTCGCTCACCTTGATGCTACGACGAACCTTGAGCGTAAGCTATCTGAGCAAGGTATCTACCCAGCGGTGGATCCACTTGCATCAACTTCTCGTGCACTTTCTCCAGAAGTTGTTGGTGAAGAACACTATACTGTTGCTCGTGAAGTTCAGCAAACGCTACAGCGTTATAAAGAGCTTCAAGATATCATCGCAATCCTTGGTATGGATGAGCTTTCTGACGAAGATAAGCTAACTGTTGCACGTGCTCGTCGCATTCAGTTCTTCCTTTCTCAGAACTTCCACGTTGCTGAACAGTTCACTGGTCAGCCAGGATCTTACGTACCGGTTAAAGAAACGATCAAAGGATTCAAAGAAATCCTTGACGGCAAACACGACGACATCCCTGAGGATGCATTCCGTCTAGTAGGCCGCATCGAAGAAGTAGTAGAAAAAGCAGAACAAATGGCGTAAAGAAAAGCGGAATGAGCCGTTTAAATCCGTAGGATGTTGGAGCCCGTGAGGATGAGACGATTTGTGTCTCAACCGAAGGGGCGAAACAGCCGAAGGATTTGGCTCATGCAGCTAGACATTAAAGAAAAGCGAAGGCGACCGCCTACCCCCTCTAGGTCTTAAGTCAATCATCATTGCGGCAAAGAACGCCACATTGATGCTCGCCTTAAGCTCGTCGGGGGTGACCAAGGCGCTTACGCTTTTCAATCATTACCACACCCAGGGAGGGGTACGATGAATACATTGGAAGTCAGTGTAGTCACCCCTGACGGCCCGGTATACCAAGGGGAAGCTGAATTAGTCAGTGTAAAAGCGCAGAGCGGAGAGCTCGGCATTTTACCTGGTCACATTCCGCTTGTTGCCCCTCTTACCATCAATGCAGTTCGCTTCAAAAATGGAGCTGATACTCATGTACTGGCCGTTAGCGGTGGGTTTGTTGAAGTAAGACCTAAGCAAGTAACAATCCTTGCAGAATCTGCTGAAAACCCTTCTGAAATCGACGTTGAACGCGCTCGTGCAGCAAAGGAAAGAGCAGAGCAGCGCCTGAACCAGGCAAAGCAGGATAATGTTGACTTTAGACGTGCTGAGCTAGCACTTAAGCGTGCAGTAAACCGTCTAGATCTTGCAAAGAAATAATACAGATACGCTAAAAGCATCAGAGTTTATTCTCTGATGCTTTTTTATAATCTTCTTTTGTTATACCCTCAATATTATCTTCATGAAACACAACGTTCCACCCAGAATCTACTTTTATAAAATGACTTTGAGATAAATAGTCTGAAGGGTATTTTTCTAATAAATTTTCAACTAGAGTTTTTAGCTGAGCAATATTTTCTTTCGAAAGGTTTTGTTCACTCTCTAAAACGGTATTCATTGTCCTGAAGAACGCTTGCTTTTCTTCCTCATCTGCACGTTTTTTAAAATAACCCCACATATGCTCGAGGGTCGTCCGCATACCTTTTTTAGTATGAGGCAACTGTTCAGCTTCTCCAATCAACGTATATACATTAAACAAATCATCGATCGAATGCGCCTCTTTAAAAGCAGCACCGATTCGTTTGTAGTGCTCATATCCTTTCGCCATCACACTATATTTATTTCTTGCCCAAAGTTTTTCTGTTACTTTTCTCATTTCTTTATACGAAATACTGATCACCTCTGTTCGAAATTTTAAAAAAACTTTTCCAGAAAAGCAAGAATAATGGTAAAAATGTTGAATTAGTATACGAGAGTAGTAAACCGCATGATGAGAGGAGAGATCCTGTTTGGGTGAATCGCTTAACGTGTACCAAAATAGTTACCTCCTGGTGCTGATGTTCCTTCTTCTTGGCTTATTACTACCTATTGTCGCACTCACAGCCGGGAAAATCCTCCGCCCCCATAAGCCTACCGCAGAAAAACAAACAACTTACGAAAGCGGCATCGAGCCGTTCCATCAAAGCTGGATACAGTATAATGTCCGATATTATTTATTCGGGCTTCTATTTGTCATATTCGATGTAGAAACCGTTTTCTTATACCCATGGGCAGTCGCTTATCAGAAACTCGGTTTCTTTGCGTTTATTGAGATGATGATTTTCATCGTCATGCTTCTAATCGGGTTAATTTATGCTTGGAAAAAGAAGGTGTTGAAATGGATATAAGAATAGAAGATATCACGCCCGAAGAATTCGAGGAAATGAAGCAGAATGTCTTTCTCGCAACACTAGAACAAGTAAAATCCTGGGCACGTAGTAATTCGCTTTGGCCGCTTACGTTCGGCCTTGCGTGCTGCGCAATCGAGATGATGGGGTCCGGAGCTTCGCATTATGACTTAGATCGATTTGGGACGTTTTTTCGAACGTCTCCAAGACAATCAGATGTGATGATCGTATCAGGTACGGTGACAAAGAAAATGGCACCTGTATTGAAGCGTCTCTATGATCAAATGCCAGAACCTAAATGGGTAATTGCGATGGGTTCATGTGCAACTGCAGGAGGACCGTATATCAACTCATATGCCGTTGTGAAAGGAGTCGATCAAATCGTACCGGTCGATGTGTACATACCGGGATGTCCACCGAACCCTGCAGCACTCATCTATGGAATAAATAAATTACAGGAAAAGATTCGTTACGAAGCAAAGACCGGAAAGCGGGTGACGAATAAATGACGGATGATTCACGTGAAGACCTTGCTGAACAGAAGCGAAAAGCTGTAGAAGAAGCGAAACGAAAAGCAGCTGAATTACGGAAAGCTCGAGAGGAAAAGAAAGCAGAGGATTCAGAGGATAGAGTAGAAGCATCACAGGAAGAAGATTCTGAGCTAGCGAAAAAGAAAGCCGCTGCAGCAGCGAAAGCAAAGGCGGCAGCGTTAAGGAAGAAAAAAGAGCAGGAGGGTGAAGCGTCAGAGCCGGAAGAAGACCCAGATCTTGCAAAGAAAAAGGCAGTCGCAGCAGCAAAAGCAAAGGCAGCTGCCTTAAGGAAGAAAAAAGAGCAGGAGGGTGAAGCGTCAGAAACGGAAGAAGACGCAGATCTTGCGAAGAAGAAGGCAGTCGCAGCGGCAAAAGCAAAGGCAGCTGCCTTAAGAAAGAAAAAAGAGCAGGAGGGTGAAGCGAAAGAAACGGAAGAAGACCCAGATCTTGCAAAGAAAAAGGCAGTCGCAGCAGCAAAAGCAAAGGCAGCTGCCTTAAGAAAGAAAAAAGAGCAGGAGGGTGAAGCGTCAGAGACGGAAGAAGACCCAGATCTTGCAAAGAAAAAGGCAGTTGCAGCGGCGAAAGCGAAGGCAGCTGCTCTGAAGAAAAAGTCTGGATCTGGTGACGATGAGAAAGCAAAAGCAGTCGCAGCTGCCAAGGCAAAAGCAAAAGCCGCCGCAGCGGCAAAAGCGAAAGGAAAGGCAAAGGAAGAGGAGGCAGAAGAGGTCAAGCCCTCTCCAAATCAACCTCTCTTAGATCGCTACCTCGAAATAATAAAAGAAAACTTAGGTGATGATTTGGTGGAGGATGCTTATATTAACCGCCTTGCGAAAGATGTGCCGACGCTCGTAGCAAAGAAAGAGTCGTATTATCGATTAGCAGAGTTCCTGAAATTTAACGAACTTCTCGCTTTTGACTACCTATCCGAAACGCACGGCACAGACTTTGAAACACATATGGAAATCTACAATCACTTCTATTCTTATATAAATAAACAGAGTGTTGCACTTAAAGTGAAAATCGATCGTGAAAACCCTGTGATACAGTCGATCACACCACTTTGGTCAGGAGCAAACTGGCCAGAGCGTGAGGCATACGACCTCCTTGGCATCGTGTTCGAAGGTCATCCAAATCTGTCTAGAATCATGATGCCTGATGATTGGGTAGGGCATCCTCTTAGAAAAGATTACGAGCCATACGATGTGGAGGTGTAACGATGATTCGTACTGAGGAAATGCTTTTGAATGTAGGGCCGCAGCACCCCAGTACACATGGCGTGTTTCGCATCGTCCTCAAGATTGATGGTGAAGTGATCAAAGAGGCAACACCTGTTATCGGTTACCTCCACAGAGGAACTGAGAAGATTGCTGAAAACCTACAGTATACGCAGATTATTCCATATACAGATCGAATGGATTATCTCGCTGCGATGACAAATAATTATATCCTTTGTCATGCTGTAGAAACGATGATGGCGATGGAACTACCAGAACGAGCAGAATATTTGAGAGTGATCGTCATGGAACTTGGAAGAATAGCGAGCCACCTTGTCTGGTTCGGTACGTATCTCTTAGATATTGGAGCCATGAGCCCCTTTCTTTACGCGTTTCGAGAGCGGGAAGTCATTATTAATCTACTAAATGAGATATCTGGAGGACGTCTCACATTCAACTATATGAGGGTGGGCGGTGTGAAGTGGGATGCACCAGAAGGATGGCTTACTAAGGTGCGTGAATTTGTGCCATATATGAGAGAGCAGCTAGCAGGCTACCACGATCTCGTTACAGGAAATGAAATCTTTATGGCTAGGTTAAAAGGGGTCGGAACCTATTCGAGAGAAACGGCACTCTCTTACTCTCTTAGCGGAGCGAACTTGCGCTGTACAGGGGTAGACTGGGATCTGAGAAAAAATGAACCTTACTCCATCTATGAAAGATTCAACTTTGATGTGCCAGTCTTTCATGAAGGAGATGCCCTTTCACGTTACTACTGCCGGATGGGGGAAATTGAAGAAGCGTTGAAAATCGTTGAACAGGCTGCTGATCAAATTCCTGAGGAAGGAGCCATCATGGCGAAAGTGCCGAGAATTATTAAACCTCCTGCTGGTGAAACGTATGTAAGGATCGAATCTCCACGTGGTGAGATCGGCTGTTACATAGCATCCAAAGGGAAAAAAGAGCCGTACCGCCTCAAGTTTAGAAGGCCGTCCTTTTATAACCTTCAGATTCTCCCTGAATTACTTGAAGGAGAAAATATATCCAACTTGATCGCAATCTTAGGAGGGATCGATATCGTTCTCGGGGAGGTGGATGGTTGATGAGTGAATGGCTCACTTCCACACCAGGATACTGGCAAACGGGAGGGTTTTTCCTTGCTGGTACAGCAATGCTGATGGTCGTTCTTGGATTTGTAACGTATGCCATCTTAGCGGAGCGGAAAGTGCTCGGCTTCATGCAGCTCAGACACGGTCCGAACAGAGTCGGTGGCAGGTTTGGTCTTCTTCAGACGGTTGCAGATGTTCTGAAACTATTATTGAAAGAAGATACCATTCCTAGAGACGCCGATCGTCCGCTTTTTATCATCGCACCTGTCATTGCGTTTGCTCCTGCCTTCATCATAATTGCCGTATTACCGTTCACCGAACGGATTTCGTTTGCAGATATCGGAGTAGGATTGCTTTTTTACATTGCGATATCAGGAATAACAACGATCGGCATTCTTGCTGGAGGGTGGGCATCGAACAATAAATATGCGTTGTTAGGGAGTATGCGATCAGCTGCTCAAATGATCTCTTATGAAATCCCACTCGTCATGAGTGTCATCGGAATCATTCTATTAACAGGCACTCTTAATCTGAACGAAATTATTATGGCGCAGGAAAACGTCGCATTCATCTTCAAGCAGCCGCTCGCATTTTTCATCTTTCTGATCGCATCTGTAGCAGAACTTAATCGAACGCCATTCGATCTACCAGAGGCCGAGTCAGAGCTCGTAGCAGGCTATCACGTTGAATATTCGGGGTTCAGGTGGGCATTCTTCATGCTCGCTGAGTACGTCTATCTTTTTGCCATGGCATCGTTAACTACCATTCTCTTTTTAGGGGGATGGCAAGCGATTCCGTTTTTAGATTTTGTACCTGGATTTATCTGGTTCGCACTTAAATTCATCTCTATCGTATTCGTCATGATTTGGATCAGGGCGACATTCCCACGTCTTCGAGCAGATCAATTAATGTCATTTGGATGGAAGGTACTCCTTCCACTCGCACTAGCAAATATCTTTATTACGACGATTTTAATCGAACTATTCCGGTCGTTTTAAATCAGATTCGGTTTAAAAAGGGAGGAAGCAGAGCATGCGAGGACTAGCGAAAGGGTTAGCTTACACCCTTAAGAACCTAACGAAGGAAAAAGTTACGTATGGCTATCCAGAGAAACCGCTCGAAATGCCCGATCGATTTAGAGGCATACAGAAATTCTACCCTGAGAAATGCATCGTTTGTAATCAATGTGCAGCGATTTGTCCGACAGATTGCATCACCTTAACGGGAAAGAAGCATCCTGACCCTTCAAAAAAAGGGAAGATCATCGATACGTACGACATTAATTTTGAAATCTGCATTCTATGTGATCTCTGCACAGAGGTTTGTCCAACGGAGGCGATTATTATGACGAATAACTTTGAACTCGCTTCTTATAGTAGAGACGATCTGTTCAAGAACCTAGAGTGGCTGGACGAAAATGATACGAATCTTAGAAAGGAAAACAAGGTATGAATGGAGAGCTAATCGTCTTCGTCATCCTTTTTCTGATCACGATCACCGGTGCCTTGCTCATGCTAAATCTCTCAAAAGTCGTTCACATGGTGATGGCGCTCGTTCTAACGTTTCTAGGTATAGCCGGACTTTACGTTATGCTCGCAGCGGAGTTTGTAGCTGTTGTTCAGATTTTAATCTACTCCGGTGCCATCACGATCATCATGCTTTTCGGAATTATGCTCACGAAGCATACCGGTGAAGAGAAGAAGACAGGCTTCGTTAAGAAAGGAATCGTTCTATCTGGAATAACCGCTTTCTTTTTAATCATGTTTTTTGCTGTTAAAGATCTATCACTAGGCGGTCAGGCCACCACGCTACATGAAAACAATACGGAGCAAATCGGGATCATGCTTTTTACCGAATATGTCATCCCGTTCGAGCTCGTATCGGTCGTTCTACTGGTCGCTCTTGTCGGAGCGGTAATCCTCGCTAAGAAAGAGGAAACCAAGAAAGAAGGTGAGCAGTCATGAGTTCGATACCGCTTTCTGCTTACCTTGTCACGGCGTTATTACTTTTCTGTATGGGACTTTATGGTGCACTAACGAAACGAAATGCCGTAATCGTTCTGATATCGATCGAGCTCATGCTGAATGCTGTGAACGTAAACCTTGTTGCTTTTGCTAAATACGGCGTAGGTGCTTCGATTCGTGGGCAAGTCTTCTCGTTGTTCACGATAACGGTAGCAGCCGCAGAAGCTGCGGTCGGGCTTGCTATTCTGATCGCTCTGTATCGCAATCGAGCAACGGTTAATGTCGATGAAATGAACACATTAAAAAAGTAGCAAAGGGGGGTTATAAATGGATTATGTCTGGCTGATTCCGGTTCTACCACTTCTATCCTTTCTAATCATTTTGTTTACCAGGCCGGTCATTTATAAAAAAGCTGGCATCGTAGGTACCCTGTTTTCCGGCGCTGCTTTTGTTGGAGCACTCATCGTTCTTTTCAGTCATCTCGAAAACGGTAATTTCCTAGTAGAAGGAAATTGGCTATCGATCCACGCACTCACTCTAACGGTCGGATTAGAAGTGAATCCATTGAACGCACTCATGCTCGTCATTGTTACCCTCGTTAGCTTTCTTGTACATATGTATTCGATGGGGTACATGGCAGATGACGAACGGTTCGCAACGTTCTTCGGTTATTTAGGGCTTTTTACATTTTCGATGACGGCTCTTGTGTTGTCACCGAACCTTCTTCAAATCTATTTCTTCTGGGAGCTTGTTGGAGTGTGTTCGTTCCTTTTAGTAGGTTTCTACTTTTATAAACCTGAAGCAAAGGCGGCAGCAAAGAAAGCGTTCATCGTAACGAGGATTGGAGATGTAGGATTACTTGTTGCGATATTCTTACTGTACTGGCAGACAGGAACGCTTGAACTAGACGGAATCTTTAGCGCTGCAGAAGCGGGTGAACTAACGCCAGCAATGATTACGTTAACGGCGATCCTCATTTTCGTAGGAGCAGTCGGGAAATCGGGACAATTTCCACTTCATACGTGGCTTCCTGATGCGATGGAAGGTCCTACACCAGTATCCGCGCTCATTCATGCAGCTACGATGGTAGCGGCTGGTGTTTATCTTGTAGCGGTGATGTTTCCACTTTTCACAGCATCTGACGTTGCGATGATGACTGTAGCAATCACTGGTGGTGTTACGGCAGTCTTTGCAGCGACCATCGCTCTTGTTCAGAACGATATCAAACGAATATTGGCATACTCCACGATCAGTCAGCTTGGGTACATGATGCTTGCCTTAGGTACGGCGGGGTATACCGCAGCAGTCTTTCACCTCACAACGCACGCTTTCTTTAAAGCACTTCTGTTCCTTGCTGCAGGAAGTGTGATCCATGCAGCCCATGAACAAAACATCCACAAGTTAGGTGGACTCGGTAAAAAGTTGAAAGGAACGGCACTCCTGTTTCTAATAGGGAGTTTAGCGATTGCTGGATTTCCGCTGTTCTCCGGCTTCTTTAGTAAGGATGAAATATTGGCTTCTGCCTTCTCGAACGGAAGCTATATTCTCTTTGGATTAGCTCTTCTTACAGCGTTTCTCACGGCTTTTTACATGTTCCGCCTTTACTTTCTGGTCTTTAGCGGAGAGCGTGAGCGTAATGAAGAAATCAAAGAATCTCCTCGTACGATGCTCATTCCCATGATGGTTCTGGCCGTGCTCGCCGTTTTCTCAGGGTTTATTCACACGCACTGGTTCGGAACGTTTCTCGGTGATTGGCTTGAAACTACTCCTTATCCAGTGCTGTTCAGTTCCATCGATGCGCCTTATTGGATAATGATTCTGGCTAGCGCGTTGTCGATCGGAGGAATCGCTCTCGCATGGTTCATGTATGCAAAACAAAGTATCCCAAGAAATTGGCTATATGGATCGATGAAAGAAGTACATCACGTACTGTATCGAAAGTATTATGTTGATGAACTTTACCGCACTGTATTTGTAAAAGGGCTCTATGCGCTTAGCTACTTCTGGAGCTATTTTGATCGATTCATCGTTGAAGGAGGGGCCACTGCAGTAAAGGGACTCGTCTCACAACTTGGTAAAACGGGTGTGAAAGTTCAGTCTGGTCAGGTACAGACTTACAGTGCCGTTGCGTTTTCAGGACTCGTCCTCGTTCTTCTAGTCATCGCGGCGTTAGGGGGGTATTTCCAATGACCGGTTTGCTTTCAATTCTTGTGTTCTCGCCGCTCTTAGGAATCATTCTACTTGCGATTCTCTCTCCTGAAAGTCATTTGGTAAAACGGATAGGTACACTCGCTACGGCATTACCGCTTCTTCTCGCCATTGTCGTGTACTCATTGTTTGAACGAGGCGTTGAAGGGATTCAGTTCCAAGAGACGGTTACGTGGTTTGAAATGATGACGTCGATCAGTCCGAACGAGCCTTATATCATCTCATATGAGCTTGGCGTCACGGGTCTATCGGTTTTGTTCTTGTTTCTTACCTCTCTCATTACGTTTCTTGCTTCCTTTGCCGTCCATCGAATAACTAGTGGAACAAAAGGGTTCTTCATATTATTTCTGGCTCTTGAACTCGGCATGCTTGGTGTTTTCTCGAGCGAGAACCTGTTCCTCTTTTTCTTGTTTTTTGAAGTAACGCTCGTCTCCACGTTCTTACTTCTCGGGAGATGGGGTGGTTTTCATAAAGAAAGGGCTGCTTTTTCATTCTTAATCTACAACGGGATTGGATCGGTGCTGCTTCTCATCGTTATCATCACTCTCTTCGTCGAACTGCATACGACGAACATCACGGAAATTACTTCGATGTTGAAAGACACGGATTCATTTGAGTTTCTCTCATATAACATGAGAATGTGGATGTTGGTTCTTCTACTCTTCGCTTTCGGGACAAAACTTCCAATCGTACCCCTTCATTCATGGATGGTACGCGTACACGTAGAAGCGCCGATCGCTCTTGTGATGATTCATGCAGGAGTGTTATTAAAAATTGGAGCATATGGATTGATTCGTTTCGGAGGAGGTTTTTTTCCAGAACAGCTGCAGGACATCGCACTTGTCCTTGCCATTCTTGGACTAATCAACTTGTTGTATGGTGCATTCATCGCGTTCGTTCAAACTGAACTTCGAGCGCTGCTTGCCTATTCGTCTATATCCCATATGGGCATCGTGTTACTCGGATTAGCTTCGTTCAATTCAGTTGGTGTTCAGGGTGCAATCTTTCAAACCATCTCACATGGTCTCATTGCAGCACTCCTCTTTCTACTGATCGGAGTCCTCCTCGACCGATTTGGGACGACGAGAATCAGTGAACTTGGAGGCATTGCTAGTCAGACCCCGTTATTTGCTGGTTTCTTTTTAGCGGCAGGACTTGCATCTCTAGGGTTACCGGGCATGAGCGGCTTTATTAGTGAATTTCTAGCGTTTCTAGGATTATTTGAATCGATGCCTGTGATCGGTGCGATTGGTGTCTTAGGTATCATACTAACTGCTGTTTACATCTTGCGAGCCGTACTAGCGGTGACCTTCGGTGAACGGCGACCATCCTTTGATCGGAAAATGGATCTATCCGCAACTGAAGTCGCTTCATCAGCAGTATTACTGATCCTGATCATCTGGATCGGCGTTTATCCAGCAATCTTGTCTAACACGCTGAGAACGATTGGGATAGGGGGTTAGCGTAATGAATATGTCGACTTTGATGCAATACAACTGGGGAAGTATGATGCCTGAATTTATTATTCTCATTACTGCCGTCACAATCTCCTTGATCGATCTTTTTACGACGAAAAAAAGTCGTACCATGCTCGTATGGTTTGCACTAGCGGGTGTTGGTTTAGCTACGATCTTTCTTTTCCTGCAGCTAGACGACGGTGTCGTTTCGATATTAGGTGAAACGTTCAGGCTCGATTCGTTTGCGAAAGCGTTCAAACTGCTCATGTTGATCGGTACAGGTTTTGTCCTATTACTCGGCCTTCCATCTAAGGATGATCTAAAGGATGTAAAAGGGGAATACTACTATCTCATCTTAACAGCGCTTCTCGGTGGGATGATGATGGCGTCGAGCGCTGACCTTATCACATTATTCGTCGGTCTTGAGTTATTGAGCTTATCTTCTTATATCCTTGTTGGAATTCGTAAAACGAATCATTTTGCGAACGAAGCTGCCTTTAAATACCTCGTCAACGGAGGGATCGCTACAGCGATCACACTGTTTGGGATGAGCTATGTATATGGACTTTCAGGTGAAACGAATCTGTATGCGATTCAGTCTGCTATGGCAAGCGACATCGTGTCAGATAATCGGTTTCTCATCGTGTTTGCATTTCTAATGATCTTTATCGGACTAATATTCAAGATAGCAGCAGCTCCGTTTCATATGTGGGCACCTGACGTCTATCAGGGAGCTGAAACTCCAGTCACCGCTTTTTTAAGCGTCGTTTCAAAAACAGCTGGGTTCGCCATTATCCTTCGTCTCCTCATGGTACCGTTCGTCTTTGCACCTGGGACAGGAAAAGTAATTACGCCTGAGGGAATGAGTTTTGAATCGCTACTCGTATCTGTTCGCCCTTACATAGCGATCATAGCGATCTTAACTATCATCATCGGTAATATTATTGCGCTTAGGCAGTTGAATGCTAAACGCCTCTTCGCTTACTCGAGTATCGCTCATGCAGGTTACATCCTTATTCCTTTTGCGGCATTATCGGAGATGGTGTTTGAAGTCGTATGGTTCTACTTATTGGCGTATCTCCTGATGAACCTTGGGGCATTTGCTGTAATTCATGCTGTAACGAAGGAAAGAGAAGACGTGACGATCGCTTCGTTTGCAGGAATGTTTAGACGCTCACCGTTCATTGCGATCACGATGACGATCTTTCTATTGTCTCTTGCTGGAATACCGTTTACGGCGGGATTCATTGGGAAATTTGAAATATTCATGAGTGCGCTGGGAACAGAGCCAAAGCGTTATTTTCTAACGGCAGCGATGCTTCTAGGAACCGTTCTGTCGTACGTATACTATTTCGGTTTGTTCGTTCAAATGTACTTCAGACCGTCAGATAAGAAGCCGATAACGATTTCAGCAGGGGTGACAGCTGTATTGACGATCACAGCTACAGCTACACTGGTGATTGGAATTTTTCCGTCAACGGCATTAACGTTCATACAAGAGTACTTTCAATTCATGGAAGTGTTTAATCAGTAAGAACCGCAGTCTCATTGGGATTGCGGTTTTTTTATTGAGATTTAGGAAAAAATAAAAATATTGTCGAAATTGATGGTAAAATGTAATTTAGAACTTATATTTATGGGGTTAAAGTCCGATATTCATTACGTACAATATCTTTTATAATTAGCAAATAGAAATTGATACAAGTGTGCAAATGAGAGGGGGTAGAGAGATGACGGAAGCACTTGCGCAGCAGTCGATTTTTTCGATTTTTATTCACCTGGTGTTTTTATTGATCACCTGGTGGGCGCTACAAACTGTTCGCTTCGATGTGTTTGTTAAGAAGCCGAATAGTCCACAAGCCAAAGTCCTCATGATACTCCTGACCATCAGCATCGGTTCCCTCACTAGTAGCTTCTTTCTCGATTACTACAACTGGTCCATCCGCCTAAAATACTTGTTCTAACTTAAAAGTCACATTTGGAATTTGTCGGTTAATGACTACAAATTCCATGTATGCCCTAGCCCTCAATGGTCACAATGAAAGTAAGAGACCTGAACGGGGAGAGGGTTAAGATGAAGCTTATGATCGGATTACTGTCAGTCATGCTTCTTGGAAGCTTTTCACATGGTACATCAGTAACGTTTGAAGATGATACGGAAGCAAAGACAGCCGAGATTGCGAACATTTTAATAGACAATGATGTCACAATAAAAAGTTGGTCACTTCATACAAAAGGAAAAATGGGTTTTAAAAGTATTTCCTCAGGGAAGAGACTAACTACGTCGGAGCTTCAAGCCGATTCGCCAGAATATAACTGGATCGAAAAGGTGGACGGTGACGGCATTGTGAAGTTCATTGGCACAAAACTGGATTCGAAATTGGGCATCAAAGACACTGTAACCCTTATTACTTATCCGGAGAATGATCGTAATAGCTCTTATCTTATCTATAATATGGAAGTCTCCGGATTCCACCAGGAGGAATGGCGAACAGCTTACGAACACTTTACGTCACAAAAGTCACAATTTTTCCATGAAGATGCCCCTGTCTTCACTTGTTTTAAAGGGGTAAAAGATGATAAAATGAACATTGTTTTGTACAAAGAGGCGGACAAGCTTTTGAACGATTTTGAAGCCTCGAAAGTTGAAGAAGTCAATGAAGAGACGTTTGTATCACTTTCCGCATACCATAAGAAGTGGAAAGAAACAATTACAACGAACAACCAGAGAATGAACTTACAGATAGCATTACGAGATACAGGAATGGGCGGCGCAACTACCGTCACAATTGGCACACCGATAATTACGACTGAATATTAATATACAAATTGGACGCGGAGGGGAATACGTTGGAAAAAATCATCGTCCGAGGTGGCAGGAGACTGACTGGCTCTGTAAGAGTCGAGGGAGCTAAAAATGCAGTCTTGCCCGTCATCACAGCATCTGTATTAGCACATGAAGGCACGAGCACGTTAAAAGATGTGCCGGCCCTTTCAGATGTACACACGATTAGCGAAGTATTAAGTTATTTGAACGTAGAGTCAGAGATAAATGGAAATACAATTCATGTGGATGCAACAAAACCACTAAAAACAGAAGCACCTTTCGAAGCAGTACGTAAAATGAGAGCTTCGTTTCTAGTTATGGGACCATTATTGGCCCGCGTGGGTCATGCCCGCATCGCACTTCCTGGTGGCTGTGCAATTGGATCAAGGCCGATCGATCAGCACCTTAAAGGCTTTGAAGCAATGGGTGCAGAGGTTCAAATCGGTAATGGATTTATTGAAGCTTCAATTAAAGGAAGACTTCAGGGAGCGAAGATTTACCTTGATTTCCCAAGTGTTGGAGCAACTGAGAACATCATGATGGCAGCAGTTCTTGCGGAAGGCACAACGATTCTTGAGAACGTTGCGCAAGAGCCGGAAATCGTCTGTCTAGCGAATTACCTGAATGCGATGGGTGCAAAAGTACGCGGAGCTGGTACAGGTACGATTCGAATCGAAGGTGTCGAGAAGCTATACGGTGCTGAACACACTGTTATTCCTGACCGCATCGAAGCAGGTACTTTTATGGTAGCATCTGCTATTACAGGCGGAAACGTTCTTGTAGAGAACGCTGTTTCTGAACACCTACGCCCTCTTATTGCAAAGATGGAGGAAATGGGAGTTGAGATTACAGAAGAAGGTAACGGACTACGAGTAATCGGTCCTGAAACACTCAAACCAGTTGATCTTAAGACGATGCCACACCCTGGTTTCCCTACAGATATGCAGTCACAGATGATGGCACTGTTGCTTCAGGCAAAGGGTACAAGTGTGATCACTGAGACAGTCTTTGAAAATCGCTTCATGCACGTTGAAGAGTTCCGTCGCATGAATGGGAACATCAAGATCGAGGGTCGTGCCGCAATCATTGAAGGTCCTTCTGAGTTACAAGGTGCTGAAGTATCAGCTACTGATCTTCGCGCTGGAGCTGCACTGATCCTTGCTGGTCTAGTTGCTGACGGCTACACGCGTGTAGATGAGCTTAAGCACTTAGATCGTGGCTATGTGAACTTTGCTGAGAAGCTTGCTGCTCTTGGAGCTGACGTTGAACGCGTCAAGCTTGAAGAAACAGAGCAAACAGCAGAAACTGTAGCTGAAGAAACAGACGTTAAACCAAAATTAGCGTAAGTGAAAACCGTAGCGATGAGCTACGGTTTTTTTGTTATGAACGGAAGCTTCTCCCCTATAAAGTATTCATTAAGAGTTAAACGTAAGGAGCTTTATGATAAAAGCTTCAACTAAAGAAAAATATCGAGTAAAAACGGTAACACACCCTTCCTCACGTACCTCACGATTGCATCGATACCTCGTTTCGTTTCTGTTCTAAATGGTTGTCCACTTCCATAAGGTGTTAGTGGAGATACAATTTAGATGACGGGGGCATGCGAATGAAAAAGATCCTTCTAATCCTTATCTTATTTGCCGGCATCATAATTCTTTTGCCATCTATGTTAGTGCTACCATATGGATCATCTGGGGGATCACCAGTGACTACTGACTCGAAAATAGAAAATAACAATATGCCAACTGCAAAAGCCGTGAATGTCGATGTACCGGTCTATCGAGCACAGCTTGAGAAGACGGTGAACGTTCCGATCGAAGAGTATGTAACAGGAGTTGTAGCAGCTGAGATGCCAGCAGAGTTTAATCTAGAAGCTCTGAAGGCGCAGGCGTTAACAGCAAGAACGTTCGTCGTTACAAGGCTCGCAAACCCCACAGAAGAACTTCCTGGGAACGCAATCGTCACTGACACGATCCAACACCAGGTATATAAAAGTAACGATGAGTTGAAGAAAGCATGGGGAAAAGAGTTCGAAAGTAAGTATGCGAAGATCGAAAAGGCTGTTGAAGAAACAGTCGGTCAGATTTTAACGTATGAAGGCAATCCTATCTACGCTTCATTTTTCTCAACGAGCAACGGATACACGGAGAACTCGGAAGACTACTGGGAAAATGCTGCTCCATATCTTAGAAGTGTAGAAAGTCCTTGGGATAAGCAGTCGCCTAAGTACTCCGACGAAATGTCGTTCTCGAAAAGTGAGTTCGAACAAAAGCTTGGTGTTACCCTTCCATCGGATGGATCGGTCGGAACGATAAAGAACCTCACGACTGGGAAGCGGGTTGGGGAGGTTGAAGTAGCTGGTAAATCATTTACTGGAAGAGAAATTCGAGACCTACTAGGTTTAAGGTCCTCTGACTTCACCTGGGAGCGGGCTGGAGATCGAATTTTTGTCACGACGAAAGGCTATGGACACGGCGTTGGAATGAGTCAATATGGTGCGAATGGAATGGCTGAAGAAGGAAGAGACTACGATGAAATCGTGAAACACTACTATAAAGGTGTGGCGATCAGTGAGATGGGCCGCTATGTTGAAAACTTAACAGCACACCGTTAAAAGCCGCAGCAATGCGGTTTTTTGCTTGTCAGGACGGCGTATTTTGAGAAAATGAAAAGAAAATGCATAAAAATAACGGACTTGTCGAAAAATAAATAGATATTTTTTCAGGAATGTGTATAGAAACCTTGTAACCTGACAACAATGGTTGCTGAGGTGATGATAAATGGGAGATGAAAACAAAAAATCTCATCCTATTGAAAAAAGCGCTTCTAAATGGCAAAAGCTAGCTAGAAAGCGTTGGATTTATCCAGCAGTATACCTTGGATTCGCAGCACTAGTACTAACAGCAGTGCTTTGGATGCAAGGCGGTCAAGAAAATGCAGAAGAGCCCCGTGACTTGAGTGGTATTGATTCTGACAGAAGTGCCTATGATGCTGATGAAAAGTCTGTCCCGGTTCTAGGAGATTCTGAAGTCTTTAAAGTACCTGCTTCTGAAGATAGTGGCGTATTTGTTCAAAAGCAATATTACGACGCTGAAGCTAGCACTGACGAACAAAAAGCTGCTCTCGTATTCTATAATAATACCTACTATCAGAATTCAGGAATCGACTATGCGAAAGAAGATGGAGCAAGTTTTGAAGTCGTTGCTGCAATGAGTGGTAAAGTTGTGAAAGCAGAAAAAGATCAGTTGCTTGGTAACGTTGTACACATCGAACATGCAGATGGTGTTGTAACTGTTTATGAGTCTCTTGATAAGCTTGAAGTTGCTGAAGGCGACAAAGTGAAGCAAGGTGATGAGTTAGGTACAGCTGGAACGAACACATTCGACACTGATGCTGGCGTACATGTACATTTTGAAGTACGTAAAGACGGTACACCAGTTAACCCGCTTGATGTATTCAACCAACCATCCTCTGCTGTAGAAGTACAGGATAGTGAAGAGAAAGCTGGTAACCCTGTAACAAATCCTTCTGCTTCAGAAGGAAATCAGGGAGTAGACTCTGAGAAAGACGCTGAAGAGGAAGCTGAAAAAGACGCAGCTGAAGAAAAAGGTTCAAAAGACACAGAAGATGCAGATGAAAAAGGTTCGAAAGACTCAAACACCAACAATGAAAAAGGGTCAAAAGACTCTCAATAAGAAACAGGCCTCCGAGCGATCGGGGGTTTTTTCTCTGTTATCAATGAATATTTTCAACATTAATCGACCTTTCCCGGGAAATAGGAGGTGGTTTTATGTAGGATATTCATGAACGATTGGAAGATTTGTGGAAAATTAATCTTGACTTATAGGAGTAATAACTTGATAATGAAAAATATGATTTAAATATTCAGATAATTTAGACGAAAGGAGAGACTGCCATTTTATACGTTTTTATCGTCGCGGTATTGATCAGTATCGTCGTTACTGTTCAGAAAAGAAAGCCTCTATTTTTACTGATGCCCATCGGCCTATTGGGTGTTTATCTCATTGTTGAGATTGCCAGAGTTCCTCTAGGTTTTGGAGAAACTGTGGAACTTATTTTTAACTTAAAATAATTGGAGGTGGAAGTAGAGTGAAGAAGATTGATAAAAAGACTGCAGATGCTTATATAAAAGCTATATTTCGTCTGACCACTGTTCTATTAATCATTTGGTTGACCGTCTCGTTCGGCATGGTCTTGATTGCTGAAACGCTAGCGCAGTATACGTTCAACGGCTTTCCACTGCATTATTTCATGGGTGCTCAAGGTTCGATCGTCGTGTTTATTATTCTATTATTTGTTAACGCTTACATATGCGACCGTATCGATGAGAAATACAATCTAGTAGAGAAAAAGAGTAAGAATGTAAAGGGACAAACATTTAGTCAATAAGAGGGAGGATATGAATGGATTCTCAGTTTCTAGTATCATTACTACTTATTATTGCCTCGTTTGGATTGTATATTGGAATAGCCGTTTACAATAGAGCTAAGCAAACGTCAGAATTTTTCGTAGCGGGTCGTGGGGTTCCATCGGTCTATAATGGGATGGCGATCGGCGCTGACTGGATGAGTGCAGCTTCATTCATCGGTTTAGCAGGAACCGTTATGGTACTCGGCTATGATGGACTTGCTTACATCATGGGCTGGACAGGCGGCTATTTGCTTCTAACATTTCTATTAGCACCTCAACTCCGTAAATCTGGGCGATACACAGTTCCAGAGTTCATCGGAGATCGGTTTCAAAGTAAAACAGCACTCGTTATTGCGGCGATCGCAACAATTATCATCAGTTTTACATACTCGATCGGTCAGCTCGCAGGTTCAGGCGTTGTTATCGGAAGACTTTTTGAAGTAGATGCGAAGATTGGCGTTATGATCGGGGTCGTAATCATTGCAATCTACGCAACGATGGGCGGGATGAAAGGGATTACCTGGACTCAGGTAGCTCAGTACATCATCTTGATCATTGCCTATCTTGTTCCGATCATCTTCATGTCTCTTCAAATCACGAACAATCCACTACCATGGTTAAGTTACGGAAACATCGTATCTGAATTAGGAGAACTCGATCGGGAGCTCGGAATTTCGGAATATTTTACGCCTTTCGATACCGGTTCAAAGTGGCAGTTTCTCGCACTGATGTTTAGTTTGATGGCCGGAACAGCAGGATTACCGCACGTCATCGTCCGTTTTTATACTGTATCGACGATGAAAGCTGCTCGATGGAGTGGTGCATGGGCACTGTTGTTCATCGGATTACTCTATCTCTCAGCACCAGCGTACGCTGCTTTTTCTCGCTTCATCTTGATGAAACAAGTAGCGGGTAGTCCGATCGATAACTTACCTGGCTGGACTGAGAAATGGATCAACACAGGCTTACTCAGTATGGCAGACGGAAACTCTGATGGCATTCTTCAGTGGCAAGAAATTGCCATCAGTAATGACATTGTTGTTATGGCTACTCCGGAAATCGCAAATTTAGGAATCTTTGTGATCGGCCTTGTAGCTGCTGGGGCGATGGCTGCAGCTCTTTCAACCGCAGGCGGCCTTCTGATGGCCATTTCTTCATCCTTTTCACATGATATCTATTTCCGTATTATTAATCCGAATGCCTCTGAGAAGAAGCGTATGGCCGTCGCACGCTGGTCGATTCTGATCGCAACGATCGTAGCAGGCCTTGTAGCGTTGAATCCACCTGGGGTAATCACTCAAATCGTTGCCTGGGCGTTTGCGCTCGCTTCTGGTACGTTCTTCCCTGCGCTCATATTAGGAGTATGGTGGAAACGTGCAAATGCATATGGAGTTATTTCTGGAATGATTGTGGGCCTTCTCGTAACCTTAACGTATATCTTCCTTGCGAAGTTTGGTGGAGTTACAGTATTTGGAATCATTGACACAGGAGCAGGCGTGTTCGGCGCGGTAGCTGCTTTCTTAACGAATATCATTGTTTCACTAAGCACAGCCCCACCATCACAGAAAACGCAAGAAGAGGTGTTGGACCTAAGATACCCTGAACAATTGAAGTACAAAGATGGCGAAGTATGGAAAGATGATGAAGTCATTTAACGTGCTAGCCCCGGATACAATGGTATCCGGGGCTTTTTATTTTTATTATCTTTTCTATAGATGTGCTTAGAAGATTGAAGAAAACTTGTTAATACGATACTTCAAAGTTGATTTGAGCGGAAGGTGCTCGCCTTCTGCGGGACTAGCGGGACAGGTGATACCCCAGAGGCGCATAGGTCTTCGTAGGTGGCTCAACGCCCGCCCAGCTAAAGCGAGCACCTGCAGCGTATATCAACCACTACTCAACAGATATTGGCTATTATTTTAAAGAAAATTTAATAAAATCACTTGTCCCTCTTGACTTTTTGGTATATAACTATCCAACCCCTAATAAAATGTTACAAAACTTAGTAAATGAGGGGCAGAGGTGAGAAGTTGTGGTAAGGCTTCGAAGTATTCTTGTACACAATTCTCCTGACATCATGTAGATCGACTTGATGACTTGAGCTTCGTAGCATGATCACTTTATCAGTCTCATTTCGCATCTCTCACATCCAATTTAGGGAGGCGAGTGGTGTGCACGATTACATCAAAGAGCGAACCATCAAGATTGGAAATTACATCGTGGAGACGAAGAAAACGGTGAGGGTGATCGCCAAAGAATTTGGAGTGTCAAAAAGCACCGTCCATAAAGACCTTACTGAAAGACTCCCAGAAATCAATCCTGACCTGGCCAACGAGGTGAAAGAAATTCTTGAGTATCATAAATCGATACGACACCTTCGAGGCGGGGAAGCGACTAGAATAAAATATAGAAAGGATACTGAGAAGGAAGAAGCTGTAAAATAGGTGAAAAACGACAATTTTTTCTAAATCTTTTTCTTCCATGTTCACTTTTGTGATACAATATACTAATGGATATGAACTCTATACATACTAGGAATGGAACTATAGATGAGTGATTGAACACAGGGAGGATAGATCATGTTATCACGTGATATAGGGATTGACTTAGGTACTGCGAACGTACTGATTTATTTAAAGGGAAAAGGGATTGTCCTTGATGAGCCTTCTGTTGTAGCGATCGACACCACAACGGGTAAAGCACTTGCCGTAGGTGAAGAAGCAAGGCAGATGGTAGGCCGGACGCCTGGAAACATCGTTCCTACCCGTCCATTGAAGGATGGGGTCATCGCTGACTTCGATATTACAGAAGTGATGCTTAGACATTTCTTGAACAAGATCAATGTGAAAAGCTTTTTATCGAAGCCGCGTATTTTAATTTGTACACCGACGAACATCACATCGGTTGAGAAAAAAGCGATCAAAGAAGCTGCTGAAAAAAGCGGTGGGAAACAAATTTTCCTAGAAGAAGAGCCAAAGGTTGCCGCAATTGGTGCTGGAATGGATATCTTCCAACCGAGCGGAAATATGGTAGTGGATATAGGCGGTGGGACGACTGATATCGCAGTACTATCGATGGGCGATATCGTCACCGCCTCTTCCATTAAGATGGCAGGGGACAAGTTCGATTACGAGATCTTAGACTATATCAAGAAAGAGTACAAGCTATTGATCGGTGAACGAACGGCAGAACAGATCAAGATCAATGTTGCAACGGTATTTCCAGGTGGTCGGAAAGAAGAGCTCGACATACGCGGACGTGACATGGTTACTGGACTTCCTAGAACCATTACAGTGAAATCTGATGAAATTCAGCAGGCGTTACAAGAACCGATCTCTCATATGGTGATGGCAGCGAAAAGCGTTCTTGAACGTACTCCTCCTGAACTTTCGGCAGATATCATCGATCGCGGCGTGATCATGACAGGTGGAGGCGCGCTTCTTCATGGAATCGATCAATTGTTTGCTGAAGAATTGATGGTTCCTGTATTAGTTGCTGAAGAACCAATGAGCTGCGTTGCAAAAGGGACAGGCTTAATGCTAGAACATATGGACAAAATCGCTAAAAAGAAACTAGTCTAACTTATCGGAAGTTCTTAGGTAACGGAAACTATTCGTAAGGGTGTTATCATGATGGCGAACAACCATGAAAACGTAAATGAAACCTCAGAAATCAACATGAATGATGAGGAGAAAAAGACAAAGAATAAGAAAATAAAAGAGCGTATGCCTAGAATTCGGTTGATCCCGATTTGGCTGCGCCTTATTCTCGTTGTACTCCTTCTTGCCTTTTCACTGGCTGCAGGAGCTATGATTGGATACGGGGTGATCGGAGAAGGAAGCCCGGGAGACGTCTTCAAAAAAGAGACCTGGGTGAAGATCTCTGATATTGTTAAGAAAGAAACGGAGTAAAAGAAGGGAGCACTCGTGATGATGGACATTCAAGATATCAAATCGATCATTCCACATCGCTATCCTTTTCTACTTGTCGACAAGATCGTTGAAGTAGAGGAAGAAGTGAGAGCGATCGGAATTAAGAACGTTACAGCCAACGAAGAATTTTTCAACGGTCACTTTCCTGATTACCCTGTCATGCCAGGTGTTTTAATTGTAGAAGCACTTGCGCAGGTCGGTGCGGTTGCTATGCTTAAGAAGGAAGAGAACCAAGGGAAGCTTGCTTTCTTTACAGGCATCGATAAATGCCGCTTTAAGAGACAAGTTAAGCCAGGTGATCAGCTCCGCTTAGAAGTTGAGATCATCCGTATTAAAGGACCTATGGGCAAAGGAAAAGCGACAGCGACGGTCGATGGTGAAGTTGCTGCGGAAGCGGAAATCATGTTTGCCCTCAAATAACGATCTTTCAAGCATCTCGAATTTCGAGGTGCTTTTTTTAGTTCAATTGTAAAAACGTTGTGCGATTTTGTTAAGCATTTAAAGGCTTTATTGAGACTCTGTTAA
The DNA here is from genome assembly GCF_947387515.1 of Alkalihalobacillus sp. CinArs1. Classification (GTDB taxonomy): domain Bacteria; phylum Bacillota; class Bacilli; order Bacillales; family Guptibacillaceae; genus Guptibacillus. The sequence continues at coordinate 1,445,092 of NZ_CANDOB010000001.1, read as the reverse complement.
TTGCCACACATGGGAGAATTTTGTTGTTATGATTTGGTCAACCGCTTATTCAGTAGCCGCGGTCAAACTTGGTTAGGGAGGAATTTTGATAATGAATAAGAAATTCATGGCCAAAATTGCAACTTCGTTTCTAGCTGTTATGCTCATCACTGCTTGTAGCGGTGGAGAAGAAGAAGGAAACAATAATACGACCACTAACGGAAGTAATACGGAAGAACCTGCTTCGAACAACGGATCCACTAACTCTGAGAATTCTGCTGAATAAGTTGTTAAACTCCCGTCCACTCCAGGCGGGAGTTTTTCATTAGCCTTTCTTGTTTAATTGCCACTTCCTAAACTCGAGAAATTCCTCAAAGTCTTCTTTCGTGATGCCAGACCGCATCGCTTCTTCGATCAACGACTGCCATTCAGGATCTAGATTGGGTTCTCTTTCTTCGAATTCATCTTCATGAATGAACACATCCATAGGCACCTTTAATACAGCCGCGATTTTTTCGAGGAATTGTATGGAGGGGTTGGCCTGTTGATTGCGCTCGATTGAACTGAGGTATGATTTTGCTACCCCAGCTCGCTTCGCTAATTCAGTTAATGACAGTCCCATGCGATTTCGGTAAAGCTTAATCTTTTCACCTATCATCCCCAATACCTCAACTTTGTTAGTATTTGATAATTCAATTTTATCAAGAACATCATGTTCTGTAAACAGAACAAAAGTCTTAAGTTAAAAACGTTAATATATGGAATTATAAGAAAAATAAAGCATAGGTTAGAAAAGGCTAGGTTTTCCACCTAAACACAAATAAAATAAAGAATTTTCAGTCTTTTACAATCGATCTGATAGGATTATATTAGAGTTATATTCTAAATAAAGAACAAAACGTTCTTTATAATGTCGGATTATGGAGAAAAAAGTAAGGAGGTTGAAAATGAGAGCGTATGGTGGAGAAAAATTGGACTTAGAGTGGATCAACCTTATTTCGAAAGCGAAGAAGTTAGGGCTAAGTAAGGAAGAGATTAGACAATTCCTCGATAATTCCTCAAAAAAATAAGGGGGAATTTAGATGATCAAGCTTGGAGATCGCACGTTTGTATCGTACATCACAGAGAAGAGAGTCAAAGTCGTTGCACTCGATGAAAGGACCGGCAAACTTTATATTAACGATGAATACAAAGGGCGCTGTGACTTAGACTTTATTCTTAATAAGATTAAGGAGCTCGAATTGCAGGAGGAAAATAGAAGGTGGCTTTTTGAGGACGAGCGGAAACTTTATAACGAATTAAGTGAAATTATTAAGAATCAGATCATTTCCTCGAACTCAGAATGAGTAGGGATACACGGTCTTCCCTTCAATCCATCATGTACTATTTGGCATGCTGTAATTTCATCGATGGCGTCATTACATACTGGGGCGTACAGAACAACGTGATAGAAGAAGCGAATCCACTGATGAACCTATTATTTAGTATCCATCCATCTGTCTTTCTATGTTTTAAGATCATAATGTCGATCTTACTTGTGTTTATGGGAAGCATAAAGAATGACTTTCAAACGCGGTTAATAAGATGGCTGTTGAACGTCGCAATTGTTCTTTATACTGCGATATTACTCTATCATGCCTACTGGCTCTTTTTACTGTAAATCATAATAAAAAGAGCCTTCACCTAAGGCTCCCGTGTCAGATCGATTATTTGTCGCTTCCTTGCTTTGCACGCCACTTGTTAAACTCTAGAAATTCTTTGAATTGTTCTTTACTAACTCCCGAATTCATCGCTTCTTTAACAAGCTTTTTCCACTCTGAATCCAACTCGCTTTGATGGATGAGGTTATCTCCTTGAAGAAGTACCTCTACGGAAACATCTAATACTCCTGAAATCTTCTCCAAAAATTGAATAGAAGGGTTAGATTGTATGTTTCGTTCGATTGAACTCAAATAGGATTTTGCTACACTAGCGCGTTCAGCTAATTCTGAAAGTGAGAGGCCTTTACGTAATCGATACTTCTTTACTTGCTCTCCTATCATGTCTTACCCTCCCATACGTCAACATCATACTCAGTTACTAAATATTATATCAGTATGGGTATGTTCCGTAAATAGAACAAAAGCGTTAATCGCCCTCCACTCATTCCTTCGAATCCCTGACTATTTCCTCCTTTTTAATAAACGCTTTCACCTCTTCCACTGATAATCCTAATTCCTTCGCAGTAAGAATTAGAAATACCCATTCCTCATCGAGCCTCACTTTTTCACTTGTTTCCATCCTCACTCCTCCTCTATGTTCCCAGGTAGTTCAGCCATCTTAGGAAACATCTTACGCCTCCCTTAGATCTGATAACTTTGCGATCTACTTCTTTCAAAGTAGGGTGCCTTTTTTCTGGAGGATACCTGATACTTTAGACCTATGTAAACGAATGATGTTATACATCTATCATAGTCCGAAAATGGTAAGAAATTTGTTGTTTTTTGAAAGCTAAAACAACTTTTTTTGTCATTTCTTAAAAAGTACCGTTGAAACACGAAAGAACACTAGTGATGTTTTTAGACTGACCCACCGAAAGAATGGGTATAGAAGGAAGACGAGGAGGGAAATTCATGAAGAAAATTGCGGTGATTACAGGTGGCGGATCTGGTATTGGAGCAGCAGCTGCAAAGCGGTTCGCAAAGGAAGGCATCACAGTTTGTTTGTTCGATGTAGAAGAAAGTCGTGCAGAAGAAGTAAAAGAGGAGATCATCTCCCTAGGCGGTGAGGCGTTCGCATATGAAGTCGATGTGTCTGATGAAGACCAGGTTGTCAGTAAGCTTCAAGAAGTAAGCGAAAAAACTGGTGCGATCGATTATCTCTTTAACAATGCTGGAATCAACGGGACGCTTCAACCGATTGAAGAAATGAGTGTAGACAATTGGGATCAAACGATTCAAACGAACTTGAGAAGTACGTTTCTCATGGTGAAGCATACTGTTCCATATATGAAGAAGCACGGAGGGAGTATGGTCATCACAAGTTCGATCAATGGAAATCGAACGTTCTCGAACTTCGGGATGTCTGCATACAGCACATCGAAGGCAGGGCAAGTTGCGTTTATGAAGATGGCTGCGCTTGAACTAGCGAACTATAACATAAGAGTGAACGCGATTTGTCCTGGAGCGATCGAAACCAATATCGATGAAAATACGGATCAAAAGGAAAGTGTTAAAGAAATTGAAATACCTGTAGAGTATCCAGAAGGTAGCCACCCGTTAGAAGAAAAAGCAGGAAAGCCTGAACAAGTCGCTGATGTCGTTTATTTTCTCATTTCAGATGCATCCAGTCATGTGACGGGAACAGCGATGTACGTTGATGGAGCGGAGTCACTTCTGTAGCTTGACGTAAGAACGAACCGTCGCTAAGTTAGTATAGAGGTGATCGAAGATGTTTAAAAAGGTACACCATGTTGCCATCATATGTTCAGATTATCAACGCTCGAAAGATTTTTATGTGAATGTACTGGGATTAACGGTATTAGAAGAAACGTACCGGAACGAAAGAGAGTCATACAAACTTGATCTAGCGGTTGGAGAGCATACGCGAATCGAACTGTTCTCCTTCAATTCCGCTCCTCTGCGCCCAAGCTATCCGGAAGCACGTGGACTTCGGCATATTGCATTTGAAGTGGACGACATCGAATGGGCTGCACAGGAGCTTAGAAGGAAAGGTGTCACTAGCGTTGAAGAAATTAGAGTAGACGAGTTAACAGGGAAGCGGTTCACCTTTTTTCAAGATCCAGACGAATTACCTATCGAAATGTATGAAAATTAGCACATTTAACCAAAAGGAGTTGATTACCTGCCAAACCTGTGGCATCATAAGTTTGAAAGCGTTTGCTTATTTAGTGAGATGGTTTTTGTGCAACTTTGCGCAATCGATTTCACTAACGTTTTTGTGCAAACGGTTTCACAAACTGTATATTCAAATTAAAGGGGGATATCGATGAAACGGCGTAATCGAAAACGGCTTTCTTTGTCGCTAGCAATCGTACTCGTGTTGCAGTTGCTGGCCGGAGCAATGCCGGGTGTCGAAGCTGCAACGCTTACGAGTCCGGTAATCGAAGGATCGAGCGCAACGTTCAACTATCAGGGAGACGGTAGCAAGACGTCTGTCAAAGTCGCTGGTGATTTTACAGATTGGGAAAACGGCGCTCTTGAGATGACGAAAGGTGAGGGAGATGTCTGGAGCCTTAAAGTCGATGATCTATCGAACGGAATGCACCAGTACAAGTTTATCGTCGATGGCGAATGGATGAAGGATCCTCTCAATTCTAATGGAGGAGAGAACAGCGAATTTCAAATCGGCGATGTGGATGCGAAACGTACCGTTACACTAGTCGGTGATCTCCAAGATGAGCTAGGTGTAGAAGCGGATTGGAAGCCTGATGCATCTGAAACGATCATGGAAGACAAAGGGGATGGATTCTATGAATTTACGGCAGAGCTTCCTGCTGGTAAGTATGAATACAAGATTGCGATCAATCAATCTTGGGGGGAGAGCTATGGGAAAGATGGAGGAAACATTCCGCTAGAGCTTTCTGAAGCATCGAAAGTAACGTTCTATTACCATGATGGTACGCATGCAATAGCAGATTCCACTTTTTACAGTAAGATTTCCGATGAAAAACAACCGAGATTAGTAGGTTCTATCCAGCCTGCGATCGATGCTGGAGATGAGTGGAGTCCGAAAACATCGACTGCGTTATTCACCGATGATAATTTCGATAACATTTACACATACACTGCAGATGTTCCAAAAGGAAACTATGAATACAAAGTTGTGTTAGGAAGCGACTGGGGCGAAGAGTATCCTTCGAATAACGTTGCACTAAACGTTATTGCTGATGCAACGATCACGTTCCAATTTAACGCTGAAACGAAAAATGTTAGTTCTGATTATAGCCCTGAGGGTTCTGATGGAGCGATCAACAAAGAAAAACTTCTACATAACTCCTGGGAAGAAACATACCGAGCTCCGTTTGGTGCTGTAAAGGAAGGCGAAACCGTTACGCTTCGTCTTTCAGCCAAAAAGGATGATCTAACAAAAGCAGAATTGTATATCAAGAATCAAAATACGGGTACAAGTAAGCTTGTTCCGATGGAAAAAGCGGCGACTTCTGACGGAATGGACTTTTTTGAGGCAGACGTAAAGCCAGAAGTCAAAGGTCTTTATGGCTACAAGTTTATTGTACGTGATGGTGCGGCAAAAGCTGAGTATGGTGAAGATACACAGCAGGGATCGAAAGGAAAAGCGACCGATGCAAACGCAGAACTGTATCAACTAACTGTGTTTGACCCTGGCTTCAAAACGCCTGATTGGATGAAGGAAGCAGTCGTATATCAAATTTTCCCTGATCGTTTTTATAACGGAAATGAGAAGAACGATGATGCAAAGAAATATGCACGTGGTGATGAGCCGATCGAACATAAAGAATGGGATGAGCTACCTGATAATCCGAGATTAGCTGATCGTTCTGGATATGAAGGCGATGGAATCTGGAGCAATGATTTCTTTGGCGGTGACGTGAAAGGGATTCATGAAAAGCTAGATTACATCGAATCGTTAGGTGTTAATACGATTTACCTCAATCCGATCGCAGAAGCTGCATCGAACCATAAATACGATGCAACGGATTGGAAGGATATCGACCCATTGTTCGGTACACCTGAAGAATTTGAGGCATTCACAAAAGAGCTTGAGAAGCGCGACATGCATCTGATCATGGACGGGGTGTTTAACCACGTAGGTGATGATTCGATCTATTTTGATCGTTACGGAAAATATGACGTTGTTGGCGCGTACGAGTATTGGTCTCTAATCTATGATCTTATGAATGATAAGGGACTGTCTGAAGAAGATGCGAAAAAAGAAGCACGTAAACAGCTTGAAGAAAATGGCCAGACATTCAATGATGAATATGGTTTTCACAACTGGTTTAATATTAAAAATGAAATCGTGACGGATGAGAACGGAAACGAACGCTACGATTATCAGGCGTGGTGGGGCTATGACTCGCTTCCTGAAATTAAAAGCATCGAGGGCGATGCCGTCGATTATGCGAGTGAACTTAACAACCAGAAATTCTCGGATTACATCATGTATGACGACGATTCAGCAGCGAAAAGCTGGATCACAAACGGTGCATCCGGGTGGAGACTCGATGTAGCGAACGAAGTGGACATGGAGTTCTGGCGTGAATTCCGCGATGAGCTGAAATCAGACAGCATTGCAGGCGCGGGTGCAACGCTTAAAGAAGGAGAAGAACCATTGATTCTCGGAGAAATCTGGGATGATGCGTCTAAGTATTTTCTTGGAGATCAGTATGATTCGGTTATGAACTATCGTTTTGAAGGAGCGATTTTAGACTTCTTGAAAAATGGTAACGCTGCGAGTGCAGATGAGAAGCTGAAGGCTGTGCAGGAGGACTATCCTGATGAAGCGTTCCGTGCTCTCATGAACTTGATGGGATCTCATGACACGCCTCGTGCTGTGTATATCCTCGGTGGTGGGACAGACACGTATGAGCGTGCTGAATTCGATCCGAACTATAATCATGAGCTTGGGGTAAAGCGACTCAAGCTAGCGGCAGTGCTTCAGATGGGGTACCCAGGCGCGCCGACGATCTACTATGGTGATGAAGCGGGAGTAACAGGATCTAAAGACCCTGACGATCGCCGCACGTATCCATGGGGTGAAGAAAACGAAGCGTTAGTGAAGCACTATCAAAGTGCTGGTGAGGTAAGGTCAGAGAATGCCGATCTACTCGCATATGGAGATCTAAAAACGTTACATGCTGATGGCGATGTATATGTTTATGCCCGTACGAATGAAGACGGTGCAGCAGTGGTCGCGGTGAATCGCGGAAACGATAACAAAACAGTTGAGTTAGACGTAGAAGGTATCGTAAAGAACAACATTTCGTTCACCGACGGACTTGCGAAGGACTACAGTACAGCTGTAAAAAGCGGCAAGATGAGCGTGACTGTACCTGCGATGACAGGACGCATGCTGATCGCTGATGGCGGCCAGAACTTTGAGCTTCCAAAAACAGTAAGTGACCTTAATGCGAAAGCTTTAGAAGGAAGTGTAGAGCTTAGCTGGACGGGGGACGCAGCGCAGTACAAAGTCTATCGATCTACTTTACAAGGTGCGATGTTCGAAGAAGTGGGGACGACAGATAAAACATCGATCGTCATCGATGGATTAACAAATGGTCAGTCGTACTACTTTGCTGTGACGGCAGTAGATGGTGAAGGAAATGAATCACCTTTAACTGAAACAACGAAAGCAGCAGTTCCGCACTATGAGTGGAAAGATGGAAGCTATGATCTGACAGATGTTAATAAAATCGAAGACGGTGTGCTCGATCTTTCCAACACATTTAAGATCGAAGCAGGAGTGAAAATTGACGGCGCGACTGAATCAGGTTTAGCTCAAGGCTTGACGGCGATGTTACAGGTCAAGCAAGACGGCGACTGGACTGATTCAAAAGCGACCTATAAAGGACAAAGTGGGGACGGAAACGCATATAACCTATTCACGGCTGACTTCCGCCCGATTGAAACTGGAACATACCAATACCGCCTTGTATTTTCAACAGATCGTGGTGAAACGTGGAAATCGACGAACGTAGAAGAAGTGACGTTGTCGCAAAACCAGGATGATACAAAAGCGCCTGCTGAGTCAGTTACGCTTGAAGAACCGCTAAAAGAGTCTGGACAGGTCACGTTGAACTGGAGCCTCAATGGCGCAGACGACCCTTATCTTTTTGCCATCGAAAGAGATGGTAACATCATCGAGAGACTGAATGATGCAGAAAAAGTAAGCTACACAGATTTTGCAGTTGAGAATGGTAAAACGTATGAGTATAAAGTAGTGGCATACGACCGCTCAGGAAACAAAACGGTTTCGAATGCCGTAACGATTACACCAGATATCGTAATGGTCGATGTGACGTTCAAAGTTCATGCTCCGGATTACACGCCGCTAAGCGCGAAGGTTACGATGCCAGGCAGTGAGAACGGATGGAGCACGAGTGCGTGGGAAATGTCACGTAACGGAGCGGTTACAGCTGATTGGGAACTTACCAAAACATTCCCTGAAGGCACGATCTTAACGTACAAGTACGCGAAAGGTGAATCGTGGGATCAAGAAGGTCTAGCGGATCATACACGTTCTGATAAGACGGACGACGACGTTAGTTACTATGGTTATGGTGCGATCGGGACGGATTTAAGCATCACTGTCACTAATCAAGGTGGCAACAAGATGGTCGTTGAAGATGAAATTCTTCGATGGATCGACATGCCGGTCGTTGTCGATGCACCAGAAAACGGTGCAAAAGTAGATGGTGACACCGTCACGTTCAAAGGAAATGCGATCAAAGAAGGCGTTCTAACGATTAATGGTGAAAATGTAACAGTGAATGACGATATGTCGTTCAGCCATGAAGTGAAACTTGAAAATGGTGAAAACAACATCCCAATCACGATTGAACCATCGGAAGAGAACAAGTCTGAGATCTTTAACAATGATGGTGGCGCGATCGCGAAGAACACGAAAGAATACACGTGGACGGTTACATCGGGCGGAGGGGAGCTGGCAGAGCCAGACCGTTTGTTCGGAAAAGACCGCTACTCAACAGCTGTTGAGATCTCAAAGAAAGGCTGGGATCAAGCAGATACAGTTGTTTTAGCTAACGGAACCGACTTCGCAGATGCGCTTGCAGGTGGTCCGTATGCTTACAAACTAGATGCCCCGATCTTATTAACTGGAAAGGATCGCTTAACAAACGTTGTAAAAGAAGAAATCAAACGCCTGAAAGCTAAGAAAGTCATCATTCTTGGTGGGAAAGGTGCAGTATCCGATTACGTTGCATACGAACTTCGAGGTCTTAATGTGAAAGTAGACCGCATCAGCGGAAAGGATCGTTTTGAAACTGCAGCAAATATTTCAGCCCGTATGGGAGCAGCTGATCAAGCTGTTGTTGTGAATGGTCTAGATTTCCCAGATGCATTGTCTGCAGCGTCGTATGCAGCAGAACACGGGAACCCAATCCTGTTCACATTAAAAGACAAAGTACCATCCGCTACACAAAAAGCGCTCGATTCTATGAACACTTCGATTGTAGTTGGAGGTTCTGGGGTAGTCGGCGAGAGCGTTCTTTCTAAACTACCTGAACCTAAACGTGTATCTGGTAAAGATCGTTTTGGTACAGCAGCTGCAGTAGCAACTGAACTGAATCCATCACAGCATGTGTTTATCGCAACAGGAATGGATTTTGCAGATGCACTAGCTGGATCAGTACTTGCAGCAAAACAAGATGCAGCGATGCTCCTGGTTCAACCTAACAAACTACCACAATCTACCGGGCAAGCGATTAAAGATTTGGAAGCAAATGAGTTTACAATACTAGGGGGAACAGGCGCAGTAAGCGAAGAAGTCGTGAGGGAAATGATAGAACAGTAAATAAGTTTTCGAGGGGGGTCAGATGCGTATCTGACTCCCTTTCCATTCTTTTTTAAAATATTTCCAAATATTTTAAAATTTTACTATTCCCAAATTATAGAAAGTGATATACTACAACTATCGACCACGCAATAGTATAAAATCCCCATCTTCCTCTCTTAAAACCGCATTTCGAATGACTCGATTTCCAGGAGGCGAAGGATCATATCGATTGCCGAAGGAATCGAAAAGTATCAGTCTAACAAGTGGAAGGATTTACAAAGTTTCTAAGTTTTTACCGCTTTCCGTTACACGTATACTGCCTCATGACGAACCATGTGCAACTCTCCATCGAAACCTGCGATTACCCACCAGGTGAAATCATGAAATCATCAACGCCAGCAATTCCAATAAGAAATATGACTAAAGACACGTACTTCAAACCCGCTACACATCTGAGCTGCTTGACTCCCTTTTGTATGGAAACCACCTAAGTTAATCATTATACCTGTATCTAGTCAATGAGATGGTTTTCCATCCAACAATGTCTGGAGTCGTTATGGTGCTCATCTTTCATACATAAAGGATTTGCTCGTAGATCCCGCATACATATTCTCCTAGAAAGGTAGCAAAAACCATAGTTAGAGGCCAGGGATCATATATCCTATCAGCTATGAAGAAAATAGCAGTCCCTAAAACACATTCTCAAAAGATGTAGTTAAAAATCCATAAAGAAAGAGAAGACAAGAATGGAGCATTGGATTTGGCTTTGTTCAATCCGAAATGTAGGTCCTGTTTCTCAAAAGAAACTACTGACCGCATTTGGAAGTCCTGAGCAAATCTATGAAGCTTCTTCTTTAGAGCTGCAAGAAGTGAAGGGAATTTCTCAGCGTGTCCGGGAAGCTGTTTTAGAGGCTCGGTCACTCGAAGATTGTAAGCGTATTCTTGAACGTGCTCAAAAAGAAGAAATCTGGCTTTTGCCCCGGGATGACCCCCTTTATCCGTCGTATGCTAAAGATTTACCGGAGTCACCAGCACTATTGTATTATAAAGGCCTTATACGTTCATTCACTCCTTCTGTAGCAATCGTAGGTTCTAGAAATTGTACAGAGGAAGGAAGACGGGCTGCCGAAGAACTTTCGTACACACTTTCTAATAGAAAGATTCCTGTGATCAGCGGACTAGCGAAAGGAATCGATCGAGCTGCACACGTTGGCTGCCTCGTAAATCGTGGTGTACCGATCGCTTTCCTTGCAAGTGGGGTCGATCATTGCTATCCGAAAGAGCACCGCTCGCTCTACGAAGCGATTATTAAAAAAGGAGCCGTGATTTCCCAGTACGCACCTGGAACACGTCCAACCCCAAAGCAATTTATACAGCGAAATGCGCTGATCAGTGCGTGGTCGAGTCACGTAGTTGTCATTGAAGCTGGCGTGAAAAGTGGTGCACTGTCCACCGCCCGCTTTGCACGAAAGCACAATCGAAAAATTTTCATGCTTCCGCGTAGTGATGCGCTATCTGAACAGATACCAGGCTGTTCGATAGAGGATGGGTATGAACCTTATCCAGGAGTTTCAGCCTTTGAAGCGGTGTTGAACGAACTCTAGCATCACTACGATTAATTGCTTATACCCAACCTCTATAAACCGATTACCCTTCAGTACCTCCGCAGTGATCCCTCTAGGATCTTCAAGCCCATCTCCCTACAAGAGCATGGTGGCTAGTAGCCATCAGGGTTGATGAGAAAGAGAAGAAGATAAACCTTCCCCTAGACCACTAGATCGAGCCATCGATCTAGTGGTTTCTTTTTGTTTAAGGTCAAGTCCCTTCTCGCCTCCCTCAACAAACAATTTACATGGAAATTACAGATTTTTCTTGGATTTTATTGTATACTGCAAGAGGCGGATAATTTTCGCCATAATCTGACTAATTCCGGGGGGATATAAGTTGAAAAGGAAGTCTTCGAGTCACACGATTAGCTTCTTGCTGATCTTTTCGATGATTTTGAGCTTTTTCGCTGCTCCTGTTTCTCAGTATGCATCGGCTGCTGAAGAGACGTTTCAGAATGTTATCATTTCTGAATACATAGAGGGCGGAGGTTTTAACAAAGCAGTAGAGCTTTACAACGGTACAGGGAGTTCAATAGATTTAACTGACTACAAGCTAGAACTCTATACGAATGGGGAAGCACCTGCTAAGTATTCTGAAACCTTAAATGGTACGTTAGCAGATGGAGAAGTCTATGTACTTTCCCACGATAACGCTGACCAAGTGATTCTCGATCAGGCCGATACTACGAATCAATCCGTTACGAATTTTAACGGGAACGATACGTTAGTACTGAAAAAGAATGACACGATCGTTGATTCTTTGGGGCAAATCGGCAATAATGCAGATTTCGCAAAAGACGTTACCCTCGTTCGTAACGACTCCATTAAGTCAGGCGATACGAACCCGAACGACGCATTCGATGCTTCAGCAGAATGGACAACCTACGCAAAAGACACAACGACTTACCTCGGTTCTCACCTATCAGATGGTGGAACTGATCCAAAACCAGTAGAACTTTCTACGATTGCTGATGCACGTTCAAAAGCAGTCGGTTCAGCAGTGAAAGTAAAAGGGATTGCAACAGCTTCCTTTCTCGCTGGAGGCAGTACAAACCTATACATCCAAGACAACACAGCTGGAATCATCGTGCGTGCTGAAGGAATCAAAGCAAACCCTGGTGATGAAGTCACTGTAGAGGGCAGTCTGAGTGATTTTAAAGGTATGGCACAGATCAGCACAACTTCTTCAAATATCGCAATTACGACGCAAAATGCAGGTATTCCACAACCACAATCGATCCAATCTAGTAATCTAACAGCCGAAAACGGTGAAGCCGTTGAAGGAGAATTCGTAGAACTTAAAAACGTTACGATCAAATCAGACGCAGGATATGGCGAGTTTAATGCAACTGATTCTGTTGGCGAATTCAAAATCGATAACCCTAATGCAGAAAACCTTGAGATAGGGAAAACCTACGAGATTCTTCGTGGCGTCATCAACTATGACTTTGGTGAATACAAGCTCGTTTTCCGTAGCTCATCAGACATCATTGAAAACGCTTTCTCAGTTGTGGCTAGCCCTGGTGCTGGTTCAGTAACAGAAGGAACGAAAGTGACGCTTGAAACGGCAACTGAAGGAGCAAAAATCCATTACACAATGGATGGGTCAACTCCAACAGACCAAAGCACTGAATATACAGCACCGATCACACTTACAAAAGATACAACGATTAAAGCGATCGCTTCAAAAGATGGCAGAACAAGCGAAGTCGGAACGTTCAGCTACACAGTACTGAAGCCAGCAGACAAACTGAACATTCATGATATCCAAGGTGCTGGACACGAATCTCCTTATAAGGACAAGCCAGTATCACAGGTACAAGGAATCGTAACAGCGAAAGCTGGTGCGAACGGCTTCTACATGCAGAGTGAAACGCCTGACGAAAGCATTGCAACATCAGAAGGAATCTTTGTTTATAGCAAAGGTAATTCTGTAAAAGTTGGCGACATAGTATCCGTTGACGGTAAAGTCTCCGAGTGGAGAGAAGATGGATATGATGATGCAAAAGATCTATTAACAACTCAAATCTCAGCATCTAACGTCACTGTTGTTTCATCTGATCAAGAGGTACCTGCTCCGATCGTAATTGGAACAGACCGCACGCCTCCAACGGAAAACATTGAAGATGACGGTATGACAACATTTGATCCCGAAACAGACGGATTAGATTTTTATGAAAGTCTAGAAGGAATGCTGATCGAGATTCCTGATGCAACGATTTCTGGACCAAAGAAATATGATGAAGTTCCTGTTTTCGTAAATACAAGCGACGATCAACTGCGTACGCGCGCTGACGGGCTTTTAATCTCACCAGAAGATTACAACCCTGAACGCATGCTGATCGATGTTGATGGAATCGACGTTACTGTAAAAACGGGAGATATGTTCGATGGTTCTATTCTAGGTAACGTTAGCTATGACTATAGCAACTTCAAAATTCGTCCGACGGGTACATTCCCATCCGTGATCGACGGTGGAGTTGAAAGAGAAACGACTGAAATCGAAGTTTCAGATGAGAAGCTTACGGTAGCAACATACAACATCGAAAACTTCCGTGCTCCTCAAACAGATAAAGCAGAAAAAATTGCAGAGTCGATCGTTTCAAACATGAAAACACCGGACATCATCGGCCTTGTTGAAGTACAAGATAACAACGGTCCGACTGACGATGGCACGACAGATGCAAGTGAATCTTACAAAGCGCTGATCAAAGCGATTGAAACAGCTGGCGGCCCGACGTATGAATTCGCAGATATCGCACCACTCGATAAAACAGATGGTGGGCAGCCAGGAGGAAACATCCGCGTAGGATTCATCTACAATCCTGATCGGGTTGATTTCTCAGACAAGCCTGCTGGAGATGCAACGACTGCTGTCGGTGTCGACAAAGATGGCCTTACGCATAACCCTGGGCGTATCGATCCAACGAACGAAGCGTTCGACGATTCTCGTAAAGCACTCGCTGGAGAATTTACATTCAACGGTGAAAAGGTAATCGTCATCGCTAATCACTTTAATTCTAAAGGTGGAGACGGCGGACTATTCGGTAGCGAACACCCTGTCGTTCTTGGAAGTGAAGTTCAGCGTATGAAACAAGCAACTGTTATCAATGACTTCGTTAACAGTGCAGTCGAAACGATGGAAGATGCGAATGTAATCGTATTAGGCGACTTGAACGACTTTGAGTTCTCTGATCCGATCAACACGCTTGAAGGCGATGTACTAACGAATATGATGGAGAAACTTTCTCCTGAACAGCGTTACACGTACATCTATCAAGGAAACTCTCAAGTTCTCGACCATATTCTCGTAACAAACAATCTAGCAAAACATACGGCGATCGACAGCATTAACATCAACTCAGACTTTAGTGAAGCTGATGGGCGCGCGAGTGATCACGATCCAGTTTTAGCTCAGATCCAATTTGGTAAAAAAGTTGAGCGTACGAGTGGGGAAGATCGCTACAAAACAGCGATCGAAGTTTCAAAAGAAGGTTGGGAGCAGGCAGATACAGTTGTGATCGCTCGCGGTGACACGTATCCGGATGCTCTTGCAGGTGCACCACTTGCTTACAAGTACGATGCTCCAATCCTCTTAAATCCTGAGAACAAACTGAATGCAGATGTACGTGCTGAGCTTGATCGTCTATCGCCTGAAAAAGTTATTATTCTTGGCGGAACAGGCGCGATTTCAAATTACGTAGAATACCAGATTGAAGGTCTTGGTATGAAAGCAGAACGTATCTCAGGGAAAGATCGTTTTGAAACAGCTGCTAACATTGCAGCACGTCTTGACGGTAACCCAGCAAAAGCTGTCATCGCTGATGGCTACAACTATCCAGATGCGCTTGCTGTCGCTTCATACGCAGCGAAGCAAGGCTATCCGATTTTACTATCTGGTAAAAACGAATTGCCTAAAGCTACGAAAACAGCTCTACGTTACATCGATGAAACGATCGTTGTCGGCGGAACAGGCGCAATCGGTGAAGACGTATTTAACGAGCTTCCTAAACCAAAGCGCTATAGCGGAAGCGACCGCTACGCGACTGCAGCAACGATTGCGACTGATCTTGTCGGACCAACGAACAAAGCATTCATCACAACTGGAAGCGAATTTGCGGATGCACTAACTGGATCTGTACTCGCTGCAAAAGAAGATGCAGTTATGCTTCTCGTTCAACAAAATAAAGTGCCAAAAGCGACACAGACTGCGATCGATGAACTCGACATTATGAACTTCCGCATTCTTGGTGGAACTGGTGCTGTAAGTGAAGACGTCATGAATCAACTGAATAAGTAATTGGAGCGGGGGTACGTGCTGAGAGCAGTGCCCCGCCCAACTAGCAATCTATTATACTTAATAAAAGGAAAAGGAAGTGTCTTACCATATGAACATGAAGAAGCCATTTATCGCAGTACTATCATCTGCTGCCCTTGCGATGGGAATCGCAGCTGCAGCACCAGCAACACCTTCTGAAGCGGCTACAGGGAATTTTGACTTAACGATCATGCACACGAACGACACGCACGCTCACCTCGAAAACGCTCCAAAACGTTTGACTGCGATCAAAGACATTCGTGCAGAGCGCGAGAACTCGATCCTAGTAGATGGTGGAGATGTATTTTCTGGTACGCTTTTCTTCAATAAATACAAAGGACTTGCTGACGTTCAGTTCATGAACATGATGGAGTACGATGCAATGGTTCCTGGAAACCATGAATTCGATGAAGGACCTAAAACGTTCTCTGAGTTCGTGAAAAAGACTCAGTTTCCAATCGTAAGCTCAAACATCGATTACAGTCAGAATGAAGACCTTAATCCTCTCTACAAAAATGAAGTTGGTACACCTGGAGACGGCGGTACGATTTACCCAGCTGTTATCCTCGATGTGAATGGTGAAAAGGTCGGTGTGTTCGGTCTAACAACAGAAGCGACACCTGAACTTTCTGGCCCTGGAGATACGCTAACGTTTGAAGATCATCAGGAGCACGCTGCAGAAATGGTGAAGATGTTTGAAGAGAAAGGAATCAACAAGATCGTCGCTCTTACTCACCTTGGTAAGAACGCGGAAGTAGATCTTGCAGAAGCAGTTGAAGGCATCGACGTTATCGTTGGCGGCCATAGCCATACACAGCTTGATGAGGCGATCGTTGTAAACGAAGACACTGAGCCAACCGTTGTTGTACAAGCATTTGAATACAGCAAATACCTTGGTGACCTTAAAGTAAGCTTCGATGCGAACGGTGTCCTTACTAACTGGGACGAAAACCTCGTACGCGTTGATTACAAAGGAACGATGGAACCAGATCCTGAAGCTCAGAAGCTTTACGAAGAGCTGAAGAAGCCACTAGAAGAAATTGAAAAAGAAGTCGTTGGTCACACAGAAGTATTTCTTGATGGTGAGCGCGACACAGTACGTTCTGGTGAAACGAACCTTGGAAACTTGATCACAGACGCAATGCTTTCAAAAGCACAAGAATTTACGGATGCGACGATCGCAATTCAAAACGGTGGCGGGATCCGTGCTTCCATCGATGAAGGACCGATCACGATGGGTGAAGTACTGACTACGATGCCATTCGGTAACAACCTTGTAACGCTTGATCTAACGGGTCAAGAAATCATCGATTCTCTTGAGCACGGTGTTAGTGGTATTGAAGACGGCCAAGGACGTTTCCCTCAAGTTTCTGGCATCATGTACTCGTACGATGAAGAAGCAGAAGTAGGTAAACGTATCCTAGATGTAAATGTGAAAACTGAAAAAGGCTACGAAGACATCGACCCTAATGCAACGTACACAGTTGCAACAAACTCCTTCATGGCGACTGGTGGAGATGGCTACACCGTAATGGGTGAAGCAGCTGAAGAAGGCCGTATGGAAGAGCTCTTCTTCGTTGACTACGAACTCTTTGTTGAATACATCGACGGTAAAACGATCGAAATGGGTCAAGAAGCAAGAATCGTTGAAGAAGAAGCAACACGTCTTTCTGGTGAAGACCGTTATGACACGGCGATAGAAGTTTCTAAAGCTGGCTGGGTAAGTGCAGACACTGTCGTTCTAGCTCGTGGCGATGCATTCCCTGACGCACTTGCTGGTGCTCCACTTGCATATGAGCTAGATGCTCCAATCTTGCTTACTGGTAAGGATTCTCTTAATAAAAAGGTTAAAGAAGAAATCAAGCGTCTTGGTGCGAAGGATGTTGTGATTCTAGGAGGAACTGGCGCAGTGAGTGAATATGTAGAATATCAAGTTGAAGGTCTTGGAATCGACGTTGAGCGAATCAGCGGAAAAGACCGTTTCGATACGGCTGCAAACATCGCTGCACGTCTTGGAGGCTCACCTGAACAAGCAATCGTAGCGAATGGTATGAACTTCCCAGATGCACTTTCGATCGCATCTTACGCGGCTCGTAACGGCTATCCGATCTTACTTTCTGAAGACGATAAGCTTCCTAACGTAACGAAGCGTGCTCTTACGAACGTTGATATGTCGATCGTTGCTGGTGGAACTGGTGTGATCAGTGAAGAAGTAGAAGGGATGCTTCCAAAAGCAACTCGCTATGCTGGGAAAGACCGTTTCAGCACAGCTGCAACGATCGCGACTGATCTAAATCCATCAGCTCGCGTATTCGTAGCAACTGGCATGGACTTTGCAGATGCGCTATCAGGCTCTGTACTTGCAGCGAAGCAAAATGCATCGATCCTACTCGTACAACCGAACAAGCTTCCTGAAGCGACTGAAAAAGCAATTGCTGATCTAGAAGCTTACGACTTCACAGTAACTGGTGGAACTGGTGCTGTAAGTGACGACGTATTTAATAAGCTTTCAAAATAAAGAAATACTAAAGGGAGTGCTGCGGCGCTTCCTTTATTTTTATTTCATGCAGGACTTTTGGATGAGGTAGCAAATAGTATAAACGACGTTCTTTATAATGCATACGATAAAGAACACCAATCAAAGGAGGGAAACGATTGAAGCAAAGTGTTCGAAAAACGCGATTACTGTTTATCCTGTCCCTTGTACTGATGTTATTTGCTCCGTCCATTGCATATGCTGCCCAGTCAAACAATGTTCATGATGAATGGAAATATGTTGCCCTTGGGGACTCATTGGCTGCAGGAGTTCAGTCAGATGGAACACTTGGCGATAGCTATGCTGATTACATAGCAGATGATTTAGAGAATATCGATCGATTAGAATCTTTCACAAAGAAATTTGCCGTTCCAGGTTTTACGACTGATGACCTTCTGGAACAGTTAACGATGAACGTTGAAGCACAACAAGCTGTAGCGAGTGCTGACCTCATTACGCTCACGATCGGAGCGAATGATTTTCTTAACCTTTTAAAAACCAGTCCAGAAGATCTTGAGAATGAAGAGGTAGTGAAGGCATTATTTACGAAAGTTCAAACGAACTATGTTCAAATCATGGGCATCATTCGTACATTAAACCCTGATGCCAACGTATTCATCCAGGGCTACTACAACCCGTTCTACGCTTATCCAGCTGAACAGCAAGCGGTGTTCACTCAACTGATGACTTCTTTAAATCAAATGATTGAAGCCATTGCTTTAAAATCAGGCAGTGGATTTGTTCCTACGTATGATGTCATTGCAGCGAACTATACGAAATATTTACCGAACCCTCAAAATGTTCACCCTGGTCAAGCAGGATATGAAGTGATAGCGGAAGAGTTTTGGAAGCATATTAAGGTAGTCGTACCAGTGAAAGTCGATCGAATCTCTGGCAAAGACCGATATGAAACGGCTGTTTCCATTTCTGAACAAGGGTGGGAGTCTGCTGAGACCGTCATCATCGCAAGGGGAGACGACTTCCCGGATGCGCTCGCTGGAGCTCCACTTGCATTTAAGATGGATGCACCGATCTTGTTAACTGGTAAAACGCTACCTCAAACGGTAAAAGATGAGATTGCTAGATTAAATGCGAAGAAGGCATATGTCCTTGGAGGAACAGGTGCTGTCTCAACATATGTCTATAATGAGCTCAAAGGATTAGGTCTCGATGTCGACCGCATCGGTGGTTCTGATCGTTTTGAAACGGCTACAAACATCGCAGCTGTTCTCGACGGTGATCCAGCGAAAGCCGTCGTAGCGAACGGAATGAATTTCCCAGACGCGCTTTCCATCGCATCTTATGCGGCAGAGAACGGCTATCCAATCCTTTTAACAATGAAAGACACATTACCAGATGCAACGAAAAAAGCGCTAGATGAATTTGAATCATCCATTGCAGTAGGAGGGATTGGCGTTATTTCTGATAGCGTTTTGGCACACCTTCCTGGAGCAGATCGCTACGGTGGAGAAAACCGCTACGCTACTTCTGCAAAGATCGCGACGATGCTCAACCCTGCTGACAAAGCGTTTATTGCGACAGGAGCAGACTTTGCAGACGCTCTAACAGGCTCTGTCCTCGCTGCGAAAACGGACAGCACATTCTTACTCGCACTACCGACGAGTGTAGATGATTCCATTTCAGCAGCAGCTAGTGAACTAGGCATCAGGCACTTTACTATTCTAGGCGGTGAAGGAGCAGTTAACAGCAACGTTGAATCTCTGCTCGAATCGATTAACTAATGGTATAAGAGGGTCAGGTAGGGGATCGTCCCCCATCTGACCCTTTTTCATGTTACACTAGAAAAAGTTGGTAAAAGGGGAAGGGGAGAATGTGTTGAAAAAGTTTTTTATTTCTATGGTTATTGCGTTACTTGTAGTTAGTAGTTTTGGTAGTTTGCAGCTAGGGGGCAAGGACGTTCAAGCAGCTGAAGATCTTACATACGAAGAAATTGGACAAATTCTTACTGAAGAAGCGATTAAAATGGATATTCCACCTGAAGTAGCGAAGGCGATCGCATATGAAGAAAGCGGCTGGAACCAGGAAAAGGTTTCGAGTGTAGGAGCGCTTGGCGTTATGCAGGTGTATAAGCCAAATGCATCAGATGCAGAAAAGGAGAAGCTTAAGAGCAACACCCGTTATAACATTCAAGAGGGCTTGAAAATTCTGAACGACAAGTTTGAAGGGAAGAGCGGGAAGCTTCCTACCGTGAACGATAACGATCGTGATGTACTTGAAAGCTGGTATTTCGCTGTTCTCGCGTATAATAGTGTCGTTCAAAAAAATAGCCCGATTATCAAAAGTGATGGTTCTGGCGATCGTAACCTTGATGCTTATCAAGAAAAAGTCTATCAATCTATTGAACAATTTAGCATAGCTGGGAACGTCCAACCGATTCCATTTACGTTTGAACTCGATGATTTTAGCTATGGAGAAAAAAATCAGCTTTACTTTGAAACGTTCCATTATGAACTGCCAGAGGAAGTTCTTCATAAAACAGCTCAGAACTACAAAAATCAAGATATTGTCATCACAGCAAAGGGCGCTAACTTCAGAGACGCGCCGTCTTCAAAAGCCAAGAGCCTTGCATCCACTACAGAACGAGAGCCAGTGACGCTTTCAAGCAATCGTGTTTATGACCAATCGCCTAAATACGGTGTAAGCGATGCGAGCATGGTATTCAAACACTACGTTTGGTATAAAGTTGAACTTGAAAATGGTAATGAAGCATACATTGCTTCAGGTGATCTTCTTCAACTTGGACAACGCTTATCGGGTCCTGATCGATACAAAACAGCAGCAGCGATTGCGCAAGATGGGTGGCCGAACGGCGCGGATACAGTAGTTATTGCTAGAGGTGGGGATTATCCAGATGCCCTTGCAGGAACGCCTCTTGCACACCAACTAAATGCACCGATGCTGCTAACACAAGATAATAAGCTAACAGCATCAACGAAAGCAGAGTTAGAGCGTTTAAATCCTAACAATGTCATCCTACTTGGTAGTGCAGGTGCAATCACGAACGATGTGAAGACGGCAATCGAAAGTATGGGGATCAAAGTAGACCGTTACGGTGGATCTGATCGTTTTGAAACAGCAGCGATCATTTCAGAGAACCTACCGAGTAGTAACACGGCGATTCTCGCATACGGTCTAAACTTCCCGGATGCTCTCTCCATCGCTCCATATGCAGCAAAAAACGGCTATCCGATCTACCTAGCTCTAAAGGATAAACTACCAGAAGCTACTGCAAAAGCAATCAAAAACTATGACAACGTGATCGTAGTAGGAAGTAACGGGGTTATAAGCGAAAAAGCATTGGCGGGTATTTCAAATTACGACCGCTATGCAGGTAAGGATCGCTATAAAACGAACGTTGATATTCTGAAAAACCTTCCGCTTGGAAATGAGCAAGCGTATGTAGCAACAGGTAAAAGTTTCCCTGATGCTCTAACAGGAGCAGTGCTCGCAGCGAAAAACAACGCTCCGTTGATTCTTTCCACACCAAACACTCTACAGGATGTGACAAAGTCTCTCCTTGAGAACTCTTCTTACGATCGCTTTGGACTCCTAGGCGGTAACGATGTGATTGATGTTGAACGTGATTTAACAAAAATCATCATAAACAAGTAGTTCTTCAAAACGAACGAGAGATGTCGGATTTTACTGGCATCTCTCATTTTTTGTAAAACGAAAAAGATATCTTAACTCTTACTATCATGCTATTATCATAGATATTATAGGAGATACATAGTTGAGGAGGAAATGAATTGAAACCTGCTAAAGTGATGGCTATCCTACTTTTTTCTGCTTTCATGTTCTTTATGTTGAACGGTAATGCCCTTGCTGCTCCTGCTAACGATATGTTTAGAACGATGAAACAACCTGATGGAACAACATTTCTAGCTAAGGCAGTTGGTGATGAGTTCAAGCACTGGATGGAAACAAAGAACGGCTATGTCATTGTACAGGGCAAAGATAAGTATTGGTATTACTCAACAATTAAGGACGCTAACGTTACCATTACCTCCTCAAAAGTGGGCATCGATTCGGTTCCTTCAAACGCATCAGACAAGAAGGATATGGTTGATCTCCCATCTAAAAACAAGTTTGAATCTCCATCCAAAAGTCCGGAATCGAATAACATAACGCTCCAATCAGTTGAAAGCTCTTCCTCACATAACCTATTAGTCCTTCTCATCAATTTTACGGATACAAAGGCACAATACTCTGAGTCACAGTGGAACACCCAAATCTTTAGTAAAACAGTTAATTCGTTAAACACATACTACAATGAAATATCTGATGGGAAGTTTCAATTCATTCCAGCTCAAGAAACTAGCGGATCGAACAATGGTGTGGCATCTGTTTCATTAAACTATAACCACCCCGATCCTGTAGATAGATGGAATGAAGGAGATCTCTACAGAAAGATTGTTGCTGATGCTCTAAAAGCTTCAGATAGTAGCGTGAATTATAGTCAATATGACAAAAATAATGATGGTTACATCAGTGTGGACGAGCTGCATGTCGTGACAATTGTGGCAGGTGGGGAAGGAAGTTATGGTGACCCGTCTCCTCGTGTATGGGGTCACAAGTGGGGACTGTTTTCTGAAGCTCCTATGCTGGACGGTGTAACAGTTGGTTCCATCTACAACGGTGGAGGTTACACACAGTTTGGAGAAAAGCACGATGACCATATGGCGACGATTGGAATTATTGCGCATGAGCTTGGACACGACTTAGGTTTGCCGGATCTCTATGACCGTGACGGTTCATCTCTTGGAATCGGAGTCCATAGCCTCATGGCTTCAGGGTCTTGGGCATATCAGAATGGTGAGTACCCTGGTCAAACGCCGACTCATATGGATGCATGGTCAAAGCAACAGCTTGGCTATGTTGTGCCTAATGTGATTTCCGCCTCTACAAAAACGAAAATGAATTCTAATAAAGATGGCAGCTATAACGTTATTAGAATAAATACGATAGATCCTTCTGAGTATTTTTTAATCGAAAATCGTCAGTATACAGGGTACGATAGAGGTCTTGAGAACGTAACGGTGTCGGGTGGAGTCGCGATCTGGCACATCGATGAGGATCGGTCGTGGGAGCAAAACGATAATGAGTTTCACAAGCTAGTAGATCTTGAAGAAGCAAATGAGAAGTATGGTAGTGATCTAGATACGTATAGGTGGTATGTCGACTTCAACCATTACTATCGTAAAGGGAACGAAGCGCTATTTAACACAATAACAACCCCTAATAGCAAGCTATACAATGGAACGTCTACAAAGGTAGCCATTCAGGTTAATGATTACAGCCAGGACGTAATGGGCGTATCGATTGATCTTGGAGATGGAATCGATATAGATGAGCCAGTGTGGCCAGCAGGTTCAACTCTTAACGCTACAGAAGTTGGAACGGACTCTGTAAAACTATCCTGGTCAGCAGCTTCAGATAACAAAGGGGTCTCAAACTATCATATTTATGAAGGAAATACACTAGTCAAGACGGTGAATGGAGATGTGAGAAGCACAGTAATAGATGCTCTTACACCAAACACGTCCTATACGTTTAGGGTTGAAGCGGCTGATGCTCAAGGAAATAAATCACTAAATGGACCATCACTAACAGTAAAAACTGGTACAGAGTCAGATACAAAGAAACCAGAATGGCCTGCCAATGCAAGTTTAAAAGCATCGGAGGTCGAAACGAATACCTTAAAACTTACTTGGACACCAGCGACCGATGAATCCGGAATTGCTCATTATTACATTTTCCAGGGAGCTAAGTTGATTAAAACGTTAAATGGCGATGTAACAAATACAACCGTAACAAATCTTAATGCAAACACTTCTTATACATTCACGGTTCAAGCAGCAGACCCAGAAACGAATACAACGACGAACGGCCCATCTGTCACTGCAAAAACGCTAGAAGAGCCAGACAAAAAGAAACCAGAATGGCCAGCAAACGCTAGTGTATCAGCTACGAAGATCAATTCTGACTCAGTGGAGCTATCTTGGTCACCAGCAACGGATGAGTCTGGGATAGCTAGCTATCATATCTATGTAGGAAATCAAATAATGAAGACGGTAAGTGGTGACGTAACCACTGCACAGGTCTCTAACCTAACACCGAACAAATCCTATACATTTAAGGTGGAAGCTGTAGATCCAAAAGGAAACAGCTCGATGAATGGTCCTTTCGTTACTGTGAAAACACCACTGGAGAGTGTAGTAAGAATTAAAGGACAAGATCGATTTGGGACTGCCAATCAAATAAGTCAAAACACATATAAATCTGCGGTTACAGTTGTCATTGCAACAGGCTATGATTTTCCTGATGCCTTAGCGGGAGGTCCGCTAGCAAAGAAGCTGCAAGCCCCGATCCTCTTAGCAGGTAAAACGAGCTTATCTGAGGATACGATTAACGAAATCAAACGATTAAAAGCATCGAAAGCCGTTATTCTTGGAGGTACAGGAGCGGTTTCTGATTCAGTGAGAACGCAGCTTGAGAAGCTAGGTCTTTCAGTTGAACGAATCAGTGGTAAGGATCGCTTTGAAACTGCAGCTAAAATAGCAGAAAAAATGGGACTTTACGACAGAGCTGTTATTGCTTACGGAATGAACTTCCCTGACGCGCTGGCAATTGCGCCATTTGCTGCACAAAATGGCTACCCAATTTTATTAACGAAGACAAAGGAACTGCCAGATGTTACGAAAAATGCTATTAAAGGCGTCACAAAAACGTATGTGATCGGAGGTACTGGCGTCATTTCTGAGAATGTTTCAAAAAGTCTACCTAGCCCAACGAGATATGCTGGTAAAAACCGATTCGCAACAAACGCAGCGATCGTATCAAAATTGTATTCAAACTACGACACTGTTTATTATGCGAGTGGAATGAACTTCCCGGATGCACTTACAGGTTCAGTTGCAGCAGCGCAGAATGCAGCTCCTAAATTCCTTGTGATGAAAGATAAAATCCCTGCAGAAATAATGACGCTTATAAATGAAAGAAAAGCCAAATCCTACGTAATCTTAGGAGGCAGCGGTGCAATCGATGAGGATGTAGAAAAACTTCTTTCTGAATAACCAAAAGCCACTGTTCGATTTAAGAACAGTGGCTTTTTTTATGTCATTGTACCTACTACTATCTACCAAAATTCGCTACTATTCGAAGAAAACCCCCTTTTTTAAAGAAAAATTTAACATATTTAAAGGATTACTATTCAAACTTAGCGAATAATAGCCGATATTGTTAAAAGCATATGTCGGTTAGTCATTGCAGTGAAACCATTAAGGGGGATGTACATGCAAGGTTCTACGCTTAAGAAAACGGTAGTTGGATCAGCGCTTTTGTCTGGTTTTTTTTATGTTCAAGCCGGGGAAGTAGAAGCAGCCCTTGGTAGTCAGGAATTAAAGCTCGGAATGAACAATTCTGATGTAAAAGAACTGCAGGACGTTTTGAAAGAAAAGGGTTACTTTACATATCATACGTCAACAGGATACTTTGGCCCGATCACCGAGAAAGCCGTTAGCGACTTTCAAAAAGCAAAAGGTTTATCCGTAACAGGGACAGCAAATGCGGAAACGCTAAATGCGTTAAAGGGAAGTGCGAAAGCAACTTCTACTTCTTCAAATACTCTCACAGTTGGAGAACGTGGTCAGGCTGTAAGCGATGTTCAATCTAAGTTGAAGAGTAAAGGCTATTATAACTACAATGTCGATGGTATCTTTGGTCCGATTACGGAGAAAGCTGTGAAGCAATTTCAATCTGCAAAAGGTCTATCCGTTACTGGTATCGTCGATCAGGCGACCGAGAATGCATTGAACGCTTCAACGACAACGAATAAGCCCACACAGGAAGCAGAACAAACGCTAAAAGTAGGTGCTAGAGGTGCTGAAGTATCAACCGTTCAGCAGCAGTTGAAGAACAAAGGATACTACAACTATGCCGTTGACGGTATCTTCGGCCCAATTACTGAGAAAGCTGTGAAGCAGTTCCAAAGTGCGAATGGCTTATCGAGCACGGGCGTCGTGGATGGTAAGACAAAGGAAAAGCTTTCAGGTGCAGCGGTACAAGAGAAGAAAGAGGAAAAAGCTACAGGCCTTACGATCGGTGCAAGGGGCAGTGCAGTCACTGCACTGCAGCAAGGACTTAAGGATCGCGGCTATTATAATTACAATGTCGACGGTATCTTTGGTTCGATCACTGAAAAAGCAGTGAAAGAGTTCCAAAGCGTAGTAGGCCTTAAGGTAACGGGCGTTGCAGATGATGCGACCCTTGATGCGTTAAAGTCTCGCGGCGGAACAAAGACAACTGAACCAGTGATGAAAGTAGGTTCAAGAGGTGACAATGTTTCGAAGCTTCAGCAGGACCTCAAAACGGCAGGAACGTTTCATGTTGGCGTAACTGGTTACTTTGGACCGATTACTGAAAAAGCCGTAAAAGATTTCCAAAGAGCAAAAGGCTTAACTGTGACAGGTACAGCAACGAAGGAAACCCTCGATGCACTGAGTAATAACGGTCCAGCGGTTCATCCTCCTGTTCAAGACACTTCAAATGACGATGTCTTAAAAGTAGGTTCAAAAGGTGAGCTTGTTGTTGAACTTCAATCGAAGCTGAAAGCACTGGGATACTATAAAGGCGGTGTAGACGGCGCGTTCGGACCGCTTACGGAGAGTGCCGTGAAGACGTTCCAATCGCGAAATAAGCTAACGGCGAATGGAATAGTAGATTCATCGACTTGGGAGAAGCTCAAGCAGGGAACATCCTACGACGGCGGCGGAACGGGAGATTCCAACACCGGTTCATTCAGCGTCATGGACTTGATCGCGGATGCTTCTGAATTCATTGGTGTACCTTATACGTGGGGCGGCAACACGCCGCAATCTGGTTTTGACTGCAGTGGCTTTCTCGTTTATGTTTTCAAAAAGCAGGGAGTTTCCTTGCCGCGTACAATGGCACAGATGTGGAATGTGACGACGCCAGTCAGCAGCCCATCCGTTGGGGACATCGTGTTTTTTGAAACTTATAAGCCAGGTGCTTCCCACGGTGGCATCTACATCGGAAACAACAAATTCATTCACGCCGGCTCTTCAAGTGGTGTTACGATAAGCAGCATGGATTCTAGCTATTGGTCACCGAGGTACCTCGGTGCTAAGAGAGCTCATTGATAGGTAGACCGATCTATTCGTAGATCGGTCTTTTTTATTTTGAGTAGGCCAGGTTTGTTAATAGATTGTAAATTTTATGTTACAATGTGAGGTAAAACTATGTAAAAAAAGGAATTTTCTCATGACAAAATACATACCTATCATTCTTTGGTCACTTATTCTTCTCGGAGGATGGACGTTTAAAAACACCTACTTCTCCCATCAAATTATAGGTGAAGCACACCTTGGCCTTATTTTTCTCGGAGCACTCGGCCTAACGTTTGTATTAATAAGCTTCCAAGTGATGTCTGGCAAGGTGCGGTACGCAATTCTAGCATTCTCTCTTTATCTGCTCGTCTCGTTCTTACTATACGGAGACGTGCTTTACGAACGGTACTATTCTAGTCTATTGTCGCTAGAACTACTGAATCAAGCGGGTCAGACTGCAGAAGTGGGCGATTCGATCGTTACCCTGATCGAACGAAGCGACCTTCTTTACATAGTAGACATCATCGTATTGATTCCTTTGTTGATTATGATGACGCTCAAAAGAAGTGCGGTGCAGAGTCGATTTATCGGAACAAGTTTTCTAGCGGTTGGAATCATCACATTAACGCTGTTGTCCATTTTCTCGATCGATGCGCAGTACAGCGATCAATATAAAGTGGCGAAGGCAGGAATCTTGCCAGCGCACTTACACGCAAGCACGATCTATTTTAATGAAAATAAGGTCGCACCTGCGATGGGACAAGGCTATTCAACGGAAGAGCTTGAAGAGATCAACGAGTACTTTACTAAGCATAAAGGAAAAGAATCCCCTTACTTTGGTGTCGCAGAAGGTAAAAACCTCGTTGTTGTTCAAGGTGAATCTCTGAATGAATTCGTCATTGGCTTAGAAGTGGACGGAGTGGAAATCACCCCGAATATAAATGATCTTATTGAAAAAAGCTTTTATTACAATCAATTCTACACCCAGATTGGGAGAGGAAATACGTCAGATGCGGAGTTCATCGTGAATAACTCCCTGTTTCCTTCGGAGCGTGAGAGTGGATACATTGGTTATGAAGAGGGCGTTTTTCGCTCATTGCCAATCATCCTTGGTGAAGAGGGCTATCAAACGAGCGTAGCTCACGGAAATGATCCTGAATTTTGGAATCGGAAGGCAGCATATCCTGCGCAAGGGTTCGATGAATTTTATAGTGCGATCTCAGAGAGTATCGACGCTAGTGACCAGTTAGGGATGGGTGTTTCGGATGAAAGTATGTACGCTCAGTTAGCTGACATTTATGAACAAAAAGCGGAGCGCGGTCCATTTTATAATTTCTTCATCACCCTTTCGCAGCATCGACCTTTTAAATTACCTGATGAGAAGAAGTACCTCGACTTACCAGAGCGGTTCAACGATACAGCGGTTGGAGACTATCTTCAAAGCTCAAAGTATGCAGATGAAACACTAGGTGTATTTATCGAGGACTTGAAGGAAAGAGGTCTCTGGGAAGATACGTTATTCGTTTTCTACGGCGATCACTATGGTCTTCTACCTGAAAAGAAACAAGAATTAGATGAACTCCTCGGAGTGACGTTCGATCGGAAAGAAATGTATAACGTTCCACTCGTGATCCACTATCCAGGTCAAGAAGAAGGCGAAGTGAATGACGTGATCGGTGGCATGGTCGATGTTAAGCCGACGATTACAAGCTTACTAGGCCTAGAGAACGCGATCTACCACGTTGGACAAGACCTTACTACAAAAGAAAAAGGTTTCGTCGGATTTCGACATGGATTTCCAACGTACACTTTCTTTGGGGAAACTTATTCATTCGATATGTCCCCAACAGGAGAGTTTACAAAGGGGACGTGTACGAGAACAGAAAGTGGAAAAGTAGTAGACGTTGAAAAGTGTCGTGAGGGATACGAGCAGATCAAAAAGCACATCGAAATGTCAGATGAAATTTTAGAAAATAACCTTCTCGAAAGGTTACAGAGCATACGTGAAGAAGCAGTATAAAGAGCACCTAACTCGGTGCTCTTTTTTGGCGAAATTTAGCAAAAAAAAGAGATGGTAATGCTTGTCATTGTCGTATATAATCCTCTTAGCAATAGGAAACGGAAGGTGAAGCTGCCGGGGATTTGGCGTTGTTTTAGTTGCAAAAAATAGTTTGATTCGGGGGAATGAATGAAGTGAAGAAAGCGTTAACGATTTTGTCGTCTGTCGTGTTAGGTGCTAGTTTACTAGCGAGTCCTGCTGCTTCTGCAAATGGTCAAACAGATGTAGATAGCATAAAGAAGGTTTCAAAGGAGAAAATGCTTGAAGAACGCGTTGAGTTACAGGGGTACGACGAGTGGGGCTACTATTTAGAAGAAGAGCCAAACGATAGTTTTAATCAAGCAAACGCGATTAAACTCGATGATTATGCCATCGGAACATTCAATGATCAAGATAAAGATTTCTATAAAGTCGAAATTACTGGGGATCAAGAAGTTGATTTCATTATTTCTCTTTTTTCAACTGAAGAGGATGGCACTAAGATGAATTTGAACGTGAACCTTTATGATGAAGCGAAGCAAAAGCTTGAAGGTGAATATGAAGAAGTAGACCAGTATGGTTATCTTTCGATTGTAACCGTTCAACCAGGGGTATATTATTTAGAAGCATCAGACCTTGCCAACCTTAATAATGGTGAGGAATATATGTTGAATGCTTATGTATTCGAAATGGAGCCTGAGATCGATCGCGTAAAAGGGAAGGACCGTTATCATACAGCCGCAGCGATTGCGATCAGATCACATGGAGGCTACACAACTGAGAACGTGGTCCTTGCGACAGGATCAGATTTCCCTGATGCACTAGCAGGTGCACCACTCGCTTACATGATGGATGCACCGATTCTACTAACGGGAAAAACAACGTTACCAGCCATTACGGAGACAACGTTGGAACTGCTAGAAACCACGAATGTTACGATCATCGGCGGGAAAGGTGTTATCTCTCAATCAATTGAGGATTACTTAACAGATGAATTAGGGATTGAAGTAAACCGAATTTCTGGAAAAGATCGCTACGAAACTGCTGCAGCGATCGCTAAAGAACTTCCACCTTCAGATACAGCAGTGGTTGCATACGGAAAGAACTTCCCGGATGCATTAGCGATGGCACCTGTTGCTGCGCAAAACTGGATGCCAATTCTTTTAACAGAAAAAGATAGCATTCCTGCAGCAACAAGCTCGGCTCTTAAAAACTATAAGAGCAGCTTTGTCGTAGGTGGAACTGGCGTTATCAGTTCAAAGGTATATGATCGACTCCCAGACCCAGAACGAATTAAAGGGAAGGATCGCTATGCAACGTCCTTAGCCATTGCAAAACGTTTTGATCTTGATAATCAGTTCGTTAACATTGCAACAGGAGCAAGTTTCGCAGATGCGCTCACAGGATCAGTGTTTGCAGCAAACTTGAACGAACCGCTTTTGCTAACTCCTAAACATAACCTGGATCCAGATGTGAAACAGTTCTTCATCGATCAGGATACGCACTACTTTAGAATATTTGGTGGAACAGGTGCTGTAGGTGAAGGCGTAGAAGCTGATATTTGGAGTATCTTTGAATAATTTTCTGTAGACGTTAAATTCATAGGAACGAGTACCCAGTAACCATAGGGGTACTCTTTTTTTATTTCAAAAAGAATTCCTCAAGTTATATTTTCCTAGTAAAAACGAGTAATAGAGAGAATCCTAATGGTTTTGTCCAATAAATTGGGAAAACGGGTGAAAAGTGTTACAAAAATTACGATTGTTACATTTGCATTACAAAACGAGTGTGATATAGTGGATTAGGAGTTAATAAATGGAATTAAATAACCTTGGAAGGAATGAATCTAGTGAAAAAAACGATCGGTATCTTATTCTCGTTACTTTTGGTAGCTAGTATACTAGCAAGTCCAGCTGCGAGCGCTGCGACAGGTAGCCATGTAGATGTGAAAACGAAAGATGGTAAGCAAGGTTCTAATGTAGTTTCACAGGAGCAAGAACCAAATGATTCGTTTGAAAATGCGAATAAGATCGCGTTAGAAGAATCCTATAAAGGAACATTTACAAAGGATGATAAAGATTACTACAAAGTAACGATTACTGGTGACGAGCCAGTTGATTATTCACTAGGTCTAAATAAAGAAGATTAT
The DNA here is from genome assembly GCF_947387515.1 of Alkalihalobacillus sp. CinArs1. GTDB lineage: Bacteria > Bacillota > Bacilli > Bacillales > Guptibacillaceae > Guptibacillus. The sequence goes on along the minus strand of NZ_CANDOB010000001.1, from coordinate 1,413,821 downwards.
TCAGTGAAGGAAATGGATCTTAACATCGTACTCTATGATTCTAGCGAGAAGGTAGTCGAACCTTACAAATCAGAAACGGAATACACTCATTTTTATGGAGTATATAAACTAACCCCGGGTGTTTATTACATAGAGGCATCGGATTTAGCGAATGTGGATAATGGCGAAGCATACATTCTTTCTCATGACATTGTTGTTCATGAAATGCCATATGTTGACCGCGCAAAAGGTAAGGACCGTTATGAGACAGCGGCCTACATCGCTTATCTGCAAACATTAGAAGGTGGGGGAAAACCGGATAACGTAGTACTTACAACAGGTGCTAATTATGCTGACGCGCTTGCAGGTGCGCCACTTGCATACCACCTTGAAGCCCCAATCCTGTTAACGATGAAGAATGAGCTTCCAGACGCTACGAAGGGAGAATTAGACTTCCTAGAGGCTAAGAAGGTTACGATTGTTGGAGGGACAGGCGTCGTTTCAATGGATGTAGAGAACTATTTGAAAGAAAAGCTTGGTCTTCAAGTTGATCGTATCTCAGGAAAAGACCGATATGAAACGGCAGCTGCAGTAGCTGCAGAGCTTCCAGAGACAGATACTGCGGTTGTGGCTTATGGAAAGAACTTTCCTGATGCATTATCCGTTGCTTCTGAGGCAGCTCGAAATGGGATGCCAATCTTGTTAACAGACACAAATAACGTTCCAGAAGCTACAAAGAAAGCACTAGAAAACTATGAAAAAAGCTATGTAGTAGGTGGAAAAGGCGTAATCAGTGAGGATGTCTTCAACAATGAATTGCCTGAACCAACGCGTCTGTCAGGAAAAGATCGCTATGCCACTTCTATTGCGATTGCCAATGAATTTAAAAACGATAAAAACTTTGCAGTCGTTGCAACTGGAGAAGGCTTCGCAGATGCTTTAACAGGGTCTTTGCTAGCAGCTAATTTTTCACAACCACTTCTTTTAACACCGAAAGAAAAGCTGGATTCGTCTGTAGCAAGTTACTTTAAAGAGCATGACACACGTTATTACACCATTCTTGGTGGTGAAGGTGCAGTTAGTAAAGAGGTAGAGATCGATATCTGGGAATTAATAAAATAACGAATGAAAAAGGGTCAGGTACGTACCTGACCCAATAAACAATTAAACTATTAAACGGAGGGAGCATGAAAGTGAAAAAATCGATCGGAATACTTTCCTCAGTTGTGATGGCGACGAGCTTACTAGCAGGTCCAGTCGCACATGCGAAGGGTAATCTGCCAAATGACATGGAAGAGTATACATATATTAATGAAGTTGAGCTCAATGATACGTTTAGTAGTGCAAACCAAACTCTTTCAAACAAAACGGCTGTTCACGGGACTTTTTCTGAAAGCGATGTGGATTATTATAAAGTGGAAGTCGGTGGAGAAGGGTATCAACAATTGCTTTTAGCTTTATATCCAGACGGGGTTAATGAAACGGATATGAAAATGCACGTAAACGTTTATAACAGTGATAAAGAAGAAGTTCATCCGCATTCTGCGTTTAATATGTTTTCTGGAACATATTTTGTAAAGCCTGGTACTTACTATCTTGAAGCTCAAGACTTAGCGAACATTAATAATGGGAAGAAATACGAATTTGTAACGTATGTGACAGGGGAATCAGAAGATGTTGTACGCTGGACTGCTGGAAAAGATCGATATTGGACGGCTGCGCATATAGCGATCGAATCAAGAGCTTATGGGTACGCAGAAAATATCGTACTAGCATCGGGTGAAGATTTCCCAGATGCTCTAGCTGGGTCACCGCTCGCTTACCATCTTGACGCTGAATTGCTATTGACACAGAAAGACAAGCTGCCATTAGCAACTGAAAAAGCGTTGGAAACATTCAAAACTAAGAATGTAACGATTATAGGTGGAACAGGTGCTGTTTCAAAAGAAGTTGAGAACTATCTAAAGAATGAACTGAACATGAACGTTGATCGAATTTCAGGAAAAGATCGCTATGCGACTGCTGCTGCTGTTGCTGCAGAGCTTCCAGATTCAGAGAAAGCAGTGGTTGCTTATGGCAGTGACTATCCTGATGCGCTCTCCATCGCTCCTTATGCAGCCAAAAACAGCATACCTATTCTTTTAACTGGAAAGAATGAGACTCCTGAAGCCACAGAAGAAGCACTTAAGAATTACGGCAAATCAATTGCTGTAGGCGGTACGGGTGTTATAAGTGAAAACGTATTTAATAACCTGCCTGACGCTGAACGAATCTCAGGAAAAGATCGTTATAGTACATCGGTCGCTGTAGCAGAATATTTCGATTGGACAATCCCTACGGTTAACTTTGCTACAGGTGAAGGATATGCAGACGCACTCGCTGGGTCGATTCAGTCGGCAAAACTTGGCGCTCCAATGGTGCTTACACCTAAGGACAAGCTCGCTCCATCAACAAAGCAGTATCTTAAAGAGAATGAAGCGAATTACTACAGGTTGTTTGGAGGAGAAGGAGCAATTTCAAAGAGCGTCATAGATGAGTTGGTTGAAATTCAGCAAGGTAAATAAATAGTGAGAACCAGACCACCGTCTGGTTCTCTCTTATTTGGAATCTATTTTATATCGACAGTAACATGGGGGATAAAAGCAGTGAAAAAATCAAATAAACGAATACTAGTTTTATCATCATTAGTTGCACTCATTATCATCTTTGGAAGTGTATTCATGACACGATCAGAAGAAACGACTGGGACAGCTACTCAGAAAGAAGAACCAGCTGATCTTGCAGCTCAATTAGAGCACGTAGCGGAAATAAACGCAGAATATGGTTTTCGAATCGGTTCAACTGACATTGTAGACGTTCCATTAGATAAAGTCCCGTACGTCGGTGCTGTCGTGCCACTAGAGCCTGATGAGCCAACAGATGAGAATGGGATTGTAATGTATAATCAAGAAGGTGAGCTGCATTACCATCCTTTGAAAATAGGAAAATATGCAAAATCCTTTCTAGTTAGCTATGAAAAGAAAAAAGAAGATGCATTTTTAGAAAAAGCCATTCTACATGGAGATAAGCTATTAGAAATGGCTGAAGAACATAATGGCGGACTTTATTTTCCTTATACCAATAATTTTGACCTGCATGGATTTGGAGAAGATATAATGGAAGGACCTTGGTATTCGGCAATGACGCAAGGTCAAAACCTCTCGACATTTACAAGGTTATATAACTATACAGGTGATGAGAAATATTTAGATGCTGCACATAAGGTGTTTCAAAGCTTGAAAAATCTTAAGAGCGAGAATGATGTGTGGGTTTCATTAGTAGACGATGAGAGTTACTTATGGCTAGAAGAGTTTCCTCGTGAAGAGCCAACCTACGCACTGAATGGCTTCCTATTCGCGATTTTTGGGGTGTATGATTACTATTTATTGCAGCAAGATGAGGAGACAGAAAGTTATCTAAAGGGTGCGATCACTACTGTTAAACACTATCTTCCTGTATATCGAGTGGAAGGGGAAATCAGCTACTATTGTCGCGATCATCATGTGCAGAGCGACCGTTACCACATGATTCATATCGCTCAACTTGAGTATTTAAATCGAATTACAGGAGGTTCTTACTTTGAAGAGCAAGCTTCAAAGTTTAGAGCTGACTTTGAACTATCATCGTAAATGAGAAGGGGTCAGGCACGTTCCAAGAACGTGCTTGATTCCACTATTAAACAGGTAAAGGGAGAACGAATCTAGTGAAAAAATCGATTGGAATCTTATCTTCAGTTTTGATGGCCACAAGCTTACTTTCAGGGCCCACGGTCCTTGCAAATGGCGAATCAAAATCAAATCAGCATAACTACATAGATGAAGTAGAAATAAACGATACGTTTAGCAGTGCAAATCAAACACTGACAAACAAAGACTACGTACATGGTACTTTCTCTAAGGATGATAAAGACTTTTATAAAGTACAGGTAACGGGTGAAGGCTATCACGATTTAGCGATACTTCTTTCGCAAGAAGATGGAAGAAAAAAGGATATGAAGATGCATGCAAACGTATATAACAGTGATAAACAGGAAATTCATCCTTTTCATGTTGATCCGACGTTTAGATCCTGGTATTTGGTTCAAGAAGGGACGTATTACATCGAAGCGTCAGATCTTGCCAATATGAACAATGGTAAGAAATATGAGCTGAATGCATATGTACCAAAGGAAAATGAAGGGGCGATCTATCGAATCTCAGGAACGGATCGGTATGAGACTGCTGCAAAGATTGCGATAAACTCACGTGCATATGGCAGAGCTGAACACATTGTTCTTGCATCAGGCGAGAATTTTCCGGATGCCCTAGCAGGATCACCTCTCGCATATCACCTCGATGCTGAGCTTTTATTAACTCAGAAAGACAAGCTGCCAGAAGCAACGGAATCAGCATTAAAATCGTTTGAAACGAAAAAGGTCACGATCGTTGGTGGAACGGGTGCGGTGTCAGAAGATGTTGAGGATACCCTTGAAACGAAACTAGGTATCGAAGTTGATCGTATTTCAGGAAAAGACCGCTACGCAACCGCAGCTGCTATCGCATCAAAGCTTCCAAACACGAACAAAGCTGTCGTAGCCTACGGAAGCAACTTTCCGGATGCACTATCGATCGCTCCATACGCTGCAAAAAGTAACATGCCTATTCTCTTAACTGACACAAAACGTATTCCTGAAGCTACAGCCACGGCTTTAAAAGCGTATGAAGGAACACTTGCTGTTGGAGGAACAGGTGTGATCAGCGAGAAAGTGTTTAAAGAGTTACCTGATGCCGAACGAATTTCAGGAAAAGATCGTTACAGTACGTCAGTTGCGATCGCTGAATATTTTGATTGGCCAACACCTTCATCTAACCTAGCAACAGGAGCAAGTTTTGCAGATGCTCTCGCAGGTTCAGTTTATTCAGCAAAACAATCAGCACCATTGCTGCTAACGCCAAAAGATGAGCTTCATGCAGCCACGAAAGACTATTACCAGAATAATAGAATGCACAAGTACACACTTCTTGGCGGCAAGGGAGTATTATCTGAAGGTTTATATGAAGAACTTGCATCAGATCAAATCAAACATACTAGCGAAATAAACGAAGACTATGGCTTCCGTATCGGGTCGACTGAAATCATAGAAGTGCCATCAGATGAAGTTCCATATATAGGAGGAGTTGTGCCATTAAATCCCGATGAGCCGACAGATGAGAATGGGATCGTACAGTACAATCAAAATGGTGAATTGTATTACCATCCTTTAAAAATTGGACGCTATGCAAAATCCTTTCTCATTAGCTATGAACAAACGAATGATGAAGCATTTTTAGAAAAAGCAATCTTGCATGGAGATAAACTACTAGAAGTAGCTGATGAATATAACGGTGGGCTCTATTTTCCTTACGAAAATGATTTTGATCTGCATGGGTTTGGTGAGGATATTATGGAAGGAACGTGGTATTCAGCAATGGCGCAGGGCCAAATCCTTTCATCATTCACAAGATTATATCAGGTCACTGGTGAGGAAAAATATCTTGATGCAGCGCATAAGACGTTTCAAAGCCTAAAGAATCTTAGAAGTGAGAATGATGTATGGGTTTCGATGATCGATGATGAGGGTTACCTATGGCTAGAAGAGTTTCCACGAGAAGAACCAACGTATGCCCTTAATGGTTTCTTATTCGCGATTTTTGGTGTGTATGATTATTATTTGCTGCAGCAAGATGAGGAGACAGAACGTTATCTGCAGGGTGCGATTACGACAGTAAAACACTATCTTCCTGTCTATCGAGTCGAAGGTGAAGTTAGTTATTACTGCCGCGATCATCATGTCCAGAGTGTTCGCTATCATATGATTCATATCGAACAACTGGAGTATCTACATCAGATCACCGGTGATCCTTATTTTGAGAAGCAAGCTTTGAATTTCAAGCAAGACTATGATGTAGAGAACTAAATTCTACTAATCGTGCTAGAGAGAATCAGACTATTGTCTGGTTCTCTCTTTTTTTATGTTAATTAATGGAATGTAAGGGTATTAGTAGAAGGCATACATTATTACTCGAGAGGAATGAACGATTTGAAGAAAATGATTGGTGTATCCGCGGTATTTTTAGCTGGAAGTCTCGTGATAGGTACCTCTACTTTAGCAACGAACGGTTCAGGAGATGAGAAACAAACGTCATCTGTTACAAATCAGGGAGCCGTTGAATACAAGATTCTCAATGAAAATGAGCCAAATGATTCCATTGATGAAGTGAATCAAACCATTACACCCTCTGAAAATATGCGTGGAACTTTTTCAGAGGGTGATAAAGACGTCTTCAAATTGAAGGTTAGTGAATTCAAAGACGTTGAACTTTCAATTTACCAGACGGATGGACAAATTTCTGACATGGACCTCCATGTCAATCTGTACGATATTAATAAGAATGAAATCAAGCCGCATCATGAGTCGACCGAGATTAGTTTCAGTGCAGTCTACGCTCTAGCTCCAGGAACTTATTACATAGAAACGATGGATCGTGCCAATCTGGCTAATGGCAAAGAATATGAACTAAATGTCCTAGAATATGAACAAGTTGAACCTTATATCGATCGAATTGCAGGAGAGGATCGCTATGATACTGCGGTGAAAATCGCTATGCATGAACGGATTGAAGGAAAAGCTGAGAATGTCGTTCTCGCAACTGGAGACAATTTTCCTGATGCTCTTGCAGGAGCACCACTTGCACATCACCTCGATGCTCCGATTCTATTAACGGAGAGAGATACGCTTACGAAAGTAACAGAGAAAGCGTTGGAACTGCTGAAGACTGAGAAGGTAACGATCGTTGGAGGAAAAGGTGCGATATCAGAAGATGTCGCGAGGTATATTGAAACTGATTTAGGTATTGCTGTAAATCGTATTTCAGGGAGCGATCGCTATGAAACGGCAGCGGCGATAGCAGAAAAGCTTCCGACTTCAAATGAGGCTATCGTAGCATACGGTAAGGACTTTCCTGATGCACTCTCCATTGCGCCAGTGGCTGCGCAGCTAGGGATGCCGATCCTGCTGACTGAAACTGATACCATTCCAGCGGCAACAAGTGATGTACTTTCTGATTATAAAAGTACATTTGCAGTAGGAGGAACGGGAGTGATTGGAAAAGGCGTATTTGGTAGTCTACCAGACCCTGAGCGGTTAGCAGGAAGCGACCGCTATGAAACGTCAGTTGCGATTGCAGACTACTTCGGACGAGACTCGCAATCTCTTACCCTCGCAACAGGATCATCCTACGCTGACGCTCTCACAGGCTCAGTTCTCTCAGCCAAGTTCAGTGAGCCGATGCTTTTAACACCAAAGGCAGAGCTTGATCCAACAATAGAGGCGTACATTGTAAAGAATCATAAATACAACTTCACAATATTAGGTGGAACAGGAGCTGTAGAGAAAAGTGTAGAAGAAGATATAATGAAATTGTTTGAATAGGTAAGAGGTGGGGTCAGGCACGAGCCTATCTCACCTTAAAACAATTTTTGAAAAGGAGGCAATTCTACATATGTTAATAGCAGGAAAATCCCTTCAAGATTGGAAAATCAAATATCCTCTACTAGACAACCTCATTCAATACAAAGAAGTATTTTGGCAAAATCCAAGCAAGGGTTTCTCACCCTCAGGACTTGATTTAACACTCGAAGACATTAAGGAAGCAGAGGCGCGCTTCGAACGATTCGAACCTTATTTTAAAAAGGTATTCCCTGAAACGGATGGCGTGATCGAATCGCCTTTAACCGAGATCGACGAAATGAAAACGGCACTTGAAAAGGAGTACAGCACAACAATAAAAGGGAAGCTCCTACTCAAACAAGATGACCGTCTTCCGGTCGCAGGAAGCATTAAAGCGAGAGGCGGCTTTCATGAAGTGATCAAACATGCAGAGAAGCTCGCACTCGGTCATAACATCTTATCGAAAGACGATGACTATAGTGTGCTAGCTGACAAAAAGTTTGAAGAGTTCTTTTCAGCATTTTCGATTATGGTAGGTTCGACGGGAAACCTTGGCCTTAGTATTGGAATTTTACCTGCAAAACTTGGATTCAACGTTACGGTACATATGTCGAGTGACGCCAAGCAGTGGAAGAAAGATTTACTGCGAGAAAAGGGTGCAACCGTAATCGAGCATGAAGGAGATTTTAGTGTAGCGGTCGATGCAGGTAGGGCGCAGTGTGAAGAAAAGCTCACCTGTTACTATGTCGATGATGAAAATTCGAAAGATCTCTTCATGGGGTATGCAGTAGCTGCATTACGCTTGAAGAAGCAGTTAGATGAACGGAACATACAGGTTAATGAAAATAACCCTTTAACGGTTTATCTCCCATGCGGTGTAGGTGGAGGACCGGGCGGCATCGCCTTTGGACTCAATCAAGTCTTCGGTGATCACGTACATTGTTATTTCTCAGAGCCTACGCATTCACCGTCAATGCTGATCGGGTTAATGACGAACCAGCACGACAAGGTATGTGTGCAAGACTTTGGCATCGACAACCTGACAGCTGCAGACGGCCTTGCAGTGGGTCGCCCATCGAAGTATGTAGGTCAGCGGGTGAAGACATATATTGATGGTGTGTATACGATTGAGGATGAGAGGCTGTACCGCCTCCTGCATATGCTCTATAACGCAGAAGGAATCAAGCTCGAGCCATCCGCACTAGCAGGAATGATAGGTCCTGTCCATGTAGCGAAACAAGGTAGCGGGAAAGGGACACATGTTGTGTGGGCGACTGGTGGAAGGTTAGTACCAGATGCGGTGTGGAAAGAAGATTATGAAAAAGGGAAATTGTAAAGCAGTGGTGCCGGAGTGGGGCTAGCTCCCATTCCGGCACCGCTGACAATTCACCCATTCTGCTGATCCTTTGACTTCGATTCTGAAATCCTTCCAAGAAAGAAGCCATCGACTTCCGTGAGTTTGCCTCTCCATAGGATGCTTCCTTTCGATGGAGTAGGTTTCGTATCTCCGCAATACACCCTCGCATTTTTCAAATGAATGAACTGTGCATCCTTAACACTACTGCCTTCAACAGCTTCCCCAGCCTTCGTTAATTCTTCACTTAGTTTCTGAGAAACGTCACCTTCATCTTCAAACGATTCGCTTAGTGTTGAAAAGTATTCACCTGCAGAAACGAGGGTGCCTGTCACCATCGCGCCTTTTAGATTCAACGTGATGTCTAAAGAGAAGTCGTGCTTGTTCGATGCTTGTACGAAAAATTCAAGAACACTGTCTTTTTCAGTGATAGCAGCTGTTTCAACGCTCATAATGTTATTCTCCCTTCAAATTAACGGTTAGTACCGTGGTTTCGCCTCGCTCGTTTCAAGTCTTCTTTCAAGCTGTTCAAGTCTTTCATGCAGCTTTTTATTTTCCTCCTCAAGCGCCTTTGTGTTCTGGTCGGCTGCCTTCGAACTTAAGTAAGGATCGTTTTCCCACCAATCCATTCCGATTTCCTTCGCTTTATCAACCGAGGAAACGATCAAACGAATTTTAATTGTTAAAAGCTCGACATCCGCAATTCCAACGCGAATATCACCAGCAACAACGACGCCTTTGTCCAACACTTTTTCTAATACGTCGACAATCGTATTCGATTGTACCGGGTGTTCAACTCCCATCGTGACACCTCCACATCTCCATGAATATCAAAGCAAGCTTCCTAGTGGACCGAGATCGATGTTCAGGTCTTCCGCTTCAAGACCGAATACATCACGTAACTCTTCCATTTTTTCTTCTAACGTCATAAGAGCAACGCCAAGATTTTCAACTTGCTCATCGGTAAGGGAACCGCCTTCGACGCGCCTCATCGCATTTCGTTCAACGATTTGCCTTAGTAATTCAATTACCGTGAGAACAAGCTGCGCTAATCCTTTTTCAGCATTTTCTTGATCGATATTAATCCTTCCATCTGTCGACTTGGCCAGTTGCATGAATCAAATCCTCCCTTTCTTCATCAAATTGTTCCGAACTAAGTGCCCCCACCTGCTGCTCGACAAGCGTTTCAACAGATGAAATCAACACTCGTAAATCTAAGTACACGAGATCAACGCCCGCAATGGATATAAGTAAATCGCCCTTAATGGCAACGCCCTTGTCGAGAATCACATCTAGAATATCGATCAGTGCAATGTCTTTGTTTTCGAGGGACTCTTTCACAGGCATGGCGCATCCTCCCTTTTTTATGAAGTGAAACTAGAGAAATGATAGGCAGGCCAAGGACCTGAGGCCTCGAATTGCCACCCTGAGGCGGTGAATTTCTCTTCATATCCCTTAAACGTTTTAATGAAGGCTTCCACCTCATCTTGGGGAAGGAGAAACACACTGTTCCAAGCCATTTTTTCTTGTCGTCCCGTCACGTCTTTGTTCCAGTTTTTCTTGATGTTCCCTAAGATCGAATGTGTTTTTAACGCTTCATGAATTCCTTCACAGAATGAGGTCTTTTCATTCTCAAGCTCCTGGTCGATGTACTGATCCATTTTCTTACGCTCGAAAAACTTTTTCCCTGGCGAAAGCGCCTCGATTTCTTCCCGTTTTGCTTGTATAGAAGGACTTTGTTCGCTAATTTGCTTTCGCAGCGCTTCATCATCGCAGTAGATCTTCACGTTCCATTCTTCATTGCCTTCTAATAGGGAGAAAGTTTCCCGCAGCTTTTCCTGGTTGCTTTCGACGGTGTTTCGCAAACTGTCTTCTGATTTATACAGAGTACAAAATTTTAACGGAATTAACGTATAGATTTTGGTAAGCTGCAGCACCGTTTCATGGTGGTGAAATGCTTTTTCCTGAAGCCACTCTACATCTTGATCCATCTTTTCTTTTATCGTTTCTTCAGACGCCGCGACATCGCACACGATTGCGGTCACATCACCGATCGAAATCATGTATAGTTCGCGATCACCATCGAATCCTTTTAAAGAGGGGAGCGGCTGGTTAGATTCACTTGTTGGAATAAAGCTATATAAATAGAGAAGACTCATCGGTTACCCTCATTTCTTTTTCGTTAATTCTTCCCACTGTTCCATTTCTAAACGCTTCGCTGTCTCGTAACGCAGGAGCAGCTCTTCTTCTTTTTCTTTATACGCTTCTTCAGGAATTTCGCCTAGCTCGTACATCATCTGCAGCTGAATTAACTTTTGCTGAATCGTAGGCAGGTCGTATAGTTCTTTGTCTGCTTCTTCTTTTATTTTCTCACCGACTTTGATCACAAGGTTGATGGGTGAGGTCACCAGTTTATGGATCATGCACCTTCTTCAACCTTCAAGCGAATATTAACGAAGTTGTAGGCAGGCCAAGGCCCGGTATAACGAAACTCAACTTTGTCTTTCCACTTATCATGCGCCTCATTGACCACTGCATCGAATGCTTCCTCTTTTTCCCGGTCAACGAGGAACGAAGCGTTCAATAACATCTTTTCTCCAATCGGATCATTTGCTTTTGAAGCTTCAGCCGTTTCATCTAATGGGTTAAAAATGTCTTCTTTGATTTCTTGTTGAAGGGAAGCGAAAAGCTTCTGCGCCATTCCACCGAGCTGAATTCGTTCGTAGTAGCCAGCCGCTTCAGATTTTCCTTTTACATTAGAAGCCATCTTTTCAACCTCTGGATTTTCGTTCACTCTTGATTCGAGCCATTCGCTCTTGCCGATTACTTTTAGCCCAACTTCAATCTTCCCTTTGATGGCAGGAAAAAGCTTTTCGAATTGAGGGTAAAGGTTTTCGAGAAGAACTTTTACATCTTCCTCTGAATGAAAGACGTTCCCAAAGCTGATCGGAAGGACCGTATCACTTTTTTCCATCACACGAGAAACGGTGCTCTGATGCATCATCAGATTATCTTTCTTCGGATGATAAATTTTCATCGGTACTTCCGCTGCAACCATCGCAGCGTCTTGATAGTGAATCGTAAACGTTTCATGATCGACGCCTTCGATCGTCACTGCGCCGAATTGCTGTTTCTTCTCTGTTTGAATCGCACAAAAAATATAAATGCCTGTGTCTTGGCTCATTCTTAAACCGCTCCTTTACGACTGGTGTCTCATATTGCTGCATGCCTCTATGATGCGTTCTTCCGCATCGGCGATCGGATTCTCAGAATCCAATTCCCGGCTCAACCCATCGCCTAAAATGTCGATGCATAAGCGCTGAAAGTCTTGGTGATTCCCTTGAATTGGAATGTCTGCTTCCTCTGTAAGACGGGCGATCATGAGAGAGGCGCGTATGCTTGGCCCGTGGTTCTCATTTGAGTAGTGGCTCCGGATTTGGTGCACAAGAGACGTGATCGCTTTCGCTTCATCTGAAGAAAGATCGAATTTATTCTCAAGAATGCGAGCCTCTTTGTCAGTATCATTTAACGTCATGTTGATCGTAATCAAGCGATCGCGCAGCGCATCCTGCGTCTCATAAACGCCTGCATATTCTGCAGGGTTGCTCGTGAAAATAACCGCAAACTTTGGGTGAACACGAACGAACGGTTCGGTTGCTTTTGTGCCGTATAGAGGGAGCACGCCTTCTTCCAAAATGGATAGAAAAAGATTGTTCGTCGACGGCTTTGACCGAGTGAACTCATCGTATACGAGCGTATACCCGTTCTTCACCGCTTCAAGTAACCGCCCGTTCCGCCACTGTTCAGAAACGTTTTCATCCTTTTTGTAGACTGAGCGAACGTACTGGTCGATCACGGTCTTACTTGAGTAACCCGTAAAATTCCCTATCAAGTCCCGATTGTTTAACTCATGATTACCGTGCATCAACATGACGGGTCGCTTTCGCATTTTAGCTAGTGCAAGTGCAACCGTTGTTTTCCCAACCCCTGATGGACCGGTGAAATGAACAGGGTACCCTGCTTCAATGTAGGTTAGCGAGCGGTCGATAAGCTTCTTAGTTGCGTCGTCTTCAAGTAATGCATGTTTATCTTTTTTCATCTTTTGGGTTAAAACTGACATCGTGTCGACCTCCTGATCTCGCTATGCTTCCTCGCCAATCGCACTGCGATAACGAACGTCTCGGCGTTTAAACGACGTGACTTCTTTGTTTTCATTTAAAAGGACATCGTATGAGCCGACCAATTCATCCTTTGCATATCGCTTCATATATTCTTTTTCTTCAATGACTTCAGCCGTAACTCTCCAGCCTTCGTTTTCATTCGCCTCAACTGAGGTAATCTTATGAACGGGAGCAACGTTTTCATTAAGAAACTCGGCAACATTACCCATGATCTGTTTAATTTCCATAGTGGCCTCCTGCAAACGTAATGGAAGGGAAAGGTGCCTTCTTAAGACACCAATCCCCGTTTGAATTAAATACTAAATTGAGGGCTGCGTTCGTTCTGCTGATTCGCTAGTCCATTCTCTTGTACGTCATCACGAAGTAACCCAACCGCCTCCGCGTAACGTAACCATGTATCTACACTTGCGATGACGACACGTGCTTCAACTGTTAAAATTTCAATACCTACAACTGAAACTCTTGCGAACGCATCGATTACGATTCCTTTATCGAGGATGCGATCGATTACCTCTGCAAGACTTGAACTTTCTGCGCTTTTTTGAATAGCCATGATGTTCTCTCCTTTCAGTAGTTACGAACTGATCGTTTTGATGTCTTTGGATGTTTTAATGTTCTGGTAACTCTTGATATTCGTAGAGCTTTTGATGTTTGTTGAACTCTTGATGTCATGCACGCCTTTAATCGTTTTACTTTCGCGAGAAGAGGAGACTTCCTCTTGAAATGCATCACCAGCTTCCTTTGCCGTCGACACCTTTTCTTTTACAGATAGAAGAGCGTCCTGCACTTTTTCTTTCGCTTTCTCTGCCGTGCTGTGAACCTTGGAAGCATTCTCTTCTTTTGTGTTTTGAAGCTGTTCAGACGCCTGATTTACCTTTGATTGAACACCTTCCTGTACGTTTTCCTTAAACGTTTCATGCGCATGATCTTGAACCGTGTCCTTTACCTTTTCTTTAATATGCTCAGGCGTATGTTCAACAACTTTTTCCGTGACTTTATCGAGCGCTTTCCCAAAGGGTTTACTCATGAGATACCCCCTCCGTGGTACGAATTACTCAATTTTCCGAAAAATGAATCCAACGTACTACATGCTAAACTGTGCGCGCTCGTTTGATTGCTGAAGAAGACCTTCTTCCTGAACGTCATCTCGAAGTAGTCCGACGGCTTCCGCGTAACGTAACCACGTATCGACACTTGCGATAACTACCCTTGCCTCAACCGTAAGAATCTCGATCCCAACGAGCGAAACACGCGCGAATGCATCGATGACAATGCCTTTATCAAGGATGCGGTCGATCACTTCTGCAAGACTCGAACTCTCTGCACTCTTTTGAATACTCATCACGTCACTCCTTTTTAAGCTGTAGAATGCCAACCATCTCAATAAAAGAAATGGTTGGAAAGGAAAACAATTCACATGAGTATACCTCGGAAATGAATTGTTTAAACAAAGCTTCAACACTCTTTCTCCCTTTATGAAACAAATGACCTAGATGGTCCGTATATAAAAATAAGAGTAGAAGAGAGGGAGGAAACGGCACGTGGAACTATTCCTTGAGATTCTCGCAAATTTAGGTGGAATATTTGGTTTTGGCGGAGGAGAAGCGCCTGATGAAGAGAAGATTGAAGAAAACATCATCGCACTCATGGCATTCGCGTGGTTTGTAGACCTTACAAAAATGCCTGAAGCGAAGCCGCTCATCACGAAAAATGAGTCTGTTCGATATGTAATTGGGAAGATGCGGGTGAAGAAGATGAAGAAGTCACCGATGTATGAAGAGAGGATGGAAAGGAAGCTAAAAAAGGAAATGAACAAGCAGTTTGCTGTAAAATCAGGATAGATATGAAGGAAAGGTGAGGAGAAGGACAATGAAATTCTATATCGCATCAAGTTTTCAAAACAAAGCACAGGTACAAGAGCTTCGTGATTTATTAAAGAATGAAGGGTACACACATACATATGATTGGACGAAGAATGAGAGAGCGACAACGTTTGAGGAACTTGGGAGAATAGGCACTTCAGAACTCGACGCAGTGAAAGAGTCCGATTTTCTTATCGCACTTCTCCCTGGTGGGAAAGGGACGCACATCGAGATTGGCATCGCGCTTGGCCTCGGTATTCCTGTCTATCTTTACTCTGGAGAGGAGATAACGGATCCTGTCACTTCAAGTTCGTTTTACCATACGAGCGGGGTGACGATTTGTTCTGGTACATTAACAGATCTGTTTCATAAGGTCGTTCAGGAGAAGAAACATGCCGGAATACAATAAGCTAGTCAGAGATCGAATTCCTGAAATCATTTCAGAGAATGGAAAAACCTATGAAGCTATCACGCTATCTGACGAAGCATTCAAGATAGAGCTTAGAAGAAAGCTTCTTGAGGAAGTGAACGAATATCTTGAAGTGAGTTCAAATGAAGAGGCGATCTCAGAACTTGGGGATGTGGTGGAAGTGATTTGTGCTTTAGCAGGTGTTCATGGAAAAGGGTATGAGGATATAGAAGTTGCAAGAGAGGAAAAAGAGAAAGAACGAGGCGGTTTTTCTAACAAAGTCTTCTTAAAGACGGTGGATGAGTAAATTGTTTAATAGTGGGGAAGGCAGGGAAAACGTTTTTCCTCTGCCTGCTTTTTTCACTATTTAATAGGCTTCCCACATATACTGTTCTATCTTGGGTCTAAATAAGGGAGAGAACAGCATGCATCATGTATACCGCACACTTGTTGAGGATATCGCGACTGCCATCAATGGGGAGTATAGCGCGATTCAGTGTTATGACATACTCGCTCAACTGGCACCGAATGAGAAGACGAAGGATCAAATTCTAGAGATTCGACAAGATGAAGTCAATCATTATCAAGCGTTCACAACTATCTATACACAGTTAACGGGTCAACAGCATTCACCGCAATTAATCGAAGAGTGTCCCACCTCTTACATTTCTGGACTTAAGTACTCGATTGAAGATGAGCAAAAAGCTGTCGACTTTTACCTCGACATCGCGGATCAAACGCAGGATTCCTATATCAAGGAGGTCTTTAAGCGAGCAGCGGCGGATGAACAGAACCATGCTGTGTGGTTTTTATATTTTTTAACGAGGAGCTAGGCACCTTCCTGCCCCCGCTATTGACTATTTCCAAGATGGGCTTACAATATAAGGTAGCTCATTACGGAGGTGCACGATGCAGGAGGCAAAGAAAAACATACTTACGCTACAAGGATTCTACTTACTCGCCTTTTTCGGGGTGGGAAGCTTATTTCCGTTGTTGAGCGTCTATTTAAAACAAGTAGAAAATCTGAACGGTTCGCAGATCGGTATGATCATGTCGCTCGGACCGATCATCATGATTTTCTTTCAACCAATATGGGGGATGGTGTGTGACGCCACGCAGTCACCGACTCGAGTCCTCACCTTAACAGCACTCTTAACGGGTATCGCCGGAATGGGATACCTTGTTTTTGATGGCTTTTACTGGTTTCTCGTGATCGCTATCGTCGTCGCAATCTTTCAGAGTGCGATCATTCCCGTTTCAGACAGTATTACCTTAAAGTACACAGGTAAGGTGAACTATAACTATGGAAATATACGACTGTTTGGCTCGTTAGGATTCGGTCTAGCCGTTTTCATTATGGGAAAACTATCAGAGTCAGTCTTAGGACCAGGGGTTATCTTTTACGCATTCTTGATTTCTCTTACGCTAGCTTCTATCCTCGCGTGGCGTTCACCGAGTGAGCGTCAGACAAAGAAAGTGGACCTGAAGAATGGGATGAGAAAGCTACTAGTCTACCGAAAGTTTCTTCTGTTTCTCATCGTGACGTTCATGATCTTCGGACCGAACTTATCAAATAATACGTACTTTGGATTGTTTGTAGAAGATAGCGGAGGAACGTATGCGGGGATTGGACTTGCGTTTATGCTTGCCGTCCTATTAGAGATTCCATTCATGCGAATCTCAGGAAAATGGATTCAGCGGTATGGGTTACTTATGGTAGTATTATTCGCCGGTATAGCTTCCATGCTAAGGTGGGTGCTTTATTTCTTTGAACCAAGCTTAACGGTTATCTATGCAACGACAGTTATCCAAGGGTTCTCCCTAGGCTTATTTATTCCAGCTGGTCTTCAGTATGTTAAGGAAATCGCTCCAATCAATATGGATGCAACGGCGGTAACGTTATATGCTGCAGTGGGAAATGGTATCGGAAACTGGTTCTGTACGTTTGTTGGCGGATACCTATATGATTTCTTTAATATTTTCGTTGTGTACTTATTCTTTGGAGGGTTAGCGCTCATAGGTGTCCTATTGACTCTTGTCCTATTAAAAGCGGAACGGAGTTATTCTCAGCTAGCGCATACGAGTTAGAATAACTGTGGTAGCGGCTATGTAGCCTCTTATGAGGATTAAAATGACGGCAATCTTCCACAAAAGCTTTCTTTTGGAGGTAAACAATGTTTGGATGGGAGTACGTACCAGATTGGTTCCTATGGTTTGCACTTGCTGTTTTTGCAGGATATATTCTTTTTATCGAATGGTTTATGAATAAATGAAAAAGAGCGGGGGTCAGTGCTTGACCCTCGCTCTTCATAATTTCTAATCATCCAAAGCTCTTTTCTTATACATTATGACTACGCATATGCCGGTAACAACCGCCCATCCTGCGATGACGAATAAAGGTAGCAAGAATTCAGTCATACCTACACTATTCTCCACTTTGTTCGCTAACTCGATAAGCTGCACGTTCGGCATATATTCGATAAATGCTAGAATCGCATATTTGTCCGCGAAGGATTGCAGGACCGACCCGAATCCGAAAATAAACATCACCGGCAGCACCATGACCGAGGCTTCCATGACGGACTTCGATAGCAATCCCACAAGCGTACCCAGCGCGATATAAAACACCGTGGAAAGAAGAATAGCAAATCCTACTACAACTAGATTCGAAGGCTCATACCCAGTAATGAAGGAACAAACAACGATCGTCGCGATTGTAAAAAGGAACGTTAGCGCGCTTTTGCCACCGAGAATCTCTGATAGCGTGGCAGGGGAAAGCATGAGTCCTCTTAACGTATTTTTCTCCTTCTCTTCAGCTATCAAGGCACTCTGAATAAAGACGGCTACTGCAGCGAACGTAAGGTTGATAACAGTGTAGTGAGTTTCGATCGATATAAGATCAGATGTACCGTAGAAAACGGCTAATATGAGCGGTAAGAGTGCAGTCGTGATGACGAATAAATTTTTCGTTAAATCTTTTACATCTTTTTGGAAGATCGCATACGCGCGCCTCATCGAAAAAGTCATACCAATTCCCTCCCTGTCACGTTGATGAAGATGTCTCCTAACGTCGGCTCGTTTGAATAGATCGAGGCGACCTGGCTGCTCGACATATACTGATGCATTCGTTCAGCATCTTCTGGTCCATTCTTCATAACAACTTTCCTTCCATCGTTTAACTCCACCGTAATCGTTGAATCTGAGAACTGTCTTTTTATCTTCTTCGGTTCATCGAGTAACTGAATCTTCCCTTCATGAAGAAACGCAACTCGATCGCAAAGTAACTCTGCTTCGCTCATGTCGTGCGTCGTCAAAAAGATCGTTGTTCCTTCGTTATTCAGCTCACGCAAGCCACGGTAAATATGTCTCGAGTTAGCAGGATCCAGGGCTGAGGTCGGCTCATCTAAAAAAAGAAGGTCTGGTTTATGCAAAAGGGCTCTCGCAAGAAGAACGCGTTGCAGCATCCCTTTAGATAGCAGAGAAACAACCTTCTGCTGCTCATCTTGTAAATTTACGATTTCTAACACGTCTGTGATACGAGCATGTGTAACCCCATAAAGCTCGCAGTACAACTTAAGGTTATCGTAGATTGATAGTCGATTATACAGTCCGCTATTATCGGTTAAAATGCCGATTCTGCGATGCGCACCTTCCTTTGTTAATCGATGGGAGCTTATACCGAATACAGTAGCTTCACCATCAGTAGGTGAAAGTTGATCCGTCAAAATTTTAATCGTCGTCGTTTTTCCAGAACCGCTTGGTCCTAGAAACGCAAAGATTTCTTTTTTCTTTACTGAGAAATCCACTTCATTTAATGCCACCTGATTACCAAATGCTTTCATCAATGAACGTACCTCTATGATATTCTCCAACATCATACCTCCTCGTTGTTTGTAACCTAAGATTACAGAACGACCGATAAGGAGGCATTAAAATCCCGTCAAACGGAGGCTGAAAAAGTTAAATGGAGCATTGGCAGGGATGAATGGTGTCTATTTTTATCCGAATGGAGCATGTTAAATGCCGAGTATCTCTCTTAATGTCGCCATTTTATTCTTAGACAGTGGAAGCTCTGATGAATCTTCAAGGATGAGGCCATACGCATTCCTTGTCCAAGTGATGACTTCGGTTACTTTTTCTAAGTTTACGAGATATGAGCGGTGGCAGCGAAAGTAACCATATGAAGCTAACTTTTCTTCGTATTCCGTTAAACTGAAAAACCCCTGGAACTCCTCACCGTTCACATGGATGGTAACGTCCCCTCCAGAACTCTCGAGATAATTGATTTCCGTAGGATCAAACAATAAAATCTTCTTTTCAACTTTGGCAGGAATCTTCCTAAAGTGAATAGAGGGTGAAACGTTCGGCTCAGCTTCTTCGTCCTCTGACTCCTCAGAGGATGTGTCGTCTTCACTTTCTAAACCGTGTAATCCATTTTCATTCAAACGATATGGAATGTCCGCAAGTGTAATCGCACTTTCTATGTTTCCTGTGAGGATCAATACACATTTTTGCTGTTGCTTTAAATAGGTGACAAGTTTGAGAAACACCCTTTTCGTTTCCATATCGACATTCTGATCGGGCTCTTCAAAAACAAACAGCAGCGGATTCTGAAAGAGGGAGCGAGCGAATTGGATCCTTCTTTCTTCTGAATAGGTAAGTTTTTTAACTTTTACATTCTTCTTATCTTCAAGCTGTACAAGGTGAAGAACATCTTCAATACGTAAATTCGACTTGTATAATCCTCTATAAAATTTAAAGTTATCGAGAACGCTTAATCGTTCATAAACGCCACCTTTTAAGAAGGACACGCCAATATCAGAATTGTGTTTTGAAATGTTCTTGCCGTCTAGTTGAATAGATCTCTGAAAACTTCGGTCACGACCAGTGAAACCTTTAAGCAATTCGCTAATGACACTCATGTTGGAATGAAGTGCAACGGTCTCGCCTTTTTCGATAACCAAATCAAACGCTGGGAGAACTAGTTTATCGCTAATCTGCTTTTCAACATTTTTAATCGTTAACACCTTTAAAACTCTCCCCCTCTATAGGTTGGATGTTCTTACATAGCGATCCGTATCCTTAGTTTAATAATCTAATTATTTCATTTAATTACATAAAAAGTAAGAGTTGAATTAAAAAGAGGGGACCAGGCACATGCCTGATCCCCTTCATCATCAATTCCGCAACTCAAAGCTCTCCGCACTAACGGTATAGCTCGGACTAGATGCTTTAGCCTTCTTCTTCTTTCTTCTATAAGTCGGACTCGCTTTCAATCCATACACGATGCCGTTTATTGCAAGAATCGTCAGCGCAAATGCCGTCACTGGTGCAAGGATCATCCACGGGAAGGAATTCACGTACTGAAAGTTCTGCGCGATCAAGCCTGCCCATTCGTTTGACATAGAAAATGAAGCAGTCGTTGCATCTCCAGTTTCGAAGTCATATTCAAGGACTCTCACGTCTGTTCCCCCAATGAATACTTTCAATAACCCGAGGTGGGCAAAGATAATCAGTACTTGTCCGACTTGCTGAATGAAAATGATCAACAGTTTCGGATTTAAGAACGGCGCCATGTGGGCTTTGAAAATATGAAAGTGACTTCCACCCATCACTTTGGCACTATCGATGAACTCTTTCTGCGCGATGAGGTCGAGTTCTTTCTGTACGTATAGCGACAACACTGGGACACTGATAAGCACGAGAACGAGCATAGGGAATATGATCTTCGTCGGCGTACTGTAGCTCCAGCTGAACGTCATCACGACAGGTGCGATCAGTACATATGTAAAGATCGTAACAGGAGCATAGTGAAACGTATCTGCGAGACCAGCGAGAAATTTACGAAAAGACCCGGGGAGTAAGAACAGTAAATAGCCCCCGATCGCAGAAAGAACGATCCTTCCTAACGCCACGAGAATCGACAGGCCAATCGTAAACTTCGCTCCTTCCAGAAGTTTCAGCATAAAGTTATTTCCGTCGATGTCACTACCTAGAGGGAACTGTGCTGACGGCGGGAAAGGGGCTAACGCAATGATATCGCCGTTACTGTCGTATAGCATCTTCTCCGGTTTCGGAGGTTCAACCAGCGCACTATACAAAAAACTTCCAACGAGAAGGAGGACGATGAACAAGGTGCCTCCAGTGACCATCGGTTGTTTAATCAGCTTCTTCATTAAGGATCACCCATCACATTAAAGGATTTTTCTAAGAACCATTGTGTAACCGTAAAAAAGAGAAAAGATGGAAGGAACACCATAAATAATCCCATCGTAACGATCTCGTTATTGAGAACCCCGTTTTGAAAAATAAAGGTCATAAATCCTTTTATTTCAAAGATCACTTCAAGCATCAGAAGGTTCGCTAATGCAAAAAGGAAGATGCCTTTGAAATGGTTGAAGAGAGTGAAAATCGAATTTCTAAAAATATGTATGAGTAAGATGCGACTACGATTCAATCCTTTGCCTCGCGCAAGCTCCACGTAGAGAAGTTTCTCTTCATCTTCAAACGATAGCAGCAAGTATTTATAGATGTAGAGGGCAGGGAGAAATGAGAGAACGAGGATCGGGAGAAGAATCGCTTGTTCTCCGAATCCACTCGTAATGTTAAATAACAGAATCTCCGTCTTTTTATAAATCCAAATGATCGTGATCTGTGTAATGAGAATAATAAAAATATCAGGCAATGATTCCATTACAAAAAGGAACGCTTTCGGTAATCTCCTTCTGTGAGTGGGTAATAACATCGTTAAGATCGTCAGGAGAATTGCTGCCACGAGCGCTATGAATAGAGATGCGATCAAATATTGCATCGACTGAAGATAGGCCTCCCAAAACTCAGGGAACAGCGGCCACACGCCACCACGCGCATAGTACTGATCGGCATTTCCTGAGAAGATCACCGCGATGGTATCGATGATGTTCGTAACATAAGCACCTACATTCATCACGATGTTATCTGATAGAAAGAGCGTATTATTGAGTTCTTTCCGTTCGATCATCTTGAGGACTTCAAGCTGCGACTCCATATTGAAAAGAAGATAGGGAAGGGAGCCGATGAGAAAGATCCCTATCGATGTGAGTAAGAATTGGATAGCGGTTCTTGTGAAGAAAGAACGTACCATGTAGATCCCCCTTGTCTCTACTGTGCGATATTGGCGGCCAACGGAACGAAGCGTAATAGATTGTCGAGTTCATTCATATCGCCAGTAGCTGCGACGTTACCACTCGGGTCGATGATAAAGATGGTCGGCACTTTTTTAATATAATACGTTTCAAATAATTCTGGAGCGACTATATAAGAAGTATTAGCGATAGAAGGACAAAATTCCTTCCCTAATTTTTCCTGTGAAACAATAAGCATGTTCGCCTCGAATTGTTCTGCAAGGTGTGGCACATTGCTCAGTAGTGTTGAGCAAGTGGGGCATGTTGCACTCCTGAAGATCATGATCGTGTGTTTTCCATTTAACTCACTCATAGAAAGAAGACGATTGTTTTGATCCTTCGAGCGAAAAAGCGGTGCTGGATCACCGATTCGTAACGCTTTCTCCTCAACTGTTCCACCACTGCTTCTAAACCGATTAAGAAAGTGGGTAACCTGCTTCAGAAAATATAGTAATATAGCAAATTGAAAGAATAGAAAGAGCCATAAACCAATATGAGACAGTAGCTGCCAGTTCATTCTTGTATCCTCCTTTACGCTAGCAATCTTTTAAAATGCTTCCTTAGCGTTGTGACTTCACGCACGATGATGATGCAGATCAGCGTTACCCATCCCCCGCAAAACGCAATAAAGAAAGATTCAGGATAAACGTCGCGAATCGACTTTCCGCTCAATACCGCATCAAGCATACCTAGATCAACTTGACTGAAGAAGAGAAGAGAAGCGCCAATCATGATGCCGACGTTCCGCAAAACAAGCCTCCATGAAAGGAGGTTTTCCCCAACGATCCCGCCACATCCACACGATAGGTCAGTTCTCCCTCTTTTAAGGTTGATGACGATGGCTAGTGTATAGGTTCCGATCAACAAAATAGAAATAGCAACGCTGCCATTAAAAAGCAGTCCGACTAGAATACACGTGCCGAGCAGTAGTTCTACCGTTACATCCACGTATCCAGCGGTTTTAACGAGCTTTGAAGGCAGGATTCGATAGTTTCTTATACTTTCGATATGCCCTGCCATCTCTTTAATCTTTGTATAGGCAGATGTTAAGAGGATAGAGGCGAGCCCTATCCGTAAGAAAAGAACGAGTAGTTCCATCATGACACCTCCGATCATGCATACCATTGAGCCTGGCTCGTGAACATGTCGTAATAGTCATTGCCACGAGCGATCAATTCTTCGTGACTTCCTACCTCGACTACTTTGCCTGCTTTCATCACGAGAATGCGGTCGGCAAGCCGTGCTGCTGCCATGCGATGTGAAATATAGATCGTCGTTTTATCTTCTGTGATCTGTTTGAACTGATCGAATATCTTCAGCTCGGTTAACGGATCAAGTGACGCTGTCGGTTCATCGAGTATAATGATGTTCGCCTTACTGAATAACGCACGTGCTAACGCAAGCTTCTGCCATTGTCCACCTGATAAATCTTCTCCGTCACCGAGAAGCTTGCCTAACCTCGTCTCAAACTGATCGGGAAACTTCTGAATCGTATCGAAAATACCAGACTGCTTGACTACTTTGCGCATCAAAAGATCATCATCACGATCGATGTCGCCTAGCGTTATGTTTTCTCGAACAGTGAAAGGCAGCTGCATAAAGTCTTGAAAAATGCCTGTCATACTATTCTTCAGCGTAGAAGGATCGTATTCATTGATGTTCATGCCATCAACAACGATCTCACCGGTGCTGACTGGGTACATGCCCAATAAACATTTCACAAGGGTTGTCTTCCCAGACCCGTTATCCCCGACGATCGCGACCTTCTCTCCAGGTGAAATCGTAAAACTAACATTATCGAGCACCATTTTGTCACTATCCGGGTACCAAAAGCTCACATTTCTGATTGAGATACCGTTTTGAAGCTTCTCTGGAAACGGAGTGGACCGGTCGAGATGAGACAACGTGTACCGTTCATCGCGAAAATCGAGAAACTCGAATAAATCTTCTATGTATAAATTTTCTTCATATATTCTTGCAAGGTTGGATGCAATCATGTTTAAGGAAGATTGAGAGCCTTTGATCGCTTGCCCGATCGACACAAACTCTCCGATTCCTAACGAGCGACTTCTTAACAGCCAGATGACAACGGCAGCAGAGAGGCTGTACAAGACGGCAGTAAAGAAATCTAATATGATCTGCACCTTTTTTTCCTTTTTTAACAACGCGAGGATCTCGTGATTGTTCTCTAAAAACAAGCGTCCCCAATTCGAAATAAAGCGCTGACCGAGGTTAAAGAGTCGGATCTCCTTAGCCGATTGCCGATCATGCAGCAGGTTATTTAAGAAATTGGCTTCTCGCGCTTTTCGAGTTTGAAACTTTAATAAGAAAAACTTCTCGTTCCCGAAACGAGTTTGCATGAGTAAAATCGGAATTGCTGCGATGGAGCTTAATATCATGAGACCCCAGTGGAATGACAATAAGAAAGAGAGATAAGAAATTAAGCTGATCGAGTACTGACCAAGATCAAGCACGTTTTTCACCGGTGACATAAGCTTGTTTCCATAGTTGCCGCTTATGCGTTCCTGGTGATTATAAAATTCAGGTATTTCATAATAGCTGAGTGGTACGGATGCTGCTTTATCTGAAACAAGCTTCCCCACTCTGTAGTCTAGTTTGATTTCGATTTGCTCATCGAATATCTCGGAAACATGCCGAAGGGTGGATCCTAGACCGACGATGAGAAGTTCAAGACTTAGAAAGATAAAAGCATGTTCGTAATCAGGGTCCGCTGATGTGATGATCGCAGCAACAGCATTGACGAGTTCCTTCGTCACCCATAAAGCAGCTAATGGTAGTAATCCTGTGATTACTCGAATGAGGATCGAAGCTAAAAACCATAAGGGACTGATTTTCCAAATGAAAGCGAAACTTTTCTTTAAGTAAGTCATATCCATCGCATTACCGCCAAATAAGTTTTTAGACCAGGAACGAATCCCTGGTCTATGTAATGACTAGATTAGCAAGAGCAAGAATGATAGATCGTCTTACACGTTTTCCCTGTAACGCTATCATAATAAGACGTCTGCCAAGAACGGTCTCCTACTGTGTTACAAGTAGCACCGCAGTAACTGCGCTTTATTTTTGAGTCACAAGGATACGCATTCGGCTTCACACCTAAAAGCTTATTCAACATCTCTTCCACCTCCTTTCAATAACATGTCATAGTGTACGAATAACGCTCGATTCCAACCCGATGCCTCCAGTACGACTCCTTTCTCATCGACTAACAGCAGTGTTGGGAATTCATAAATCGAGTACTTCTTTAACGTGTCTTCTTCAACTTTTGAGAGTGCGACCTCGTTATCGTACTTCGTATATTTTGAATCGCTTTTTCCTTCTTCATCTAAAACGGCAACAAAGACCGGCAGCTGAGCCGTTCTATTTTCTAACAAAAGTTCCTCAAGTTCCGGCTCACAGTAGTTACAACGTTCACTTGCAACCAGAATAATAGAATATGGTGAAGAGAATGACTCGATCAGCTGGTGCTTAACACTCTTCCCAACGATCGGATGAGTCGTAGTAGCGACGCTGACCTCATCCAACGCTGGCAGTAACTGTAGTTCTTCTTTATATTGTTTTTGATAAAAATAAAAAAGAATTAATAGGGTCAACCAAACCGTCGGTAAAAGAATCACGCTTGAATCTCCTTCGAGAATGTTTTGGCTTGCTTAGGTATGATTGTAAAAGATTGATAGAGGAGATGTTGTGGGTGATAGAGGGTTACTATAAACGGGGATAAGGAGCTTATCTTACGTTTTCTACGGTATTTGTTTGAAAATATAACTGGAGGAATATTGAGTGAAAGAGGAAGGAAGGACTAGGAAGTGAGTTTCTATAGGAAGTAAAAGGGAATTACGTATATCTTTATACCTTGATCATAATAGGTTGATAGTAGGAGGTGAATGAAGGTGACGATCTTCCAATTTGTTATCTATCTCCGAAAGCCAGAACGATTTTAGTACTTTATCCTTGCTGTGAAAAGCTTTTTTAGAGATTGAAGAGCAGGATTAATCATTATTCTTTAAAATACCGAAGAAAATTTTGGAATACATATCATTATCTTTGCATAATTATATTTACCTATTTTTCATCGTATGGGTATAAATTTAGTCAATTCTTCCGATAGATAATGATGTAGTTAGTTAGAGGTGAATTTATAAGTAGGAATTTAGTAAGATCGAATTCAAACTCGGTTTTAGGAATATTTTAGACTTATAGGTAAATTTTTCTTAATTATACCTACATCGTTAGACATATTATGCTAAAATATAACTTGTAAATAAGCCGACCTTGTAAAAAACCCACTTCATAATCACAAAAATTATCGAAAAAGAGGGATTGAATGAACGGAACATGGATGACTCCTGAAGAGATTGCATGGAAAAAGAAACGTAATAAGCAAATAGGTTATGCTCTAATACCTTTATTTTCAATACTTGTAGGCGCTGTCATTAGTTTGCTAGCTAGTTAAAAGACCATCTGATTATACTCAGATGGTCTTTTATTAGGTTTACATAAATTGATTCCTCCTAATACTTCCAAACTACAATACATAAAGAATCTCCCAAAACGTACCCAGACCAAGATTTCGTTCATATTGTATTTTCATTCTCATGCTTATGGAACTTATTACTACGATTCAATAACTTATACTCAACTATTAGCAACCTATCCATAAAGATCGCTACGATTCGACGAAATAAATGAAAGAGCATATTTTTTAAGTTGTACCATAATAAAAGTTTGAAATTTAAAAGCTCCGGGTAGATATCTCCTAGTCAACACTAATCGCTAGTTACCAAAAGGTCGTTATAACGTACAAAAAGCAGGTAAAAAGAACTATTTATCGAATCCTTCAATTGTAAACAAGTGTAAATTCTCTCAATTAAGTGGAAATTACTTGAAGTCGGTGCTATAATCAAAAAAATAGTTTACGAGATTACGGAGGTAAGGTGTTAATGGATACAAAAGAGGAAGGGAATTTAATGTGGACGGAACTTCAAGCGTTTGTTCAAGAAGTAGAAAAAGAGCAAAAGCAGCCAGAATCTGCAGGACCGTACATAGAAAAGATTAGAAAAATCCTTACGAAGTATATGTCTGCTGACGAAGCAAAACTGTATACGGATTGAACAACAAAAAGAAGGTGCTTTTGATGAATGTCAAAAGCACCTTCTTTTTAATTAGCTGATTCCTAGATGATCTTTTAATTTTTGTGTAATCATTTGTTTCTCTTGCTCAGGTACGATGTAGTACCAAAGGTTATCGATCATTTCGCCATGACCGTTGATTTCAAACGTATTCATATTCTTACGTGCGCTTCTATAATTCTGGAAAATATTATTCATTTCTTCAAACGTCATGTTCGTCTTTACGTTGCTGCCAACAGCGTCAAGTAGCGTGCCTACTTTATTGATACTTCCAACACTTGCGCCTTCATTAATAATGGCTTTAATCACTTCGCGCTGACGATCATTTCGACCAAGGTCGCCTTTTGGATCTTCGTATCGCATTCGTGAAAACGCAAGAGCTTCTTGTGCATTTAACTCAATTTCACCCTTGGGAAAGGTGTATCCTTCATAGTCAAAAGAGAGAGGATTGTCGACAGTTACGCCTCCGAGTGCTGACACAACATCCTTGAATGCTTCCATGTTTACTTTGAAATAATAGTCGATTGGGACATCCAAAAAGTTTTCAACCGTATCCATCGTCATTTCAACGCCGCCATATGCATAGGCATGGTTCATTTTTTCGATCGTCCCGCGGCCTACAATCTCTGTTCTGGTGTCACGTGGTAAGTTAAACATATACATCGACTCATCGTTAGGGTTAAGGGTGATCATAATCATCGTATCAGATCGCCCCTGATCGTTCGAGCGTTCATCGACGCCTACGAGAAGAATGGAAATCGGATCTTTTTCAGCCATATTTACGTTTTCAGTTCGTTTAGCTGACGTTTCACGATCGATTGGCTCATGCATCGTACTAGCCGTATCTTTCACTGAAGAATATAGGTAGAAAGCATATCCCCCAGCCGAAATCAAAAGTACTCCCATGATAATACCGGTAATTAGTAAGAACTTTCTCATAAATACATTCCAGCTTTCTATAACGTAATAAATTCAAATAAGTGCAAAGTCCTAATCTTTATTATACGTCCAAGTAAAACGCAAAGTAAATACCTTCCAAAAACAAAAAGGAATAGACAAAACCGGGAAATATGGTAAAGTTAAACAGTTGTTTTGGTGAGAAATTTCAAAAAACGATAGCAGAATATGCTACTCTAATAGGATAGTGCAAAATTTGAAAGGGGAGCATCATATGATCGATATTCACTCACATATTCTACCAGGAATAGATGATGGAGCGAAAACGATAGAAGATAGTTTGGCTATGGCTAGGCAAGCCTATGAGCAGGGGATTACAAAAATCGTAGCTAGTCCACACCACAGAAATGGTTCTTTTGAAAATGACAAAACTACTATATTAAATGAGGTTGGTTTGTTAAACACAAAGTTACAGCAAGAGGGAATCGATATAGAGATTCTACCAGGTCAAGAAAACCGGATCTATGGAGAACTCATAGAGGATATTAATGGTGAAGACCTGTTGACAGTGAATGATACTGGAATGTATATGTTGATCGAATTTCCATCGAGTCATCTTCCGCGCTATGCAAATAAGCTCCTGTTTGATCTCCAAGTAAATGGAATTATCCCGGTTATTGTCCACCCTGAGCGAAATCGTGAAATTATGGAGAATCCTGACCGGCTGTTTAAGTTAATAAAAGAAGGAGCACTGAGTCAACTGACCGGCTCAAGCGTTACTGGAAAGATGGGTAAGAAAATTCAAAAGTTCTCTATGGATTTAATTCATCATAACCTTGCGCACTTTGTTGCATCTGACGCTCATAACATCACAAATAGGCCTTTTGACTTAAGAAATGCAATGGAGTCAGTCGAACGAGAATTCGACATGTCGACAAGGTATATGCTGCAAGAAAATGCGCAAGAGATGATCCAAGGAAAAATGGTATCGAAAGAACTACCACAAGAAATCAAGCGTAAGAAATTCTTAGGAATATTTTAAGAAAATATGACAGAAAAAGTAACAGAAAAAAACTTTCGACACGAAAATTAAGAAAACAGCAATGCAAGCCTTTTCTTCGCTAATATTCGACAAAAAAGAACGGGTAATTCGTACTAATACTATTTTCGTGGGGGTGGATATCGAAAATCCACCTAAAATTCGAGGGTTTTCTGTGTTATAGTGGAATCTGTACTGGAAAATGTTACTCTTAAAACTAAAATTTTTATATTTTGCTGGAGGCATCTAATGGAAGAAACAATCAGCTTGAAGGAAATATTCGAAGTACTAAAAAAACGACTCTCCCTTATTCTACTTATCACGTTAGTTGCTACAGCAACTAGCGGAATCGTCTCTTATTTCCTATTAACCCCAATTTACCAAACATCCACTCAAATTCTTGTAAATCAAAAAGCCAATTCAGAAAACGGTTTTGACTATAATCAGGTTAGAACTAATGTTGAACTGATTAACACTTACAGTGTAATTATAAAGAGTCCCACCATTCTAGATCAGGTAGTGGAAGACCTAAATTTAGATATGTCTACAAGTGAATTAAATGAAAAGATTTCTGTTAACAATGCACAGAACTCACAAGTAGTATCAGTTGAAGTTAATGATGCAGACCCTGCACTTGCTGTCAAAATAGCTAATACAACAGCGAGTGTTTTTGAAAAGGAAATTACTTCAATAATGAATGTGGATAACGTTAGTATACTTTCAAAGGCGAATTTTGAAGGAACACCTTCTCCAGTCAATCCAAATCCAATTTTAAATATGGCAATTGCCTTAGTTGTGGGATTAATGGTGGGTGTAGGACTAGCGTTTTTACTTGAATTCCTTGATAACACTATTAAAGATGAAGATGATATTGAGAAAGTACTTGGGTTACCAGTCCTTGGCACAATTGCAGTCATTAGTGACAAAGAGGTTGGCTCTCGAACAAAAAAAATGAAAAAATCCATGAGGAGGGAAGCAGTTGAGTCGTAAAAATAGAAAATCAATCACTGTTGCAAAAGAAAGAAGTTTATTAACTCATCAAAATCCTAAATCACCAATTGCAGAGCAGTTCAAAACGATTCGAACTAATATTCAATTCGCTTCTTTAGATAAAGAGATGGTTACAATAATGATATCATCCTCTGGGCCAATGGAAGGTAAATCGACTACAATCGCCAATTTGGGAGTAGTTATGGCTCAACAGGGTAAACGTGTCCTTATTGTAGATGCAGATTTAAGAAAGCCAACTGTTCATTATACGTTTCGCACAATGAATACTAGAGGGATTACAAATGTACTAACGAGGCAGGCAAAATTAAAAGAAGTTACATATGAAACTGAAGTGCCGAACCTTCATGTTTTAACGAGCGGACCCATTCCTCCAAATCCTTCTGAGTTACTAGGATCCAAAGCTATGGATGAATTAATTGAAGAAGCCCAAAATTATTATGATATTATTCTTTTCGATTGTCCGCCAATTCTCGCAGTTGCAGATTCTCAAATTATAGCTAATAAGGTTCAGGGAACGGTCTTGGTAGTTAGTAGTGAAACAACAGAGAAAGAAGCAGCAATTAAGGCTAAAGAACGGTTAGAAAGTACAAGTAGTAAATTACTGGGAGTCGTTTTAAATCGAAAGAAGATCAAAGAAGGTAGTTACTATTATTACTATGCACAGCAGTAGTGAATTTCCTTCATTTAGCTCCAAAATAAGATTTATATTGAAAACTTTAATAACAGAACGGAGAGTGAGTGAATGACGTATCGCAAACGATTGTCTTACTTAATTGTGGTAGATTCACTGATAGTCGCTTTCGCTATTTTCTTAAGTAGCTTTTTGTTGAATTACAATATATTACTTACTTCACTTCCCTTAGTTGCAAGTTCAATTGTCTTACTTCTTGGTCATCATTTTTTTTCTTATTATTACAAATTATATAAACGTGTCTGGCAGTATGCTAGTATTGGTGAATTGGTTGTTATTTTCAAAATTGTTACATTTTCTGTAGTTACAGCTGCAATAGTTCAATTTATTCTTCTGCAGGACGTATACTTTAAAGCTCTATTTATCTCTTGGATGCTTCATATGTTATTTATTGGGGGATCTCGTTTTTCATGGCGTATCTTACGTGACAATTATATAAATCCAAAGAGTAAGAAAAAACGTGTGTTAGTAGTTGGGGCTGGCTCAGCTGGTATGATGGTTGTCCGCCAATTAAAGCAGAGTGCTGACTCTGACCTTAATCCAGTCGGATTCATAGATGATGATATTAAGAAGCATCAATTAGAAATAATGGGCGTTCCAGTATTAGGTTCAACAAATGAAATCACAAAATATGTAAGAGAAATGGAAGCTGACAATATCGTCATTGCTATCCCTTCCCTATCTAAAAAAGAGTTAAACCGTATATATGTAGAATGTTCTAAAACTAAAGCTAAAACACAAATTATCCCTATGATTGAAGACCTTATGGTTGGCAATGTTTCAATTAGTAATTTTAGAGATGTAAAGGTAGAGGATTTGTTGGGCAGAGAGCCTGTTCAGTTAGATACTGATAATATTGCAGAAACTATCACTGGAAAAACTGTTCTTGTAACAGGTGCTGGTGGATCTATTGGCTCTGAAATATGTCGTCAGGTTAGCAAGTTTAAACCAAACCAAGTAGTCTTACTTGGTCATGGGGAAAACAGTATTTATACTATCGAGATGGAATTAAAAAATACTTATGGAGATAAGATTACTTTTACTCCTGTTATTGCTGATGTCCAAGATCGTGAAGGACTAAGTGTAGTATTTAATCTTTATCGTCCAAATGTAGTATATCATGCAGCTGCTCATAAACATGTCCCATTAATGGAGGCTAATCCGCATGAGTCTGTTAAGAATAATGTGATTGGAACTAAGAATGTTGCAGAAGCAGCAAATGAAGCAGATGTAGATACATTTGTAATGGTGTCAACTGATAAAGCTGTAAACCCAACAAGCGTTATGGGTGCTACAAAGCGTCTAGCTGAAATGATTGTTCAGCAAATGGATACAATCAGTAATACTCGGTTTGTAGCGGTTCGTTTTGGAAATGTCCTTGGAAGTCGTGGCAGCGTTATCCCTCTTTTTAAGAAACAGATTCAAGCAGGGGGCCCAGTTACAGTGACACATCCAGATATGATTCGTTATTTTATGACTATTCCAGAAGCCTCAAGACTGGTAATACAGGCAGGAGCTATGGCAAGAGGTGGAGAAATTTTTGTTCTTGATATGGGTGAACCAGTCAAAATAGTAGATCTTGCAGAAAATTTAATTAAGCTTTCCGGATATTCAGTCGATGAGATTGGAATCAAATTTGCAGGAGTTAGACCCGGTGAGAAATTATTTGAGGAGCTTCTTGGTAAGGATGAAGTTCATGAAGAACAAGTTTATCCAAAGATTTATGTTGGTAAGTCCGTTAATGTAGATTTGACAGTTGTGATAGAGTTTGTAAATAATTTTGATGTTATGGATAAAGTTTCTGTTAGAGAGAGAGTTTTAGATATTGCACATAACAGAATTAGTTCAGAAGAACGACTCATATATGCTAAATAACACGCTCATAGTTTTATTAAACATTAAAGAGCTCCGCAACGTTTGATTGTACATAGGTTAACCCACCATACTCATATTTACAAATGGATTTGGTGGGTGATTTACTGTGCGTTTCAAACAAGAGTCCCTTGACTTATATACACTTGATATTTTACGAATATTTCAATTATGTGATTGAAGAAATTATGTAACTAGTAACTATTTTTTAACTAAATTGTATAAGTAATAACGATTTTAATCTATCCCCAAGGTTCTTTGATAGTCTTCATAACAATTAATATTTGGTAAGTTGGAAAGTGATGCATAGTCATAAAGAACTAAAAAGATTAGGTTAAAATACAAATGAAGTGAGGAATCATTAAATGGTTGAAACAAATTTAAGAAATATCTCTTTTTCTCCACCAGATATTAAAAGTGGTGAGATTGAAGAAGTAATTAAAGCCATGAAATCTGGATGGATTACAACTGGTCCAAAAACTAAGGAACTTGAAAAGAGAATAGCTCATTTTGTAGATGTTAATAAAGCTGTATGTTTAAATTCTGCAACAGCTTCAATGGAACTTACATTGAGAATCCTAGGAGTAGGTCCAGGCGATGAAGTTATCACCTCAGCTTATACATATACAGCTACCGCTTCAGTTATTGAGCATGTAGGGGCTAAAATCGTTTTAGTTGATACTGCTCCAGACTCTTTTGAAATGGATTATTCCAAATTAAGTGACGCAATAACAGAGAAAACTAAAGTTATTGTTCCTGTTGATATTGCAGGGAAGATGTGTGACTACGATACTATTTATGAAGTGGTAAATAAAAGGAAGAATCTATTTAAACCAAATAATGAGTTTCAAAAGGTGTTTAATAGAGTGATTGTTATGACTGATGCTGCTCATGCTTTTGGATCTGAAAGAAAAGGGATAATGTGTGGACAAGCTGCTGACTTTACATGCTTTTCATTCCATGCTGTGAAAAATTTCACTACAGCAGAAGGAGGAGCAGTGGTTTGGAATAATAATAATATAGACGATGAATGGTTATATAACCAATTTATGTTGTATAGTCTTCATGGTCAGTCTAAGGATGCACTTGCTAAGACTCAGAAGGGTGCATGGGAATACGACATTATCTACCCTGCTTATAAATGCAACATGACAGATATAATGGCTAGTATAGGCTTAGTACAGCTAGATAGATATGAAAGTTTATTGGAAAGACGAAAAGAGATCATCATGATGTATGATACCACACTTAAACCATTAGGGCTCCAAAGTTTAGTACATTATGGATATGACTTCGCTTCTTCTGGACACCTTTATATGATTAGAATTCCGGAAATAAATGAAAGTCAACGAAATAGAATCATTATAAAAATGGCTGAAAGTGGTATTGCTTGTAATGTACATTATAAACCTCTACCTCTGTTGACGGCTTACAAATTATTGGGCTTTAATATTAAGGATTTTCCAAATGCTCATAGTCAGTATATTAATGAAATTACTCTCCCACTTCATACCTTACTAAGTGATGAAGATGTGAGATATATAGTAGAGAACCTAAAAAGAGTTATAAATGAAGTAAAATCAGTTAATTGAATACAGAAATACAATATAGAATCTCATGTGTTTTATAAACTCTAAATAAATCTAAATAAGAATTACAAAGCATATTCTTAAATAAAAGATTGAGAGAGGTATAAAAATGTATCAAACATACATTAAAAGAATATTAGATATAGTAGTTGCATTAGTAGCACTACCTTTTGTTTTATTAATTATAATAATAGTTGCTCCTTTCATATATTTAGAGGATCGTGGACCAATTTTTTATAATGCCGAAAGACGTGGTCTTAATGGGAAAGCATTTAAAATGTTCAAGTTTCGATCAATGCATGTAAATGCCCCTGATATAAGGAATGAAGATTCTTCTACATTTAATAGTGAAAATGATCCTCGAGTGACGCAAGTAGGAAAAATATTAAGGAAATCTTCTATAGACGAAGTACTTCAAATTTTAAATGTATTAAAGGGAGATATGAGTTTTATAGGTCCAAGACCTAATTTGACTTCTAAAGCTTTTAGTTCCCTTGATGAAATAGAAAGGAAAAGAATTACCATCAGGCCAGGAATCACTGGGTATAATCAAGCCTATTACAGAAATTCTATTCCCCAGAGAGAAAAATATATAAATGATTGTTATTATGTTGATCATGTTTCACTTGTACTAGATATGAAAATCCTATTTAAAACTGTTGGAACAGTATTGTTAAACAAAAATATTAATACAAATCCTTCTGGTAGTGGAAGGGTAACTGAAAAACAAAATGAAAAATAAGAAAAGAATACTCATTGTAGGCGGATCGTATTTACAATTACCAGCTATAATTAAGGCTAAACAAATGGGCTATCAAGTAGCTGTAGCAGATTACAATTCAAGAGCAATCGGAGTATCTTATGCAGATAAATATTATAATGTAAGCACTATAGATGAACAGGGTATATATGAAACTGCTAAAGAATTTTGTGCAGATGGTGTAATGACATTAGCCACAGATATGCCTGTACGTGCTGTGGCATATACTTGTGAAAAACTAGGATTAAATGGAATTTCTTATGATTCAGCTCTTAAGGCTACTGATAAAGGAGAAATGATAAAAGTTTTTGAGAAAATGGGTGTAGCGCATCCTTGGTATTATATTTTACAAACAGTTGATGAACTTGGAAGTATCGAAAGTGAGATTGAGTATCCTTGCATTAGTAAGCCCATCGATAGTTCTGGTAGTAGAGGTGTGGTACTAATCAACAACCCTAGAGAACTAAAAGAGTCTGTTGCATATAGCTCCTCTCAAGGTTCTAGTTCGGGAGTAATTATTGAAGAATATATGGATGGATATGAAGTAAGTGTAGAGATCGTTGTATTAAATGGAAAAGTACATGTACTAGCTGTTACTGATAAATTAACAACAGGTGCACCACATTTTGTAGAAATGCGGCATAGCCAACCTAGTAGATTAAGTGAAGCTAACATAGATAGTATAAAAAAACTAGCTATAAAGTCAGTTTTGGCTATAGGAATTGCAAACGGACCTGCTCATGTTGAAATCATGCAAACCAAACATGGCCCTAAAATAATTGAACTTGGTGCTCGTATGGGAGGTGACTTCATCTCTACATACTTAGTCCCGCTCTCTACGGGAATAGACATGTTGAAGGCCGTTATCAATATTTCGTGTCAGGAAGAAGTCGATTTAAATCCATCTTTCGAGAAGGGAAGCTCCATTCAGTATTTGTCAGCAAAAAAAGGAGAAATAAAAAATATAGACGGAATAGACACTGCAAGAAATATTGACGGGGTATATGAGGTGAAGATGCTAAAACGTGTTGGAGACCAATCTGAAGAAATAAATAATAGTCATAATCGTTTAGGATATGTGGTAGCTCAAGGTACAACAGCGGCAGATGCAATTAATTACTGTGAAAAAGCAATAGAATGTATAAAATTAGAAATTGATTGAATTTCATTAAGTTATTACGAAAAAGGGGATAATAATATGTTCGAAAATAAGCGGTTATTAATATTAGGAGCAGGAAGAGGACAAGTTGGATTAATAAAAGCTGCAAAAGAGATGGGGATACATACAGTTGTGGGAACTATGCCAAACGGTAACCCACCTGGAACTTTACTTGCGGATGAGGTAGCACATATGGATATTTCAAATCCAGATATGGTATTGGCCAAATCGAGAGAGTTAAATCTTGATGGAATAGCTACATGTTGCCTAGATACAGGAGTAACTGCTTTAGGGAAATCATGCGAAAATTTAGGTTTAACTGGGTTAGATGAGGATGCTGCAACATTTTGTCAAGATAAGTTGAAGATGAAAACTGCATTAATGGAAAACGGTGTTAGTACTGCTAAATTTTCTAAAGTTTCATCTGAAAAAGAACTTAGTCAATGTCTTGAAGATTTAATGTTGCCAGTCATCATCAAAGCCACCGACTTACAAGGAAGTAAAGGTATCTATATTGCTCATACAAAAGAAGAAGCGTTTGAAGGATTTAGAAAATCAATGCAAGATACAAAACGGAATTACTGTATTGTAGAAGAATTCATTGAAGGATGGGAGTTTGGTGCACAATCTTTCATTTTTAATAACGAAATATTATTCGTTTTACCTCATGGAGATGAGACATTCAGGAGTCATACAGAAATACCAGTAGGCCATTCTGTACCTATTGAATGTTCTAAGGATATACTTCAACAAGCTGAAGAATGCGTGAGTAGTGCCATCCGAGCTTTAAACCTTGATAATTGTGCTGTAAATGTGGATTTAATAGTAAAAGAAGGGAAAGTTTACATTATTGAGCTTACTGGTCGTGTGGGAGCTAACTGCCTTCCTGAATTAGTTTCTATTAATTATGGAATAAATTATTATGAAATGATAAGTGCTATGGCTATAGGCG
This sequence comes from Alkalihalobacillus sp. CinArs1, assembly GCF_947387515.1. GTDB lineage: Bacteria > Bacillota > Bacilli > Bacillales > Guptibacillaceae > Guptibacillus. The sequence goes on along the minus strand of NZ_CANDOB010000001.1, from coordinate 1,376,246 downwards.
AAGATCCAAGACTAATATGGGAAAAGCGTGATAAGTATCCTAATGCTGGATTAGCAAGAATGTTATTTTCTGAAACTGAAAAGGGTACTCTTGATAAAATAGAATACACTGGACCAACGAATGAGGATATTGTAGAAATTACGTTCTTCGTAAAACCAGGAGATGAAGTTAATACCTTCGAAAGTTCAAATGATTGTATTGGTCAGGTTATTGTGAAAGGCAAATCAATTGAAGAATGTGAAGACAAAATAGAACAAATTAAAGAAGATATTATTGTTAAATTAAAATAATTCTGTATTAAGAAATAATATTAAGTATCAATTATAATACTAACTTTTGCTTCAGATTTTAATATTATGGTAGATATATTTAAGGTGAGTGGTTAAATTAATGAAGCTATTAATCATAGGAAGAGGTTATCCAGAAGTTGAAACTGGGATGATTGGTATTTTTGAATATGAGCAAGCAAAAGCAGTTTCTAACTTTTCTGATAGTCCTCTTCAAATTTTATTTACATTTAGCGATAATCGCTCGGTTTTTAGGTTGCGAAAGTTAAATAACATCAAAAAGTATGACAGTAATATTTATATCAGGGGGAGTCACTTTCCTATAGGAGGGCTCCCAAAAATACTTTTTGATAAACTTAAAACTATCTCAAGTTTATATAATATTAAAAAGATAATTAATGAACATGGAATCCCGGATATTATACATATTCACTTCCCTATAATAACCCTCACTGAAGAGATATGGGATTACTTAGCATCTCTTGATACCAATATTGTTATTACTGAGCACTATTCAAGAGTACAAAATAAGGAATTGTCTATCAAACAAATTAATCTTCTTCGGAAGGTAACTGCTAACGCGGATAAATTTCTCAGTGTTAATAATCTTTTACCTACAAGTATTAAAGAATTAACAGGAGTAGATAGAGAATACATAGTAGTACCCAATGTTGTTGCATCCTCTTTCTCGTATTGTGAGGATTTAAATAACGATATATATAGGTTTGTATCAATTGGTAGACTAGTAAAAGGGAAGAAGTTTGACATTGTTATTGAAGCATTTGCTAAGAGGTTCAATAATGTGAAAAATGTAGAACTCATTATTGTAGGTGATGGTGAGGAATATTCAAATCTTAAAGAGCAGATTAATTCCTTAAATATGAGTGATAAAATAAAGTTAACTGGGTTTTTAAACAGAGAGAAAACCGCAAAATTACTAAGTAAAAGTAACTCTTATGTTACAGCTAGCTCTTTTGAAACCTTTGGTGTTCCTGTTGTTGAAGCCATGTCTTGTGGAAAACCGGTTATAGTGGCTAATGTCTCGCCGTTAGCTCAGTATATTAATAATGACAGAGGACTGTTCTTTCAAGTGGATTGTGTCGAAAGTCTTGGTGATAAAATGAATGAAATTCACAAGAATCGCTCAATGTATAACTCTAAAGAAATTGCTGATTTTGCACATGAACAATTCAGTGAAGAAGCGATTGGTGAACAATTATTCGAAATATATCAAAGCTGTCTATCTAAAAATTCTTAAGGAGTAATTGATTTGAAAATATTAATAGTTTCACCCTTTTTCCCACCTTTTGGAACAGTTGCAATAGTAAGAGTTTCCAGTCTCGCCCATGAATTGATAAAACAGGGTCACGAACTTACTATTATTAGAAATGAGTTTGATGAGAGAATAGATAAGCTGTCAGATAGTGATGAAGACCTACTAAAACTAGAAACACATACAGTAAATGTAGATCAGTCTGTCAGATATTTTGAAGCAAGTAACCGCTATAAATCTGTATTTAGAGAAGTAATGAATAAAGAAAAGTTTGATTTGGTATTTATTACGGCTGGCCCGTACTACACAATCCCTCTGTGTAAAGTTGCTAAGGAAGAATACAACACAAAGTGTGTTATTGACTACAGGGATTTATGGATTTTTGATATGAGGAATAAAATGGAATTCTTCAATCCTTACAATCTTTCTAAGAAAACAGCCTATTTCTTAATTGAAAAAGAGAATATCAAATATGCTGATTTAGTTGTTACTGTAACTGAGGAATGGAAGCAAATATTAAAAAGAGTATATAAAAAGAAAGATCTAGAGGTCATATCTAATGGTTATGACGATAATCTACTGAAAAAGTCACAAGGATCAACTGAGAATCCTTATCAGGATAAATTTGTAGTGGCTGCTTTCGGAAAGCTTTCCTATTACTCAGTTAAACATAGCATAGATTTCTTTAAAGCTATGAAAACTCTAAACAAAAAGTATCCTGAGTTACTTGTTCTTCATATTGGTTTACCAGAAAAAGAAACTAATGAAGCCATTAAAATAAGTGGTTTTAATCCAAAGAATTATAAAAATACAGGTTTTATTAACTATGTAGATGGTATTGAAATGCTGAAAAAGTCAGATGCTTGTGTAATTATAGACGTTAGAAAAGGTGCTATGGGAACAAAATTTTATGATTATGTTTTTGTTAACAAGCCATTAGTTTATATAGGAAAGAAAAATACAGACTTAGATAACTTAATTAGTGGATTCGAAAATGGCTTTTCTTGTTACGACGAAAATGATGCATTAAAAGCAATTAATAAAATTAAAGATGAAAATATTTCATCGTTAACGAATGATAAAGATGTTGGGAAATATGCTCGTAGTAAACAAAATATAAAGTATGTAGAATTTCTTGAGACACTCTAAGTGTTAAAGAACTACAAAATTATCTAACAGCTATCAAGTTAGTAATAATTGTACTTCACGAAAATTTACTGGTGTGTATTTTATAGAGACAATTTATTAATAATTAATATTGTCGCTAATGAGATTGCATCTTCGAAGAAGATTATTAAATGAATTTGTTACATGAATTGGGGATGATCACCAGGTGGGGAATATCACCATAAACACTAAGCAGTTGTTATTGATTATTATAGTTTATCCTTTCTTCAAAACCTATTACTTTTCCACACTAGGTATAATTCCAGAATTAAATCAAATTTTATTTACGTTATCATTAATTATAATTTGTATATTTTACTTATTGGAATTGCGAAGACTTAAATTAAATAGTGGTATGATGTTTGTTATTATGTATTATTTATTAATTTTAATATCTACAACTCTAAAAGATTTTTCACCAAACTCTGAGTACTTTTCATTAATAACATTTTCACTAGGTTTCTCACTGCTAGTTAATTATTGTCTTCAAACCAAAACAGACTTTTTGTATTTTTCATCTGCTATTCGAAGTCTTCTTTATATATACGTTGTTGCAAACTTGTTTTTCATGATAATTTATCCTAACGGAATACCTTCAATTACAACTTACGTGGACTTCCCTCAATATGTATTTGGTAATGAGAACAGTGTAATTAAGTTGGTGCTTCCAGGCTTGTGTTTTGTATTTTTACATGATTTAGTAAAATTTAAAAAAGTCAAAAAGAAAAGTTGGTTACTCCTCATACTAGTTTGGGTAACACTTTTTACTACATGGTCAGTGACTTCAATGATAGGGTTGTTCGTATTTACTTTTATGGTTTTGAATAAATTCGGCAAAAGAAATCTTTTTTTTGATTATTATTTTATTCTTGCTTTTTCCATATGCGCATCAATTATTATAATATTTTTAAGATATGAAATTAATATCTTGGCAAATGTATTACAGATATTCGGAAAAGATCTAACCTTCTCAAATCGCGATTTTCTATGGATTAATACAATCGAAAGTATTAAAGAATCCCCGATATGGGGGTACGGTGTACAAAACACTGAAGAAATATGGAAACACATTGGAAATGCTTTTGGTTCGCACAATTATTATCTTGATACCACGTTCCGCGGTGGTTTAACCGCTTTAATTTTTTTGATTTCAGGATTAATTTACTTCGGTAAGAGAATTACGATCAATAATAATCATGTCACGAGAACAATAACAGGGACTAGCTGTGCCTATTTTATGATGTGGATTACTGAGCCGTTCATTTCTACTGAATTCCTAATGTTTAGTATTCTATTTGTTTTAATGTCTCGTATAGATCTTGTATTAGAATATTATTATGAAACTTAGTTGCAGCTTAGTTTGTAGAAGATAATATGGAGGTTTAATGGGTGAATTTGAGGAACATTGTTAAACAAAATAAGTTTATGTACAGAACGTATTTAAGAATTAAGTTTTTTAAAACAATAAAAAAGTGTAAGAAACGTAAAAAAATGAATATTGATGAAATCAAAAGTATAATTGAAAAAGAATATTACGATAGAATTCATGAGCCGATAGACTGGACGAATCCTAAGAAATATACAGAAAAAATCCAATGGAGGAAACTATTTCTAGATGATAAACGGATAACTGAGTACTCAGATAAAGTGCTTGTGAGAGATTACGTAAAAAAAATAATCGGAAATGACTTTTTAATTCCTGTTATAGGTGTTTGGAATTCATTTGACGAGATAGATATTGAATCACTCCCTAACTCTTTTGTACTAAAAACTAATCATGGTTCTGGTACAAATATTATAGTTAAAGATAAAAGTCATTTTGATCGTAAGACTGCTAAAATTTTAATGGATGGTTGGATGAAAACAGACTTTGGTTACAGCCATGGTTTTGAGCTTCATTATTCTGCAATTACGAGAAAAATATATGCTGAAGAACTTATAAATAACATTGGAGATGACTTAGAAGATTATAAATTCCTTTGTTTTAATGGCAAGGCATATTTTTGCTGGGTAGATGTAGATAGGAATGGGCATCACAGAAGAAATGTTTATGATCTTGAGTGGAATTTACAACCTTGGGGACAAGCAAAAGAAAACGCTATTAAAGATATACCAAAACCGCAGAATTTTGACCTAATGGTAGATCTGGCAGAAAAACTAGCGTCTGACTTTTCACACGTAAGAGTGGATTTTTATAATGTAGAAGGAAAAATATATTTTGGAGAGATGACGTTTACTAATGGAAGTGGATATGATTTGATAACCCCAAGAAAGTATGACGGTGAATTAGGCAGACTTTGGGAGAAATATAGAATTTCATAATAAGATATAGCTTTTCATTATAATACGTTTAAAAATTAAGGGATGTATAATATTTAATGGGGAACATGATAACCTTCACGACACAAAAATTAAAAAATATAAAAAGAAACTCATTTATTAAAAATGTAATAATAATGGCCTCTGGTACTGCTGCTGCACAAGTAATTGCACTATTACTTTCCCCAGTTATTACTCGATTATATGGTCCAGAATCATATGGTTTGATGGGTTCATATATGGCTATTGTAGCTATAATAGTACCTGTTGCAGCCTTAACCTATCCAATTGCTATAGTTTTGCCAAAAAGTGAAACGGAAGCTAAGGGAATAATAAGGGTTTCTATAACTATTACTATGATAAACGCAGGCATCTTGTTAATAGTTTTACTGGCTTTTTACCAAACGATTTTAGATGTATTCAACCTTAATCAACTTGGGAATTTCTTGTATTTAATACCTTTGACCATCCTTTTTGCTGGAATTCTTCAAGTAACTGAACAGTGGCTGATTCGTATGAAATATTTTAAAATATCTGCCAGAGTAACTTTTATACAAGCTTTCTTAACACACGGTGGTATCGCAACTATAGGTTTTTTTAATCCACTGGCATCTGTATTAGTTATGTTTCAGTCCTCTAAAGAAGGTCTCAAAGCCGCATTAATGTTATTTTCTTTGAGAAAGAAAGAAAAAAACAGAATAGTAAAACTTACAAATGATAAAATCCCAAAAAGATTAATCTTAAAGAAGTATAATGATTTCCCATTTTTTAGAGCCCCAGAAGTTTTCTTGAACGCTGTTTCTCAGGGGTTGCCAATCCTAATGTTGACTAGTTTTTTTGGACCAGCTTCCGCTGGATTTTACACGATATGTAAAACCGTGTTAAATATGCCTGCACAATTAGTTGGAAAGTCAGTTGGAGATGTGTTTTATCCAAGAGTAGCTGAAGCAGCTAATTTAAATGAGAACGTTACAGGATTGATTAGAAAAGCAACTTTGTCACTCGCATTAATTGGATTTCTTCCTTTTGGTGTAGTAGTATTATTTGGTCCTTGGCTTTTTAGTTTTGTTTTTGGTTCAGATTGGTTGAGTGCAGGAGAATATGCAAGGTATATTTCTCTATGGTCTTTTTTTGCCTTATTAAATCTACCAAGTGTTAAGTCTTTACCAGTTTTGTCTGCTCAAAGTTTCCAACTAAAATATACTATTTTTATGTTAGTTATGAGAATTTCGATGTTGAGCCTAGGCTACTATGTTTTTGCTAGTGATATAATAGCAATAGCTCTATTTGGTATATCAGGTGCACTCTTAAATATAGGATTAATAATAATTACACTAAGGATTAGTAAGAAATATGATCAAAATAAAATTTATAGTAACACCCTTTGAGGAACAAAAGATTGAAATATCGATACTAACAATTTAATATACATTAGAGTTTGAATGTTGAGGTGTTTTATTTATATGAAGATTACAATAGCGGGTACAGGTTATGTTGGTCTATCAAATGCAATACTCTTGGCTAAAGATAATGAAGTTATTGCACTAGATATTATTGAAGAAAAAGTTAATATGATAAACAATAAAGTTTCACCAATTATAGACAAAGAAATTGAAGAATATTTGTTGCAAGAAGAATTAAACTTAGTTGCAACCACCGATAATTATAAGGCTTTTATAAATGCTGATTATGTTATTATTTCTACCCCAACCAATTATGATCCAAAACTGAATTATTTTAATACTAGAACTGTAGAAGCCGTAATTGCAAATGTATTATCAATAAATCCTGATGCTGTTATGGTAATAAAATCAACTGTCCCAGTAGGTTACACAGAAAAAGTAAAACAAAAATTCGAGACAAACAATATAATATTCTCTCCTGAATTTTTACGAGAAGGAAAAGCTTTGTATGATAACTTATATCCTTCAAGAATAATTGTAGGAGAGCAATCAGATAGAGCAAAAATGTTTGGTGAATTATTACTACAAGGAGCTATAGAAGAGGACGTACCTGTTTTATATACAAATTCAACTGAGGCTGAGGCCATTAAGTTATTTGCTAATACTTACTTGGGTATGAGAGTAGCTTTTTTTAATGAATTAGACTCCTATGCTGAAGTGAGAGGGTTAAATACGAAGCAAATTATTGATGGAGTGGGTATGGATCCGCGAATAGGAGATCACTATAATAATCCATCTTTTGGTTATGGTGGATACTGTTTGCCTAAAGATACAAAACAACTCTTAGCCAATTATAGTGATGTTCCAAACAATATAATGACAGCAATTGTTGATGCAAATAGAACTCGTAAAGATCACATAGCTGATATGGTAATAAAGAAGAATCCAAAGATCGTGGGTATTTATCGACTCACTATGAAAATGGATTCAGATAACTTTAGGCAATCAGCAATTCAAGGCGTAATGAAGCGAATAAAAGCTAAAGGCATTGAAGTTATTGTGTATGAACCAGCAATACATGAAGAAACATTCTACAATTCTAAAGTTATAAATAACCTTGAAGAATTTAAGAGTGTTTCAGATTTGATAGTTGCAAATCGTTTATCTGATGAGTTACATGATGTTAAAGGGAAGGTATACACAAGAGATTTGTTTAGTAGGGATTAAGAATCTGGAAGATAAATACTCGTCATCAAGGAAGTATGTTAGTAAATGGTTAGCAGTCTTTTCTAAGTTATATGAAAAGGCTGCTTTTATTATTGAATGCTATTTATGTTTTAAAATAATTATAATATATTGTAAATGTAACTAGAATTTAACAGTTTCCCCTAATTAAGATTTCAACATCTTGATCTTCGAGCTGTATCTTTCGCCTTAACGTTTAGTCTCTCCTGAATTAAATCATGGATCTGTTCTTATCATTTTGTTCATTTATTCATTTTCTCGATGAATAAGATTATAGTGGATTCAAAGAAAGGAAATAATGAATAATTTTTAAATATAAAATATGTCCCAACATTGGCCAAATTTAAGTTAAGTGAAGAGGTTCTGAAAATGCTCCTTCCGAAGGAGCATGAAATAGATGTAGACAAATTTTATTTCGAAAGTGAATCATTAAGTGGATACAGAGAAGAAGTTTAATTGATGGGTAGAAGAGGTGAAACAACCATTGTAAAGAGAGTGTTAGCAATAGTGCCTTTTCTAATTCTTTAGTTTACTAGATATAGTGATAATAAAGCTGAAGTATTATTCCAGTTGACCCCTTCATGTGTTGGGTTTCAACTGTTTTTTTTTTTTTGTTGCAAACCAAAAGTCCTTTAGACCTATTAAAATATACCCAGAAAAGATATTGACTTCCCATCCACTAAGGTTATAATAAAATAAATGTTAATTAGTAACACTAAATGTTAGTTTGTAACCACTAGTGATTAACTTCAAGAGCAGAAATGTTACCATTCACTTCACTACTAAACTATCCAAGTTTGTTACTAATGAACACATCTATTACGTTAAGGGGGAAGAGTATGAAAAAGGTAGCGGTGATTTTACTAGCTTTCGTTCTTGTGTTGACAGCTTGCTCTGGTCAAGGTGAACAGGCTTCTACGGAGAGTGTTGAGGGTGTACCTGAAGAAGTTCAGGGTGGCAAGAAGATTGCGGTTATTCGTAACTTGCCTTCTGATGATCATACGAAGCAATTTTTGGATGGTGCGCGCAAAGAAGGAGAAGCGTTCGGGTTTAAGGTAGATACGTTTATCTCTGATAATGATGACGCAAAGTTTCAGGAACTTGTGGCTCAAGCGATTCAGAAACAGTATGACGGATTGATTATTTCACATGGTAAGAAGGACTACTCTTATAAAATGATCAAGCCAGCGATTGATAAAGGCATTAAGGTTGTAGCATTTGACACGATTGCTGAACAGGACGGAGAAACCCTTGAGGGAATCACTTCTACTTTCCAGGATGACTATAAGCTTGCGGAACTTTCTTTGGACGAGGTTGTAAGCGCTTCCTCTCAGCCTGTGAAAGTGATAAAGCTTTGGTTCGGTCCTGGTGTTCCTCCATTAGATCGACGTCAGGAGATTTATCAAAAGTATGAAGATGAAGGGAAAATTAAAACGCTTGAAGTCATTGGACCAACGAACTTCCAAGATGTTCAAGGTGACATTGCTTCGAAGGTGAGTTCTGTTCTAGCAAAATACCCAGATGGTACGGTCGATGCGGTGTGGGGATCTTGGGACGAGATGGCCAAAGGTGCTTATAAAGCAATGAAGGATAACAAACGTACGGATATTAAGCTATTCTCAATCGACATTTCAAACCAGGACATTAACTTTATGCGTGAAGAGGGAAGCAACTGGATGTCGACGGCAGCTGTTGATCCTGGTCTAATCGGAAAGATGAACATGCGTTTGATGGCTAAGAAACTTGCAGGTGAAGAAACACCTGAAACATATGATCTTGAAGCGATGCTGATCAAGCAAAGTGACTTGAAAGAAGATACAAACATGACGAACCTTGGTGAGGTAGTAGAAGGGTGGGGAGAATCAGACGAGTTTAATGAAGAGTGGATGAAGAAGCTTCGTGACGTTCACGGAAAATAAGTGAGAGTTTTAAATAAGGAGGGAGCAAGCTTCTCTCCTTTTACCATTCTAGATAGAAGAGTTGGGTGAAGGATGGAAAAACAAAAATCCGTAATAACGATGAAGAATATATCGATTGAATTCCCCGGTGTAAAAGCTCTTTCAGGTGTTGATTTTGAACTCCAGTCTGGAAGTATTCATGCGTTGATCGGTGCTAACGGAGCAGGGAAGTCAACGTTAATGAAGGTGTTATCAGGAGCCTATACGCATTACACGGGTGATATCTCTCTTGATGGTAACCATGTTGTTATCGACTCGCCTAAAACAGCAAAAGGAATTGGTGTCGACATCGTTTATCAGGAAGTCGATACCGCACTTATCCCTTACCTGGATGTTGGCGAAAACATTATGCTCGATATTCTCGTGAATAAAATGGGAAAGAAGCATTTTGTGAATTGGAATCACGTATATAAAAAGGCTCAGGAAGCTCTTAACAGGTTGAACATCAACATCGATGTGAAGAAAAAGGTGGAAGATCTTGATCTAGCTGAAAAACAAATGGTGCTCATTGCACGGGCGATCGTCGAAGAACGACGGTTCCTTATTTTAGATGAACCCACGGCGCCTCTTAGTAATCGAGAAACAGAAGAGCTCTTTCGTATTGTAAGAGATCTTGCGAAAAACCACGATGTAGGAATCGTGTTTATCTCTCACCGTCTTCCTGAACTTTTTGAGATTTGTGAAGACATCACGATTATGAAAGATGGAAAGCTAGTGATTACTCGTGAGATGGAAGGATTAACATCAAAAGAAGTCGTTGAATACATGCTCGGTAGAACGTTTGATGAAGAGCATAAGAAAGAGTCAGTCGAAATCGGTAATACGCTATTTCGTGTTCAAAATATTACAGAGAAAAAAGGACGGATCAAGGATATCAATCTTCAGGTTCGAGAAGGGGAGATCGTCGGGGTAGCTGGGCTCGTAGGAGCTGGGAAAACAGAGCTATGCAAAACGATCTTCGGGTCCTATCAAACAGCTTCTGGAAGTATGAATTTACGAGATAAAAAGTTAGCGATTAAAAATTCTTACGCTGCTGTGAAACAAGGGATCGCCCTTGTGCCTGAGGAAAGGCGTAAAGAAGGTGTGTTAGTAGAAGAACCGGTATATTCAAACCTCTCAGCTGCTAATCTAGCAAGGTTTTCTACTAAGCTAAGCTTTCTTAAGCCTTCAAAGGAAAAAGAGTCTGCTAGAGAGATGATCAAACGTCTGGGTATTAAAACCCCGAGTGAAAACCAGAAAGTTGCCTTTCTTTCAGGCGGTAATCAGCAGAAGGTAGCCGTAGGAAAGTGGCTCATGACAGATGCGAGCGTTTATTTATTCGATGAGCCGACAAAGGGTGTCGATGTTGGTGCCAAAGGCGATATTTTTGATTTGATCACAAACTTAGCCAAATCGAAAAAAGGTGTACTCTATGCATCGAGCGAGATATCAGAGATTCTTTCGATCACAGATCGCATCTATGTAATGTACGATGGTGAAATTGTAAAAGAACTTGAGACCTCTTCCACGTCCGAAGAAGAAATTCTTTATTATTCCACAGGGGGAAAGTGATGTATGTCAACGAATCCAGAAATGAATAAACACGCATCTCAGACCGGGAGAGGATTAAGCGGGGCACTCCAATTCGTAAACAATTGGGGAACGGTTATCGCGATTATTCTTCTCGTCATCTTCTTTTCGGTAGCGATGCCGCAGTTCTTAACGGGATCTAATATCTTAACGATCTTTCGAAGTATCGCAATTGTGACCATTATTGCGATCGGGTTGACCGTTTCGTTAACGGTGAATGGATTTGACCTGTCCGTTGGATCCGCTGCTACACTTTCAAGCTCATTGATCGTCTCTATGTTTGTCTGGTTTAGCATGCCTACCGTTCCTTCAATTTTGATCGCAATCGGCATTACGCTCGTAGTAGCTGCAGTGAACGCTTTTCTCATCGTAAAAGTTAAGATACCAGATTTGTTCGCGACTCTTGCGACGATGTTTATATTCGAAGGAGTTGCGATGACGTATACCGGCGGTGGTTCGATTAGTGAAGGGATGCCGCGCCTTGATGGCACGCCAACAGAAGGGCAGCTTAGCACGGTATTTATAAAACTTGGTCAGGCACCATGGATCATCATCATCATGGCTGTGGTTGTACTCCTTGTGCATATTTTCTTGAACCACACGAAGCATGGCCGTTATCTCTATGTGGTTGGTGGAAACATGGAGGCTGCACGCTTATCAGGTATACCCGTGAACCGTTATCGAACGCTCGCCTATGCCATTTCCACGTTCCTTGCAGCGCTCGGTGGTATCATTCTTGCTTCAAAAATTGGTTCTGCTCAAATCAATGCTGGCGCAGGCTTTCTTATGCCAGCGGTTGCGGCAGCTTTTATAGGTTCATCTTTCGCAGGCTTAGGAAAGCCGAACGCCATCGGAACGCTGATCGGTGCGATCCTCGTTGGTGTGTTAGAAAACGGGTTAATCATGATGTCTGTTCCTTATTATTCACTGAACATTATTAAAGGTCTTGTCCTAGCGCTTGCGTTAGCATCCACGTATTACAATAAGCGACATTAAACGGAGGGGTAAAATGAGAGAGTTTGATGCCTACTTTTTAATGGAAGAAAAAGATGTAATTGAGTATGCTCGTGAAAAATTATCACTTTTTCAAGATGATTCATCTCTACACTGTAAAGAGATTGGTGATGGAAACTTGAACTACGTTTTCAGGGTCTGGGAAGAAGACGGAAGTGCGTCTGTTATTATTAAACAAGCTGGACATACAGCACGAATTTCTGATGAGTTCAAACTATCGACTAATCGCATTCGAATCGAAAGCAGCGTGTTGATGCTTCATCATAAATTAGCACCAGGCTTAGTTCCAGATGTAATTCTCTACGATGATGTGATGAACTGTTGTGTGATGGAAGACCTCTCATCTCATCAAATTTTAAGAACAGCGCTGCTTGATAAAGTGAAATTTCCTCTATTCGTCGATCACGTGACGACCTTCATGGTGAACACGCTTCTCTTAACGTCCGATGTCGTCATGGATCATAAAGAAAAGAAGGAACGAATGAAAAACTACATCAATCCAGAACTGTGCGAGATTACAGAGGATTTGGTGTACTCTGAGCCATTTAACGATTATAAAGTTAGAAACGATTTGTCTTCCTTGAACAAAGCCTGGATCGAAGAAAACATCTATGGAGACCCCAAGCTGCGATTGGAAGCAGCTAAGCTAAAATTCTCATTCATGACGAATGCTCAAGCGCTTGTTCACGGTGATCTTCACACAGGCTCTTTCTTTGTGACGAAGGATTCCACCAAAGTGATCGATCCTGAGTTCGCTTTCTATGGTCCGATGGGATATGACGTTGGAAATATTCTTGCAAACTTTATTTTCGCCTGGTGTAACACGGATGCTGTGATGGAGGACGGGGAAGAAAAGGCTTCCTATTTAGCGTGGATCGAAGAAACGATCGAAGGCATCGTCGATCAATTCTCTTCCAAGTTCCTTGAAGCATGGGAGAACCATGCCACAGATATCATGGCTGGTGAGAAAGCCTTCGATACCTGGTATTTACGGACGGTTCTTAAAGATTCTGCTTCTATTGCAGGACTTGAACTTATTAGAAGAATCATAGGGATTGCGAAAGTGAAGGACATTACATCGATAACGAATGAAAATGACCGTGCAAGAGCTGAAAGAATCTGTTTAACTGTTGGAAAAACGTTTATTTTAGAAGCGGATCGTTTCCAATCTGGGCATGACTTTTTAAAAGCATTAAAAAACGAAGCTTCATTAGAAGTTCTTAAAGGAGACTGACTATGACGGACCAATTAATTAGTATCGAATGGCGAGATGATGAGCTGATTCTTCTCGATCAGACGCTTTTGCCAAATGAAGTTGTATACGAATCATTTTCAACTGCTGATGGCGTATGGGATGCCATTCAAGTAATGAAGGTCCGCGGTGCACCTGCAATCGGAGTTGCGGCGGCCTATGGCCTCTATCTTGGAATCAAAGATGCTCCTGAAGAGTCATTTGAAGACTTTGTTCAAGTGGTTCGTGATCAGTCTGCTTTTCTCGCAACATCCAGGCCAACGGCAGTGAACTTATTTTGGGCGTTAGAAAGAATGGAAGCGGTTGTAGGAGACAACAACGGTTTGCCTGTTGCTGAGCTTAAGGAGCGTATTCTAAAAGAAGCCAAAGCCATTCACCGTGAAGATGAAGAGATCAACCGCAAGATCGGGGAGCACGCCATTACTCTTTTTGAAGATAAGATGGGTGTTCTCACGCATTGTAACGCTGGTGCACTGGCAACGACGAAGTATGGAACAGCTACATCACCAATGTATCTTGCAAAAGAAAAGGGTTGGGATCTAAAAATATATTCTGATGAAACAAGACCTCGTTTGCAAGGATCGATGCTGACAGCGCTTGAATTAGAGCGTGCAGGAATCGATGTTACGGTTATTACAGATAATATGGCAGCGGTGGTGATGTCACAAGGGAAAATTGATGCTGTTATCGTTGGATGTGATCGCGTAGCTGCAAACGGAGACGTCGCAAACAAAATCGGAACGCTAGGCGTATCGATTCTGGCTAACTATTACAACATTCCATTTTATGTAGCAGCACCAACTCCAACGATCGATTTAAAAACTCCTACTGGAAAAGAAATACCGATTGAGGAAAGAGACTCTCATGAAGTGATCAATCGTTTTGGGCAATTTTCTGCACCAGAAGGAGTCAATGTGTATAATCCAGCATTTGATGTGACCCCTAACGAGAACGTTACGGCGATTATTACTGAAAAAGGGATCATCCGAGCACCATATTCTGAAAACCTCAAGAAAATATTCAGCTAAAAGGTTCCTGTCATTTATTGCTTTTAGAAAATTGGTACGATAGATTAGACATGGAACTAAATAAGTACAGAATAGGGCGAGATACTCATTATGTCTAACTCACCAGTTAATCGAAGAAAACAAATCATAGATATTCTTGGTCAAACCGATTACGCGGATGTTACCTACTTAAGTAACGTGTTTAATGTATCGGAAATGACAATAAGAAGAGATATTGATCGGCTTGAAAAGGACAACGAAGTCATCCGTGTATATGGCGGAGTTAAGCTTAAAACGAAGCGTCTGTATGAAGCATCGATCGAAGAAAGATTAAAAAGCAATCACTCAGAAAAAATGGCGATTGCTCGAATCGCTGCAGGTCTCATCAACGATGGGGATGTGATTGCATTTGACGCCAGTACGACGGCACTTGAAGTGAGCAAGCTCATTAAAGATAAAGAAAAGCTGACGGTAGTAACGAACAACATCAGCATAGCGATCGAACTATCCGATACCCCAGGGATTGCGGTGATCTTACTTGGTGGATTCCTTCGCGACAAGTCATTGTCATTAGTTGGACCTTCCATCAAAAAGTTCTTAGAGTCTATCTATATCGATAAAGCCTTTTTCTCTGCAAAAGCGCTGAACTTTCATGAAGGTTTAACAGACTCCACCATCGATGAAGGAGAAGCAAAGCAGGCGATGATCGAAAAAACATCGCAGCTAAATGTCATTGCCGATCGTTCCAAGCTTGGGTGTGTTTCTTTCTTTAAAATCTGCGGAAAGGAACGGATCGATCGAATTATTACAGATGAATTGGAACCTTACACTCCGAAACAAAAAGAGTGTGTTACCAGTTATAAAACTTATGGCACAGAAGTAGTGATTGCAAAATAGTCCTCTAACTGCCTAACTTATAGAAAAGAGAGGCGTTCACATGCTTTTAGTTAAGGAACGAAGACAAGTTGTAGAATACGGAAGAAAGATTGTAAGCAGTGGCTTAACAAAAGGTACCGGTGGCAATATTAGTATTTATAATAAGGAAGAAAACCTTGTCGCGATTAGTCCGAGCGGCCTGGATTATTTCAGTACGGAGCCTGAAGACGTCGTTATTGTCGACTTGCTAGGTGAGGTAGTGGAAGGAAAGAGGAAGCCTTCGAGTGAATTAGATATGCATCTTATCTTTTATCGAGAAAGAGAAGATATTGAAGCGGTCGTACATACCCACTCCCCTTATGCGAAAACGATCGCTTCCCTAGGTTGGGAGCTTCCAGCCGTTTCCTATCTTGTCGCATTTGCAGGTCCGAATGTGCGCTGCGCACGATACGAAACATTTGGAACTCCCGCATTAGCGAATGCTGCACTGAAAGGAATGGAAGATCGCCGAGCTGTTCTACTCGAGAACCATGGAATGATCGCAGGAGCTTCAACCATTGATGCCGCGTTTACAATTGCCGAAGAAATTGAATTTTGTGCAAGGATCTATTATCAGGCAAAATGTATTGGTGAGCCTAAGATTTTATCGAATGAAGAGATGGAGAAGTTGAGTGTTAAGTTTGAAGGGTATGGGCAGGGATAACTTGTTTTAACGAGTGTAGATATAGGAATGTCGTAGAAGTTCTTCTTAATTTGAAGAGCTTCTTTAGTTTGGAAATACGAGGATGAACTAAACGAATAGAAACTTATGCATAATTGTATGTATTAAGCTGAATAAATAATTCCAGTAGGTGAAATCGGGGGAATTGTCGTTTGTAAGGATCAAATGATGGTGGGGTATTGGAAAGTAACTGAATTAACATCTGAAACGGTTAAAGGAGATTGGATCTATACGCCGTTATATGGGATATCTGGACGAAGAAGGATATCTCTACCTTGTTGATCAAAAATCAGACTTGATTATTAGCCGTGGATTTAATTTTTATCTACGTAAACTTGAGAGGAGGGCATGTTGTCCAAAACGTGATTCAATTGGAGTGCTTATAAAGTAGAAAACAAGCTAGTCTATATAGACTAGCTTGTTTGGTTTCCTAATAGTAATTATGATTTTTTGGATTAAAGTTTTAATTGACAAGTACAATCACTCTGAAATTACTATATTTCTATTCTACATATAAAAATTACTGTAAAATGGTAATTGTGGATTATTTAAGAAACTGGGGGAGAGAAATGAAGTTCAGAATGTATATAGATTATTATACATATTTGTTTTTGATGAAAAAAAGTGAAACATTCATGTTAATCATTGATTTGTTAATTTTTATTTTCTCAATAAGAGCCTTTGTAAGGCAATGGTCTATTCCTGAAACAAGCTTGTTTAGCAATTCATCTATTTTCTTGTTGGTTATTTTTTCATTTTTTAAATTTGGTTATGATGTATTTAAAATAATCTATGAACTGAAAAAATATAATGATAAAAGAAATTATTCAATTAAAACGATAGACAGAATTTTGTATAAAGAGAACCTATATCTACTAGATGATATCCATCCGAGCACCGTTGAAGAGAGAAATGGGTTTGTCAGAATCGATATACCATTACAGAACGATTTCACCTTTCAATCAAAAAAAGTTAATAAAATGCTTTGGGAGAGCACATTTGCAATAGAGCGTAACCCTATTAAAAAGAAGAAAATTAAACAAAAGTTAATTAGGGAAAAGGAGGACTTACTTCCTTTCTTCAACCTTCATTTCAACAGATCGATTTCTGATAACAAACACTTCTTTAATCAACAGAAGCTTTGTTTATCGAGTGATATTAGTACGAATGAAAATAAAGTTTTTTGTCACAAAGGATCTTACTACGATACGTTTTTAACAAACCATGTTTGCACAAAAGCATTATATAAAAAGGGCGATGACTTAATCTACAAAGATGGAGCAAAGTACTTCCCTTTTGAAGTGTACGATAATAAGTTTAGATTGAAAGAAATTAAGTATTCTACAATTAACAATGAAATAGGTGTGTCAACCCTCGGCTTTACAAGTGACAATTATTTAGTATTATGGAAGCAAAATGAACACGCTCAATCCAGTTCTAATTTGTTTGTCCCAACAGGAAGTGGTTCAAGTGACTGGTCAGACTTTGAACAATCTAGCTTTAACAAAGCTCTCATTAATGGTATGGAGAGAGAGTTAGTAGAAGAAAGCGGCTTAAAAACTGATAGTAAAGTAGAATTGTTTGAAACTAAAATATTGGGTTATTTTAGATGGGTAAAAAGAGCAGGGAAACCTGAATTTACTGGTCTTACAAAAATTAACGCACTCTATTCCGACCTGAATCCTGATGAATTAGAAGTAAGGGAATCAAGAACCCAGCACCGTTGGCAAATTCAAAGTATTAATGATCTGCAAGAATTGATTATCAAACTAAAGAATGTCCCTGACTATAATGAATTGCTTTCAGTCCCGTTGTATATGTGTCTCACTCAATTAGAAGAAAAAATGAATGAAGACCCAGAAGAAATAAAGCTGTTTCTAGAAATCTAATGGATAAATAGGGACAGTTTCTCGTCCAATAGAGACAATAATTGATAGAAAAATAAGCTATTCCCTTTGTGGAATAGCTTATTTTTCAAGTGCTGAATACAAAGAATTAGCCAAACCTTACAATGATTCACCTACTCACCTTAAGGAATTTTAAACAAGCCAATTATAAAAACACAACCCACAAAAACCCCAACACCCCTGAAGACACCGCATAAAAAAGCATCGGCCCAATCGTCATCCTGATAATCGTTCCTTCCTTTCCAACCATTCCAACCACAGACGCTGCAGCAACAACATTCAATACACAAATCATGTTACCGGCATTTGCTCCAAGAACCTGCAGAGACAGCACGAGCTGCTCGTTCATCTGTAGCTGATCCGCGACACTGAATTGGAAGAGTGAGAACATCATGTTACTGAAGGTGGCACTTCCTGAGATAAATGAACCGAGTGCACCAATGAATGGCGCGACGAGAGGCCAGGCATCTCCAACGGAGTTCGCAACCATCGTAGCAAGTTCCATTGGCATACTCATTAAATCCGCACCGTTCACTTCTGAATTAATAAAGATCCTAACTATTGGAACAGCTGTACTTAACGCGAAAACGGTCCCAGCCATCGTTTTTAATGAGTCGATCATGGTAACCTTTATTGCTTCCATCGTCATTTTATGAATAACAATCGTAATGAGAATCACCACAATGAAAATGGAGCCTGGTAAGTAGAGCGGTTCAAATGAAGTGCTTATCTCTGTACCAAGAATTTGCTGCCAACCAACATTTACTGACTTTAACCATCCCTTAATCGGTAAAATGTCTAACCGTGTTAAAACTAAGAAAATAGCTACTAGTAGGTAAGGCATCCATGCAAGCCAGAGTGGGAGAGGGGTTCTTTTATTCGGAGTGCTACTAGGTTCTCCAAAATCCCATGACTTATCAGGTAATAGAAACCCTCGTTTAGCCGCAGGTATGACGATAGCAAGCCCTACGAGTCCTCCGATGATTGAAGGGAATTCAGGACCTAGTAAGCTTGCAACTGTAAAAGCTGGAAGAGTAAAACTGACACCCGCGAATAAAGCAAACTTCCATATCGCTAATCCTTCTTTCCAAGAACGTTTTTTTCCAAAATACCGTGTTAGCATCATCACTAATATAAATGGAATGAATGTACCTACGAATAAGTCAATAAACACGGCACTTTGCGTCACGGCCTGCAAGTAGTCACTCATCGGCTGGTTCCCAATTGTTGCTGCTACTTGATCAGCAACTGCAGGGCCCTGACGGAGACCCTGGTCAACTCCTACAATAATCGGCGTTCCAACAGCTCCAAATGATACGGGGCTACTATCTGCGATAAGCGCGAGTGCCACAGCAGCAAGCGGAGGGAAACCAAGGGCGACAAGGAGCGGAGCCCCAATGGCTGCAGGTGTCCCAAAGCCAGCTGCTCCTTCAATAAATGCCCCGAACAACCATGCAATAATGATGAGTTGTACCCTTCTATCTGTTGAGATCCCCATAAAACCAGTTCGGATCGCATCGAGGGCACCACTATTACGCAAGGTGTTCAATAACAAGATGGCACCAAATACGATCCAAAGAATAGATACTGATATGATTAGTCCTTCAATGGAAGCCGCTGCAATTTGTAGTAGAGGTATTTTCCATACGACATAAGAGAGGACAGCGGTCAGCAAGAAGCTAACCGGCATTGCTTTCGTTGCCGGAAGTTTCAAAAGAACGAGAAGAATAAATACAGCGAGTACAGGTGTTAAAGCGGTTAAAAGTTCTATAGTATTCATGTTCATCACCCTATTGTGTGTATAGTCGATTATGATAACTTACACAAATTACTATATAGAAATAAGGAGAATTGTTATGTGATAAACCGCACATTCTTATAAGTCAATAGCGACAGGAATATCTTTTGAGCTCTCCCTATGAATGAGAGTAACGTGACATCAAATAAAGGAAATAGTGAATTGTTATTGAATATAAGGTAGGGCACAAAAGTGGCTAAATAAAAGTCTTATTTTACTCACCTTAGAAGTGGGTGCGATTAAGCAGGGAGAAGAATGAATGAAAGAGTTAAGAGCATATCAATATAATCACTTCATTTCAGCACCGATTGATCTTGTTTATGAATGTCTACATAAGGACAAGCATGTGCTGAAATGGAATACGATGATTGTGGAGCATATTTATGAGGGTTCTGAAGATGAAATCACGGCAGGCTCGACTTTTATTTCAAAACAGAAGCTAGGTAAGAAAATTTATACGTTGGATGCAGAAGTGCTTGTTCACGAACCTCCGTATAAAATTGCAATGAAAACCGTGACGAATGAAGGCACAAGCTTTACTCGCTATCAGTTAGTAGAAAGCGATAATGGAACAGAACTATCTGTAGAAGCTAGCTTAATCCCTAAGAATGTCTATTATTCTATTGTGGGGAGATTAACTCTCTGGCTTAGTAAATTTGTATTTCTGGAACAATATGAAGCGTTTATTCAGTATGTGTATGATCAGCAGAAAAGGAACCTGTCCCCACGTCCCACCAAGACAAAACAGTGAGACTCAATGAGCCTCACTGTTTTAATTTTGGTTGGGTATCAACTAGAAACCTCCCACCGTTTCTACCCTTTTATTTTCAACAAAGCCGTATACGTATTAATACGCCCTCTTTCATATAGAGAACCTGTCCCATTTAGCGGAACAGTTGTTGTCTCAATCGCATTTTGAACGTTGTTAACGCTAGGATCAAGAGAGAGCATCAGGGCCGCTAAACCAGCTACAAATGGTGAAGCCATCGATGTACCTGATAACGTACCGTAGTTGGTTTGACCTGTTCGATTCTCGTAGGTTGGAAGAGTAGATAAAATGTCGACGCCAGGGGCGGCAACATCGACCCAGGAAGAGCCGTAATTTGAGAACGATGCTTTCGTGTCGTTTCGGTTTAAAGCTGCAACGCTAAGGCAATGTGGATATGCGGCTGGGTAGAAAAGGTCGTCTGAATTATTATTTCCGGCAGCAGCCACGACCAACACTCCGTTGTCTTTCGCGTATTGTATTGCATCTTGAAGCGTTGTACTAAAAAAAGTTCCACCAAGGCTCATATTGATGACTTTTGCTCCATTATCTGTTGCATAAACAACTCCTTGAGCAACATCGCTGTACGCTCCGCTTCCAGTATCGTCTAACACCTTCACATTTATGATTCTTGGATTAATGGCCAGTCCCGCGACACCAATTTCATTTTTCGTGGTAGCAGCTGCGATTCCTGCTACGTGCGTTCCGTGACCTTGTAAGTCTTCATACGTTGAAGAATTTGAGAAGTTTTTATTTAACACGATCTTGTCCACTAAATCAGGATGATTTGTTTGAACACCAGTATCTAAAATTGCGATTTTCACAAATGTTGATCCACGTGTGACGTTCCATCCTCTAGTCGAATTGATTTTAAGAAGACCCCACTGGTTAGGTAAGAGGGGATCATTCGGTGTCAACTGAGTCGCTAAGATGCCATCATACTCGGTATATTCAACTCCAGAAAAGTTAGAGAGAATCGTCATCTTAATGTTTAAGAGAAGGGGATCAACTCCTACCGTATAGACGTTCAGTACTGGTATCTCATCTAATAGAGTAAGGCCACCCACTTGTTGAATAATCTCCAAAGCACGTCGCCTTGAAACACCAGGGATAAATCGAACTATAAATCTATCTGGAAAGTAGTTCACTGAAGTAACACCTCCTATCATTGTAAGGCATTACTAGTTTATTCATAGAATTACTTGATGATTGGGGGAAGGTACAAAATAGCTGAAAATGGGGGGGAGGGGACAGGGGACATGGGGACAGGTTCCTCGTCCCACTTAAACATCCTCTACTATAGAGTGAATTTGTGGACGGAGGGACAATGTACCTGTCCCTCCGTCCCCGTCCTCCTGCAGGATTTTCTTAGTTGCTGTTTAATAGTATAGGAGTACAACAGATGAAACACTTAAAAGCCCACTGTCTTCCGCCCTTCCTAAGATTTACCCTTCTCCCATCCAAAGCTACTTTATTTAACTCCCCCATCTTTTTATCCTATTTCTTTCCCTAGAATGGTAATAAAACGAACCTAACGTTACAGAAAAAGAGGTGACCCTAATCTGGTTAGAAAAGCGAGAACAAAAAGCAAGACTGGTGTTTATCATATTGTGTTTAGAGGTGTTAACCGTCAAACGATCTTTGAAGATGATCGTGACAAAGAGCGGTTCTTAGTTTCCCTTGCCAGGTATAAACAGAAAAGTGGCATTGAACTTTACGCGTACTGTTTGATGGATAATCATGTCCACATGTTGGTGAAGGAGACAGAAGAGAGCATCTCAACTTTTATGAAGAGACTGAGCTCAAGTTATGTGTATTGGTACAATACGAAATACGAGAGGTGTGGTCATTTATTTCAGGAAAGGTTTAATAGTGAGAATGTTGAAAGTGATGCGTACTTTAAAACAGTTTTGAGGTATATTCACCAGAATCCTCTCAATGCACATCTAGTTAAAAGTGTGTGGGACAGTAAGTGGACAAGCATACATGAATATGTGAACAGAGCAAACTTGGTCAATATTGAAAAAGGGTTAGATCTATTTTCTACTGATAGATGTTTAGCTCGTCAGCGATTTATCCTTTACATGCAGGAGTTACGTGAAGATCAATGTTTGGATGTGAACGAAGTCGTGAAGTTTTCAGATGACCAAGTAAGAGAGTACCTACGTTCTAATGGCATTATATGTAATAGTGTACTTCAGCAAATGGATAGAGAAGAACGGAATGTTGTG
This sequence comes from Alkalihalobacillus sp. CinArs1, assembly GCF_947387515.1. Lineage (GTDB taxonomy): Bacteria > Bacillota > Bacilli > Bacillales > Guptibacillaceae > Guptibacillus. The sequence goes on along the minus strand of NZ_CANDOB010000001.1, from coordinate 1,353,453 downwards.
TTAGCTAAAGTGAAAAGAATCGAAGGGATTTCTATTCGTCAGATATCTAGAGTGACTGGAATCTCGAAAAGTGTAATTGATCGATTAAAGTAAACAGTTGGTCGGATCCCGTCCAGCAAAACTATTCTTTCTTTGTTATCCTCGTCGCATCCATATACTTATTGTTGCATCCTTCTAAAAACAAAAATATAAGCATAATTGGGACGAGGAACCTGTCCCCATGTCCCCTTCCCCCTCCCTGCTGGGACAATGTACCTGTCCCTCTGTCCCGATTACCACTTGCACTTTTTGTCAAATCGTCTTAAAGTATATAATGGTTGAAATCCATCATAAATGGTAATGGATAGATTAACTTGTCACTTTTTAATTTGGAGATTACGTTCTCCTTAAGGAAAGGGTTCAGATAGATATGACACAAAATTTTTGGCATGAGTTGCCGAAGCCGTTTTTTATTTTGGCACCGATGGAAGCCGTCACAGATGTTGTTTTCCGTCATGTCGTGAGTGAAGCAGCAAGACCTGACGTGTTTTTTACAGAGTTTACGAATACAGAAAGCTTTTGTCATCCAAATGGAAGAGAGAGTGTACGCGGACGTTTAACGTACACAGAAGATGAGCAGCCGCTCGTCGCTCATATTTGGGGAGATAAGCCTGAATACTTCCGAGAAATGAGTATCGGAATGGCTGAAATGGGCTTTCGCGGCGTAGATATCAATATGGGTTGCCCTGTGCATAATGTTGCAGCGAAAGGAAAAGGATGCGGATTGATCCGTCGTCCGGATGTTGCAGCAGATATCATCCAGGCAGCAAAAGCAGGAGGACTTCCTGTAAGTGTGAAAACGCGCCTTGGCTATACGGAAGTGGACGAATGGCACGATTGGCTCAAGCACCTTCTTGAGCAGGATATCGTCAACCTATCCATCCACCTTCGTACAAAAAAGGAAATGAGTAACGTTGATGCGCACTGGGAGCTGATTCCAGAAATCAAGAAGCTTCGTGACGAAGTTGCGCCTCATACGCTTCTTACGATCAACGGTGATATCCCTGACCGTCAAAAGGGCCTTGAACTTGTTGAGAAATATGGCGTAGATGGCGTGATGATTGGTCGTGGAATCTTCCACAACCCATTTGCTTTCGAAAAAGAAAAGAAAGAGCATACGAGTGAAGAACTGCTAGACCTCCTACGTCTACAGTTGGATCTTCACGACAAGTATTCCGAGGAATTGGAGCCGCGTCTCTTCAAACCGCTTCGTCGCTTCTTTAAAATTTACGTTCGCGACTTCCGTGGAGCGAGTGAGTTGAGGCATAAATTAATGAGTACAGAAACGACGGATGAAGTACGTGAGATGCTCGATGAGTTTATGGCGAAAGTTCCAGTGAACGAATAGTAATACTTTTTGAGAGAAAAGCCCTTTGTGCTTTTCTCTTTTTTTATAATGTCTCGTTTAAATTAAAAACGGAACCTTAAAAGGATTCCGTTTTTGTTAAATCTATATATTTAACAGAGCAGCATACGTATTTATTCTACCTCTCTGATAAAGAGTACCTGTCCCATTTAGTTGTACTGTCGTAGTCTCAATTGTATTCTGAACGGCATTTACATCAGAATTGAGAGAAAGCATGAGTGCTGCAAGGCCTGCGACGAATGGCGCTGCCATCGATGTTCCAGATAATGAACCGTAATTTGTAGCTCCTTGGCTGTTTGCATACGTAGGAAGAGTGGAAAGGATGTTGACTCCGGGGGCAGCTACATCGACCCAGGATGCACCGTAGTTTGAGAATGATGCCTTGTTATCATTTTGATCTAACGCTGCGACACTTAGGCACTGGGCATAAGCTGCTGGGAAGAATAGGTTATTTGAATTTAAGTTGCCTGCCGCTGCGACGTTAAGCACGCCATTATCTTTTGCGTATTGAAGAGCATTTTGAAGCGTAGCGCTAGCCATTGGTCCTCCGAGACTTAAGTTGATAACCTTTGCGCCGTTTTGAGCTGCATATATGACTCCTTGAGCCACATCGCTAAAAGTCCCGCTTCCATTGTCATCTAATACTTTGATATTCATGATCTTAGGATTGATGGCGAGTCCAGCAACACCAAGGTCATTTCTAGTTGTAGCTGCAGCAATTCCTGCGACATGTGTACCGTGACCATTCAAATCTTCTGCAGTTGAAGACGCTGAGAAATTTTGGCTTAAAATAATCTTGTCCACTAAGTCAGGATGGTTCGTTTGAACACCGGTATCCAATATTGCAATATTTACTAGAGTTGAACCACGTGTAACATTCCAGGCTCGTACTGAATTTATTTTGAGAAGCCCCCATTGTTGAGAGAAGAGTGGATCATTCGGTGTTAGTGTAGCATTTAGAATACCTTCGTACTCAACATAATCAACACCAGAGAAGTTAGAAATGATTGTCATTTTAATATTTAACAAAGATGGAGCAACTTTTACAACATAAACATTCAGAACTGGAATTGTATCGATAACAGTAAGACCACCAACTTGCGAAATGATACGAAGCGCGGTACTTGGTGTAACGCCAGGTAAAAACCCGATAATAAATCGATCAGGTAAATAGTTCATTGTATTGATAACACCTCCTATATTCATAAGGTGTTACTAGTTTATTCAGTAGATTGATAGATGATTGGACGGGCTAGGAGGAACGCAGGGACAGGTTCCTTGTCCCGCTAAGCATCGTTCATTGGAGGGAAACTGTACCTGTCCCTGCGTCCTTTTGTTAGCTCTTTTCTCATATGAGGAAAGGGCTATTTTGATCGACTTCTCTTGGATTTATAGAGAGAAGTCTTTATAGAGGGTATTCTTAACTTAGAATTCATTAGAGGGCGGTAGGATAACGTGGAGAATCAAAAGTTAATAAAGGTTTTTCTAACCTTTTTCCTTATATGCATGTTCATGCTCCCAGTAAGCGCGATTGCGAGCAGTGGCGGGATAGACTATGGAGATTCTGAGTTAGTTGATTCGAATGCACCAAACTCAAAACAGGAATCTAGTAGACCGAATGAAGATAATGGTAGCTGGCTCCCGAATTGGCTTGAAAGTACAATTGGTCGTACAAAAAAGACGATCTTGAACACTTGGAATGGAACTAAAGAAGTTGCTACTGACGGTTTTGACTTAATAAAAGATAAAACGAATGAAAGCATTGAATGGATTGGTGACAAACTGCAAGGAGTGGGTGAGTGGTGGAATGAACGCTCGCTTCTAGAAAAATCGCTCATGATTCTTGGAGCAGGTGCGACGATATTAACTGGGGGTGTTGCCCTAGGTGTTATATCAGCAGGTGCTGCGGTCATTGCTGGTATCAGCGGCGCTGCTAGTTATGGTCTTTACGCGATGAATACTGATCAGGTTTCCTTGGCCGGTGGGCTAGGTATGATGACATTAGGTGCGTTTGGCGGTATTGGTATTGGCGCATTACGTGGAGTAGGAATGCTCGGGGCAAGAGGTAGTTCGCTTATAACTGCTGCTTCGAAAGGTATTAGTAGTTCAAGAATGGGCAGGGCCATAGGTGCATTAGGGCAAACTAGAGTAGGTGCTGCTATTTTAAGTGGGACAAGAGCTGCAATACGAGTAGCTCGTCCCGTGTTGAGCGTGATTTCTAGTAAGGGTGCGTTAACTGGCGCTGCGATTTCCTCTCTGTTTGCCGGAGGGACTCATGTATACAATACCATGGTAAACGGTGAGCCTCTTGATTCAAAGGCAATGATCAATGATATGGTTGTCTGGGGAGCTGCAGGTGCGATTGGCGTAGGGTTAGCTTCTAAAACATTTCAAGGAATCGGCACTTTTACAAAGTCCAAAGTATTAAAAACAGCTAGTAGTGCAACAGTTGGTGGCACTTCGGAGTATGCTCTTGGTAACTTGTTTCAAGGAAAAAGCCCAGGCATAAAAAAGACGTTGATGGTAGCTGGACTTTCGCTTGCTTTGGGTGGAGCGGTTGTACTTGGACCTGTTCTTACTAATGTAGGGAAGCAAGGTGATGGAGTAGGGACGGTTGCTAATAAGAATGACCTTATGACTACTAATAATGAAGCAAATGATGTGCTGATAAGACCTTCTTCAAGATTAAGGATGGATCTTCAATATTTTAGTAATAATACTCATCAAAGAAATACTTGGAATGAGTTTCAATCTCACCACAAGAATGTGTTTATTAATTCAACTCAAGCATCTAGTGCTTACAAAGAACTTATTGCTCGTCAATCCCCATGGCCTCATCAGTATGAACCTATAAAGACTACTCTCAAACCAGGTACTAGGTTTGAGATGGCACTTGGTTCAGGTCAACCAGTTAATCGTCCAGGCGGTTTTGGAACTTTTAATAAAATCGATGATACACGTTTTGTTAGAGAGATTTTAGCGGTGAAAGAATCGTGGAAACCGGATTTATCTAAAGTTGTAACTTATGAAGTTATTGAAGAATTACCGGTTAATAAAGGAAGAGTAGGTCCTCAAATAGATGAAAATACTAATAAGTATTTACCTGGTGGTGGAACGCAAGTCGAAATGTTAGTCTCTCCTAAAGATAGGATGAAGTATTTGAAAGTTGTAGACGAAAGAACTATAAACGAGTGAGGTAGTTGAAATGAATTTGGAAAATATTAACATAGACAAACAAAATAACAAGGTTGAATATTTGTACTATGGCAAAAAGAAAGAAATTCATATACCTAATTTGGAATTAATAGAAATTTATAAGACTAACAATAGGATTATTGCTCTTATAGGAGAAAGTGATTTTCTAAGCCATTTACAAGGATACAATTTTGAAGGTGAATACCTGTTTGAAGTAACACCCCCTGATCATTTTATGTATTCTTATCTAACAGAAGGTGCAAACAATGAAATGTTGGTAGTGTGCTCTTCATCTGAGGGAAAAGTAGATGGATGGTATGACTGGCATTTTGTCATCGATGAAAACACTGGTGTGCTCACTCGGGGGTATCCAGCTTACTAGTTGGGGATATAGGGGGACTTAGGGACAGGTTCCTCGTCCCACTAAATCGTCACTTATCATCATGAAGCAAAACTGAAAACGGAGGGACACTGTACCTGTCCCTCCGTCCCATATTAACCCCCTGCAATCATCCGCGCCAACTGACCACAGATAAGAGCGGCATACGTTCCGACGACGTTACCGAGTATCCCCATCAATAGTCCAACAGGTGCAAGCGCCGGTTGGAAGACGGAAGCAACGATTGGAGCGGAACTTGTTCCACCGATATTTCCTTGTGAACCAACGGCTACGAAGAACAATGGTGCACGCAATAGGCGGGCAGCGATAAAAATAAACAGTACGTGAATTGCGAGCCATACCATTCCCATCAGGATAAACTGAGGAGCTTGAACGATGTCCATCAAGTTTGCCTGAGCACCGATGGCTGTTAGGAATAAGTAGATTCCCATATAACCAAATTTACTAGCACCGTAGTATTCAAGTTTGCGAACTTTTGTAAATGATAGAAGAATACCAACGGCTGTAATGATAAGGAATGTCCATGTGGACGTGCTCATCACGTCTGATTTTGGAATGAAAGATAGATCAGCAAACAGACGGATTAAGTAAGATCCAGCAAAACCAATCGCAAGAATACCGAAAAGCTGTGGCAGCTGTAGAGGTTTTGCGTTTCTTTCTACATCTGTTGCAATCTCTGCATTTACTCGTTTGATCGTTGAGTTGTCTGCCTTGTTCCATTTGTTAAATCGTTCTTGGAAATTAGCAAGTGAGATCATAACACCCATCCAGCCGATTCCAACTAGCGTGTCTGTTAAGATGATCGGACTAAGAATGTCATCAGGTGTCTTGAACGCTTCGATCATCGCACCCATGTTTCCAGATCCACCGATCCAGCTTCCGGCAAGGGCACCGACACCACGCCATGCTTCATCTGGAAGGATACCTTGGAATAGGAAGAAGGCGATTGGTCCACCTACAACGACGCCAAGCGTTCCAGCTAAGAAAACAAGGATGGCTTTTCCGCCAAGTTTAAACGTGGCAGGTACGTTCGTACTGATCATTAACAGCAAGAGTCCAGCTGGAAGCATATAAGTGCTCAAGAAGCTGTACAGGTCAGAACTTTGAGGGATGATGCCGAACGTCGTAGAGAGCATCGGTAAGAAATACATCCAGATCAACGGCGGTAAATAGCCGAAGAATTTTTTTATCGGTCCATATTGAACTGTCGAAAGCATAAATACAATTCCGACAATTGCGATTAAATAAGCAAAAATTGCCATGGGTTGTTGAATGAGGGCTTGTGATAATATCATGTTGTGTCTCTCCTTATCTGCTTAAATCTTCGAATTATCAACAATAAGTTAAAAACCCAGATTTAAAGAGTATAGCACAGAGAAGAGACACTAGGACAGCACCATGTTCACTAAATTTATGGTAATGATTTATAAAAAAAAGCAGTGGTTAAACAAACGTTTGATTAACCACTGCTTTTTTATATTGGTTTAACTATTTTGAAACTGTTGATCTAGCTCACGCACCTTATCATAGGACCTCTTCAACCGCTCAGGAACTAACTTCCGTCCAAACTTCCAAGCGTTTTCCTCAATTTCAGCAATGAGCTTTTGTTGCACCTCTTCTTCCTCATACATTAGGATTCTTAAATCATGTCGGTGCTTCTTGAAGTCTAAATAATAACCGATCTCATGGTAGAGAAGAATGAGCGCGATGTCTTCTTCCTTCTCTTTTATGTGAACATTCATTTTAGCTTGATACCCATTAATTTCTAGATAATTAAACTTTATCGTGTTGGTTGAAACATTATAGCTCATAGGAGCTTTTAAGTCGTTATTGAATTCATAGTTAATCGTTAGCTCGTGCTTTTCTAGCGTATCTTTAATCAGTTTTTCGATATGGGATATATATAACATGTTTTTCACTACCTTCTCGTGATGCTTTTAACTTAAATCTTATCTTAAACCATGCCATATTCCTGCTAGTTTTTCTAGATAAAAGAATTATTCTGCGAGGTAAGTGCCTACTGCAGATGAAATAGCGCTCTCTTATAGAATTTAAACAAACGTTTGATTGAAAACGATCTTAACTATCCTTGTGATTTTCCAAAAAATTACCTGTATTTAGTATATAATAGAAATTGTTAGTACTGGTAATTAAAGGGGGCATTACTATGGGGATTAACTGTTATGTTCATGAAGACAAGGCATCCGTAGGGACATGCGTGGGGTGCGGGAAGTTTATTTGTCAGGAGTGCAATACGGAAGTAAAGAGGAAAAACTATTGCAAAACGTGTATCGGGGAAATCATGACAGAAAATCAAAGCAAGATTGAGAAACTCGAAGACAGCAAGAATAACTCAAACCCAATGGTCTTTATGAACGCTGGAGGTGGCGGTGGAGCAGCAAGCTCAGCAGCTAGTTCGAGCGGTTCAAATGGCGTGGGTGTTCCCGTGTACACAAAGAGTAAGGTGGCGGCTGGATTATTAGGGATATTGCTTGGCTCATTTGGTGCTCATAAATTTTATTTAGGTAGATGGGGCTGGGGAATTATTTATTTGTTATTCTCTTGGACCTATATTCCAGGTATTATCGGTTTTATCGAAGGATTGATTTATCTCTTCTCGAATGATGAGTCATTCGCAGTGAAACACGATCGAAACTATTTCAGGCGGGCAGCTTAGATACATAATACACATAGAAGACCAGCACTTCCTTGTAAAAGGGGATGCTGGTTTTTCATTTGTATCGAAGAACAGAGTATTTCCAGTTAACTGTGCCTCCAAGTCCCTTTCATGAAATACGTGAGCTCAAAATAGACTATGAGTAAAGGCTTTTAAGCAAAGGACTGATCAAATGGCAATCCATACGATTACAGCTGGGGATAACTTATGGCGTATTTCCATGACTTATCGTGTACCGATACCAACGATACGAGCTGTAAATGGACTCGTCTCAGATCGCCTCGTTCCAGGGCTAAACTTATACATTCCTGATCAAAATCTTCCTGAACAGTATTATCAGATCAAGCCAGGCGATACGTACTGGAAGCTGTCTCAGCAGTTTAATACTTCCACCCAAGCGATCATTGAAGCGAACCCAAACACAAATCCAAATACTCTACAGGTCGGGGTCCGTATACGAATTCCTTCTAGAGAGAAATATCGGATGCAATCATTAGTCTTTTTTGATGCGTTAGCAGGTACGCCTTATCTAGATACACTCAATACTATTGCAGGATCAATTACCTATTTAGCGATATTCACTTACTCTTTCACACGGGATGGGACTGTAATTGGAGTCGATGATGCTCAGGTTTTACAACGAGCGAAAGAGCTGAACATAAAGCCGTTACTTGTCATTAGTAATTATGAAGCGAACATGTTCAGTCCTGATTTAGCGAATGATGTTCTTCAGAGTCCGGATAAAAGAAAAGTATTGGTCCAAAATCTTGTTCGCATCGTAAAGGCAAAAGGGTATGCGGGAGTCAGTATCGACTTTGAATTTGTTCCTCCTGAGAGAAGGAATGATTTCACCGCTTTTTTACGAGAACTGAAAGTGGGTCTTGGCAATTTAGTTCTTCAGTTAAACGCACATGCAAAGAGCAGCGACATGCCGACCAATCGATTAGTTGGTTTTCTTGATTACAAAGAAGCAGGGAAAATCGTCGATATCATTTCAATCATGACCATTGACTATGGATATGCCATCGGACCGCCTGATCCGATAACACCTGTATGGTGGATCGAACAGGTTTTAATGTATGCGACTGGGCTGATCGAACGTCGTAAGATCATGATGGCGATGAGTTTATATGGGTACGATTGGACGGTACCGATTCAGGCAGGGGTAGGTGCCGCTATGTTACCCGTTCAAACGCTCCAAAACCGAGCGATCGATTCATGGATTCCTATTCAGTATGACGAAAAATCTCAGGCTCCTCACTACCGGTATCAATTGTTGAACAAAGACCACATCGTTTGGTATGAGGACATTAAAAGCATGATTGCGAAATATAAGCAGATGGAAGTGTATTCTTTGCTCGGAGCGACCTACTGGCGGTTGCGGTTTCCGTTTCCACAGAACTGGGCGTATGTTGAGAAGAACTTGCTCGTTATAAAATAAATCATTTTCTTCGTTGAGCAGGAAAGAGGGAGGGTTTATTGCTCCCTTTTTGCATGAAAAACTTCTATTGATTACCTAATTTCAGTAGACAAGATTACTAGAATGAACCTCTAAACTATCAGTTTTTTCTACTTCTAGTTGACGAATGTGCGATTTTCCTATCACTTCTGCCGTTCCAGTCACAACTCTTTAGAAATAAACTATATAAACCTATTTTATGATTTAGGAGTTGAAAGAATGAAATCTCGACATCGATTAACTGGTAGAGTGATTTTTAGGGGTGACCCTGGTTATGATAAAGCTCGGAAGAATTGGAATCCTTTCGTTGATACGTTTCCGTTAGTATTCGTGTTTGCACAAGAGACAAGAGATATCCAAAATGCACTTTCATGGGCATGTGAGAATAACGTTCCGATTCGTTTCCGTAGCGGTCGTCACGCATTAGATAAGGGTCTTTCTGAAGTGAAAGACGGGATTGTAATCGACGTTAGTGAAATGAAGAGGATTCGCTTCAATCGAAAAAAAGGAATTGCGATTGTTGAAACAGGCAGTAACGTAGGCCCTACGGTTAAAGCATTAGCAAGAGAGGGGTACATGCTTCCGTTTGGAGACAGTCCGACTGTTGGAGTCGGTGGAATCACGATGGGAGGAGGAATTGGACTCCTTCAACGTTCGATTGGTTTGATCAGCGACAATCTCATCGGATTGAAGATGGTCGATGCAGATGGCAATTTGATTCAAGCAGATCATCATAGAAACGAAGACCTTCTTTGGGCTTCCCGAGGTGGTGGCGGAGGTAACTTCGGTGTGAACACCGAATACGTGTACAAGCTGCACAAAGCTCCGGAAAAAGCTACTGTGTTTGAAATCGATTGGCCTTGGGATCAACTAGAAACCGTCTTTAAAGCATGGCAAAATTGGGCTCCGGATGTGGATACACGACTTGGTACAATCTTAGAACTTTTTTCGAAAAAGAACGGCACCCTTCGTTCCACAGGTCTATTTCTTGGACATAAGGATGAGCTCGAAAAGCTTTTAAAACCGTTAAAGAATGCAGGTTCGCCAACGAAAGTGTTTGTAAAAATGTTTACCTACCCAGACGCAGTAGACTATTTAATTCCAACTCAAAAAATACCTGGACGAGCAGATGCCAACAAGAAATTCTCCTCAAACTGGGCACAAGATCTTCTTCCTGATGAAGCCATTAAAGTGATGCGTCAGTTCTTAGAAGAATCGCAAAGTGAAGACACAAACTTTTTCTTCCTTAATGCTGGAGGAGCACTGAATCAACCGTCTCCTAATGAAACGGCATTTTACTGGAGGAACGCGAAGTTCTATATGGAGTGGAACGCGTCGTGGACGGATCGATCTGACCAAGCAAGAAACCTCGCTTTGGTAGAAGAAACCCGTTTAAGACTAAAACCATTCGTAGAAGGTTCCTATGTCAACGTACCAGATCAGTTCATTCGAAATTTTGGACCAGCCTACTATGGAACGAACTTTGATCGACTCCAGAGAGTGAAAGCTAAATATGATCCACGAAACGTCTTTCAATTTCCGCAGAGTATTCCGCCGAAGTATTATTAATGTTGGAATATTAGACTACTATTGCAAAGTACTAGATGCATTAGACTTTAAAGAATCCTTCTTCAGTGGAGGGGTTCTTTTTTGGTTCTAAACAATAAGTTTGTCCTAAGGATGAATAAGGGCTTATATAGTGAAGGGTGTTTAAACAAACGTTTGATTGAGTTGTCCGATCCCATGAACACCAATTTTGATCAACCGGTAACAAGGAGTAGAAAACACTATAAAAAATAGTATAATCAAACACAACAAATGGTAGAAATAAACAATTAATGTTGTATAATTGGTCATGTTGAGATTCTTTATAGGGGGAAGGGAAACAAGTGAAAAGATTTATATCAATTATATTGTCTATCGTTCTAGTGATTAGTCTATTACCGACTACTAGTGTCATGGCGGAGGCGGATGTAACGCCGCCTGAGCTTGAAAGTATTACGGTAGATAAGAAAGAAGCTACAGTGGGGGATACTGTTAAAGTCAGTGTGAAAGCTAGTGATAATGTAGGTGTACAACAGGTGAATTTACATTATCAAAAGCCGATTACAGGAAACACTATAGTACTTTCAATGAATTACAATGAAAGTACAAAAGCGTTTGAGGGAATGATCCCGATTACTGATGAAAGTGAATCAGGAACGTATAGCATAAGATATTTAAGAGTCAAGGATCCATCAGGTAACGAACTACTTCTAGCTTCTTATAGTGGAGATCAAGAACGATTGTCTGGTGGTGAATTTGTTGTTAGCGGAACCAATGGAGCAGATATTACCGCTCCAAAATTAGAAGGTATTAATGTTAATATCAGTGAAGCAACGGTTGGGGATACTGTTAAGGTCAGTGTGAAAGCCAGTGATAATGTAGGTGTACAACAGGTGAATTTACATTATCAAAAGCCGATTACAGGTAACACTATAGTACTTTCAATGAATTACAATGAAAGTACAAAAGCGTTTGAGGGAATGATTCCGATTACTGATGAAAGTGAATCAGGAACATATAGCATAAGGTATTTAAGAGTCAAAGATTTATCAGGTAACGAACTACTTCTAGCTTCTTATAGTGGAGATCAAGAACGATTGTCTGGTGGTGAATTTGTTGTCAGCGGAACGAGTGGAGCAGACATTACAGCACCAAAATTAGAGAACATATCAGTTAGTCACCAGAAGGCAACATATGGTGATGAAGTGAAAATTAGTGTGAAAGCCAGTGATAATAGAGGTATACAACAGGTAAACTTACATTATCAAAAGCCGATTACAGGTAACACTATGGTACTTACAATGAATTACAGTGAAAATACAGGAGCTTATGAAGGAATGATTCCTATTACTGATGGAAGTGAAATAGGAACGTATAGCATAAGGTATTTAAGAGTTAAAGATACATCAGGTAACGAACTACTCTTAGCCTCCTATAGTGGAGATCAAGAAAAACTATCTGGCGGAGAGTTTTCTGTAATAACCGAATCTAATTCGCCAATATTTAAAAGTCTTTCAATTAACAACTCAAAAGTAGAAGCAGGAGACTCCGTTTCTATCGATGTCAATGCGAAGGATGATACAAACCTTAACAACGCAACAATCACTTATATCTCACCAATAAGTAAAGAGGAATCGGCTTTTACTTTATCCTATGATCATGAGAAAGAGCTATTAACAGGGTCCGTTCCAGTTCAAAAAGAAATGGAATTAGGTAAATGGAAAGTGAAATCTATTGAGATTACAGACACAAATAAGAATCGTTTACTAGTCAATTCAAGTGATACAGATTTGAGTGCAGGTGATTTTACTGTCATTAAGTCAGTAGAACCACTAGATGCCTATGTTATCTCTTCAAATACAACTTGGTCGAACACAACGATTAATTCTGATGTGTATATAGCCCAAAATGTGACGTTGTCAGTCCGAGATAATGTGACGATTAATGGTGATGTGTATACACTTGGCGGCTTCCGAAGCTATGGCGGCCTAGAGATAAACGGTAGCCTTATTACGAACAGCATTAACTTTGGTTACTATACTCCCTCGAATGGACAGGCAATTTTATCAGGTTCTAACTCAATTTCTAGTATGGTAGCTACGAATAGGATCTTGAATGATGTTCCATTTAAAATGTATGACACTCCTTTAGTGAGTCGAGATGGAAAAGTTAAATTAACTGGAGCGACTCTACCATTCGTGACTGTTTCAGTTAATGGGAAATCTTTGGAGATAAGAGATAATGGAACGTTTAAAGAAGAGTTCTTTGATGTGGGTGGAAATGACAGCTTAGAAGTAAGTGTGACAGATCCATTCGGCTATGAATATAAGAAAACTTTTGAAGTGAGTGAAGTTTACATCGATTCAATCACAAAGGACTCCAAAGTAATAACAGGAAAAACACTCCCAGATATGAAAATTAACCTTTTATCATCTGGAAATGAACTGGGCAGTGTTCAATCTGATAAAGAGGGAAGATTTGAGCTGCCGGTTGCAAACTTAAAGGAAAACCAAGTTATAACGCTTCAGGTGTTTGATGAGTCCAATAAGTTAGTCGTTGAAAGAACGATTAAAATTAACGATGAAACGCCGCCACCAAAACCTGTAGTGGATGAAGTAACGGATCGATCTGAAAAGGTAACTGGGTTGACTGAACCGAAAGCGACGGTATTTGTTAAGGCAGGCTCAAAGGAATTAGGTAAAACTACCGCTTCAGATTCAGGAGATTTCTCAATACCAATTTCGGCACAAAAAGCTGGATCAAAGCTTACCATTTTTGCTGTGGATGCTGCAGGGAATCAGAGTGAATCAGCCAATGCTGTAATCCTAGATAGAACAGCTCCTGAGGCACCAGAAGTTGTGTTTGCATCTGAAACGAGTATCAGTGGTAAAGCTGAACCTGGAGCGAAGGTGGTTGTTAGTGCTGGAGAAGTAGAGCTTGGAAAGACTACATCATCAAGTTCTGGGGAGTTTACAGTTTCAATTGAACAGCAAGTGCCTGGAACAAACCTATCTGTGGTAGCTATAGATGAAGCAGGGAACCAGAGTGAACCACAAGTCGTTATTGTGGAAGACATAACAGCGCCCGAAAAGCCAATTGTTACTAAATTAGATGAAACAAGCGTAGCGGGAACTGCTGAAACAGGTTCAACTGTGTTCGTAGTGACGAATAAGGAAGTGCTAGGTTCAGGAGAAGTGGATGCTAGTGGAGCATTTAACATTACTTTTACTAAGCAGGCTCCAGGAACAATTGTAGAAATCTATGTGGTCGACTCAGCTGGAAATGAGAGTGAAGTAGTAACTGAGGAAATTTTAGACAAGACTGCTCCAGTACAACCATCTATCACGTTAGCCACAGAAAAAAGCGTTAAAGGAACTGCGGAGCCGTTATCTGAGATTCAAGTCACAGTAGGTGGAAAAACGTTTGTAACTCATGCTTCCACAAAAGGCGATTTTTATGTTGAATATAACGAACAGCCTGTTGGAAGTGAACTGAAGGTCGTTGCATTCGATAAAGCAGGAAACAAAAGTAAGACAGCTACCGCAATAATCAATTCAAAGACAAAACGTATAGCGGGTAAAGACCGTTATCAAACCGCTATTGAGATTTCAAAAGAAGCCTTTAAAGAAGGCGCTGAAACAGCGCTACTCGTTCGAGGCGATAACTTCCCGGATGCACTGGCTGCTGCTCCTCTTGCTTACAAGCTGGATGGACCGATTCTTTCAACTCCTAAGACTAAACTATTAAAAGAAACGAAAGATGAATTGAAGCGACTAGGAGTTAAGAAGGTTATCATTATTGGTGGTAGTGGGGCCGTATCTAAAGAAGTTGAAGCTCAGCTTAGTGATTTAGGATATAATCCAGATCGAATCAGTGGGAAAAATCGTTACGAAACAGCTGCAAAGATCGCTGAAAGAATAAATAGTGACAAAGCGGTAGTAGCTTATGGGTTTAACTTTGCTGATGCGCTCGCAGTTGCTCCATTTGCAGCAAGGAACGGGATACCTATCCTCCTATCAGACAAAGATAAACTCCCAGAAAGCACTAAGGCTGCTCTTAGGAAGCAAACGATTGTAGTTGGGGGAACAGGAGTTATTTCTGATAATGTACTCAATCAGTTGCCAACAGCAACACGTTTATCAGGAAAAAGTAGATACGATACAAACAGAGCAATCGTTAAACATTTCGATGTAAAAGCATCTAGAGCTTTTGTGGCAACAGGTAGAAATTATGCAGACGCCTTGACTGGATCTGTAGCGGCAGCAAAAGAAAATGCGCCACTTTTATTAGTCGAGCCTACTAAATTACCAGATCCTATTAGCAACCTGATTAAAGAATATAATTATGATCAATATTCAATCCTTGGAGGCAAGGGCGTTGTTAGTGAGGAAATTGGAGAGGTATTGAAGTAGAGATTTCATATCAGTAAACAACTTGTTGAGTATGAAATCCCTCTGTTAACGAAGCAGAGCAAAGTAATAAGAGAGAACTAGTTAGAAAGTTTATAAGAGAAACAAAAAAACAAGCCCTTAATCAAACGTTTGATTAAGGGCTTGTTTTGTTATGTTCTATTGTTAATGAGAAGGCTCTCGTTACAACCCAACCGAAATATACTTAACCTCCAAATACTCCTCGATTCCATGATGCCCGCCTTCGCGTCCAATTCCGCTTTGCTTAAACCCTCCAAACGGAGCTTGTGGGGTGGAAGGAGCACCGTCATTTAACCCGACGATCCCGTATTCTAGCTGCTCACTGATCCGAATGCCTCTCGATAAGTTCTCTGTAAATAAGTAAGCGGCAAGGCCATAGATCGAGTTGTTTGCACGTTCGATTGCTTCTTCTTCTGTTTTAAACGTAGCGATGGGTGCGAGAGGGCCGAACGTTTCATCTCGCATGCAAAGCATGTCATCGGTTGCGTCTCTTATTACCGTTGGTTCATAGAACAACCCTTCTTTCATTCCGCCGCCTGTCACAAGTGAGGCTCCTTTTGAAAGAGCGTCATCGATATGGCTCTGCACTTTTTCAACAGCATGCTCATCGATCAATGGGCCGATGGCAACATCTTCTTCAAATCCATTACCGGTTTTGAGTTCTTTCACTTTTTCTTCAAGAAGTTCAGTAAAAAGCCCTGCGATGGATTCTTGAACATACACTCTGTTCGTGCAGACACATGTTTGGCCTGCATTTCGGAATTTCGAAGCGATGACGCCTTCAACTGCTTTGTCGAGGTCGCAGTCTTCCATGACGATCGCTGGAGCGTGGCCTCCTAATTCAAGCGAAACCTTCTTCACCGTTTCAGCAGAACCTTTCATGAGTAGCTTACCGACTTCCGTTGAACCGGTGAACGTTAATTTTCTCACTCGTTCATCGGATAACCAGGATTCTCCGATGGATTTGGCGTCTCCTGTCACAACGTTGATCACACCTTTTGGAATGCCTGCTTCTTCAGCTAGTGCTGCTAGTTTCAGTGCGGTGATCGGCGTTTGTTCAGCTGGCTTGATGACGACTGTACAACCTGTCGCGAGAGCTGGTGCGATTTTTCGTGTGATCATTGCGGCTGGGAAGTTCCACGGCGTAATGACTGCCACGACTCCAACCGGCTGCTTGTTTACGAAAAGTCGTTTGTTTTTTTGCATGGCAGGAAGCTGTTCTCCGTACACTCGTTTACCTTCTTCTGCATACCAGGAGATGAAGCCGTTCGCGTAATCGATTTCACCACGTGCTTCTTTTAAAGGCTTTCCTTGTTCTAACGTCATCGAACGTGCGAGGTCTTCTTTATGATCGTTGATTAGCTGATGCCACTTTGTGAGATAAGCGCTTCTTTCAAAAGCGGATAGCTGAGACCAGGGGCGAAAGGCTTCAGATGCGGCATCGACCGCCATCGAAGCTTCGGTTTTCCCTCCGTTCGGTATCGTTCCAATAATGTCTGAAGTAGCAGGGTCGGTAATGTTGATCGTTGGTAAATCTGCACCTAATTCTTCGTCATTGATTCTCATATAGTAATGTTTCATGATAATCCTCCTGCTTACGAGATTTTCTTTTCGCTATCGTTTTCAAGATCTTTCGTAAAGATTTCATCGTTCTCTCCTTTAAAGAAGTTCTTTCCATAGATCAAGAACGTAAGGAGGATACCAACTGCGAACGCCCATGTTGCGCCTTTTGTAGCGAGTACAGCTCCGATAATTCCGGCAATTCCTAGATCACGGTTACTGCGTGATTCGAGAATTCCAACTTTTACACTTACATAACCTTGGATCAATAGGGTTAATGCCAATGCGATGCCGAGAATCGGCTGTACGAGACTTACGATTGGAAGGAGGAGTAGACCTGTGTTCGTCCCCCAGCGGAAAGAACCGGATCCTCCAAAGATCGAGTTCATCGCTTTCTTTCCTTCTTTAAACCGTTCAATGACCACAACCTGCATCGCCGCCCATAGTGGACCTGCCATCGTAACATCGGGTCCAAGAATACTCATGATCGAGTTACGACCACCGAAGATCAAATGAGCACGGTTAGGGTTGTAATCGATATTTTCATCTCGGCGATAATCTTCTGCTTCTTCAACGAGCGCTTTACTTTGCAGGACATCACCGAAGAGAACGATATATGCTGCAAGTACGGTTGGGATTGCAGTCACAAACAGCATAAGTGGCGGGAATCCTAACCCGAATATCGTGTACTCACTCCAAAGTGTTCCGAAGTCAGGGTTAATCAACCCCCATTCGATGGTTGGCCATGGTGCTTCTCCGAAAAGTGGACCGATAATAACGGCTAAAATGATGATTGGAAAGATACCGAGCTTTCCGATCAAGCCCCATAGAGAACTCTGAGTTTTAAGGCGGTTAAAGTGTTTTGAGAAAATGATATAAAATGCGATCCCTACGGCAATTGAAATCGTCCAAGGAAACGATTCAAACCGACCGCCGACTTCGAATACTGAGATGACTGCTGCAAATCCAGCACCTAGTATGATGCCTGATTTAATCGCGGGCGGAACGAAGGTAACAACTTTTCTAGCAAGGCCCGTAGACCCGAGAAGAATTGAGAACAAACCTAGCGTCAGCTGAAATGCGACGAGTGCGTGAACACGTTCAGCTCCTTCAGGGAACGTTGAAACGTACGCCATGATCAGCGGGATGGCTGGAGTGATCCATCCTGGCACAACAGGATCACCTAGAAGGTGGTGCGTTAAATACAGAAGTCCGTTCAAGAGAACAACTGCTAATGCAACTTCGAACGGCATTCCTAATAGCTCGATCATCAAAGGAATCGCAGCTAAGTCGACTGCACACATGAGTAGCCCTTGTACATAATCCGGCCACTCGAATTTGTAGTGAATGAAAGGAAGCCTTAATTTAAACGGCCCCATCGGGATGTATGGTGATTCTTCACCGTCTTTACGATTTTTCCACATGATAAATCCCCCTTATTTGGTATTGCATCAATAAGCAGAGCGATAGATCTCTTCAATGTCGTCTTTGCTAAGCTGGCGAGGATTATTTTTGAGTAAACGCTCCACTTTGCTTGCGTCTTCTGCCATCGCCGTAATCGCATCTTCTGGAATATCGAATGAACGTAGTCCTGTCGGGATATTGACGGAAGAGCAGAGGCGCTTCATCGCATCGACTGCTTTCGTTGCAGCATCCGCATCAGATAGGTGCTCAACTTTTTCACCTAAAGCGGTCGCGATGTCTCTGAATCGCTCGACGCACGCTAGCTTGTTCCATTCCATCACGTACGGTAAAAGGAGGGCGTTACTCACACCGTGAGCAATGTGATAGCGGCCGCCTAGCGGATAAGCGAGCGCATGAACGGCTCCGACCCCTGCATTTCCAAATGCCATTCCGGCCATTAAGCTCGCCGTTGCCATCTGTTCCCGTGCTTCCACGTTGTCTGCTTTTGCGTAAGCCTTTGGCAGGTTGGTCGAAATCATCTTCATGGCTTGTATCGCGAGAGCATCTGTGATCGGCGATGCATGGACCGATAGATAGGCTTCAATCGCATGAACGAGCGCATCGATGCCGCTTGCGGCAGTCACGGACTTTGGCATGCTTACCGTCATCTCAGGTGCTACGATCGCGACATCAGGGAGTAGATGATCACTTACGATTCCTTTCTTCAGCTGTGCCTCCGAATCTGAAAGGATGGAGATGTTCGTTACTTCTGAGCCTGTCCCAGCGGTTGTAGGCAATGCGATAATCGGTGCCCCTTTTTCAGGAACGAGACCAGTCCCAAATAACTCGGACAATGGTCCATCGTAGCCGGAATAAGCAGAAACACTTTTTGCGATATCGATCGCGCTCCCACCGCCGATCGCGATCAAGGCATCGTGGTTTCCTTCTGTAAATCGTTTGGTGCATTCTTCTACGATCGTGAGTTCAGGATCTGGTTTTACTCCTGTAAAAATTCCATACCGTACGTTTTCTAGGAGGGGGGTGATTTGATCCACCATTCCTATCTTTTGGAGGATCTCATCTGTAACGATAAGCGGGTTATGTATTTGTAAGCGCTTAATTTCTTCCGTGAGTTTTTCTGTTGCCCCTTTTCCTGTAATTAGTTTGTTAGCAATTTTGAACGTTGAAATAGACAAACGACATTCTCCTTTCGAGCATTTGCCTATAACTGTTGCAATTCCCATGCCAACTTTCCTTCATCCTTATAAGAAAGCGTTTTACAACGTTTTTGTTCGCAATATTGTTAAAAACTATATGTGCTATGAGTGAAATACTAATCAAAAAAGGAGCATTGATTTAAAACCTAATCAACGCTCCCATTTCTTCATTTTTTGAACGATGGTCGATTGACTCACCTCGAGTACTTCTGCTGCTTTCCTCGTTGTTTTGTATTTTTTCATCGCTCTCGTAATCAAATCACGTTCCACTCGTTCGAGTGCTTGTTTTAGTGGAATGATCTCATCTTGTTCGGTTTTTAAGGGATCGGTCTTAAAGTGTAGTAGCTCACCAGGTAAGTCTGCCAGCTGAATCTTAGGTTGAGGGCTCAAGATGACTAACCGCTCGATGACGTTTTTGAGTTCACGGATGTTACCTGGCCACTCGTATTCGTGGAGCGCATCGAGTGCTTCGATGCTAAACGATCGCTCTGTGTCGTGTTCAGTATTAAACAGGTCGATGAAATGCTGAGCGAGCGGAATGATTTCTTCACGTCGAGCACGTAGTGGAGGGATCTCTAGTGGTACGACGCTCAAGCGATAGTAGAGGTCTTCTCGAAACTGTCCAATAGCGACTAACTTCTTTAAGTTCTTATGAGAAGCCGCAATGATCCTTACGTTCACCTGTTTTAATTTAGAAGAACCGATCGGAATGAATGCTTGATCCTCGATGACTTTCAAAAGTTTTATTTGAACTTCGAGAGGAAGATCGCCGATTTCGTCTAAAAACAATGTGCCGTTGTCAGCGACTTCTAACAGCCCCTTTTTTCCTTTCGATAGCGCACCAGTAAACGCTCCACCCTCGTAACCGAACAATTCAGCTTCAATAAGGTTCGAGGGAAATGCGCCACAGTTTAATTCTAAAAAGCTTCCGCTCGAGCGCTTCGAATGTTCATGGATGTATTTCGCAATCATCGTTTTTCCGACGCCGGTCTCTCCTTGTAGAAGGATTTTCGTATCCGTTTTCGCTGCACGATTGATGAGGGAAAACAGCTCGTTCATCGTTTCACCGAAGAAGAGAGAAGACTGCTCAGGCTGCTTCAGCGTTTGTTTCGTGTTTTGTCTAAGGTTTTTCAAATCTTGAAGTTCATCGATCTGGAGCTTTAATTTTAATAGCTCCGTGATATCTCTCACGCTGTTGACGATGTATAAGATCTCATCATCAGGTGTGAAGATCGGCGTGCCGGAGACGATGATCTTTCTACCGTTCGAGAGCGTTTGCATGAGCGTGATCGGCTTCTTATTTTTGAGAACCTGTAGTGAAGCTGATTTTGAAATGTATCCTGCTTTCACGAGGTCTTCCATATGGTAGCCGAGGACTTGTTCTTCCTTTAGACCTGTAATTCGTTCGTACGATTTGTTTACTTTCACAGGAATGCCGTCACCGTTTGTGATGAAAACCCCATCGTATAGCGAGTTGATGATGTCCGTGAACACTGGATCTTCAAGGAGCGCACTGTACTCATTCTGACTGATGGTGTGTTCGTGCATAGGGAGGTGGCGATCTGCAATCGTTCGTAAAATCTGTCCGATCGACGTACTAACATCGTCTTCTTGCAGGGCGCGCACCAGCTCCTCAACTTCTATATGCCCAAGCGATGCGCCGTTTTCATCGACTACTTCCAACGCATGAACGTCTTCGTTCGAAAATAGCTCGATTGCTTTTTCTATTTTATCTGTTGCGTGGATTTGCATGGCTGTGACCTCCGGGAGAGTGTGGTTGATGATAGTTTATCATGAGTATGAGGTGATTAGTCTTAAAGGAGGCAATATTCACACATTTCACCAAATATTCCTGAAGTTATATTTATGAAGGATATTGAAGAATTTGTAAGAAAAAACGCTGCTATATATAGGTAATAGTCTCTAAACAGAAACACTCCTTTCTCCCTAATTCGGTTAAACTTATGAAAAAATACTACATAATTGATTCAATATGAGGGGGAAAATCGTATGAAAAAATTAATAGTGAACGCATTTCTTGTAACAGGTTTGCTATTAGGAGGCTTCTTAATCGATTTCACTGGGGGCAGCAGTAGTGGAGAACCGATAGAGCTTAGCGGTACATCGCCTTTAAGCGATAAGGATCTTCCACCACAACATACGCCGGGTGGAGGTGATGGAAACTAAGATTGATAGAGCGGAATAATTGAGGGGATTCGTTCGGCGTGGTTTATACAATCCAGTAGAGAAAAGCGAGTTGCATGGGGGCGACTCGTTTTTTTATTTTTTCGTAAAGGTGTTTACTGGAATATATATACAGTTGTTGGGTGTAAAAGTATACTTAGGAAGAATTAAGACTGCTGTAAAAATAGACGGGTAGAAAAGGTGACGATATGGCGAGGGTTGCAAAAAGGGAGACGATTCTTCAGCAGACGAGAGAAGAGTCACTCTTTATGAAGAGAAGGTTAGAAGGCGAGATTGATCGGATTAAGCGAGAGAATAAAAAGGACATCCTCTTTTTATCGATCCTATGGATGTTTGCACTTGGAATCGCATTGTTTTTTATTTTCCCGATCGGATTTATTCTAGGTTGGTTCGTAGGTCGTGAACTGCTCTTACGAAAGTTGTGTGGAGATAGAAGAAATCAGCTTAAAAATTTAGGGAAACATATCAAGCTGCAGCCTGGTGAAGAAGGGGAAAGCAAGGTGTCTGACGTGATAGAGGGGTGGTTACCTGACTCATTTACATTGATGAATGACCTTGTTGTACCGAATGGTCGAAATGGAACTCAAATCGATCACGTCTTGATCGGCCCAGAGAAAATCTATTGTATCGAAACCAAAGACATTACTGGTAGATTCTATCCTCATCGAGATGGGTGGCTATGGTATCCATACAATAGTAGAGGGAAGGTCATAAAGAAAACGATCGTAAAAAGTCCACAGGGGCAATCGATCTATCATGCGAACCATCTCAGGAAGTATTTGAGACGTAATGGCTATTATTTTCAAGTCGAACCGGTCGTTATTATGACAAATTCACGGGGGGTTTGGATGGGGAAACAGGATGCTAAGTGTCCGATCTTTCGGATTCAAGACTTTGTTCATTACGTGAAGAAGGAGAACAAGGGGAAGATTACAAGGGAGAAGAGCGAGGAGCTTGCTTCACTACTGCTGGAGTGTGATCGGGATTATTCTGACGGGTTCTATGCGGCGATAAGGTGACGAGTGACAGGTACCACCCGGTATTTGTCGAATGACCTTTAGGCTGTTCAAATGAATAGAAAAATAGCTTCAGCCTTGGCTGAAGCTATTCGACATGAAACGGGCGGTGACAGGCACCCTCACTAAAATGTTTTGTTTTGTTCTGCGCTCACTTCTTTATAAACGCCTTTCCTCATCCTCATAAAGAAATACAATCCGACGATTGCCCAGCCGGCAAACATAATCCATTCGTATGGCCAGATGAGAGACGCTGGCATACCTGGTAAGTAGAGTGTGATGAAACCGAAGCTAAGGATGAGTGCAAGGTAACCGTAAACCGGCGATTTTGCAGCCCGGAAAGGACGCTCCATATTCGGCTCTCTTTTACGAAGGACAATGAATGATAGTGCGACAAGGAAATATGCAACAACGATTCCAAGTCCGCCAGCATCGACGATCCAGACGAGCGCAGAACGTCCTAATAGCGGTGCTAGCATAGACAAGATTCCGATGAATAACACGGCGTTTGAAGGCGTATTGAACTTTGGATGCAGTCGTCCAAACCATGCTGGGAGCATACCGGACTTTGCCATCGCGTAAAGAACACGACTTCCTCCGATGACGAACGAGTTCCAGCTCGTGATGATCCCAGCTACACCACCAATGATTAAGATCTGAGCAAATAGGTCTGATCCGAATAAGCTTGCGATTGCGTCTGCTGATGCGAGTTCTGTTACGGCTAGCTGCTCTTGATTGAGCCCAAGTCCAACCCCAAGCGCAATCGCAAGGTAGAACAAGATTGCACCTACTACGGAAACGACAAGGAACATGCCGATCTGACGTTGTGGCAAGTTCGCTTCTTCAGCAACCTGAGGAATGACATCGAATCCTACGAATAAAAATGGGACCATGACGAGCACGGTCATGATACCACCGGCTCCTCCAACGAAAGCGGGAGCGAGGTTCGATGGATCCCCGTGGATACCTGACCCGAATATTAAAAGAAGTCCGACGCCAATGATGACGATCGTGAAAAATGTCTGCATGGCAGCTGCTTGCTTAAGTCCTATGTAATTGATCGCGGTGATGATGAGTGCCCCACCTGAGCCGATCAATACCCAGTTTAGATGAACATCCCATCCTGCAACGGTCCATAAGTAACCAGACTGGTAATCAGGGATGAGGTAGTCGATGACGGTCGGTAACGCAACGGCTTCAAACGTTGCGACCGACACGTACCCTAGTGTGATGGCCCATGACGCGATGAAGGACATATTTTCCCCGAGTGCTCTATGCACATATTCATGCTCTCCACCAGCCTTTGGCATGGCGGAGGCGAGTTCAGCGTAGTTCAGTCCCACACAGACGACTAGAAATCCTCCGATCAAGAATGCTAAAACGGCCCCGAACGAGCCAGCGGATGTAATCCAAGTACCAGATAACACGACCCATCCCCAACCGAGCATCGCACCTAGTGCGAGGAAGAGGAGGTCGAACCTCGATAGAACTTTCTTTAACTGTTGTCCTTCTTGCATGCTTGAAACCTCCTATCCTTCTGAAGTGACTAACGTGCTATTCCAAACCGTTCGAACTGCGTCTGAAATGATGGACAAGCCTTCGTCAAGCTCCTCATCCGTAATAACGAGCGGCATGAGGAAGCGGATGACGTTGCCATAGACGCCTGCTCCAAGTACGAGAAGTCCTTGCTGTTGAGCGGTAGAAATCATTTGAGCGGCTAAGCTTTTAGCAGGTGTTTTCTTTTCTAAGTCGCTCACGATTTCAACTGCAACCATCGCTCCGATTCCGCGGATATCGCCGATACAATTTACTTCTTGAGACAATTGGTGGAAGGCATCTTTTACTTTTTGACCGACTTCGTTTGCGCGATCGTTCAGTTTCTCTTCTTCAATCACATCGATCGCAGCGAGAGCAGCGCGACATGCTAATGGGTTTCCGCTGTATGTTCCACCTAGCTCACCACCGTTCGCAGCATCCATCACTTCTTGTCGGCCGATCACGCCACTAATCGGCATGCCTGCACCAAGTGACTTCGATACGGTGATGAGATCAGGAGTAATATCAAAATGCTCAGATGCGAAGTAGGTACCTGTTCTTGCAAAGCCTGTTTGAATTTCGTCCGCTATAAAAAGAATGCCGTGCTCAGCGCATATTTCTCTAACAGCCTTAACAAAGGCTTTGTCAGGTACGATGAACCCGCCTTCCCCTTGAATAGGCTCCATCACAACTGCTGCGATCGTTTCTGGAGCGACGTCTCTTATTAGAAAGTCTTTGAACTGTTCAATCATATGTGCACTATATTCTTCTTCTGTCATAGTCGCAGGCCGGCGATATGTGTAAGGGAAAGGAGCTTTGTACACTTCTGGAGCAAATGGTCCGAAGCCGAATTTGTATGGTTTAACTTTGCTTGTCATCGACATCGTCATAAGCGTTCGACCATGGAAAGCGTTCGCAAATGTGACGATCGCCTGGCGACCAGTGTACTTTCTAGCGATTTTCACTGCGTTTTCTACAGCTTCAGCTCCGCTGTTTTGGAGAAGAACTTTTTTATCGTGCGCGCCAGGTGCGAGTTCAGCTAACTTTTCAGCTAGGGCGATGTATGGCTCGTACATCATGACGTTAAAACCAGTGTGGATGTACTTTTCTACTTGATCATGAAGCGCATCCTTCACTTTTGGATGGCAGTGGCCAACGTTGATCGTACCGATTGCCCCAGCAAAATCGATGAACGTATTGCCATCGACGTCCGTAACTTTTGCCCCATGTGCTTCTCTAGCAAAAGTTGGAACGCCGTAACTAACCGCGTCAGGAACGATTTTTTTCCTGCGTTCTAATAAGTCACTAGCTTTTGGCCCTGGAAGAGGGGTATTGATCGATGCATGTCTCATAGAAAATCTCTCCTTAGCTAAAAATAGATTTGCGTTCAGACAAGTCGTCGAGTGTTGAAAGTAAGTGAGTTTCAATCTCATCGCACATCTTGTCTACATCTCGGTTTCGAAAAGCTTCTAAGATCGCATGATGTTCAGGGATAGACTTCGCTTCTTCAGTTGGTATGGTATAAAATTCGTCTTTCAAGATCAGGTAGCAATCGGACCATTGGTTTAAACGCTCGATTTCCTGAAGTAGAAACGTGTTGTTTGAGAGTTTAGCAGGGAAGGCGTGAATGAGGGAGTTGATGGTTAGAAATGCCTCAAAATCCTTTGATTCATATGCCTCAAGCTCACGCTTCAATAACTTCTCCATCTCAACAACGTCTTCATCTGTCATGTTTTCGATTGCTAGCTCAGCAGCATACCGTTCGATGACGACGCGCAGGCGAAACACATCCTCGAGCTCTTTGTCAGAAGGGTTGCACACGAATGCCCCTCGATGAGGGATCAGCGTGAGAAGGCCTTCACTCTCGAGGCGTTTAAAGGCAGAGCGAATTGGAGTCCGACTCATTTTCAATTCCTGGCTTAGCCATTCCTCTGTTACGCGCTGGTCTGGGTTTAACTTCTTGAGCATGATTGCTCGCTTTACTTTCTCGTACGCAAGTTCTTCGTTTCGTTTTTTTTTCATTTTTATTGATCCCTCTCGATTGTGTTCATGTATTGTATACAATTTCTTCGCTGTTATTTGCCATGATAACCCAATTTATTCTAAATTTCTAGTATTTTCAGAAAATAAAGAATGCGGTGCCTGTCACCACCCGGTTTTTGTCGAACCATATTATGGTAGTATGTACCTAAATCATCGTTCGACAGTACCTTACATGGATTGTGGTGCTATTCACCTATATAATGAGTCTATGTTACATAATCTGGGAGAAGAGGCGGGGATGAGCGAGTGAGGAAAACACTATCATGGCTATTATTTGGGATTTTAGTATTCAGCGGATTTACCTGGACGGACGCGTCTGCAGCAAATGGCACGTCTGAGTTAAAAGAAGAGATATCCAAAGTAAAACAGGACAAAAGTACTTCTTTCTCTAAGGAAGAGAAAGAAAAGATTGAAGCTCATCTAAAACAAAAGCTTTCAAAAGATCCAACGAGTGTCAAAACACTAGGTGACTATTTAGAGAATGAGCCGAATGATGAGTTTAATGAAGCGAACATCCTTCATATGGAAGACGTTGTATACGGTACATTTGATTGGGAAGACGTAGATTTCTATCAAATCCAAGTCAATAATCCTATAGAGCTCGTCGTAGTTGGCTCTTCACAATCGAGCGTAGACTTAGGATACCTGGTAGCTGATGCTTATGGAGAGTGGCTCGAACCTGATCTGTATGAGGTTTACGACGACGGCACTCAGGTGCAGATTTATACGATTCCTGAAGGAACGTACTATATAGGAGCAGTCGATCTAAACGGTGGAGGAACAGACGGTATGTATGCTCTTTCTGCCTTTAACACCGAGTATATTGAGCGTCTCTCTGGTAAAGACCGCTATGAAACGGCGATAGAAATTGCTGAGTACGGCTGGCCATATGGAACAGATAACGTTGTTCTTGCTACTGGCTCAACGTTTCCAGACGCGCTAGCAGGTGCGCCTCTTGCATTTCAATTAGATGCACCGATTCTACTAACGCCTAAAGCAAAGCTTGATAGTCGAGTGGGAGAATTAATACGAGATTTTGGTGTGAAGAAGGTTACGATTTTAGGAGGAACAGGTGCCGTTTCAGCGGATGTTGAAAACGACTTGCGAAATAAGATGGGGCTTGAAGTCGAGCGGTTAAAAGGCAAAGATCGCTATGAGACGGCAGCAGCGATCGCAGATGAGTTACTACCAACAAAACAAGCAGTTGTCGCTTACGGAGGGAACTTTCCTGATGCACTTTCCATCGCGCCATATGCTGCGATGTATGGCCTTCCAATATTCTTAACGGATAAAAACGAGCTTTCAAAAGCGACGAAGGATGCGATGTCCTCCTATACAAAAACGTATGTGATCGGTGGAACGGGTGCGATCAGTGAGAAGGTGAAAAATCAATTGCCTTCCCCGACTCGCTTAAAAGGCAAAGACCGTTATGAAACGTCGATTTCCATCACGAAAGAGCTGAACATGCCGACAACGGGTGTATTCCTCGCGACTGGCGAAGGATTCGCGGATGCTCTTACAGGATCCGTTCTTGCCGCAAACTACGGAGAGCCAACGATCTTGACGATGAAAAATCGTTTGCCATCTGGGACGAAGGCCTTCTTTAAAGAAGAGAACACTACTTTTTACACGATCTTAGGCGGAAGTGGAGCTGTTGGACCGGGTGTTGAGGAGGATATTTTGGGGTTTGAATAAAACGTGAACTTTGGAACGAGCTTTGAGTAGCTCGTTCTTCTTTTTTTGAAAAAAAGTGAAAGTAATCCTTTTGTTACCATTGTTTGTACGTCATATCTGTCATTTTCACAAAATTAAATAACAGAAAGATTACTTTTCTATGAAAAATAACGCTAAAAGCTAGATAGTAGGCGAACATTCGTTATAATAATAGCGTTATGTCGAATGATGTAGTATTTTGGATTCTGGCGTAACGCTACTATTTTCAACAGGACGTGACACCTATGAAGAATAATAAATCAGGTTATATAAATGAGATACATTTTTTACGTGCGATTGCCTGTCTATTTGTTTTAGCTGTTCATGTGACCGGCATCTACTATTCAAAGCACGGCAATACGTTTACTGAATATACGGAGTTTTTTAACCAGATCGGTCGTTTTGGGACACCGATATTTGCGGTCATCAGTGGATTTTTGCTTTTCCTTCAAGTAAAGAAAAAGGGTTTTGATGCGAAGCGATTCTACCATTCTCGCATGGTAAAAATCGGCATGCCATTCTTAATTTGGAGTGTCGTATACCTTGCGCTGATGAAGTTCGTACTGCAAGTCGATATCTTTACTGACTGGAAGCGGTTTGTCGTTGATTTCGCGATGGGAAACTCGTTTTATCATCTTTACTTCATGTCAGTCGTTTTTCAGTTTTACTTGATCTTTCCATTGTTACAGCTTATTCGTACGAAGCTCGGTTGGTGGATTGCGCTCGTACTCGCAATTTTTGCTAACTATTACTTTGTCTACCTCTATTCACCTGAGAATGTCACGGTGGTAAGTCAGCTGATGGAACAACGAGCGATGCTGACGAAGTGGATCTTCTTCTTCGTATTTGGAGGATTTTTAGCTTATAACTGGGATTCGATCCAGAAATTCGGTAAGAAGCTGAACTGGTTTGGCTTCGTAGGCTTTGCTGCTTTGATCTTGCTGGCTGTTTACGAATACAAAGCAAAGGGTTCGATCGGGAACAATCGATGGACCAACATGATCAACATTCCGGTCATGACGGTAATGGTCATCGGCATGTACCAGGTTGTGAAGAAAGTAGGTTGGATTGAAAAATTCTTTGCGATGCTTGGAAATTTATCGATGGGAATTTATCTCGTCCATCCACTCGTGATCTTTATGTATTCAAGAACGCTTCCTGAGAGCGTATGGACGACTGAAACAGCACCGTTTATGTTTGCGGTTATTCTTGCAACGTCGATCGGCTTTATCAAAGTTCTCCAGCTATTCCCGCTAAATCACTATGTGATCACGGTACCAGCGAAGAAGAAACCTGTTTACAAAGAAAGAGAACCAAAGCCGGAGATGACATTAAGCGTAAGGTGACAGGTACCACCCGATATTTGTTACAAGCTGTCGAACAACTATATAGAACTAAGGAAGAGCCCTTACGTGAGGGTTCTTTTTTGTTTACATACTTGTTGATGGTAAGGTTTTACTAATTTTAGAATTCGCCTGTGATGATAGTTTTATTACAAATATTACGGGAACGGGGACTATGGGGTGATTAAATATGCTTACACACAAATTTGGCGTAAGCTTACTATGGGGAATTGGACTTATGGCACTAGTTCTATCGTTCCCTAAAATGGCTGAAGCGGTGGAGATCGATCGAATCTCTGGAAGCGATCGAATCGAAACGGCTGTTGAGGTATCAAAGAAAGGTTGGCCTGATGGTAGTGACACGGTGGTTTTATCAAGAGCAAATGACTTCCCTGATGCCCTCGCCGGAACACCTCTTGCTTATCAAGAAAATGCACCGATTTTGCTAACGCAATCTACGAAGCTATCAAACGCGACTAAGAAAGAAATTCAGCGGTTAAATCCGACCAACATAATCATACTCGGAGGGTCTGGAGCAGTCTCTCATGACGTGGAAGCATACATAGAAGATGAAATGAATTTAAAAGTGGAGCGGATTTCAGGAAGCGATCGGTTTGAGACGGCAGCGTTGATCGCTGACCGAATGGAGGCAAGTGGAAAAGCGGCCGTTGTGAGTGGTGAGAATTTTCCAGATGCGTTATCGATCGCACCTTATGCAGCATACAGAGGTTATCCAATTTTACTCACGTTAGAAGATAGCATTCCAGCTGTTACAGAAAACCGCATTGAATCAAATGAACGAAATTATGTAATCGGAGGCACTGGAGTTATCCCGAATGACGTAGAGGAGGATATTCCAAATTCGATGCGAATTGCTGGGAGTGATCGTTATGAAACTTCCCGTGCTGTTGCGGACGCATTCCCACAAGGCAGTGCAGATGAAGTCTATTTAGCAACTGGTATGGATTTTGCAGATGCATTAGCTGGTTCCGTTTTAGCGGCAAAAACAGATGACTCTCTCCTGTTGATCGAAAAAAACTACGTACCGAATCCTGCGAAGCTTTATATAGCTGATAAAGGATTAACGAAGTTTACGGTCCTTGGGGGCTATGGCGCGATCGATGAATACGTCGATACGGAAGTTTCGTTACCGATCCAACTGTTGTTAGTGAACAAGCAGCGTGATTTACCATCAACGTATGTTCCTGCAGAGTTAGAGGAACCGAACGTTCCGTTTCCGTTCGATTATGAACACAATAAGCGGAAGATGAACACAATTGCTGTTGCTCACTTGGAAGCATTGTTTGATGGAGCAGAGAGAGCAGGACTTGACCTCTATGCACAATCAGGCTATCGCTCGTATGAACGACAAAAGCGAATCTATGAACGAAATGTTGAGGAACATGGAGAAGAGTATGCGAATCGAGTAAGTGCAAAGCCTGGTCATAGCGAGCACCAAACCGGTCTAGCAATGGATGTGACGAGTCCGGATGTAGATTATAGATTGGTCGAAGAATTCGCATACACCGATGAAGGGAAATGGGTCGATGCGCATGCACATGAATATGGGTTCATCATCCGTTACCCTGCAGGAGAAGAGCATGTGACAGGCTACAAGTATGAGCCTTGGCACTTACGTTATGTAGGAAAGAACATCGCGACGTATATGAAAAATAATGACCGTGTGCTTGAGGAGTATTTGCGGTAGCCCGTTTTGTAGAGGGTAGAGAAAATAAGACTTGTATGAAAAACACCGATCATCGTTAGGATGATCGGTGTTTTTTCGACATTATCCGGGTGGTGCCTGTGAAGTGTAATGCCGTGTGCTTAGTATGCTGCGGATCACTAATGCTGTCTTTTCTAACTCTTCTTTCGTCGTGTGCCTACCAAAGCTGATTCGAACGAGTTCTCTTGCTTCGTCATCGGTTCGTCCGATCGCTTTTAATGTTTTGGAAGGGTTTTGCTGTCCGATCGAACATGCGGAGCCTGTTGAGACGGCGATTCCTTTTTGATTCAGTTCATTCATCACGTACTGTCCTTCGATTCCTTTCAGCCGCAGTCCTACGATATGAGGAAGCCCTTTATCATCTCCACCTTCGATGACCACATCTGCTCCGTTCAACTCACTCAGTAAAAAGTCTCTTAACGTCTTACTTTGCTGATGAGCGAGCTCCATATTTGTGGTCGCTTCTTCTACCGCTGCTGTAAAGGAGAAAATCCCTGGTACATCCACTGTACCCGGTCGAAATCCTTTTTCATGAATGGTTCCGGGTAAGCTTGCTTGCCATGACTGTGACGGATCGATGTAGCATGCTCCTACGCCTTTAGGTCCGTATAGTTTATGTGAAGATACGGAGAGAGCGGTAAGATGCATCTCTTTGACATCGACAGGTAGTTTGCCGAACGTTTGGACCGCATCCGTATGAAATGGAATCCCTCTTTCCATGAGTTCCTTTCCGATTTCTTCGATTGGCTGAAGCGTTCCGATTTCGCTGTTTCCGTGAGCGATCGATACAAGAATCGTATCGTCTCGAATCGCTTCGATCAGGTCATCCAACTTGAGCCTACCAGTGTCATCATACGAGAGATACGTGACGTCGAATCCATCTTTTTCGAGCTGTTGAAATGTATGGAGGATGGAAGAATGTTCAGCCTTCGCAGTAATCATGTGACCTGAAGTATGCTTTTTAGCTAGTCCTCGTATCGCTAGAATATTTGATTCCGTGCCTCCGGATGTAAAGTACACGCCTGAAGGGTGTCCGTTGATCGTTTGTGCGATGGTTTGCCTCGCTACTTCTAAGAGCTGAGCAGCAGAAGTTCCTTCATCGTGAAGGCTTTGTGAATTCGCAAAATACGTGCGTGCTACCTTCGTGTAAACCTCGATTGCGAGGTCTGACATCGGGGTAGTCGCTGCATAGTCCAAATAAATCATTTCGCTCTCCTCATAAAGTTCTGTCTTGTACTTTATTTAAATCTATGTAACTATTAGTGTCAAGACACATGTAAACTTTACAGAGGACAACATCAATTTAGGAGAAGGTAACATGGGTAACTTTTATACAGAAGTACTTGTTATTGGTAGTGGGGTGGCAGGCTTGTTGACTGCTGAGCTTCTCTCTGCGGATAAGAATGTGACGGTTATCACAAAGTCTAAGCTAGGACAAAGCAATTCCAGGCTTGCGCAAGGTGGCATCGCGGCGGTCACGTCGGATGATGATCGTTGGGGAGATCATTTTTTCGATACGATTCAAGCGGGTGTTTTTCATAATAATGAGGAGTTAACAGAGCTTTTAGTAAAAAAAGGCGGCGAGCGAATTCAAGATTTGATCGACCTAGGTGTAACGTTCGACCGAAACCGTGATGGGTCTTACTCGAGATGCCTTGAAGGTGCACATCGTGTGCCTAGAATACTGCATGCCGGCGGTGATGCGACTGGTAAAGAGCTCGTAGGAACGCTTTTAAAAAGAGTAAAAGAGAGCTGTACGATCATCGAACATCATGTTGCGGTCGATCTCATCGTTGAAAACGGAGCCTGTACAGGTGCCTGGTTTATGGATGGTGAGGGAAAACAGCTCACAGTAAAAGCAGATCACGTCATCCTTGCTACCGGCGGCGCGGGGCAGCTTTACCCCGTTACGTCAAACGATGCGTCGGTGACAGGTGACGGCATCGCGATGGCTTACCGAGCAGGAGCGCGCGTTTCTGATCTTGAGTTCATGCAGTTTCACCCAACGATATATGCGGGTGATACCACCTATCTCATATCCGAAGCAGTAAGAGGCGAAGGCGGCGTTTTGGTTACGTCAAAAGGGGAGCGATTGATGGAAGGAAAGCACGAACTTCTTGATCTCGCGCCAAGAGACGTCGTAGCTCGCGCCATCTATGAAGAGCAGACTCCGGTATATCTCGACATTTCCTCCGTACCTAACTTTGATCAACGTTTTCCAACGATCGCATCGTACCTAACACGAGACGGTGCTTCATCAAAAAAAGTTCCTGTCCAGCCAGGAGCACATTTTTTGATGGGTGGGGTGGAAACGGATCGTTACGGAAGAACTACGGTCGAGAACCTTTTTGCGATTGGGGAAGTGGCGAACACTGGTGTTCACGGTGCGAATCGACTCGCGAGTAACTCCCTTCTTGAAGCGGTCGTCTTTGCGAATGAGGCGGCGACTTGGATACGAAATCATAAGCCTGTTCGGCTGAATTTAGATGCCCGTTTTCAACCTCTTCACATACCATGGTCCCTGCCAGAGCCCTGCATGTTGCGGAACTTAATGAATGATCACGTGGGTATTACGAGACATGAAGCTGGGCTCTCATCAGCGATCGCTGCGTTCGAATTCTATCAAACTAGCAGGAAGAAACCTGCCTCGAGTATTGAGGAGATCACGACGTTCAACATGCTCCAAACAAGCTGGCTGATGGCGACGTCAGCATATATGCGGACTGAAAGTCGTGGAGGACATTTTCGTTCTGATTTTCCTCTACCAAAACAGCATTTCCAGCAAAAAAGGATAACCAGGGGGATCTTTGAAGATGAATGGATTACTACTGAGAAAAAATCTCGAGCAATTTTTTAATGAAGATATCGGTGTAGGAGACCTATCGAGTGAGCTGCTATTCGATTCAACGGAAAAAGGTGTTGCAGAGTTCATAGCGAAGGAAGATGGCGTATTTTGTGGTCAAGATGTGATCGAGCTAGGCTTTCACATGTTAGACGGAAGTTGTTCTATTGAGCTGTACGTGCAAGATGGGGAACGCGTACAAAGTGGAGATGTGATTGCACGGGTTAAGGGTCAGGTAAAAGCGATTCTCACGGGTGAACGCGTCATACTGAACTTGATTCAGCGGATGAGTGGAATAGCAACGATGACGAGTCATGCCGTTTACTTGCTCAGTGATTCACCTACCCGCGTCTGTGATACTCGGAAAACGACGCCAGGGCTGCGGATGCTCGAGAAATATGCCGTTCGCTGTGGCGGAGGGGTAAATCATCGCATCACGCTTGATGGCGGAGTCATGTTGAAAGATAACCATATTGCACAGTGCGGAAGTATTCAACACGCCGTTGAAGCAGTGCGAAAAAAGGTCGGTCATATGACGAAGATCGAAGTGGAGACGAGTACCGAAGAAGAGGTTAGGGAAGCAGTTGAGGCGAACGCAGACATCATCATGTTTGATAACTGTTCACCAGATGAAGCGACTTTTTATAATCGACTCGTGCCAAAGTCGATCGTGACAGAAGTGTCGGGTGGTATTACGCTCGATAACCTTATTGATTATAAGGATTGTGGCGTCGATATGATTTCACTCGGATGTCTCACGCACTCTGTTAAAAGTCTAGATATTAGTCTTCGAATGAAGGGGGAAAAGCTATGAGTATACTAGATGCATTAACGAAGCCGGTTGGCCTTCCAGAGAGGTATCACGCGCTATCAGAAGAAGAGATGGTTCAGCGCGTGCGTGAGATCAAGAAGGAGCTCGGCGACCGTCTTTATTTGCCTGCTCATCACTATCAAAAAGATGAGGTCGTTCAATTTGCGGATGATACGGGGGATTCGCTGCAGCTTGCTCAGCTAGCCGCGAAAAATAAGAAAGCAGAGACGATCGTCTTTTGCGGGGTCCATTTCATGGCGGAGACGGCAGATATTTTAACAGAGGAACATCAAACGGTCATTCTTCCAGACATGAGGGCAGGCTGTTCGATGGCTGATATGGCCGACATCCATCAGACCGAGCGCGCATGGAAAATGTTGACGGAGTCATTCGGTGAGACCATCCTTCCGTTAACGTACGTGAATTCGACCGCAGCGATCAAGTCGTTTGTTGGGGAGAACGGCGGAGCGACTGTAACGTCATCAAATGCCACGGCTATGGTCGAGTGGGCGTTCACGCAAAAAGAGCGCATTCTCTTTTTACCTGACCAGCATTTAGGACGAAATACATCGTACGACCTTGGCATTCCACTAGAAGCGATGGCGGTGTGGGATCCGATCTCAGATCGTCTTGAGTATGACGGAGATTACGAGAATGTGAAGGTGATTCTATGGAAAGGGCATTGTTCTGTTCATGAAAAGTTCACGTTCGATAATATTGCACAAGTACGTCGTGACATGCCAGGTGTGAACGTCATCGTTCACCCTGAGTGCACATTTGAAGTCGTACAGAAATCTGATTTCGCAGGATCTACGAAGATGATCATCGAGACGATTGAGCGAGCACCATCAGGCTCGTCATGGGCAATCGGTACAGAGATGAATCTCGTGAATCGTATTATTCAGGACCATCCTGATAAAAACATCGTGTCACTGAATCCGAATATGTGCCCATGTCTTACGATGAATCGCATCGACCTACCTCACCTTCTTTGGTCTCTTGAAGAAGTTCTCGCCGGTAGGAAAACGAACCAAATATCAGTGGATGAAAAGACGGCGAAGTTTGCAAAGGATGCGTTGAATCGCATGTTAGAACGCGCGTAGCCCCTTTGCATACAGTAGTAGGGATGAGGTGTGCCTCACCATGACTTCGGAAAGGAGTGGGCGCATTGGTAAGTGATACGGACTTACTTAACGTTATTCATACCTCAGTGAATGCTGGAAAAGCGATTATGAAGGTTTATGGAAGCAGTGATTTTCAAATTGAGAAAAAGAGCGATGCATCGCCTTTAACGGTCGCTGACAAGTTGTCGCATGACACGATCGTAAAGGGATTGAACGCGCTTATCGTAGATTACCCGATTCTGAGTGAAGAAGGAAGTCATCTCGGGTACGATGAGCGTCAGAAATGGGAACGTTTCTGGCTTGTCGACCCGCTCGATGGCACGAAGGAGTTTATTAAACGAAACGGAGAATTTACGGTAAACATCGCTCTTATTCATAAGGGGAAACCTGTTTTTGGCGTCGTTTATGTACCAGTGAGTGACACAGTGTATGTTGGGGATGGAGATAGAGGGTCTTATAAGATCGAGAAGGTTTCAGAGGGGAGCTATTCTTCCTATAAGTCTTTGATCGAAAGCGAAAGTGGTCACCGTCTTCCTTTACACGTACGAAAGGAAGGGACGATCACAGCAGTAGCGAGCCGCTCCCATCCATCACCTGAAACGAAGGAGTTCCTAGATGGTTTGAAGGAGCAGTATGGAAAAGTGGCTGTCGCATCAGCAGGTAGTTCACTGAAGCTTTGTCTCGTTGCTGAAGGAGCGGCGGATGTCTATCCACGCTTCGCTCCAACGATGGAGTGGGATACCGCAGCAGGTCATGCCGTTGTTCAGGGTGCAGGTGGCAAAGTGGTTCATTCGACAAATTCGACAGGTGACAGGCACCTTGAATATAACAAGAAGGACTTAACGAACCCCTGGTTTATTGTCTGGAGGCAGGGATTGAGGTAGTTGCCTCTACACGAAAGAGTAACTGAAGCTTTGATCTAACACTTAGAAGATGAACTTCCACATTAGGAAGTTCATCTTTTATTTGGATATATTTGTTAACGGAAAAGGAGTTTCTCTCTCAGTTTCGAAATAGGTATACAGGTTGCAGCAATTATACTTGGAGGGATCACGAAATGATTGAATTTGAAAAGCCAAATGTAGAACAATTTTTTCAAACGCTAGGCATTCAGACATTTGCTGTTAGTCCAGATGAAAAGCAGATGGTATTCAGTACAAACTTAAATGGAACGTTTAATTTATGGGCGATGGATCTTCCACACACTTTTCCGTACCCAATATCATTTGAGAACCAGGGCTGTCAGGAGGTCTTTTATGATAAAAGCGGATCTTTTATCGTGGCAGTAATGGATCGAGACGGTGATGAGAACGGACAGATCTATGCGATTCCTACATATGGTGGAAAGGTGAAAGCTCTAAGAGAAGCAGAAGGGCATCGCCATGATATGCCGTTTCTATCCGACGATAGCAAGCGCCTTTATTATACATCGAACAAAGAAAACGAAACGTTTTTGAATGCTTACTCTTATAACCTTGAAACAGGAGAAGAAGAAACGGTTCTAGAGGGTAAGGACGCCATGGTGTTTCTTTTCGATAAAAGTCCCGAAGAGAAAAGCTTTCTCTATGGAGAATTTTATACGAATACATACTCACTGCCTTACGTGAAGCGTGACGATGAACACATTCTATTAACGCCTGACAAAGACACCGAGCATACCTTTGATGGTGCGGTTTTCACTTCAGAAACCGTTGTGTATTTAGTAACGAACTACGGCGAAGATTTTTCATACTTGGCGAAGTTCGATCTTGAGTCGAAGGCGTTTCAAAAAGTGCTTCAGTTAGAGAGTGAAAGTTTTACGGACATCGTATTTGACCGTGAGAGTCACACACTCTATCTCACGAGCGAAAAAGGTGTTCAAGATTATTTCTATCAGTTTCAGATTGATTCTGAAAAACTCGAGAAAATCGAAACGCCTGTAAACGTGATTGAGAAGGTGATCGTTGGTGGTAAAGGGGGCGTCTATGTTCAGGGGAGCTCTCCTACAGTTCCGTCTAATATTTATAAAAAAACAGACCGAGGGTGGACGAGCCTTACAAACTACACCGTACCTGGTGTAGCAAAAGAAGATATGGTAGAACCAAACGTTGTAACGTACTCGTCATTTGACGGGCTTGAAATCGAGGCACAGTATTTTAAAGCAAAAGAGGAAAATAGTAACGGTCATGTGATCTTTTGGCCGCACGGAGGTCCTCAAGTTGCTGAACGAGCATCTTTCCGCTCACTGTTTCAATTCCTGCTTCACAGAGGGTATAGTATTTTTGCGCCGAACTTCCGTGGTTCAACAGGGTACGGGCTCACTTTTAAGCGAATGGTAGAAGGTGATTGGGGAAATGGTCCACGTCTCGATAATGTTCATGGAATCGAATGGTTAGTCAATGAAGGCCATGTCGACCGGGATAAGATCCTATTGATGGGCGGTAGCTACGGCGGTTACATGGCGCTTCTTCTACACGGAAGACACCCAGACTATTTTAAAGCAGTCGTCGATATTTTTGGTCCTAGTAATTTGTTCAGTTTCCTCGATACAGTGCCTGAGCACTGGAAACCAGCGACGAAGAAGCTAGTCGGTGACCCGATCACAGACAAAGATAAGTTGATTGAGGCATCCCCTCATACGTATCTTTCTACGATGACAAAACCGATGCTCGTCATTCAGGGAGCGATGGATCCACGCGTCGTGAAAGCAGAATCCGATCAGATCGTCGAGGCGTTAAAGCAAAAAGGTAGAAAGGTAGATTACCTCGTTTTAGATGATGAAGGACA
This sequence comes from Alkalihalobacillus sp. CinArs1, assembly GCF_947387515.1. Lineage (GTDB taxonomy): Bacteria > Bacillota > Bacilli > Bacillales > Guptibacillaceae > Guptibacillus. The sequence continues at coordinate 1,315,036 of NZ_CANDOB010000001.1, read as the reverse complement.
CGGATTCTCAAAAAAAGAAAATGAGATGAGCGTTTATCGAAAAGTGTTAACGTTTTTTGATGAATGCATTTCAACACGTTAGGAAGGAAGAACGCCATGCTAAGTTTGGAACAAATGAAGAAACGGATTACGGAGTTAGACGGATCAGACGCAAAGAGTGCGCTCATGATCACGTATGCTAACCTGCAGATGGTCAAGACGGGGAACGGAAAGTTTACTAGTGAAGAATGTGTTAACCAACTGTTGAATTTTTTTATTAGTATTCCAGAAACTAAGGATAAGTCGTGAGAGGGAATAGGCAAGCCTCATTAGCTGATTACTAGATCTCCAAGCGTTACAATAGGTGTATCACCAAAAAAGGAGATCATTATGAAGCACATCATACGCATCATTGCACTTGTCTTATTTGCACTCTTTTTCATATTCGCTGGTGTTGCTCACTTTGCTCAAGGGGAAGGGTTTGCCGCCATGCTGCCAGAGTGGGTGCCGTTTCGCTTAGGAATTATCTATGTAACGGGGATCATAGAAATTCTTCTTGCGGTTCTCCTTCTGCTGCCTGCTACACGAAAGCAAGCACGCTTTTGGACAGCGGTTTATCTGGTGGCGATTTTTCCAGCGAATATTTATGCCGCCATCGCTGGGATACCAGCTCCAGGTCAGCAAGAAGCGAATGAGACACTACTGTGGATCAGACTTCTCTTTCAACCGCTTTTGATCTGGTGGGTTCTTTGGGCTGCGGCTTCGAAAAAATCATAGTACAAAGAAAAAGAGCTTATAGGCGAATGCCTTATAAGCTCTTTCTGCTTATTTTACGACGATCTCCTTTGAGCTCTTCGCAGGTACCGTGATTTCAACTTCAATGTGCTGTTTGTCTCCAGATGCAGTGTTTTGCGTTACAGTTCCTTCAGAAACGCTGTAGTCCCCTTTTACTAAATAAAATGGAACCGTTACTGTCATTGCTTTATCAAGACGATTTGTGATCGTCGCTGTTTGATCGGATGCATGCCCATCATTGCTATTTTTATAGCTGGATTCAAGAGACATCACACCGCTCTCCGTATCACCATTCTCGTAAACAGGTACAGAGTGATGAGGATCCTGGTAGTTATAATTCACAATCTCGCCATCTTTTACTTCAAGTGGACGGAAGCCGACGTATGGCTTACCGCTAAGCTCGAGAGAAGTCGATGTTGTATAAAGGATACCGTCTTCTTCCGTAACGTTATCGATGTGAGTATGACCATGTAAGCTAATGTCCACGTTGTGCTGCTTCATCACATCGATCAGTTCATGGGCGTTTTCGCCGTGCCACTGCTGATCATATTGAATGCCTAGCTTTTCTCCAAGTACTAGTGTTTCTAACGACTGAGGGTTGTGTTTCGCGTCATATTGCTCCCAGTACTTTTGTACATCAGGATCTTCTTTTGGCCAGATGTCACGGTCTCGCCATAGCGGATTATGGTGAGAGAATAGCCCTCTAATTTGGTTTGGCTGTGCGGTTTGAGCATTTTTCTCAAGATCTTGCTTTACCCAATCGAGCTGCTTCTCACGAATTTGTCCGCCCCAAGTTGGAACCGACACCGTTCCGTGTCCTTGACGGTCAAACTTGTGCCAGTCGAATGAGTTGTATCCGATGAAGTGAGCGTAAGGACCGTAGTCGAATGAGAAGTATTGTGGTCCAAAATACTGTTCCCAATATTTCGCTCCGTCTGCTAGTGTCGCATCTTGCGCGTAGTAATCGTGATTACCTGGAACAAGGTACACTGGGACTTCCAGCTGTTGAAGCATGCGGTACGTTTCTTCATATTCATAGATGTATTCTTGCGGGTTCATCTGCCCATACATCAAATCTCCCGTCACGACTACGAAATCTGGATTCTTCAAATTCACTTCTTTAATCGCTTTTTGAAGGTAAAGCCAGCGATCCTCTTCCTTAGGGCTCCACATGCCAGCTTCCTTCGTTCGACCAGGGTCTACTGTGGAAACATCATCTTGGTTACCTAGATTACGAGGCGAACCGATATGTGTGTCTGTCAGGTGTAAAAACTCAAAGTCTTTTTCAAACTCATCGACAACGTTGACTGAATGGGGCTGCTCATCGGAATGACGCTGACCATTCGCTGTATACTCAACCTGTAAATCATAGAGCTCTTCGGGTATGTCTTCAGGAATCGTAACAGTCACATCATAGATTTTCTCACTATCCTTCCAATGTGATTTCCCGATCGAGATATCTTTCACTGGTAGGTTATGAGTTTCTGTTATCGCTGAATTACTGTTTGGTTTTAATAGGACATCCCAACTAGCAGCTTCTTTCCCGTGGGTATCGATCTGCATCGTTAAGACCTGACCCTTTTTCTTTATTGCGGGTGTAGCGAAAAGGGGATAGATGATATCGTTGATCTTTTTATCAACCGAAACGTTCGGTGCAAGGTCGGTAAAATTCGTCGTGTTGCCAATCCCTCCGTCACGCTTTCCGACTGTATCTATTGAACTTTCTGCTGCTGATAAAGCAGAAAATGGTGCGATCAATACTAGCATCATGATGATTGCAAAAACTGCTTTTAGCTTGTGCATCTAATGTATTGCCTCCTTTTATGAAGTCAGCCTCATTGTAACGAACATGTGTAAATCCTGTGTTAACAAGCGATTACAAAACGCCTATTAAAATGTAAATCCTTCTGAATTTTAGTTAATCAAACGTTTGATTGAACCAATTTATGGATGATTAGGGTGAATTGAGGGGATGAAGGTTATCCTGTAAAATAGCTACACAGACAGAAGAAGAAAAGGTGTATGTCATGAAATCAGTTATTGTCATCGGGGCAGGTATTGTTGGAGCATCTACGGCCTATCACCTCACTAAAAAAGGGTTCGCCGTTACCCTGATCGACCGAAACGATCGTGGACAGGCAACGGAAGCTGCGGCAGGTATCGTCTGTCCTTGGCTTACGAATCGAAAGAACGGGCCGTTTTATAGACTTGTGGAAGCGGGGGCGAGGTATTATCCAACGTTGATTGAAGCACTAAGAAAAGATGGAGAACGTGAGACTGGCTATAAGCGAGTTGGAGCAATCAATATATATTCTGGTGAAACGAAATTAGAAAAAAAGTTGAATATGGCGCTCGAGCGGAGAAGAGATACACCTGAAATGGGTGAGGTAAAGAAATTATCGAAAGAAGAAACGAAAGAGATGTTTCCACCTCTCTCTGATCGGTTTGGAGCGGTGTACGTCGGAGGAGCAGCAAGGATCGACGGAGCTGCGCTCAGGGACGCTCTCATACGAGCGGCAGAAAAAAATGGTGCACAAGTGATTCGAGGCGACGCTTCATTGAAATGGGAGGGCACCCAAATCAAAGGTGTGTTCGTTGATGATAAAGAGCATCTTGCTGACGAAGTCATCGTGACCGGGGGAGCGTGGGCGAAGGAATTGATCGAACCACTCGGGATGAAATTCCATGTTTCGCCTCAGAAGGCTCAGATCGTTCATTTACAGCTGCCAGGAACAGAGACTGGTGACTGGCCGATCGTAATGCCACCATTCGTTCAATACTTCTTGCCTTTTGAAGATGGAAGGATCGTTGTCGGTGCAACGCAGGAAGATGAAGCGGGGTTTGACGAACGGGTGACGATGGGCGGGATTCATCATATTATTGAACGAGCACTGAAAGTTGCGCCAGGATTAGAAGGGAGCGCGTACGTAGAAACGAAAGTTGGCTTTCGCCCGTTTACGCCTGGTAATCTTCCTATCGCTGGTGCCGTACCGAATGTGAACGGGCTCTATGTTGTGAATGGACTTGGTGCATCCGGTTTAACGAGTGGCCCATTTCTTGGAGCGGAGGTAGCTCGATTGATCGCGAAGGAAGAAACAGAGCTAGACTTAGGAGAGTATGATCCGAGGAGAGCATTCGAGTAGGGTGGTGCCTGTCACCACCCGGTTTTGCTCGATTGGTGTCGAAGGACTTTGTTCACTTTGGAGAACAAAATTAGTTGCGTTAATGTTGGTATACCTTCTAGTGTTCAAATGTACAATATAACGAACGATTTTATAACTCTTCATCTAACGCTGCATTGGTAGTTCTTTATGCTCACTTATCCCGTTCTGCACTATATATAAAGCCTTCAATACTAGTGTTAAATAGGAATTTACGTAGAAAATAGTAAACTAGTAAATAGTTCGTATTGTGTTCTTTATAAAAAACGTTATAATATGAGTAAGAACTTTTTAAAGAACAGTCATGTTAGGCAACAAAAATCATACATGATGGAGGTAGTGATGGAAGAAACGATCAATCTCAAAGAAGTCCTAGGTGTGTTGAAGAAGCGGATCTTTATGATCATTTCACTCGTTATTTTATCTGCAGTCGTAAGTGCGGTTCTATCACTCTATTTTTTGACTCCTACCTATGAAGCCTCTACTCAAATTCTCGTGCACCAATCGAACAAGGATACGCAAGTCGATGGCAATCAGCTTCAAACGGATTTGGATCTGATCAATACGTATAACGTTATCATCAAAAGCCCTCTTATTCTAAACGAAGTCATAAAGAAAATGAATTTAGATTTAACTCCTCAGGAACTCAATGCTCAAATCGAAGTAGCGAATGCGGAAGAATCTCAAGTTGTAGAAATTTTTGTACAAGACAGTGAGCGAGACAAAGCGATGCAGATCGCGAACGAGATCGTTAGTGTTTTTCAGGCTGAAATCAGCACGATCATGAACGTTAATAACGTAAGTGTGCTATCGAGTGCTCAAGAGAGTACGAGTTTAGAGCCAATCAGTCCTCAACCGGTAATCAATGTCGGGATCGCACTCGTCCTTGGTTTAGCATTTTCCATCGCTCTCGCATTTTTCTTAGAGTACATGGATAATTCGATTAAAACGGATAAGGATATCGATGAAGTACTTGGCGTTCCGACTCTTGGAATCATCAACTACAATGAACCGAAAAAACTGATGCAGGTACAGAGTAATGTGAAAAAAGTGAAGTCAGGAGGGAATGCAATTGGGTCATAAAGAACATGAGTCTGTTCTGATCAGCCGAACTCTTGGGAGGGTCGCATACCAGTCGAAGCACTTACCGATTTCAGAAGGCTTTCGTACCCTAAGAACAAACATTCAGTTCTCAACAGGTCGGAAGCAAGTGAAAACGCTAGTGATTACCTCCTCACAATCTGGTGATGGCAAAACAACGACCTCTTCAAACCTCGCGATCGTCATGGCGCAACAAGGAAAAAAGGTGCTGTTGATCGATGCGGATATGAGGAAGCCGAGCTTGCACTCGATCTATCACTTGCCAAATCGTAAAGGATTGTCGACCGTTCTTTCAGGGCAACAGCAGCTTGAAGATATGATTATTCCGACCGACATTCCTAGGTTAGATTTACTAACGAGTGGACCGGTTCCCCCAAACCCTTCAGAACTATTAGGCTTTGAAGAGATGGAGGTTCTTATCAACCAGGCGAGGGACCTATATGACTTTGTTATCATCGATACACCTCCATTACTGGTGGTATCTGATGCTCAGATCTTGTTAAATTTATGCGAGATGTCGCTTTTAGTTTTAAAAAGTGGTAAAACAACGAAAGTCGATGCGAAGAAAGCCATACACTTAATGGAAAAAGCGGAAGCTAAATTTCTTGGCGTTTCACTAAATCAAAACAAAGAGAAGAAAATGAAGGATGCGTATTACTACAATGAAGAAAAGACTAGATGAATAATTATGCACTGATGTTCTTTAATGAGAACGGGAAGGAGTACGCGTATGAACGTCGTTTTACTTTCTGGCGGATCTGGTCAACGCCTATGGCCCCTTTCTAACGATTCAAGGTCAAAACAATTTTTAAAAATACTATCTAGTGAAGGTGGAAACCAGTCGATGGCGCAACGAGTGTGGGGACAGCTGAAAAAAGCTCAGCTTTCGTCATCAACGTTGATTTCAACGAGCAAATCACAGGTAGATATGATCATTGATCAGATCGGTCGTGATGTTCCACTCGTTATAGAACCTGAACGTAGAGATACATTTCCTGCAATCGCTCTCGCCGCAGCTTACTTATACTCTGTGAAAAGTGTCCTTCTTGAAGAGGTAGTGACTGTATTGCCTGTCGATCCTTATGTAGACGATGCGTTTTTTCAGACGATCAAAGAGCTAGAGCATACTGTCATAAACTCGAAAGCAAACTTAGCTCTCATTGGAGCATTACCTACGCATCCTTCCGAAAAGTACGGTTATATCGTGCCTGATCAACATGAATCCTCACCGTATATGAACGTAAAACAATTTATGGAAAAGCCTAAAGAAGAAGTTGCACAATCGATCATCAAGGAGAACGGTCTTTGGAACTGTGGCGTTTTCGCTTTTAAGTTAGACTATATTATTTCGTACCTTCAACAAAATGGATTTCCGATTCAATATGATGAGCTGTTAAAAAGCTATCATCTTCTACCGAAGAAAAGCTTCGATTACGAAATTGTAGAGAAGGAACCGGACATTGTTGTACTTCCTTATAAAGGCTTTTGGAAAGACCTTGGCACATGGAACACGCTAACGGAAGAAATGAAAACACATCAGATCGGTCCCGGAAAAGCATGTGAACGATCGATAAATACGCACATCATCAATGAATTAGACATACCAGTTGCGGTGCTCGGTATATCGAACACTGTGGTTGTAGCAAGCCATGATGGCATTCTTGTCACGGAGAAGGAGGCAAGTCCGACGATTAAATCCGTGCTGAGCAGTATCGAGAAACAAGCCAGGTATAAGGAGCTTAGCTGGGGATGGTGGAAAGAACTCGATCGCTCCTATGCAGATGACGAAGTGCTTACTAGAAAAGTAGTCGTGAAGGGAGGGAAACATCTCACATTCGAAACTGGTCATGATCGCACCGTCACTTGGAATGTAACGAAAGGAACAGGTAGTATCCAACTCCAAGATTCCACACAAATCATCCAACCAGGAGTCGTTTTTTCCCTTAAAGCTGGAGAATCCATTACGGTAAGGACAAAAGAAGAAGTCGAGATCATCGAAATTCAAAGAGGGTCAAAGCACGCGCTCAAAAAGCTTACTTATTCAAATGAGAAATGGGAAGAAGTCGAGAAGGCAATTTCACTCTAACGAAAATGATGGCTTGAAAGGGGATTTGCTGAGAAGATATTGGACCGTCTCATCCAAACCTGTTGCCTGTTTGTTCTTTATTAAGAATCGTTTGCGGGGGAACCACAATTCTAGTTATTTGTGAGGGGGAAAGAGAAAGTAAAGGAGGTCTTTTCTTTGCAGGGCAGCAAAATACGGGTAAGTCCTAGTAGAAAACTTCACGTACCTTCACCTTCTATCTACACTGCAGAAGAAAAGCGTTATCTGATCTACAAGAGGCTCATCGATCTTTTTTTAGCAGTTGTAGGTCTCATTTTGTTAAGCCCATTATTCCTTATCGTAGCTTTCTTAATCAAAGGGGAAGACCCGAAAGGAAGTATTTTGTTCAAGCAAATTAGAGTTGGAGAAAATGGTAAAACCTTTTACATGTACAAATTCCGTTCCATGGTCGCAAATGCAGAAGATCGATTGTATGAACTGCTCGATTACAACGAAGCAGAAGGTGCTCTATTCAAAATGAAAGAAGATCCGAGAGTAACCAAGATCGGACGTTTCATTCGAAGGACGAGTATCGATGAATTTCCTCAGCTATGGAACGTGCTGAAGGGGGAAATGAGTATTGTCGGTCCAAGGCCACCGCTTGAGCGTGAGATCGTGGAATATACCGAGCATGATTTGCAACGCCTAACGGTAATCCCAGGGTGTACGGGGTTATGGCAGGTGAGTGGTAGGAGCAGTCTAGGTTTTTCTGAGATGGTCGCTCTAGATCTCAAGTACATTCAGACGAGGTCTCTCGGTATCGATTTTAAAATCATTTGCAAAACGTTTATGGTCCTTTTTCGGTCTGATAATGCTTACTAGGGAGTGCTGTTATGCTTAGGGACTCGATTTTATTATCAGGCTATCGCATGGCAAAATCACTTGTCGCTCTCTTCACCATGATGATTCTTGCTAGAATTCTTTCCGTCAGTGAGATGGGGATCTATCAGCAAGTTTTGTTGATCGCGATCATGGTGGGAGCGTTAGTACCATTTGAAATGCAAACCACATTCACCTATTTCTACAACAAGACGAATGACGCTGAAGAGAAAGCGCGTGTCCTTTCCAATACGTTCATCACGCTCTTAGCACTAGGTTTGTTCACATTGCTTTCCTTCATGCTGATATTCCACAACGGCTTCATCCTTGAAGATAGTTATTTAAGAAAATATGCGCTGTGGCTGGGATTATGGTGCTTTGCCACGATTCTAGGAAGCTATCTGGAGAACCTTTTTCTTTCAGTAGGTAGAGTAAAAGTATTCAGCATCTTTACACTCAGCTACTACTTTATTTATCTCCTTTTGGTCGTGTATGTCGCCTATAAAACGAAAGATCTTTACTTGATCGTCATGACGATTGGGACGATGGAGATCGCACGTGTGATCCTTCTCCACCTTACGTTTCTATCACTTGAAAACGTTCAGTTCTCATTTGATATGGGCCTGATCAAGCGTCAATTTCAATATACCTTCTCATTAGGGTCCGTAACAGCGCTCGATGTGATTATGCAATCCACAGATAAGATTATCGTGAGTCTGTTTTTTGCCGTTGAAACGTTTGCCATCTTCTCGATTGCGGCAAAAGAAGTTCCGTTCATGGCGATCATTACGGTGTCGGTCATCACGGCGATGCTTCCAAGGCTTAGCGGCATTTATAATGTCGATCGTGATCAAGACCGTGCGATGAACCTTTGGTCATCAACGAGCCGCTCACTTGCAGTCATCATCTTTCCGCTGTTCTGGATCTTACTTTTTTATCATCAGCAGTTCATCGAGATCATCTATTCAGACGTGTATTTAAGCGCATCACTTATTTTCGTGATCTATTTGCTGAAATTCCCACTGCGATTTACCGTTTTTTATACGCTCCTACAAATCTCTGGAAACGAAAAACTGCTCCTTCACAACACGATCATCACCGTTGTTCTCAATATCGCACTAAGTTTCCTGTTTCTATTCTTCTTCGGTTATCTTGGCGTTGCTGCTGCAACAGTATTGGCGGCTTATATCGGGGTGTACCTTCAACAAAGGGATGTCTCGAAAATATTTGACATTAAAAAACGCGATTTACTTCCCTACAAGCAGATTTTGCTTACATTCATCAATTCAGGAATCATCGCCCTTGGCGTGTACATGATGACGATGATGCTCATTCCGATGCATCGATTTGTATCCTTTATTATAGGCGGAGTTTTCATCATGATTCTCTCTTTAACCCTTTCTGCTTTTAGAAAAGAGGTCGATCTTTCTCGCTTCGTAAAGTCGAAAAGGTTCTTGTTCAATAAAGGAGAGAAGCGTAGTGATGACAAACAGAAAATCATATGAGGTGATAACATGAAAGGAATCATTCTTGCCGGCGGAACTGGTTCACGGTTGTATCCTTTAACAAAAGTCACGAACAAGCACCTGCTGCCTGTAGGGAAGTATCCGATGATCTATCACTCGATTTACAAACTGAAAGAAGCTGATATTAAGGATATCTTGATTGTGACAGGACGTGAACACATGGGTGATGTGGTGAATCTACTCGGTAGTGGGCATGAATTTGATGTGACGTTCACATACAAAGTCCAGGATAACGCTGGAGGAATTGCTGAAGCCCTGGGACTTGCAAAACCATTTGTAGGTAGTGAAAAGATGGTCGTTATTCTTGGGGATAACATTTTCTCTGATGATCTTTCTACTTATATCCGAAACTATGATCTTCAACCTAGTGGCGCAAAAATTTTAATCAAGGAGGTAGATGATCCACAGCGGTTTGGTGTACCTGAATTGATGAAAGATCGCATCCTTTCGATCGAAGAGAAACCAGCGATTCCAAAATCGACCTACGCAGTGACAGGTATCTATATGTACGATCCTTACGTATTCGATGTCATCGATGGTTTGACACCTTCCGATCGAGGTGAATTGGAGATCACAGACGTGAACAATGCCTACATCAGAAAAGGAAACTTAACGTTCGATATTCTTTCAGGGAACTGGACGGATGCCGGGACTCATAAATCGTATGCGCTTGCGAATCGATTGACTGAGGAAGTAGATTTTAGCACGTTATTCCAAAAAGAAGCGCTTCTCATGAAGTAGAAACGAAGGGGGTCAGGTGATGAAGGTAATCGATACGAAACTTAGCGGCGTGAAAATCATTGAACCCGATGTATTTGGAGATGATCGCGGGTATTTTCTAGAAAGCTATAATCAAGAAACGTTCCTTGAACATGGGCTGGATTACACGTTTGTACAAGATAACCACTCGTTATCAAAGGAGAGAGGCGTCATCAGAGGGTTGCATTACCAAGAAGAACCTTATGCACAAACGAAGCTTGTCAGGGTCATCGCTGGATCGATCTACGATGTAGCCGTAGATATTCGTAAGAACTCAAAAACCTACGGTCATTGGATCGGACTAACGTTAAGTGAAAAGAATCATCGTCAGCTCCTGATTCCTCAAGGTTTCGCACATGGGTTTTGCACACTCGAAGCGAACACGCAGGTGTTGTATAAAGTCGATCATGTTTACTCTCCAGAACATGAGAGAGGAATCGTTTGGAACGACCCATACCTAGGTATCACCTGGCCAACTGCTACACCGATATTATCTGAGAAAGACACAGGGTTACCATTTTTAAAAGACGTGACAGAAGCAACGAGGAGGTGAGCTAGACGTGAGGGTGTTGGTGACAGGTGGCGCGGGATTTATCGGAAGTAACTTTATCCATTATTTGTTTGAGAAGCATCCTACGTATTCGATCATCAATGTCGATGCGTTAACGTATGCAGGTAACCTTGAAAACTTAAAGCAAATTGAACATGATGACCGCTATACGTTCGTGCATGCTGACATTAGTGATCGGGAAGCGATGGCACAAGTTTTTAAGACTCACTCGATAGACGCTGTTGTAAATTTCGCAGCAGAATCACATGTTGATCGAAGTATCGAGCATCCAGAAAGCTTCGTGTATGCGAACATCATCGGTACACATGTGTTGCTTGATTTAACAAAAACGTACGGTGTTAAGTTCGTGCAGATCTCGACTGATGAAGTGTACGGTTCTCTTGGTGCAGAAGGATATTTTCATGAAGAGATGGCCCTTTCTCCATCAAGTCCATACTCAGCATCGAAAGCTAGCGCAGATTTACTTGCACTTTCGTATTTCAAAACATATGGGTTATATGTTTGCATTACGCGATGCTCCAACAACTATGGTCCTTATCAGTTTCCAGAGAAGCTGATTCCTCTGATGATTTCGAATGCGCTAGAAGGTAAGGCGCTGCCGATTTACGGTGATGGACAGAACGTAAGAGATTGGCTTCATGTAAACGATCATTGCTCTGCGATCGATCTCGTTCTGCACGGTGGTAAGGCAGGCGAGGTCTATAATGTAGGGGGAAACACAGAACGAAAGAATATCGAGTTAGTAGAAGCGTTAGTTAAGAAAGTTGGCTGTTCCCCGGATTTGATCACGTTCATTAAAGATCGTCCTGGTCATGATCGGCGCTACGCGATCGATGCGACGAAGATCTCGACGGAGCTTGGCTGGAAACCACGCTTTTCTTTCGAAGAAGGAATAGAAGAAACCGTTAGATGGTATAAAAAGAACCGAGGTTGGTGGGAAAGGGTTAAGACTGGTGAATATGTTTCTTATTATGAAAAGCAGTATCAACCTTGATCAAAATATGACTTATTGAGAGGGAGTTAAATGAAGCGTACACCTTCCGTTTGTATAATTATCGTAAATTACAACAATGCGAGCGATACAATCGAGTGCCTTGAGTCACTTGAAAAGGTTAACTATCCAAACTATGAGGTGATCGTAGTAGATAATTGTTCCTCTGAAAGAGAGGAGCTAGATACGTATCTGTCAAAAAGTAGGTATCGTCTACTTCAACTCGAAGAAAACCTTGGATTTGCTGGGGGAAATAATGCGGGGATCAAGCTTGCTATAGAAGCGTTTCCTGAACTAGATTACTTGCTCCTATTAAACAACGATACGATCGTCGACCCTGATTTCCTTGGCCCTCTCGTTGAAGAATGTGCTTCGAGTCCTGATATAGGAGGATGCTGTTCTCATATTAACTACTACGATCGACCTGAAGAGACGTGGTATAGCGGTGGGGGAATTCGATGGCTGATCGGTACACCGTTTCATAAAGAAGACGTACGGCAGGAGCGAGATGCAACTGATGAAGGGTTCTTAACCGGCTGTGTGTTTCTTTTCCCTGTTCATCTTATCGAAGAAGTCGGTTACCTTCCTGAAGATTACTTTTTGTATTTCGAAGATGTGGCTTATAGTCTCGAAATAAAAAAAGCAAACTATCGATTGCGTTATGTTCCACAATCTCTCGTCTATCACAAAGTGCAAGCGACAACTGGCTACCGTTCTCCTCTCTCAAATTATTATGGTACACGCAACAACCTTCTTTTCATGTCGAGGTATTCGAAGAAAACGATTTATCCGATCTTTTTCGTTTATTTTATTGTGAAGAACGCAGTAAAGTACGTGCTCTACTTTCTAAAAGGGAAAGAGTTTTATAGTATTCGTGAAGCCATCGTTTGTGCTTTTATCGATTACTTCAGGCGAGCGATGGGCAAACGAGTTCAGAAAGCCAATTAGGAATAGGAAGAGGGGGGAAGGTATGAAGTTCCTAAAGAAGTCTATTCCATACTCCGTAAAAAACTGGTTGAAGTTGAAGAAGTTCAAACAGCTTCACTCAGCAGTCTATATTGGACCAGGCGTTCAGATCGACCCGAATACGACGAGAATGGGCAAACATTGTGGAATCAACGATTACTCTAGGGTGTCTCACTCTACGATCGGTGATTATACGTATGCTTCTAGAAACAATAACATCATGAATAGCACGATTGGGTCTTATTGCTCGTTCGGCCCAGGTTGCCAGATGGGACTCGGTTCACATCCTGCTCATTTCGTTAGCACATCACCTATTTTTTATTCATCGTTCGGCCAACTAAATAACGAAACGTGGGTCGATAAAGAGTATTACGATCACTTCGAAGGGGTTACGATTCGCGATAATGTTTGGCTCGGTGCGAACGTCATCGTTTTAGACGGTGTAACAATTGGGGAAGGGGCGATCGCTGCTGCAGGGTCGATCGTAACGAAAGATGTTCCTCCGTATGCGATTGTGGGCGGGGTACCTGCAAAAGTACTGAAATATCGTTTTGATGAAGAAACGATCGAGAGACTCGTTTCTCTTAACCTATTTTCTAAAGGAGAGGAATGGTTGAAAAAGCATTTAACAGGGGCAGTCACACCAGCAGATTTATTCAACGATGTAGCCGTAGAAAACAAAGAGAGTGAAAAGCTCTATGGTTGAGATGAGTAAAGGAAAGGTGCCAGCTGTCTGTTGGGATGAGGGGGAACTCTCTCACATGGTAGGAGAAAATGTAAGGAAGATTAGAAGGGAAAAGGGGATTTCATTATCCGTTCTCGCTGAGCGTGCGTTAGTTTCAAAATCTTATCTTAGCAATATTGAACGAAACCTTAAGACGAATCCGACGATCGATGTGCTATTACGTGTCAGTAAGGTGCTCGAAGTCGATTTATATGACTTACTGGATGTCGATCGGTTATCGCTATCGAATGAGCTGACGGGAGTCGTACAACTTGCTCATGAAGAAGGGATTACAACGCAGCAGCTCAGTGAGTATAAGATCCTATTCGATTTTATCAAATGGCACAGTCAGCAGGAGAATTGAGTTAGGAGGGAGCTATGGTTGTAAAATGGCTTGTTTCCCTTTTCCTTGTCTTTGTCGTCGTATTCATACTCATTCTTCCAAAAGAGTATGATATTCAGGCATCGATCGATCAGAAACATAGAGAGGGAGGAGGGGCTGTAGAGCTACCTCCTAGAACTATTTATCTAGAAGACACGATCGTTCTAAGGTCAGGTGTGCATTTAAAAGGGGCGGAGAATGGCCAAACCATTCTTAAAATCAAAGCGAAGATTCATGGTGAGCCTAACCGTGCTAAGTTACTAGAAGCAGAAGAAGGTGCAGTTGATGTCAAAGTTAGTAACATCACATTCGATGGTGACAAACAAAATAGAGAATCGTTGATCGATGATCCTAGTGCACACACGATCAGTTTTCCGTTCGTAAAGAACTTCGAAATCTATAATACTACTATCATCAATTCAGCAGGTGCCTCGATCGTTCTCTATAATGCTGAAGATGGCCTTGTTGAGAACAATACGATTATAGATAGTGGCTCTAATGGGATACTTGGGCTTCAGGCAATGAAAAACATCGTTGTGAAGGGAAACACGGTTAAACAGGTAGATTATCAGAACGGAATTTATTTTAGTTATCAGGAAGGTAAGTCGAGTGAAAACATTATAATTGAAGGAAATACGGTCGAGAATGCTGGAGACTTTGGTATCGAAGTTGGCCATAACGTTAAAGAGGGTGACACCCCTCACCGTCAAATCGTCATAGCACGGAACACTGTTCTACACTCTCAAAACGCAGGCATTGCCTTTCGCACGGTCAGCCAGGGGCGGATCGAACATAACACGATCGAAGGATACGGCAAGACCGGTGGGTATGGTGGAGATGGAATCTTTGTTGAAGGTGGATTTAATAAGGCGTATGACGTCTCTGTTACAGACAATTTCGTGAAACAAACTTATGAGAGTGGAAATGCTAACGGTATTTACATTACTGGAATTGATGGGGCTTTAATCGAAAGGAATACCGTATTGAACAGTAACGGAAAAGGCATATTTGTTCAGGCTTCTAACTTAGGGGAAGCGACGGCAGATTTTAAAGATGGTTTACGAGAATACGAGCGAATTACGATTAGAAAAAACGAGATTTTCGAAAGTAAGAACGAAGGGATCCACCTACAAGGAGCGGGTTCAGAGAATAATGAAATTGTTGATAATCATGTGAAAAGGAACCGGTCAACAGGTATTTTTGTCGCAAACATCTATCGAAGCAGTGGACTCGAAATAGAAGACAATACCGTAACAGATAACGAAGCGAACGGGATCGAAGTTTACAATCAGGATGATTTGCGGCTAGATGAAAATACTGTGGAAAGCGGCGGAAAAGCTGCAATCAAAGTAGTGAGCACACGCTATGGACAAATTACGAACAATACGCTTCGAATCGCTGATGTTGATGGGGCGTATGAACCGATCATCATTGAGAGTTCTGAAGATATCGAAACACAAAATAATATAGAATCATACTGATTTGTTCTTTTTATAGAATTAAAACATTCGTTATATTGTACAATAGCGTAACTAATGTTACAATCGTTCTATATAGAGAACATTCGAAAGGACGGTGAAAATGCGATGAAAGTGCTGCATGTTGTCAGGCAGTATCGACCTTCGATTGGCGGGATGGAAAGCTTTGTTGAGAGTCTCGCTTTGCATTTGAAGCAGAAGGGCATCGATTCTGACGTTCTTACACTGGACCGAGAGTTTGCTACTGGAAACAAACTTCCAACTTCATCGATTGAAAATGGAATCAATGTAACGCGCATCCCATATGTAGGTTCAAAGAAGTACCCTGTTGCGCTTTCTTCTATCTCCTATCTATCGAACTATGACCTCATTCATGTCCATGCCGTCGACTTTTTTATCGATTACTTCACATGGTTCAAAGCGATTCATAAGAAACCGATCGTCCTTTCCACACACGGCGGATTTTTTCATACTCAAGATCTTGTACAGTTCAAGAAAGTCTATTTCCAAACGATGACGCGGATGAGTCTTATGCAGGCAGATCGAATCCTCGCTTGCAGCATCAATGATTACGAACTCTTTCAACCACTTGGGAAGAGAAAGACGGAAATCATCGAAAACGGCATCGACTTTGATGCGTACCATCGTGTTTCACACGTAAAAAAGCAACGAAATCGATTCTTGTTTGTAGGAAGGTTTTCTCAAAACAAGAGAATCGATAAACTTGTGACTTTAATTCACTTATTAAAAGATGAAAACCCGGATATCAGACTTTGCATCGTAGGAAAAGATTTCGATAACTTGAAAGATGGCTTGCTCAAAAAAATCGCAGAGTACGAGTTAGAAGACTATGTGTCGATCAGAGAATCTTTGCCCAATGAAGAACTTTTAGAAGAGATGGGGAAAGCTGAATATTTTATCTCGGCTTCCGCTTACGAAGGATTTGGAATGTCTGCATTAGAGGCGATGTCTTCAGGAGCGATTCCGATCTTAAGTGATATTCCATCGTTCAAGAAGATGGTCGATCATGGAAAGAACGGCTACGTGCTCGATTTTACTGATGTTCGATCAGCTGCTCTTCACGTAAATGATGTGATTAAGAAGTCTAACAAAAATCAATTAAAACAAGCAGCGATCGAAACAGCGAGAAACTATTCCTGGGCATCAGTTGTAAATCGATTCGAAAAGGTTTATAGGGATACGATTGAGCAAAGTGTAGTGCATCAATAGGATAGGCGGTGCTGAAATGAAAAAGGTGTTGATCACTGGAGCAAAGGGTCAGCTTGGAAGTGAGCTCGTTCCCATTTTATCAAGCCGAGGTTATCTCGTTTACCCATTTGGAAGTCGTGAGTTAGACATCACGAATCAAAGCCTTGTGAATGAATCGGTTAAAGATGTAAATCCAAGCGTTATCATCCACTGTGCAGCTTACACGAATGTGGATCAGGCTGAGTCAACTATTCAGCGTGCATTTGAAGTTAACGCAGTCGGAAGTCGAAATGTTGCGGTTGCAGCGAGGAACGTGAACAGTAAGCTCGTTTATCTCAGCACCAACTACGTTTTCGACGGAATGAAGAGAACAGCTTATACAGAATACGACACTCCGAATCCAATCAATGTTTATGGAAGTTCGAAGTTGGCTGGGGAGCAATATGTGAAAGAATTTTCTCCAAATCACTTCATCCTTCGAACATCCTGGCTATATGGCGGAGATCATAAAAACTTCGTAACGATGATGCAGGATCTTGCTAAGAAGAAAGACTCGTTATCAATTGTGACCGATCAAATCGGAAACCCTACCTACACGTACGATCTTGCGAACAAGATGATTGAAATCTTTGAAACTGAGAAATATGGAACCTATCATGTGTCGAATAGCGGTCAATGCAGCTGGTTTGAATTCGCGAAGGAAATTTTTCATGTCTCCAACATCGCGATCGAATTGTCACCAGTGACCACAGAAGAGTACGCTGCTCCTGCACCTCGACCTAAAAACTCAACGATGGAACCGTTCAATTTAACGCTGAATAACTTTCTCGTTATGAGGAGGTGGGAAGAGGCGCTAAGGGAGTATGTGAAGGAAATCGAAAAGAGGGCCTTATGGAAAGTAAATTAGGAGGATGTCGCCGATGGATCACACGCTTCAGAAACTACCTGTTCCACTCATCTTAGGAATCCTTTTTCTTGCTGGTCTATCTGGTCTTATGTCCACCGTTAATCTGTTGGCCATGGTCGTCTTAAGCATCCCAGTAATGATTGTTCTCTTCTATCCTATTTCTATAGAAAGGCTTATTACAACGATTGCGCTCGTCATCTTCATCGATGTTTCGTTCATCGTCGTGTCAGGATCTTACATTCGTATCTATCAACTGTTGCTTACTGTCGTATGCGTAAAATTAGTGATCGAATATTTACTGCAAAAACGGCAGCTATGGAAAGTGCCATTATTTTTCCTCATCAACCTTTGGGTGTTGAGTTACTTTCTGAGCTATCAACATGTTCTGAGCATGAAGGATTTCTGGGTCTCCGTTATCGGACAGCTATTCTTAAACTTGTTTTTCTTTATATCCGTTCAATGCATTCGTGAAAAAGAGCTGCCTTTCTTCATGAAGATCGTAAAGTTCACGATCCTATCAGGATTCATCGTTGTGGTTGTTGGAATCTTGCAGTGGATCGGTTTCTTTCTGGGAATTCACATCGGCATCAGTCACTATGATGCGATTGGGATTCCGAGACCATCTTCTTTTGCATACGAACCAGACTGGTTCGGCTTATTCGCAGCCTATACGTCTATATGGTTCCTTGCCTTGTTTATCCGAAAAGATACAACGCTGTTTAGTGAGAAGTTTGTGCAGTATGGGATGGCACTCTCTTTTCTAGGCATCTTCATCAGCATGGCACGAGCGAGTATTGTGGCCTTCATATTCGCTGGTCTTTACTTACTTGTTGTAACAAAGAACATTCGAATACTGAAGATGGCAATTTCCGCTGCAACATTAGTCATGCTCTTACTCGTCGTTCTATTTGCTGTCGATCAGAACATTTTTAAAGAAATTACGAATCGCTTTAATCCCGCAACCTCTGTCAAAACTGATCGCGGTGCTGCAGATAGCCGTTTAGGTTCGATCGAACTCATGTGGGATTACATCCAAAAACATCCGATCGTAGGAAATGGAAGCGGTGGAATGGCTTTACTATCAGAATTAGAAGAGAACAAAATCAAATATGCGGGCGGGGGAGATCTCAACACTGGAAAAGGAAATGCGAATATATTTTTATCGGTATTATTTGATACAGGTGTTGTAGGGTTAGCGATTTTTTTACTCATCATCAGCCGTATCATCTGGATGCTAAAACAAACCTACAACAAAAATGATTTTGTCTCATTAGGTCTCATTGGGTGCAGCATCCTGGTATTAGTGAACTTCAACTTTAATAATGGTTTCCGGATGGGGTTCGTGTGGTTCCATCTTGCCCTCGTCGTTTCATACTTCCTTCTTAAGAAGCAAAAGAGAGAAGAAGATAGAGAGATCGATATGACCGACCGTTCTTTATAACGGTCTGCAGAGAGGTTAAGGAGGGAGAACAATATAAAAATTAGATCGGCTCGATTGGGAGGGTACTTGGTAATGAGAAAAAAAATAGGGGTTGTCGGAACAGGGTTTATTGGAACAGGTCTTATCAACTTACTACAGCAACATAAAGAACTAGCTGTTGGGAAAGTGCTGACAAGGAGAAATATATCTACTATCAAGAATATACCAAGGCACCTTCTAACAAATTCAGTCGATCGATTCCTCGATAGCCTCGATCTGATCGTGGAGTGTTCAGGAGATGTGCTTCATGGATCTTACGTGATCAATGAGGCGATGAAAGGTTCATTACCGGTTGTAACGATGAACTCAGAATTGCAGATTACGACTGGAACCTACTTCGCCCAAAAAGGATTTATTACTGAGGCAGAAGGAGATCAACCTGGGTCGATCGCAGCACTTAGAGAAAATGTGATGGAGATGGGTTTCACTCCTCTCGTATATGGAAATATCAAAGGCTATTTGAATGAAAACCCAACTCCTGATGAGATGGCCTATTGGTCAAAGAAAAATGGTATCAGTTTGGGAATGGTGACATCATTTACTGACGGTACAAAGGTGAATATTGAACAAGTTCTCGTTGCGAATGGATTAAATGGAGCACTCGCGAAACATCGGTCTCCAGGTATCGCTGCAAAAAGTGTTGAAGAGGGAGGGAATACACTAGCAGCTGATGCAAAGAAGGTAGGGCTTCCAATCAGTGATTACATATTGTGTTCTTCTGGCCCTCCGGGGGTTTTTATAACAGCTGAACATAATCGTAATCAAGCAGCCGCGCTGAACTATTTAAAGATGGGGCAAGGACCGTACTACACGATCCTTCAGAACCATCATCTTTGCCATCTTGAAATCATCAAGACGATTAAACGAGTCTTGAGAGGCGGGGGGATCCTATTAAATAACTCAACGAAGCCCACCTATAGTGTAGGTGCTACTGCAAAAAGAACGCTGTCGCCCGGAGATAGAATTGAGAAAGGAATCGGCAGCTTCGATGTTAGGGGAACGGTGACGGAGATTTCAAAAAATCCAGATCATATTCCGATCGGGTTGTTATCACAAGCCACTTTGAAACGAACTGTGAAAGCTGGGGAAGAGCTTCAGTTTGACGATGTGACTATTCCACAAAGCATCGCGTTAGAAGCCTGGCGTAAAACTGTGCTCGTTAACGGAAGTCTGATTCGTTCACTTTAACCAAACGTTTTGCCAATCTAAACGAATGGGAGATGTTTAGATGAAGATTTGTTTAGTAGGATCTAGCGGCGGCCATTTAATGCAGTTGTATCAGTTAGAAAAGTGGTGGGGTAAGCATGATCGATTCTGGGTGACATTTGAAAAACAAGATAGCTGTTCCTTACTGAAAGATGAAAAGCGCTATTGGTGTTATTATCCTACGAATCGTAATATCAAAAATTTGATGAGAAACACCTTTTTGAGCTGGAGGGTTCTTATTAAAGAACGACCAGATATTATTATTTCGACTGGTGCTGCACCTGCCATTCCATTCTTTTATATTGGAAAACTGCTGGGAAGTAAGCTGATCTATATCGAAGTGTACGACCGAATCGAACTTTCGACCCTAACTGGAAAAATCGTCTATCCTATTACAGATAAATTCATCCTTCAATGGGAGGAACAGAAGAAAATGTATCCTAAAGGTGAATTTTTAGGAGGATTATTATGATCTTTGTAACCGTAGGAACGCATGAGCAGCCTTTTGATCGATTAGTGAGTGAAATCGACGATTTGATCGAGAAAGGGATGATCAATGAAGAAGTTTTCGTTCAGATAGGGTATACCACCTATAAACCGAAGCACTTCGAGTATGAACCTTTGATAAGCTACGATCAAATGATAGAGAAAGCACAGCAGGCATCGATTATCATTACTCATGGAGGGCCAGGCAGCATTATGCTTCCTCTTTCAATGGGGAAAACACCTATCGTTGTCCCAAGGCAAGCACAGTTTGCTGAACATGTAGATGATCATCAGGTATATTTCGCAAAACGGTTGGAGCAGGAGAATCGAATCGTGACAGTTTTAGATATTTCGACGTTGAAAGATGCTATTCAATCTCTCGAGGGAAGAGACTCAGAGTTCGTTCGTGTGAGTGAAAACTCTAATCTTGATTATTTCATTGGAAGGTTAGATGAAATAGCGGTAGGACTTATTGAGGATTAAAAAAACAGTGATGGGACTCCCTATCACTGTTTTACATTAGTTAGAGCGTATAGCAAACTGAACGATATTTTTAACGATACTTAAAACTTCATCGATGGTTTCACTATCTAGATTTTCAAGTCCTACCACTGCATCGAAAAGTTTCTCTTCAAATTCAGCAGAGTCCTTTGGCTGGTAGGTAATGTCGGATTCTGTGTAGTTTGGTGAATTGATCACTAGCTTCGATTTCGTGCCGCCTATTAGTCTAACGCCATCGTTTGTGACTCTTCCGTTTGTTTGTCTAACAACAATATAATAGAGTTGCGTAGGTGTATCTTGGTCATCCTTAAACGTATTTTCAATAAGTGCGCCATTACCTACGGCAGTTAAGCGGACTCCTGCTTGTCTATTCTCAACACCATCAACAGCCTGCCCATTGTTCACGAGCTTATTTTCATTGAGCGAAAAGTCTTGCTGTCTAAAAATCCCGATGCCTTCGAAGGAGCTCGAAGTAATGGTATTTCTCTCAATCATAATCCCCCTGTTCTCATCATCGAGGTTTGCTATTAAAATCCCTTCTTCACCGCTGTTTGTGACGATGTTCCCAATTATTCTATTTTCTTGAGAAGCTTCTCCTTGAAACTGTATACCGACACCTTTAGGGTTTGAAATCTCGTTTTCTAGAACAGTAATGTTATTGTACCTTCTCCTGCCGTTTGGAAAATCGTTTGTCGTCACTCCCATCACAGAGGCTTGAGCAAAGACCCCTTTTCCATTGCTATCGACCATTTGGTTTCCTACCACGTTGACTTGATCTACTCCTGTAATGTAGATTGCATTTGCATTTCCAGTGGTATTGGTTTGTTTGACGGTGTTATTCATAACGTTGACTTTTTCCGCCCGATTTCTAAAGCCTTCAACGAAGATTCCATCTCCTCCGTATCCTCCGTTCTTCCCGTAGCCTTCGATCACATTATCTTCGATCAGTCCAAAGCTAACCGTTCTAAACGCGATTCCACTGTTTTGTGAGTTCACTACGGTGTTATTTCGAACGACGATTTCTGAGTGAGCAGGATCGCCTTCCGCTACAGTATGTCCAACTTCAATTCCAAAATCAGCAGCATTCTTTATCGTGTTGCCTTCGATTGTAATAGTAGAAGATGACTTACCGAGTTGGTAACTGAAAAAGATGCCGTTTTGAAAGTCAGTATTTTCAATAGTGTTATTGAGAACTGAGATGCTCCTACAATCTTGTAGGGCTAATATGCCATTTGATCCACTGTTCTTAATCGAACAATCTTTGATTGTCCCGTTAGTAGAATTGTAAAGAACGATCGAAGCACTAGCCGAGTTAATGATTTCGACTTGGTCTAGTTCGAAATGATTGCACCATGCAACTTCAACCGTATGTGCATAGGGATCATCGATAAGGTCTTCTCTACTATACTTAACGCCATCGAACGTTACGTTACTAATCTTGATGTTATCACTGCGGTCCGCAATTAAGAGCTTGTGACTAGCAGATATGCCATTCGCGTCTTTTGGATTTATCTTAAGAATTGATTTCCCCTGGCCGGCGCCTTGTAAGTGAACACCAGCTTTCAAGATAAGTGGCTCAGTAAGAATATACGTGCATTCTTCTATAAAAACAGTGCCTCCACCTGAAGCGCTTGTACGATTAATTTGTTCTTGCAACAAACGTTGTGAACAAGCTTCCATATGTTGCTTCCTCCTTATATCTTTTAAAATAGATTGCTATTTACTAGTTTATGTAAGATAGAACCTTTTTGGACTAGTTAGTAAACTTATTTTTGGATAAAATTGGTATAAAATGATTTGTTTGGTCTGAATATATAATTTGAATTTTTAGATAAAACAGAGTTGAACTTGTGCATTCTGTGCGTTATAATGAACGTGTGAAGTTGAAATGAGTGAAAGGGAGGTGGATTCATGAAGAAACCTTACGAAGCTCCTAAAGTACTTGCACATCAACCGATTTCGTTTGAAACAACGCAATCAGGTAAAAGAAAGAAGAAGGACGATTAACTTCTATCTAAGAGGAGGTGCGCTATGATCCTGTCTTTGCTTGAAAAGTTGTTCACTAATGAAGAGCTTGTAGAAGGGGAGGAAAGTGACTACATAGGTTTGGTACGTGATGTAGAAGTGTTCGCTATAAAGTCACAGATACATCATTATCTTAAGGATCGTACACAGACTGAAAGAGTAACTCAACTCCTCTCAGAGCAAGTGAAAGAATCTTCTCAGAGGGCAGCTTATCAGAATTTAATGCTTAGACATGAGCTATTCCACCTCCTTGACGTGTTTGATTCTGAGGCCATTTCCGTAATTCCGTTAAAGGGTGTTGTTTTCTCTGAAGAGTATTTTGGAGATTTTGCAGCAAGGGGGACGGCAGACATTGATCTGTTCATCCGTCCCTCCGAACTGCAAACGGCGATCGCGCTCGTAAAAGAACAAGGATTTACAAACGAGGAAGAAGAAGATCCCACGAACAATCATTGCACGTTCGTAAAAGTAAACGCTGGTTTATCAGTATCAGTAGAATTGCATTGGAACTTAGATAAAGAGTATTCTTCCAACGTTGATCCCGATATCTTCTGGGTTAATTCTGAGCCATACTCTGATTTCAAGTATGTCAGGGTGTTATCGAAGCAGGATACGTTGTACTATACGTGTTTACATGCTGCGAGGCACAATATGGACTCAGTTAAATACTTCATAGACTTGCTTCAAATCATTACCACATTTCCTTCTCAAATTGATTTCACAGAGATTAAAAAACGGGCAAAACGAGATAAAACTTGGAGGAAAGTTAAGGCTGTTCTCACTATTCTTTACCGGGAGTGTCGATTTCTTCATGAAATCAAACCGTATCGGTACGCTACTTTTGTGTTCTGGAGCTTAGCTCTTGCTCGTCGAACTCACACAGGGAAGAAAAATCTAGCTTACTATCTTTATCGATTTTATTTTGATTACTTACTCGTAGATACTCCAGCTTTTTTGATCACAGGCGCGAAATGGTTTCACTATATTAATCCACCAAGGATGTATCTTATGTACTTTCTGGGGGAAGATCGAGAATCGATATCGAAATGGACACTCTTAAAAGAGTATTATCGAGTGATGTTTCATCAACCGTTCAATTTTAAAAGTGTGAAGAGCAGGGGGGAGAGTTCATGAAAATGGTCATGATTGAAATCGGAGAACACTTGTTAGCGATTGAGACTGGTTCAGATAAAGCGATGGGATTTGTGAACGAAAATTTTAAGATTATACTAAATCCCGAGGGTGTTAGAGAATCACTAAAGGTGTCTATAGAATATGGCTACGGTTATCCTTTTACGAGTTTTGATGTAGCTATTCAAAAGGGTAACGGATCTGTTTTCTATAATCGCGGCGACTATCTCATCGAGGTAGACGAAAATTACGCTAAAGCGACCATAAAAGCGTATAACGACTTTGCGCTTAAACACGCATTGATGAACTTGTATAGTGCTTTCATCGTTCATAATAAGTGGGGCCTTCTCATTCATTCCTCTTGTATAAAAGAGCATGAGAAAGCGTTTATCTTCACTGGACACTCTGGTGCAGGTAAATCTACTGTAGCCGAATTATCGAGCCCGCGAACGATCTTATCTGATGAAGCCACAGTGGTGAAGGTTACGAGTGGTGATGTTCAGGCGTTTGACTCCCCCTTTAGAAGTGATACGGTGGCTTCTTTCTCTGAAAAACCGCTGAAGCTTGCTGGAATCCAACTTCTTGAACAATCATCAACGATCGAGAGGGTTAAGTTAGAAAAAGCCGAGAGTGTTATGAAAATGCTCGATAAGATTTTTTATTGGGCGTATGATCCAGCAGAAACTCAAAAGTTATTTTCCCTTCTACAACAGCTTGTTCGAGTGGTACCTGTCTATAATCTTAAGTTTCAGAAGAATGATGCTTTCTGGGAGGAGATATCGTAATGACTACTTATATTCGTAAAACGAATCTAGACGCTGTGGAAATGGACGGAAACTGGGTGATTCTCCACCCGAGTGATTACACTGTTACGAAATTAAACGGAATCGGTGGTGAATGCTGGTCCCTTTTGAAAGAAAAGCAATCCGTAAGTTCTTTAAGGGAAGAAATTCAGCGTCACTATGATGTGCCTGACGATGTAGCGGAAAAGGATATTGAGGATTTCTTGAATCATATGTTGGATGCTGGCTTAGTCACAACATGAATGAGCATGCTACCATCCTACGTACTTTGATGAACGAACACGGTCAACTAGAGGTTCCTTCAAAAGGAATGAGTATGTATCCATTCATAAAAGAAGGTGACTGCTGCGTATTTGAAACGATGGATCTCTCTCTCATCAAACGTGGTGACGTCGTTTTGTTTCAGTCGAGAGATGGCAATCTAACCGGACATCGATTTATTAAATCTCATAAAAGCAGTACGAAACAATGGTTCATCTTCAAGGGAGACACGAATCTTTACCCTGATGCGCCTGTTCGAGAGAGTGAAATAATCGGCGTGTTAACGAGTATTAGTAGAAATAATAGAACGATTAGGATGAACAGTCCTCTTATCAAAGCATATAGTCTCTCGTTCAGCTATTTACGATTTTTCTCAGTTCTTGCACACATCTACGTGAACAAAATCCTAAAGAAAAGGGATCTTGCCGATGAACATTCTCGCTCGTATTAAAAGAAGCATTGATGCAGGTGATATCCGTAGTTCATTAGCTTTTCTTTTTCCCTATATTAGAACGTACTGGAGAAGCTATTGCTTTCTCCTTTTTATTTTAGTTACTGATGTTTTCATCATTATTTTATTTGCCTGGCTGATGCAGCATATAACGGACCAAGCCGTTCAAGGCAATTTTGACAACTTGCTCAAGCTTTTTTCAATCGGTCTCGGCTCGTTATTAGTTAGTATTTTTCTTGATTATTTTAATACGTATTTTAGAACGTCAACGGTGAGTCATGTGAAGAAAGATTTACGAATCGATATGTACCATCGTTTCCTATCGATGCCTTACGCATCTTTTTCAAAGAATCATTCGGGTAAGCTGTTATCGAATGTAACGAATGATATCGATAAGATCAATGGAGCGGTGGGGGGCGTTTTGCTTAATCTTATCAGACTACCGATCATGATTCTTTCCGTGTTTGCCTATTTGATTTATCTCAACTGGCAGTTATCGATGATCTTCCTCCTTCTTGCCCCATTTACACTCGTTTGCGGACTTATTTTTGGTAAATTAATGAGAGATCGAAACCGAACGATTCATGGTAAAGTGGAAGACCTTCATATTACGCTAAATGATAGCTTTGCAGGAAATCTTGTTTTACGAGTCTTTAATTTAGAACAGTTTTTCTCACGAAAATACCAAAAGAACTCTGATGAACTTTTTGACAACGAATTAAAAGAAGCTTCAATGCGAAGCTGGTTTAATTCTTCAGCTAACCTAGCTGGAACGATGTCCTTCTTCATAACGCTCGGACTCGGAGCTTTTCTCGTTTCAGATGGTGAGATCACGGTAGGTGTCCTTCTCGCATTTGTTAGTCTCATGCAGCATCTTGTTTATCCTCTTACTGATTTAGCTGGTGAATGGGGAGGGTTTCAGCGCTCAATCGCCGCTGTGGAGCGAATTAAGGAGGCGATGGATGTTCCGCCTGAGATGGACATTGGGGAAGTTGTTGATGAGGATAGGGCATTGTATCAGTGTATTGAGTTTAAGAATGTGGATTTTCAGTACCAGGGCTGTGAGAAGCTGTTCAAGGATTTCTCGTTAACGATTCTGGCAGGCAAAGTCACGGCCCTCGTTGGGCCAAGCGGTGGTGGGAAAAGTACGCTTCTCCATCTTCTTCAAAGAGTCTATCGGGCTGAGAAGGGTGACATTCTATTCGACGGAAAGTCAGTCGAATCGATGTCCGTTTCACAACAAAGAAGTTATTTTTCCTATGTCCCTCAAGAAACATTTCTCTTCAGTGGAACGATTGAGGAGAACATCGCTCTAGGAAAGCCTGGAGCAAGTTCTAGAGAAATAATCGAAGCAGCTCAGAAAGCCAATGCTCACTCGTTTATTGTAGAGCTCTCTAAAGGTTACGACACGCAGGTAGGCGAGCGAGGAGCACGGTTGTCAGGAGGGCAAAAGCAGCGTATTGCCATTGCACGAGCGATATTGAGAGATGCACCAATCTTACTGTTAGATGAAGCGACTTCAGCGTTGGACAACGAATCTGAACGCCTCGTGCAAGAAGCGCTCGATCGGCTCATGGTAGGACGAACAACAATTATGATCGCTCATAGACTTTCAACGATTCAACATGCGGATCATATCGTGGTGATTGATAACGGTGAGATCGTTGAATTTGGCACGCACGACGACCTCATTCGTTCGGATAATGTGTATGCTAACCTTTATCAGAAGAAGGCAGTTAGGCTAGCTCGTTAGACGGTGCCTGTCACCACCCGGTTTAGCTCGACTGGTGTCGAACAAAAAGAGGCGGTTCCCGAGAATGGGAAACGCCTCTTAAATGATTTCATGATTTCTTGGAATGCTATTAACTAGCTTGTTGAATCTTATTTCCGTGAACGTCTTCGTCAACATGCATCAGCTTTTGAAGCTTCTTAGACATGAGCAATAGAATTACTCCTAGTCCAAGTGCTGCCACTCCGAGGTATACGAAGATTTCTAAATATCCTGCTGAAGTGGTTAGTGATGCGATATGACCTGCTAGGTAGTTTGCGACTGAGTTACTCAAGAACCAAGCACCCATCAAGAGTGATGCGATCTTCACTGGTGACATTTTACTTACTAGTGAAAGACCGATCGGTGATAGTGCTAACTCCCCTAGTGTGTGCAAGAGGTATGTGAAGACCATGAACAGCATGCTGGCTTTCACCGTGATGCTTCCGTCATCACTTCCTGTCATAAGAACTGCTGGGACCATAACCATGAAGCCTAGTCCAAGGAGAATGAGACCGAACGCCATTTTCGTTGGAATGGAGAAGTCTCCACGCTTCGTTTTAGATAGCTTGATCCATAGACCAGAGATTACAGGAGCAAGTAATAGAACAAACAGTGGATTCAGTGACTGGAACCAGGATACAGGAACTTCGTAACCAAATACGGTTCTGTCAATGAAATCACGTGTGTAAAGAGTAAAGGATGCTCCGGCCTGTTCGAACCCAGCCCAGAAGATAACAACGAATACTGCAAGGATAAGAATAACTGCTGTACGTTGTTTTTCAACTTTCGTAAGTGGTTTCGCTTTGCCTTTCACTGTAGGCGAAACTCTTTGAGAAGAAGGTTTTGTACCAACATCTCCAAGATACTTTTTCGCAAGCAAGTTAAATGTAAGCTGTCCGATAATCATACCGATTGATGACGCAAGGAAAGCATATTTAAAACCGAACGTTTCAATTCCACCATCTGTTGAGTGGAAAAGGTCAGCGTATAGGAATCCTGCAACGAGCGGGGAAATGAGTGCCCCAAGGTTAATTCCCATATAGAAAATTGTAAAAGCTGAATCTTTACGTGGATCGTTTTTGGTATAAAGTTCACCAACAAGAGTTGAAATGTTGGGTTTGAAAAAGCCGTTCCCTAGAATCAATAATAGTAGTCCTAAATAAAGACCCCATTGCTCTTGTATCGCAAATAAGGTAAAATCACCCACGGCCATTGTTATACCACCGATGGTGATTGCTGTACGTAAACCCATGAATTTATCGGTCAAGTACCCTCCGATGAGTGGAGTAAAGTATACGAGACCTGCATATATACCGTAGAGCTGAAGTGCTTTTCCATTATCCATACCAAGACCGCCGCTGATCAATTCAGCCGTTAAATATAGAATTAGAATGGATCTCATACCGTAGTAACTATAACGCTCCCACATTTCTGTGATGAATAGCAAGTATAAACCGGGAGGGTGTTTTCCCTTACCTTTAGGCGGTTTCACCTTGCTGTCTACTGTGGTGTCCATGTTGTAACCTCCAAGTTGTTTAAAATAACACTCACCCATTTTAGCAAATTATTTGTCAATTTAAAGATTTAGCAAAAATGTTCCTCTATTTTAAATGTTTGTAAATTTGTAAAAAAAATTATTAAGAATGTGCATGATTTTACAGAGATAGCGTTATTATACATAGACTTCTGCTACTTCCACCTGATTGAGCTGTTTCAAACTACTTTTGTAAAATGAGCACTAGGCACTAAGCGTTTAGTCATACATAATTCACTAAAAAACACATAAAAATTTAATATATCGCAGGAAATTCACTTATTTTTAAAGAATTTTGATTGATAAAGAAAAGAGTTGGAGATGACTCCTATGAGCATGATTGTACTAGCAAAACTGGCTATTTCAGCACTATTAGGATTGATGATTGGAATCGAAAGAGAATTAAAACATAAGCCTCTAGGGCTCAAAACGTGTATGGTAATCGCCGTTAGCAGCTGTTTGTTGACGATTGTATCGATCGAATCATCTGTAAAGTTCGCCGAGTTCTCGACGAACATTCGAACAGATCCGATGCGACTCGCTGCCCAAGTCGTGTCAGGAATAGGTTTTATAGGTGCAGGTGTTATTCTGAGAAGAAACAACGATGCGATTTCAGGCCTTACAACAGCCGCAATTATCTGGGGAGCGTCTGGCCTCGGAATTTCTGCAGGAGCTGGATTTTACTATGAAGCATTTGTTGGTGCAGCCATCATCCTGTTTAGTGTCAATGTTTTACCCATCATCATTAAGAAAATTGGTCCGAAGCAGCTAAGGCAGCGTGAAATGCGTGCGAAAATTACGTTTCATGAAGATCAAGATGTGACTGTATTTATGAAAGCTATTTTAAAACATGACTTCGATATCAAACACGTACGCGTTCGTGATACAAAGGATCACAATCGCCAGATCGAACTTAAGCTTTTAACGTTCGAAAAAAATCACACAACAGATATTTATCAGCTGTTGCGAAATGTGGATGGTGCGACGTCTGTTGAGGTTGAAGGATAAAAACCCCTTTCAATCAAACGTTTGTTTAACAAAAAAGCTTTTGGCGAGAGTTGCGGCCAAAAGCTTTTTTATATGCTTCATAGGATGAAATTAAATGGCAAAAGATAAGATTACGATCATCTCTATAGACTTTCTGTTGTGATGTTATTTAGAATAGGACACGTACAGAAGCAGAAGCGGTAGTGTTGAGGGGGATAAGAATGAAAAAAGGAAAGCGAAAAGGTGGGGAGGATCCACGTTTTCGAATAGCGAATCGTGAAGCCCTTATAGGGGTTGGGCTTGTATTACTAAATTTTGCGTTATGGTATGGGACTGCTTATGGTTTAGGGTCTAAACCTGTAGAGGACTATCACTACATATGGGGATTGCCTGCATGGTTTTTCTATAGCTGTATCGTTGTAACGCTCTTGGTACTCTTATTAGTCATCCTTTCGGTAAAGTATCTATATAAAGAAGTGCCTCTTGATGAGGAGGAGAACAATTGAACTGGGAAGTCGTTATTCCACTCCTCATTTTTCTAGGTAGTATTTTCGTCGTCGGATTTTATGCATCAAGACATCTCTCTGTTACGTCTAGCTTTCTTCATGAATACTTTCTCGGCAGCCGAGAGCTAGGAGGATTTATTCTTGCGATGACGATGGTCGCAACGTATGGAAGTGCGAGCAGTTTTATCGGAGGTCCTGGCGTAGCGTATGAAATGGGACTAGGCTGGGTGTTACTCGCAATGACGCAGCTGCCGACAGGGTATTTTGTATTATCTGTTCTCGGTAAAAAATTTGCGATCGTCGCAAGAAAAATCAAGGCCGTTACGCTCATCGACTTTTTGAAAGAACGGTATCGAAGTAAAGCAGTGGTGATCCTATCAGCACTCAGCATCATCATCTTCCTATTTTCCGCAATGGCGGCACAATGGGTCGGTGGAGCACGCTTGATCGAATCGTTAACAGGGCTCTCTTATACTGCAGCGCTGTTTATTTTTGCTGTATCCGTCCTTGTCTATGTGATCATTGGTGGCTTTCGTGCTGTCGCGATCACAGATACGATCCAAGGTGTCATCATGTTTTTTGGAACTCTCGTCATCCTTGTGGGGACAGTGATCGCTGGAGGGGGAATCGAAAACATTATGTCAGACCTTTCAGCTGAAAATCCCAATTTGATTTCGCCTTATGGACCTGACCGCTCCTTAACACCGCTTTACGTGTCATCGTTCTGGCTGCTCGTAGGTGTTGGAGTGGTAGGTCTTCCGCAAGTTGCCGTGCGCGCGATGTCTTATAAAAGCTCAAGAGGGATGCACCGCGCTTTAATCATCGGAACAGTGGTTGTTGGATTTATCATGCTCGGCATGCACCTCACTGGTGTTTTTGCGAGAGCCGTTTTACCTGGGATCGAAGTGGGTGATACGGTCATGCCTCGGATTGCAATGGAAGTTCTTCCAGCTTGGGTAGCGGGAATCGTTCTTGCAGCACCGATGGCAGCAATCATGTCAACGGTGGACTCGTTGCTTTTACTCGTAAGCTCTGCAGTGGTGAAAGATGTGTACTTAAACTACGTGAAGCCTGATGCGAGCGATCGAACGATCAAGCGATTTAGTATCGGAGTTACGGCAGTGCTCGGTATTCTCGTATTCCTGATGGCCGTAAACCCTCCTGATCTTCTGATCTGGCTGAACCTTTTCTCTTTTGGCGGCTTAGAAGCAGCCTTTATTTGGCCAGTTGTGATGGGACTATACTGGAAGAAAGGGAATGCGAGCGGAGCGATGGCGTCACTGCTGACGGGTGTAGGGAGCTATATCTTGTTCAACACCTTCTTGCCTAATGCGTTTGGCATGCATACGGTTGTACTGCCAGTCTTAATCTCATTTGTGTCATATGTGCTCGTAAGCTTATTAACAGTGAAGCGGCACGAAGAAACGCAGGCTCTCGTGTTAGAGAACATGTGGAAAGCGTAAAGTAGTCGACAGGTACCTGGTACCTGTCGATTTTTAATACAAACAATTTGATGTTTCTGAAAATTTAGATGTATGATGTGGGAAGAGATAACGATTTGGCAGACTTAATGATGAAGAAGAGTGCATTTACTATAGAAACAGGAGGGAAAGAAATGAAGTTTTCAATTTACCAGATGGACATTATTGCAGGTGATCCAGAAAGAAATCGTCAGAAGGTAAGTGAGTGGGTAGAGAAAGAGATAGCGAGAGTAAATCCTGACACGATTGTTCTTCCAGAGATGTGGACAACCGCTTATACGCTTTCGGACCTTAACCTCTATGCAGATGAAAATGCTGAACCGACGAAGGGGTTTTTAAGTGAATTAGCTGTGAAGCATGATATTAACATCATCGGAGGCTCCGTTGCGAACAAAATCGAAGGCAAATTTTATAACTCCTCATTGATCGTTAATCGAAAAGGCGAGCTTGTATATCAGTACGATAAAGTTCATCTTGTTCCGATGTTAAATGAGCCAGCATATCTTTCAGGAGGCACAAAAGCTCCAACAATCTTTGAACTTGATGGAATCAAGATGGGAGTTATAATCTGTTATGATCTTCGCTTCCCTGAAATCATTCGCACCCTTGCTTTAGAAGGTGCTCAAGTTCTCCATGTTGTAGCCGAGTGGCCGCTTGCTAGACGCTCTCATTGGCGTACGCTGCAGCTTGCAAGAGCAATTGAGAATCAGATGTATGTTGTTTCTTGTAACCGAGTTGGCAGCTATGATGGCGTTGAATTTGCAGGAACTTCGATGGCGATCGACCCGTGGGGGGATGTTCTTGAAGAAGGTGAAGTAGAGGAAGAAAAATCTCTATCAGTTTCATTAGATCTAGAAAAAGTGAAGCAGGTTCGAAAGGACGTCCCTATTTTTGATAGCAGAGTACCTCACCTTTATAAACATAAATAAGAGTGAGAAGTAAGCCCTGAAGAGGTTCTCAAGTCACGATGACCAATGACCCATGCTCTTCACACCACACCCTGTGGTAAAATGAGTGTAACAGCTGTAAAGCAGGGTGGGCGGTGGTACCCCAAGAACGAAAGGGGGTGCTGCCTATAATGATGACCACATACGAGGCATTGGTGTTGATGATTAGCTTTGCTTCTCTTGTGATCACGATTATTACGGTTTCAGGTAATAATAAAAAGAAGTAACCCACCCTGCCCCGGCCAAGGTTTAAGGTGAGTTACTTCATTCATTTGCCTTTTGAGCCGCCGCTCTTCTTGCGGAGCAGCTGTATGGACGCTGGTGTTGACGCACCAGCGTTCTTTTTTTACGTTATGATATCTACTCCTATTATATGCACTTCTCATCGATATGGCAAGGTGGAATGGTGCCTGGAATGGTGCCTGGTACCACCCGGATTTGCTCATAATTTGTCGAACGTGATTAGAGTTAGACGTAATATCAAATGGAGAGCTAAAATATCCAACAAAGTGTAAAATGTAAGGCTATTCTTGCTTTGCTATAGTGGACTAAAACCAATGAAAGTGGTGAGGTTATGTCCATTAACCGCTCACGTCTACGACGTCATTTAGAAGAACTTGCAGAGATTGGGAAGATCGGAGATACAGGCGTTTGCCGCCTCGCACATTCGAAAGAAGATCGGCAGGCAGTGGATGTCGTAAAGGGTTGGATGGAGGAGGCTGGGTTATCAGCTAAAATCGATGGTTTCGGAAATTTGATAGGAAGAATGGAAGGAGAAAATCATGAGCTTCCTATATTAATGCTTGGCTCACATATTGATTCTCAGCCGTATGGAGGAAGGTTTGATGGAACAGCCGGAGCGCTAGGTGCTATCGAAGTC
The DNA here is from genome assembly GCF_947387515.1 of Alkalihalobacillus sp. CinArs1. Lineage (GTDB taxonomy): Bacteria > Bacillota > Bacilli > Bacillales > Guptibacillaceae > Guptibacillus. The sequence continues at coordinate 1,281,114 of NZ_CANDOB010000001.1, read as the reverse complement.
ATTCACACGATGAAAGATAATGGGATTAAGCCGAAGCGAACGATCGAAGTGATCTGCTTTTCTGATGAAGAAGGCTCAAGATTTAATAAAGGTGTTTTCGGTGTTCGTGCACTTGTTGGCATGCTTGAAGAAGGAGAACTTGAGCGCGAGGACAAAAGCGGTGTCTCAAGGAGAGAAGCTTTGAAAGAGTTCGGTGTAGAAACTGATCTGAAAGAGAGTCCTGTTTATCAAAAAGGTGACATCGAGGCGTTCCTAGAACTTCATATTGAGCAGGGTCCTGTCCTCGAATCAAAAAATAAGCCGGTCGGCATCGTTTCTGGTATTTCAGGGCCGATCTGGCTCACAGTTACGCTCGAAGGTTTTGCTGGTCACGCTGGATCTGTTCCAATGAATTTAAGAAAAGATGCGATGGTAGGGGCAAGTGAAATCATTTCTAAATTTGATCGGATGGTTAAAGAGAAAGGAAAAGATACGACGGTTGGAACCGTTGGGAGTGTACAGGTTTTTCCTAACTCTCGAAACATCATCCCTGAAAAAGTAGAATTTACGATCGACTTACGCGATATCGACCTTGAGCACCGCACGAAGCTTGAACAAGAGCTATATACCATTATTGAAGATACGTCGACTGCCAATGAGCTTTCGTATAGCATAAGAGAAGATACAAAAAGTAATCCAAGGTATTGTGCGGACTGGATTAAAGAAATTATGGCAGAGGAAGATGAAAAGCTTGATCTCGATTCGCCTGTTCTAATGAGTGGACCGTTTCATGATGCACTTTTCATGTCCTATATAAGTGACTACGGCATGATCTTCGTTCGATGTGAGAAAGGCATCAGTCACAATCCGCTTGAGTTTGCAGAAATGGATGATATCGAGAAAGGAGTGAACCTCCTTTATAAGACGGCATTAAGGATTGCAGAGAAAACCGGGTGACAGGCCCGGTTTTTGTCATATCATCTGTGTGCAACAGGTATGAAGAGGGTATATGCTGAACATAAAGTAGTTAGAGATCCTTAAAGGAGTGCAAATCACAAATGAAACGGAAAATATATATAACAAGGAAATTACCAGAACCGATCGTTCAGCGTTTAAGCGAGACATGTGAGGTGCGAATGTGGGAAGAGGACGAAAAGCCTGTACCGAGAGAGGTGCTTGAGGAGGAGATCGAAGATGTCGAAGGGCTCTTTTGTTTACTCACAGAACAAATCGATGCATCACTCTTAGATAAGGCAGACAAGCTGAAAGTAGTTTCAAATATGGCTGTAGGCTATAACAACATTGATGTTGAAGCTGCGAAGGAACGTAACGTTATCGTAACAAATACACCAGGTGTGCTGACAGAAACGACTGCAGACCTCACCTTCTCTTTGTTGATGGCGACAGCTAGGAGAATTCCAGAGGCTTCTGAGTACTTACGGAACGGAAATTGGAACACATGGTCTCCGATGCAGCTAACCGGACAGGATATTCATGGAGCGACACTAGGTATTATTGGGCTTGGGAGAATAGGGGAGGCTGTTGCGAAACGCGCTCAAGGGTTTGATATGAAGGTACTCTACCACAATCGAAGTCGTAATCATGAGGCTGAAGGAAGGCTTGATCTTCACTTTACAGAGCTAAACACCTTGTTACGTGAAAGTGATTATGTTTGTGTGTTAACGCCTTTCACGCCTGAGACAAACAACCTGATCGATACTAAACAACTAGATCTTATGAAGAAAAGTGCGATTATCATTAATTCAGCAAGAGGAGGGATCGTAAACGAAAAGGCACTGTACAAAGCGTTAAAAGAACAGTCGATCTGGGCAGCGGGACTAGATGTGTTCGAGGAAGAGCCGGTACGCTTAGATCACCCTCTCCTTACGCTTCCAAACGTTGTTACACTGCCGCATATAGGGAGTGCAAGCATAAAAACGAGAATGAAGATGGCGAATCTTGCAGCAACCAATTTGCTTGCTGTTCTTGAAGGAGAAGAGCCTCCGAACAAGGTCGGGTGACAGGCACCACTCGAACTAGCTCGAACGGTGTCGGAGAGTTTATGTTGACGTTTATTGTGAGAGCGAAGTAATCTGAATCTAATACGAAAGGAGGGATCCATTGAACCACCACTAATCACGAAGGAGAGAAGAAAGTGAGAAGCAAGCATCATCCCCGTTCCACCTTTACCCTCAATCGAACAACCAACGTTCCATCCCCATGGTAAGGAAACGCAGAGTTTGGCTTCCCAATCACTTTTATCACATCGTAAGTAGAGGAAACCGTAAGGAGGTATTGTTTCAAGACGATAAAGATTACCGTGTTTTTTTCTATATCCTCGAAGAAGTCTTCGAATCCCACCCTTTTGAAATTTCTTCATACTGTTTACTCAGCAATCATTATCACCTTCAGCTTCGGTCAAAGCATGTTCCTGTTTCCAAAATCATGGCTTTGATCAACAAACGTTATGCGACTTATTTTAATTTGCGTTATGAATTGACGGGGCATGTTTTTGAAAAGCGATATTTTGGCGAGATCCTAGAAACGAATGGCGATATGTTGGAGGTGAGTCGATATATCCATTTAAATCCTGTTAAAGCGGGCATTTGTATTCGCCCTGAAGATTACCGCTGGTCAAGCTATCGCTATTACTACAATAGTTATCGGGCCATTCCTTATCTCAAAACTTCCGTCCTATTAGAAGGGTATCCAGGAACAGTAAGGGAGAAAAGAGCTGAGTATCGTAACTATGTGAATGTGTTACGAAAAGATCTACTAAATCCTACTTTATAACAGGCATAAACTTCAGATTCCGAGTGAGGTGCCTTTTTAAGCACCTCACTCACTATTAAACAAACGTTTGATTGACCAAGGAATTAGTTGTAATTCCACAATATCCGATACTTCCCATCCTCTTTTACTATGATGACCTCTTGCACGATGTTAAACTTTCCAAAATCGTTATTAAAGGTTTGTGTGACCGTTGTTACGTAGACTTTTTTTAGCACAAGCCCGCTTCCAGGCGTCTTCCAGTTTTTCTTTGCTTTCATTTTACTAACTTTAAACGTAAATGACTTAGAGAATGTATCTTGTGTTAAAAACTGAGCGCGCAATTTGCTATATTGCTCGTCTGAAAAGCGGTTCTTCATTTCGGAATGGAATAAATTCCAGGATTGAGTGTAGTTCCCTTGTTGCTCATATTTATAAAATTCCCTTACAGCATCGGCAGCTCTCGCTCTCGGTTGCTGCAGAATCCATATCGTTACGCTTCCACCTAATAATAAAATAATAATGACGATGATTAAGAACTTTGCGCCTCCACCAGGCTGACGGCGAGTTTTGAAGTGCGACAAGGTAGTTACCCTCCTTGAGGCTTGACTAATAAAGTGTATGAGCTACTTGAGTTGTCCCATTCAAAGTAGTTTCTCTTTTCTGATTATTTAACCATCTAATCATTAATTAAGGTTATACTAGAAGGTGAATAGTAAAAAAGTAGGATGCAGGGGGAGAGTAAGGTGAACTGTAAACGACTGGTGGGAATACTTTTTCTTTCATTTATTGTTGGATGTGAGTATATCGAATCCTCTCCTAATTCACAAATGGTTTCTAGTGCGGAAGAAACTAAGAAGTTTGAAGTGAGCGAGGTTTCTGATCAAGAGCGACTATGGAGTCTAATTACTTCTGAAGGTAATAGCGATTTACTAAACGAAGTGGCTTCTTTAATAGAAGGTGGTGTCGATCCGAATCAAAAGAACAGCGATGGACAAACCCCTTTGGGTTATGCGGTAGAAAAAGCGGATAACAATCTTGTGCAAGTGTTAATACAGTCAGGAGCTGGAAATACGAGTCACGCTCTTGATGAACTTTTAGAGGTGGCTGCAGCCAAACAACATTATGAAATTATAGATACCTTGTTGAAGAGTGGAGCGCACTTCGAAGTTGGGAATGAAGCGAAGCTGATTCAGGCTGTTGAAGAGACTGATCGTGAGTTGATTCGCATTCTTTTACATAATGGGTATAATCCTAATCAGCTCGTAACGAGTGAGGGCAAAGACACCACTCTCCTTAACCATGCGATTAAGGGAGGAGACGAATCGTTAATAACGATGCTTCTTAATGCTGGAGCAAATCCTAACTTTGCTGTTGAAGACGGGGATAACGCTTTATCTATCGCAGTTGCAGAAAGATCTGCGGACTTGTTAACGATGTTACTAGCCAAGGGCGGAGACCCAAATAGTGTCATTCAAGACCAATCCTTACTACATAAAGCGATCGAAAGGAATCAAGCAGAATTAGTAGAAGTGCTTCTTAGTTATGGAGCATTCGCTAAGTCTGATGAGGAAAGAGAAGAAGTAATGAAGCTAGCTGGAGAGAATAAAGAAATCGAGGAACTCCTTGTCAATTACGGGTGGTGAGTGGTGCCTGGCACCACCCGTTTTTTCTGTTATTATGTCGAAAGGTTAGTCGATGTTTTCGATTCCCTCGTTTTCTGGGTTATAGCGAACGCCATTCCGTAAGCCTACAAAGAAGGTGATCTTTTCGTCTTTGTTTCCGTAACCTTCGACTTTTATGATTTGTTCTGGAATGTCTGCTGGAAGCGTCACGGTGTCGCTAGCTAGCGTCTTTGATTTCAGCTGCTTTTGTTTGCTGTTTACGTAGTATGTCACAACGTATTCAAATGAAACGCTCTCTGCATTGGTTACCTCAAAAGACAACTGTGCAGGTCCATTATAAATGAATGTCGTATCACCTATATCAGCCAGTGGTAAGATGGTTGGCTTCGTCTCTTCGTGGCAACTATTGTATGTATATCCTTCCGTGCAATAATCTGTACTGATTTTTTTTGAGTCGTTTTGAAGCGTGACTTCCGCCACAGGTGGCCCGCTTTCCTCTATACGATCGACTGTTGTTTCCTGCGCGTAGATTTCAATCAAAATGGGCATGTAAGCAGTCCCTAATATGACAACTGGTACGAGCGGCAATAGAAGGGCACTCTTTTTATGACGTCCGTCATGGTAAATCAATTCATCGTATATAAAATAAATACACGCGATGCCGAGCGGGAAAAGTTGAAGAAAGCCGCCGTCCCCTTGAAAGAGGTATCCGTTAAAAAGGAGTATTCCCGCAATATAGGCGGGGATAATATGGATCATTAAATTTACCCAAAAGCGGAACGGAACTAGATTCCTAGTAATGAAACCAGCCAATATATTCACTGGAGTACCGATCATCAGCATGATGGGGACACCGTAAAAGGTGAACAAAAAGGTTGTAGCCACTCCATCAGAGTGGAAGAATCCAGTTATAACTAAGAACAATATGTAAGTAATGACTGTTAATCCAGTGATCAAGGCTTTCTTTTTTAGCATATAAAACACGCATCCTTTCAGAAATCACGTAACCAATATTTAGGAGCGGTTTCAGTATATCACAGTTGAATCACTTTATGTGAAATATTGAGCAAGTGAGTGTGAAAAAGTGAAGAGGCTAGATGTGCTTTCTTGAGAGAGCAATTATCCTAGTAGGAGACGAAAAAGAATTCGCTGTTAAAACCAACTAAAAAAAGCCCAGCACAAGCGAACTCATGCCGGACTTTATTAAACGAATAGAATGATCAATCAATCTTCATCCTCTTCATTCTCATCATCATCTTCAACTTCATCTTCATCATCCTCAAAATCATCCATAACATCTTCCAAACGGTCTGGATAATTCGTAAACATTCCAGTTACTCCCCAGTCAAGTAGGCGTTTCATGTCTTCTTTTTCATTGACTGTGTAAGGGTGAATCAGTAAGCCAGATTCTCTTACTTTCTCAACGTATTCTTGATCAATTTTTGTGTATGACATTCCTATACCAACAGTGTATCGGCTGAGTTCTGCTAGCTCTTGCTCCGTAATCGTAGCTGGCGTTTTATAAGAAATTAGCTGTACTAACGGCATGTCAGGTGCAAGGTCATGCATTTTTAATAGACTCGCTTTACTGAAGGATTGCACGAGAACTTTTCCGCGTTCCTCATATTTTGGAGTAAGCTCATACTTTTCTAGTACACGAAGCAATTCTTTTTCCATGCCTGGATAGACTTCAGGGGATTTCGTTTCGATATAGTAGTGAGAGTCGTTTCCAAACGTCTGGATCACTTCCTCAAGCGTTGGAACTTCAAGACCTTGGTAAGCACGTTTCGCCTTCTCAGGATTTTCTTCGTTAAACCAGCTTCCTGCATCAAGTTTCTTTAATTCTTCAAGCGTATAATCTTTTACAAGACCTGTTCCGTCAGTCGTGCGATCAACACGTTCATCGTGCATCGCAACAAGGACACCATCTTTTGTCATCTGTAGATCGATTTCAATGTAATCGCCATTCATTCGTTCACCAAGCTTGTATGAAGGGATTGTATGTTCAGGTGCATGACCTGAAGCCCCTCTGTGAGCTACGTTTAATCGTTTATTTGGATCTAGAAGGGATGCTTCTTCCTCCGCCGATACGATTGTACCAGGAATCATGCTAGCTACTAATAGTAGACTAAGAGACAGTATTGCTAAATTAAATAGACGCTTCAATCTAATCATCCTCCTAAGTGCTCAATGTAAATGGTTCTTTACAAAACGCCTTACCGCAGGGCACGGAGGGCTGTTTTGAACAACAGGAATTTAGCACAGACACCTGATCCGCACAACAGAATCTATGTGAAATGGTTAGATCGAATCATGTTTCATAGATAAATATGGAATTATGCAGGTGGATGGTAATGGCTTTTTAAGTAAGGTGGGTAGACCAAACCTCTCAAAAAAATTAATAATTCCTTCACAAACCTAGTGGTAAAACGGGTGTATTAGTGAGAAAATAGCAAATATTGTGCATTTGTCTCTCTCTTAATTAAGCTGTGTGATAGGATAATGATGAAAAGACCTATATTTTGGAAAGGGGAAATCTATATGAAATTCGATTTTCATACGCACCATGAACGCTGCGGTCATGCAGAGGCAACGATTGAGGATTACATACAAGCTGCGATAAAAAATGATCTGCAGATGATCGGTATCTCTGATCATTCACCTTTTTTTGCGAGTGAGGAAGATCGAGCGAAGCCGCGTATTGCGATGGCGAAAAGTGAATTTTCTTCTTACGTTGAAGAAGTGTTGAATCTAAAAGAAAAGTACAGCGGTAAAATAGACGTGTTGTTAGGTGTGGAATCAGATTTCTTCCGAGAGCATTATTCGTTATATAAGAGCATTTATGATCAATACCCGTTTGATTACATCATCGGATCTGTTCACTACAGTAACGAGGTCAATATTTTTGATAAAAAGCGTTGGGAAAACGTTACGGAAGAGGACGTTAGAAAAGAAAAGGAGCATTACTATCAACTGATCGTTGAATCTGCAGAAAGTGGTGTGTTCGATATTCTTGGACATATCGATGCGATGAAGGGCTTTTATCCAGACTTCACAAACGTTCATACTCCTGAAGTGGAAAAAGCGTTGAAGCGACTTGGCGAAGTAGATGCAACGATCGAAGTGAATACTTCTGGTAAGCATAAAGACTGTGGGGGCTGGTATCCAGCTAACGATATGTTAGAGATGGCACATCACTACGGGGTAGGCGTTACGTTTGGTTCAGATGCGCACTGGCCTGATCGTGTTGGAGAAGAATTTGAAGAAGTTCGAGCAACACTGAAAGAGATTGGATTTAAGAACTGGACGATTTTTAAGGAGCGTAAGAAGCAGCTCGTCGAACTATAAGAGAAAGGGATCAGGTTGGTGTAGTCCAACCTGATCCCTTTAATTTATCCGCCTATCGTTTTACGAATACCGAGAACTTTTTCAAGTTCTGATCGCTTTTGATTTTCAACAAGGATGTAAAGAACATCGTTTACTTGCACCTTCGTTTCACCAGAAGGCGCAATCAGTTCATCTGCTCGAATGATCGCACTCACCAGAACCTTTTCTGGAAAAGAAATGTTTGATAGCTCTCGTCCAACGAGATTTGAAGACGATGTGATGGTGTAAGGAATCATCTCTGCGTTTACCGTGGTCGATGAAACAAGCTCAAGTGAATGAGATGGAACATGAACTTCTGGTCCTGTAAGACCAAGACGCTTTGCGATAAAAGGAATGGTAGTTCCCTGAAACAAGGCTGACGTCAATACGATTGAAAAAATGAGGTTAAAGAACAGCTGACTGTTTTCGAGACCAGCCAACAATGGGAACGTTGCGAGTACGATCGGAACAGCTCCTCTTAAGCCAGCCCACGAGAGAAACACTTTTTCTTTTAAATTGAATTTAAAAGGAATACTTGATATAAAAACGGCAACTGGCCGTGCGATGAAAATGAGTATAGCTGATAATGCTAGTCCTTTTAATACGATCCATGTAGAGAATAACTCAGCAGGAAAGACGAGGAGACCAAGCATGATAAACATGAGGATCTGCATCAACCAAGCGATGCCATCATGGAAACGGAAGATCGACTGACCATATGGAAGACTCTTCGTATTCCCGAGTACCAGTGCAGCTGCGTAAACAGCTAAAAGCCCGCTTGCATTGATGAGGTCTGTCACGCTGTATGTAAACAGAGCGATGGCGATGGAGAACACAGGGTATAAACCGTTCGAACCAAGGTCGATATTCTTCATGGCCCAGGATGCTGCGTATCCTAGGAGAACTCCTAATATGAGTCCAACACCCATCTGCCAGAAGAAGGAAAGAACGACTGAAGCTCCGATCGTTTTTTCTCCAATCGCCACTTGAAGAAGAGAAAGTGTTAAGAACATTGCCATCGGATCATTCGATCCAGACTCCGCCTCGAGTGTTGATTGAAGTTTAGTCTTAATATTTTTTCCTTTCAATACAGAGAACACAGCAGCCGCATCTGTAGAACCAACGATTGCACCTAAAAGAAGCGCTTCGTTCCACGTGACATCGAGAAGCAGCTTTGCTGCCACCCCGAAGAGACCTGCTGTGATCAGAACGCCTATCGTTGCGAGCGATAACGAAATAGGGAGGACTGCTTTTGTTCTACGCCATTCAGTCTGAAGACCACCATCGAACAAAATGAGGACAAGTGCGAGGATTCCCAATGATTGCGTTAATGAAGCGTTATCGAAATAGATGAACCCAAACCCGTCACTTCCAAAGAGCATTCCGACGATTATGAAAAGAACAAGAGCTGGCACACCTACTCGTGATGAGAACTTCGCCATCATCACGCCACCTATTAAAAATAACGCACTAAATAATATGACCATATCTGTTTGCATTTTGTTGCCCCTTCTATCATTCACATCAAACGTATGCGCTGATCTTATTAAGTGTTTCACTTAATGAAGACCGTATACCGTACTTCGTGATTTGACTAAATTTTATCATATTAGAGGGTCAGTCACTAATATTTTGAATTGTTTACTATGGGTGGGAAGTCCCTATTCTAGCCACAGCGCTTAAATAATCAGAAAATTCATTGAAATAAAAGTCGCGTTACGTTACACTGACGTTATAAAATACAAAATACTGTATATTGAGGTGGAGACGTTGGACGGCAAGTGGGAGAAATTATACAACAAGAATGGTCTGGCAGCGAGGAGAATTGCTGGAAGATTGTTATCCATCGAGCCAGGAAGCAGAATTCCTCGGGTCAGTGATTTCGTTACAGAAACATCTCTTGGAAGGGGGACGATTCAAGGAGCATTTCGATTACTACAAGAGATAGGGGCGATCGAACTAGAAGCAAGAGGGCACCTCGGGACATTTCTGGTTAAGACGAACAAGAAATTGCTTTGGGAAGTTGCGGGTCTTGGCGCTGTTATGGGTGCGATGCCGCTACCATATTCACGAAAATATGAAGGGTTAGCAACAGGGCTCGTGCAAGTGTTTGAGGATATGAAAATCCCTTTTAATTTGGCATTCATGAGAGGGTCATCGAATAGAATCGACGCACTGAAGGAAGGCAGGTATGATTTTGTAATCGTGTCACGCCTTGCAGCGGAGTTTGCGATTGAAGAAACAAACGCTGTTGAAATCGTGAAATCCTTCGGGAATTATTCCTATGTTTCTGGTCATGAAATTCTATTTGCAGATCGCAAGGTTACTGAAATCAAACCTGGGATGAGAGTTGGGATCGACTACTCTTCAGCGGACCAGCATATGATGACGCAATATGAAGTCGAAGGGTTAGATGTTGAGCTCGTCGAAGTGAATTATATGCAGTTGATGGAGATGCTCAAAAACCACGAGATCGATGCTGCTGTATGGAATAAAGATGAAACTGCACTCTCTGAAGGCTTTGGAAAAGGAGCTTTTCGCTCACAAAAAGCTGTTGAGATCAGTAGAAAAGTAAACGAGGCTTGCTTGCTCCTACACCGAGATCGAAGCGAACTTCATGAGTTTTTAAGTGAGCTTTCATTGAGTAATGTTATTCGCATTCAACAGCAGGTTGAAGATAGAAAACGTTATCCAAGGTATTAAGAGTAGAACGTCACTTAATCACGGAACGAATATACTAAATCTTGTATATTGGAGGTTATATGCATTGACGACGATTAATGAGCGACTCAACATTCTAGAAGAGGGAAAAGTGATAAGCCCTGAAGCGGCTCTGATAGCGGAAAAAGCTGTACAACGGTTAATAAGTAAGTCTACTGATCTTCCTCAGAACAAGCTTGAAATGCTTGTGACGCATCTTGCCACAGCGCTCACCCGAATGTCTAGAGGAGAAAAGATCGATCAACCGCCTGAGGTATTAGTTTCAGAGGTGGACAAAAATGAGCACGTGCAGTCGGCTTTAGATGAAATCAAGTGGGTGGAAACAGTTTGGGGGGAAAAGCTTCCTCCAGCAGAAATCGCATTTTTAAAGATTCACTATGTATCTATTTTTCAAGAATTGAAGGAGGATCAATCGCAATGAAAATTGTAATCGGTGGTCAAGTTGATAAAAAAGAGGTAGAAGCACTCGTAAAAGAGTATGGACCAGAAGGAGTCGAGACATCGATCAAATCGGATGTTGAAGCTGCGATGGCTGTAAAGACAGGGCAAGCAGATTATTACGTTGGAGCATGTCATACGGGTGGTGGCGGCGCGTTAGCCATGGCGATCGCGATCGTAGGGAAGCCACAGTGCGAGACAGTATCTATGCCGGGACGTAAGCCAAATGAGGAGAAGATCAATGAAGCTGTAAAAGCAGGGAAGAAAGCTTTCGGTTTTACATCAGATCACATCGAAACGGCCGTACCTATGATTATGAAGGCGATTAAAGCACGATAATCTGAAAGGAGAATCGCATGATGGAAATGGTGCTCATTATACTGATCGGTGCGATGGCGGCGGTTTTGGCGAATTTGAACCTGGCTGTTTTCAATGATGGCCTGCGGCCGATCGTACCAGAAAACACGGAAGGTCGTATGGGGCGTAAAGAGCTCGGTGTCACGGCATTTGCGATGAGTTTTGGACTCGTTATCGGATTTGGTATTCCATTTACGATCACAGCAAGCATTATTTTGATACATAGTATTCTCCTCGGAACAGACATCATTGGGTTGATGACACCAAGAAACAAGTGGGGAACACCAGTGGCTGCAGTTATTGGTGGTGCCTATGGTGCAGGGTTATTAGTAGGGTTAGAAGGATTTGTAGCACTCTTTGAAAAACTGCCTCTGAACTTTCTCGATGCGATGGGGCAGGTAGGATCACCCGTAGTCGTAACGTTCATGGCATTCCCAGCCCTCGCTGTTGCCTTACAGTTTAGTGTAAAAAAAGGTGTACTCACGTTTATCGTTTCGGCAATCGTGAGACAGCTAGCCGTTTGGTTAAATGAAAGCGGTGTCTTGGCGTTTGGCGGCACAGCCGTCACGTTGAACCAGGAAGGAATGGCGCTGATCGCAGGTATGATCTTCTTGATCACCTATGCTGTGCGTCAGAAGTCAGATTCAGAAGGAAGTGGGATCGATCTTGCTTCCGTTTTTAGTGAACGTGTGAACCGTATTAAGAAACACGTTGTGTATTTTATGATCATGGGTGGGCTGATCGCTGCAGCTACGAATCTATTGATCATGGCGGGTGATCCGATTTCACTTAATTTAATCGCTGAAGGAAAAGTAACGGACGGTGCGATCGCAGCAGGAGCTCGTGCGCTTGGTTTTATTCCTCTGGTCGCGAGTACCGCGATCGCAACGGGCGTGTATGGTCCCGTCGGATTTACCATTGTTTTTGTCGTAGGCTTACTCGTTCCAAATGTGTGGGTCGCTTTAGTAGCTGGAGCCATTACGATCTTTCTAGAAGTCATGCTACTTAGCAAAGTAGCGCGTTTTCTCGATAAGTATCCAGGTGTTCGCCAGTCGGGTGAAAACATTCGTACGGCGATGACGCGTCTATTAGAAGTGGCACTCTTGATCGGTGGAGCGAATGCGGCGAATGCGATTACACCTGGCCTCGGTTTCTTCATTATCGCTGGTTTTTACTTATTGAATGAAATTGCAGGTCGTCCGATAGTGAGGATGGCAGTTGGCCCAATCGGAGCGATCGCTGTAGGAATTCTAGCAAATATTCTCGTGTTACTTGGTATCATGCAGCTGTAAAAAGGAAGGTGGATTCACGATGATTCAAACTGTAACCGGTAAGATTTCTTCGTCAGAATTAGGTGTATGCGCGGCTCATGAACATCTTTGTATCGATCTCTCACGAATAAAAAACGATCCCGACACCATCCTTGACGACGTTGGAGGCATGGAAGAAGAACTTCGTCGTTTCAAACTCGCTGGGGGACAAGCGATGGTTGAAGTCACAAATGAGGGGATGGGTAGAAATGCATCACTTTTAAAGAAACTTAGTGAAGCGACGGGTGTCCACATTATCGCGAGTACTGGTTTTTATAAAGACCCATTTCTTCCGACCCGGTCGTCGTCTTGGAACCGTGATGATTTTGCTTCGCATATGCTTCATGAAATTCGTTATGGCATCGATGGAACAGAGGTGTACCCTGGCGTTATTGGTGAGATCGGCAGCAGTCACAATGAAATTAAGCCGATTGAAAGGGAGCTGCTGATGGGTGCTGGCGTTGCGGCGATCGAAAGTGGATTGCCAGTCACGACCCATACAACCCTCGGTACGATGGGTGTCGAGCAGGTTGAGCTCTTCTTAAAACTTGGACTCGATATGGAGCAGCTCATCATCGGACACCAGGACCTGAATACAGATGATGCTCGCATTCTTGCCGTTTTAGAGGCAGGAGCGTATGTCGCGTTCGATACGATTGGAAAAAACAATTATCGTCCCGATACGGAGCGTCTTCAATCGCTTCAATATTTGTTCGAGCGAGGATTTGGATCTCGTATCCTTCTATCTGCTGACTTAACTAGAAAATCTCACTGGCATAAGTACGGAGGAATCGGCTACGATTACGTGCTCAATTCATTTGTTCCACTTTTAAAAGAGCATGGTTTTTCTGAACGTGACATGAACATGCTTCTTATTGAGAATCCCGCACGTGCTTTTTGTCAGAAGGTGGTTTGCTCATGATTGATGTAGCATCCGTTTTAGATCAAATGGATATTGAGGAAGCCAAGCGCTATCAATTTAAAATCGTCGATCGAATGACAAAGGAATTTACACATAACGACATGTTTCAGGACGGCGATCGTGGGCTCCATCCAACCTACAAACGCCCGAAAACAACTGCAAAAGTAGAACGCGTTTTTGCCGATGTTTTTAACGTTGAGCATGGTGCACTCGTCAGGGGATCTGGAACAGGAGCCATTCGCTCTCTGTTGAGTGCTCTGTTAGGTCCGGGTGACGAGATCATCGTCCATTCGGCTCCAATTTATATGACAACAAAGGAAACGTTTCGTATGTTGGGGCTTCAAGCTCTACAGGTCGATTTCAATAAGTTGGATGCTGTTAAAGAAATAGCTTCTTCAACAAAAGCAAAGGTCTTTTACGTACAGCACGCTCGGCAGCAACCGAACGATACGTATTCACTAGAAGCGGTGATCCGAACGGTCAAATCGGTGAATCCAACGATCGATGTTGTAGTCGATGATAATTACTGTGCGTTAAAAATGCCAAAGATCGGCGTTGAGCTTGGGGCAGATTATTCAACCTTTTCAGGATTTAAGCTGCTAGGTCCAGAAGGTGTGGGTGTCATCGTAGGGAAAAAGGATGCGATCGAAATTGTCCATCAACGGAATTATTCAGGAGGAAGCCAGGTGCAAGGTCCTGAAGCGATGGAGCTGCTCCGTGCCATTCCGTTTGCTCCTGTATCTTTTGCTATTCAAAGTGAGCAAGTCGATCACTTATGCGAGCTGTTAAATCGAGGGGCAGTTTCAGGCGTGAGGAATGCTACCATCACGAACTCTCAATCAAAGAATGTCATCGTCGAGTTGATCGACCCTGTTGCAAAAAACGTCATCGAGAGAAGTAAAACGTTCGGAGCTGCGACGTATCCGGTCGGGGCGGAATCACGATATGAGCTCGTACCGATGATCTATCGCGTGTCTGGTAGTTTTCTAGAGAATAATCCGAATCTCTTAGACTATGGGTTGAGGATCAATCCGATGAAAGCAGGCGCGCATACGGTTGTTGAGATTCTGAACAACGTGATGGAGGAGTTGTAGTAGATTAAACGGGAGGTGCTGTGATTGTTTCTAACACTTACGAAGGAAAGGAATCCAGAGCTCATAAAGATTGGTGTTAACCTTCATCAAACTGGAGAGCTTCCTCCCAATACGTATGTCATCGACCTCGATACCGTAGCGGAGAACGTGGAACAGATGGCTCGTGCAGCTGAAGAGAATGAGTTCTCACTATATTTTATGAGTAAGCAGCTCGGTCGGATCGGTGAGTTAGGGAAATGGATTGCTGAACATGGAATCGAGAAAGCAGTTGCGGTTGAATTTGAAGAGGCGAGGAGACTTCACAAATCAGGGGTTGCACTTGGGAATGTGGGGCACCTCGTGCAACCTGGGAAGCATCAGTGGAAAGATGTCCTTTCGTTTAACCCTGAAGTTGTGACCGTGTTTACAATAGAACGAGCCAAGCAGGTATCGGATGCTGCGGTAAGGTTAGGGAGGAAGCAGGACGTTCTCCTTCGTGTTGTTCAAGATGGTGATACCATCTATCCAGGTCAATGGGGTGGGTTTCATTTAGAGCGTATTGATGAAGAGATCTTAATTCTGCAAGACCTTCCTGGAATTGAGGTCGTCGGCATCACGTCTTTTCCACTACTGTTGATGGATGATGATCGAGGAGAGATGACGTTTACGAAAAACCTCGAAACACTTCTAAACGCGAAGGAAAAGTTAGAGTCAGCAGGTTTCACGATCACACAAGTAAACGGACCGAGTGCGACGAGTACGGAAACCATCCCGATGCTGAAACGAGCAGGCATCACCCATGGTGAGCCAGGCCATGCGTTGACGGGGACAACTCCCCTTCATGCGGTTCGCACTCTTCCCGAGAGGCCAGCGATCATTTATCTTTCAGAAGTATCCCATCAAGATGATGACAATGTTTATGTTCTTGGAGGTGGGTTTTATGAGCGGGGGAAAGTGACGGGCGCATATGTAGGACATAACCCTGAAACCATCTTTCGTACTTTTTTAAAAGAAAAGCCTATGCCATCCGAGTATATTGATTATTATGGAAGGCTTGAGCGAGGAACACCGGTTTCTGTTGGAGATACCGCCGTTTATGCTTTTCGAACGCAAGTATTTGTCACTCGAGCGAACGTTGCACTTGTACGAGGGTTACATTCGAAAAATCCAGAAATCGTGCATTTGGAAAGGAGAGGCTAGTGTGAAAGTAGGAAAGGTAGTTGTGATGCTACTGGTCGTTACGTTAATTATCAGTATTCCTTTTCAGTCTGCTAACGCAAAGGGATACGGTGATAAGCTTAGGCATGGGAGTACAAAAAATGTTGATATGAACGCCTTAGATGAGATCGACAACGTTGTCGAAGACGCAATTGAAAATGAGGTAACGCCAGGGGCTGTCGTTTTAATCGCGAAGGACGGAACGATCGTGAAAGAGTCAGCCTATGGCTATGCACAGAAGTATGATATGGGGACGTTACTCGACCACCCCCGTCACATGAAGAAAAAAACGATGTTCGACCTTGCTTCCCTGACGAAAGTAATGGGTACGACCCAAGGGATTATGAAGCTAGTAAGCGAGGGGAAGATTTCCGTTGATGATCGCGTGACAGAATACATACCTAAATTCGGACAGAATGGTAAGGAACACGTCACAGTTGCTGACCTATTAACGCATACATCTGGCTTAACACCTTGGCAGCCTACCTATTTAGAAGCTGAAGATTCTGAAGACGTTCTTGAGTATATTTCGGACATGTCCTTAGAGTACGAAACAGGTACAGATCGACGCTATAGTGATTTTAGTTTCATGACGTTAGGATTTATTATTGAGCACGTAACTGGTCAGCGTTTAGACCAATACCTTATGAAAGAGGTATATGGCCCTCTTAAAATGAAGGATACGATGTTCACTCCTCCTGATAAACTTGATAAAAAGATTGCTGCTACGTCATGGGGAAATCCCTTTGAATATAAGATGATCGATGATCCGAACTTCGGTTACTACGTCCCTGAAGAAGCAGATGACTTTTCAGATTGGCGTCAGTACACGCTTGTTGGAGAAGTAAACGATGGTAATAGCTTTTATGCGAATGGTGGGGTAGCTGGGCACGCGGGACTATTCTCGACGGCCCGTGATCTCGCTGTTCTTGGGCAAACGATGCTGAATGGTGGAAGTTACGGGAAAACCACATTGTATAATGAATCTACTCTTTCTACTTTCACGAAACCTCAGCGATTTGGACAAGGCTACGGATTTGAATTGAATAAAAGCTGGTACATGGGTGACAGGCACTCTGACAGTGCATTTGGTCATACAGGCTTTACTGGGACGCAAGTGATTTTCGATCCAGCATACGATTTGCAAATTATCGTACTGACCAACAAACAAAATAACGGTCCGTTAGAAAGTGGGTCTTACCCAAGCACTGGAGGATTATCGAAGGATATCGCGAATCTAGTTTATGAGTCTATTGAGTAATGAACGATAACCCTGATCTCTTTCATAAGAGCGATCAGGGTTTGCTTTTTTTTACAAAAAGGAGGAACTATACAGATGCCAAATCCGAAGAAAATCATACTAGACTGTGACCCGGGTCACGATGATGCCATCGCGATGATCCTTGCCGCTTCCAACCCGCACATTCAACTTGAAGCGATCACGACTGTCGCCGGAAATGTGGAAGTGGAAAAAACGACGCTAAATGCTCTAAGAATGTGTGACATCTTAGGGTTAGATGTTCCTGTTGCGGAAGGTGCTGCAGAGCCCCTCGTTCGAGAAAGAGAAATCGCACCAACGATTCACGGTAAGACAGGTCTCGATGGGCCGAAGTTTCCTAATGTTCCGAGAAAAGAAGTTAGTGATCAACACGCAGTAGATTTAATCGTTGAAAAAGTGATGGATTCAGATGGAGACCTTTACCTTGTTCCGACAGGACCACTTACAAACATCGCTTTAGCTATTCAGAAAGAACCACTCATCACAGAAAAAATAAAAGAAATCGTTGTGATGGGTGGAGGGACCTTTGGAAACTGGACGCCAACGGCTGAATTTAATATTTATGTCGATGCGGAAGCTGCTGAGATCGTATTTAATAGCGGGGTACCTGTGACGATGTTTGGTCTCGATATTACGCACCAAACGATAGCAACTGAGGAGATTCTGAAACAAATCTCTGAAATCGGAAATCCTGTTTCGAATCTTGTAAGTGAGCTATTAGCCTATTTCTCTACCACGTACAAAGAGGTGTTTGGGTTTGACGGTGCACCGATCCATGACGCGTGTACAGTTGCGTACTTAATCGATGAAACGATCTTTGATTTTGAGAAGGTGCGAGTTGATATAGAGACGGAAGGAACGTACACCTACGGAACTACGTGCGTTGACCGTTTGCATGTGACAGGTAGAGAGCCGAACGTAAAGTTTGCAACGGAGCTTGACTATGAAGGGTTTTGGCGATTGCTAGTTGGTGCGTTACGTGCATAGAAAAGATCGGGTGGTGCCTGGCACCACCCGATCTTTGTCATGTAATAAAGTTTCATGCAATTAAGCTCTAAAATGTCACAATATTCAAAAATAATTCAAATCTCATAGATAAATAGTCCTCTAAAAACCACCTATTTCCTCCCATGCAGTACTAAGGTGGTATAGACGACTATAATGGGAGAGCGTTACTCTTTACTTATTAGGGGTTTTGACGCACTTCATTTTTGTAAAAAGGAGGAGCAAATGAGAAAAAAGACGATGTCTATTGTTTTATCCACCGTACTTGGGACCTCTTTATTACTACCTGGTATAGAGGCAGACGCGAAGGGTCCGACGATCGAAACAAAAGGGAAACATAATCAGCATCAGTCTTCTGAGAAAGGTCACCCTGTCTTTTCTTGGGGGGAGCCGGGACCTACTTCTGCAGTACTTCACAAAGGATCAGTTCGAGGAGCAGGCATGCGTATTGAACCATTGGACGAGATCGATGATGTTTTAGAGACAGCGATCGAAGAGCAAGTCATGCCAGGAGCGGTAGCGTTCGTTGCAAGGCGAGGGCATATCGTGAAAGAAGAAGCCTACGGGTATCAAGCTCGGTATACTGATGATTCGTTTACTGAAATGGATGACCCTCTAAAGATGGAGAAAGATACGATCTTTGACCTCGCTTCAATCAGTAAAATCTTCACTACAACTGCTGCGATGACGCTTTATGAAAAAGGAATGTTCGAACTGGATGATCCGGTAGCTGAGTATATCCCTGAGTTTGCTGCGAACGGAAAAGAAAACGTTACCATCGAGCAACTCATGACACATACCTCTGGGTTTAAACCATGGGTTCCATTGTATACCATCGATGGAAATCGGGAAGAACGGATGCAGTATGTGTTAGAATACCCGCTTCGATCAGAGCCTGGTACAGAGTATACATATAGCGACCTCAACATGATTACGCTCGGTGCCCTAATAGAAAAGTTATCTGGCATGCGTCTTGATGAGTATGTGCAAAAGACTATCACAGAGCCCCTTCGTATGAATGATACGTTTTACAATCCTGACCCACAATTAAAGAACCGCATTGCCGCAACAGAATACCAGCCATGGACAAATCGTGGACTCGTCTGGGGCGAAGTACACGATGAGAATGCCTGGTCTTTAGATGGAGTAGCCGGTCATGCTGGGGTTTTTTCAACGGCAACAGACCTTGCCAAGTTCGCTCATATGTTTTTGATGGATGGGCGTTACGGGGGTGAACGGATACTGAAACCGGAAACAGTAGCCCTACTTACCGAAAATCGCATACCACAGTTTCCAGGTGACGATCATGGATTAGGGTTTGAACTTCAGCAAGGATGGTTCATGGATGCACTGACTGAAAGCACGACCCTTGGACATACAGGCTACACAGGTACGTCTCTTGTCATCAGTCCATCGAATCAAACGATCGCGATTCTTTTAACAAACCGCGTTCACCCTACGAGAGATACGGTCTCAACTTCACCTACAAGGAGAGCTTTTGCAAGACAGGTGGCAGATGCTATCCCAGTAGACATGCCGAAAAAAGCTGACCCGTGGTTTGCAGGTTATGGTGACAAAGCAGTAAAGCACCTTACTGCAAATATCGATGTGAACAAAAATTCTACATTATCGTTTCATACATGGTATCAATTGGAAGCAAACTATGATGTAGGAAAAATTGAAGTTTCCAATGATGGAGCTAATTGGACAGCTTTAACGGAGCTTACTGGCAATAGTGATCAGTGGGAAAAGAAACAGCTGATGGTACCAGAAGGAACAAACTATATCCGATTTTCTTATGATACGGATTCCTCTGTTAATAAACGAGGATGGTATGTCGATGAGGTAGAGCTGAACGGAGAACGTCTCCATCTCACAAGTGATGAGTGGATGAAACGCTCATATTGATACTCATAAAATAGGAGGGGAAGTCATGCCTAGGAAATTAAAGCGAAACTTCATTTTTTTATTAGCATTCGCATTGATCGTGTCGCAAGGCTGGATGAATCCTAGTGACGCTCAAGCAAAGAAGGATGAAGGACAGACCGATTTGATCATTATGCAAAATGTTCCTGAAGTAGAAACAAACGTTGAAGGGAAGACAATTCAGTTAGGTGCTCTTCACATTTATGACGACGGTCATTTTATGAAAACATCAGACGAGCTCACGTGGCACTCTTCAAATAAAAATGTGGCGTCTGTTGATAAGACTGGAAAGGTGACGCTGAAGGATCATCCTGGTCGCACGTTTATTTACGTTTCAGATGGTAACGATCGCGATCGCATTGCCATTCATGGTTCGAAGTCTCCGAAGCTAATCAAAGAAAAAGGAATGAAGTACGACATTATCCAACATGCCATCAATAAGATGACGCTAGAAGAAAAGGTCGGTCAGATGTTGATGCCGGATTATCGAAAATGGAACGGTGAAAATGTGACGGAAATGCTGCCTGAGATCGAGCAGCAGGTGAAGGACTATCATCTTGGTGGAGTCATTTTGTTTCGAGAAAACGTTGTAACGACAGAGCAAACAGCTAAGCTCGTATCTGATTACCAGGAAGCGTCTGAGAAATATGGATTGTTGATGACGATCGACCAGGAAGGTGGAATTGTAACGCGCCTTCAATCTGGCACTGATATGCCAGGAAACATGGCTCTCGGCGCAGCTCGATCTGAAGAAGTGACACAGGATGTTGGGCGCGTAATCGGTGAGGAACTTGCTTCTCTTGGCATTAACATGAACCTAGCTCCAGTGCTCGATGTGAACAATAATCCTGACAACCCTGTAATAGGCGTACGTTCATATGGAGAAGATCCAGAGCTTGTTGCGGACCAAGGGATAGCTTATATAAAAGGACTACAGGAAACTGGAGTGGCAGCAACAGCAAAGCATTTTCCTGGTCACGGGGACACAGCGGTAGACTCTCATCTTGGATTGCCTGAAGTTCCTCATGACAAGGAGCGTCTAAAGAAGGTAGAGCTTTATCCGTTTCAGCAGGCGATGGAAGCAGGAATCGATGCCGTTATGACCGCTCACGTAACATTTCCGAAAATCGATGACACCAAAGTGATATCCAAAAAAGACGGTGAAGAGATCTCATTGCCAGCTACGTTATCCGAAAAAGTGTTGACTGGACTGATGCGTGAAGAGATGGGCCATGAAGGCGTCATCATCACAGATGCGATGAACATGGGTGCGATCGTTGAACATTTTGGTGCTGTCGATGCTGCAGTTCGTACTGTGAAAGCAGGCACCGATATCGTGTTGATGCCGGTTGGCTTACCTGAAGTGGCTGATGGGTTACTAGAAGCAGTTCGATCTAGGGAAATTTCTAATGAAAGAATCGAAGCGTCTGTCGAACGAATTTTAACATTGAAAGTAAATAGAGGGATCATTAAATCAGAGGATCCCGAAAACGTCGATGAAAAAATTCAAAAAGCTAAAGAAACGGTTGGATCAGATGCGCACAAAGCTGTTGAAAAAACTGCAGCAGAAAAATCCATCACACTTATTAAGAATGAAAACGTCCTTCCTCTTACAAAACAAAGTGACGAAAACGTTGTCGTGTTGGGGAGAAGCTTTATTGATTCTCTAGGAGAGGCAGTTAAAAAGCATCAGCCAAATGCTACGGTGATCAGCCTCAATTCGAATTACGAATTAACAGAAGAACAGCGTGAAGTCGTTGAATCGGCTGATAAGATCATTGTCGGGACGTATACGTACAGTGTTGGAACTCGTTCAGAAGACCATCCACAAATGAAACTGGTCAGTCACTTGATGGAAACATCAGAAGCAGAACTAATTGGGGTTGGAATACGTAATCCTTATGACATCATGGCTTATCCTGAGATCGATAGTTACCTTGCACAATACGGTTTCAGAACAGCGAGTTTTGAAGCGACGGCTGCAGCCATCTTTGGTGAGTACACACCTTCAGGAAAGCTTCCTGTTACGATTCCAGGAGCGAATGAAAATGACGTTCTCTATCCATTTGGCCACGGTTTAACATACTAAACTAATCTGAGAGAGCCTTCCGCTCTCTCCCGGGGGAGGAGTTTTACGTATGAAAAAATGGTTTGTCATGCTTTTGATGTCTGTTCTTGTTATGTCTAGTATTTCGGTTGCCTTAGCTGATAGCGAGGGTAAAGGAAATAAACATGGCCATCATAAAAAGAAGCACAACGATTTTAAACTTGGAGTAGAAGTGCTTCTAGATGAAGAAAAAGATTTGATCGAAGGGAAAAACGTTGGTTTGATCACGAATCCAACTGGAGTCGATCAAGAGTTGACTAGCATCGTCGATCGTCTTCATAATGACGCAGACGTTAACCTTACTGCTCTTTATGGGCCTGAGCATGGGGTTCGAGGAAGTGCGCAGGCCGGCGAGTACGTGGAATTTTACACGGATGAGCAGACTGGACTTCCTGTTTATAGCCTTTATGGAAAGACTCGAAAACCTACACCAGAAATGCTAGAAGGCATCGATGTGTTGCTTTTTGACATTCAAGATGTGGGGACTCGCTTCTATACGTACATTTATACGATGGCGTATGCGATGGAAGCAGCAGAAGAAAACAACATTGAATTTATCGTTCTAGACCGTCCGAATCCACTTGGCGGAGAAGCGGTTGAAGGACCAGTTCTAAACGATGACTATTCTTCTTTCGTAGGCAAATATGAAATTCCACTGCGTCACGGTATGACGGTCGGAGAACTTTCGAAACTATTCAACAATGAGTTTGGCATCGGCGCAGATTTAACTGTCGTTGAAATGGAAGGCTGGGACCGGGATATGTACTATGATGATACAGAACTCGAGTGGGTACTGCCATCGCCTAATATGCCGACGTTAGACACAGCACTCGTCTACCCAGGAGCGGCATTGATTGAAGGAACAAACGTATCGGAAGGACGCGGAACAACAAAGCCATTTGAGCTGATCGGAGCACCTTTTATTCAATCAACAGAACTCGCTTCTGAATTAAACCGTCTCGATTTACCGGGAGTAGAGTTTAGAGCGGCGTCCTTCACACCTTCTTTCTCGAAGCATGCTGGAAACCTATCACACGGGGTTCAACTTCATGTTACGGATAAAGAAGAATTTGAACCGGTTATTACTGGTATGAGCCTCGTAAAAACGATTCACGATTTATACCCTGAAGAGTTTGAGTTCAGAGCAGAAAACAGCAGCGGCATTTCATTCTTCGACTTACTTGTTGGGAATGGATGGATACGTGAAGCGATCGAGCAAGGAGAAAGTGTAGAAGAGATGCAGGAGAAATGGGAAGATGATCTGAAAGCTTTTAAAAAAGTTAGAAAGAATTATTTACTGTATAAATAACGTAGAAAGGCACTCGCAGCAAGCACTTGCGGGTGCTTTTTCTTGTGATTTGTAATAAAACTTCATAAAAAGTAGTTGAATAATAAATAAAACTTGATACACTAGAATAAACTTATTAGAAAATTCTATCAAAAAGGAGGGTGAATGATGAACGGGGGATTAATCAGTATTCAAGAATCGATGGCCTCACTTAAACCTTCAGAACGAAAAGTAGCAGAATATATTGTTAATCGCCCAGAGGAAGTGATTAATCTTTCCATTCAAAAACTTGCACATCGGACTGAAGTTAGTGAAGCGACGATCATTCGGCTTTCTAGAACGCTAAACTACAAGGGATTTCAGGAATTAAAGCTGCGCATCGCTGGTGATC
Organism: Alkalihalobacillus sp. CinArs1; assembly: GCF_947387515.1. Taxonomy (GTDB): domain Bacteria; phylum Bacillota; class Bacilli; order Bacillales; family Guptibacillaceae; genus Guptibacillus. The sequence continues at coordinate 1,257,340 of NZ_CANDOB010000001.1, read as the reverse complement.
TTGCTACGAAGCACAGCAGTAACTCTTATCAAGAAATCTCAATCGACGGTACTGTCGATTCTTTCATCGCGAATATATCGAACAATAACATCCAATCCATCAATGATACCCTTTCAGTATTATCACGTGACGAGGTGGAGAAGGCGATCGAAGTGCTTGGAAAAGCAAGGAAGATCGCGTTATACGGCATTGGAGCATCAGGACTGATCGCACAAGATTTTAAACAAAAGCTTTCTCGTATCAATCGCTGGTGTGAAGCCGCAACCGACTATGATACACAAGGAACGATCAGCGCGAACCTTAGTGAAGAAGATGTGGTATTCGGTATTTCTTATTCCGGTCAAACAAACGATATTATTCAGTCATTGTCGATTGCGAAAGAAAATGGTGCGACTGTCATTACGCTTACGAAGTATGGAACGAATCCTGTGTCTCAACTTGCTGATATCAAACTTTTTACGAGCTCACTTGAAAAGAGCATTCGAAGCGGTGCAATGAGCTCACGCATTTCGCAACTCAATGTGATCGACATCCTTTATGTTGGTCTTACTAGCCGGAGCTATAGTGATAGTGTCGCTGCACTCGAGCGAACTCGGAAAGCGTTAGAGGATGCAAAGAAGCATGTTTGATCAGTATCTCCAACAGCTGATCGACAATGGTGAACTGCCAGGCGCCACGTTACACGTTCAGCATCACGGTAGAACCGTTTTTCACAAAGCTTATGGAACCTACCATGACCGTCAAAACAACTTATCTACTATCACGAAAACCACACAATTCGATGTCGCTTCTCTGACAAAAGTCATGGCGACACTACCTTCAATTCTTTGGCTGTTAGACAACAGCTCACTAAAACTAGACCATTCCATCCAGACTTACATACCAGAGTTCAAACACAAAGAAGTAACAATTTCACACGCCCTTACTCACACAAGCGGACTTGCCGCTGATCTTAAACGTATGACCAGAAACGAGTGGCGTCCGGTATTTGAAGAAATCACTGCACTCTCTCTTCTTCATAAGCCGGGTGAAAAAGTCCTTTATAGCGATTCAGGCATGATTTTGCTTGGAAAAGTGATTGAAAGAATTAGCGGATTATCGCTCTCAACATTCGCAGATACGTATCTGTATTGTCCGTGGGGGTTAGAGTCCACTGGCTTTCATCCTACAGATCAAACTAATATTGCATCTACAGAAACGTACGATGGCTCTTACATTCAGGGAGTCGTTCATGATGAAAAAGCCTTACACCTAGGTGGAGAAAGCGGAAGCGCTGGACTGTTTTCAACTTCAAATGATGTTGGGAAATTCGGTAGTCTATTTCTTTATCCAGAGCGTCAAACTGTGCTATCAGAGAAGAGAATACGACAAGCTCAGAAACATGTAGTAGGTAACAGAGGGTTAGGATTTGAAGTGTGGAGCGGGAAAGGAGCCAACCTTTCGTGTGGAGGGAGGTGGTCGATCGGGAGCTTCGGCCATACCGGTTTTACAGGAACAAGTTTATGGATTGATCCAGTCGAAGAACTCGTCGTCACGTTTTTGACGAACATCGTTCACTACGGAAGAAAACATAATATGAAGGTGATTCGACCTCATCTACATTCCTTGATTCATTCAACTTTTATTAAGGGGGAGTAATGGTATGAAGAAAATGAAAGCGTTTGTATTCTTGGCGATCATCCTAGTCATTTCGGCCTGCAGCAGCTCGAACACAGGTAGTGAAAGCGGCGGTGAGGACGGGACAACGTTAACGATCGGCAGTTGGAGAACGGAAGACAAAGCAAGCTATGAAAAGGTGATTGAGAAATTTAACGAAGAGTACCCCGATATTACGGTTGAATTTAACCCTTCTAAAAATACGGAGTATAACACGATTCTAAACACGGCTCTCCAAAGCGGTGAAGGTCCAGACATCATCCACCTTCGTCCTTATGCGCCTGGAATTGAGCTAGCTGATGCAGGGTATCTCGAACCGCTTGATGGATTAGAAGGACTCGATCAGTATCCAGAAGAAACACTTGCTGCTTCAAAAGGAACAGACGATAAGCAGTATGGCGTACCTTTAAATATCAGTACAACGCAAATGTTTTACAATAAGAAGATTTTCGAAGAGCTAGGTCTTGAAGAGCCACAAACGTGGGAAGAGTTTATGACGCTGAATAAGACGTTGCAAGATGAAGGCTACACGCCTATTTCTCTTGGAACGAAGGAAGGATGGCTCCTATCACTTTCCCACGGTATTATTGGCCCGGCACACTACGGGGCGAACGAATTTGTTGACAATGTAACGGCTGGTGAGACCGACTTCTCAAGTGAAGAGTTCAACCGTTCGATCGAAGCGATGGATGAATTGAAGCAATTTTTCCCTGAAAACTATGAAGGTCTTGGAATGGAAGATATTCGTACGATGTTCTTTACAGGAGACGCTGCGATGTTCCCATTAGGAAGCTGGGAAATCGAAGTGCTTCGTGAAATGAATCCTGACCTTGAGCTAGGCTTCTTCCCGATGCCATCTGCCGTTGGAAAGGAACCGACCATCACAACATGGGTAGACGGATCTTATGCTATCAATGCGAACTCAGAAAACACAGAGGCCGCAAAGAAATTCCTTCAATTTATGACGACAGAGGAATTCGGTGAAATGTTCACAGAAGAATTTAAGATGATCAGTGCCATTCCTGGTATTTCATCTGATGATCAGCTTGTGAATGATCTCGGAAAAGCCGTAGAAGAGAGGTCAACGCCTTACATGATGCTCGTTCATTTTGCTGGAGGAAATCCTTCTACAAAATCAGTTATTGAAACTGAACTTCAAGGCATGTATTTAGGTGAGCGGTCACCTGAAGAAGTTGCAAATGCTGTTCAAGATAGCGCGAAGTCTTGGTATGAACCTTTAAAATAATCAATAAGGGGCGGAGAATATGAAGCCAGCAATGCATACACCTGTGACGATAAAAAAGCAACGGAACTGGAAAAGGTGGACGATTCACCTTTTCCCTATTCCCGCCTTGATTATTTATGGATTGTTTATTGTGTATCCTTTGTTTGCAGCACTTACATACAGTTTCTTCGATTGGAACGGGATCGTAAGGGGAGAATTCGTAGGGTTAAAGAACTTTAAGGACCTCTTCACGCTTCAACCGTTTTCAGACTTGTTTTGGAATGCGTTTGGTCACAACATCCTGTATTTTGTCCTTCAAATGATTTTTCAAAACGGTCTTGCTTTCATTCTTGCTTATATCATTTATAAAAGAGTGCGAGGTTCTGAGTTTCTAAAAATCGCGTACTTCTTACCACGCCTTCTTTCCGTTATCGTAGTCGGTTTTCTTTGGAAGCTGATCCTCAATCCGAACTATGGTGCGTTGAATGTCGTTTTAGAAAAAGTAGGTCTTGAACACCTGCAGAAGGCATGGCTCGGAGACCCCGATACGGCGCTCATTTCAATCATTCTCGTGAACTGCTGGTATGGACTTGGCTTTGGAGTCCTAATCTTTCTTGCCGGTTTTCAATCGATTCCTAAAGAGCTGTTCGAGGCAGGAAAGCTTGATGGGGCAAGTGGTTTTGCGATGATTCGACGAATCGTCTTACCGCTCATGGTACCTTCGATCATGATTATGACGGTGTTAACGTTCATTCAGTCGTTTGAAGCGTTTGAACTCGTCTACGCGATGCAAGGGTCACAAGGAGAACCTTATCACTCTACGGATACGCTCGCCGTATATTTTTATCGACTGGCATTTGGCGGTTCGGCAGGTGGCTCTACTACTGCGGTCGGTTTAGGCTCAGCACTCGCAGTCGTATTATTTATTTTCATCGCGTTCTTTACGGCACTGTACCTGAAGTATATGCAGAAAAGACAAGTGGATCTATAGGAGGGATATGATGAATCATACAATCTGGACAAAGCCGTTTTACTATGTTTTTGCATTTTTAGTCGCATCGATCAGCATCTATCCAATTCTATTGATGATCCTCTCTTCTTTTAAGTCGAGTTCTGAAATCTTTACAAATCCGCTTTCGTTACCTGAGACGTTCACGCTCGATACGTATAAAAGTTTACTAGACCAGGTTCCTTTCATGACATACTTCATGAACAGCGTTCTCGTTAGTGTTGTTTCCGTGACGCTCATACTCGTGACATCATCTCTTGCAGCATTTTATATCGCCCGTTTTACGTTTGTATGGAATAACATGATCTTCTTCTTCTTCCTTATGGGAATGATGCTTCCGATCAAGCTTGGAATCGTCCCATTGTTTATCTTGATGAAAGATTTGCAGCTATTAAACTCACTATGGTCATTGATCTTCATGTATGTTGCAACGGGGATTCCGCTATCGGTTCTTATTCTTACAGGTTTCTTCCGAACAATGCCTCGCGAGCTCGAAGAAGCTGCGAGAATTGATGGCGCTGGAAACCTTCGCATCCTATGGAACGTCGTCTTACCTCTTATGAGACCAGCACTGGGAACGGTGATGATCATTCAATTCATCCAATCATGGAACGACTTCTTCTTTCCGTTGATCTTCATTACGGATGATTTAAAAAGAACAATTCCAGTCGGTATGCTTTCCCTTTTCGGAGAGTATTCTGCAGATTGGGGGGCGCTATTCGCCGGTCTCACACTTGCTTCACTGCCGATGATCGTCCTCTTCTTCATTGCTTCAAAACAATTTATGGAGGGACTTACTCAAGGTGCGATCAAGTAAAACGTATGTTATCGGAATTGATGGTGGTGGAACGAAAACGGAAGCCTTGCTATGCAATGAAGACGGAACGATCTTAGCGAAAAGTCGTTCAGGATCAACGAATATCAAATCTCGCTCTGAAGAAGAAGTTTGTAAGGAAATACAGCAGGTGATCGAACCGCTAACTTGTAACCTTGTAAAGAGTGATGTAGACGTGATCTATGTTTCAGCAGCTGGAGGTGACAGACCAGAAGATCAGAAGCGCTGGAAGAAGTGGCTTCTTGAAAGTTTACCAGAATTCAACGGAACGATAATGGTGACAAACGATGCCTACGGGGCACTTGCTAGCGGAACATATTCTATGGAAGGAACTGTCCTCATCGCAGGGACCGGATCGATCGCCTACTCGATCACTCGTGGTCAGCCACCTGTACGTGCTGGAGGCTGGGGATACTTATTCGGAGATGATGGAAGTGGGTATGCGATCGGACGACAAGCGCTGAAAGTAGTTTCCGAGATGCATGACGGCATACGAGAAAAAGATGAGCGGTTTATTGAGGGAATATTATCGTCATTAGCGTTGAACGATGTTCGAGACATCATTACTAGTATTTATGAAGACACCTATCCGCGATTGAAAATCGCGTCACTTGCAGCGTACGTTATAAAGCTAGGAAACAAACGGAATCATACTGCGTTATTTATTCTTGAGGATGCTTGTGATAGTTTAAGGAAATTAGTAGAAGCTGTGCATGATGCAGAATCGATCGTACTAAGTGGAGGCTTGTTTCAATCAGATCTATTCAGGAAGATGTTCGAAAGAAACGTGCAATGTAACGGTCTGAACCACCGTTTGGTCGTTCCAGATCTATCCCCTGCATCGGGAGCATGTATTTGTGCTTTCCTAACAAAAGGGGCACTGACTCAACAAATGAAAAAAAATCTAACGTCGTCCTATCATTCGATGTGAGGACAGCTATACCTGATGGAGGTACAGATATGACGGATGTGAACAACTTGAATACAGAAATGCGAAATACAAAATCAGAACAAATTCATCAATTCTCGACGTTAGAGATCATCGAATTGATGAATGAAGAAGATCACAGTGTACCTTCAGTGGTGAAGAAGGCTTTGCCCCAGATCGAGAAGGTCATCGATCGGGCTGTCGAGGTGATGGAGAACGGTGGCAGACTGTTTTATTTTGGAGCCGGTACAAGCGGGCGTCTTGGAGTCCTTGATGCTTCTGAATGCCCGCCCACCTTTGGTGTCTCGCATGATCTAGTGAACGGTATCATAGCAGGCGGTGATCGTGCACTTCGTATCCCGATCGAAGGTGCTGAAGATAGTGCTGAGACAGGAGCGGCAGATGTTCACAAACATGTGACGAAAAAGGATATGGTGATCGGAATCGCGTCAAGTGGAAGAACGCCATATGTTTTAGGAGCTGTTCATGCTGCGACGAAACTCGGGATACCGACAGCGGGTCTCGCATGTAATACAGGTTCCCTTTTAGCACAAAACGTGATCTACCCGATCGAAGTCCCAGTTGGACCTGAAGTGGTCACAGGTTCCACGCGCTTGAAGGCAGGAACAGCCCAAAAGATGGTTTTGAATATGATCACCACAGCATCGATGATCAAGCTTGGAAAAGTGTATCGAAACCTGATGATCAATGTGCAAGCTTCAAACGAGAAGCTTCGTAAACGAGCGGTGTCGATTATTCAAGAGATCACAGGGGTCGATGAGGAAGAAGCATGTAGAGCGAGTGAAAAGGCAGGCGGCGATGTGAGGGTTGCGATCGTGATGCTGCTGTTAAATACAAGTGCTGAAGAAGCAATTCTCCTTTTGAAGAATAAGGGTGGTAATTTTGTAGAATTGATGAGAGATGTTGAGGAGAAGTTAAAATAAAATTGAAAGACTTCCTATATGATGGAAGTCTTTTTTAGTAGGATAGTTAGATACGAGTAACGATTGGATGTTGACTTGTTCTTTATATAGAACTAAACTAGAAGTAACAAACTATTTTACTTTCGTAAGTAGTTGCTCTAGTTTATTTTTGGTTAGTAATACATTATCGAAATTTTATTTGGTCGACTGTTCTTTATTAAGAATGTTCGAGCTGTATTCGTGAATTAGGAGGGAGGGGTCCTTCCAAAAAAATAAGAGAGGGAAGCCTATTGACTAAACAAACGTATACTTATCTACATGTCCATGGCTCACTGTACATCAATACAAACCTTCGGGCCTTTGCAGTAATGGGCTACTTATTGTTTGGAGCAAAGTCGTTTTACTTCCTTGATCGCGTGAATCGCTCGTACTTCATAGATTCTCTTGTGCCTATTGTAAGATTCGCTCGTGTTGTTCAGTTAACATATTCGTTTTATAGAAAGAAGCGTGCTATACCTAGAACTTCTCCTCTCATCTGCACTAATATCGATGGCCATTGCTTAATTGTTTTAAGGCAGGGAGAATATAAGGTTATTAATTTCAAGGATAAAAAAGTAATCACCATGTTCCCAGACAAATTGGAAGTGGCTGACGTTGAAAAGCGTGTTAATAATTTAATACAAGCGCAAGCATGCGAATTGGCTCCAAAAATCCTCAGCTGGGATCTCGATCAACGATATGTCATCGAGTACTATATCAACTACCGAGTTCCTTCTTATCAAAAGATTAGACAAAAAGAGTTCTGCTCTGAAGTCTATCCTGTTCTCTTCAAAATTGTATCGAGTAAAACTCCTAAGACAATACCATTAAATGAATACTTCTATCACCTCATCGACGATGTCCATGAGTTGAGTAAAGCATTTTCTTCTTGTAATGAGAAACAAGCAGAAAGAATTGTGAGCTTTGTAACGCGTTTAGTAGCACAAGCTGAAAGACTTTCTAATAAAGAGATTTCACTTGTCTATTCTCATGGAGATTTGAGTGATTTCAATATATTAAGAAACAAGAATAAGACAAAAATTATTGATTGGAGTACGTTTGGGAGAAGAAGTTGTTACTTTGATCTTTATTTCTTTTTATTCGTCCGTATTTTGAGATCAGAAGAGGTCAACCGGGAGAGATTATCTAGTGAAATAGAAGAGGCGGTAGAGAATTATCAACTGTATTTGAAAACTAGAGTGGATGGAATCGGAATCGCACCTGATCACACTACCAATCGATATTTATTTTACCTGGAATTTTTCAAATTAAGATTAGAAGAGTATGTGTATTCGAATCATGAACCGATCGCGATTGAGGAATGGCTAGATATTTTTGAGAAGTATGAGAGGTCGATTGTTAGTGAACCACAGCTTATAGGAGTGTGAGAGTGAAAGAAAATTTATAATTAAAAGGTGAATAACATGATAACGATGATAAAGAAAACTCTATCAATCTTTGGTAAGAATGAGCAGAAAAAGCTACTTATCTTGTTCGTTATGATGATCGCAGCTGCCTTATTCGAAACAGTTGGAATCGGTCTTATCGTTCCTTTTGTTGGTATTATCACAAATCCAGATACAGTAAACGATATTGCACTGTTGCGTCACGTATATGATACGTTAGGTTTTACTTCGCTTAACGCGTTTATAGTGTTTAGCGTTCTAATTTTTTTAGCTATCTTTATTCTAAAGAATGCTTATTTACTTCTATTCCACTACTTGCAGTATAGGTTGATTTTTAATCAAGAGATGAAACTTTCTAGAAGGCTGTTCGCAACCTATTTATCGATGCCTTATACCTTCCATCTGCAGAATAACTCAGCTGATTTACTCAGGAATATTACGATTGAAGTCCCGAAAATATTTCAAAAGTTTCTCGTTTCAGCTTTTTCTTTAGCGACAGAGATTTTGGTCTCTATATGTATTTTAATATTACTATTCATTGTTTCACCTATTCCTACAATCACGGCTTGTGTCCTATTAGGTACTAGTGTGTTTGTATTTTTTAAATATCTAAAGGTGAAAACGTCATATTTAGGAATAGAACAACAACAAGTTAATGGAACGATGATCAAATGGGTAAAGCAAGGACTTGGCGCTGGTAAAGAGTTGAAAGTTACTGGTAAGGAAGGTTTTTTTGTAAACGCATATGGTGAGCAAGGAAAGAAATTAGCCGTTAATAATCGAACCATTAAACTGCTTGAGTATATGCCTAGGCCTTTGATGGAGACGATTTTAATCACAATTGTTTTGATCACGATGATTCTGATCGTCTTTCAAAACTTGGAGACGACACAAGTCGTTTCTACGATGGCTCTATTTTGTATGGCCGCTTTCAGGTTACTGCCATCTATAAATCGTATCATCACGATGATTACCCTCATTCGCTATCATTATCCTGCTCTTGCGATCGTTTCTGAAGACCTTAAAAACGATAACACGGAACCGTTCTTAGAAGAGCCGTCTCTTTCTCACCCTGCAGCTGATGAAAAGGTGTATACAAAAGAAATTACATTAAAGAACGTTTGCTTTCGATATCCTAACGAAAAGTATTTGACTGTTAGGAACGTATCTTTAACGATTCCCATCGGACATGCCGTTGCATTTATCGGCGAGTCTGGAGCTGGTAAAACAACGATCGTCGACCTTATATTAGGTTTGCTCACCCCTGAAACTGGTGAAATTTTAATAGATGGCAAACCAGTTCTTGAAGAAAAAGGGATCTTTCAACAGAAGGTCGGCTATATTCCTCAATCTATCTTTCTGTCTGATGACAGTATTCGAAATAACGTAGCGTTCGGTATAAATGTAGAGTACATTCAAGATGAAGCCGTTTGGAGAGCTTTGGAGCAGGCACAGCTAAAAGAGTTTGTATTATCTCTGCCTGATAAACTAAATACAAGGGTGGGAGAGAGGGGCGTAAAGTTATCTGGTGGTCAAAGACAGCGAATTGGAATAGCGCGGGCTTTGTATCATGATCCTGAAATACTGTTCATGGATGAAGCGACCTCTGCACTCGATAGTGGAACTGAAAAAGAGATCATGAGAGCGATTGATTTACTTAAGGGACAAAAGACGTTAATTATCATTGCTCATAGACTAAGTACAATTGAAAATTGTGACATTGTTTTTGAGATGCATGGGGGAGAATTAACTTCATCAACGTTGGATCAAGTACGTGCCTGAACAAGCAAAAATTAAAGCGCCCTGCATTCGTGCAGGGCGCTTTGCCTTTACATCAATTCCATCGGTGATTCATCGAAATAGAGCCAGTGGAAGTATTCGATTTCTGCATCGGACATTTTCAGAACGTCGTCCCTATTCATTGTCGTTTTCGTCGTCAAACGTTCAATAAATTGGTTTCTTGCTTTCTGGCTCATTGTAAATCCTCCTTGTATGGTTAAGCGTCTGTAACCGCTTTCAATTTGTTACTATTATTATATATCTCAAAATGAGATCATTACAATACCGTTTTGAGATATATCGTATATAACCGATGTGTAATTGTGATTAAAGTGAGGGAGCGTTCAGGAAATTTCCTCTAAAACAAGATCGTATGTTCGTATTTATAGTAAAAAAGTCTTGGGGTGGAAGGTCACGTGCTTACATGCAAAAAAACATGCCTAGCTTGAAGACGAATGATAAAATAATTCTATGAAAATTTCCAAAACAAACTAGAGGAAGTGGTCGATTGAATTGCTTAGGATGTCGTTTAGCCAACAAACGTGAACCCGTTCACGTTGTGTATGAAAATGAATACTTAACTTGTTTTCTAGATCATGAACCTTTCAATGAAGGTCACGTTATGATCTTGCCAAAATTCCACTTTCACGATGTAGAGGAGTTTGATGATAAAACGGCAACCGAAGTGATGAAGGCATCGATTCTTTTGTCAAAAGCGATCAAGAAAGTGTATGCTCCCAACGGAATAACGATTTGTCAAAACGGTGGACTATTTAACGAGTTGACGCATTATCATATGCATCTCGTGCCGAGGTATGAAGGTCAGGCATTCTCCACCTTCTACATAGAAGACGGAGAAGTTTGTATCGAGGATGATACGAAGCTTACCGAAACAAAACAAAAGTTGAGCAGTGCGATTGTTGAACTAGTCGAAAGTCATGTTTAGGCGGGAGGGGGAAGCGGCATCGTTCCCCCTTCATGCAAACCTGTGTAGTGCTTTGCCGTTCACTCATTCTTTTTCATACTCTGGGAATTGACCGTATCGAAAGAGTTCATACACGATTCTTCCATTGCTCGGCTGCCCATCTGGATAATAAATTGGCAATAGATCGAACAGTACAAAGTAAAAGGCGTAATAAATGAATTGTTTACCGAATTCCTTCATGTCGAGCCATCCAAAAGAAAGCGCAAAATTTACAATTAGCGCAACGGCGATGTTGGCAACGATTGGAGAAGCATAAACAAGAATCTGTGCCCAGTTTTCTTTATACCGTAAATTATCGTAGCTGCACCAGCTATACATAAAGTAATATTTGCGAAATTCAAATATGCCTATGTTGAAGATTCGGGGTCCGCATCCGATTACGACCTTCGAGTTTTTAGCGCCTAGAAAGTAGCTAGTTAATAAGTAGCCGCCTTCTCTAATGATTGAAACCATAGGTAGAATAATAAAAGCAGATAGTAATAATTTGAGAAAATCACTAATTCCAAACATAACGTCGTTCCTTTTCTTGATATTTTGGGGATTAAAAAAAGCCAAAAAGAACCAGGGGTCTCCTAGTCCTCTTTGGCTTATGTCTAGCTCTAATTGTCCAGCTCATTTCCACCAATTATGCGACTATACAGTAAACGTAAGCATTATTCTTATTAGGTATATACCCGCCTTTTTCAACCTTAAACGTTATGTTAAACTATTTTTCTTAACTTTCCCGATGATAGACGATTTCCCCATTTACATACGTTGATTCAACTTCATTCCTCGTATCGAAAGGGTCACCACTCCATATGACCAAATCTGCATCTTTTCCTTCTTCTAATGATCCAACCCTATCTGCTACACCTAAATGCTTGGCAGCCTGTAAGGTGATGGACTTCCATGCATCTGAAGGATCCATCCCATGCTTAACTGCGAGTACAGCGCTTTGAAGCAAGTTTTCGATTCCTACGACAGGGTGATCCGTCGTAATCGACACTGGTACGCCTGCATCTGCTAGGATTCCTGCAGTGTGCCAGCCTTTATCGGCAAGCTCAATCTTACTCCTTGTTGAAAGGGTGGGGCCTACTGCAACCGGAGCATTCGATGCTGCTACGAATTCACTGATCTTGTGTCCTTCAGTGCAATGTTCGATCGAGATGTCCAAATCGAATTCCTTCGCAAGGCGGAGGAACGTTACGATGTCATCTGCTCGATGTGCATGGGCACGAATCGGAATTTCTTTTCTTAACACTTTTGCTAAGTTTTCTAAACCAAGGTCGATCTTTTCGTTTTCTTCATTTCGAACCACATAATCCTTTGCTTTAAGCAATTCCTGTCGAAACATAGAAGCGATCGCCATTCTTGTGATAGGAGCGTTCCCCTTATGTCCATGGATTCGTTTCGGGTTTTCACCGAATGCTGCTTTCATTCCGGAAGGTTCCCGAATGATCATGTGATCGACGATCGTACCTGCTGTTTTCAACGTAACCATCTCACCACCGATTACATTCGCACTTCCCGGAAGCACTTGCACCGTTGTGACACCAGCCCGTCTTGCGTCTTCAAAGCCTTTGTCAGCAGGGTTTATCCCGTCTAGCGCTCGCACTTCTGGTGTAAGTGGACTGCTCGTTTCATTAAAATCGTGCCCTTCTGCGCCAATGCCTTCCTCATGAACACCGAGGTGAGTATGCACATCGATCAAACCTGGTGAGATTACTTTTCCTTTCGCATCCACCACTTCAATGTTGCTAGAATCAGTGACGAACTCCCCAACTTGTCGAATGATCTTTCCTTCGATGAGCAAATTCGCATCTTCAAGTACCTCTCCATTACCGACCACGATTGTTGCGTGTTTAAATAACTTCATTTGCTCGAACCCCTTTTGTTAAAAATTATATTTTTTTCTAAAATCCTCTTGAAATTAATTATTAGAATATTTATACTGTTCTTTAAATTACTAATTCACATACTAAAACATAAAAATAGTATTGTAAATAGTCGTATTATATTATAATTAGGTCTAAATACGTGAGTAATTATAACTATTACGACTGAAAGGCGGAATTTTGTTGAGTAGAATTGGTAACGAACTAATCGATGATCTTGATCGAAGCATTATTAAATTTTTATCTAAAAATGGCAGGATGTCTTTTACTGAAATCGCAAACCAGTTGAATGTAACCGAAAAGACGGTTCGAACAAGGTACAACAATATGGTGGAAAACGACATTCTGGAAGTTGTTGGAGTGATCAACCCAATTACTCTAGGCATAAAAATGGGAGCCATCATTCAGTTAAAGGTTGTTCCTCAACACATCGATGAGGTAATTGAGGAGCTAAGAACCATTCGTGTTGTTCGCTTCATTACGACCATCTCTGGGGAATACCCTTTGCTTGCGCAAATCAACGTTCGGGATTATGAGGAAATCAATGAAACGGTGAGGGAAGTTCATGCGATTCCAAATGTTACAGCTACGAATGTAATGGTTCAGATGGATGTGTTCAAGAATACGTTTGAGTACTTATAAAAAAGGGCTTCTGCTCTTTTTTTATATAAATTTGTGTCTGAATATTTAAATAACTAGTAGGGGATGATCACATTGAAAATTTTCATTTCGGCAGATATGGAAGGGATTTCTGGTGTTGCAACTAACGTTCAGCTGAAAAAGGAGAGCGAATATCAGCGTTTTCGTAAGCTGATGACGTTAGATGTGAACGCGGCGATCGAAGGGGCGTTCAACGGAGGAGCAACAGAAGTTGTCGTCGCAGATGGTCACGGGAATATGTCGAACATCATCGTTGAAGACCTAGATGAACGAGCAAGGTTGGTTTCAGGTAACAACCGTGTCATGTGCCAGCTGCAAGGACTGGATGATTCGTTTGATGGCGTCATGTTCGTCGGTCACCACGGACGCGAAGCAGGAGCGAATGAGACCGTCATCAGCCATACGCTCGCAGGAATTTGTGTTGGAGAGATGAAAATCAACGACAAAGTGGTAGGAGAGACCGAACTAAATTCTGGTGTCGCAGGAGCTTTTGGTGTACCTCCGATCTTTATCTCAGGAGATGATGCATATGTAGCAGAAGTAAAAGAAACCTTCCCTGACATTGAAGCTGCAATAGTGAAAACTGGAATCGATCGATTTGCAGCAGAATTGATCCCTCCTGTTAGGGCGAGGCGCTTGATTCGCGAACGAGCTGAGGTTGCAGTCCGTGAAGCGAAGAGCAAAAAACCTTACGTAGTAGAGGGGCCGATCACATTTGAGATCGAGTTCAAAGGGCCACAGCAAGCGTTGATGACAACGACCATCCCAACGGTTGAGAAGATAGGTCCAAAGACGATTCGCTTCACTTGCGATGATTACGTAACAGCGTACAAGCAGATGTGGGGGCTCGTGATTATTGCGATGACGGCAACAAACGGGGTGTTAGGTTCAGTAAATACATAACCATTTGAAGGAGGGAGCATCATTGTACATTTTTAAACGGATTCTCACGATGATTTTAACCATTTGGGTAATCACCACTCTTACCTTCATCATCATGCACTCGATACCGGGGGATCCGTTCGCTTCAGATGCGGACGTGCTCCCTGAAGAAGTTCTTGAAAACATGCGGGCGAAGTTTAACCTGGACGAGCCATTGCCTGTTCAGTACGTTTTATATTTAAAAAATCTTGTTCAGTTTGACCTCGGACCTTCGATTCAATCCGAGACGAGAGATGTGAACACGTTGATCTCAGATGGTTTTCCCGCATCTGCTATTCTTGGACTTCAATCATTGGTGATCGCGCTTGTTTTTGGACTCCTTCTCGGTATCATTGCTGCTTTAAATCATAATGGCATGCTTGATTATGCTGCGATGGCATTTGCGATTTTAGGAATTTCAATTCCAAGCTTCATCTTAGCTCCGCTGCTGATCAATTATTTTGCGGTGAAGTGGGGCATGTTCCCAGTCGCATCCTGGGGGACTTGGCAGCACACAATTCTGCCTTCGGTCGCTTTAGCAACGGCGCCGCTTGCAATCGTCGCCCGGTTTATGAGGTCGAGTATGTTAGACGTTATGAATCAGAACTATATTAAGACTGCTGATGCGAAAGGTCTTGCGATTACAGGAATCGTCATCAAGCACGGTGTTCGTAACGCGCTCATTCCTGTCATCTCGTTTATCGGGCCGCTTGCGGCGTTTCTATTAACCGGAACATTTGTCATAGAGAAGATCTTCGCCATTCCCGGAATCGGAAAGTATTTTGTCGATAGTATCTTCAACCGCGATTTCCCGGTCATTCTTGGTACAACAATTTTCTTCAGTACGATTTTGATCGTTACGTTGTTCCTCGTAGATATTTCATATCGCATCGTGGATCCAAGAATCAAACTTACAAGCAGGGGGGAGTAACATGGCTGAGCCAAAAAAAGATGACGTGCTATTTCGCCCTGTAGATCGAAGTAGGTTTCAGCAGGAGAAGATTGTTCGGCCAAGCATGAGTCAGTGGAAAGAAACGACGGTGAAAATCCTTCGAAATAAGCTTGCGATTCTTGGGCTAGGACTTCTTGTGATCATTACGATCCTTGCGATTATCGGTCCTCATCTTGTCCCGTTCAACTATTCTGATCAGAACTTATCAGGAAAAAACTTGCCTCCAGGACCAGAGCACTGGTTTGGGACGGATTCGCTAGGTCGTGATATGTGGGCACGAACATGGTATGGAGCAAGAATCTCCTTAACCATTGGACTTGCGGCAGCTGTAATCGATTTGATCCTTGGATTAATCGTCGGTGGAATTTCTGGCTACATGGCTGGAAGAGGGAAATTTGGCGACAAGGTCGATGGCTTTTTGATGAGAATCGTTGAGATTTTATACGGCATTCCATACCTTCTCGTCGTAATCTTATTACTCGTTGTGATGAAACCTGGTCTTTGGACGATCATCATCGCCCTTTCGATTACTGGATGGGTAGGAATGGCACGGATCGTGAGGGGGCAGATTCTACAGCTGAAAGAGCAGGAGTACGTTGCTGCCGCTGAAAAACTTGGAACCCCTCATAGGAAGATTATCATGAGGCACCTGTTTCCAAACATGATCGGAATTATCATTGTAAATTTAACTTTTACAATTCCTCAAGCGATTTTCGCAGAGTCTTTCCTTAGCTTTATCGGACTTGGTGTACAGGCTCCGATCGCGAGTTGGGGAACGATGGCGAACGACGCCCTTGGCGTCATCCTTACAGGTCAATGGTGGAGACTGTTCTTCCCCGGCTTCATGATTTCATTAACGATGTTTGCGTTCAATGTGTTCGGTGATGGACTACAAGACGCGCTCGATCCTCAGTCAAAGGAATAAGGAGGCGAAATAGATGAGTCGATTACTCGATGTAAATGATTTACGTGTATCGTTTAAAACGTATGGTGGAGAAGTCAAAGCTGTACGAGGCGTTGACTTTCATATCCAACAGGGCGAAGTGCTCGCCATTGTTGGAGAAAGCGGCTGTGGAAAAAGTGTAACGGCTCAGTCGATCATGGGTCTCCTTCCAAAGAAGGTCAGCAGAATTAAAAGCGGTAGCGTAACGTTTAATGGAAAAGAACTATTAGGGTTATCCAAAAAACAGATGCAGAAGTTGAAAGGCTCTGAGATCGGTTTGATTTCACAGGATCCGATGACGTCACTTAATCCTACGATGAGAATCGGTTCTCAGATTGCAGAAACGATCAAAAAACATACCAATTATTCACGTTCTAAAATCCATGACCGAACGATCGAGCTTCTCGATTTAGTAGGCATCCCAAATCCGGAGAAGCGCTACCGTCAGTACCCACACGAATTGAGTGGAGGAATGAGACAGCGGGTGTTGATCGCGATGGCGCTCTCCTGTGAGCCAAAGCTCTTAATTGCTGATGAGCCGACAACAGCGCTGGATGTAACGATTCAAGCCCAGATTCTAGATTTATTAAAAGATATCCAAGTACGTCTCGGTACGTCGATCATGATCATCACCCATGATCTAGGGGTGGTTGCTGAAGTTGCCCAGCGTGTTGCTGTGATGTACGCGGGGGTGATCGTTGAGAGTGGGGATGTGGAAGAAATTTTCGAAACTCCGAAACACCCTTACACATGGGGATTGTTGAAGTCGGTACCGCGCTACGAGAAAGGCAAGCATGAAAAAGAGCGGCTCGTTCCGATCGAAGGTTCACCGCCAGATCTTTTTGCTCCTCCAGCAGGGTGTCCTTTCGCTGCAAGGTGTGACTATGCGATGGAAATCTGTATCGATCAGATGCCAGACCCGATCAAAACCTCAGAAACACACCAGGCACGGTGCTGGTTGAACGACACGAGGGCACCGAACGCCAATGACTTTGTTGCTGCAGGAGGGAACGATGTATGAGTGATGCACTAGTCGAAGTTCAGCAGGTGAAAAAGTATTTTAACGTAGGAAAAAATCAATCGTTAAAAGCTGTGGATGATATTTCTTTTTTCATTAAAAAAGGCGAAACGTTCGGATTAGTAGGTGAAAGCGGCAGTGGAAAATCGACGCTCGGTCGGACGATCGTGGGGCTTCACCAGGCGACTGATGGTCGTATCGTCTACAACGGACGCGATACGAATCATGTTAAAGGAAAAGAAGCCCGGGATCTTAACCGTACGATGCAAATGATCTTTCAGGATCCGGAAGCTTCTCTTAATCCACGGATGCGGGTGATGGACATTATTGCAGAAGGGATCGATGCTCATGATCTCTTGAAAGGAAAGAAACGAAAAGAACGTGTTTTTCAACTTTTAGAAAAAGTTGGATTGAGCGCTGAGCATGCAAAGCGCTATCCTCATGAATTTAGTGGGGGACAAAGGCAGCGTATCGGGATCGCGAGAGCATTAGCGGTAGAGCCTGACTTCATCGTTGCAGATGAGCCGATTTCTGCACTCGATGTGTCGATCCAGGCGCAAATTGTAAACTTGATGGAAGATTTAAAAGAAGAAGAAGGGCTGACTTATTTATTCATCGCTCACGATCTAGGGATGGTGAAGCATATCAGTGATCGGATCGGAGTGATGTATCTTGGCAACTTGATGGAGCTTACAGATAGTGATTCATTATTCGACGAGCCGCTTCATCCTTATACGCAAGCCCTACTTTCTGCCATACCTGTTCCGAATCCAAAAGAAGCGAGTGAACGAGAACGGATCATGCTTGAAGGTGATTTACCAAGTCCAATCTCACCTCCGTCTGGCTGCCGTTTTAGAACGAGGTGCCCGCATGCGATGGATGTATGTCGTGAGATCGTGCCAGAGTGGAGAGAGGCGAAAGAAAACCATTGGGTAGCATGTCATCTTTACACGAATGAAGGAGGAGAAACGAATGAAAAAACTGATCTATAGTCTAATCATGGTGTTAACCGTCGTTCCATTTCTTGCAGCTTGCGGTGGGGAAGACGCCTCTGGAGATGGTGAAGGCAAGCAAGAAATAACAGTGAATGCGATGAGCGAGCCGCCTTCCATGGATCCTGCTCTTGCAACAGATACGACATCAGGGTGGGTACTCGATCATTTATTCGAAGGCTTGTATCGTAAAAATAAGAGCGGTGAGATCGAGCCTGCACTCGCTGAAAAAACAGACGTGTCTGATGATGATCGCACGTACACGTTTACACTAAGAGATGCTGAATGGTCGAATGGAGATCCGATCACTGCAGGTGATTTTGAATTTGCATGGAAGCGTGTGTTGAACCCTGAAACAGGTAGCTCGTTCGCATTTTACATGTACTACATCAAAGGCGCTGAAGCTTATAACAAAGGAGAAGGTTCTGTTGAGGATGTAGGTATTACGGCAGTAGATGACAAGACGTTAGAAGTAGAACTCAACGCTCCTACTGGATTTATCGAGAGACTGCTTTCTTTCTGGACGTTTTATCCTGTGAACCAATCGGTTGTTGAAGGAAACGAAAATTGGTCCGCTGAGGCAGACTCGATCGTCAGTAACGGTGCATATCACATGACGAGCTGGAAGCATGACAACGAGCTTTCGATTGAGAAGAGCGATTCCTATTGGGATAAAGAAAGCATCAATATGGAGAAGATTACGTGGAAAATGGTTAACGATGCAACAACGTATTATCAAATGTATAAATCGGGTGAACTGGACATGATCCATACGCTGCCGATCGACGTGATTTCTTCTGAAAAAGAAAGCGAAGACTTCAAGATCACGCCATATTTCGGCACATACATGTATATGTTCAATGTCGACAAGGAGCCTTTTACAAATGAAAAAGTAAGAAAAGCCTTCGCGATGGCGATCGACCGCAAATCCATTACGGAAGATATCTCACAAGCGGGTGAAACACCAGCATACGGTTTTGTGCCTGAAGGTGTTGATACGCCAAACGGTGATTTCAGAGAACAAGGTGGGGACTATTTCGAAGAAGATTATGATAAAGCGAAGAAATTGATCGAAGAAGCAAAGCAAGAAGAGGGCTGGAGCGAACTTCCGGCAGTCGAACTGATGTACAACACTTCTGATAACCATAAGAAAATCGCAGAAGGTGTTCAGGAAATGCTGAAGCAGAACCTCGGTATTGAAGTAACACTTAACAACCAGGAATGGAAGACGTACCTTGATACTACGAAGCAAGGTAACTTCCAGATGGCACGAATGGGGTGGATCGGAGTCTATGTTGATCCGACACCTATTCTAGAATACTACCTAGGCGATAGCCCTAACAACCGTACAAACTGGGTGAACGAAGAATACGATTCGCTCATCGCGGAGTCTAAGATGGTGCAGGATGAGGAAAAGCGAATGGAACTCTTGCATAAAGCAGAGGATGTTTTGATGAAAGATATGCCGTTTATGCCTGTCTATCATTATTCTCAAAACTACTTAACTTCACAAGACTATGACGGAATCGTCTATCCGGTCAACAGGTACCCTGACCTACGCTATGCTGAAAAGAAATAATGTAATAGAGGAAGATCTGCTCAGCAGATCTTCCTTTACCTTGAAAGGATGAGCGAGATGCGAAGGTATGGACTAGCTTTGCTAGGATCTTTTATTGTGGCGTTCATGTTTTGGTTTATTCAAGGCGACGCTATTCAATTTGTTAATCGTTCATTTTATTGGGGGATTATTGCGCTAACGGTTGGAACGATTTTAGTGGTGTTAAAAAGTGGCTTCCTAACCTTATTGTTCGAAGGTTTTTCTAAGATCCACCGAATGATCGTGCCCCGGTCACGCTCCATGGAACGTGTCGATGAGCAGGTGAAGAGGGACCCGAGTTTTACAGATTGGAAGGAACGAGTGCTCGTAAGTGGAATTCTTATATGTTACGGAGCAGGCACCGGACTTACAGGACTGTCAGTAGCAGGTGTATTTCTATTTATTTGAAACGATGAGGAGAGGTGTTTAGATGAAAACAAAGATAGAGAAAGAAAATCTCCAGGCAACGTCACTATATGACCTGGTATTTGTAGGAGACCCTCAGCTTTCTCCTGACGGTAAAAAAGTGATCTATGTGAAGAAAAAAATTACTGAGGATCGAGAGTATGCTTCTTATCTCGTCATGATCGATCGTGAGAGTGGTGAAGAAGTGGCCTGGACATCGCCCGGGTCTCGCCATCTTGATTCTTCTCCAAGATGGTCTCCTGATGGAAAGGAAATCGCGTTTGTTTCAAACCGTTCGGGAGAAAATCAAATATGGATCATATCTGCTTTCGGAGGTGAAGCCGAACAGGTAACCTCTCTAAAAAATGGAGCAAGTCGCCCGGTGTGGAAACCTGACGGGACTGAACTTCTCGTGTTGAGTGAGAGCACTCCTAAAGGTGGAGATGAGAAGGAAGAAAAAAGAAAGAAAGCACTCGTCGTCGAAGAATTGCATTACAAAGCAGATGGAAAAGGTTTTCTCAAGGGGAAACATACACAGGTCGTCGTAATCGATCGAAAGACTGGGGATGAAAACTGGGTGACGGATGCTGAACTGAATCACTCGGACGCTAGCTGGTCTCCTGATGGTAAACAGATCGCATACGTAAGAAGTAGACGGGAAGAGAAAGGTTCATATGTCCAATCGGATCTATTTATTCACAATCTTGGAGAAGAATGTGAAGCTGAGCGGCTTAATTCTGAAGGAAGTAGTTTCATAGCTCCGCGGTGGTCTCCAGATGGTTCATCACTATCTTACATTGGACATAACTTTGAGTATGAGAGTGCGACGCTGAATAGAGTTTGGACGGTTGAGATTGAATCGAAGAAATTTACGTGCCTTACAGAAACAATCGACCTCGAGTGTTCAGATGTTCTCATTTCAGATCTCCATTGGGGAATTGAGCCGTCTGGAGCGGTGTGGAACGAAGATGGAAAGGCACTCTATTTCCTTGCCAGTGAACATGGGAACACAGGAATCTATTCCATTCATCTAGATGGCACCCTTCGACAAATAGCGGGGGGTGACAGGCACCACTACGCACTTCACGTAGCGGGTGGTGAAGCTGCGGTAGCGATCAGTGATCCGGTGAATGTTGGTGATATCTATACGCTATCCTTAGAAGGAGAAAGCTCGATAGAAAGAATCACTTCCTGTAATGAAGAGGTGTTGAGTGCGGATTCGCTTTCCACTCCACAACCGTACACCTATGAAAGCAGAGATGGACTGAACATACAGGGTTGGATTATGAAACCGACTTCCTTCGAGGAAGGGAAGCAGTATCCAACAGTTTTAGAAATTCACGGCGGTCCCCACATGATGTATGGGAATTCATTCATGCACGAATTTCAGCTTCTTGCATCAAGAGGATATGCAGTAGTCTATACGAATCCTCGTGGTAGTCACGGATATGGTCAGGAGTTTGTGAATGGATGCCGTGGCGACTATGGTGGCGGCGACTATGACGATGTCATGGCAGGGATAGAAGCAGCTGTCGCGCAAACGAGCTTCATAGATTCTGAGCAATTGTTTGTTACAGGCGGCAGCTATGGCGGGTTCATGACGAACTGGATCGTTGGCAAAACGAATGTGTTCAAAGCAGCTGTAACGCAGCGCTCGATCTCCAACTGGTTAAGCTTCTACGGAGTAAGCGACATAGGTTATTTCTTCACTAAGTGGGAAGTGGGAGCTGACCTTGATGAAGATCCAACAAAGTTATGGGACCATTCACCATTGAAATATGTTGATCAAATCGATACACCGCTTCTTATTCTACACAGCGAACTAGACTACCGATGCCCGATCGAGCAAGGTGAGCAGTTGTTCGTTGCGTTGAAGCACCGTGAGAAGAAGACGAAGTTTGTGAGATTCCCAGAATCAGATCACAACCTTTCAAGAAACGGACATCCTGAGTTAAGGGTAGAGCGATTGAACCATCTGATCGGCTGGTTTGATGAACACCTCGAAAGCGAGAAAAATTAATCGACATAATGTGAGGGGTGACAGGCACCGCATCGGTACCACGTCGAAAAAGCCCTTGACGTTCGGTGAGTGAGGTACTATACTGTTGAGAATAGTTAAACAATATGAATAATTCAAACTCTTATCAAGAGTGGCGGAGGGACTGGCCCATTGACGCCCGGCAACCATCTCAGTTCGTGAGAAAGGTGCTAATTCCAGCAAACGAGCGATCGTTTGAAAGATGAGAGAGAGTTACATAGTGCAAAACACCCAACTCTCTCTGTTCATCAGAGAGAGTTTTTTCATTTATGGGGTTTGAAACAAAGGAGGGAACCGACGCTCTGGTGATATCGTACGCTTACGAAATTTAGCACAAAGACGCTTTAAATGACTATAGGAGAGAAAGGGAGTTAGGAGAATGAAGAAACTATCGCTACTAGTAGGTGCATTATTATTAATCGTCGCAGCTGGGTGTTCTGGCAGTGCAGAGTCAGGTGGTTCAAACGAAGGGCCATTAAAGGTAGGGGTAACAGCAGGACCGCATGAAGATGTGATGAAGAAAGTAAAAGAAGTTGCTGAGAAGGATGGTTTTGAGATTGATGTCGTGGCGTTCAACGATTACGTTATGCCTAACAAAGCGCTTGATGAAGGAGAGCTTGATGCGAATGTTTTTCAGCACGAACCGTATTTAAATGATTTTGTAGAAGAGCGCGGAATGGAATTATCTAAGGTTGCGACGACGATTAATTTTCCGATGGGCATCTATTCCGATCAATATGAGAACCTTGATAATTTGAAGAAAGGTGACAAAGTAGGATTACCGAATCACTCTACTGGAGAACCCCGAGCTCTTATGTTGTTTGAGGAAGCAGGAATTATTGAATTAAAAGACGGTGTAGGTGTTGAAGCAACGATTAAGGATATTGAGAAGAACCCGTTGAATCTTGAGTTTGTTCCTCTTGAAGCATCGCAGATTCCAAGACAGCTAGGTGAGCTTGCCATCGCTGCGATCAACACGAACTATGCGATGGAAAGCGGTCGGGTTCCAACTGAAGATTCTCTCGTAATGGAACCAGAAGATTCTCCTTGGGTGAACGTCATCGCAACGAAAACAGAGAATAAAGACGACGAGAGAATCAATAAACTAGTGGATTATTATCAGTCAGATGAAGTTAAGACGTTTATTGAAGAAGAATTCAACGGCTCAGTCATAGCATCCTGGTAATTTCGGTAAAGGAGAGAAGGTAATGATACGATTAGAAAATATCTCAAAAGCGTTTCAAACCGGAACTACTGTTACGAAGGCTCTGGATAGCGTTGACCTTAACGTTGAAAAGGGAAAGATCTATGGTGTGATCGGTTATAGTGGCGCTGGTAAAAGTACCCTCGTTCGAACGGTCAATCTGTTAGAGAGACCAACAGAAGGGAAAGTGTTCATTAATGATGTAGAGTTAACCGGTCTATCAGCTGGCAAGTTAAAGAAAACACGTCAGCGAATCGGAATGATCTTTCAGTCGTTCAATCTATTAAAAACGGGGACGGTTTATCAAAATATCGCCATCCCCCTTAAGCTCACTGGCGTTTCAAAAAAGGAAATCGATTCGCGTGTAAGAAAGTATCTACAGATTGTAGGACTCGAAGATAAGATCGACGTGTATCCTGGACAGCTCTCAGGTGGACAGAAACAAAGAGTAGCGATTGCACGCGCGCTAGCGCATGAGCCAGAAGTTCTTCTTTGTGACGAAGCAACGAGCGCGCTCGATCCAGACACAACTGAGTCGATTTTATCTTTACTAGAGCAAATCAACCAGGAGTTCGGACTAACGATTTTACTTATTACACATGAAATGCACGTGGTTCAAAAGATTTGTCATGAAGTGGCCGTGATGGAAAACGGACGCATCATTGAACAAGGACCCGTTGTTGATCTATTTAGTAGACCGAAGACGCCTACGACGAAACGATTCGTACAATCGCTGTTTCAAGATGACGTACCTGAATCCCTCGTGAAGAAGCTTGAGTCGAAGGGACAAATCGTGACGCTTTCCTTCGTAGGAGAATCGTCAGGAAAGCCTGCACTTGCGCTCCTTAGTAAAAACTTTGATATTTATCCATCTATTCTTGCAGGGAATATCACGCAACTTAAGGATCAACCTTTTGGTAGAATAGTCGTTCATCTTGAAGGAGAAGATTCAGAAACGAAGAGAGCGGTTATGTTCTTAGAAGACCGGGGGATTTTTGTAGAAGGGTATGTACCGGAGGTGAACGCGCATGTCAGCTAAGATTTCGGAATTTATCGATCTATGGGGCGCGGATATTTGGAGTGCGATCATCGAAACGTTCCAGATGGTGGGAATCTCGCTGTTGATTTCAGTGCTGTTAGGATTACCACTCGGTGTGCTTCTCGTGCTAACCAGACCTGGGAAGGCGCTAGATAACAAGATCCTTTTCCGATTGTTAAACGCTGTGATCAATGTGATCAGGTCCATCCCGTTCATCATCTTATTGTTTTTCATCCTGCCTTTTACAAAGTTTATCGCAGGCACTACCATCGGAGTGAAAGGCGTGATCGTGCCGCTCGTCGTCTTTACTGCTCCTTACATAGCAAGGTTGATGGAGTCCGCTCTTCTTGAGGTGGATCGAGGCGTCGTTGAAGCATATGAGGCAATGGGGATTAAGACACGTCATATCATCTGGCATGTACTTGTAAGAGAATCGCGTTCTTCCATCGTATTAGGACTTACGATTGCGACGATTGGATTGATCGGAGCCACCGCGATGGCAGGGCTTGTCGGAGCAGGAGGGTTAGGTGACCTTGCTTATCGATATGGGCATCTTCGTTACGAAGTCGACGTGATGTACGTAACGGTGTTTTTGCTGATCGTACTCGTTCAGGGGCTCCAATCTCTCGGTAATGTAATGGCAGCACGGCTTAAGAAGGACTAGACTCACGAAAGGAGTTTTCTTATGGAACCAATTCATGTTCGAGCAACCCCAGGGCACTATCAGTGTCAGCAAGGTGTTTTGGATGAACTTCCAGATCGATTGGAGCAAGGTGGGTTCCAAAACATTTTTCTTATTCACGGAGAAAAATCTTGGGAAGCAGCTGCTCCTTATCTACCTGATCTCTCCCGATTCAAAGCAGCATATTCGAGGTACAGAGGAGAGTGCTCAAATGCTGAGATAACAAGGCAAGCTGAGCTCGCTCGACTTCATGGTGCCGATCTTATCATAGGTGTGGGAGGTGGTAAGGTTCTTGATGTTGCAAAAGCAGTTGCGAATGAACTATTGATTGAAACTGCACTTATACCTACGCTCGCTTCAACATGTGCAGCGTGTACGCCTCTCAGTGTGATTTATTCAGAGGAAGGAGAGTTCCAAAAACATATTGTTTACCCAAGGAGCACGCACCTTGTTTTAGTGGAACCTGAAATCTTGCTCGACTCACCGCCTGGATTCCTACGTGCTGGAATTGGAGATACACTCGCAAAATGGTATGAAGCGAGAAGCATCATTGAAACGCTTCCTTCACATTCAGTACCGATTCATTTTGCGTATGTTGCTGCGAAAAGCTGTCGTGATGTGCTGTTAGAACATGGAGAGAGAGCATTGGTCGATCAGAGAAACAACCATCTAAGTGAATCGTTTATAAAAGTGATCGAAACGAATCTCTTAACAAGCGGAATGGTAGGAGGTTTCGGCGATGAGTATGGGCGGGTTGCTGGAGCGCATGCCATCCATAACGCATTAACGCATCAGCCTGAAACACACTCTTTTCTCCATGGGGAAAAAGTGGCATATGGGATACTCGCCCAGCTCGCTTTAGAAGAGCGATGGGATGAGATCAAAGAGTTGATCCCTTTCTATGAGTTAGTAGAGTTACCATTATCACTCGCTGAACTTGGTATCACTAGTGATGTCCAGGCTAAAGCGGTATCAAAATATGCAACAAAAGAGGAAGAGACGATTCATATTACGAAGCAGGTATCACCAGAGGAACTGTTCAATGCGATTTTAAAGCTTGAAGAAATGACGAAAACAGTGAAGTGATAAAAAGACCCCTGGATCTTAGCAAAGATCCAGGGGTTTATATATGGTATTGGTGATCGGAAAGCCGGTCGATGTGACGGTCGCGATGTTTTCTAAATGCTTCCTTGAGTTTTGGTTGTGGTTTGAAGAAATTCTTCATTAAAAATATCATAGTATACCCTCCTTTTATCTTTCATCCTATTCATATAACAGCCTGTTTATTAAAGATTCTCCGGTAGCTCTCTCCTGTGTTACCTCTTTCTTTCTACTTCCAGTGTACGCAGAAATTAGTTGGATTAAACCGGTCACGAGGATGGTTTCGTATCAGTCCATAGTCTGATATTTTCTTCGACAAATAGCGGGGGGTGACAGGCACCGTTCTTGAACTGAAGGAACTTTCTTGTAGGTGTCGAACTATTCATTAGAGTTGGTTTATATAATGGGGGCGAAGCAGAAATGAGATGGAGCAAGCTACTTGTTTTGACACTTGTGGTTGTAAGTACGGTTTCATGTTCGTCTAAAGCTTCTACTAACCATGACAAAACAGATACGCTGCATTTGATTCCAGAAGGCTTCGAAGGTCAATTGATCACCGTTTATAATGTAGAGGGAGCACCAAAGTTAAAAAAGGAAAAAGGGTTCACCGTCATTCGTTACGATAAGAATGGCATGTTTCTAACTTCTACTGAAGAAATGGAATATGGAACTGTTACAGATGAGTTTTACTATGTAGATCGTAAAGATAAACGTACGAAAATCGATGAGAATTGTACGTATCTTTTTCCTAACGGAGGTATAACGATCAAAGACAGGCGACTTCTTTATAATGCGTTCTACATCACGGAAACACATTGTAGTGAAGACTTTGTAGGTCGAGGACCACAAGCCCCTGCAAATCGAAATTTAACACCTAAGCTTGAAGCAAAATTAATCGAAGAGGGACTGATGGAATAGAGTGCCTCTTTTTTTAGAGAAAAGGATGAAGGAATGATGAATGGAAGCTTAACTCAACTACGCGCTGTTGCGCTTGAAGATATGGAAGATGTCTATCAGTGGAGAAACGATGATGAGGTGAGTCTCTTCGCTGTTGGCAATTCTCCTCTTTTAACACACGTATCTCGTGAACAAGTAGAAAGTACGTATGAAACGATCGTCAAAATGGATCGAGCGGAGAATGGTGTATTTTCTATTCTCGATTTGGAAGGTAGAATAATAGGGATTGCAGATTACCGTGATGTGAACATCATTACGAGGTCCGCCGTGATGGGCATTACGATTGGCGATAAAGCCTATTGGGGGAAAGGGTACGGAAGTGATGCGATTAAGGTAATGATTCGTTATTTATTTCAACAATTAAACATGCAGCGCATTCAGCTAGACACATGGAGTGGAAACGCTCGTGCGATCAGAGCATATGAAAAGTGCGGATTCAAGGTAGAAGGGCGATTACGCCAAAATGAGTACGTTGATGGAAAGTACTATGATACCGTCATTATGGGCTTACTCAGAAGCGAATGGGAGCAGCCTTAATCAAACGTTTGTTTAACATCGAAACCCCCGTTTTAAAAGAGTATGCTCTCTTTCAAAACGGGGGTTTGGTGTCGATTATGAGGTTGTTTGTTTTTGTGGTGCACTCCATATTCTTTCTACATGATCAAGGTCTTCCGCGTGAAATGATAGTTTGTAAATATCAGGCATATCAAGACTCTTCCAGAACGTTACATCATAACGATCGTCAAAATAACTCATGAGTAACACCATAATATTTCCGTGAGTACCGATTACCACGTTCTTACCTTCATACGTACGAAGAATTCTCTTTAATTCTTGTACTCCTCTTCGACGGGCATCCACATTCGACTCTCCTCCAACGAATGAGAATGTTTCGTCGCTCCAAACCGCATTGATCGCTGCATTAAAGTCCTCTACAGGGTTTCCAGCTAAAAGGCGCTCTTTTAGATTCTCAACTACGATCACATCTTGACCGATCTCTTTTGCGATTCCTTCAACAGTAGCAATCGCACGACGATAAGGGCTCGAAAGCACCACGTCCACTTGATGTTCCGTCATTAATTCCGTTACTTTATTCGCGTCAGCAGTCCCTTTTTGTGAAAGTCCACGACCATACTCATCTGGCGTGTAGGTAGAATGTGCATGACGCACTAAATAGATTGTTGTGCGCTCCATACTAGCCTCCTAATATTCGTTTTGTTAGTTCTGTTCGGTTTTTTACATGAAGCTTTGCATAAATTCGAGTTAGGTGTTTTTTTACCGTGATTTCAGTTAAAGATAGTTCATTCGCAATTCTCGCATTTGATTTCCCTTCGATGACGAGATTGGCTACTTCTTTTTCACGAGGAGTGAATCCATAGCGATCCAACGGCGTCTGATTGAATGACACGCCGATCGCGCGTGCGAAATTATCAAGATACTGAGATAAACGCTTGTTTTTTAAGTCGAGCTCGTACGTTTTCGAACGTGCGTGCATTCCGTAATCATCGTGAGATGCTTCAGGAATTTCTTCAAAGTTAAATTGTTCGAGAAGGTTCTGAAAGTAGACGACAGGGGTAGAAGCAACGAGTATTCCTTCGGTCAATACAAGCGGAAGGAGATGATAAAGCAATGCGTACAGCTCGTCTTCTTGGCTTTTATCTTTCACATCGAGGTATCGGATAACCCAACCGCATGGCTCACTAGCATGGCGGATTCGTTTTTCTTCAGTATTTGACAACTTTGAAAAGTAGCTTCGAGTGACGAAGCTTTCTTTTAATAAATCTATCGTAGTTGATTGAATCGGAATCGTAACGGTCATCCCTCGCACGACCCCTTTTTCATTTCTAAGAAGTTTAATGTGTTGTAATCCGATGTCATCAAGTGATTCCTTTGTTATGTAAGAACCTTTCGAGAAGCGCTCTTTATCTTTATCAAGGAAAGAATGAATGTCACTCCAGTCCTCTTGTTGAGCTGAGGTGAGAGAATACATCGAAATATTTTCATTGTTGAACGGCGAAGAATGAATCATCCGATCTTTTAAAAGATAGAAAAAATCATTGACCTCATTGATTCTAATCAGGTGGTCGTTTTGTTCGATGAATTTCCGACAATACATCAGCGCGTTTTTCCATAATTCATGATAATAAGTTGGTTTTCGTTTCATTAGGTCTGTTTTCAAAGCGTTTTGGAAAAGAGGATGAAGTTTCCAACCATCCGCGGTTTCTTTAACAAAAGAATATGAGGTGAGACGCTCGAACTCTCTTCTAGATAAGGAGGTTGTAAGAATCGCTTCTATCTTTTCCTGGTAAATCTGAATTCCAAATACAGCTGCCTCTATATAAGGCACCATCTTATCGTCCGTAACTTCTCTCATCCATTCTCGCACTACATACTGATAGGTTTCTTGTACGAGTTTTTCATCTAGTTTAAGAGCTGTATTAGAGGAATAGACAAGGTGTGAGATGGCAAAAGGGTTTCCTTTCGAGTGGTGCCAAATTTTCTGTAAATAACCATCTGTTGACGTCTTGATCATAAGTTGAAATTGCTCATACGTTAACGAACGAAGCTCGATCGAGTTAATAAAAGGGTGCCATATAGAAGATTTCCAATAAGTATTAAGTGGTTTTCTTCCACAAAAAATGAAAATGATCGATGAAGGTAGGGAGGGGAGAAAGGACTGTCGAAACCATTCATCTAGCTTTTCATAATGTTCATATGAGTCAATGGCGATAACCGTGCGAATTCCCTCTTTCTCAAGGTGTTGAATGTGCATGAAGATCGCCTCAAGTGGTGAAACAGAAGGAGAAGCTGGCCCCATTTGCTCGAGTAATGCGTGTAAAAATGAAGTTGGGTCAGCTCTTGTGTATTGGGCATTCACGAGGTAGAAAGGTGTTCCGTTCCGTCGTGCTTTTAAACGGAAGTGCATAAGTAATTCACTCTTACCTGTCCCAGAGTGACCATGTATCGAAAGGATTCCGCTGCTTTTTCCTACTAATAATCTATGAAAAGTGTCGATTTCATTCTCTCTTGAAATCGTAATCGGACTGAATGTAGAATGGTTAAAACCCTTTTGAACGTTCGGTAAATCTTCCAGCATATGTATCATCACGCCCCGTTGAATAATTTTGCATACGAAAGTATATAAATACTATACTTTCGTATGAATTAGCAATATTCCTGCAAAGCGTGCAAATCTTATCGAAGTTTTAAAAATCCGCATTCCGAGAATGGAATGCGGATTTCATTATTTCTTTGTAGCGAGTTCTTGTTCGACTACTTGTTTCAAGTAGTTCATAACATCCTCTCGAAGTTCAGGACGATATAAAGCGAAGTCGATCGTTGCCTTGATAAAACCGAATTTATCTCCAACGTCGTAACGCATGCCGTCGAATTCATGAGCAAATACGGCTTGTTGTTCGTTCAATCGTTTGATCGCATCGGTTAACTGGATTTCTCCACCAGCACCGGTTGTCTGTGTATCGAGGATCGAGAAGATTTCAGGTGTGAGAATATAACGGCCGAGTATCGCATAATTAGAAGGTGCTTCTTCTAATGCTGGCTTCTCAACGAGAGATTGGATTGGAATGATGCCGTTATCGATTTGTTCTCCTTTTGGTGCGATGACACCGTATTTAGAAACGTCTTCACTAGGAACTTGTTGAACTCCAACAATCGACGTTCGGTATCTGTTGTAGCTTTCCATCAATTGCCCGATACATGGTTTCTCAGATCGCACGATGTCATCTCCAAGAAGAACCGCAAATGGCTCGTTTCCGATAAACCGGCTAGCACAATTAATCGCATGACCTAGCCCTTTAGGTTCTTTTTGGCGTATGTAATGAATGTTTGCAAGGTTAGAGATTTCTTTAACTTCATTCAGCATCTTTGTTTTTTGTTTCTTAGTAAGCGTTTCTTCAAGTTCATAGGACTTATCAAAATGATCCTCGATTGCACGCTTTCCACGGCCACTAACGATAATAATATCTTCAATACCAGCCGCGACAGCTTCTTCTACAATATATTGAATTGTAGGTTTATCAACGATTGGCAGCATTTCTTTAGGTTGTGCTTTGGTAGCTGGTAAAAAACGTGTTCCAAGACCAGCTGCAGGTATGATCGCTTTTCTCACTCTCACGTTGGAATTCCTCCCAATATCTAGTTAATTTATGTTTCTATTTCCCTATAAATTCCTTTTCCATACTAACATAAATTAGTTGGATTTTCCTGTTTTTTCTTGGTGAAGTTTCTAAAGTCGAATTAATAAAATCTTGCCTAAAACTAATTTCGACGCCATTACCTATGTTCCTTTATTCGTTTTGTAATTTAAGAGAGTTCATAGTCAGTATTTGTTGGATTCAAGAGCCCTTATAATAATTTTTACTATTTTCCGGGAAATAACGTGTAGATTCGACGCGAGATAACAGGTACTATGATGATGGAGGGGATAAAAAATGGCAATTTTAGTAACCGGGGGAGCAGGATACATAGGTAGTCATACTGTTATGTATTTAAAAGAGCAAGGAGAAGAAGTCGTTGTACTCGACAATTTATCGAAGGGGCATGCAGAAGCTTTTACAGACGTTCCTTTTTACCAAGCAGATTTAACAGATGGAAAAGTTTTAGATCAAATTTTCAATGATCACGACATTGATTCCGTTATTCACTTTGCTGCGAGTTCACTTGTCGGGGAGAGCGTAGCAAATCCATTAGAATACTACCGTAACAATGTGACTGGATCTCATGCTCTTGTTTCTAAGCTCGTTCTGCATCAAGTGAAGTACATCGTTTTCTCTTCAACTGCCGCAACTTATGGAAACCCTAAGAGAACACCGATCGAAGAGAGTGATCCTACGGTTCCGACGAATCCGTATGGGGAAACAAAACTCGCCATTGAAAACATGCTTCGCTGGTGTGATGAGGCTTATGGTTTGAAATCTACATCGCTTAGGTATTTTAATGCAGCAGGTGCTGATCCTGAAGGGCGTATTGGAGAAGATCATGATCCTGAATCTCACTTGATTCCGATCGTTCTTCAAGCTGCTCTTGGACAACGTGAGAAAGTTTCAATCTTTGGTAGTGACTATCCGACAAAGGATGGCACATGCGTCAGAGACTACATTCACGTGTTAGATCTTGCTCAAGCGCATTACCTAGCGTTGAAGCGAATGAAGACAACTGATGAGAGTGCGATTTTTAACCTAGGGAATGGAAAAGGCTTCACTGTAAAAGAAGTGATCGACACATGCCGGAATGTAACCCAAACAGCGATAGTAGCAGAAGAAGCGCCTCGTCGTGCAGGTGATCCCGCTATATTGATCGCATCGTCTCAAAAAGCGATCGAGCAACTCGGATGGCAGCCTGTATATCCAGAGCTTCAACAAATTGTTGAGCATGCATGGAATTGGCACCAGCACCACCCTCAAGGGTATAAGAAAAATCACGTTTCATTGTAGAGTTTGACATAATAGTACGAAGGTCATGCGTAGGTTTGCATGACTTTTTTTATACCCGATTAAAACTAAATGTAATGGGGAAGAGGAAGGTATAGTAGTAAGAATGAAACGGTGGTGTTAGAGTATTGGGATACTTTCTGCTACTAATCCTTTCTTTAGCAATTTTAATCTTTCTTATTCGAGTTCCGATGACGGAACGATTCCCGCCTGCTATACGAAAGCTGGGAATTACGTTTCTTGTAGGCCTTTCACTTGTTTTCTTAATTTTATTTATTGGGGGACTGGTAAGTGCCTGACCCCAATATGAAAGGGGCGAATAGAATGGATAGGTTATTATTAACAGGGTTTGAACCTTTTCTTGAACATCGACATAACCCTACTGAATCAATTGTTCGTGAGATGGATGAAGAAATGGTCGGAGGATTTGAGATTATCGGGCGTGTATTGCCAGTCGATTTTAAACAGGCTTCTGAAAGATTGCTCACGTATGTGGAAGAATGTAAGCCAAGTGCGATCATCATGCTTGGTTTAGCCGCAGATCGTACAAAGATTACACCTGAACGAATTGCGATCAATGTGAACGATAGTGTTGAGGACAACACAGGGAACGCTCCTGAAGATGAACCAATTGTAGAAGGCGGCCCAGCCGCATACTTTTCAACGTTGCCTATCAAACGAATGACGGATGCTCTCT
The DNA here is from genome assembly GCF_947387515.1 of Alkalihalobacillus sp. CinArs1. GTDB lineage: Bacteria > Bacillota > Bacilli > Bacillales > Guptibacillaceae > Guptibacillus. Next base: position 1,224,022 of record NZ_CANDOB010000001.1, on the reverse strand, counting down.
TGCAAAATGGAATACCTGCAGAGATTTCTAATACGGCAGGGACTTACTTATGTAATAACGTTATGTACAGTGTGCTCCATGTTCTTGAACAGAATAACATCGAGACGCCAGCAGGATTCGTGCATGTGCCACCGACTTTTGAAATGACGTTACACCATTCTGCTCATACAGGGTTTCCGTTCAATAGTATTCGAGATTCCATTCGAATCATGATCAATACGATAGCAGAAGCAAAAGTTTAAAAAATATAAAAAAAGCAGAGCGCTCATGCTCTGCTTTTTTTATGGGTTTGCCTGTACAGGCTGTTCCTGGTCAATCTTACCCGTATCTAGTGTTGGAGACTCTTCGATCACTTCGATGAAAGCTTCAACAAGCTGTGGATCAAATTGAGACCCTGAACAACTCTTTAATTCATCGATTGCTTCCGAGAAAGATTTCGTTTCCTGATAAGGTCGTTCGGTTGTCATTGCATCGAACGAGTCGATTACAGTCAGCATACGAACGAGTCTAGGAATCTCATAGCCGCTCATTCCATATGGATATCCCTTTCCATCGAAGCGTTCATGATGCAGTTCGACAAGAGGCAGCAGGTCGTGAAGCTCTCGGTCGGTAGAAACGATTTCTCTTCCCCAGATCACGTGCTTTTGAACCATTTCCCATTCTTCTTTTGTAAGCTTCCCTTTTTTATTGATCACATCTCTCGGGATTTCTAACTTTCCTATATCATGTATAAGAGCTCCCATAATGAGCGTTTTGCGGTCTGCCATATTCAGGTTTAACTTGTTGCTGAATTGAATGGCATACTCATAAACTCGTCTACTGTGACGATACGTATAGACGTCTTTATATAAAAAGATACGCAGCTGCTGTTCAAGGTGGTCCATTTCCTGTTGATATTGAAACGTGTCCACAGGAAGATTTTCAGTATCGTAGAGGGACACGTTATTCTTTCCTTTTGTTTTCGCAAAGTACATCGCCTGATCGGCTTTTTCAATCATTTCAGTTGAATTATAGAGCTCAAGGCTGTATTCGATCACGCCTGCTGAGAAAGATAGGCAGCCATGAGGGAGAACCTCGACTCCTTCAAAGTAGATATCGTTGACTTGTTTTCTCAGCTGATTAATAAAACGATAAGCTTCTAGCTGAGATAGCCCAGGCATCAACACCGCGAATTCTTCGCCGCCATATCTTGCCACAGTGAAATCTGACTTGGCCATCCTCTTCATTTCAGCACCGAAATGCTTGAGTAAACGATCACCCTGCAAGTGACCGTGAAGATCATTGTATTTCTTAAAATCATCTAAATCCAATAGGCCGAGTGAAAGAGCCTCCCCTGATCGTTTAGCTTTATCGATCTCTTTTTCTAATAAATTCTTAAAATAACCATGGTTATATAATTCCGTTAAGTGATCCATATCTGCCTTCTCTGAAACTTCCTGGTAAAGCTGAAAGTACTGTTTAAATGAGACAGATAAAAGGATCGCTACGAGCGTAAATAGAAAAATACCCAGAAACACCTGTTGCTTCATTAATAATACAAGTATCAATGAAAGTACGAGGGTGATCAGATAGCTTGATATTGTTTCTTTTAGCATTCCTTTAATCACCATGAATAAGCTCTGAGTTTGAGTTAAAAGAAAAAATAGACCGATAAATAATACGTTTAAGAGAAAGTAAACGCTAAAAGACGCAAGGTATGAAGAAATATTTAAAACCGTTATTGAACTGAGTTCTCCACCGGTTAATAAAAAAGAATGATACGTGCTGACGATCATGATAACGTAGATCGAGAAGTTAAAGAGGTGTTTCCACCAAACGACTTGCTTTTGATACACAGCATAGATAAGAGAAGTGAATAGTAAGATTGTTAGCGACATATCTAAACCAAATACAAACAGAATTGCCAGGTAAATCGCTGAATCCATAGATAAGGAGTTACCGCTTGGAGGCAACAAAATCGTATAGTGATTTAGGAGGAGAATCGCAGTAATAAACGTGAAGGCCAGACTCCATTTAAGTGGCGTCATAGAGTAGCTTGAGATGTATAATAAGATTCCAGCAACAGATACCGCGCTAAGGTATACGTTCACTAGGTAGTTGTTATTTTGAAATATGCCCTTCATGTTTCCACCACTCTCATTTAAATTTAGTTTGAAGTTGGAGGAGCACGGGGTGCTCCTCTTCATCAATTAAACTAATTTAAATCCAGAAGTTAATGCGATTAAGGCGGTAGAAATAATAGCAATATTAACGATGATACCAGTTAGCTTAATGCCTTCTTTTCTTTCCATGCTGTCACCTCCTTTAAGTAGACAGCGTCTTAGTCGCGGAAGATGAACCTTCTGGATGTCGATTCTTTACCATGACTCGCTGTATAAAGATAAAAATACCTATATTCATGACGATGTCGCCAAAGCTGATCACCTGATCTTTTGGATAAGGGTCGGTTATTGGTATCACATCGCCAAGGAATCCTAGTAACGTTGAATCGGTAAGGACTGCATGCTTTCCATATAACCCGTTTTGGATAGCGCTTGCATATGCAGGATCTAATATGGCAGCAGCTTCTAGTGATACTGGCATTCGACCGCCATTCAGTGCCATGACGATAAAGTTTAGTAATACACCTAGCAATAGGATTGGAATACCAATGTTCATCTTGCGGTTTAACCACAGAAAAGCCATGCCGACGATGTAGATCAGCATAAATAGTACTCCACTATACTTTCCAATCCATGCATAGGAAGATTGATAGACAAAAATTCCTATCTCGATCAGAAGTAAGAGTGGGAATATCCACCCAGCGCGGAAGGATAAATACGCAAAGCCTTTTAAGCTCCCTTTTCTTAGGAAACCAATGAGAATGGCTAGTAAAATACCGTCAAATACCATGTTTGTCACCTAATTTGTTAGTTTAATAATAGTTTATCAGAGCACTACTAGTAGTCAACGAAATTCCTAGAAATTTTTCAAAATTTAGCAATTTATGACGATGTGTGATGGTTAATGAAAGAATTGTAAATACGTGCTATATCTTTTCGCAATTCATGGTAGCATATAAAAATAAGAAATGGCAGGAGGGGATATTTTGGGAAACTACTATATGGGTATAGATTTAGGAGGAACGAACCTTCGAGTTGGCGTAACAGATGAACAAGGACATTTACTTCAAGTCATGCAAATCCCTACGATCGCGACGTCTGGCTACACTTCTATTATCGCAAGAATGATCGACTTGATAAAAGAGTTGACCGATACTTATAAAGTAGAAACAATAGGGATTGGGTCACCTGGACCGTTAAATCCTTTCGACGGTATCGTTATGTCACCACCTAACCTGCCAGGGTGGAAGGATGTTCCGATTACGGAAATCGTTCAGAAAGAAGTGAGTATTCCAACTCTCCTAATAAATGATGCTGACGCCGCTGCTCTAGGTGAAGCGATGTATGGAGCGGGAAAGGGCAAACAAAGTTCCTTTTACATTACGGTCAGTACTGGAGTAGGCGGAGGATACGTGTTACAGAATAAGATCGTGCAAGGAGAACATGGCTATGGTGCAGAAATCGGAAACATGATCATCAAGCCGAATGGTCCGAAGCATGCTAATATGAATGCAGGTTCCCTCGAAGCATTGGCTTCTGGAACTGCAATCGGTAGAGAGGGCAAGGCGAGGCTTGGAATTGAGGGCGGAGCAAAAGAGGTCTTCGCCATGGCGGATGAAGGGAACCAAGCTGCTATCGCGATCATAAGTGAAGCGATGGATGCACTTGCCATCGGAATCGCAAACCTTGTTCATACACTTGACCCATCAGTATTTATCCTTGGTGGAGGCGTAATGAATGCCCAAAACGAGCTGTTCTCGCTCCTTAGAAAAAAAGTGGACGGCTATCTATATGAAGGGTTACGTGGAAAAGTAGTCATCAAGCCTGCGGTCCTAGGAGATCATGCAGGATTGATTGGAGCTGCTATGGCTGGAATAAACGAAAAGAACTAAGAACAAAATGAGGAGGAATAATTGTGTATCAACATGAACCGCTTTTTCTAAAGCCTGAATTCAAAGATCGAATCTGGGGTGGCACTAAGCTTAATGATATTTTTGGCTATGATATCCCGTCTGAAACAACTGGTGAATGCTGGGGGATTTCCGCTCATCAGAATGGACCATGTGAAATTAAGAACGGACCTCTCGAAGGTCAAACATTGAACAACGTATGGGATGAACATCGAAATTTATTCGGAGATGAAGAGGGAGATCACTTTCCATTATTAGTGAAAATTTTGGATGCAAATCGTGATTTATCTGTACAGGTTCATCCCGACGATACATACGCGAGGAACGTTGAAAATGAAGCATACGGTAAGACGGAATGCTGGTATATCATCGATTGTGACCCTGGTGCTGAGCTTATCTTTGGTCACCATGCTAAAACAAAATCGGAGTTTACAGAGATGATCGATAATGGAGAGTGGGATAGCTTGCTTCGACGTGTTCCGATCGAGCCAGGGCAATTCTATTTTGTTCCGAGTGGTACGATCCATGCGATTGGAGCAGGAACGATGATTCTTGAAACGCAACAGAGTTCTGATACGACGTATCGTGTTTATGACTATGATCGTACGGATGATCAGGGCAATAAGCGCGAGCTTCATATCGAGAGATCCAAAGAAGTTTCTACAATCCCTCATCGTGATCCTGAGTTTGAACCAATCGTTTCAAATCAAGAAGGATTAAGGCAAACAAAGCTCATCGACTCTACTTATTTTACAGTGTATCATTGGGAGATCGATGGGGTATTTACGAATAAACTGGATGCGCGCTACTTATTAGTAAGCGTATTGAGTGGTGAAGGTGAAATTTCTTCAGGAGGTTCTTCACACTTTATAAAACAAGGAGATCATTTTATCATCCCATCGACTATGAATGAGTTTGAACTTGAGGGTGAGCTCGAACTGATGGTTTCTAAAAGTAATAGGTAAGGGATCGGCTTTTTAGCCGGTTTCTTTTTTTTGGTGTCATAATTTTCGTAGCCCTAAATATTCTGAAAAATATGGTAAAGTGTAAGAGATGTCAGAGTGTTTTGGAGGGGTCATGCGCAAAATTTTTTCTTTTATTTATCCTTATCGTAAGGCTGCGATCATCGCTGCTTTACTAATGCTTGTGGAGCTAGCGGTCGAACTGTGGTTACCTCTATTAATGGCCGACATCATCGATAACGGCATTATAGAGAGGGACCTATCTGTCATTAAATCAGTCGGGCTATTCATGCTCGGTCTTACGATTTTTTCTTTTATTACCTCGATCATCAATACGTACCTTGCCTCTTATGTCAGTCAGCAATTCGCGTATGATTTGAGGGAGGCGCTGTTTGAAAAGATTCAATCGTTCTCTTTTATCGATTTCAATCGTTTTCCAACATCTTCTCTTATCACAAGGCTTACGAATGATGTGAACCAGGTCCAGCTCGTTATTTTTATGGGACTTCGAATTATGGTGAGAGCACCTCTTCTTGTTGTAGGGGGGATCGTGATGGCTCTTATTGTAGATTGGCAAATTGCTCTTTTGTTAACGGTCGCTATACCGATCGTTATCGCCTTTCTCTTTTATGTCATGAAAAAAGGAATCGCTTTATTCGCACTCGTGCAGGAGAAGCTTGATCGAGTGAACGGCGTGATGAGAGAGAATTTAGTAGGCATTCGTTTAATAAAAGCGCTAAGGCGAAGCAGATACGAACAAGATCGGTTCAAAGTAGTGAATGACGATCTGTTTGACCGAAACGTGGCTTCTTTACGACTGATCGAACTAGCGACACCCGTATTATTGATCATTATGAACATTGCGATCGTAGCTGTTATTTGGTTTGGAGGGGTCAAAATTATCGGTGGAAGTACGAGAGTTGGAGATGTTGCTGCTATCATTACCTATGGCACACGGATAACGGTTGCGCTCTCGATGTTTTCTTTCATCTTAATGATTCTTTCACGTGCTAGAGCTTCTGTTCATCGTATGGATGAGGTCTTTGCGACGGAGACAGATACTCAGGGTTCTAGCAAGCCTTTGTCGTTGCCTCTACGCACATTAGAATTTTCGAACATCCATTTCTCATACCCTGATACAAAGGTGTTAAAGGATATTACTTTTAGTTTAAAGCGAGGGCAATTCATTGGTATTTTAGGTTCTACAGGGACTGGGAAGACTTCGCTAATACAGCTTATCCCACGCCTTTACGAACCAGATTCAGGTGAAATCAAATGGAACGGAGTCCATTTAAACGAAATACAGGTTGAAGAGCTTAGAAGAGCGATTGGAGTCGTTCCTCAAGAAGTGATGCTTTTCAGTGATACGATCGGTGAAAACATTCGGTGGGGCAAAGAGGATGCAACGATGGAAGAAATCGTCGAGGCTGCAAAAACAGCTCAAATTCACGAGTTTATTATGACGCTTCCAAAGAAGTATGAAACTGAGCTCGGTCAAAAAGGTGTCAATCTCTCAGGCGGTCAAAAACAACGGCTGTCTATTGCGAGAGCTCTCATTCGAAATCCTGAAATATTAATTCTAGATGATAGCACCAGTGCACTGGATTTAAAAACTGAAGCGAAATTACAAGACTCTCTTAGAAACAGTAAATTTCAAGGGCTCATCTTACTGATCGCACAGAAGATAAGTTCTGTGAAAGATGCCGATCAAATCATCGTGCTCGACGATGGAGAAGTGGCAGGGAAGGGCACACACATGAGGCTGCTAAGTGAGAATGAAACGTACCAGGATATTTATTCTTCGCAGTACGGTGAGGAGGTAGATCATGCCGAGAGGACATCTTAAAAGTAAGAAGAGGCCTGATGACATAAAAGGAACTATGAAAAGAATCTGGAGCTATCTATCTGTGAAGAAAGGTCTCCTATCTTTGGTCCTTTTGCTTGTTCTGATGAGCTCGGTCTTTGGTCTACTCGGTCCTTACTTAACTAGTGTGGCGATCGACGATTATTTAGTTAAGGGGGACTTAAATGGTCTGCTACCTCTTCTATTCGTGTTGATCGGAATTTATTTTCTTCAGTCGATCGTCACCTATTTACAGAATTTCTGGATGATCGGCATCGCACAAAAAACGGTTTTATATATGAGAAAAGATCTTTTTCATCACTTCCAGCGCCTTCCTATTCCTTATTTTGATAAGAAGACACACGGCGAGCTTATGAGCCGGCTAACGAATGATATCGAGAATGTAAGCAAAACGTTAAACAGCTCCGTCATTCAAATCTTCTCTAGTGTTTTAACATTGATCGGTACAGTAGCTATCATGATTTGGTTGAGTCCGCTGCTAACCTTAATCACGTTTACAATCATTCCTCTCATGTTCCTTGGTATGAAATGGATAACGAAGCGTACTGGATATTATTTTAAAGAACAGCAGCGTAATTTGGGAACGTTAAACGGCGTCATCGAAGAAACGATTTCAGGTCAACAGATCGTAAAAACTTTTTCACAAGAAGAAAGAGTGAAAAAGCAGTTTGCAAAAGAAAGTGAAGAGTTGCGAAAATCAGGCTTTTGGGCATTAACATATTCAGGTTTTATTCCAAAGCTAATGAACGTGTTGAACAATTTAAGCTTCGTATTGATCGCAGCAGCAGGAGGGTGGCTTGCGCTTGAAGGGTTAGTCACAATCGGAGTAATCGTTGCTTTCATTCAGTATTCAAGACAGTTTACAAGACCTTTAAATGATCTAGCGAATCAGTTTAATACGATACTCTCTGCAGTTGCTGGGGCTGAAAGGGTTTTTGTAGTTCTGGATGAAAAGGAAGAACAAAGAGATCGCAATGACGCAACTGTATTAACAGACGTAGTGGGTCACGTTTCTTTTCGAGGGGTTTCGTTTGGATATGAAAAAGACCAAGATACGCTGAAGGGCATAACCTTCTCGGCACAACCAGGTGAATCAGTAGCGATCGTTGGACCGACTGGAGCTGGCAAAACAACGATCGTAAACTTACTCATGAGATTTTATGAGATTGATGAAGGAACGATTGAAATTGACGGAAAAGAGATCACGTCAATAACAAGAGATAGTTTACGAGGTAATATGGGGTTTGTTTTGCAAGATACGCTATTATTTGAAGAAAGTATATTAGAAAACATCCGTTATGGTCGGTTAGAAGCAACGGATGAAGAGGTTAGAAATGCTGCGAGGATAGCGAATGCTCATTCCTTTATCTCGAAGCTCCCCAATGGATATCACACTGTTCTAAAGCAAGATGGGGGAGGAATCAGCCATGGACAAAGGCAGTTATTATCGATTGCACGGGCTGTGCTAGCGGATCCTGCGATCTTAATTTTAGACGAAGCCACGAGTAGTATCGATACGAGAACAGAAATACAGATCCAGCGAGCGCTGTGGAAGTTGATGGAAGGAAGAACTAGCTTTGTCATCGCCCACCGATTGAATACGATTCAGCGGGCAGATCAGATCCTTGTGTTACATCAAGGGGAAATTCTTGAAAAAGGGTCTCATGAAGAACTGCTTAAGAAAGATGGATTTTATAAAGAAATGGTGATTTCAGGTATCCAAGAGAATGCTTGAGCGCTGTGAAGGAAACGTGAACCTCAACGAAACTGCCGATTAACTGCGGCAGTTTTTTGTATTTCAGATCGTTTTTAGACTATTGCGAAATAACAAGCGGTATGAGTAAATAGAATCATTAAAGAGGAAGATATTGCCGTTAGGGGGGAGGCGCATGGATGAGAAGGAGCGACAGGCTGCATTTAAAGGAGAGTTAAGCAGGCTGAAACAAAGTGAATTCATTTCTGAGAGTACTTACGAACATGTGTCGGAGGCATACACGCGTTTCTTAGTGCTTGAGGAGCATCGTGAGGGTGAGGAAGTTACCGAGAAGATATTGGAAGAACGTCCAAAGCCGACAAAACAAAAGGTGAAACAGAAAAAGGTGAGATCCGCTCAAGAGATACGTGACCGGAACCTTACGTGGATTCTCATCATCGGAGTGGTGTTTCTTCTCCTAGGAGGACTTGTTCTTGCAACGAGTACGTGGGAAGCTCTAACCTCTACTCTCAAAACTGGTTTGATTGCTGCAGTATCACTCCTTTTCTTTGGTATTAGCTGGCTGAGTGGACATAAGCTAAAGATTGAAAAAACAGCATTTGCTTTTTTAGTTCTTGGGAGTTTGTTTTTACCGATCGTTATCTTATCAGCGGGCTACTTTCAACTGTTCGGCGCATGGTTGTCCATAAGCGGTGAAGGTAAATACTTTCTTGGATTGCTTGGAACGCTGATTTGTTTACCTCTATACGGCTATCAGGCAATAAGACAAAACTCAAGGTTGTTCGTATGGTTTTCATATGTAGGACTTACAATTGGTACGGCGTTTTTCATTCAGCTATTCAATCCAACGATCGATGCGTTTTATTTTGGAATCGTATTGTTCAATGGATTATTAATCCTGATGTATGTAAGAACGAGGAAGATAGCAGAGGGTCACCTATTTGTACGTGAGCTACCGCTTTATCTTCAAGGAAACCTCGTCCTTTCGACCTTGTTACTGCTTTTATTCTTTGATCAAGCGGTATTTTATAGTTTTAACGTTTTATTAACGGCGACGCTATATTTATCGATGGTGTATATAGGGAAGCAAAAAGAATATCATTTTATATTTACGGTCCTTTTCGTCTACGGAATCTACCAGCTCATCGAGAATTCGTTTCTTGAGTCAATCGATGTACTATTCTACTCACTTATCGGATTTCTTTTCATTGGCCTTCAGATGATTGAGAAGTTTGAAGATAACTATATGAAGAAAGCATTTCAGATTACGAGTGGCATCGTTTCGATCGCTGCTTTTCTATTTATTAGTTACAAAGGATTATTGCTGCGTTTCGACGATCCTTCTTGGCTTCTCATAGCAGGATACGTGTTGATCAGTGTGAATTTTATCTATCTTGCTAATCTATCTAAGCTGAAGGTTTTTGGCTTTTTAGCACCATTGTTTCTTGTGGCTGCAGGCCTATACACATTGAATTTACTATACACTGATGTGACCGTGACGGTTGTTATTCTCCATCTTTTTATAACGGGTCTTAGTCTATACTTCTTAGGGTTTTATTGGAACAAGTGGAGATACACAAAAGTCATAAGGTCTGGGGCCCTGTTCCTGTCGTTCGGTCCCATATCTCTAGCCGTATTGGTCGGAGTTTTAGCAGAAAAGTGGGTCATCGACGCTAGTATGATGGGGATCATCGGAATCATCTTTTTAACAATTGTGTATGAAGGAGAACCACGATGGCTTCGAGCTATTGCGAGCGTTTGCTATCCATCTGCATGGGCGGTTGCTTTTCTATGTTTATACCCTGTTTGGGCTGAGAATGGTTTATATCGAGAGGAATTTGGCCTGTCTTTTCATTTAGCTGTCAGTGCTGCTCTTCTCATGGGGATATCATTTTTATGGAAAAACAAATCTGTACTCCATGCTAGCTTTTTTTGGACGTCTCAGGCGGCTTACACGACAGGACTTCTATTCCTTCTCGTATATTCAACGAATGAATTATACACGCGAAGCGGATTGCTTCTTGGTGCGATTCTTTTCTTGTTCCTTCTAATTAAAAGAACAAACGAAGAATCGCTATGGTATTTTCTTAGTTTATCGACGTTAGGAACATACTTGTCGGTTGCTGAAGCCTTTCCGATTCAAGGAATTTATCAATGGATTCCAGGAAGTATCGTGTTAATCATCGTAGGAGATTTTATTGTTAAGAAAAATCCTTACGTGCAAAATGCGTTTGTGTATTTAGCACATATCTATTTACCACTCGCCCTATATTATTCGGTAGGAGTCTACACTGGGGTTCCGATCTTATTCTTGATCACCTTACTAATCTACCTTTACAGTGTTGTTTCTCGTACGAAGGAGTGGGAGGTTCGCACGTTTCTATATGCAGGCTTCTCCATCCTCCCGTTTTTCTATATGTCATTAGTAGATTACTATCAAATTGAAGATGTTTATCTTTATACAGGTTTTGCATCGAGTGCAGTTATGTTTGCTCTTTGGTTTCTGTTAAACGCTCGTTGGAAAGAACGGATCAAATGGTATGCTGTTCCATTTTCGTTACTTGGATTAGTACCATTTACATTGCAAGAAGAGTTAACAGCTGTTTCATTTACCGTAGCGATTCTCTATGTAGGTGTGCTTCTTTATGTGATGCATCAATCGAGATGGCAGCTTTTTAATATTTTTCCGTTATTGTATGTTATCTTGTTTGTTCAGCTTTTACCTTTTGAAGCAATAGAAGAAAAGATGGTACTACATGTATTGGTAGGTCTCTTGCTTCTTTGTTCAGGTCTTTTCATCCATAAACAGCTATACGCTTTCAGTTCGAGTGAGATGATTACGAATCATATCGATTGGTATACGGTTGCTGCGTTGTTACTCGTCGGACCACTTGTTCAATATACAAATCAGGCACCACTTTGGGCGGAAGAGATGTGCGCTTTATTTATCGTTAGCTTAGTATTCCTACAGATAAAAAGGGTCCCGGCTTTGAATCCGAAACGCATCGTTCAGAGCTTAAGTGCTGTAAGCTTATTAATCCCTTACTATACGCTGCTTCAACATATCGAGATCAATCAGTATATTGTAGCAGAAGTCTATGTTCTCCCATGGATCGGATTGACTGTGTTTCTTTCGAAAAGTACGTGGAAGAAGGAAGAGCATATTGTGAAATGGGTGGAGCTTACTGTTGTTGCAATTGTTGCAGCAATACTCGTAACAGATGCTATTGTAAGCAACACGATCTACGATGCGTTGATAGCGGGAGGGTTATCTCTTGGATCAGTTATAAGTGGATTTTACTTCAGGATCAAATCTTATTTCTTAATTGGAATAGGTGTTCTTCTTTTGAATCTCTTTATTCAAACTCGTCCGTATTGGGGTAATATGCCATGGTGGGCATACTTGTTAATCGCAGGTTTCACCTTGATTAGTGTTGCAAGCTTTTACGAATGGCAGAAGCAAAAAAAGGATGCCGATGGAAGCACACTGTTGCAAGTGAAGAAAGAGCAACTACGAAACAAGTGGAAAGAATGGAAATGATTGAAGAGGGAGGGCAGCTACGTAGCTGCCCTCCCTCTTTTTACCATTCTTCATCTAGCAAGATGCCTAGTTCCGCGTACTTTTTGATGGACTTAACTTCTTTTAATATATACGACTTTTCATTGGGGTCGGTCCACCAGTTCGTGCGTTGTCCGATTATCCTATCATCAGAGCAAAGAGAATATGCGATGTGTTTTGGCATATAAGTCTTAAGCGATAATAGACAACGTTTCATATGGTAAGGAGAGCTCACGATCAATAGCCTTTTGAGCGCATGTAACCCAAATCGTTGTTGAAGGACCAGCATTGAAGCAATTACATTTTCAGTCGTGTTTTCTGCTTTAAGCTCTAACAAAATTCGATCGGATGGAATGCCTCGATTTATCAATTGGTCTCTCATCCAGATCGCCTCAGGCGTCTCATCGTTTCCCCACCTTGCACCTGATCCTGAAACTAGAATATACGGTGCGCGTTTTGCTTCATATAACTCAGCAGCTTTCTTAACACGTAGTAGACTTCTTGCTCCGAATACTAGAATACAATCGCCATTCATTCCATCGTCTTCTAATCCATCAAACAACAGCGCTGTGATTTGATCTCTTGAAAGACGTTCAGGCTCAATTTCTGAGAAACGCATGTTCATCCACCTCACTTTTTTACGGCCTGTACTAGTCTATGTTTTAAACGATTTAGTAGTGAATAATCGTTGCTCAATCTGTAAAATTTTGAAAAAACAATTCTTTTCTACTATGTAATTGAAGGATATGGACTATCTTATAACGAAATTTGTTAGAAAAGTAAGAATTATGGGTAATTTACTAATCATACATAGAAGGAGGAAAAGGTATCGTGTTTAATTCATACAAACTTGATGAATTCTTTGATGAGATGCTTCAAAAGGACCACCTCCCTAGAGATTACTGTAAACCTTTCCATGAAAGGTTAAACAGTGTTGATCCAAACGATTTACAAGAGAGGTATGAACTGGCTCAAAGTGATTTTTTGAGACAGGGGATCACTTTTACGGTCTACAGTGAAACGGAAGGAACGGAACGAACGATGCCGTTCGATTTCGTTCCAAAAATCATCCCTCCAGACGAATGGGCGGACCTTGAACGTGGGTTGATGCAACGATTTGATGCACTAAATGCATTTTTAGATGACGTGTATCATGAACAGCAAATATTAAAAGATGGCGTCATTCCTCGAGACCTCGTTGTTAACTGTCAGCATTTTTTTGAACAGGTGGCAGGAATAGATCTCCCAAGAAGGCAGCATATTTTTATGGCTGGGATCGATTTGATTCGTGATGATAGTGGCGAGTACCGAGTCTTGGAAGATAACCTTCGAAATCCTTCAGGGTTGTCGTATGTTTTCCAAAATCGTTACGTGATGAGGAAGGTATATCCTGAGTTCTTTAATCAATATTCTGTTCAATCACTAGAACAACAGTTTTCTTATCTGCATTCGTCTATGGCTTCTCTTGCACCTCAGAATAAAAGTAATCCAACCATCGTCCTTTTGACACCAGGAGTTTATAACTCAGCTTATTACGACCACAGTTACATTGCGCAAAGATCTGGCGTTGAACTCGTAGAAGGTAGGGACCTCGTTGTAAGGGAACGTGAAGTCTTTATGAAGACAGCGAGAGGTTTGAAGCAAGTCGATGTGATCTATAGAAGAATCGATGATGAATTTCTCGATCCACTTGAATTTAGAGAAGATTCTCTCCTAGGTGTTCCTGGCCTTGTCGATGCTTATCGAGCAGGGAACATATCGATCATCAACGGAATAGGAAACGGCGTTGCAGATGATAAGGCGATCTATCATTTTGTACCAGATATGATTCGCTATTATCTTAACGAAGAACCTTTGGTAAAAAACGTAGATACCTATCTATTGAGGTATGAAGATCAATTGGAATATGTATTGGATCATCTGTCGGAGCTTGTTGTGAAGCACACGAATGCTTCAGGGGGTTACAATATGTTGATCGGTCCTCATGCTTCTGAAGAAGAAATCGAAGCATACAGGAAGCAAATCTTGAAGAACCCATCAGAATTTATCGCACAGCCTACGATTAAGTTATCAAGATTACCAGCATTTAAAGGAGATCGCTTTGCTGCATGTCATGTCGATCTAAGAGTCTTCATCTTTGGTGGAGAAAAAACGCACGTATTCCCTGGAGGATTAACGCGCGTAGCCTTAAAAGAAGGTTCTCTCGTCGTCAATTCCTCACAAGGTGGGGGAGCGAAAGACACGTGGGTTCTAGAGGAGTCTCCAGCCAACGTATAAAAGGGAAGGAGTAATGACGATGTTAAGCAGAGTAGCTGATTCATTATATTGGTTGTCTCGAAACGTAGAAAGAGCAGAAAACAATGCTAGATTAATAGCTGTTAAATTAACGAGCCGTTTAGAAAATGCGAATCCGACTGAAGAAAATAACCAAAACTGGTATGAGCTAATCGAAATTGGCGGCTATCAGCAAATTTTCAATGAAAATTATTCGGGATGCGATGACAGAAGCGTTGTGGAATTCTTAATGTTTTCCATGAAGAACCCGAACTCCATCTTGAATGCGATTACGGTGGCAAGAGAAAATGCCAGGGCTGTTCGCGAAATTATTCCTAATGAATTATGGGAATGCATCAACTCGTTCTATTTGAAATTAAAAAGTTATAGTAAGTCTCGATGGGAAATGGATGAAGTAAACGAGTTCTGTGAAACAATTAAAAAAGAATCGCTCTTCTTCCAGGGGATTGTAGAGGCAACGATGCCAAGAGGCGATGCGTATTTGTTTATGGAGATGGGCAAACACTTGGAAAGGGCGGAGAAGACCGCTCGAATACTCGATGTTTTTTACCATAAAAATCTAGATCAATACGAAAATAAAGAAATCGTGGAATATCATCATTGGTGGTCTGTGCTTCAATCGGTGAGCGGTCATGAAGCTTATATCAAAATGTATCGACCGCTTATTAGATCGAAAGATGTTGCTGAATTTTTTATCCTCAACATGGACTTCCCTCGTTCTATGATCTACTGCATACAGAAAGTGCGCAATGCGTTCGTTGCATTAGAGGAGGGTGAAGTTGAGCATTACTCTGAGTCCCTTGCAAAGGAGCTTGAATACTTAGCGAACGATTTGATCGATTTTACCATTGAAGAAGTCCTTTACCAAGATGCTCATGCCTTTCTTCAAAGTTTTCAGCGTAGATGTAGCACCATCGGTCATTACATTACGCGAACATACTATCTAGGGGAAGTAGCGATACCATGAAATTTGAAGTTACACAAACCAACAGCTATGAATATGAGCGCCCAGTGAGACAAAGTATCAATCAGTTCAGGTTACGTCCACTTCATGATGAGTTGCAAACTGTTCATGAATATACTGCCATTATCGATCCAGTCAGTGAAACGTATGGCCATACGGATTATTGGGGGAATTACGTCGAGACCTTCTACATTTGGAGCGAGCATCAAACTCTTTCGATCGAAACCATCTCGAAAGTAGAGACAAATTCGATAGAGTTTGATGTTTCAAACCCACTGACTTCTGAGCAAAGGCAGGAGCTAACCTCTCATTCTTTTAAACAGGCTTATGCAGAGTACTTGATCGATCGGCATTATACAACCATACCTGAGGACGCCATGAAGAAAGAAACAAATGAAATCTGGGCACAGTCTAGAGATGAACTAGATTTTGTAGTAAATCTTAATGAACACATTTACAATTCGATGGAGTATGTATCTGGTGCGACCAATGTGATGACAACTGCTGATGAAGTGTTGGAGCATAGAACTGGGGTATGCCAGGATTACACTCATCTCATGCTCGCACTTTGTCGTTATCGTGGAATTCCAGCACGCTATGTTAGCGGATATATCTATATCGGGGAAAATTCCGCTTATCGAGGTGATGCTGCTACACATGCTTGGTTAGAAGTGAAACTACCAGGGCAAAAATGGTTTGGGGTTGATCCTACGAACAATGCGATCGTTGGTGAACAGCATATTCGTATTGCAGTTGGACGCGATTACAGTGATATATCACCATTAAAAGGTGTGTATATTGGTGGAGCACACACGCTAGATGTGAGTGTTAGTGTAAAGAACTTAGAAGAGCGGGTAAGCGGATAGTTTCGCTACCTGCTTTTTTCTTTAGCAGAGGTGGGAAGGAAATTTATAAGGAATAAAGAAAGATGAGTAATAGCAAGGCTTAATTTCTAAAGATCAGCCTATCATGGCTACGGATAGGGTATAGAGGAATAGGTTTCCAATGAATGAAATAGGGGTGAAGAATAGTGTCTGAAACCATTCAGGTTACGATTAATGGAAAGAGCACAGTTGTAAATGACCGTATGAGTGTCCTTGATGCTTTACATAACAATGAGCTCGATTTACCTAGCGTGTGCTATCATCCGAGTTTAGGTGCCATTGAGACATGTGATACATGTATGGTAGAAGTGAACGGAGAAATCGTAAGAGGTTGTTCTACTAGACTCTCAAATGGGGATAACATCAATTCTACAGCTCCCCATGTAAAGAAAGCACAGGATATTGCGATGGATCGCATTCTTTACAATCATGAGTTGTATTGTACAGTGTGTGATTATAACAACGGAACATGCGAGATTCATAATACCGTGAAACAAATGAAGAAAGATCACCAAGCAGTACCGTTTGACCCTAAGCCTGAAGGGATCGATGATTCAAACGCATTTTATCGGTATGATCCAGATCAGTGTATTTTGTGTGGACGCTGTGTAGAGGCATGCCAGGATGTTCAAGTGACGGAAACGATAACGATCGATTGGGAACGAGAAAGACCAAGAGTCATCTGGGATAACGACGTTCCGATCAATGAGTCATCTTGTGTTTCTTGTGGACATTGTTCTACTGTTTGCCCTTGTAATGCGATGATGGAAAAAGGAATGGAAGGGGAAGCGGGTTTCTTAACAGGTATTCCCGATGGCACGCTTCGTCCAATGATCGAATTAACAAAGAATGTTGAAACAGGCTATAACTCTATTCTTGCGATTTCTGACATGGAGTCAGCGATGAGAGAAAACAAGATTAAGAAAACAAAAACGGTATGTACATACTGTGGCGTAGGTTGCAGCTTCGACGTGTGGACGAAGGGTCGCGATATTTTAAAAGTAGAACCACAAGCTGAAGCTCCTGCAAACGGAATTTCGACTTGTGTGAAAGGAAAGTTCGGCTGGGATTACGTTAATAGTGAGGAACGACTAACAAAGCCACTGATTAGAGAAGGAGAATCATTCCGAGAAGCGGAGTGGGATGAAGCGATCAAATTGATTGCAAGTAAGTTCAGTGACATAAAACAACATCACGGTCCTGATGCCCTTTCTTTTATAAGTTCTTCAAAATGTACAAACGAAGAATCATACTTAATGCAGAAATTAGGCAGGAGAGTAATTGGTACAAACAACATCGATAATTGCTCGCGTTATTGTCAGACGCCTGCCACAAAAGGGTTGTTCAGAACGGTTGGATACGGGGGCGATTCAGGTTCGATCACAGATATTGAAATGTCAGAGCTCGTCATCGTCATCGGTTCGAATACTTCCGAATCACACCCTGTGTTATCGACCCGTGTGAAAAGATCGAATAAGCTTCACGGCCAAAAACTCATCGTTTCTGACTTGAGAAAGCATGAAATGGCTGAGCGCTCAGATTTGTTTATTCGACCTTCATCTGGTACAGACCTTGTGTGGCTTTCAGCAGTTACAAAATATATTATCGATCAGGGATGGGCGGATGAAGCGTTCTTAAAAGATCGGGTGAATGGTCTCGCTGATTATATTGAGAGTTTAGAACCATACACGTTAGAGTACGCAGAGAATGTGACCGGTATTTCTCAAGAAGAATTGATAAAGATTGCTACGATGATTCACGAAGCGAACAGTACGGTTGCGCTATGGGCTATGGGGGTAACGCAACATAGCGGAGGATCTGATACGAGTACTGCAATATCGAATTTATTACTTGTCACAGGAAATTATGGTAAGCCTGGAACGGGGGCTTATCCGCTTAGAGGACATAATAATGTTCAGGGAGCAAGTGACTTCGGAAGCATGCCGAACATGATGCCTGGGTATGAAGAAGTCACAGATGAAAAAGTCCGAGAAAAATACGAAAAAGCGTGGGGAAGTCCGCTGCCTGAAGAGATAGGGCTTAACAATCATGAAATGGTCAAAAGTATTCATGATGGAAACCTCAAATGTATGTACTTAAAGGGTGAAGACATGGGAATCGTAGACTCTAATCTGAACTATGTTCATGCAGCATTTGAAAAACTTGATTTCTTTGTCGTTCAGGATCTTTTCTTAACAAAGACCGCTGAATATGCAGATGTTGTTCTTCCAGCAAGCCCGAGTCTTGAGAAGGAAGGTACGTTTACCAATACAGAGAGACGGATTCAACGACTCTATCAGGCACTTGAAGAGCTTGGTGATTCCAAACCGGACTGGAAGATCATTATGATGATTGCAAATGAACTCGGTGCAGATTGGAATTATGATCATCCTAGAGATATTATGGGTGAAGCAACCCAGCTTGCCGACATGTTTGCAGGTGTTTCGTATGACCGTTTAGAAGGCTATGATAGTCAGCAATGGCCAGTTACGGCAGATGGGAAAGATACACCGCTACTTTTCGAGGAAGACTTCCCATTTCCAGATGGAAAAGCTCGATTGTTTCCACTCGAATGGACTGAGCCGATTCAGTTCGATGATGAATATGATCTTCATGTTAACAATGGCCGCCTTCTTGAACATTTTCATGAAGGGAATATGACATATAAAAGTGAAGGTATCAAAGCCAAAACTCCAGAGTCGTTCATAGAAGTATCCATAGAACTAGCGGAAGAAAGAGGCTTAACGGATGGCACGTTAGTAAGGCTCTCTTCTCCGTATGGCGCGATAAAACTTAAATGTCTCGTCACGGACAGAGTACAAGGAAAAGAAGTTTACGTTCCATTGAACGATTCAGGTGAGGGTGCAATCAACTTGCTGACGAGTAGCTATGCAGACAAAGATACGGATACCCCTGTCTATAAAGAAGTGAAAGCAAAAATGGAAATTTTAAAAGATAAAGGGTCTTCTCCGCTTCCAAAAGTAAACCATCGATTTGGTAACCCGCAACCACAAATCGGTGTACAAGTAGAACGTAAATGGGCACGAAAAGATTATCTCTTCCCTGGAGATATGGTAAAGAAGGAGGCGAGCCGTTTTGGCAAAGGCCATTAAATCGATTAAAAAGATTGAACTAACAGAAGATGAGAAGAGAGCTATAGATTTAAAAGAGATTGAAGATGCATTGATCGATAACAAAGAAGCTTTACTTGAAACGCTGGAAGTGGTAGGGCATATGAAAGATAGAGGCGTTATTTCGCTCCTTAATGGGATGTTTGGTGAAGGGGACCGTGTTCTAAAAGTGCTTGTTGACCTTCTTAGTACTCCGGAAAATACGATGGCGATTAAGAATTTGATGCTATTGGTCGGAGCACTTGGAAGAATCAATGTGAAAGAGCTAGAGCCTTTGATCGATCGGCTTAACAATGGAATTGAAAATGTTGCTGATAATGAAGACAACGACCATAAAACAGGTTATCTTGATTTGTTCAAAGCCTTAAAAGACCCAGAAATTAATCGGTCGTTATCGATGTTACTTCTTTTCCTAAAAGGAATGGGAGACGATAAAAAGTCGAATATGTAGGTGGAAAAGCCGGAAACCTCATTAGGAGGCATTTCCGGCTTTTTTATTTTTGATTAAGGATAATATGAGAATAAGTAAACAAGCTAACACCATTCCGAGCGTATCCGGTATGAAGACATCGATCAAATGTCCAGTGCGATTTGGAATTAAACTTTGATGGTATTCGTCGAACAAAGCGTATAAGAATGCGAGTAAGAAACCAAAATACAGTGATTTCCTAAGGGTGTATCGTTTCATGAAGAACAGTATCCAGAAAAATGTTAGTAAGCCAAAAGAAACGACATGTGCCCCTTTTCTTAAGAAAAACTCAACATATCGATATGGTTCAGATGGTGTAACAAGGGCTCCATCGTAACGAAATTCGATTTGGGGAAGATCCTTTTGTTCAATCGTGATCCACTCTTTAAATAGAGGTTTAACGTCTTGATTTTGATAGGGTGTATTAGAGGATAGAAAAAGGATGATCATCATAAGCGACGCAAGTATAAGCCATATCCATCTTTTAAAAAAAATCATTGGTTTCACACTTTCTAAATTGAGCAGTTTAATAACTATCATATCGAAAAAACGGTAATATTGGGAGGTGTTAATTCATTATTAATGTTTTGTTTAGTTATCACAAAACCACGTCTATATGAAATAAACATTCTTATAATAAAGACAAGTACATAGTAGAGGAGGGCTAGATGTGAAAATTGCAGTGATCGGAACAGGATATGTTGGTCTCGTTACGGGAGTAAGTCTTGCTGAAATCGGAAATCATGTGACGTGTATCGATACAGATGAGGCAAAAGTGAAGGTGATGTCAAATGGTCAATCTCCTATATACGAACCAAATTTAGAAGAGCTTATGAAGCGGAATAGTAAAGCGAACCGTTTATCATTTACTACCTCGCACCATGTTGGGTTAGCAAATGCTGACGTTATTTACATAGCGGTGGGAACACCTCAACATCCAGATGGCACTGCAGACCTTCGCTATATAGATGCAGCAGCATTAGATATCGCGAATGCGTTACAACAAAATGCGATTATCGTTACGAAAAGTACTGTGCCTGTAGGGACGAATGAAAGGATAAAGGGCACGATTCAGCAAAATGTTTCTCTAGGAATTAACGTTCAAATCGTTTCCAACCCTGAGTTTTTAAGGGAAGGATCTGCAGTTCATGACACGTTTAATGGGGATCGCATTGTTATCGGTGCAGACGATAAGTATGCAGGAGACGTGATCGAATCGATCAACCTCCCATTTGGTATTCCAATCTATCGAACAGATAGCAGGAGTGCAGAAATGATTAAGTATGCTTCTAATGCTTTTCTGGCAACGAAAATAAGCTTTATTAATGAAATAGCAAACATTTGCGAAAAAGTGGGTGCTAACATAGAAGATGTCGCAGAAGGGATGGGCAAGGATCACCGGATCGGGAATGAATTTCTGAAGGCTGGTATCGGTTATGGAGGATCATGTTTTCCGAAGGATACGAAGGCACTTGTCCAAATCGCAGGAAACAATCATCATGACTTTACGTTATTGAAGTCTGTTATAGAAGTAAACAACGCTCAACAAATGAAGCTTGTGCAGAA
Organism: Alkalihalobacillus sp. CinArs1; assembly: GCF_947387515.1. Taxonomy (GTDB): domain Bacteria; phylum Bacillota; class Bacilli; order Bacillales; family Guptibacillaceae; genus Guptibacillus. Next base: position 1,202,602 of record NZ_CANDOB010000001.1, on the reverse strand, counting down.
AGCGAAAGATATTATGGGTGACTTAACAAATAAGAAAATTGCTCTTCTCGGCCTTGCTTTTAAACCTAATACAAACGACATGCGTGAAGCGGCTTCGATACCAATAGCCCACACTCTCTTAGAAGAAGGGGCAGAGGTTCGTGGATATGACCCGGTTGCTATTGAAAATGCCCGCTCATTTCTGCCGGAAAAAGTTATATTCTGTGAAACGATAGAGGAGTCCTTAACGCATGCTGATGCAGCTTTTATCATAACGGAATGGGAGGAAATAAAATCAGTAGACTTAACGATCTACGAACGCTATATGAAGGTACCCCTCGTTTTTGATGGAAGGAACTGCTATAGTCTTGAGAAAGCGAAGGAAAGTGGACTCATCTATGAATCGATCGGTAGGCCGAATTATGGCTTGAATAACAAAACGGTACGAAAGGCAGGTTGCTAACCTGCTTTTTTTATATGTTTTTGTAATATAATGTCATACGGTTGTGCTTGATATGTTACCGTATTTTGGTAAAATATTTGTGAGTATATGGAAATGGTGGGATTGATAGGATGTTAAGACGAAGTGAGGTGATCAGGTGGTAGAAAAAACGTGTGTCCACTGTCATAAGCCTTCTTATAGTAGCAACCAAAACGGTGAGTGGATTTGTCCTTATTGTGGAGAAGATATGACCGATGTTCCGATCAATAATCAGGAGTTGAACTCACAACCACAGTCGTAAAAAAGCTTGCAATTTTAGTTGTCCTCTCTCTAAAATGAAGTCAAGTACACATGAAAAGGAACGTGACTAATGGAGGGACTAATTAAATTAATCGCGGCCATAGTAAATGAACTACACGACATTCTCATCGAAGTGGTGTATGGTTTAGGGTTTGTGGTGAGTGATAAGGAATTGCATTTCTGGGTCATGGGTATATTAGGAATGGTTGGTTTTGTCTTCGTTCAAGTTGTTTTTAAACTGCTTTCTAAATGGAGCATAACGTCTATTTCGTTTATTTATACGTTTACGGTACTGTTAGTCGTTGTTTTTGCAATTGAAATTCAGCAGAAGATTACTGGAAGAGGAAATATGGAATTTGAAGATGCTGTCATTGGATTAAAAGGTTTTGTCATTTTGTTTTTCATTTATCTTATTATCAAAGGAATAATGAAGGGCATCAATCTTCTTTTTAAAACAAAACAAAAACAGTCTGTTACAAAGTAAGTTTGTGAAGCTGATCATGTCAGCTTCTTTTTAGTTGGGCAAATTGTAGGGTAATATAAAAAGAGCCTAACAAAGGCTCCAAGGCATTAATACGTTAACTGTGTCAGTAAAGCAATCATTGCTCCAATTAAAATTGCCGAAATCGGTATGAGGATATAGATGAGCTTTTCCTTACGCTCTTTCCTATATTGAATTTCTTCTGGAGTCGACCAGGTTCCTTTCATATCTTACTCCCCCTTTATTGCCACAAATCGACTGGAGAACGTGTTCGGCAGCTGGCTGACTTTCGGAACGTCATTACCGTGAAGTCCCTTTAGCTTTGCGTCACCATTTTTCAATGGTTTTGCCTTTCTCGTACGATTGTATGACGGTTACTGTGAAGACCTGAAAAAAATAAAATTTGTCGAAATTTGACCTCAATAATAGTATAACGTAATCCAATAGACCTGTATATTGGGAAAATTGTTTTTTTTCATAATCTATTAACCCCAAGAATCATAATACGTTTCCCAAGTTTAGGAAGAGTAAAAACACGCTTCGTTATTCCTATTAAGGGTGCGGAGAAAGTAATAAAATACAGGTCGTATTAATCGTTCACATGTTATAAAGGGGTGAAAAACATGGACGGATCAGATCATTCGCTGTTCTTCGGTTAGTTCACGCTCTACTAAGAACTCAATGAAATCCCTTTCATTTTCTGAGAGGCGACGGTCAAGCTTGTTTTCAAATTCGAGTACCAATTCTTCGTATCTTCTTTCAGATAGTGAGGCAAGTAGTAGAAATGAATCTTTCATGACCTTTCCCCCTTTTGGATGTTTTATGGCGAAACTCTCCTCATGTTACTACTTCGAACACATCGAGAGAGTTTAAGGGTGTGTATGTCTGAATATTATAAAAAATTATTTTTGTACATGAATTTGTTGTGTGAGTTTAAACTATGACAAAGAAAAAGGAGGTCACGATATGAAGAAAAGAAAAGCTCAGAAAAATGCTGCGATCACGAATAATCAAACTCCGACTGAAAGCCTTCCAAACCCTGAGGGAGAGTATAAGAGAAGTAAACATAAAGAAGTCACTGCACCAAAATTAGAAGAGTAGAGGACTTTCCTCTACTCGGTTAAAAATTAAAGCAATATTAATCTTCACGAACTTGGTGTTGTAAAGGGGTAGGAGAATGCCAGTCATTTATCTAGAAACTTTCATTGAAGCTCCGATCGAGAGGTGCTTTGATCTTGCAAGAAACGTCGATATTCATACAAAGAGCGCAAAAGGGACAGATGAAAAAGCGATTGCTGGCGTAACGGAAGGACTATTAGAAGTTGGTGATTATGTAACGTGGGAAGCAACTCATCTGGGAGTGAAGCAAAGGTTGACTGCTCACATCACTGCAATGAATAAACCAGATTGGTTTATTGATGAGATGGTGTCTGGAGCTTTTCATTCGTTTATACATACACATAGGTTTGAAGAATTTGACGGCGTTACCTTAATGATTGACCAGTTTATTTATAAAGCCCCTTTTGGACTAGTGGGGTCCATTGCGAACGTACTTTTCCTCAAACGATATATGCACCGCTTTCTTCATACTAGAGCTATAGCTCTTAAAGATATCGCTGAATCAAGTTGAATAGTACTCACTTCTCCTGGCAATAATCGTAACGATTAAGGGGAGTGAGGAATATTTCTATTAAAATCTTGAGTACGATTTGTTCAATCTTGTTTTTATCTTACATTGTAATGGGGATGGCAATTATTACAGCTGCTGTTCTTCAATATCCTCTAGCTGAACACTTCTCCACTAGCAGATTTTTACCTGAAATCATTCACTACGGGCCTCTCGAAATGAGCCTCGAGAGGAATGGTCAAGACGGCATGGTGAATTTCCTCATTAGAAAAGCAGGTCATTTTGTTATGTATAGCTTTCTGGCGATTTTCTTAATGATTGTTTTTCAAATAAGGCCATATGTCGTTAAAATCTCTTTTGTATTAGCCAGTATAGGTGCTCTTGGGGCAATGGATGAAATGGTACAAGCATTCCTCCCAGAAAGGAGCTCATTGCTTATGGATGTCTTTGTGGACATTGCTGGTGGATGTTTTGGGGTCATACTATTTCTCTTATTGATAGGTAGTCATAGCAATGTACCTAAGGTGAAGGGGAAAATAGTTGGTTAGAGAAACTTTTATAGTAAAAAAGAACCTATAAGGGATCGCCTTATAGGTATTTCTATGTTATTTATGTAAGATTTGTCATTTTTACCATTCAATATGTCGAAATTATGCTAAAGTGTTGTAAAAGGAAAAAAATTATTTTCCGACAAATTACTTAGGGGGAAAAGGGATTTGAAAGTATTCACTTCACTTTTAGCAGGCATTTTAGCACTTTCGTTGTCGGTTCAACATGTCGAGGCAGCAGAGGACCACGTTTCTGTGAGACTAGTAAACTTCATTAAAAACAAAACAGAAGTTTCCTTCAATGTGAATGGTAGCTACCATGTAGATGGTAGTGAGATCAACATTCAAAGTAATGATGGTAATCAGTTTAAGGTAAAAGCAGAATCCGGTGATGTTGTATTGTACAAAGGGAACTCGAAGCTTGGAAATTTTGGCGATAGCATGACGTTGGTTCCTACTATCACAGGTGCGAAAGATAGTTACATAGAACTCGGGGATAAAAGCTATCTTGGTGAGATTGAGATGACTGTTGAAGGAAACTATATTCGTCCGATCAACACGTTGCCGATGGAGGATTATCTTAAAGGAGTCGTACCAAGTGAAATGATGCCTTATTGGGGTGATCATGGCGGTCAAGAAGCCCTTAAAGCACAGGCGGTTGCAGCCAGAACATTTGCTAAGGTAGATATGCTCAATCAAGAAGCAAACCCAGATCGATATCCGTTTACTGATACTACGATGAGTCAGGTGTATAAAGGGATGCACTGGTATGACACGACGAATCGAGCGGTTGATGAGACAGCAGGGAAAGTACTGAAATACGCAAATAGTAAAGGTGAATTAGATTACATCGGTGCGTTTTACTCATCAAGTAATGGTGGGAGAGTGCTATCCAATACAAATGCATGGGGAAGTGCACTAGTCCCTTATCTTCAAGGAAAAGAAGATCCGTACGATGATAAAATTACTACTTCTTCTGACTTGTGGAGCTACACACTAGGGAAAGAGCAGATCGACACTACTAAATTGGACTTAAAAAAGCCTGAGTCATGGTGGGATAATGTTACTGAGTTAGGTACGGATGCAACAGAAATTCAAACGATCAAAAGTAGACTCGTAAGCAAATATGGATTTAGCTCCAAAGACGAGATAAAGATTACGAAGATCAACGATATTTCATTTACACTTCCTCCATTCAATTCCAACGATGTTTTGAAAGGAAGCCTATCATTTAGCTATTTCATCAAACAAGAAGATGGGTTTGTAATGGAAGATGGCAAAATAAAAGAACATACAAAGGAAATCAATGATACATCCTACAACATTAGATTTATGATCGGTACGTCGATCATGAAAGGCCCATACGTTAAGAAAATCGATAACAAAGCTGATTCTTTCACCGTTTATGGCAGCGGGTTCGGTCATGGTATCGGTATGAGTCAATACGGTGCATATCAGCAGTCCAAAGAAGGGCGTACGTACGATCAAATTCTTGATTTCTACTATACTGATACAAAGTTAGTGCAAGAAGGCACCGTTGTTTCGAGTGAAAGACTTTCTGGTTTAGATCGCTATGGCACAAGTGTTGCTGTATCTCAATACGGTTGGAAGAATCAATCTGATGTTGCGGTAATCGGTCGTGGAGATGTTGCGATCGATGCACTTACAGGAAGTGTATTAGCGAAGAAATATAATGCACCTCTATTGTTAACGCCGTCTAATCAACTTGACGAACGTGTCGAGGCAGAGTTGAATCGTTTGAAACCTCAAAAGATCTATATTCTTGGGGGAACTGGTGCTGTATCTGAGAGCATCGAAGGTACACTAAGAGGGAAAGCATATGTTCAGGAAGTTGAACGTGTAAGTGGAAAAGATCGCTATGAGACGGCTGTTGAAGTTGCAGAGGAAGTAGGCAATTATAATCAGGCGATTCTAGCTTCTGGGAATGATTCGTCGCCAGATGCACTTTCGATTGCTTCTTATGCTGCGGCTTCTCAAGTTCCAATCTTGTTAACACCAGAGAGTAAAATAAGTACTCCGACGGATAACTACCTTCAAACCGTTAATGTTAAAAAAGCTACATTGATTGGAGGAAAGGGTGTTATATCAAACAATATTGAAGCGGAATTGAAAGAAGACGGTCTTACGGTAGATCGCGTAAGTGGAAAAGATCGCTATGAAACAAGTGTTGAAATCGCAAGAACGTATGATTTTGCAGCTTCAAATGTCTTCTTTGCTAATGGAGATGTGTTTATCGATGCATTGCCTGGTTCATCTTTAGCAGCGGCAATGCAAGCACCTGTTCTTTTGACGCAAAAAGATACGTTGCCAAAATCAGTAGACAGCTATTTAAAGGGTAGTCATTCAACAAATGTTTACTTGCTCGGAGGTAAAGGTGCAATTTCTAACAGCACGGTTGATTCGATTGAGAAAAGTTTAAATTAGGAGAATGTCCCACTTTCTATGAAGAAGGTGGGATTTGCTCTATCGAAGTGTAATTTCTCGATTTATGTGTTATGCTTTTTAGAAGATATTTGGTATGGATTTATGATTATAGTAATCAGATACACAAATAAGCCTCACCTCTAAGGACGTGATTCGATGCACGATAAACAGGAGATCGAGATTGTATGTGATGCTCTAAGAACGTATTGGCGTCAACATCCTGAAAAGAAACTAGGTCAGTTGTTATCCGACTTATTTGATGAGCGCAGTGAAGGTAAGTCTTTTTCTGAAACGGGAGACGATGAGTGGCTGCACTGGATGCTTGAGAATAGCAAACATCAGCATCGTATCGAAAAGAAGTATCGCTATGAAGCTCAAATCAGTGATCTCGAAAAACATATTCGTCCGGAATTGATCGAAGTGATCAGACGCTTTTCAAAATAAATAAGATAGTCAAAGAGCCGCTCTCCAAATGGAGAGCGGCTCTTACTTTTCCTTATAATCAAAAGGGGGGATTAAAGGGATTACTTAATGTTTCGACTTTAGGCGATGCAAGATGGGGGTAGTGTAAAGGAAAATTTTACAGGCATATTAAAATGAATGCATGCTCACGTATGCTAAGCTATACGTGTAAACAAGAGACAAAGGAGAGAGTTAGATGACGATTAGATTTGGTATCATGGGTACTTCAAATATTGCCCGAAAAGCTCTGATCCCTGCAATGAAATCTGCAAAAAATGTTCAAGTAGTGAGCGTTGCGAGTGGAAGTGGGAAAGCGAAGGCGTTCGCAGAAGAGATGGAAATTGAAAGATATCATGACAGCTATGAAGAGATGCTTGATGATGAAACGATCGATGCTGTTTATATTCCTCTTCCAAATACTCTCCACAAGAAGTGGACGATCGAAGCAGCGAAAAAAGGTAAACATGTGTTGTGTGAAAAGCCTGCAGCGATTACAGCACAAGATGCTGAAGAAATGGTTCGAGCGTGTGAAGAAAACGGCGTTACGTTTATGGAAGCCTTTATGTATCAGTTTCACCCACAGCATGATAAGGTGCGTGATGTGATTGCTTCTGGAGAAATTGGTGACGTGAAGCATATGCGTTCAACGTTCTCTTTCTATCTTGGGGACCGCCCTGAAAACATAAGGTTGAATAGAGAACTTGGCGGTGGAAGTATCTGGGACGTTGGTTGTTATTGTATCCACTCCTCTCGTCATATTCTCGGAAGTGAGCCGACAAGAGTGTTTGTTGAAGGGAACGTTTCTGAAAACGTAGGGGTAGACCTGTCAGCAAATGGTATCCTTACATTCCCTAATGGCGTTTCCGCCTCATTTGATTGTAGTTTTGAGCGTCAAATGAACAATGTATATGAAGTATTCGGCACGAAGGGAAGTATTAAAGTGCCGTTCGCATACCGTCCTGATGCACCTAATGCTGAGGGAGTGATCGAGGTAACTAACAGTGAAGGGGAAACGAGGTTCGAACCGATCGATGGTGATCAGTACACGTTGATGGTCGAGCATTTTGCAGAGTGTGCGATGGATCGTAAACGCCCTTTCTACTCCGGTGAACTGACCGTAAATAACTTAAAAGTTATCGAAGCCTCTTACGAATCACTCGAACAAAATCGTCCGATCGACATTCGATAAACGAAAAGCACACTGGCCTTTTAACCAGTGTGCTTTTTTAAAAGCTCTTTTGTTCCTTTAGAAAATGATGCTGAACTAGAGACAGTTGAAATTCTGTCTTCTTCAGGAGCGTTTCCTTCACCAACCCAATGGAAGGTGATGTCTTCATACTTCTGTTCACGCGCAGTTACTGCCATGACCATATCCCCAGTGCTATCGCCAAAAACAAGTACCTTATTATGTTCCTTGTGCTTCACTTCAGAAATAATCCACTCAGCGCCAATTTTCTTTGAGAGATCAGGGTGAATAACATCAACACCATACGTAGAGACAACGGTTTTATTTCCAGAGTCTTTAGAGATTGATTCAATCTTCGAAGCGTAGTCTTGTAGGGCTTTTCTTGTATTCCTAAGATGTTCTCGATCACCAGGTTCTCCGTGAACAGCCTCAACCGTCCCCATCGATTCTTTTGTATCATCCCATTCAATAAGCCCTTGGAATTCGGAATGCTTGCTCACATCGTATAGCAACTCTTTTACCTCGTCATCGATAACATACGTAGTGTCTAAACTCCAGGAAGAAATATCGGTGCCTCTGCCTTTGATCGCTCCATGCTCCGCTACACAATATAGGGTGGACCAATCGACATCGTTACTGAGAAGTGGAAACAAGTTATCTGAAAGCCACCCTCTCGAACGACCTGTCACGAAAGAGACAATGTTTCCTTCTTTCGCAAGATCTTCCACTAACTTTACAGCTTCTTTGTCTGGCTTTGCATTTTCGTCGGTTAACACGCCATCAACGTCGAACATATAAAATGCCATCAGTAGCACGCTCCTTATCTAATAGATACTGTTTAGTATAGCTAATTTTAAAAGTAGAGCAAATAAATAACCTGACGCAGTTTGCGTCAGGTTATGGGATTATGCGATAACTTCAGTTTTTACTTCTGGTGTTTGGTTTTGAGATTCAGGCAATCTATCATGATCACTCATTAAAGCGATACTACCAACACTAGCTATTAATAACATCTTGACGATAAACTTTTTCATGATTTTTTCTCTTCCTTTCTAATTCATAATTTTTTTTCTAGCATCGTTGGCTAATCTAAAGTAAAAGCTAGCGCTTTTATATTGACCACTATTAAAATAGTGATCTGCCAGCATTTCTCCATATTGAGATACATGAATCCAATAGTTTTTTGCTTCAAAGTAACTAACGGCGTCTTTAAGTAATTCTTCTCGATTGTTTCCATCACCATCAAGTTTTAACCTTAGAAGCTTAAAATGATAGATATACTCAAGGTATTCTTTTTTCGTTACTAGCTTCAATCCTTTATCAATCCAGTGACGAGCTAAGTCTAAATCATTTATCTTAAAATACTCTGAAGCAATTAAGAAAATCGTTTTAGAGTAATCTTCATCATGCTCCTCAGTATTTTGAAGTCCAGATTGATAAAAACGTAAAGCTTTTTCAGAATCATTTTGATAAGAAAAAACATAGCCGAGATCATGATAAATAATACTTTTAAGTACTTTATCATTGAATGATTCAGCATATTTTAAAGCATTCTGGAAATGATGCTCAGCTTCTCCATAATTTAGTATAACGCGATTGTTTACACCGAGTAAAATCTCAGTATCAGCCGCTCGCTTGAAGTTATACTCCTTGTTGAAGAGGTCTAGGCATTTCGTTGCTAGGTTATTCGACAGTGTGATTTGACTGATTCGATTGTGAACGAGTGCTTGCTGATAATAGAATTCAGCTAACTCAGCATTATTCGTTTTCATGGAAGTAAGAAGCTTGTACGCTTTAGTGTATTGTTCATTCGCTTCTTTGTATTTACGATTTTGGTAGTTATATAGTCCAAGGAAATAGTAGTAAAAGTACTCAAGATCTTCAGACAATCTTTCTTGAACATGGTATAGTTTTTCCAAAATATCGTTCGCTTTATCTGCTTCTCTAAAAAGGATGTGGTATCTGAAGGTGAGAAGGAGGTATTTTGTTAGCATATCTGGATCTTCTACTCCTTCAATCTCTTCTTCGATCCGCTTTTTGAGCAACGTTACTTCTTCAAAGTTACGTAAGCGCATTTCTTTATACCAGGTATCCAAGTCGTTGTGTAATCGATTGATTTTATCTTCATCATCAACCTGTTCAAGAGATACACCCAATTCTTTACATAAATGCTCGACTAATTCCTCACTCGGCTGTGCTAGTCCATGTTCAATTTTGCTTAGATAGGGGATCGAACAAATACCTGAAGCAAGCTGTTCTTGCGTGATCCCTTTCATTTGTCTGAAGTAACGGATTTTTGCCCCAATCATGAGATGCTTCCTTTCTCCTAGAACTATTCTATTACAGTTTACTAAAAATTTTAATAAATGAAAATAGATTTGAGGTTGGGAAATATGGTGAGAAAAACGGTGATAAATGTCCCATTTTGTAACTATGTTTCCCAATATTCTCTTGTGCAAAGATTCTGATAGTATGCTATATATAAACTATAACATACAAAAGGAGGTTAAATATGGAAGAAAGGATAAATAACATGGAAACTTTAGTTGCTAGTTTGATCCAAATTATCGGGTCATTACGAAAAGAACAAAGCCTTTTGGAAGCCAAACACTCCAAGCTCCAATCCTCATATGATGCACTTCTTCTCGAAATTTCATCCCACAGACCCATTTATGATTGTTCCAACGCTCCTCACTCTCAAGAATCACCAATATGTGACATTTAAACTATTTGTCGTAAAACTCTTTCAATTCTTACTCGATTTCCTTATTCTATTACTACAATGCATTAGGGGGAAAAGAATTGAAGGCAATCTATAAGATAACGTTTACGGCATTTATCCTCAGCCTATTTATCATATCTACCCACCAAGTAAACGCTGAAGAAACCGTGAAAATAATCGTGAAGTACAATGAATCTGATGAAGTAGTAAGAACACAATCTAGTAAGAGCAGCTTTGAAGTAATAGAGACAACAAAGTCTCAAAAGAACAGCGTAATGAAAGAACTAGAAAGCGCTCCAAATGTTGACTATGTTGAAGAAGATGCCCCAGTCTATCTGATGAATTCAAACGATCCAGAATTTAATAAGCAAAGAGGTTATCTATCAGAAGTTTCAACAACCGATGCATGGAATACATACGTCCAGAAGGGTGATGTAGTTGTAGCTGTTCTTGATACAGGGGTAGATCTCGATCATCCCGATTTAAAAGGGAATTTAGTTAAGGGGATCAACCTCCATTCAAAAGGAGAGACTGCTCAGGATAACGAAGGTCACGGCACTCATGTTTCTGGACTTATAGGTGCAACTACTAATAATGGAATTGGAATCGCATCTATTTCAAAAGGTGTTAAAATTATGCCGATCAAAGTGATGGATGGCAACGTTGGACAGATGTCTGCGGTCGTCGAAGGCATCGAGTACGCGATCAACCACGGTGCAGATATTATTAACCTAAGCCTCGGTTCTTATAGTAACTTACAGTCTATGAAAGACGTAATCGATAAAGCTTCCCAAAATGGGGTTCTTGTTGTAGCGGCAGCAGGGAACGACAACCTTAACAAAGTGAGATATCCCGCAGCATATGAATCTACCATTGCAGTGGGTGCTACGAATACAGGAACGGATGAGAAGGGCGCTTACTCGAATTATAGTGCAGATATTGACCTCAATACCCCGGGAACGGATATTTATAGCACGTGGTTAGATGGGTATAACTATTCGACTGGGACGAGCATGTCTTCAGCTCTTGTGAGTTCAGCTGCTGGAATGGTGATGCAACATGCTCCCTTCTTAACAGCAGACCAGGTTCGGAATATCCTAATTTCTACAACGGATCCAATCGAGGATTTAAATGAGCTTGGCACTGGAAGGCTCAATGTAGTAGGTGCCATAAATAGTATCAAAAATAACAATCGGTTGTATGGTGAAAATGCAGTGGAAACGGCTATTGCTGTCTCACAGAATGGTTGGTCGGAGCTAAGTGAAAAAGAAGTCGTGTTAGATGGCGCGAATCTAAAGGGGAAGTTTGCCATATTAGCGAGCGGTTTGACGTTCCCGGATAGCCTGGCAGCTTCGCCATTGTCAACATACCTCGATGCCCCTATCCTTTTACAACAGAAAAAGTCACTTTCTGCTGCGAATAAAGAAGAGCTTTATAGGCTCGGGGTAACACATGTTGTAATCGTTGGTGGAAGTGGTGCCGTTTCGAATGAAATTGAAGATCAATTAGTCGAAAGTGGGATGAGAACGATTCGATTATCTGGAAAAGACCGTTATGAAACGTCAGTTGCAATAAACGAGGCGATTCCATTTGAAACCGACGAAGCTATGATTGCATCTGGTGAGAACTTTCCAGACGCCCTTTCGATTGCTCCTTATGCAGGAAAGATGCAAACCCCGGTTTTATTTGTTCAAAAAAACAAAGTTCCAGCAGAAGTAGTGTCCTATCTGAAAAACAATCGTATAACCGAATCTTATACAATTGGTGGAGAAGGGGTCATTACAAGTCATACTACTGACTCACTAGGCGTTCCCACTACAAGAATAAGTGGAAAAGATCGTTATGAAACAAACTACCAAGTGATTAAGAGATTCAATTCTTCTTATCTAGAACATATTTATATTGCAACAGGTACGAACTTCCCTGATGCTCTTGTTGGAGGAGCTCTTTCTTCAAAGAAAGATAGCCCGATCATGCTCACGCATCCAGATAAGTTACTTCCTGAGGTCTCACAAGAGTTGACTTATTTAAGAAACAGAGGAGCAAATTCGTATAACATTTTAGGCGGCTACGGCGCCATTTCTGTTGAGCTTGCTTGGACAATTGATCATCGTCTTCTCTATTAGCTTCGATTCATTTCGAGGCTTTTTTTTTTGAACTAGTAGAATTAGAGAATATCCTCAACCATATTGTTATATTATTTAAAATTCTTGTAATTTTATACAATTTTTTGTTGACGGTTTGTAATGTTACCAGTAAACTGAAAATACAGAAATTTTGTAAATATCTAACGGGGAGGGTCGGATGAAGAGGGATTTTTTAAACTAACTTAGGGGGAAATTTATACATGACATTCAAGAACAAAGTTCTTTCCGTCGTTGCTGGGGCATCTCTGATCGCCTCATCTTTTGCGAGCGTCGGATACAATCCGGAAGTGGCTGATGCAGCATTACAAGAGACGAAGAAGTTTAAGGCACCGATTTCTCAGGAGATCTCTGCTCTCGCACTTAGTGGTCAGCAATCTCAAGAACTAATCGTTGTTACAAAAGGGAAGAAAGATATCACCTCTCAACTAAAGAAGTTGGGTGTCACAGTAAAGGACAACCATAAGAACTATATTTACTTAACAGAAATGCCAACTTCAAAAGTTATGGACGTTTATAACCTTGCAGACGTTGCATCACTAGGTAAAAACGGTACTGTAGAATTGGAAAAGACGTTCGATGATCCTGATATTAAGCCAGTTAATGAACAAGGTGGAGAAGTTGATGGTCCACAAACTGAGGAAACTCACGATGCAACTGGTGTAGATGAATTTCACAACAAATACGATGGTTCAGGAGTAAGAGTAGGAATCATTGACTCTGGTCCAGACCCAGGTCACGAAGCATTTACTGCAACATTAAAAGATGGGTATTTTGGGAAGTCAAAAATCGTAGGTGTGCGTGATTATACAATAGGCGATCAGACTTATGAAAGAGATATGCTGCTTGCAGAAGGTGACGTCGTATTTGATCAAACGTTTGATGAAGGCGCTTCATTCACTGCTGATGGTGATACATATGTAACAGCAGGTATCGATGCTTCTGATGATGAGTACCATTTTGGCATGCTTGCACCTGACTACAACGCAGGTGACATGAACGCTGATGGAGAAGTAACTGAAGATAATAACGATGCTGAAGAAGGTAACGATGCTGACGCATTTGGCGTATTGATGGTTGATGAAGAGGTTTATATCGACAAAGATAACGATAAAGACTTCTCTGATGAAATTCCATACAAAAATAATCAAGCTGGTACGTTTGATGTAAATCCAGATGACGACCTTGTAGGAGCTAACTTCCGTGTTAACTCACTCGATTCTGAAGGTCAGTTTGCTAACATTTTCTTCGATGTTAACGGCCACGGAACTCACGTTTCTGGTATTACAGCAGCGAATGGCCCTGCACGCACAAACGCTCTAGGGGCAGTTTCTAAAGATGGTGTAGCTCCAGGTGCGGAACTTGTTGGTTTAAAAGTATTTAAAGCTGAGGGCGGTGCTTCAAGCTACAGCATTATGTCAGCGATGGTAGATGCAGCTCTTCCTGAAGACTTAGGCGGTTTTGGCGTTGATGTTGTAAATATGAGTCTAGGTTCCTTGCCAGACTTGAACGATGGAACGGATTCAGATGATCAACTAGCTAATATCCTATCTGAAGAATTCGGAACAATCTTCTCGATGTCTGCTGGTAACTCTGGTCCTGGAGCAGATACTGTAGGTTCTCCTGGAACAAGCACAGCATCTGTATCAGTAGGAGCACACATAGACGAAACAATGTGGGCAACAGAATATGGTGCATATCCATATGGTAAAAACGAGGATGGAACTCCGAAAGAAGGAGACGGACTTTGGTACTTCTCTTCTAACGGGCCACGTGAAGATGGAATGCAAAAGCCTGATATCGTAGCTCCAGGAGCAGCGTTTGCAGCTTATCCTGCTCAATTGGGTAATTATGCAGTTCTTCAAGGTACTAGTATGTCAGCTCCTTATGTAGCTGGTGCTCTGGCGCTATTAAAGCAAGCTTCTCTTAAGGATCGCGTACCATTTGATTATGAAACAGCTCGTGAAGCGTTGATTCAAACAGCTAAACCACTTGAAGGGTACACTCGTACTCAACAAGGTGCTGGTCTTATCGACGTCCCTGCTGCATTTGAATATTTGAAGAATAACTTTGTTAATGAGTTAAAAGAAGTAAACGTGAAAGTCTACCACGGTGAGAAAGTATCTGGTGGTGCAGGCCTTTACGTAAGAAATCAAGAAGTTCCAGAAAAGGTTGAAGTTCTAATCGAGAACCCAACTGATGAGAAGAAAACGCTTTCTATCACTCCGTCTGAGAGCTGGTTTACTCCTTCTAAAAAGTCGATCACGCTAGAAGCAGGTAAGAGTGAAGCAATTACAGTAACGTATGATAAATCTCAGCTTGAGGTTGGTAGAAATGAAGGTACGCTAGTTATTGATGATTCTTCCACAAGCTATGTAGAAGCTAGATCTCACCAAACAATCATTATGGGTGAACAGTTTACTTCTGATAATAAGTATCGCTTTAGTGATGAGAACGAAGTGCAAGCTTCTCAAACAAAGCACTATTACTTTGATGTAAAGCCTGGAATGGATGAAATTCGCTTTGCTCTTGAAGCATTACAAGAAAATGGCGAATATCAAGGCCGTGTAAGAATGATGGTCTTCGATCCAAATGGTACACAAGTAAGTAGCTATCAGGGCTACGCTGGGTACGGTAATGGTGGATTGAAAGTAGAAGAAAACGTATTTGAAAGTCCTAAAGCAGGAGTATGGGAAGTAGCTATCTACGGTACGTTTGGTCCTGAAGAAGGCAAAGAAATGAACAAATTCAACTTTGAAGCATTTGTTCAAGGTGTCGTGAAATCCCCAGGTCAGATTGATCTTGGTCAAACACCTGCAGGATTTGAAGCAACGAAAGAAGTTATGTTTGAAAACTACATGTCTACTTCTAAGAAAGTGAAAGTAGAAACTGGAGACTTCAGTAAGGCAGAAACAACGAAGGAAAACGTTGAAGTTCCTTTACAAGATTACTACGTTAAAAGTCTTAACCTTGAGAACAACATCTCTCTAGAAGTGGTAACTTCTAATCCGAATAACCCATTGGACGATGTTGACTTAGAGTTCTATAAAGTTACTGAAGATGGTCCTAAGATGGTTGCTAGCTCAGGCTCCGCCTCTTCTGATGAAGCTGTGAAGCTGAATAATCTTGAAGATGGCCAATATCTTGTAGCCGTTTATGGTTACTCTACTGCTGAAGGTGGCGACACTGCAGTTGATCTAGCAATTACAGAACAAAAAGTAACAAGCCCAGGTGTTGAAGGTGAAGGTGAACTACAAGCAACAGATAAAACGTTTGACCTCGGAGTAGGAAAATCATTTAAAACAGATGTAAAGATCACAGCCCCTGAGTCCTCAGGTGATTACACTGCTGGTGTATTCTTAACAGATGCTGATACTGGTGAAGTACTCTCTATTCTTCCTGTTTCTGTAGATGGCGGAGTAGTAGACGTTATCAAAGGTAAAGACCGTGAAGGTACAGCGATCGCTACATCAAAAGAAATGTATCCAAATGGTTTTGGAGAAGAAGATAGCAAAACAGTTGTGATCACAACTGGCTATGACTTCCCTGATGCCCTGTCTGTAGGACCTCTAGCATCTGCTTACGGTGCTCCAATCTTACTTGCAGGACCAAAAGGAAAGCTTTCCGATCAAGTGAAAGTTGAAATCTCTCGTCTAGGTGCAGAAAATGCAATTATCGTTGGTGGAACTGGCGTAGTTTCTGATGACGTAGTTGTACAACTTGCTGAACTTGGAATGAGTGCGAAGAATGTTGAAAGACTTTCTGGTAAGAGTCGATTCGACACAAACATTAAGATTGTCGATCACCTACAGAGTGAACTTGAATTCGCTGGTAATGGTGTCTTCCTTGCAACTGGCATGACATATGCAGACGCCCTAAGTGCTGCAAGTGTTGCTGGTGAAAATGGAATGCCTATCGTACTAACGGATGGTAAGAAGTTAACGAAGGAAGCGAAAGAAGTTCTCGCTGGTGAAAATGTATATGTTCTAGGTGGTACAGGTGCAATTTCTGACGATGTATTCAAAGAAGTTGAAAAGATTGCTTCGAATACTGAACGTCTGAAAGGTAAGAATCGTTACGGAACGCTTGCAGCAATTCAAACGATGTTCGCAGACTCTACTGATACTCTTTATGTAGCAAGCGGACAGACGTTCCCTGATGCTCTTGCTTCAGCTCCACTTGTAACGATGAACAACGGAACGATGATCCTGGTACAGAAAGATGATGTTCCGGGTGAGGTTGAATCATTCCTTACGAAGTACCTCTACACGAATGATATTACTTCTGTGAAGGTACTAGGTGGAAATGGTGCTGTTAGTGAAATGACGAAAGACGAGCTTCAAAAGCTAGTGAAGTAATCCATGATTACTCGAGGTGCTACCGATCTATGATCGGTAGCACCTTTTTGTTTTCGACTAGTTTAAACAAAGACAAACAATTTTCGATATATTGTTTATTTTGTGGGGGTCTCTCTATATAATTGAAACTAAGTATTAGTAAATGTAATCAAATAAGGATAATATTTCTAACAAAAGCTGAGGGGGACTTTGTTTGAACAAAGTAATGAATATCGTACTGTTACTAGCATGTATAGTTGTCATTATATTAGGAAAGAGTCATTGGGAAAGTAGAGCGACTAATTATGAAGGTAGCGCTGGAGCTACTGAAGTAAGTTCAGCAGGGGTGAAAGATAAGGGAGATAATAAGAATCAGAACTCTGAAGGAATGAATGAGCTCGCCTCAAATCTCCCCACAGAATTAACAAAAGCGATTGAAAACGGTGAGCTTCCAGTAAAAGTGGAGGCGGTGGGTTCTGCGGCTACATCCGAAGAAGCAGTCGGCTGGCCAGCAGTGTTACAAGAAAACCTGGACAATACATATGGAGACGGAGTATTTGAGCTAACGGTTAAGTCGTTTGGAGACAAAACGTCAGATGAGGTTGTTCAGGAAATTACAGCTTCTAACGTAGATGTGCTGCTACTAGAACCCTTCTTGCTTAAAAATAATGGAATTATCCGTATTGAAGATTCTCTTGAAATCACAACCAACTTGATAAATAAATATAAAAAAGTGAATGAAGATGTCACCATTATGCTTCAGCCATCGAATCCTTTATACGATGCGACGTATTATCCTTTACAAATAGAGGATCTTGAAAGCTTCGCTTCGGATCACGACTATATTTATCTCGATCACTGGGAAGCTTGGCCAGCTTTAGATGATGAAAAGATGAACGAGTACCTCACAGATAAAAGCGAGCCGAATGAGATGGGCCACAACATTTGGGCGCAATACTTAACATCGTACTTCACCGGTAATTAACTAAAACAGTTTTATAAAATAAGAAGAGTGGTATAGAAAATTTAGTATGTGCAAAAAGGCATCTGATCGGTTGATGTCTTTTTGATTTTAGTCGAATTTTAGTCGATTTAACAAAATAATTGATATTGAAAATAATTACTATACAATTACTATAGAAGATTTTATTATATAGATGTCTTTACAAGTATGTTCATAAAATATAAAGTCCGGTAGAAAACTATATATAGGAAATTGAAAAGGAGATTTTACACATATGAATTTTGCAATTGTAGGTTGTGGCCATATAGCAAAGAAACACGCTGATGCAATTCAAGCAGCTGAAGGTGCTACGCTATTTGCTGTTTGTGATACTGTTGCTGAAAAAATGGAACCATTTGTAATAGATTATGGTGTTGAAGCTTTTGATGATTTTAGCAAATTATTGGCGAATGACAATGTCGATGTGATTAACATCTGTACGCCAAGTGGTTTTCATGGCGATCTCGCTGTACAAGCAGCGGCTGCCGGGAAACACATCGTGGTAGAAAAGCCAATTGCTCTTACTCTTGAAGATTCTCAACGCATTATCGATGCATGCAAAGAAAATAATGTTAAGCTATCAGTAGTGCATCCGAACCGTTTCCGTCCAGTGATGATGGAGATTAAAGAATTAATGAACCAGGGTAAGATTGGTAAATTAAGTCACGCAAACGCTACTGTAAGATGGAATCGTAATCAAGCTTATTATGACCAGGCCCCTTGGAGAGGGACAAAAGCTCTTGACGGCGGCGTTTTAATGAATCAAGCGATACATAATTTGGACTTGATTCTGTGGTTGATGGGCGATGCTGAGGAAGTTTACAGCATGAGTGCTACAAGGCTTAGAGATATAGAAGCGGAAGATGTTTCAACAGGCGTTATTCGTTTTAAAAATGGATCACTCGGTGTGATCGAAGCTGCTACTACGATATATCCGAAGAACCTTGAAGAGACGATCAGTTTGTTCGGTGAAACTGGTTCGGTAAAAATTGGTGGTACGACAGCAACCCTCTTTGAACACTTGACGATCGAAGATTTAAATGACGAAGAGAGCAACACGCTTATCGAGAAAGTGAAAGCTGATCCATTCGGTAAACCAGGACATCAGTGGATTATTGAGGATATGGTAAAGGCTATTGAGGAAGATCGTGAGCCTGTCGTAACGGGTGAAGACGGTAAGAAGGCACTAGCACTCGTATTAGCGCTATACGACTCTGCAGAAACGAATGCTCCAATCAAAGTACGCGATTAATATAAAAGAAAGTAGGAATAATCATGGTTGATATTCAATTGAACACGAATGCAAAGGAACTTTTAGCAAAGATTGAAAACAAAACAGCTACAATCGGTGTAGTCGGATTAGGTTACGTTGGCCTACCACTAGCTGTTGAAAAAGCAAAAGCTGGTTACAATGTTATTGGTTTTGATGTTCAGGAAAAGCGAGTTGGCCTCGTTAATGACGGTATCAATTATATCGGAGATGTCGTCGACGAAGAGCTTGCAGAGTACGTTGAAAAGAAGCAATTAGTTGCAACGACCGATTATTCAAGAATTACGGACGTTGATGCTGTAGCGATCTGTGTTCCGACTCCACTCGATGTGTACAAGCAGCCTGACACTTCTTATGTTGAAAGCTCTGCAAAAGAAATTGCGAAGTATCTACATGATGGAATGCTTATCGTGCTTGAAAGTACAACTTACCCAGGTACAACACAAGAGATCTTAAAACCAATCCTTGAAGCGACAGGTAAAGTATGTGGGGAAGACCTCTTCATCGCATATTCTCCTGAACGAGTTGACCCAGGTAACAAAATCTATAATACAAAGAACACACCAAAAGTTGTCGGTGGTATTACCCCATCTTGTACAACAGTCGCTTCAGCGATGTACCGTAATGTGTTAGAAGGTGATGTGCACGAAGTATCGAGTCCTGCTGTCGCTGAGATGGAGAAGATTCTAGAAAACACATTCCGCAACATCAATATCGCACTTGCAAATGAAATGGCGATTCTATGCAACAAGATGAACATCGACGTTTGGGAAGTGATCGATGCTGCAGCTACGAAGCCATACGGATTCATGCCGTTCTACCCTGGACCAGGTCTTGGCGGTCACTGTATTCCGATCGACCCATTCTACCTTACATGGAAAGCTAGAGAGTATGACTATCATACACGCCTTATTGAAATCGCAGGTGAGATCAATACGAGCATGCCTGATTTCGTTATCGATCGCTGCATGCAGATTTTAAACAAAGATAAAAAAGCTCTTAACGGTGCACGTGTCGTTGTTCTAGGTGTTGCATACAAGAAGGATATTGAGGATGTTCGTGAATCTCCAGTCCTACCTATCCTTGAGCAACTAGAGGAAGCTGGTGCAGACTGGATCGTAGCAGATCCACACGTTGAATCCTTTAAAGTAGCAGAAAGAGTGAATGAAACCGTTGCTCTAACGGAAGAGCTCGTTGAGAATGCGGACCTAGTCTTACTAGCGACTGACCATTCTGACTTTGACTATCAAATGATCGCAGAAAGAAGTCCTGTTATCTTTGATACACGCAATGCATTCAAAAACGTCGAAAAACCAGCTAAATACTATAAACTGTAAACTACAAAATGGCTTGCATGCTCTTCGTGAGCGTGCTTGCCATTGTTTGTATGCATTCTAATACTTAACTTGAGGTGATCACGTGAAATTTATTACTGTACTTGGAGCTCGTCCTCAATTTATTAAAGCTGCTCCGGTTTCTAGAGAGCTAAGAAAGCGTCACGAAGAGCTTATTATCCATACTGGTCAACATTATGACAAGAACATGTCTGATATCTTTTTTGATGAACTCCACATTCCAAAGCCAGATTACCATCTAGGTATAGGTTCATCTTCCCATGGTAAACAAACTGGGGAAATGTTGACTCAAATCGAAGAGATACTATTGAAAGAGAAGCCTGACTATGTATTGGTGTATGGTGATACAAACTCAACACTTGCAGGTTCACTAAGTGCAGCGAAGCTACATATTCCAGTCGTGCATGTTGAAGCTGGCCTACGTAGTTTTAATAAGAAGATGCCAGAAGAAATCAACCGCATCATGACGGATCATGTATCCGACTATTTATTCTGTCCTACCGATACTGCTGTTAAGAACCTAACGAACGAATCTATCACCGATCGTGTCTATAACATTGGAGATGTCATGTATGATGCAGTCGAGTATAATCGGAAGCTAGCTGAAGATAAGTCTAACGTTCTGAAAGAGCATGATTTAACTTCAAAAGAATATTACTTGATTACCGTGCATCGCGCTGAAAATACGGATGTGAAAGAAAATATTGAAGAAATTCTTAATGCTTTTAAAGAAATACCAGAACCAAAAGTATGGCCGATCCATCCTAGAACTCGTCATGTCATCGAACGACTAGGATTAAATCTTGAAGAGATTCCAAATCTGTATGTGATCGAGCCTGTCGGCTACCTCGATATGCTTACGCTTGAAAGTCATGCGCTCAAAATTTTGACGGATTCAGGCGGGGTACAGAAAGAAGCTTACTTTATGAAGGTTCCTTGTGTAACGATGCGTGAGCAAACAGAATGGGTAGAAACACTTGAGAGTGACGCAAATATCCTTGTAGGAACTAACAAAGAAAAGATACTGAGTGCTGTTAAAAAGGATGTTAATCCTGAATACAAATCGATATTTGGTGACGGAGATGCTTCATCAAAAATCGTAGCAACTTTCGAGTAAAGTAGAGGAGTTCATTTATGAAAGTCATGTTATTGAGTCAGCATTTTCCTCCCGAGGTCGGTGCGCCTCAAATTCGCTTATATGAAGTAGGTAAAGAACTACAGCGTAGAGGACACCAGGTGGAAATCGTTACTGCTTTCCCACACCACCCTCATGGCATTATTCCTGATGAGTATAAAGGGAAATTTTATCAAAAAGATTCGTATGATGGATTGACGGTTCATCGTAGCTGGATCTATCCAAGTCCAAAGGGGAGCTTCTGGAGACGTCTGACTTCATATTTTTCATTTACGTTCAGTGCATTTTATTCCATCTTGAAAGCTAAACCAACTGATGTGATCATCTGTAACTCTCCACCATTATTCCTTGGTATTACAGGTTATCTCGCTTCAAAAATGAAAAGAGCAAAGTTTGTGTTTAACATCGCTGATATCTGGCCTGAGTCTGCAGTAGAGCTTGGAATCGTTAAAAACAAGAACTTTATCTCTTTAGCACAAAAGCTGGAAGACTGGCTCTATCGTAAGTCATGGAAGCTTGCAGCTGCCACGGAGGGCATCGCACAGTATTTAAAGGACAAAGGAATTAAAGAACAGAACGTTTTCTTACTTCCGAACGGTGTAAACATCAAAACGTTCAATCGTGAACCAAAAGACAAAGAGTGGATCGAAAAACTTGGTTTTGAAGGGAAAACAGTCTATACGTTTGCTGGTCGAATGGGCTATGCACAAGGTCTAGAATCCGTTCTTAGGGCTATTTCGCAAGTGAAGGATCGGGATGATCTTAGATTTTTATTTATTGGTGACGGCCCTGAAAAAGACAACCTTGTTCAGTTAAAAGAAGAGTTGGAACTAGATAACGTTGTTTTTCACGATTCAGTTCCTGTAAGTGAAATGCCAAAAGTGTTTTCAATCACTGATTATAGTATTGTATCTCTTAAAGATCTTGAACTTTTCAAGGGGGCGCGCCCGTCGAAGATATTCCCGGCACTAGCTTCTGGAGTTCCAATCCTTTACTGCGGTGCAGGTGAAAGTGTGAACTTACTTGAAAGCAATCACTGCGGCATCGTTGCAGAACCTGAGAATTCTCAAGATATTTCTGAGAAGATCAGGTATTGTGCAGACCTGACACCGGAACAATACGAAGAGCTGTCGCTTAACGGACGTCATTTTGTTGTGAAAGAGTATTCTTGGGAAAAAATCGTACAAGACCTGCTAGAGGAAGTCTCAGATTAAGGAGTTGTCAGTATTGACGCGCGTATTAGTTGTGCCTTCTGGTTACCCTGAAGAATTGATTCCTTATCGAGGTATATTCTATAAGAGACAAGCTGAATCCCTTCACGGTGATGACCTTGAGATTACAGTGGCTTATCCAGAAATATGGAGTATCAAAACATTTGGAAAGCAAAAGGATAATTCAGGATTGACCGTAAATAAAGAAAACGGAATTGTTACCTATCGAATGAAGGGTTACAATTACTTCGCAAATCTTCCCTATACGACAGAAGGTATCTTTTATAATCGTTTAAAGAAATTATATAATAAGCTTGTCTCTGAGCAAGGGAAGCCAACCGTAATTCATGCTCATAGCTGCCTTTGGGCAGGGTATGCGGCGGCGAAGATTAGTAAAGAAGAAAATATACCACTTGTCATCACAGAGCATTCTTCGGTTTTTGGAAGAGGACTATTAAAGCCTTATCAAAAAAGGCTTGTAAAAGATGCGCTTGACCAGGCAAATGAAATAATTGCTGTTGGTCCAAGACTGAGGAATGAGCTAGCAGAATACACAACAAAGCCTATTCACCTGATTCCAAATGCAGTAGATCCTTCTTTTTTCCAAGTGCCAGACAAGGTGCCAAACGAACCATTTCGATTTATTTCAGTAGCAAATTTAAATCGAAACAAAGGTATGGATGTTTTGATCGATGCATTTGAAAAGAAGTTTAAAGGTACAGCTGCTGAGCTGAAAATTGGTGGAGATGGGCCTGTTAGAGGAGAGCTCGAAGCCCTCGTTAAAGAAAAAGGTCTCTCAAATCAGATTGAGTTCCTTGGAGCACTAGATAAAGAGCAAGTGAAAAGTGCACTTGAAGAAGCCCACGTATTTGTTTTAGCTAGTCGTTATGAAACGTTCGGTGTTGTGCTAGTTGAAGCGATGGCTGCAGGAAAGCCATTGATTGCAACAAAGTGTGGCGGGCCCGAAGCCATTGTGTCAGATAAAACCGGAGTGCTCGTTCCAGTTGATGACAGTAATGCTTTAGGAACTGCAATGAGCAACATGGAGAAGCAGTATGAAGAATATCATCCTGACACCATTCGATTAGAATGCAAAGAGCGATTTAGTGAAACGGCTGTAAATCAGCACTTACAACAGATCTATCAAAACGTAACGAAAAACACGGAAAAGATTGTGAAGTGATGAAATGAATATTTGTCACCTGACTTCTGTCCATCAATCGATGGATACAAGAATTTTAATAAAGGAATGCCAATCCCTTGCGAAAGCAGGTCACTCGGTTACGTACATCGTACCGAATGCTGAAACGAGAATGGAGCATGGCGTTCAAATCGTTGGGGTCGAAGCAAAAGAGGAAAAGCCTCTGAATCGTATGCGAAAAACCACAGCGGCCGTCTTTCAAAAAGCCATTGAAGTAGACGCTGACGTCTATCATTTTCATGACCCTGAACTGATGCCGATCGGTCTTAAGTTGAAAAAACGAGGGAAAGCCGTAATCTATGACGTACATGAGGATTTGCCTCAGCAGATTATGTCGAAGCAATGGATCCCTGGCAAGCTGCGAAAAGGTATCTCATTTGGTTCTGAAAAGGTTGAACGTTTCGCGTCAAAGCGTTTTGATGCGATCGTCACTGCAACCCCTCATATCAATGAACGGTTTAAAAAATACAATGAAAATAGCATCACCATTCACAATTATCCTTTACTAAACGAATTAATGAAGGATGTAGTGGTGGATAAACCAGCGAAAGACGCATTTTCAGTCGTTTACCTTGGGGGAATCTATTTACTTAGAGGAATCAAAGAAATGATTCGATCGGTTGAAAAGGTGAATGAAACCACACCTGCTGAATTTATTCTTGGAGGATCGTTTGCTCCGCCATCTTTACATGACGATGTGAAGACGATGAGTGGCTGGAAGCATGTTGACTTTAGAGGATATTTGGATCGAGCTGCTGTTAAAAATACGCTAGCTGAAGCAGACGCAGGACTTGTTCTTCTGCACCCAGAACCACGATTTATCGTATCGCTTCCAATCAAAATGTTTGAGTATATGTCTGCAGGAATTCCAGTTATCGCTTCTAATTTTCCATTATGGAAAGAGATTGTGGAAACAAACAATTGCGGAATATGTGTGGACCCATTAAATATCGATGATGTTTCTAATGCGATGATCTGGTTGAAAGAGAACCCAGAGAAAGCAAAAGAAATGGGAGAAAACGGTCGTAGAGCTGTAGAGCAATACTATAACTGGGATAAAGAAAGTGAACGTCTCGTAGCGTTATACGAAAAAATAGTAAAATAATTATTTAAAAAGAGAGGTTGTCTACATTATGAAAGTACCTATGCTGGACTTAACAGAACAGTTTCAAAACTTAAAAGGAGACATCATGCCTGCACTTGAAGAAGTGATGTCTAGTGCGCAATTTATTCTAGGTAAAAATGTGAAGAAGCTTGAAAGTGATGTAGCAGAGTTCAGTAGTGCGACTCACGGTGTAGGTGTAGCAAATGGAAGTGACGCACTGCACATTTCATTACTTGGATGTGGCGTTGAGCAAGGAGACGAGGTCATCTGCCCTGCTTTCACATTCTTTGCAACGGCTGGAGCGATTGCTCGCATCGGAGCTAAGCCAGTTTTTGTTGATATTGAGGAGAAAACATACAACATCGATCCAAAGAAAGTTAAAGAAGCTGTAACAGATAAAACAAAAGCGATCATTCCTGTTCATTTATATGGCCAAATGGCTGATATGGATGCACTGAAAGAAATTGCTGACGAGCATAATCTGGCGATTGTGGAAGATGCTGCTCAGGCAATCGGTTCAGAATACAAAGGTAAGAAGGTTGGAGAACTTGGAACGACTGCAACATACAGCTTCTTCCCAACTAAGAACCTTGGTGCTTATGGCGATGCTGGTATGATCATTACAAGTGATGATGAAATTGCTGAAAAAATGCGCGTCATCCGTGTTCACGGAAGTAAGCCCAAGTACTACCACCATGTCCTAGGCTACAATAGCCGTCTAGATGAACTACAAGCAGCTATTTTAAATGTAAAGTTCGCTCATTTAAATGACTGGAGTAAGCAAAGAAGAGAAAATGCTTCTGTATATACTGAATTGTTACAGAAAAAGCTTGGTGACCATGTTGTTACACCTTTCGTTGAAGAACACAACTATCACATCTTCCATCAGTATACGATTCGTGTCTCTAAACGAGACGAGCTACAGAGCTTCTTGAAAGAGCATGGAGTAGCATCGATGGTCTATTACCCTAAGGCTTTGCATCTTCAGCCAGTGTTCTCTGACTTGGGTTATAATGAAGGTGATCTTCCTATTACAGAGAAAGCATGTGATGAAGTGATCTCATTACCGATGTTCCCTGAACTGACTCGTGAACAACAGGAATATGTTGTTGAAAAGATCGAAGAATTCTACGGCGTTTAATAACAAGAAGCAAAGGGTGTTAAAATGAAACCTGTAAAAATTGGTGAAAATGTGGTTATCGGTGATAACGTAACATTCGGCGAGAATGTCGTTGTCGGCCATAATGTTATTATTTATGATGGCGTTCAAATCGGTGACGGCGTAATGGTTCAAGATAATGCTGTTATCGGTAAGCAGCCAGCTAGAGCGAAAAACTCTATTCTGCCAGACGTGAAGAAGTTGCCTCCAACCATTATTGGATCTGGTACAACAATTGGAACTTCATCGATCATTTATGCGAATGCAGAGCTTGGCGAAGACGTTTTTGTTGCTGATCTTGCTACTATTAGAGAGCGAGTGACAATTGGTGAGAAAACGATCGTTGGCCGCGGCGTTGCTGTAGAAAACGATTGTAAAGTTGGTCAAAAGTGTAAGCTTGAAACGAACTGTTACATCACTGCCTATTCTGAGCTCGGGGATTTTGTTTTCGTAGCTCCTTATGTTGTCACAACAAATGATAACTATCTTGCTCGGTCAGCTGAACGATATGATCATTTCAAAGGTGTAACCGTAAAAGATGGAGGTCGAATCGGCGCTAACTCCACAATTTTACCAGGTAAAGTCATCCACGAAGACGGAACAGTTGCAGCCGGTAGCGTCGTTACAAAAGATGTAGAAGCGGAAACGATCGTGGTTGGATCGCCTGCTAAGGCACTACGTAAAGTACCTGAAAGCCAACTATTAAGAAATCAATAAATAACGAACGACATGGCCTTTCCTCAGTGGGGAAAGGCCATTCAATTGTCTTGGTAACATGCAATAATTAACAGAGCAGAAATGTAATTCAACAAGCAATAAATTACTCAGAAGTACGAATGATATAACTATATAGCCGAAACCGAAATACAAAATATGTGATTATTCTTGATATTGGTTGGTTTTATCACAAATAATGTTATTCTTATGGTTAGAGTTTAGTTATAATAGTAACTAACGAAGGCTAGGATAAGAAATGAGGCGCTAAGTTTTGAGTAATAATAAGTCTAGAATTAGGCGAAGGAAGAAACGCTCACTGCTAAGGAAAGTATTTCTTTTCGTTTTAATCGTTGTGGTTGGAATAGGAGGCTATGCAGGTTATCTTGCATTTCAAGGGTGGCAGGCATCCAAACAAACCTACAATGAATTAGAGCGAGGCGATCAATCAGAGTTAAGAAAAGATGCGATAAGTATAGGGGAAGACCCTTTTTCAATATTATTGATGGGTGTTGAGGATTATTCGACCGGAGGAGATAACGGAAGAACAGATACACTTATTTTATTAACGATTGATCCTAAAGAGAAAACCGCTAAGATGGTCAGTATCCCTCGAGATACCAGAGTTGAAATCGCTGGTAGAGGAAAGCAGGATAAGATCAATCACGCGCATGCTTTCGGCGGACCTGATATGACGATTGAAACTGTTGAGAATTTCTTGGATGTACCAGTCGACTACTATGTGAAAGCTAACTTCGAAGGCTTCAAAAGCGTGATCGATGATCTTAACGGAGTGGAAGTTGATGTACCGTTTGACTTCTGGGAATATAGCGATGAAGAACATGGTAAGAAAATCTATTTCGAAGAAGGTTCAATGGAATTAGATGGTGAGGAAGCACTCGCCTACGTTCGAATGAGACGCTTCGATAGTGACTTCGGTAGATCTGATCGTCAGAAACAAGTTATTCAAGCAGCGATCAGTAAAGTATTTACTGCAAATGGTCTATTTAAGATCGATGAGATTGCTGGACACCTTGGCGAAAATATCTCAACAAACTTACGTGCAGGCGAGCTTTTCTCCCTACAACGTCAATTTAGTAATATGTCGAGTAACGCAATTGAAACGAAGAAATTTAACGGTGAAGATGCAAGAATTAATGGCGTATACTATTTTCAACCGTATGAAGATAGTGTGAATGAAATTTCAGCTGCACTTCAACAACATTTAAATCACACTTCACCATCATCTGGGGATTAACATCTCCCCGGATGTTTTTTATGGACAGATGTTGAAATTACTATGTAGGAGAGGCTTTAGATGAGCAATAAATCATTCGGTTCAGATCTGTTTTATTATGCGATTACTTACATTGTTCCAATGATTGTAGGGTTTATGCTTGTTCCTATATTCACTGAGCGTTTTACGACAGAAGAGTTTGGACAGTACAGCCTTATCAATTCAACAGTAGGATTATTAGGTATTATTTCAGTAAACTGGATCAACGTTGCTTTTATTCGTTTTTATAGCACGAGTGAAAAAGAGCAAAGAGAGGATCAGTTGATCTCCATTTCATTCTTGATGGCATTACTTACAGCCTCAGTTTTATCCATCCTAATCTATGTGGGTGCTGTATTGGGCATAACAGAAAAGATTATTCCAGAAAAGTATGCGTTGATCAGCATTGTCCTTTTGTTTTCAGCTAACATCCATTCCTTTATGTTTTCTTATTTAAGGGCAAAACGAAAGGCAAGGTTTGCCACGATTTTAACGTCAGTTACGGTTTTTTCACGCTTCTTACTTTTTCTCTATTTGTTAGATGTTATTCAGTCACCAATCAATGCACTTATTTTATCTACGATTATTTCAGATATCATCTATATTGCGGTTGTTATTCTGAAAGATAGAAAAGGTCTGCGTCTTATTAAGAGAAGCGATATCGATTTTGAATATATAAAACCTTATGTGAAGTACGGACTGCCATTCATCCTCATCCTAGGTGTGCACTGGTTACTAACGCTATCAGACCGGTATATGATCGAGTTTTTGCGAAATAGCGATGAAGTTGGGATTTATTCCATCAATTACTCGTTCGCTCAACAAATTATGATGCCGCTTATTACGATTTTTATGACAACGGCTGAGCCGATCTTGTTCCGCTTAAGTGAAAATAATACAGAGACGGAACTGAATGGCGTACTGAATAAGATCTTTAAATATTTCCTTCTCGTCCTGATTCCTTGTGCTGTCGGATTAGCAGCAGTTTCTGATAATTTAGCCAGCCTATTCATAAAGAATGATTTCCAGCAGGGTTATATCATCATGCCGATCGTTACATTCGGCTTCCTATTCCTTGGGATCAGACAATACTTTAATAAAAGTTTGGAGATCATCAAAAGAAGTAAAGAGATAGCAAACATCTCGGTTATTGCTGCGCTTGTGAACATTGGATTAAACTTTGTACTTATTCCGATGTACGGATACATTGGGGCGGCGTACGCTACATTGATTGCTTACGTAGTCTATTTCTTACTGAGTTATTATAAAACCGTTAACCTTACGACCATCAAAATCTCCTTCAGTAAAGCACACGTACAAACCATTATTGCTGCCTTGTCCATGGGAGCATGTGTTTATGGAGTCGGGCGCTTTCCGTTTGGGAATGTTATTCTTGAAATCATCGTCCAGATCATAATTGGAATGATTGTTTACGCATTGATATTGTTAGCATTCGGGACTGTGAAAAATGAGAAAAAGTTCATCTTAGAGAAATTAGGTAAAGTTAGAAAGAAGGTTGCAAAATAATGAGTGAAACGATTGTTTATCGAGAGTATGAACCAGCGGATTTCGATAAGTACAAGCAACTATACAGAGCGGTTTTTTCTAAAGAGATGAGTGCAGAGCATTTTAAATGGAAATTTCAGAGTGGCGATATGAACGCTATCATTTTTTGTGCTGTAACGGAAACCGGAGACTTGGTTGGATCGAGAGTCGTATTGATTACAAAAGTATCGATAGGAGATCAGGTCTATCAAGCTGCGCAGTCGGTTGATTCGATGGTTCATCCAGATTTTCAAGGACGAGGTATATACAAACAGCTCAACTTACATGCCATCGATGCGTTGAAGAAGAAAGATATCAGCATGATCATCACGTTTCCAAATCATAATTCTTTACCCCCTTTAGAAAAACTTGGGTGGAAGAGGATCGCTCCTATCTCTATTTACGCAAAGGTCCTTCGTTATCAGTCGCTTGCAGGTTCTAAGAAGTATTTAAAGCTACCTCTTCGAGCACTAGATCGTCTAACGGCTTTGAGAAGCTCGAAGTTTACGTTTGAGTTAAACGAAGTAAACAAGTTGGATGAGAGCCATCTTGCATTTATTAAGGATGCTCTTTCACAATCAGTTCATCAGAACAGAAGTGAAGAGTTTCTACAATGGAAGTACACAGAAAAACCAGAGAGTCGTTATGTAAAAGTGGTTTTCTCTAGAGAAGATGCCATTCAAGGGCTAGGCGTAATCAGGATCGATGAAAATGGTACAAGAAAAACTGGAATTGTTACAGAGTTTATTACTAAGAACGACCATATTAAGAAAGAGATGTTGGACAACTTAGTATCATACTGTAAAGGTGTGTTAGGACTTGATGTTCTTAAAATGTGGGAAGTGGAAGATTTAAAGCTTTCTACTTCACTTAAGAAAAATCATTTTATAAAAAAATCATCTTCCATCTGGTTTTCGATTAAGTATTTAAACGAATCAGCCGAAGAAGTTACGGATGCCTCTAAATGGTATATAGCTTGGGGAGATGCGGACACGGCATAAATTGGGGTGAAAAAAATGAGTTCAATTAAAAAATCAATTCGACCCATTGCTCAGTATGTATATGGGTTTAAGGTTAAACGGTCCCTTAATCAGTGGATCAAAGAAAATGAATTAATCATTAAGGAACGTAATCATCTCGTGGATTCGTTCTCAGGAGAGCGTATGTTGGTATTAGCTCCACATGTTGATGATGAGATTATTGGGTGCGGTGGTGCAATACTTCAAAGTTTAGAAGAAGGAAAAGAAGTTCATATTGCCTTTTTAACAGACGGTCGGAACAAAGGGTCAAAGGATAATGCTGAAGATATCATTGCAGAAAGAAAAGAGGAGGCCATCGATGTCGCGAGATCGATTGGGGTCCCGGAAGAACATATTCACTTTCTAGATGCTGAGGATACAAATCTTGTACATGAAGATCTCTCAAAGCCACTCTATGACTTGTTCACTACAATCAAACCAAATCGTGTTTTTCTTCCGGTATTGATCGATACCCATATCGACCACTATGCAGTAAGTATCAAACTCTTTGAGTTATATGAGGAGCACCCTGAAGTCTTTGAGGACACGATGTTGATGATTTATGAAGTTCAGAGTCCTATTTCTCCTTTATACTCTAATTGTGTACTAGATATTACGACACATATGGATAAAAAGCGATCTCTGTTAACTTACTATAAATCTCAGAATACGACATTTAAATTCTTGCCGATTATGAACGAATTCAACGGTGCTTTACTTGATGGTGGGAAATATGCTGAGTTATACATAGAGGTTAGCCCTGATGTATATATGGATTTTATCAGCGAACATTTTCAAGATATTACTAAATATAAGGAATTAAAAAGCAATCTCGTTGTTCATATCGATTATTTAACAACGCTGAAATCGTATGATTCTGTGTTTAAAACAAAACAGCTTTTAAATAAGATTAATAAAGCGCAGGGTTAATCCCTGTGCTTTATTGTTTGGGATTCCTAATTTTCTGCACTATAGCCGTAGGAGTTCGAATACGGCTTGCTTTCCTGTGGACGAACGCCCGTTGGACCACGGGAGTCAAGCCGTATTCACTCCTACTAAGTTATCATCAAACCAGGAAACACTCCCCCGCCATTAACTACCTGCGGACTTCTGTAGAAAGAGTTGGAGAGGAATTGCGGAGCATTTTGAAGAGATGAAGATGCTCAGATCCTTACTACGGCTGTTGGAAATTAGCACTATTTCTATTCAAAATGGCTTTTAGATTAACTAAAAAGCACAGGATTAAACTCCTGTGCTTTTGTTTATTTTCTAATAGCGGTACTGTATGAAAGGATTTTCTTTGTTGTATTGATGAGGGGTTTCTTTCGCTTGTCTCCAATCAAGCCGACGATTTCTGCTGTTAACTGGATGGAGATTAGAATCAGCCCGAGGATGATAAAAGAGCCCCAAAGTGTTGCGTTAGAGAAGAGGACAGCTGATATCCCGAAGAATCCTCCAAGACCATAGATAATTAAAACGGTTGATCTATGACTATACCCCATAGAGAGCAGACAGTGATGAAGATGGGATTTATCTGGATCCGATATCTTCTTCTTTGTGATGATACGTCTAAGGATTGCGAAGAACGTGTCAAAAATCGGTACTGCAAGAATAATAACAGGGATAATGAAGCTAAATAGCGTTACACTTTTAAAGAAGCCCATCAACGATACGATCGAAATAGCGTATCCAAGGAAAAGTGCTCCAGTATCACCCATGAATATTTTAGCAGGGTGGAAATTAAAGACGAGAAATCCTAACGTGCTTCCTATCAATATAAGAGTTAAAGAGATTACTAGAAGATTGCCATTAAAAATAGCCATTACTAGCATTGAGGAAAATGCAATAGTTGAGATTCCTCCTGCAAGTCCATCTAACCCGTCGATCAGGTTGATCGCATTCGTTATACCTACGATCCATAGAACCGTGACCACGTATCCAAAAGGACCTAAGTCTAGTATTCCGTCGAATGGTAGTGCGATAAAGTCTATTTTTAATCCGGATTGCACAACGATGATCGCTGCTAGAAGTTGAGCAATCATCTTAATTCCTGCAGACAATGTATATTTATCATCTAAAAAACCTATTAATAGAATAATAGCTGCGCCTACTAGAATATAAGGCATATATGATGAATATGGAGACAGATAAAGAAATCCAGCACCAGTTCCTATTACGATTGCTGCTCCACCAAGTCTTGGCATGACTGCCTTGTGTACTTTTCTGTGGTCAGGTTGATCGACAGCTCCAATTTTGATCGCAAACTTTTTCACGAGTGGAGTAGCGAGGATGGATACAACAAATGATAATAAGAAGCCAATAATCAGCTGTGATATTGTAAACATTTTCCTTCACCTACTTATGAGTATACAATCTTAAATAATCATAACAGAAACATCAGAAGATGCAACGAATTTACGAATACTTTTAAATGTAATTTTCGACAAAATGTTATTGAAAAGCAATAGTTTAAATGGAATAATTTAATATGGCAATAATGAGAGATAGGGAGGTAACGCACTAAAACAATGAGTGAAAATTTTGTAGGAGTTGAAATTTCGTGGGAATAATCACCAATCTGTTAAAAAATGTCTATAAACAACTATTACTTGCCTTTATTGCTGCTATCTTGATTAGCATTTCTATATTCTCTGCACTTACAGGGTTGAATAATAAAGTAGCTTTGGGTGCTCTTGCAATTGTATTAAGCATCCCAGCATTTCTCATATCAGTAAAGATTTTAAAAATAGCAAGAGAAAATTTAAAGTTACATGAGCTACTCCTATATTTATTAATAGCATCTTCGTTTATAGGGCCTGCTATCACCTTTAAGCTAGGTCCTATATCCATGTTTCCATTTAGAGCATTTTACTTGGTAGTGATTCCCATGTTTCTTCTTTACTTATATAAGAAAAAAGATATAATGGAATG
This sequence comes from Alkalihalobacillus sp. CinArs1, assembly GCF_947387515.1. Classification (GTDB taxonomy): domain Bacteria; phylum Bacillota; class Bacilli; order Bacillales; family Guptibacillaceae; genus Guptibacillus. The sequence continues at coordinate 1,169,005 of NZ_CANDOB010000001.1, read as the reverse complement.
GCGTCAAATACCATATAAAACCATATTTCTATTCTTGATTTTTTGGATCGTATCAGCATTTACTTCATTGATCTGGGCGAAATCCTTAACGTTAGGAATCAAGAATGTTTTCTATTTAAGTCTTGGTATATCACTTGTATTTATCATCACGTTCTTCTTCACTAAATTGAAGCACTATGTAACATTCTTCTATTTGTGGATCGGGATGTTAATACTTTTGGTGACGTTAGGTTTCTGGAATCACCTTACTCAACAGCATTTGAGCGTTTCAAGAATCAATGACCTTGCAGAATATATGCAAAGCGTACCAACAGCTGTGTTTGGTAATGAAAATGATTACGCAAGCTATCTTGCCATAAGTATTTTCTTCGTAGTAAGTATGATTAAATATCACAGAAACTGGTTTATTAAGTTGATGGGACTGGCACTGGTGCTAGCTTCTATCTATATTATCTATGTAACCTCTTCACGAGCAAATTATATTTCGATATTACTTGGATTTGGTGTTTGGCTCCTCCTTTATGGTGGGAAGAAACTAAAAGCCCTCGCCTTTTCAGCGTTGATCGCTGGTGTCTTTTTGGTCGGCACGTTCTTCTACTCGAAAGTCATGGCGGTGCTTCTTAAGATTAAGTCAGAAGTTTTCGTTACGAATGATGGGGGTTCCATCGATGTACGAACGAACATCTTAAAGAATGTTTATGCGTATTTTGAAAACTCTTATGGATTTGGAGTAGGTGCAGGTAATGCACAATACTATTTAAAAAACCATGCGATCTACCCGATCGATATCTTTTCAAACGTCCATAATTGGTGGGCAGAAATTATGGTCAATTATGGAGCAATCGTAATCGCTGGTTATCTCGCTATGTATGTAAGTATATTGTACATCTTGTTTACAATTTCGAAGAGGAAGATGAACACCAACATTAGTATGATAAGTGAAGCACTTACAACAAGCCTCATCGTATTTTCTCTTGCAAGCATAAGTCCAAGTTCGATCTTAACCTTAAACTATCATTGGATGTTGTTTGCTTTTGCAATAGGATTTATCGTGTACGATTCGACTCAAAATGCTTATCGTGGTACAACCATTACAGGAGGTAAAGCTTAAATGAAAAGTTACCTGGACAGTATTTACAAACGGTTTAAAAAATATATTTGGATCTTATTGTTGATCCCAATATTCACGGCAGGAATTTCCTATATTCTAGAGGCGAGAACACCAGAAACGTACACAGCATATTCAGAGATATATCTCGGATATTTTGAGTACGAACGTTATACAGAACCGAGAACGGTTAAAGATTTTTTAGCAAATACCGGGAATTTAGAAGAGTATGACCTTTCAATGCCAGCAAGTGAACTATCAAAACAATTAAAGGTTGGCGAAAAACCAGGAAAAATCATAACGTTAACGTTAGTGGGAAATGATAAAAAAACGGTTGAGAAGTCCTTAAATGAGGTAACAGAAGGATTTATTAAACAAAGTGATGAGAAAAAAGCTGAAATGATCGCTTTCTATGAGGAAAAGATTGAAAAGTTGGAGTCATTACCAGATGCTCCTGAGTCGTTCATTGATAAGCAAGAGTTTTTATTTGAATTACAAGATACTATAAATAATCATATGAGAAGTACGGTTATAAATGAACCTGTTACGATTAAGAACACGACAGGCGATCCGCTGAAACGAGCGATTTTTGGTTTTCTTGTCGGCTTTATCATCAGCGTATTTATTCTGGTCTTGCCTGAATTCTTGAAAAGAGAAGAAAAGGAATAAAAAAACAGCCGCTTGGCTGTTTTTTTTATTGAATCAGGGCTAATAATTTTTTAATCGTCGATAATATAGGCGTTGGCTTTTCTTTAAGCCACCCTAATATTTCTGACGTGAATTGCATGGCGAACAAAAAGATACCGACGATAAATAATGTTCCCCACACCACTGAGGATGTAAAAACGATAGCTGATAACCCAAAAAGAGCACTCATTAAATAAATGATCAATACGGTCCCACGATGCCCAAAACCTAAAGCTAGAAGGTTGTGGTGTAAATGGAATTTATCTGGTGCTGATATTTGCTGTTTGTTTTTAATTCTTCTTATGATTGCAAAGAACGTATCAAAGATCGGAACAGCTAATATTAGAACAGGTAATACAAAACTAAAGATCGCGACACTTTTGAAAAAGCCGATTACAGAAAGCACAGCGATCATATATCCTAAGAATAGTGCTCCAGTGTCACCCATAAATATCTTCGCAGGGTGAAAGTTAAAGAGTAGAAATCCTAATGTACCACCGATCAAGATGATCGCGATACCAGCGACAAATATATTATTATTTAACACTGCTACAGTAAAGATGGAAGTAAGCGCGATCGTTGATACACCTGCAGCTAATCCATCCAGTCCATCGATTAAGTTGATCGCATTCGTAACGCCTACGATCCAGAAAACAGTTACTGCGTAGCTTGCAATGCCAAGTTCTATTTTTCCTATAAACGGAAGAGCAACAAAATCAATCGTTAAGCCTGTGCTGACTACGAGTAGGGCAGCGGCGATCTGTGCGATAAATTTTACTTTTGCACTAAGGGTATATTTATCATCGAGTATACCAACAATGATAATAATCACTGCTCCAAGTATAATTCTTAGTGGAGTATCCAAAAATTGTGATAAATATAGGTAGCCTGCAAAAAAGCCAACTACAAAAGCTAAACCGCCCAGTCTAGGCATTAATTTCTTGTGTACTTTTCGATTATTAGGCTGATCAACAACACCCATCTTTATAGCTAGCTTCATCACTAACGGTGTAACGGCCACAGTAGTGAATAGTGCTATTAAGAAAGCGATGCTAAGGTCAAGCCATGATGGCATGTTTTTCACCTACTTTACTATGCATTCACATAACATTTCCCTCTTTCGTGAAAATGAAAACTTTGTCATGCTAATTATCGATAACTTAGTTATATGCTTCGACAAAAAAACCCATACTCCATTATCATATCAAAATAATGGGAAGATAGGGAAAGGTTTTTATTAAATTATATCGATATAATTTTTCGTCAAACTTGAACATCAACTTCAATATAAAGCTGGTTTAGAACGGTTATATTCCCTTTACCGCTTGTTAAATTAGTCATCCACTCTATATAGTCTTCTTCTTCACCTCTCTCTACGATAACGATCACTTGAACGTTGTCTAAATAATTTATTTCCTCGAGTATATAATTCGACGAACGAATCTCGTTTTCGACTTTACCGAGTAAAGTGTAATCGATATTTGTCTGTATCTTTGTCATTAACTTTCGTTCTACGATTCCTGTAGCATTTATACCTTCTGAGACAGATTGTCCATACGCACGGATTAAGCCGCCTGCACCTAGTTTAATCCCCCCGAAATAGCGGGTAACTACGACGGTAGTATCTTTTAATTGTTTCTTTTTTAATACTTCTAACATCGGCACACCAGCTGTTCCTGATGGCTCTCCATCATCGTTTGCTTTTTGAATGTGATCTTGTTCACCAATTAAATAAGCGGAGCAATTATGGGTAGCGTTGTTATGCTTTTTTTTGATATGTTGTATGAACGCTTGAGCTTCTTCTTCAGTAGTAGTCCGTTTAACGTGAGTGATAAAGCGAGATTTTTGAATAACGATTTCATGTTCGCCTTCACCTTTAACGGTTAAGTAGGAATTGAGCATATGTAAAACCTCCAGATTCCCTCACAATTTCATTATCGGAAGGGGATTTGTTCTTTATTATCGAATAGTAAATTAATAAAGAATAGTAATGAGACTTGGGGACAACCTTGATTTAGACATATTCATTATAATTGTCCTAATTTAATCCATCAAATATTAATTCTGATGACATAAACAGACGGTCCGATACGAATTTTGTAAAAGAAGTACTTTTGGACTATCTTTTCTCGCCGTCCGTCTCCTAAAGAAATGGAGGAGTAAGCTTGAGTTTTCAAAAGTTAGATCCAAACGCGCTAGACGCCATACTGGATAAAACAATGGAAAGCATTAATACAAGCAAATCAAAGCTGTTCGAAATTGGAGAGCATTCTCACGAAGAATATCAAGAATTAAATGAACAACGTCAACTTTTAAAGGAAGAGTTAAGCACTGTTCAGAAATTGAGAGAAAACAGGTTGCAAGAAGATCGAATCGCAAGAGCTGAGCTTGTGAAAATCAGCAAAAACTTTCACAATTATGGAGAACCAGTGATCAGAAGAGCGTATGAACAAGCGTCGGAAGCACAGATTAACCTCTCCATTAGTATTGAGAAAGAAACAAGGTTGAAAGATCAAATAGCTGGTATAGACAATAGAATTACCTCTGTTAGAAAAACATCTGATAAAGCTGAGTCTTTTATGAGTCAAATTTCTACCGTCCTTAGTTTCTTAGGTGGTGAATTGAGACAGTATGGCGAAGCGATTGAAGATGCAAAGAGGAAACAAGAGTATGGTCTTCGCATCATTGAAGCTCAAGAAGAAGAAAGGAAGCGTTTATCGAGAGAAATCCATGATGGGCCCGCACAAGTGCTTGCGAACGTATTGTTACGATCACAGATAATTGAACGAATTTATGAGAAAAAAGGGAAAGACGAAGCGTTTAAAGAGATAAAAGACATGCGCAGTTTAATTGAGGATGCATTGAAAGAAGTAAGAAGGTTAATCTATGACCTTAGACCAATGGCTCTTGATGATCTCGGTCTTATACCAACTTTGTTAAAATACTTGAATAGAGTAGATGAACGATCAAATGCTGATATTACGTTCGAATACTATGAAGGAATACAGCGATTGCACGTACGATTAGAAGCAGCGATCTTCCGTCTTGTGCAAGAAGCCGTTCAAAATGCCATCAAACATGCAGAAGCAAGTAAAATACATGTTGACCTGAATCTAGATGGTGATAAGATTGTGGTAACGATTCAAGATAATGGAATTGGTTTCGATGTTAATGTGCGTAAAGATCAATCTTTCGGCTTGTTAGGAATGAAAGAACGAGTCGGCTTATTAAATGGTACGATTAAAGTTGATTCAACGCCAAAAAAGGGTACATATATTTTGATAAGAATCCCGATACATGAACAGGAGGGCGTGTAAGCGATGTATACAGCAAAAGCTTTAACTAAAATTGTTATAATAGATGACCATCGATTATTTCGTGAAGGTGTAAAGCGTATTTTGGATATGGAAGATGATTTTGAAGTGATCGCTGAAGGCGATGATGGCGGAGATGCGCTTCGCCTTGTTGAGGACCATAAGCCAGATGTCGTTTTGATGGACATCAATATGCCTCATGTAAATGGTGTAGAAGCAACAAGGCAGTTAATTGAACAAGTTCCGGATACGAAAGTCATCATTCTCTCGATTCATGATGATGAAACATATGTGACTCATGCTGTGAAAACAGGAGCTGCTGGGTACCTCCTTAAAGAAATGGATGCAAATTCTCTAGTGGAAGCTGTGAAAGTTGTAGCTTCAGGTGGAGCATACATTCATCCAAAAGTAACTCACAACTTAGTAGATGAATATAGAAGACTTGCTACAGAAGGCAAAAGAACAACAGCTCAAATCGGTTTTAAAGAAGTTGAATATCGAAAGCCACTTCATATTTTGACACGAAGAGAGTGTGAAGTTCTTCAATTACTAACGGATGGGAAAAGTAACCGTTCGATTGGAGAAGAGCTGTTCATTAGTGAAAAGACGGTTAAGAACCATGTATCGAACATACTTCAGAAAATGAACGTTAACGATCGTACACAAGCGGTTGTAGAAGCGATTAAAAAAGGTTGGGTAAAGGTGCGCTGATGCGCATCTTTTTTATTTTAACTAGTTTTAAAGATTCCTAGTTTTATTTCACCAACAAAAAAGGAACCCCTATAATAGGAGTTCCTTCATTAAATATGTGACTTAAACTTCTTTTGCTCCAAGGTAACGTGGTGCCCAGTAAGAGTTGTCCATGCTGCTGATCGTTACACCATAAGAAGATGATGAATGGATGAACTTGCCTCCGCCAAGGTAGATCCCAGCGTGAGATGGACCTGGTTTATAAGTTTCAAAGAATACTAGGTCTCCAACTGATGGAGAAGAAACGCTGCTCGTTGCATCCCACATGCTCGCTACAGTACGAGGTAGTGAAACACCAGCTTTGTTATATGCATATTGTAGGAAACCACTGCAGTCAAATCCAGAAGGAGTAGACCCTCCCCAAACGTAAGGTACACCTATGTATTGTTTTGCAATAGTTACGACAGATGACGTGCTAGCTACGGAGCTATCGTTCGATGAAGAAGGTGCAGCCGTAGAAGCGCCTGAAAGTGCTCCAAATGTTTGTGGTCCAGCGATTCCATCGACAGTTAAGCCGTTAGCGCTTTGGAAGTTCATAACTGCTCTTTTAGTGATAGATCCGAAAATGCCATCAACTGAATAGTTATAGTAGCCTTTGTCTTTAAGTTGACTTTGTAGGTTCGATACTTGTTGCCCGCGATCACCGTGACGAACAGTTCCTGAGTAGCTAGAAGTAGATTGGCTAGTTGATTGAACAGATGCTCCACCGTTCAATGCTTTTACTGTTTGTGGTCCAACAACTCCGTCAACCGTAATGCCTGCGCTGCGTTGAAAGCTACGTACACCAGATTCTGTGATAGATCCAAAATATCCTGTTGCTGTATGGTAGTTAAAATAGCCTTTGCTATCTAGTAGATTTTGTAGTTCAGTTACGTCAGAGTGCTTCATGCCGTTGTAAAGTGTTTGATCACCAAGTGCAGCTTCACTTACGTTTGGTGCTAATAGAAGAGACCCAGCGATTGTAGTAGTAATAACAACTTTCTTAAACATTATATAATTCCCCCTGAAGTAATATATTAAACATTTTATTTTTTCTTTACGATTGCTAGTTTACAGGATATAGATAACAGAGCGATGAACATGAGATTACAATCATGTAACATAATAGTGGGCTATTTTACTAAATGTTTCATTTTTCGACATTACGATTAAAAAATATGACAATTGTGGTTGACAAATATTATGAAAACATTCTATAGATCTGTTGGCACATGGCGAAAATTATTCTATGATTAGCTTAGCTGCAATCTAACAAAAGTATCATTGAAGAGAGGCGTTAATATGAAAACTGTGGCTGTTGTTACCGATAGCACTGCATATATACCAGGAGAGCTTCTGGATGAATATGATATTACGATGGTTCCTCTCAGCGTAATATTTGGGAATGAATCCTATCTTGAAGAGAAAGAACTAAAAGCAGAGGAATTTTTTGACCAAATTCGAAATGATGATGATTTGCCGAAAACCTCACAACCTTCGATAGGAAGTTTTGTAGAAGCATACGAGAAACTTTCAGCGAATCATAAGGAGATCATAACGATCACTCTTTCAAGTGGTATTAGCGGAACATATCAATCTGCTCATTCAGCAGGCTCAATGGTCGATACGGACGTTCACGTTTTTGATTCGGAAATCAGCTGTATGATGCAAGGTTTCTATGTGCTAGAAGCAGCACGAATGGCTCAAGAAGGTCAAAATGGAACAGTCATTCTAGAAAGACTTAATGAAATGAAGGAAAAAGGCATGCCTGCCTACTTCGTTGTGGATGATTTGAGTCATCTGCATAGAGGAGGTCGCCTAAATACGGCTCAATTGTTTGTAGGTAACTTGCTGCAAGTGAAACCTGTTCTGACATTTGAGAATAAGAAAATTGTTCCATATGAGAAGATTAGAACGAGGAAGAAAGCAGTAAATAAGATTCTTTCGTTATTCGATGAAGATGCGAAGCAAGGAGATCACATCAAAGTGACGATCATTTATTCGAATAATAAGGATGAAGCTTTGAAACTGAAGGACAAGCTTGAAGGGGACCACTCGAATATTGAGGTTGTTCTAAGTTACTTCGGTCCTGTTATCGCTACACACCTTGGAGAAGGATCTCTAGGGATTGGCTGGTATCGTCCATGATGCAGCCTAAAGAAGAAGTAAATCGATGAGATTTGCTTCTTCTATTTTTCAAAATAAATCATTCCTAGTTCCTGAAGGGATATCGATTATAGAGAATGGCACTTACTACCCTATCAGCCACTTTGCCGTTTTCGAACCACAACCGATTGATCACAGTTACATCCCCTCCCATGAGCTATTAACCTTCCTTAATGGGCGTCATCTTCTGATAGATGAAATCCCTTTTCCTTTAGAACAACTCCATGATCATTACATGAATGGCTATCTTCAAATAGAGGCAGGAATACAGTTAATATCGAGTAAACATACATGCTTAAGGTGTGGAAATAGTGAAGCTTTCGGATTTTATCCTTGTGCAAGGTGTAAATGTAGTAACTGTAGATATTGTAGAAAGTGTATCAAAATGGGAAGAGTAAGCTCCTGCTCTCCATTATATTTCTCTCCTGCCTCATCCCTCACTTACCCTCCGACTCTATTAAACTGGAATGGCGAGTTATCACATGGGCAAAATAAAGCCTCTGACCAAGTAAAGCTTGCGATACAAAAGAACGAAAGACTATTGGTTTGGGCTGTGTGTGGTAGCGGTAAAACAGAAGTATTATTCAAAGGCCTCGAACAAGCTATTTATGAAAACAAAACGATCTGTATCGCTACACCACGAACGGATGTAGTACTTGAACTTCTTCCTCGACTTCGAAAGGCTTTCCCAACCATAGCCATTTCTGGATTGTATGGAGGTAGTGATGATCCGTTGTCCCCGTTCATCATTTCCACCACTCATCAATTAATTCGTTACAAAGACTGTTTCGATGTCATGATCATCGATGAAGTTGACGCTTTCCCATATGAATACGATCCTTCTTTACAATATGCCGTTGATAAGGCTAGGAAAAATAATGGTGCGTTAGTTTATCTTACAGCGACCCCTTCGAGAAAAATCCTTAAACAAGTGAAAGACAACGCATTACCTTACGTGCGAATCCCTGTGCGTTACCATGGATACCCATTACCTGCGCCGAAGTTTACTTGGGTTGGAAATTGGAGGAAACATATACGGAAGGGAAAACTTCCATCTGTCTTATTAAAGTGGATCGAACAGCAATTTCATGAGAAGAAACCAGTAATGTTATTTGTTCCTTCTATTAAATTAGCTGAACGTATTCACTCCTTATTTGAAGAGGTTCAGGTCGATTGTGAAACTGTTCATTCGGAAGATGCTGATCGTGTGGAAAAAGTTATGCGGTTTCGAAATCGTAATTACCGGCTGCTTCTTACAACAACAATATTAGAAAGAGGTGTAACGATTGAAAATGTATCGATAGGTGTTCTAGGTGCAGAAGCAGATATCTTTACGGAGAGTTCACTCGTACAGATTGCAGGAAGAGCAGGAAGAAGTGAAAAATATCCTGAGGGAGAAGTTGCGCTATTTCATTATGGAAAAACAAATGACATGCTCCTAGCTTTTCGACATATAAAAAGTATGAATGTGGAGGCTGACAATAGAGGATGGCTCAAGGGAAAAGGTGTGTATGGTGTGAAGAAGTGATGAACAGTGTTTCATGGGAGATGTTCTCCTTTTTTGAAGAAGAGTGGAATGTTTGTAATGAGTGTAAGTCGAAACTTGCTCCTATTTCCGGGGAAATTTGTCTAAAGTGCGGACGGCCACTTTCGAAGGTGAAACGAGAATATATTCTCGAGAAAACTTGTTTGGATTGCCAAAGGTGGGTTGAAAAAAGCTTTCTGAATGGTTTGGTTCATAATCGCTCCTTGTTTGAATACAACGATTTTATGAAGCACGTTCTTACACTATATAAGTATCGAGGGGACGCGGAGGTTGGCAGAGCGTTTAATAGCATGTTTTCAAAAACGATAACGAAATCGTATAAATGTATCGATTTCGTTATTCCAATTCCTCTGAGTATCGAGAGGCTTTATGACAGAGGATTCAATCAGTGTGATCTATGGTTAGAAAAAGTGCCAAACAGACTAAGTAACTGTCTTGTACGAATTCACCACGAAGAAAAACAAAGTAAGAAAACAAGGCAAGAACGGATAAATCGCTCAGTAAAAATGTTTCGTGTATCTAACGATGATCTGATAAAAGGCAAAACCCTTCTTATTTTAGACGACCTTTATACAACTGGTACAACTGCTTATCAAGCAGCTGATGCGTTAGGTAAAAGCGGGGCAAAAGCCGTATACTCTTTAACTCTTTGTAGGAGTTAAACCACTTGTCGAAAAGTTTTGGAGAAAGCGCCTCCATTCGTGCCATATCAACAAAAACATCCCTTTGACAGGTGGGGAGAGCGGGCGTATAGTGAAGGTATGGCTAATGCCATGAAGATTTCTGAAGGGAATGTTGAACAGCATGCAAGGAAAAGTAAAATGGTTTAACAATGAAAAAGGATTCGGTTTTATTGAGAGAGAAGATGGAGACGACGTTTTCGTTCACTTTTCAGCGATCAGTGGTGAAGGGTTTAAGTCTCTAGAAGAAGGCCAGACTGTTGAGTTCGAAATCGTTGAAGGTGCTCGCGGTCCTCAGGCTGCTAATGTAGAAAAAGTATCTTAATCAGCTAATGAATGAAGCCCTTATTTTCTAAGGGCTTTTTATTTTTGTGGAAGAGCAAGAAAATATAAGAAGGATATGTAAAAAAATGTCGAAAAAAACAACATCTTGTTAATATATCGTAAAAAAACCTTATTTTTTTGAAAGTTTATGAAGGGAAAGTGAACGGGTATAACGAATACTATACTCATAGATGGAAGGAGGAGTGCCACATGATGAATTTCAACATCCGTGGTGAAAACATTAAGGTTACACCTGCAATGAGAGATTATACTGAGAAGAAGGTAAGTAAACTTGAAAGGTATTTCGATACTCCACCTAACTCTGATGTTCATGTAAATATGAAAGTTTACAACGATCAACAGATGATTGAAGTAACTATTCCGATGCCTAATCTATTACTAAGAGCAGAAGAAGAACATCAGGATATGTATGCAGCTATTGATCTAGTAGTCGAAAAACTCGAAAGACAAATCCGGAAGCATAAAACAAAAGTTAATCGCAAATTCCGTCAGGAAGGAAGCGTAAAATATATGTTCCGCGATGAACTTAACCCTACGATGACAAGCGTTGCTGAAGCAGAACCCGAAGAAGATGAACTTCAAGTCGTTAAAACAAAACGATTCACATTCAAACCGATGGACGTTGAAGAAGCAATCCTTCAAATGGATATGCTGGGACACAGCTTTTTCGTATTCTCAAGTGCGATCACTGGAAATACAAGCGTTGTCTATCGCAGAAAAGACGGAAAATATGGTTTGATCGAACAAGACTAATATAAATAATCAAAGGGACAGAGGGAAAACCCTCTGTCCCTTTATGATGGGAGGGGCTTGAACTTTCTTGTGCCCCCGTCAAGGAATTGTTAAAATGTATACATAGAACTAAAAGAATTAACTGAATCGATAGCACTCTACTGACAATAAAAGAGGAGCGTTTCTATGAAAGGTTTATTACGTAAAATTATTCCAAACGGCAACGAGCGTCAAGTTGGACGTTTACAAAAGATTGCTGATCAAGTTGAATCCTACTCGGAAGCGATGAAAAGCTTATCCGATGAAGAATTACAAAGTAAGACAACTGAGTATAAAGAACGAATTGAGAAAGGTGAAAAGCTCGATAAGTTACTGCCTGAAGCTTTTGCCACAGTACGTGAAGCTTCTGAACGTGTACTTGGAATGAGACCGTTCCCTGTACAGATTATGGGTGCCGCTTCTTTGCATGAAGGTAATATCTCAGAGATGAAAACTGGTGAAGGTAAAACGCTAAGTGCGACTATGCCAGTTTATTTAAATGCAATAACAGGTAAAGGTGTTCACGTCATCACAGTTAACGAATACTTGGCAAGGCGTGACGCAGAGGAAATGGGCGAGCTCTATCAATTCCTTGGATTAACGGTGGGTCTTAATATCAGTGGTTTATCTAAAGATGAAAAAGCTGAAGCGTATGCAGCTGACATCACTTATGGAACAAACAATGAGTTTGGCTTTGATTATTTAAGAGATAACATGGTGCTATATAAGGAAGAAAAAGTCCAAAAGCCACTGCATTATGCAATCATCGATGAAGTTGACTCTGTCTTGATCGATGAGGCTCGAACTCCACTAATCATTTCTGGTAACGCTGAGAAATCTGCGACGCTCTATATTAAAGCAAATCAGTTCGTGCGTGTATTAAATGAAGAAACCGATTATACGATCGACATCAAGACGAAGAACGTTCAGTTAACTGAAGATGGAATGTCAAAAGCTGAAAAATTCTTCTCGATTGAAAACTTGTTTGATTATAAGCATGTGCAGCTTAATCATCATATTAATCAGGCGATGAAAGCTAACTTTATCATGCAGCGAGATACCGATTACGTTGTTCAGGATGAGGAAGTCGTCATCGTTGACTCCTTCACAGGGCGCTTGATGGCTGGACGTCGGTATAGTGACGGTCTGCACCAAGCAATAGAAGCAAAAGAAGGCTTGGTTATTCAGCGTGAGAGTATGACGCTAGCAACCATTACATTCCAGAACTACTTCAGAATGTATGAGAAGCTTTCTGGTATGACCGGTACAGCGAAGACGGAAGAAGAAGAGTTTCGTAATATCTATAACATGAACGTTATCGCAATTCCGACGAATAAGCCGATCGCTCGTGTTGATTACCCTGACCTTGTGTATAAATCAATGAACGGAAAGTTCCAGGCGCTTTCAAAAGAAATTGAAGAACGACATAAAAAGGGACAGCCGGTCTTAGTCGGTACAGTTGCTGTTGAAACATCTGAATTGATTTCTCAAGTTCTCAAGAAACGAGGCATCCCTCACAATATCCTTAATGCGAAAAACCATGCTCGTGAAGCAGAAATCATTGAATCAGCTGGTCAGCCAGGGGCGGTAACCATCGCAACGAACATGGCGGGCCGTGGTACTGACATCAAGCTCGGTGAAGGTGTAAGAGAAGCAGGCGGTCTCTTCATACTAGGAACAGAACGTCATGAAAGTAGACGTATCGATAACCAGCTACGAGGACGTTCTGGTCGTCAAGGTGATCCTGGTGAGTCAAGGTTTTATATTTCTATGGAAGACGAACTGATGCGTCGATTTGGTTCTGATAATATGATGAACATGATGAACAGACTTGGAATGGAAGAAGATCAGCCGATTGAATCTAAGCTTGTATCTAGAGCCGTTGAGTCTGCTCAAAAACGAGTTGAAGGTAATAACTACGACGCACGTAAACAGCTACTTCAATACGATGATGTTATGAGACAGCAGCGTGAAATTATTTATGCTCAGCGTGACGAAGTGTTGGAATCTGAAAACTTGCGAAATATCGTAGAAAAAATGCTGGACTCAGTCATCAACCGAATTGTGGACGCTCATACTGGTGACGAGGATATTCAGGAAGAGTGGGATCACCAAGCGATACTCGACCATGCTCGTGGTATTTTCCTTGAGGAAGGTCAGGTAACTGTTAAAGACATTAAAGGCTTAGATAAAGAAGAAATCGTAGAACTATTAGTTGAGAAAATGAAACTTAACTATGATCAGAAAGAAGCAGAGTTCGAACCAGAGCGTATGCGAGAGTTCGAAAAAGTAATTCTGCTAAGAAGCGTCGATCGTAAATGGATGGACCATATCGATGCAATGGATCAGCTGCGTCAGGGAATCCACCTTAGAGCATATGGTCAAAACGATCCTCTTCGTGAGTATCAGTTTGAAGGATACGAGATGTTTGAAGACATGATCGCTGAAATCGAAGAAGAAGTTGCTACTTATATCATGAAGGCACAAATTGAAAACAACCTTAAGCGTGAGAAAGTAGCAGAAGGCCAAGCGGTGAATCCGAAAGAAGAAGGTTCATCAAAACCAAAGCCTGTTAAGAAAAAGCAGGATATCGGTAGAAACGACCCTTGTCCTTGTGGAAGTGGCAAGAAATATAAACAATGTCACGGCAAACTTCAGTAATGTAATGCCGGGCAGGTGCTCTTGTCGAGTACCTGCCCGTTCTATGTAAATAATTTAGTTGAGGTGTACGATTATGGAAATGCATGAAATTCGCAGTGAATTGAACACGATAGAAACAAGATTAAATGACTTTAGGGGGTCTCTTTGACTTAGAGAACAAAAGAGCCCGTATCAATGAACTTGAATTAGAAATGACCGTTCCTAGTTTCTGGGACGATCAAAATACAGCGCAAAAAGTCATCAATGAGTCTAATGCGTTGAAAGAAATGGTACACGAGTTTGATGCTCTTGAAGAAAGCTATGAGAACCTTGAAGTATCCTACGAACTAGTTAAGGAAGAGAACGATCAAGAACTCTTCGAGGAACTAGAGGTTGAGATTAAAGACTTAAAGAAATCCCTTAATGATTTCGAACGCACCTTATTACTAAGCGGGGAGCATGACAAGAATAACGCGATCTTAGAGCTCCATCCAGGCGCAGGGGGTACTGAGTCTCAAGACTGGGCTTCGATGCTTCTGCGTATGTACACAAGGTATGGTGAGAAGAAAGGGTTCAAAGTTGAAACCCTTGATTACTTGCCTGGAGACGAGGCTGGAGTAAAGAGTGTGACCCTAAACTTCAAAGGCTATAATGCGTACGGTTATCTTAAAGCTGAAAAAGGTGTTCATCGCCTTGTACGCATTTCGCCTTTCGACTCGAGTGGCCGTCGTCATACGTCGTTCGTTTCTTGCGAAGTTATGCCAGAGTTCAATGATGAAATCGAAATCGACATCCGAACAGAAGATTTAAAAATTGACACGTATAGAGCGAGCGGTGCTGGTGGGCAGCATGTTAATACAACTGACTCAGCGGTTCGTATCACGCACCTTCCGACAAACGTAGTCGTGAGCTGTCAGTCTGAAAGGTCTCAAATTAAAAACCGTGATCAAGCGATGAAGATGTTGAAAGCAAAGCTCTATCAGCGAAAGTTAGAAGAGCAAGAAGCCGAATTAGATGAAATCCGCGGCGAACAAAAAGAAATTGGATGGGGAAGTCAAATTCGTTCTTACGTTTTCCATCCATATAATATGGTGAAAGATCACCGTACGAATGTTGAAATGGGTAACACCCAGGGAGTGATGGATGGAGATCTTGACCCATTCATCGATGCTTACCTTCGCTCCCGTTTAAATGATTAATACAATCTCTTAAAAACATCCTCTGCACATGCAGGGGATTATTTTTTTTGTAGTGGGCATCCTACAACAAATCGACGACACTTCAGCATGATAACGCGCTGCTATGGTGCGGTTTACACCCTACTAGTACGGTGATATACTACTGAAGGATTTTGCCTGAAAAATAGCAAAATATGATTGAAATTTAATGAACAAGTGAGTGGAATAAACCATGATTGCAACAGTAACGAAATTCACAGCGAGAGATTCTTTTTCACGACTAATTCTTGAATACATAAGTGTACTGGTAGGATCCGCTATCGTGGCAATCGCCTTTAATCTATTCCTACTACCAAATAGTATAGCGTCCGGTGGCGTAAGTGGTATAAGTACGATTACAAAAGGTGTGTTCGATTGGAAACCAGCGTATGTCCAATGGGCGTTCAATATCCCATTGTTTATCAGTGGACTCATCTTTCTCGGGAAAAAGTATGGACCAAAGACACTAGCAGGTACTCTGTTTCTTCCCTTTGTTGTAAAGTTGACTGAAAATGTAGAGCCCGCTACAACAGATCCTTTACTTGGAGCTCTGTTTGGAGGACTTGGAGTAGGTCTTGGTCTTGGGATCGTGTTCCGTGGCAAGGCCTCGACGGGAGGAACTGACCTTGCTGCACAAATCGTAAATAAGTTCTCAGGACTATCTTTAGGTACTTGTGTATTTATTATCGATGGCTTAATCGTTGCGGCTTCAGCATTTGTGTTTAGTCTTGAAGCTGCCCTTTATGCATTGATCGCCATGTACCTCACTGGAAAAACAATCGATGTTGTTCAATTAGGATTCGGATATTCCAAGATGGCTCTTATTATTTCTGAAAAAGAAGAAGAACTTCGAGAAGGGATTTTTTCCGTCATTGACCGTGGTGTAACAAGAATTTCTGGTCAGGGTGGTTATACCAACGACAAGCGTCCGATCTTGATGGTTGTCGTGACTCAAAATGAAGTGACAAAGTTAAAACAGCTTGTAAAGAGCATCGACCCCTCTGCATTTGTGATCGTCTCCAATGCAACTGAAGTGCTTGGTGAAGGTTTTAAAAGAGAGTAAGCAGGTTATAGTAAAAGTAGCATTTCTTAACTTGATTACAGGGGTGGTAATGTTGAAAAGGTGGCTAACAGTTTTATTTGGACTCGTGCTCGCAATGGCTCTTACAGCTTGTGGTGGAAATAATGGAGATGAGGGTGCGATGAATGAAGGTTCTTCTGATGAAACGACTGAAGAAGAATCAGGAGATTCAGCACAAGACTACGATGTTGAAGCTGCTGAAGCAACCTACGAGCAACAATGTCTTCAATGTCATGGTGAGAACTTAAAAGGTGATGTAGGACCTGCCTTAACGAATGTCGGTGAACGCCTTTCTAAAGATACAATCTTAAACATCGTGCAAAATGGTAAAGGCCAAATGCCAGCGAACCTTGTCGAGGGAGAAGAAGCAGAGAATCTTGCGAGTTGGTTAGCGAATATGAAATAAACGAAGAGCACATGCATTTGCATGTGCTCTCAGACTGTAAAAAAGTCTTAAGAGCTACCTGCTGGGCGTAAGTTTCAAGATGCTCGCCTTCAATCCACGTTGAATTAAGGTTTTTTCAGTTTTTAAGCTAGCTTCAAATGAGGGCTACGGGAAGAAAGATCGCTAGCATAATCGTTCGGAAAGTTTTACTTTGTTTAACTGTATTCAAACTCCTGCGGCATAGGGACCACATCCTCTAGGTTTTCAGCAACATGAGCACATGCGTTTCGCATGTGCTCTTTTAAATCATTTATAGATAATCGTATTTCGACAAAAATGCCCTATAATATAAATCCCAATTTGACAAGGTTTATAGGACATTATTAAACCACTATTGCAAAACATGTCAAAACAAGAAGCTATTGAAACAGAAATGTAATAAAAATTTGTCTTAAAATATCGAATTTGTTTGTTATAATATCTTCAGATGTAAGAGATAAAACGAATCAAGCTAATAATAAACACCTAGATCCTAATAGATTGCATCATGACTTTAGCAAGTAGGAAGTGGTAAAACGTGATCGAAATGAACGATGTATGGAAAACATACAAAAACGGAATAAAAGCGATTAATGGTATAGATGTAAAAATCAACAAAGGTGAATTTGTTTACATAGTTGGCCCAAGTGGAGCCGGTAAATCAACATTTATGAGAATGATGTATCGGGAAGAAAAGCCGACGAGTGGAAAGATTATCATTAATGGCAAAGACGTTGGAAAGATGAAGAATAAGAACGTCCCTAAACTGCGTCGTGACATTGGCGTGGTCTTTCAGGATTTTAAACTTCTTCCAAAGCTAACTGTCTATGAAAACGTCGCTTTTGCTCTTGAAGTCATCGAAGAAAATAAAACAGTCATTCGTAAACGTGTAATGGATGTTTTAAGTCTAGTGAACTTGAAAAACAAAGCAAGATTTCTACCAGATGAGCTTTCAGGTGGAGAACAGCAGAGGGTTTCAATAGCAAGAGCGATCGTAAATAATCCCGTGATCCTATTAACAGATGAACCGACTGGTAATCTGGACCCGGACACAGCATGGGAAATTATGAATTTACTTGATGAAATTAACAATCGCGGTACAACTGTATTAATGGCAACTCATAATAAGGATATCGTAAATTCCTTTAGGAAGCGTGTTATTGCAATTGAAGACGGTTTGATCTCCCGTGATGAAGCAAGAGGTGAGTACGGGTATGAAGATTAAAACGTTTGGAAGACACAGTAAAGAAGCGTTTAAAAACATCGGTCGAAATGGGTGGATGAGCTTTGCATCCATCTCAGCAGTTACTGTAACGCTCCTATTAGTAGGAGTATTCCTAACATTAGTATTAAACTTAAATGCATTTGGAGATCAGTTAGAAGAAGATGTTGAGATCAGAACTTTCATCGATCTTACAGCTGAGAAAGAACAGCAGGATGAACTTAAAGCGAAGATCGAAAACATTTCTGAAGTTGAATCTGTTACGTTTCAGTCAAAAGAAGAAGGATTAGATAACCTAATCGATAATCTTGGTGATCAAGGTGAAGTTTTCGAATCACTAAAAGACGAAAACCCATTGAGTGATGAGTTTGTCGTCAAGACAAGCGATCCTCAAGACATCAATCGCGTTGCTGATCAAATTAAACAATTTGAGTACGTGGAGAATGTTGAGTTCGGTCAAGAGACCGTTAATAGATTGTTTAAAGTGTTAGAGATCTCACGAAATGTAGGACTAGGGCTCGTAATAGGCCTTCTATTCACTGCTATGTTCCTCATTTCAAACACAATTAAACTAACAATTGTTGCCAGAAGAACTGAAATTGAGATTATGAAATTAGTAGGTGCGACAAACTGGTTTATTCGCTGGCCGTTCCTTATCGAGGGTGTCCTGATCGGTATATTTGGAGCTTTGATTCCAATAGGCGTATTGATTTATGGCTATTACTTCTTAACAGATCTAATCAGCACGAGATACCCTACTTTCTTTATCGACCTATTACCAGTAACACCGTTTGTATACCAGCTTGCAGCTCTATTAGTTGTTCTTGGCGTCATCATCGGAGTCTGGGGAAGTCTTACGTCCATGCGAAAGTTTTTGAAAGTCTAACAACAAATTAAAAGATAAATAGATTGTCTATTTTTGGGGGAGGAAGAAAGATTGAAGTTTAAAGTAATGGCCACGGCATTAACGATTACACTCGGGTTAAGCACATTATCGACTACAGTCTCACCAGCACCTATACAAGCGAATTCACTTGACGAGAAACTTGATGATGTAAAAGATAAGCAGTCACAAAATGCAGATGACCTTAAAGAAAAGGAATCTAAGCTTGAAGAAGTTAAGAAAGAACAAGAACAAGTACAAGCAGAAATTCGTCGTATCGATCAAGCTGTAGCGGAAACAGATAACAAGATCACTACGAAAGAAAAAGAAATCGAAGAGACGATGTCTGAAGTAGAACAGCTTAAAGAAGAAATCAAGGCTCTCGAAAAGCGTATCGCAGAACGCGATAAGCTACTAAAAGACCGCGTTCGTTCCATGCAACAGAACAACGGAGGTTCTGTAGATTATATGGAAGTACTTCTCGGTGCGTCTAGCTTTGGTGACTTTGTGGAACGTGTTCTAGCTCTAAACACGATTGCTGAACAAGATAAGAAGATTCTTGAAGAGCACAAAGCAGACAAACTAGCGGTAGAAGAGAAGAAAGCAGAAGTCGAGAAGAAGCTCGCTTCCCTTGAAGAGAAGAAAGCTGAGCTAGAGTCTCTTAAAAAAGAACTCAGCGCTCAAAAAGCTGAAAAAGATAAGTTGATGGCGTCCCTTGAACATGAAGAGGGTGAGCTTCATGACCACATGTTGGACCTTAATGAAACTGCTGAAATTCTAAAAGCCCAAGAAAAAGCAGTTCAACAAGAAATTAAGCGTGCTGAAGAAGCGGCAAGAAAAGCAGCTGCAGCTCGTGAAGCAGCAGCAAAGAAAGCGGCAGCTGAAAAGGCAGCGGCAAAGAAGGCAGCTACAAGCAATAACTCTAGCAGTTCGAACGAATCTACAGCATCAAGCGAACCTGCTCCTGCTGTTTCAAGCAGCTCAAGCTTCAGATGGCCAACTGCAGGACGAGTTACTTCTGGAATCGGACAACGCTGGGGTTCATTCCACGCAGGGATTGATATCGCACAAGGCGGTAAAAACCCAGTTTACGCAGCAGCAGATGGAACTGTACTACGTTCGTACTATTCAGACAGCTACGGAAACGTTGTTTTCCTAACGCATAGCATCAATGGTCAAATGTTCACAACAGTTTATGCGCACATGAGAGACCTTGGCGTTTCCACTGGGCAATCAGTAAGCGCAGGTACTTACCTTGGAACGATGGGGAACACGGGAGCTTCAAAAGGACAGCATCTACACTTTGAAGTTCACAAAGGATCTTGGAACCAAAGTAAGTCGAATGCCGTTAATCCTTTAAACTACCTACCTTAAAATAATAAAGGCTCTGTTTTACAAGTGTTGGCTCCTATAGTTGGAAACATAATGAAAACAAGCCGGTCATATAGTACAATAAGATGAAAAGGCATCGCATCGCTAAGGTGTGATGCCTTTTCTTTCAAACTAGAAGAGGTGAGTAGATTGAATATAAAAGGGAAGGTTGTCGGCCTACTTGTCGTCATTGCCCTACTTGTGGGAGCTGGAGGTACATACGCCGTCATGTCGTTCTTTCAAGATGGTTCTGAGGGAGGAATCGAGCGATCTGTAGCGAACGGCTCTGAAAATGACATTGATTCTGAGGAACTCACGAAAATCAATAAAGCTTACGAACTCATAAATGATCGCTATGTAAGTGATGTTGACCAAAAGAATTTGCTTGATGGTGCAATAAAAGGAATGCTTGATACCCTTGAAGACCCTTATTCCGTTTATATGGATCCAGAAACTGCTGAGCAGTTTAACCAATCGTTAGGTTCTTCGTTTGAAGGTATTGGTGCAGAAGTGAATATGCAAGATGGCAGGGTAACGATCGTCTCACCTTATAAAGATTCCCCTGCAGAAGATGCCGGACTTCGTCCGAATGATAAAATCATGACGATCGACGGTGAAAGTACTGAGGGTCTTGACCTTTATGATGCCGTATTAAAGATTCGTGGTGAAAAAGGTACGGTCGTAAAACTGGGTATCCAGCGTCCTGGTGTCTCTGAAATATTAGAAGTCGATGTGACACGTGATGAGATTCCGATCGAAACTGTTTACTCGGAGACGATACAAAAGAATAATAAAACAATCGGAGTGTTGCAGATTACGTCATTCTCTGAGAACACATCTGAAAGTTTCTCAAAAGAACTGAAGAAGCTAGAAGATCAAGGGATCGATGGTCTTGTTATCGATGTGAGAAACAACCCTGGAGGTTTGTTGAATAGCGTGTCAGACATCGCTCAAGAAATTATTCCAGACGATAAGCCCTTTGTACAAATAGAAGATCGAAAAGGTGAGAAGCAGCGTTCCGTCTCTTCTCTTAGAGAAAAGAAGGACTATCCGATCGTTGGTCTCATCGATAGAGGAAGTGCTTCTGCCGCTGAAATTTTGGCAGGTGCGTTGAAGGAAGCAGGAGGCTATGAACTAGTTGGTGAAAAAACGTTTGGCAAGGGAACTGTCCAAACAACAGTTGATCTTGGTGATGGCAGTAATATCAAACTAACGATGTTTAAGTGGTTGACTCCTGATGGAAACTGGATTCATAAAGAAGGCATCAAGCCAACATTAAAGGCTGATCAACCTTCCTACTTTTATGTGAATCCATTAAATACCGAAAAAACGCTTCAGTATGATCAAAATAATAAGCAGGTTGAATCAGCTCAAGTTATGCTAAAAGGGTTAGGATTTGAACCTGGTAGAACAGATGGTTACTTTAGCGATAAGACGACTACGGCTGTTAAAGCATTTCAACGTTCAAACGATTTAACCGTTTCGGGTAAGATCAATGAAGAAACAGCTCAAAAACTACAAGAAAAAATCGTAGAGTCTATTCGAAATCCAGAAAACGATATTCAGTTAGAAACGGCTGTGGAACTACTAGCAAAGTAAATTAAGAAAAGGAAACGAGCTAGTTTTGTCGAAGCTATTCCGCAGGATATCCTGCGGAATTTTCTTTTGACAGGAATAGAAAGATGGAGGAGTAAATCATGGCGGAAACGATAGGTCTTTCCATAGTAAAAGGCATCATATCTTTTTTGATCAACCCACTTACGTATATTAGCTTGGTGGCAGCTTTTATGATCGGAATCTCACGAGTGAAACGAGATCGAAGGGATTTTCATACGCGAGTGCATGACGTTCTTGACGATGTGAAGTTTGCGATCGTTCCAGGGATTATCGCTGGGGTTTCACTATTCGGTTTAAACTTATTATTAGGATTAGTCGTGCCGATGGGGATCGTCGTCGCTTTAAGTATCAGTGCTATTTTAATCCTAATTACAGGACAAATCCGTTTCTTATCTCCAGCATTTGTATTTATCCTTCCAGTTGCAGCAGTTCTTTTTTATGAACCTGTTGACCTAGGAAGTGAATGGTTGAACTCCTGGCAAACTGGGTTTGATTCCGTTTCATTAATCGCACTCGCAATTTTAGCAGGCGTATTGCTTATCATCGAAGGAGTTTTAATCAATCAGAATGCTAAGAAGCAAACATCTCCTAGGTTGGTGCGTAGTAAGCGTGGTAAACTCGTTGGTGCCCATGAAGTACAAAGACTTTGGCTGTTGCCACTCTTTCTATTTCTTCCTTCAGGAACGATTGAAGCGACTACTTGGTGGCCCCTGTTGCAATTCGGAGATCAGACGTACTCTTTTCTAATCCTCCCATTGCCGATCGGGTTCCGAAAATTAATCCATCATACTTTGCCTGCACCAGAAATTAAACGAAATGGCGTTCATGTCGTCATACTCGGTGCTTTTGCTACAGTTCTAGGGGTAATAAGCTATGCTATAAGTGCTGATTGGCTTGCTCTTTCGGTGTTCCCAATTATCGTAGTTGCCAGAGCAGCTATTTTACTACTTCATAGAGGTATGAATAAACCTGCATATTTTAATGAGCGGAATGAGGGACTCGTTATTTTAGGAATCCTTCCTGAATCACCTGCCGATTCAATGAATCTGCAAGTAGGGGAAGTCATTTCAAAAGTGAACGGTATGTCCGTAGGTAATGGAACAGATTTCTATACTGCTCTCCAACAAAATGCAGCTTTTTGTAAGCTTCAGGTTTTGGACTTTAATGGAGAAATTCGATTTGAACAAAGAGCGCTTTACAACGATCAGCACCATGAGTTAGGTTTGTTGTTCGTAAAAGAACAGCGTCTGGATGATTCAATCGAATATGCCAGAGAAAGCTAAAATAAGGTTGTTGAGGTTTACCTCGACAACCTTTTTCTGAGTGTGAATCGTATAAGATTGTATAAGAATTTCATCCTGTCATAGCATTCTCTAACGAATGTGTTGTAAGATGGAGAAAGAGTTATGCTTTAGAGAGGGGAACCAACTCATGCAGGAAATATTAGCAGCTTTACTTATTCCAGCGGTTGTGGCAGTTGTGTTTACACGCGTTACGTATAATAAATATGTTAGTCTTGGATTAGCACTGCTTTTCATGTGGGCAATCTTTGGAGGGTTTGATCACCCGATTCATTTAATTATTTTAACGATACTATCTGCTTTAATCGGATTTTACTTTTCTTCGAAAATACAAAAACAAAATAAGAAAAAGATAAAATAGCGTCTATTCCGAAGAGAATAGACGCTTGTTTTTCGTTCTATACTGATAGATAAAGTAAATGATCAGGGGTGTTATATAGATAGAAAGAACAATTAACCCCGCTACGGGTAATTGGAAAAGTTCCAAAATGACGCTGATCAATGTGAAGATATACAACGTTCCTAGCAGTTTTCGAATCACGTCGTTGGAAACAAGTTCAGTGATACTTGCACCGATACGGGATCCAACTAATGCACCTACCACTAATAGTAAAGCTAGGGAGAACGGAATCGTCACACTTCCTATGTATGAAAAGAACCCTGTTGATACGATAATGAATATGCTTGCAAGAGACGTTCCGATAGCTAGGCGTGGGGATAGATAAAGAACATTTATTAATAAAGGAACCATCACGAATCCACCACCGACTCCAAGAACAGATGAGATAAACCCACCGGTGAGTCCGATTAAAATTGTTCGAACAGGGGAAATGGAATACCCCTGCGCTTTTTCGTGGGTTGTTTTCTCAGTGAGCATAGACAATGCAAAATAACTGAGCAATCCTACATACAGGAGCGAGATGACAAGTTCATCGTATCCTACTGACTCTAAGTAAAGGACGAGTGGTTTGGCGATCTGAGTGCTTAGCATTCCACTAATCGATAATAAGAGGACAGTTTTCCAAAGAATATGGTTTTGTTGGTAATGTTTAAGAGCTCCTGAAACAGATGTGCTCATGCTATATAATAAGCTGATCGTTATAGCAGTTGAAGGCTCATAACCCAGTAGTAGGAGGATTGGCGTTAATAAGAAGCCTCCTCCTACTCCGAAGAACCCTGAAATTGCTCCGATTGCTAGTCCTAGTGGAATTGCGAGAAAAACGATCAATGTCAGTACTCCCTTTCATGCAGTTTGCTATCACTCAGCATACCTTAGATTGCGCGTTATCGGAAGCGCTAATAGAAAAAAAGGGGAATACCAGTTCGTTTTATTTGAAGAAAAAGCCATCTTTTATGCTATAATAAATCTTATGAAGAAAAGGAACGGAGGCGACTAAGGTGGAAAGACAGTTTGAATTGGTTTCAAAATATGAGCCTCAAGGAGACCAACCTGAAGCAATAAAAAAGCTCGTTGAAGGCGTGCATAATAATGATCGTTATCAGACCTTACTTGGAGCGACAGGTACTGGAAAAACATTCACGATGTCAAACGTTATTAAAGAGGTTAATAAGCCAACGCTTATTATTGCTCACAATAAGACGTTGGCGGGGCAATTATACAGTGAGTTCAAAGAGTACTTTCCTAATAATGCTGTTGAGTACTTCGTGAGTTATTACGATTACTATCAGCCTGAAGCTTATATTCCTCAATCGGACACGTTTATTGAAAAAGACGCAAGCATCAATGATGAAATCGATAAGCTACGACATTCTGCGACTTCGAGTTTGTTTGAACGTAACGATGTGATTATTGTGGCAAGTGTATCCTGTATATACGGTCTAGGTAATCCGGAGGAATACAAGAGCTTAGTCGTCTCTCTAAGGGCTGGAATGGAAAAAGACAGGGATGGACTTCTACGTGATCTCGTAGACATTCAATATGCACGTAACGACATCAACTTTACGCGCGGTACGTTCCGAGTTCGTGGTGATGTTGTTGAGATCTTTCCAGCATCAAGGGATGAAAACTGCGTAAGAGTTGAGTTTTTTGGTGATGAGATCGATCGCATTACGGAAGTGAATGCGTTGACTGGCGAAATACTTGGTCAACGAGAACATATTGCTATCTTTCCTGCTTCCCACTTCGTAACACGTGAAGAAAAAATGAAGATGGCGATCAAGCGGATCGAAGCAGAACTTGAAGAACAGCTGAAGAAAATGAATGAAGAAGGAAAGCTTCTTGAAGCGCAGCGACTAGAGCAACGAACAAAGTATGACATCGAAATGATGGCGGAAATGGGCTTCTGTTCTGGGATTGAAAATTATTCGAGGCATTTAACGCTTCGTGATGCTGGCGCTACACCATATACTTTACTAGATTACTTCCCTGATGATTTTCTGATCATGGTAGATGAGTCGCACGTTACCTTGCCACAGGTCAGGGGAATGTATAACGGTGACCAGGCGAGAAAAGGCGTTCTAGTCGATCACGGATTCAGGCTTCCATCAGCGAAGGACAACCGACCGTTAAGGTTCGAAGAATTCGAAGAAAAAGCGCATCAATTCGTGTATGTATCAGCAACACCTGGTCCATATGAAGAAGAGCACTCTACAAAAGTAGTCGAACAGATCATTCGTCCAACAGGGTTGCTTGATCCAACGATCGAAATCAGACCGATCGAAGGTCAGATTGATGATTTGCTCGATGAAATAAATAAACGAGCTGCAAAAAATGAAAGGGTGCTCGTTACGACGCTGACGAAAAAGATGTCAGAAGACTTAACTGACTATTTGGTTGAGATGGGCATAAAAGTACGGTATCTTCACTCAGAAATAAAAACATTAGAGCGTATCGAAATCATTCGTGATTTACGTCTCGGTGTTTTCGATGTATTGGTGGGCATTAACTTGTTGAGAGAAGGGTTGGACATCCCAGAAGTATCTCTCGTTGCAATTCTTGATGCGGACAAAGAAGGATTCTTGAGGTCTGAAAGATCATTGATCCAGACGATTGGACGGGCTGCTCGTAACTCCAGCGGTCAAGTCATTATGTATGCAGATAAAATAACGAAATCGATGGATATTGCAATAAATGAGACGAAGAGGCGTCGTGAAACGCAGCAAGCATATAACGAGAAACATAACATTACACCTACGACGATCAAGAAAGAAGTACGTGACTTGATTCGCGCAACGGTGGCTGCTGAGGAAGGTGAGGAATACACTGCACCTAAGCCAGGTAAGTTGAACAAAAAAGAACGTACGAAGATGATTGAAAATGTTGAGAAAGAGATGAAGGAAGCTGCGCGTGAGCTTAATTTTGAACGTGCTGCTGAGCTTCGCGATCTACTATTAGAGCTTAAAGCGGAAGGATGACGAAGAAATGGCAAATGAAGAAATCGTCGTCAAAGGGGCACGAGCCCATAATTTGAAAAATGTCGATGTGTCTATTCCTAGAGATAAACTGGTCGTTCTAACTGGATTATCTGGGTCAGGAAAATCATCACTCGCTTTTGATACGATTTATGCAGAAGGACAAAGACGATACGTTGAATCACTTTCTGCCTATGCGAGACAGTTTCTTGGGCAGATGGATAAACCCGATGTAGATGCGATCGAAGGTTTATCACCCGCAATCTCGATCGATCAGAAAACGACGAGCCGAAACCCTCGTTCAACTGTAGGGACTGTAACAGAAATCTACGATTATTTGAGGCTGTTGTTTGCGAGGATTGGAAGACCAGTGTGTCCACGTCATGGAGTGGAAATCACCTCTCAAACAATTGAACAGATGGTCGATCGAATACTTGAATATGAAGAGCGGACGAAGCTACAAATTCTTGCTCCAGTCGTCTCAGGGCGTAAAGGGGAGCACGTGAAGATTTTAGAAGATATTAAGAAGCAAGGGTACGTCCGTGTACGAGTCGACGGAGAAATGATGGAGGTTGCTGACGAGATTTCACTAGAAAAGAACAAGAAGCATTCCATCGAAGTTGTGATCGACCGTATCGTCGTAAAAGATGGTATCCAATCAAGACTTGCAGATTCACTAGAGACGGCCCTGCAGCTAGGTGGAGGACAAGTGATCGTCGATGTGATAGGAGAAGGGGAGCTTCTCTTTAACCAGCATCACTCTTGCCCATACTGCGGGTTTTCAATTGGTGAGCTAGAGCCAAGGATGTTTTCTTTTAACAGCCCGTTTGGAGCGTGCCCATCTTGTGATGGAATCGGTCTAAAGCTAGAGGTGGACCTTGATCTTGTGATTCCGAATTGGGGATTATCTCTGAGGGAACACGCATTAGCTCCATGGGAACCAGTTAGCTCAAACTATTATCCACAGCTTCTTGAAAGTGTATGTAATCATTATGGCATCGATATGGATACACCTGTCGAGAAGCTTCCGAGACATCAATTGGATAAGGTCCTTTACGGCAGTGGAAACGAGAAAGTTTATTTTAGGTATGAGAACGATTTTGGGCAAGTAAGGGAGAACAACATTAACTTTGAAGGCGTCATCCCTAACGTTGAACGACGTTATCGTGAAACGAGCTCTGATTACATTCGCGAGCAAATGGAAGCGTATATGGCCCAAAAACCATGCCCTACGTGTAAAGGGTATCGCTTGAAGAAAGAAGCACGTTCCGTATTGATCAATGGAAAACATATCGGGGAAACGACGGAGTTTGCGATTAAAGATGCTTCTGTCTTTTTCGACCAACTTGAACTCACGGCTAAAGAGGCTACGATCGGTAAAATGATTTTACGAGAAATTCAGGATCGTCTCGGATTTCTTGTGAACGTAGGGTTGGATTACCTGACGTTAAATCGGTCTGCAGGCACATTATCTGGTGGTGAGGCTCAAAGGATAAGACTCGCTACACAAGTAGGATCGAGGTTGATGGGTGTTCTCTATATTCTAGATGAGCCTTCGATCGGCTTGCACCAAAGAGATAACGACCGTCTTATTTCAACGCTAGAAAATATGAGGGACTTAGGAAACACGTTGATCGTTGTAGAACATGATGAGGATACGATGCTCGCAGCTGATCATATTATCGACATCGGTCCTGGAGCAGGAGCACACGGTGGGTATATCACTTCACAAGGTACTCCTGCAGAGATTATGGACGATGAACAGTCACTGACAGGAGAATACCTATCTGGTAAAAAGTTTATTCCAGTCCCATCTGAGCGAAGAAAGACGGACGGACGCTATATAGAAATTGTTGGCGCAAAAGAAAACAACTTAAAAAATACGAATGCAAAGATCCCTATCGGTTTATTTACGTGTGTAACAGGTGTTTCTGGGTCAGGTAAAAGTACTCTTATCAATGACATTCTATATAAATCTTTAGCTCAAAAGCTTCATAAAGCAAAGGATAAGCCTGGCGAGCATAAGAAGATTAAAGGCTTAGAGTATATTGATAAAGTCATCGATATCGATCAGTCTCCGATCGGTCGAACACCTAGGTCTAATCCAGCAACTTACACAGGTGTGTTTGATGATATTCGTGATGTGTTCGCACAAACAAACGAAGCAAAAGTCCGTGGTTATAAGAAAGGACGCTTCAGCTTCAACGTAAAAGGTGGGCGCTGTGAGGCTTGTCGAGGAGACGGAATCATTAAAATCGAGATGCACTTTTTACCTGATGTATATGTTCCTTGTGAAGTATGCGAAGGAAGACGATACAATCGTGAAACGCTTGAAATCGAGTATAAAGGAAAGAACATCTCAGATATATTGGAGATGACTGTTGAAGAAGGACTAGATTTCTTCAAAAATATCCCTAAGATCAACCGCAAGCTGCAAACTCTCTATGACGTTGGCTTGAGTTACATTAAACTAGGTCAGCCGGCGACAACCGTTTCAGGAGGAGAAGCACAACGTGTGAAGCTTGCGTCACAGCTTTATAAACGCTCTACTGGAAAAACACTATATATTTTAGATGAACCTACAACAGGTCTTCATGTTGATGATATCGCTCGCTTGCTTCAAGTACTGCAAAGGCTTGTCGATAACGGTGACTCTGTATTGATCATCGAACATAATCTAGATGTGATCAAAACCGCTGACTACTTAGTCGATCTTGGACCAGAAGGTGGAGATGGCGGTGGTGAGATTATCTCAACAGGAACTCCTGAAAAGATCGTGAAAGAAGAGCGCTCTTATACTGGTCGATACCTTGCTCCGATCCTTAAGCGAGATAAAGAACGTATGAAGATTAAGCTTGAACAAACGCAGTCTGTATAAGGGTTAAAAAGGCAGCCGACGAGGCTGTCTTTTTTTAGCGTTAATTTTATGAAACCTTCTATTTGTTTATTCGTATAAATAGGTAGATAGTTTTGAAAGGAGAAACATGTATGTCTGTGGAAAAAGTAATGTCGTCGCTATGTTATTTTAGTGTGTTTTTCGCTCCTTTCTTATTTCCAATCATCGTTTTTTTCGTCATGAAAGATGAAGAAGTGACGTATCACGCTAAACGGGCAGTTCTTTCTCACTTACTACCATTTGCAAGTGTGATCATTGTGTTTATCGCAATATTTGGATTGGATATAGGAGTCGTGGTTTTTCTTGGCTTCATCGTATTTGGACTACTTAATGTCATTGTGTTTATCTGGAACATTGTAAAAGGAATTCAAGTTCTCCGCTGGTAATCAGGTATAAGTGCTAGACCACTTTAATAAATAACAAGGAGATGTTTTGAATGAACGAAGAACGCAAAATGATACTAACAATGATTGAAGAGGGAAAAATTACTGCAGAAGAGGGCGCGAAACTATTGAGTGCTCTTGGCAGTACCGAAACGAAGAAAGAAGAAAGAGCGGCTGAACCTCAGCAAGAACGTCCTCAATCAGGATATCGTGTTGGTCAATTTGTTGAATCACTGATTCAAAAAGTAAAGGACATGGACCTTGACTTTAATTTCGGCTCTTCAGAAGAAGTTGAGCACGTTTTTTCAGAGCAAGAAGTATCGTTCGACGCGATCGATATTCATGTCAGAAATGGAGAAGTGGCTTTTCAAACTTGGGATCAAGATGATGTGAAAATTGATTGTAAAGCAAATATCTACCGTGTCTCAACTACAGAAGGTGCAAAAGAAAAGTTGCTCAGAGATACTTATTTTTCAGTAGATAACGGAAAAATGACATTCAAATCAGAAAGAGCTGACGTTAAATTAAACGTAGTCATCTATGTACCTGCTAAAGAATACGAAAGAGTATGGATCACCACGTTTAATGGTGATGTTAGTGGAGAAACGATTCGATCAGCGAAAGCCAAGCTAAAAACAGCTAACGGTAAAGTAGGAATCAAAGCTTCAGAAGTAAAAGATTTGGAAGCTGAATCTGGGAACGGATCGATTTCAGTAGAAAATACGAACGGCGATGTGTGCGAACTTGAAACAGGGAACGGTCCGATCACAATTGATGGAACGTATAAAGAGGTAGAAGCACAGTCTATAAATGGGGCGATTCGCTATGCTCTTAAGGAAGTCGTAAGTGGCAGTGCGCAGTTAAAAACTGTAAATGGAACGATCCAAGTAAATGTTCCAAAAGGGATGAACCTTAATGGCGACTTGAAATCTACAATCGGGACAATTACGGCTGATTTAGATAATATGAGTGTCTTAAGGGAAAAACAAGAAATATCTCATAGAATGAAGAAATTTAAGACTGAAGTTGATTCAGAAAACACTTATAGAATCGCCGCAACATCTACAGCTGGTTCCATTACAGTGGCGTATTCTACTAACGAATAAAAGACGGGCACTCGTGATGAAGATGGAGGGATAGGTCGTGCGACAATGGTTGATCAGTTTAATCGTGAACAGCATCGTATTGATGGTTGTTGCAGGGTACTTTGATGCCTTCTATCTTGAAGGCGTTGGCGCTGCTATTCTAGCAAGTCTATTATTATCGTTGATAAACGTGTTTATCAAACCAGTGCTGATTCTTCTGACACTACCCGTCACGATCGTCACTCTAGGGTTGTTTTTAATCGTTATCAATGCGGTGACGTTAAAGATCACAGCTGCATTTATGGGAAGCTCATTCGTCATCGAAGGCTTTGGGATGGCCATGATCGCTTCAATAATCATAGGTTTGTTAAATGTATTGATCGATAAGCTCGTCATCGAACCGATTAAGAAGTAAGGAAACACACGTCTTTTTAAGGCGTGTGTTTTTCATTTTATCTGGTAAGATAGTATGAAAAGGAGGGTTCCTTATGTCATTTCATAACCAAACGATTTTGCCTGCAGTAAGAAAAATGCGGGATTTTGAAACACTGTTAGCAAGTTCTTATACATATATCGTTCTGCTTGATTCCCATATTGGGCAATTAAAAGCCATTGTGAAAGAAGGAAAACGGGCAGGAAAAGAAATTCTTTTGCACGCCGATCTTGTACAAGGTTTAAAAAATGATGAACACGGTGCAGAGTTTCTCTGTCAAGAAGTGAAGCCAGCTGGGTTGATATCAACGAGATCGAATGTATTATCTGTTGCGAAAAGGCGCGGAATAATTGCTGTTCAACGATTATTTATGCTCGATTCCATGGCCCTTGAGAAAAATTTAAGCATTATTAAGCATACTCAACCAGACTGTGTTGAAATTCTTCCAGGTATAATTCCACAAGTCTTTGAAGAATTACGTGAAGAAATTGATGTGCCGATTTTTGCTGGAGGCTTTATCCGCTCGGTTGATGATGTGGAATTAGCCTTAAAGGGTGGAGCTACCGCTGTGACAACTTCGAAAAGCGAACTCTGGAAACATTACGATGCCAAAAAAAGGATTTGACATCGCTTACATAAGTTTGTTTAAATAAAAAGTAAGTTAATACAATGTGCCGGAGACATGGAGAACCACGCAAAATTCCCATCAAATGTATGGGGAGATTTGTCGTGGTTTTTTTTATAGTACTTTTGAAATGGCACAAACAGGGTATAGTTGAGAGTAGAGCTAATTTTCAACATGCCATATATCGATAGAAATGGTAGGTGTCAAAGATGAACGCATTTGTTGGAGAAATATTAGGTACGATGATTTTGATCATTTTTGGTGGTGGGGTTGTAGCAAACGTAAACCTTCGAGATTCGAAGGCTCAAGGTGGTGGCTGGATCGTAGTCGCTCTCGGATGGGGACTTGCGGTAGCTATGGCAGTCTATGCATCAGGGCAGGTTAGTGGAGCACATATCAACCCTGCAGTAACGTTAGGACTAGCAGCGATTGGAGACTTTCCATGGAGTCAGGTGCCTGGATACATAACGGCACAAATGATCGGTGCTTTTCTAGGAGCGTGTATCGTATACTTTCATTTTCTTCCGCATTTTCGTAAAGAAGATGATAAAGCGCTTAAATTGGCAGTATTCTCCACAGACCCGGCTATACCACACACGTTCAGTAACTTTCTGAGTGAGTTTATTGGTACCGCAATGCTTCTTATCGGTCTTCTTGCAATTGGTTCGAATGAATTTACAGAAGGTCTTAACCCATTTATTGTTGGCTTTTTGATCGTGGCGATCGGGCTTTCTCTTGGCGGAACGACAGGTTATGCCATTAACCCAGCCCGTGATTTAGGTCCCCGTATCGCTCATTTCTTCTTGCCCATACCAGGAAAAGGAGACTCCAATTGGAGATACGCTTGGATTCCAGTAGCTGGTCCAATCTTTGGGGGGATATATGGCGCTATCTTTTTTAAAGCAGTCACTGAAGCAAATTATAGTTTAGAATTTTGGTTTTCAACTCTATTCGTCACAGTGTTTATGTTTGGACTTTATCATGCTGGTGACAAAGTGAAAGACAGTATTCAAACAGGTGAAAAGGTTAAAAATTAACCGTTGTAGAAATGTATAGTATATAAGGGAGGAATTCGTAATGGCTGAAAAAGAAAAGTATATTTTATCACTTGATCAAGGAACAACTAGCTCAAGAGCAATCTTATTTAACAAGAAAGGTGAAATTGTAAACGTAGCACAAAAAGAATTCAAGCAACATTTCCCTAAATCTGGCTGGGTGGAGCATGACGCTCAAGAAATTTGGAGCTCGATTTTATCCGTTATGGCACAAGTGCTATCGTCTACTTCTGATATCGCAGCAAAGGATATTGAAGCGATCGGAATAACAAACCAGCGAGAAACCACGGTCGTTTGGGACAAGAATACTGGTAAACCTGTTTATCATGCGATCGTTTGGCAATCTCGTCAAACAGCAGGCATCGTAAGTGAATTGAAAGAACAAGGTTATAGTGAGATGGTGAGAGATAAAACAGGACTACTGATCGATGCTTATTTCTCTGGCACGAAAGTAAAGTGGATCCTTGATAATGTTGATGGTGCTCGTGAAAAAGCAGAGAATGGAGACTTGTTGTTTGGTACGATCGATACGTGGCTCATTTGGAAGTTATCCGGCGGCAGCGCGCATGTTACAGATTACACGAACGCATCTAGAACATTAATGTATAACATTCATGACCTTAAATGGGATGATGAACTTCTAGAGATGCTATCAGTTCCAAAATCGATGCTTCCTGAAGTGCGCCCTTCATCCGAAGTTTATGCGGAAACCGTCGACTATCATTTCTTCGGCCAAAATGTACCGATCGCAGGTGTCGCTGGGGATCAGCAAGCGGCATTGTTTGGTCAAGCATGCTTTGAAAAAGGAATGGCAAAGAATACGTACGGCACCGGTTGTTTTATGTTGATGAATACTGGAGAAAAAGCCGTGAAGTCTGACAATGGTCTTTTAACGACGATTGCTTGGGGCGTAGATGGTAAAGTTGAATATGCGCTAGAAGGAAGTATTTTCGTAGCTGGTTCTGCGATACAGTGGCTAAGAGATGGTCTACGCATGTTCAGCACGGCACCGGAAAGTGAAAGGTATGCGAAACGCGTAGAATCGACTGAAGGAGTTTACATGGTTCCAGCGTTCGTAGGTCTTGGAACCCCTTACTGGGATAGTGATGTAAAAGGAGCGGTATTTGGACTAACACGTGGAACGAGCAAGGAGCACTTTGTTCGTGCAACGCTCGAGTCACTTGCCTATCAGACAAGAGATGTTCTTGATGCCATGACAGCTGATTCAGGTATCAACTTAAAAACGCTTCGAGTCGATGGAGGGGTTGTAAAGAATGATTTCTTAATGCAATTCCAAAGCGATATGATCGGTGTTCAAGTTGAGCGACCAACTGTTAATGAAACAACAGCATTAGGGGCGGCGTACCTAGCTGGGCTAGCAACAGGATATTGGGAAAGTCGTGAAGAAATTCAAGAGCAGTGGATGCTTGATCGTTCTTTTGATCCAGAGATGGAAGAAGCACAAAAAGAAGAACTATATGAAGGCTGGAAAAAAGCCGTTAAAGCCACGATGGCATTTAAATAATGGTTAATAATAGCAACTCTTACGAGAGTGTGCTACACTATAATTAAGTTAATAAAAGCGGTCGGAGATAAGGAGAAGACCACAACACTCAAGCATAGGAGGACTATGTCTTGAGGAGTTGTGGTCTTTTTGTTGTTTTAACGGATTAAAAGATTAAAGAAAAAACCGACTGTTACAGTTTATAAGTTTTACCATGCTTTATTCCGTAGCTTGGAGGGTATGGTAATAAGAGCCTATTCAAAATTGAATGATTGAAGTAGATATATTTAAAAGGAGTGATCGTTTTGGTAAAACCATTTTCAGGTTTGCAACGTAGTGTGATTTTAGATCAGATGGTATCTGAAGAGTTGGATCTTCTCGTAATCGGTGGGGGGATAACAGGATCAGGAATTTTACTCGATGCTGCTTCGAGAGGAATGAACGCTGCAGTTATTGAGATGCAGGATTATGCTGCTGGTACATCTAGTCGTTCGACTAAACTTGTTCACGGAGGACTTCGATACTTAAAGAACTTTGAGGTAGGACTTGTTGCTGAAGTTGGAAAAGAACGAGCGATCGTTTATGAAAATGCTCCACATGTTTCAGTCCCAGAGTGGATGCTTCTACCGATCTTTAAAGGTGGTACGTTTGGGAAGTTCTCAACAAGTGCTGGTCTTGCCCTTTATGATCGCCTTGCGGGTGTAAAGAAGAAAGAACGTAGAAATATGCTTTCTAAGAAAGAAACGATGTCGAAAGAGCCATTACTTCGTAAGAACGACCTTAAGGGTGGAGGTTATTACGTTGAATACCGTACAGATGATGCTCGCCTTACACTTGAAGTGATGAAAGAAGCTGTTCATCGTGGAGGAAAAGCGGTTAACTACGTAAAAGCCGAGCAGCTATTGTATGAAGATGGAAAGGTTGTTGGCGTCAGAGCGATGGACGTTCTTTCAGGAGAAACGCGAGAAATTAGAGCGAAGAAAATTGTCAATGCTGCTGGTCCATGGGTAGATGAAATTCGCGAACTCGACCAGTCTAAAAAAGGGAAACACCTCTTCATGACCAAAGGAGTTCATCTCGTATTCGATCAAAGTAAATTCCCGCTTCAACAAGCTGTCTACTTCGATACACCGTTTGATGACGGGCGTATGATGTTCGCGATCCCTAGAGCCGGAAAAACTTATATCGGAACAACCGATACAGAGTATACAAAGAATCCAGTTCATCCACAGATGACGGTTGAAGACCGAGATTACATCATCGATGCAGCGAATTATATGTTCCCAGGAATTAAGCTTGATCGTGATGATGTGGAATCCAGCTGGTCTGGCGTTCGTCCACTGATCCATGAAGAAGGAAAAGATCCTTCCGAAATTTCTCGTAAAGATGAAATTTTCCATTCAGAGTCTGGCTTGATTACGATTGCGGGAGGAAAACTAACCGGCTATCGGAAAATGGCTGAAAAAGTTGTTGATTACGTTGCGGATGAGTTTAAAGATGAAAAGTATAAAAAGTTCCCTAGCTCAACGACTAAGAATATGGTTCTCTCTGGTGGAGACGTTGGCGGAAGCAAAGGGTTCAAAGAATATGCTACAAAACAGGTGCGCCGTGGTACAACGCTTGGCCTCTCTGTTGATGAAGCTGATCGACTCGTTCAAAGATACGGATCTAATATCGAGCGAATTTATCAAATCATCGAAACGATCGGGACTGAAGCAAACTTCCATGGACTTAGTCTTGAAGTGTTCGCAACACTCATCTATGGAATCGAAGAAGAAATGGTCGCTACACCGCTCGATTACTTTAATCGAAGAACAAGCGCCTTATACTTTGATATCGACTGGGTGAAAACTTGGAAAGAGCCTGTTATCGAGTACATGGCAAAACGTCTAAACTGGTCGAACGAAATGAAAGAAGCTCATTTACAAGAGCTAGATAAACAACTCCATGATGCAGTGGTACCGGTAGATGCTGAAGTACCTGTAGATGCATAATGATCAGTTAGGCCACCTGTAGAGCTGTCGAGACTTTCTCGACGGCTTTTTTTGTTTAGGTACGATCAGAAGATTTATATATTTACAAAGAATAGTTCAAAATAAGAACTTGAATACGACCGTAGCGTTTGAAGCTAATCTTACTAAAAGAGAGGGACAAGCTTTTTCCTTTTTAAGAAATTGTAGTTTATCATTCTGTTCTTTCAAATGTGAAATGGTACAATAGAAAATAGCGAAAAATGTAACCATTAGGTTCGATTTAGGAGGTTTATGAATGGTAAAAGTCCGCATGAAAGATGTAATGGAGAAATTCAGCCTTGAACTTGTAAGTGGTGCTGAAGGAATTCATCGTCCGATCATCACAAGTGATATATCACGTCCAGGTCTTGAAATGGCTGGTTTTTTTACATATTATCCTGCTGAAAGATTGCAGCTATTAGGTAAGACTGAGCTTTCGTTCTTCAACGGTTTACCAGAGGAGCAAAAACAAGAGCGAATGGAAAAGCTGTGCACTGATGAAACACCGGGTATCGTCATCTCAAGAGACATGATCGTGCCAGATGAACTGATTCAATCTTCTAAGGAAAAAGATGTACCGATCTTACGCACGAGTATGACGACTACGCGTCTGAGTAGTAGATTGACAAACTATCTTGAAAGTCAGCTTGCCCCTAACACTGCTATTCACGGCGTTCTCGTCGATATTTATGGTGTGGGCGTTCTGATTACAGGTTCGAGTGGGGTTGGTAAGAGTGAGACTGCGCTAGAGCTTGTAAAGCGCGGCCATCGATTAGTTGCCGACGATTCGGTTGAAATTCGCCAGGAAGCTGAAAACACGCTTGTTGGAAGTGCGCCAGAGTTGATTCAACACCTTCTTGAAATAAGGGGTCTCGGCATTATAAATGTCATGACATTGTTTGGAGCAGGTGCGATTCGAAATTACAAGAAGATCTCATTAGTAATAAACCTTGAGCTTTGGGACTCTAAAAAAGTATATGACCGTCTTGGTCTAGAAGAGGAATATATGCAGATCATCGATTCCAATGTTCCGCGCCTCGTTGTACCAGTGCGTCCAGGACGAAATTTAGCGATCATCATTGAGGTTGCTGCGATGAACTTCCGTTTGAAGAACATGGGGATGAACGCAGCGAAACAGTTCTCCGAGCGTTTAACAAAAGAAATCGAAGATGGAGACGATCACGATAGCATCTAACAGGTTTAACATAGAAAGGGGAAACGGACATGTTAGCAACAATAGAACCTCTAGATCGAATTGCGGTTCAGCTAGGACCGATTTCAATCTATTGGTACGGTATCATCATAGCGCTAGGAGCTTATCTTGGGCTTGTACTTGCGGTTAGAGAAACACAGCGTCAAGGGCTGCCGAAAGAAACATTTGTCGATTTAATACTATGGGCCGTACCGATCGCTATTATTTCGGCCAGAATTTATTATGTTATCTTTCAGTGGGGTTACTATAAGGACAATCTGGGAGATATCTTTGCGATTTGGGAAGGTGGAATCGCGATACACGGTGCATTGATCGGTTCCGTTATTACTGCTCTCGTTTTTACTCAAAAGCGCGGGTTATCTTTCTGGAAAATTACTGATATCGCAGCTCCAAGTATAATCCTTGGGCAGGCGATCGGTCGATGGGGAAACTTCATGAACCAGGAAGCACATGGTGGAGAGGTCACGAGAGAGTTTCTTGAGAACTTAATGCTTCCTGATTTCATTGTAAATCAGATGTTCATAGAAGGTACGTATTATCACCCTACCTTTTTATATGAGTCGCTATGGAATTTAGTAGGCTTCGTTATTTTAATCCTCCTACAAAGAACAAACGTTAAACGAGGAGAAGTCTTCCTTTCTTATGTAATCTGGTATTCCATCGGACGTTTCTTTATTGAAGGGTTAAGAACGGATAGTCTTATGCTAACGGAGTCGCTCAGAATGGCTCAGGTTATTTCAGTCGTGCTCATTATCGGTGCGATTATCACAATTGTTTACAGAAGAATGAAGAAGAACCCTAAACCGTACAACGATAAATCATAAGAGGAGGGTGAGTATGGGAACGCTGAAACGTGGATTAAAGACGGGCCTCCAAACAACATGGGAGCTTGGAAAAATTATCTTCCCAATCACTCTTCTTGTTACGATCTTAAGGTATACACCCGTCCTGGAATGGGTGATCAGTTTAATCGAACCTGCTATGAAATGGCTTGGTTTATCAGGCGAGGCAGCCATTCCGCTCGTAATCGGGAACTTCTTGAACCTTTATGCAGGAATCGGAGCAATTTTGACCCTTGATCTTTCTGTCAAAGAAGTATTTATCCTTGCCGTCATGCTTTCTTTTTCTCACAATTTATTAATTGAATCAGGCGTTGCTGCTAAGGTCGGTGTCAAACTGTGGGTTATTTTATGTGTGCGGATCGGCCTTGCGGTTGTATCAGGATTCATTATAAACCTTGTTTGGCAAGGCGGGAATGAACAAGCTGTCTATGGCTTAGTTCCTCAATCTAGTGAAGAAGTAAACGGGTGGGGGCTGATTTTACTTCAAGGTCTTGAAAAAGCTTCGATCGGTGTTCTTCAGCTCGCCCTCATCGTGATTCCGTTGATGATATTTATTCAAGTTATGAAAGATCGCGAATGGCTCAACGTGTTCTCGAAGTGGATGGCACCTATCACTAGGAGCCTTGGTATGAGAGAAAATACGTCGACTACGCTAGCAGCAGGGCTTGTTTTCGGTCTAGCTTATGGAGCGGGAGTTATGATTCAGGCTGCAAAAGAAGATGGTGTGAAGAAAAAGGATCTTTACCTCGCGTTTATTTTTCTTGTAGCGTGTCATGCTGTTATTGAAGATACGCTGATCTTTATACCACTTGGAATACCAGTTATCTGGCTCTTATTGGTGAGGCTGATTACTGCCGTCCTGTTAACGTTAGTGATTTCGATTATTTGGAAGCGTAAGGATACACGTGTTTCACACAGAAAGGAACCTTTTTATGAACATTGATACGATTTTATTTGATTTAGATGGAACATTAATCAATACGAACGATTTGATCATGGCATCGTTCAAGCATACGTTCGAGCATTACTACCCAGGACTGTATTCCGATGAAGAACTTGTGAACTTCATTGGAGAACCGCTTTATCACACGTTTGAGAAGCATGATAGAGAACGAGCGGAAGAGATGGTACAGTTTTACCGAAATCATAATATTGAAAATCACGATCGACTCGTAACGGAGTTCGATGGTGTATTTGAAACGGTCAAAACGTTGTCCGAAAATGGATACAAGCTTGCGATCGTGACGTCTAAGATGCGGAACACAGTGGAGATGGGATTGAAGCTGACAAAGCTGGATCAATTTTTCCCTGTAGTCATTACAGTCGAAGAAGTAGAAAATCCAAAACCTCATCCAGAACAACTGAATACTGCGATGAAAATGCTCTGTTCAAGTACTGAAAATGCGATCATGGTAGGCGATAGCCAATATGATATTCTTGCTGGGCAGAATGCCGGTGTAAAGACTGTCGGTGTATCATGGACGATAAAAGGGCGAGAGTTTTTATCTTCTTATAATCCAGATCATATGCTTGATCATATGTCAGAGCTTCTTTCAATCGCTGGAGTAGGCAAGTGAGAAATACCGAGCGTTACCCTGTCGAAGGAAGCAACGCCCTATGGCAAATTTATAAAACGGTCCCATTCTGGAAAGTTGTAAAAAACTTCGCTGTGATACAAATAGCACGGTA
This sequence comes from Alkalihalobacillus sp. CinArs1, assembly GCF_947387515.1. Lineage (GTDB taxonomy): Bacteria > Bacillota > Bacilli > Bacillales > Guptibacillaceae > Guptibacillus. The sequence goes on along the minus strand of NZ_CANDOB010000001.1, from coordinate 1,128,794 downwards.
TACGCCCTTCATCCCGATGAAGAATTGGTTATACAGGACTTTTCTAGGAATGAAGATCGGAGGAGAAACGGCTTTTGCGCTGATGGTCATGGTGGATATCATGTTCCCTGAGAGGATTAAAGTCGGAAGGAATTCCATTATCGGGTACAATACGACGATACTTGCTCACGAGTATTTGATCGACGAATATCGTCTTGGTGATGTTGTGATCGGTGATCGCGTGATGATCGGTGCGAACAGTACGTTGTTGCCAGGCATCACAATCGGCTCTGGAGCGATTGTCTCTGCAGGAACACTCGTGCACAAGGACGTTCCTGAAGGAGCTTTTGTAGGTGGAAATCCAATGAGGATCATTTATACAAAAGAAGAAAGAGAAGCAAAAGGCTTATAATACAAAGTACGTCGAAGTGGGGTCGATTAGGAAGATGTTACAGATGTCTTCCACCCCTAAAGACTATCGTGTATAATAAAACTTGCAATTACATATGTACTGATTCAGGTGTCTTCACGATGAAGACTTAATAGGGAAGCTGGTGTAAATCCAGCGCGGTCCCGCCACTGTAAATGGTCGTAAGCTGTGAAATCCACTGTTCATATCGAATGGGAAGGAGCAGTAAGCGATAACCATAAGCCAGGAGACCTGCCTGATTCAAAAGCACGAACAACCTACGAGGATAGGGATGTGCGAAGGAAGGTAAGTGTCATCTTGTGTATCATTCTTACTTTCATTCGGCCATCTCCATGCTCGTGCGTGGGGATTTTTTTTGTTTCATTATACATTTTAGGAGGAGAACTACACATGAAGAAGCTTTATTCATTGCTCGTATTATTACTACTCGTTACAGGAATCATGGCCGGTTGCGGATCAGATAATTCATCTGAGAACAATACTAACGTAAGTACAGAAGAGAATCAGAATACAGAAGATAGCGCTTTCCCAGTTACCATCACAGATGCGCTCGATAAGGATGTAACGCTAGAAGAAGATCCAGAGAAAATCGTTTCCTTAATTCCAAGTAACGCAGAAATCCTTTTTGCACTTGGTGCTGGTAGTGAAGTAGTGGGTGTTTCAGATTTTGCGAACTACCCAGAAGAGACTGCAGATATTGAGAAGATCGGTGGGATGGAATTTAATGTTGAAAAGATTATCTCATTAGATCCTGACCTTGTCCTCGCTCACGGCTCTAGTGCTCATAACTCAGAAGCTGGTCTACAGCAGCTCCGAGATGCAGGAATTGCTGTTCTAGTCGTTAACGATGCAAAAAGTTTTGATGAAGTTTACACATCGATGGAAATGATTGGACAAGCAACAGGCGAAACGGAGGCAGCTGAAGAGTTGATTGCCGATATGAAATCGAAACTAGAAGAAATCAAGTCAAAAGCTGAGTCAATCGAAGAAACGAAGAGCGTCTTTGTTGAAGTTTCTCCTGCACCAGAAATTTATTCTCCTGGTAAGAATACGTTCATGGACGACATGCTCTCACTTATAAATGCTACGAATGTTACGCATGACCAAGAAGGCTGGAACCAAATCGATCAAGAAGCAATTATTCAAGCAAATCCAGATGTGATCATCACCACATACGGCTACTATACGGAAAAGCCAGTGGAACAAGTGCTGAGCCGTGATGGCTGGAAAGATGTCACCGCAGTGAAAGAAGAAAGAGTTGTCGATGTTCATTCTGACCTTGTTACACGCTCTGGTCCGCGTCTTGTTGAAGGAGTAGAGGAACTTGCTAAAGCGGTTTACCCGGATGTTTTTACTGAATAAAGCGATCCCTTACGTTATAGCTAGTGGACTGCTAGTTGGCGCGATGCTGCTTGGTATCTCGGTCGGGACTGTCTCAGTTCCGATCGAAACAATCCTAAAATTGATGTGGGCTGAGGTACTGAACCTACCGTCAATGGGTGAAACGGATCCTATGTTCACGACAATCGTGTTGGACATCCGGCTGCCTCGTGTCATCTTAGCAGGACTTGTCGGTGCATCACTAGCGGTTGCAGGAGCTGCCTTTCAGGGTCTTCTTCGTAATCCATTGGCAGATCCTTACGTACTCGGTGTCTCATCAGGTGCATCTGTCGGTGCAGTGCTCGTCCTCTTTTTTAACTTGTCACTGCCGTTGATCGGCATGTTTACGCTGCCGATCATGAGTATTGCTGCTTCGATCGTTACCATTTTTCTCGTCCTGTTCTTTGCGCGACAAATCGAACGCTCGATGCGTGTTGAGACGATTATTTTGACGGGGATCGTGTTTAGCTCTTTCCTTGGATCGTTGCTATCTTTAATGATTGCTTTAACAGGAGAAGAGCTTCGCCAAATCATCGGTTGGCTTCTTGGAAGTGTTTCGATGCGAGGGTGGGAATATATCGCGATTATCTTACCGTTCTTCGTGATCGGAGCGTGTATTTTGCTAGTTAGTAGCAAGGAACTGAACGCGATGTCTTTTGGTGAAGAACGTGCACAGCATATAGGGGTCAACGTAGCTAAGAGGAAGCTGTGGATTTTAATAGGAGGCTCGATACTAACTGGAGGCGCTGTAGCTGTTTCCGGTACGATCGGTTTCGTCGGTCTTGTGATTCCTCATCTTACGAGACTATTATGGGGACCAGATCATAGACACCTTCTACCATTAGCGATTCTGCTTGGGGCTGCTTTTCTAATAGTAACGGATCTTATTTCAAGAATCATTATCTCACCTACGGAACTACCGATTGGAGTCATAACGTCATTGATCGGAGCGCCAGTGTTCGCAATCATCTTAATTCGAAGACGCAAAGAAAGAAGAGGGTAAGTATGTTAACGGTGAATCACGTAACAGGAGGATATCCAGGTCATGAAGTACTCCAGGATCTCTCATTCGATGTGAAAAGAGGAGAACTCCTCGGGATCGTAGGACCGAACGGTAGCGGGAAAACGACGATATTCAAAGTGATCAGCGGTATTTTAAAAGCAGATAAAGGAGAGGTGCTTTTAAAAGATAAGGCGATCTCAAAGTACTCCGCAAAGCAACTAGCAAAAGTTCTCGCTGTGCTTCCACAGCATGCTGAACATGCTTTCCCATATACGGTGAAAGAAACCGTCTCACTTGGCAGGTATGCCCACCAGACTGGATGGTTTCAGATGTGGAGCGAGCGTGATGAGGCAGTTGTGCAGAAGACAATGGAGCAGACTGGAATCAAAGCCTTTCAAGACAACTACGTGAATGAACTTTCAGGTGGTGAACGTCAGCGCGTCTTCCTAGCTCAAGCACTCGCACAGGAGCCGGAAATCCTGTTGCTTGATGAGCCGACGAATCATCTTGACCTTTCTTATCAGAAAGAGCTTCTCGATTTGTTAAAAAAGTGGACGAGGGAACAAGGGCTTACGGTCATTTCAATTTTTCACGACTTGAACCTTGCTGGGTTGTATTGTGACCGTCTTTTACTACTTGAAGATGGCAAGGTGAATATGCACCACAAGCCGAACGAGGTACTGGATGAAGCGCGTATTCAGTCGGTATATCGAACGAATATTGAAAAACACCCGCACCCCACTGTACCAAAACCTCAAATGCTACTATTACCAGAGAAACAGGGCGAAGACCTCGATGACCTTGTCATCGATGAACGGTTTTTAATGTCTAATGAAGAAATGATTCAGCTAAAGGCTCCGTTCCCACTTCGGACGATGTCTTCAGGTGTCGTTGGCTCTGGAACAGGCTGGTACAACACGTTTGTTAATCGTCACGTCGAGAAGAGCTACAGTTGCTCGAACCATCGTGAAGAAATGGAGGCGTACCTTAAAAACCATCAGATCGATCCTGTCGAAACCGTTGGGATGATGACAGCTGTTTGTCTTGAAGATGTGTCTTATCAACTCATTGAGGATGACGGTGTTTCTGTATTTGTTGTCGTTACAGCTGGAGTGGGCAATGCTGTAGATGCATCGCGAAGTGTTGAGCACGTGTATGAACCGATGCCTGGCACAATCAATACGTGGGTATTTGTGAATGGTTCACTGACTGATGAGGCCTTCATACAAAGTATCATGACAGCAACCGAGGCAAAAGTGAAAGTGATGCATGATCATCATGTGAAGGACGCTATAACCGGATCGTTCGCAACAGGTACCTCGACAGATAGCATTCTGATCGCGGCGACACAGCGAGGGAAACACCTTCCGTATGCAGGTACAATTACGGTTTTAGGAAAACTCATCAGTCAGGGAATTTACATGTGTACTTCAGAAGCACTCAATAAGTATCGTAAAAGGGTGTCGGAATGATCCTAAACCACTTGATTGCGCTCAGCATTGCCTTTTGTTTAGATCTCATATTAGGTGATCCGCCAAAGTTGCCACATCCTGTTCGGTGGATTGGTTCAACCATTGAAATTCTTGATCATCGTTTGAACAATGGATCGTATCGGAAGCTAAAAGGGGTTGTGATGATACTCACGGTACTGATGGTTGTGGTTGGCATAACGGTGGCTTGCGTGCTTCTTGCTTATTCCCTTTCTCCCTTATTAGGAATAGCTCTTGAAGCGCTCCTCATCGCAACAACGATATCACAAAAAAGTCTTCGGACAGCAGCGCTTGAAGTATTCGAACCTCTTCAAAAAGGTGAGAAGATGGAAGCGAGGAGAATGCTATCTTACATTGTTGGACGGGACACTGACCAACTGGGAGAAAGCGAGATTGCAAGGGGAGCAGTTGAAACTGTCGCAGAAAACACGAGTGATGGCGTCACAGCACCTCTTTTCTGGGCGCTTTTCGGAGGTGCTGCAGGTGCTGTGGCGTATCGCGTAGTCAATACGTGTGATTCGATGGTGGGTTACCAAGATGATAAGTATTATGACTTTGGATGGGCATCAGCAAAATTGGATGACGTAGTGAATTGGCTTCCTAGTAGAATGACTGCCTTTTGCATGCTTTTATCAACAAAGCCGAAGCAGCAGACGATGAAGGGTACGTGGACCATTCTTTTCAGGGATGCTAAAAAGCACCCTAGTCCAAACAGTGGTTGGGGAGAAGCTGCAACTGCAGCTCTTCTTGGCGTTCAATTGGGTGGAATAAATTCATATCGTGGTCAGGCTTCGAATCGTGCTAGGATGGGTGACCCGATCGTTCCGCTCCATTCATTACATATTCCTCAATCGATTTCCATCATGCATCGCACATCACTGTTGTTTCTCATCATTTTATGGATTGGAGGACTCATCTTTGACGCTACCTTCCCATGGTTCTAATCCTCATTATTTATACAAATCTCTTAATCTAACAAAACCAGACCGCTATAGTGATTTTAGTGCAAATCTTAATCCTATTGGGCCACCTCTAGAACTGAAAGAACGGTGGAATGATTCATTCGAAGCGATCACCACGTATCCTGATCCAAAAGCTTTGTCGTTAACGAAAAAGTTAGCGAACGAATGGAACGTAGACGAAGCAAACGTCCTTATCGGAAACGGGGGAGCTGAACTGATTTCACTCGTTGGCCGTTTTCTAGCAGGTAAACGCGTGTGCATCGTTCAACCTACTTTCTCAGAATACGAGAATGCTTGTAGAAGTAACGGGTGTGAAGTTCTTAACCACTCCTTAGAGGAAGGCGATTGGGAATTAGATGCTGCTTCAATTATTAATAAAATGAAACAAGTTGACGCTCTCTTTCTCTGTTCACCGAATAACCCTACAGGTTTGGCTTATTCTGAAACGGAAATCAAGATGCTTCTAGATGAAACTAAAAAGCATAATTGCTATTTGGTCATGGATGAAGCGTTTATGGATTTTCTCTCAGATGAACGTTCCATCATTCCATACACCCATACCTATCAAAAACTAATCGTTCTTCGTTCTCTAACGAAAATGTATGCGATACCTGGACTACGGATCGGATATATGGTCGCAAATGAGGGTGTGATCAATGCAGTTAAAAAAAGCCAGCCTCATTGGAGTGTGAATGCACTTGCGCTCCTAGCGGGGGAAGTCTGTCTGAATCAATATGATCACGTTAAGAAGACGCGTCACCTCATTCAGCAAGAGAGAGAAAACCTTCAGCGCTTTTTTGATGCTCATTCCTTTCAGTACTCCAGATCGAGCGTGAATTTTTATTTATTACGAGATCATGAGAAGAACGACCAATCAGAGCTCCTTCATTACTTATTACATAACGAAATCGTTCCAAGGCATACGTATAACTTTGCTGGTCTTGACGGAAGGTGGCTCAGATTCGCGATTCGTACACCTAGCGAAAATCAGCGTTTGATGGAGGTGCTTAAGCGATGGCGGACATAATCTTCATCAGCGGTGGTGTTCGAAGTGGAAAAAGCAGCTTTGCTGAAAAGCTGGCAACCTCTCATGCGGAAAGAGAAACTAACTCTCTTTATTACATTGCATGTGGAGAGCCGGTAGACGAGGAGATGAAAGAGCGAATTGCCCAACATCGTTATGATCGAAGCAAAGCTTCGTCTTGGACAACGGTCGAATGCCCGGTGAACGTTGGCAGTGCCGCTAAGCGTATAGGCCAAGGAGGAATTGTGCTTCTTGATTGTTTGACCACGTTACTATCAAACGAACTTTTTAAGCAGATCGAATCGTACGAAGCGCTGATCGACCGTATCAAATGTGACCTATCCATAGTAGCTGAAAAGTGTGACGTCCTTATTATCGTAAGTAACGAAGTCAGTTTTGAACCTTTCGACACTCCTCTCGTGAAAACGTATGGAAAGCTTCTCGGCAGTCTTCATCAGTGGGTTGTTGAGCAAGCTCGAGAAGCATATCTCGTAGAAGCAAGCATTCCAATTTTGATGAAAGGGGAGGTGATCGAGTGAACGGCATTATGATTCAGGGTACGGCGTCTGACGTTGGAAAGAGTCTGATCGTAACAGCTATGTGCCGTCTTCTAGCGAATGAAGGCTTCTCCGTTACCCCTTTTAAATCTCAAAATATGTCAAACAATTCTTATGTAACGATCGATGGGAAGGAAATTGGACGGGCACAGGGGATCCAGGCTGAAGCTGCAAGAACAGAAGCGAGTGTGTGGATGAACCCAATTTTGCTGAAACCAAGATCAGATCAACATGCAGAAGTGATTCGATTCGGCACGTCGTTCAGTACATTTTCTGGGAAAGATTACAGAGACGCGTTCTATGAGATGGGCCTCGAGAGTATTGATCTTGCACTTCGGCACCTGGAGGAGAATTACGATGTCATTGTAATGGAAGGTGCTGGTAGTCCAGTTGAGGTGAATTTAAAAGACCGTGAACTTGTAAATATGAAAATTGCAGAAATGGCCGACGTCCCTGTGCTGCTTGTCGCAGATATTGATCGAGGAGGCGTCTTTGCAAGCGTGGTCGGAACACTCGCACTCCTTGAGCCTTCAGAAAAAAAGCGTGTAAAAGGAATACTCATCAATAAGTTCCGCGGCGACCCTGAGCTTTTCGAAGATGGTATCAGATGGATTGAAGAACACACCCAACTTCCCGTCGTTGGCGTTCTTCCCTATGTTGAACACCGAGTAGAAGGAGAAGATTCACTATCGTTAAACAATCGTTTCATAAGCAAAAAAGGATCGATCGATCTTGCCGTGATTCAGCTCCCATACCTTTCAAACTACACGGACGTTGAACCTTTTCAGGATGAAGATGTGACAGTTCGATGGATTCAGCATCCAGCTGAGATCGGTGAGGCAGATGCCGTGATTCTTCCAGGGACGAAAAGCACAATCCATGATTTGAACTGGCTGAAAGACAGAGGATTTGATCATGAGATTCGTAACGTCATGTCTCGTGGAGGGAGTATCATCGGCATTTGCGGTGGGTTTCAGATGTTGACCGATTCACTAATCGATGAATATGGTTCAGACACGGGGGAGCCAGGACTTTCTGCAACTGGGCTTGGAATCATTTCTGCTATTACCTCATTTAATCGAGAAAAAACTACGGTTCGAATGGACGGCAAGCTTCACCCTTCTACTAAACTTGATACGTTGATCTCAGGGTATGAGATTCATCTTGGGAATACGACCTTCACTAACTCGTATGAACACCCTTTTTTACAGTTAGAAGACGGGCGGTCTGAAGGGTATTACGGGCAAGATGGAAGGGTTATCGGAACATATATGCACCATCTTTTTCATAATGACCAATGGAGAACAGAGTGGCTCAATCGTCTTCGTCAGAAAAAGGGGCTTGCTTTGGAAGCGAATCGATCTCGACGGAAGGACGAAACGTATGACGATCTCGCCAATGAATGGAAGCCTCATCTCAACTGGGACCTTATTAAAGAGATAATGTTTGAGGGCGGTCCTCAATGAGTTGGTTACAAGGCATTCTGATTAACCTTCAATTTTTCACAACCATACCCGTACACCGAGAGCTATCGATGGGGAATGTTCAGGTGAAACGTGCGGTTCAAACCTTCCCGCTAATCGGGTTGATGCAAGGTGCTCTCACGTCAGGGTTTTTATATGCGCTGGTCATTTGGACGCCATTCTCAAACCTCGCGATCAGCTTTATGCTTTGGTTGTTCATGATCGTCTTATCAGGTGGTATCCATCTCGACGGCTGGATGGATGCAAGCGATGCGTTCTTCTCGTATCAACAACTCGAAAAGCGACTTCAGATCATGAGTGATCCACGTACGGGTGCTTTTGGGGTATTATCCGTTATCGTATTACTCGGGTCTAAATTTCTCTTTATCTATGAAACGATTCAAGAAATAAACCTAGTAACATACTTACTCATCGCAACGATACCTTTTCTAAGTAAAAGTGTGATGGGGATCTTTCTCATAACCATACAACCTTCAAAAGAAGAGGGCCTCGCTACCTTTTTTCAAAAAGCAGTTCAACCATCTTCTAGGTGGATTTACCTCTTATTCACCGGTATTTATGTGATGGTAGTTTTTCTAATCGTAGATGAAGCGGTCTTCCTCATCTTGACGATGATCGGTGTAACGGTCGTTTTGGCGTGGTTTATGAAAAGAAAAATAGTACGCTGGTTTGGTGGTATCACTGGAGACGTACTCGGCGCGAGTGTTGAAGGAACGGAGGTGCTCCTTTGGATGACAGTGTGGTTATCGTACTACTTCGTCACGGGGTAACAGAAGAAAATCGACGAGGTGCTTATATCGGTTGGACGAATGCTCAGCTGAGTGAAAAAGCAACGTTTACACAGGTAGGCGATGAGAACGTTGACCTCGTTTTCACTAGCGATTTGGACAGGTGTACGCAATCGGTAAAACGCCTTTTTCCAATGAAAGATGCGATCGAGATGATGAACTTTCGAGAACTGCATTTTGGGAGTTGGGAGGGAAAAACGTACGCGGAGCTTGAAGCAGATGAACGGTATCGGACCTGGTTGGAAGATCCTTCTGTTGCACCACCTGGAGGAGAGAGCTTCAAAATGTTTACCGATCGAATCGATGAAGGGTTCGATTCAGTCGTAAATCGGATGAGCACGAATAGGAGAGCTGCACTCGTTACGCATGGTGGGGTAATCCGTTATTTACTAACGAAGTATGCACCTGCACAGCGTACATTCTGGGATTGGACGATCCCACATGGGACAGGCGTAAAGCTCGTATGGAAAATAAATGATCTGAGGAGGGGAGAGCGATGCACGTCGTTACAGGTGGTGCATTCAACGGAAAATCCAAGTGGGTGAGAGACTATTATGGTGTACCTTTAGAGTGGTACTCTGCATATGATGGGACTTCCTGGGACGAGAAATCGTTCAAAAAAGATGTAGTCGTTCTTGAAGGATTGGAAGAATGGATCAAGACGCTTGTTTCGGATCAGAAAAGTTTGAAGGAAACCAGAAGAGCCGTGCGCTCATACATAGAAGCTTGGAGCGCTTGGGAAAGCGGAAGAGATGAGCGAACAATCATTGTTATCGGAACGGATATCATGAAAGGGATCGTACCTCTCGAAAAAGAGAAGCGGATGTGGCGGGATGTCGTCGGATGGGCTTATCAGGACCTCGTAAGTCTAGCAGAACGTGTAGATGTAATCTGGTATGGACTGAATCAGCAGTTAAAATAAGGAGGAATCACGATGAAGATTTATACAAGAACTGGGGATGAAGGAAAGACAAGTATCATTGGAGGAAGAGTCGACAAGGATGATGTGAGAGTGGAAGCTTACGGAACAGTAGATGAAATCAACGGCTTTGTAGGTCAAGCGATTGTTGAACTGAATGAGCTGATGCCAAATAATTTCTTCGATCTATTAGAGGACCTTGAGAAAATTCAGCATGAACTCTTTGACTGTGGTGGTGACTTAGCTAACGTTTCCAAAAAGCGTGAGTTTAAACTCGAAACGTCTTCCATTACATACCTCGAAGGACGAATCGACGAGTTTATCGACGAAGCACCGGCACTAGAGAGATTCATCTTGCCTGGTGGTAGTAAACCGTCATCGACAATTCACATCGCGCGTACAATCACACGTAGAGCTGAGCGTCACGTTGTTACGTTAATGAAAGAAGCGGAGCTCTCCCCGGTGCCGATGAAGTATTTGAACCGTTTATCAGATTACTTTTTCGCACTAGCACGAGTCATCAATTACCGTCTAGGTGTGAAGGATGTAGAGTACGCAAGGAGTGCGAAGGTGTTCCGCGGCGGAAAGCGTAAGGGTGAATGAACGGAAAGCAGGCGAGTATCCTTGCTAGTTTCATTGCCCTGTCTGTAGTTGGCGCATTGATCAAGGTACCAGCAATCGTTGGTAGTGTTGCGTTCGATGTGTTTCCAGCTTTGATTGCATCCGTATTGATCGGAAGCCGAAGTGGCGCGATCATCGCAAGCTTCGGTCATCTTTTATCGGCTTTAATCGTTGGATTGCCGCTTGGACCTCTTCACCTCTTGATCGCTTTTGAAATGGCAGCTCTCGTTTATTTATTTGGTAAGTTGTATCGTTCAACGAACAAGACGTGGGCAATGGTACTTTTTATACTTGGCAATGCGGTCGTTGCCCCATTGCCTTTCCTCTTTATACTAGGTAGCGGTTTTTACGTTGCACTTATTCCTGCTCTCTTTATAGGTTCTCTTTTTAACCTCGTTTTAGCAAGCGTTCTTATACCGAGGGTGGGGGCGATCTTTGAGAAAAAAGGGGTAGTACACCCATGAGAGATGGCATTGTCATTCCGTTTGAAGACCAGTTTCTCGTCATCACAAACGATAATAGCGGTGGAATCGGAAGTAAGGAACAAGATGTTGTGCAAGTTCCATACGATACGGTCTCATACCATGCGTTTAGAGTTGCCGTGATGGAGTGTCTTTCATTAGGTGCTACACCTATTTCTGTCATCGTTAATAACTTCTGCGGTGATGAGGAATGGGAAGAATTAGTTCATGGAGTAGAAAAAGGAATGCTCGAGCTAGAGCTTGATCTTACAATAACAGGTAGCTCTGAAACGAATATTCCATTAGTTCAGTCTGCGGTTGGGATCGCTGTACTCGGTAAGAAACGAGTGCATACGTCACCTTTAATTGAGCCTGGATTAAGATTTGCTGTAATCGGAGAACCACTTGTTGGCGAAGAAGTGATGCATCATAAAGAGAAGGTCGCACCGCTTCCATTGTTTCAATGGATCTGTAAGCAGGAAAAAGTAGTCGGCGTCATACCTGTAGGCTCCAAAGGTATTCTATATGAGCTTCGACAGTTACTAGGCTATGATATACAAGAAGATAAAGTTCGAGTGGGAGTAGATATGCAAAAGTCGGCTGGTCCCTCGACGTGTTTTATCGTTGCATATGAGGAATCTCTTCATGAAGTGATACGCTTAAAGGCTGAAGAGCATTTTTACACTATTGATGTAAAGTAATTGGATGAACATAAACAAGAGGGACGTACGACGTACGTCCCTCTTGTTCGTTACTCATCTTCTTGCATTGTTAAAATAACCGGTCCTTCTGATGTAATCGCAATGGTATGCTCGTATTGAGCAGAAAGAGAGCCATCTAAGGTACGCGCAGTCCATCCATCTTCATCGATCTGACTGTAAGGTACGCCTGTATTGAGCATCGGTTCAATCGTGATGACCATGCCTTCTTTTAGACGCATTCCAGTTCCAGGCTGACCGAAATGAGGAATCATCGGTTCTTCGTGAAGTGTCGGTCCGATTCCATGTCCTGTAAAGTCACGGACGACCCCGAACCCTTCACCTTCAGCATACTGTTGGATGGCATGCCCGATGTCACCGATACGATTTCCGATGACTGCCTGCTCGATTCCTACATAGAGAGACTTTTTCGTTGTATCAAGCAGCTTTTGTTTTTCTTCAGAAATTTCCCCAACCGCATACGACCAAGCTGAGTCAGCTAAAGCGCCGTTTAGATTAACGACCATGTCGATCGTAACGATGTCACCTTCTTCAAGTTTTTTAGTGTTCGGGAAGCCGTGACAGATCACATCATTCACTGATGCGCATGTAGCAAATGGGTAATCTTGATACCCTTTTTGTTCCGGTGTCGCTCCGTGCTCCTCCAGAAAGTCTTCTACGAAAGAATCAAGTTGTAAGGTTGTCACACCTGGCTTGATCAGTGCTCGAAGCTCTTTATGACAGGCCGCAAGAAGTTCACCGGCTTCTTTCATGAGCTGAATTTCTCGTTTCGTTTTCCGTTGTATCATGTTTTCGCCTACTTTCTGCGGTATTCTTACTACGATATGTGTCGCCCTCCGTTACTGTAACAAAAAAGACCGCACATTGCAGGATTTTCGCCTAAACCAAACGAAATACACCTACTTTCCTTTATATTATCCAATTGCACCTATACCTTTTATTCAAAAAAGGAGATTGAATAGATTCATCGGTGTAAAGTTCGGATTAGAGGAAATCGTTATAGGGAATTATTTTCATATATGTTGACGTTAGTATGTCAGAGATGTAAACTACAGATAACTTCATCTTGTTAGTATGTTAGCGAACTAAAGTATAATAAGCGGGGTGCAATTGATGACAGTACCATTTGTTTTTGAAAAGCCACTCGGTATGCGTGATACGCTGCCGGTATTATATGATCTTAAAACAAACATTAGGCAAAAGATTCAAGGGGTTACAGAAACATGGGGATATCGTTTTATGAATACTCCAACGCTTGAGTATTATGAAACCGTTGGAGATGCCTCAGCTATTCTCGATCAGCAATTATTCAAGCTTCTTGATCAACGTGGCAAAACGCTTGTGTTACGACCAGATATGACGGCGCCGATCGCAAGGGTCGCTGCATCTAGTTTAAAACATGAGCCGTTTCCACTAAGGCTCGCATATGATTCCAATGTCTTCCGGGCTCAGGAAGATGAAGGAGGAAAGCCTGCTGAATTTGAACAGATCGGGGTAGAACTGATCGGTGATGGCACAGCGAGTGCTGATGCAGAGGTCATCGCTCTGATGGCAGAGGTGTTGAATAAAGCAGGTCTTGAAGAATACCAAATCGCCATCGGTCACGTAGGATATATTCAGGAACTATTCTTGTCGATCGTAGGAAACGAAGAGCGCGCAGCTACGTTAAGACGCTTTTTATATGAGAAGAATTATGTCGGGTACCGTCAGCATGTAAGGGAAATGGCGCTCTCAAGCATCGATCAAAAGCGTTTGATGGATCTCTTAACATTAAGAGGAGATGGATCGAAACTTGGAGATGCATTTGAGCTCCTTCCAACTGAAAAAGGGGAAAACGTGCTTCGTGACCTACGGACCCTTTTAGATACACTAGAAGCATACGGTGTAGCTCATCGCGTTAAATTCGATTTCACGCTCGTTAGCCATATGAGCTACTATACAGGCGTTGTTTTCGAAGGATATGCAAATAACCTAGGTGTACCTCTTAGTAACGGAGGCCGCTATGATGAATTGCTAAGCCGATTCAATCGTCCAGCTCAAGCAACTGGATTTGGAATAAGACTAGATCATCTTGCGGAAGCATTGAATCCAAATCGAGAAGAAACGCTTCCATCTGCTATTATTTTTAGCCCTGAACGAAAGCAAGAAGCCATTGAGCAAGTAACGGATAGACGAGCTATAGGAGAGAGAGTCGTCATGCAGGAATTAAGCGGGGTAGCAGATCTAGATGCGTTCTCCGAAAGGTTTGACGACGTAGTTTATTTAATCGGTAAGAACGGAAAGGGGACGATGTAATGCTTACGATGGCGATGCCAAAAGGACGGATCTTCGAAGAAGCAGTTGGCTTGCTTCGTAGAGCAGGATATAAGTTGCCTCCGGAATTTGACGACTCTAGAAAATTGATTCTAGAAATAGAAGAGGAAAATCTCCGCTTTATCCTTGCGAAACCAATGGACGTGCCGACTTACGTAGAACATGGTGTAGCTGACGTTGGAATCGCTGGTAAAGACGTGATGCTCGAAGAAGAACGGAACGTTTATGAAGTGTTGGACCTTAAAATCAGTGACTGTTACCTTGCTGTTGCGGGAATAACGGACAAGCCAGTTGCAGGTGTAGCACCTAAAATCGCTACAAAATATCCAAATGTCGCATCCAATTATTTTAGACAGCAAGGCGAACAAGTAGAAATCATAAAGCTAAACGGATCGATTGAGCTTGCGCCTCTAATAGGATTGGCTGATCGCATCGTCGACATTGTTTCAACAGGGCGAACGTTAAAAGAGAACGGCTTGATGGAAACGGCATTTATCGAGTCGATCACATCTCGCTTTATTGTGAACCCAGTCAGTTATCGTACAAAAGATCGTGTGATCGATGATATGGTAGAACGTTTGGCAGCTGTTGTTGAAGGAGTAGATGACTATGAGAATCGTTAACATGAATCAGGGCATTTCGATAAAACGTTCGATAGAAGAAGGGACGGAAGAGCAGCGACAAGCTGTTTTGTCGATTCTTGATCAGGTGAAAAGAAACGGTGATGAAGCTGTTTCAACGTTTACAAAGACGTTTGATGGAGCAGACCTCAACGATTACCGTGTTTCTGCCGATGAAATTCATGAAGCGTATAGTGATGTATCAGATGGGGTCGTATCGGTGATTAGAGAAGCGGCTGCGAATATACGGACGTTTCACGAACAGCAAAGACGTCAATCATGGTTTACAACTTCAGAAGATGGAACGATGTTAGGCCAAAAAGTGACGCCGTTAGATTCTGTTGGCGTTTATGTACCTGGGGGAAAAGCTGCCTATCCGTCATCCGTATTAATGAACGTGATACCTGCATCTGCTGCAGGAGTGAAACGCATTGCGATGGTTACTCCTCCAGATGCTGAAGGGAAAGTTCCGGCAGGTGTATTGGTAGCAGCGAATGAAGTGGGTGTAACAGAAATCTTCAAAGTGGGTGGCGCACAAGCGGTCGCAGCACTTGCTTATGGAACTGAAACGGTTCAACCCGTTGATAAGATTGTTGGTCCAGGAAATATATACGTAGCGCTTGCAAAGCGCGAAGTGTTTGGGCTTGTTGATATCGACATGATCGCAGGACCGAGTGAAATTGTTGTTCTAGCTGACGACAGTGCAAAGGCTTCATACGTTGCAGCTGATCTGCTGTCTCAAGCTGAGCACGATGAACGAGCGAGTGCAGTACTCGTAACGGATTCGATGTCCCTTGCTGAATCTGTTGAAAAAGAAGTGAAAAGACAGCTCGAACAGCTTCCTCGAGCGGAAATTGCTTCGAAGTCTATCGAAGATTATGGGGTCATCTACGTTGTAGAAAACATTGAACAGGGAGTAGAGGCTGTAAACGAACTAGCACCTGAGCACCTTGAAGTACTCGTAACGAATCCGATGGCGTTGCTAGGGAAGATTCGGCATGCGGGAGCCATCTTTTTAGGACCTTATAGTTCAGAACCTGTTGGTGATTATTTTGCAGGTCCTAACCACGTTTTACCGACGAATGGAACGGCCCGTTTTTCGAGTCCGCTTTCGGTAGACGATTTTATAAAGAAATCAAGTGTGATTTCTTATAGTAAAGAGGCGTTACAGGAAAACGGAAATAGTATTGCAACCCTTGCTAAGTTGGAAGGATTGGATGCTCACGCGAGAGCGATCGAACTTCGATTGGAGGACATGTAATGACTGATGAGAGAACTTATTCAATTTCAAGAGAAACTTCTGAAACCTCTATTAATCTAACATTTGCTGTAGATGGAGAGGGAAATTCACAATTAGAGACAGGAGTTCCTTTTTTAACACATATGCTGGATTTATTCACGAAACACGGGAAGTTTGATCTCTCTCTAACCGCAAACGGAGATACGGAAATCGATGATCATCACACGACAGAGGATATTGGAATCTGTCTTGGTGAGACGATTCGCCAGGCGTTAGGATCAAAAGAAGGAATCAGAAGGTATGGAAATGCATTCGTACCGATGGATGATGCTCTTGCGCAAGTTGTCGTCGATTTAAGCAATCGACCTCACCTTGAATATCGAGTTGAATTACCTGCAGATCGCGTGGGTACATTCGACACTGAATTAGTGCATGAATTCCTCTGGAAGCTTGCTCTTGAAGCGCGCATGAATCTTCATGTCATCGTACATTACGGACATAACACCCACCACATCATCGAGGCGATCTTTAAAGCGTTAGGCCGTGCGTTGGATGAAGCTACCTTATTAGATCCACGTGTGAAAGGTGTTCCTTCGACAAAGGGGATGCTGTGATGATCGGCATTATCGACTATGGAATGGGAAATTTATATAGTGTAAGTAAAGCGCTCGAACGACTTGGTTTTGATTACTTTGTCTCTGAGAAGGAAGAAGAGTTAGCGAAGGCTAGCGGATTACTACTTCCAGGGGTGGGGTCTTTTCGAGATGCGATGGCCATCTTAGTTGAAACGGGTTTAAAGTCATTCATCGAAAAAGAAGTGGAAGCAGGGAAACCATTGCTTGGTATTTGCCTTGGCATGCAGCTTCTTTTTGAAGGAAGTGAAGAAAATGGAGAGACGAACGGCTTTTCATTTTTACCTGGTAAAGTGAAAAAGTTCCCATATAAAGATGAAGCTGGTCAGGAGTATAAAATTCCACACATGGGCTGGAACGAATTGACGAGACTACAGCCTGATTCTTTCCTTCTTCAAGGCGTATCTGATGAGCACGTATACTTTGTGCATTCTTACTATGTTGATACGAAAGACCGTGATGTGCTTATCGCAACTTCTGATTACAGCGAAGAGGTTCCAGCTGTAGTTGGGAAAGGAAACGTGTTCGGTACACAATTTCATCCTGAGAAAAGCAGTCATGCAGGATTAACGATTCTTAAAAACTTTGCAGAATACGTGGAAAGGAATGACGTATAGAATGGCCTTTACGATCTATCCAGCAATCGATATACGTGGTGGGAAATGTGTTCGACTTCTACAGGGAGATTATAATCAGGAAACGGTTTATGGAGACTCACCCTATGACATGGCGAAAAAATTCGCAGATGACGGATCAAAATGGATTCACATGGTGGACCTGGACGGCGCGAAAGAAGGGAAACGTGTAAACGATCATCATGTATTAAAAGTGGCTCAAGAGCTTGGTGTTAACGTTCAAGTTGGGGGAGGAATCCGTACGGAGGAAGATGTTGCACATTATCTTGAAAATGGCGTGGACAGAATTATTCTCGGAAGCAGTGCGATCTCGCATCCTGAATTTGTAAAGAAGATGCTCTCACGTTATAAAGAGAAGATCGCGATTGGAATCGATGCACGTGACGGCTATGTAGCGGTTGAAGGATGGCTAAAAACATCTGAGATCAAAGCAGTGGATCTTGGTAAGGAACTGGCTGACCACGGCGCAGAAGTTTTCATCTTTACAGATATTTCTAAGGACGGTACGCTTTCAGGACCTAACGTAGAGGCGATTGCTGAACTTGGAGAAGCTACTGGAAAAGAAGTCATCGCATCTGGTGGTGTTAGTAAACTTGATGATTTAACGAGCCTACGAAGCAGAAGTGAGTCGATAAGCGGTGCGATTGTAGGAAAAGCTCTCTATACGGAGAAATTCACGTTAAAACAAGCTCTGGAGGTTTAAACATGTTAACGAAACGGATCATTCCATGCCTTGATGTAAAAGATGGTCGAGTTGTTAAGGGTGTACAGTTTGTCGGCCTTCGTGATGCGGGTGATCCCGTAGAGCTTGCTAGGGTGTATGATCAAGAGGGAGCAGATGAACTTGTCTTCTTAGATATATCTGCTTCTCACGAAGGAAGAGAAACGATGGTAGACGTAGTGCGACAAGTCGCAGCGGAGCTTGCCATCCCATTTACTGTAGGTGGAGGAATCAATAAGCTAGAAGATATGAAACGTGTTCTTCGTGCAGGTGCCGACAAAGTATCGATGAACACAGCTGCGGTATTGCGGCCTGAACTAATTAGTGAAGGTGCTGATTATTTCGGAACACAGTGTATGGTCGTGGCAATCGATGCAAAGTGGGAGCCTGATTTAAACACATGGCGTGTATATACGCACGGTGGTCGCACTCAAACAGAATGGGATGCGATCGAATGGGCAAAGAAAGCCGAGGAGATGGGGGCTGGAGAAATCCTACTTACAAGCATGAATGCGGATGGTAGTAAGGAAGGATTTGATTTACCACTTACGAATGCAATCGGTAAAGCTGTTACGATTCCAATCATCGCTTCTGGTGGGGCAGGCTCCTCAGATGACTTTTTAGAAGTGTTTCGTGAAGCGAAAGCAGATGCAGCACTTGCCGCTTCGATCTTTCATTACAAAGAAACATCCGTGTCTCAAGTAAAAAAACTTCTTAAAGAAAACGGGGTGGCGATTCGATGAATGTAGAAACGATCAATTTTGATGAAAAAGGACTTGTTCCAGCAATCGTACAGGACGCAATGAGTAAAGAAGTGCTCACCCTCGCCTATATGAATGAAGAATCGCTAAAGAAAACCATCGATACGAAAGAAACGTGGTTTTATAGCCGCTCTCGTGATGAACTGTGGCATAAAGGGGAGACTTCTGGCAATACCCAGGAAGTTGTTGATCTTCGCTACGATTGTGATCAAGACGCTTTGCTAGTTCTCGTTAAGCCGGCTGGTCCTGCTTGCCATAAAGGGGATTACTCTTGCTTTTCCGATTCACTCTTAGCGGAAGAAACTAAGCCAGTCGAGTCTCGTTTTGAGATTTTAAATACACTTGAAAACATCATAGCTAAGCGCGATGCAGAACGGCCTGAAGGAGCGTATACCACTTACCTCTTTGAGGAAGGTGTCGATAAGATTCTGAAGAAAGTCGGGGAAGAAGCTTCAGAAGTGATCATCGCAGCCAAAAATAGAGACAAAGAAGAGTTGACGTGGGAATCTGCCGACCTTCTGTTCCATTTGATGGTCTTATTACGTGAACAAGAGTGTCCACTAGATGAGGTATTGAACGTTCTTGAAAAACGACACAGTTCGTGAAACCTTTTCGATCGTGAATCGTATGTAAAAGAAAGGCGATTATGAAGAGGAGAGATCGGTTATGTTCGTAGGCTTTTTATTTATCGGACTTGCAATCGGGCTGTTCATTGGACATCCTGGACCGGGTGTTCTATTAGGCATGGGAGTGGGCTTTATCGCACAGAAGATGATGGAGAGAAAAGAGAACATGTGGAAGTAATCCACACTATAAACGTTTACGAGGCTGTCGAATTATCTCGGCACCCTTTTTTTTCTGCTCATTTCAACCAAATCTCTTCACTCTTTCATAGATTTTTCCTACACGATTGGAAACAGATGTATGTTATACTTTTGAACGGACATGACTGGTATAGAACTACTTTTAGAAAGTAATGGGGGAAAACATGAGGAAAGAACTTCATGCTTCTTCGGAAATAAAAGGCCGTTTGATTCCGTTCATCCAGAACGGAGATTATTTTTTTAATAAGGCGATGAGAGCCTATCAACAGCGGAACCTTGATAAAGCAAGACAGCATCTTGAAAGAGCTGTAAAGCTTGAACCCGGAGAGGTCGATTATATATGTCAATTGGCAGCGGTCCTTGCAGAATTAGGCGAATATGAAGCATCGAATAATTGGCTTACGTTTGTTCTTGATGATCTTGATCCTGACTTATATGAATGCTATTTCTTTCTAGCAAACAATTACGCCCATATGGGTTTGTTTCAACAAGCAGAAACGCATGCGAAAACTTACCTGGTGCACGAACCTGAGGGTGAGTTTCTTGAAGATGCCGAAGAACTAGTCGAACTCATCTCGTTTGAACAAGAAGAAACGGTCCTTGAGTCAAATGAAGAAAGTTTGATTCAGGAACATGAGGAAGCTAGAGGTGCGATCGAATCAGGAAGATTTCCTGAAGCGATCGAGCTTTTAGAAAATATGACTAGTGTTTATACTGAATTTTGGCCAGCTTATAATAATCTGGCACTAGCTTATTTTTATAATGAGCAGTATGAAGAAGCGATAAAGGTTCTCGATCTCGTATTGACTAAGAACGAAGGAAATTTAAATGCAGTATGCAACCTTGCTTTGTTTTACGATTTCCTTGGACAGCACGTGAAGCGTGATGTGATGGTTGAGAGGCTTAAGAACGTCTATCCAATTCATGTTGATCATAGGTACAAGCTAGGAAGTACGCTAGGTTTTCTTGATGAACACGAGTTAGCTTTCTATTGGTTAAGAAAAGTGGAAGTGACGCGTCCAGAATGGAATGTGCCTTTCTATCATTGGTTAGCAGTATCTTCTTTTCACCTTGATCGTCCGGAAGTCGCAAAACGATATTGGGAGCGAATCAAGCAGTTAGATCCAATGAATGAGATCGCAACTTCTCATATTGAAGCGTTAGATGCCGGAACGTTAACGACTGATCGAATCAACTATCGATCGCACACGCCGCGCGATACGGAAGAAAAAGTTAAGAAACATGATTATTATGGAAAAATGACACATCTGATGCTTCTTTACACGAAAAGAGATCCTGCTGGAGCTTCAATTCTTCATTCGTACTGTAAAAGTAAGGATGAACCACTTCTTATTAAAGAGCTATCTGCTTATATAGCTTTGACTCTTTCAGGAGAAGAAGTAAGGATTGTTGATGATGAGGTAGTCACGATAACGAACTATAGTGACTTCTCTCCGTATGTAACCGCTGGAATGCGTGTGATTGCGGAGTTAGAGCAATCGTATTTAACTGATACGGAACTGCACGAGCTCATTTCTACCGTATGGTTACCTTGTTATGTTAAGCTACAACGTGACAATAGCTCCTTTCAGAATTCAAAGGGCGTTGCAGCGGCGATGCTATACATGTGGAAGAAGCTAAATGCGATGGACGTATCACAGATTGAAGTAGCAAAAACCTTCGATATCTCTAGCTCGACTGTACATGCATATCGAAAGAAACTTACGAATCTACTAGCAAAAAGAGATGGGTAAGCAACCTGCTAGACTTTCCTTTTATCATCAGTTATTATACTAGATAAGAAACATTATTTCTTAATAATTAATATAAATAGATTACAACGTGAGGGAAGTGAAACACATGAGTGAAAAAATATATGACGTGATTATTGTTGGTGCTGGACCGGCAGGAATGACTGCAGCAGTATATACTTCTCGCGCAAACCTTGACGTTCTTATGATTGAGCGCGGAATTCCGGGTGGCCAGATGGCGAATACTGAGGAAGTTGAGAACTATCCTGGATTCGATCATATCCTCGGACCAGACCTTTCTACTAAAATGTTTGAACACGCTAAGAAGTTTGGCGCGCAGTATCAATACGGTGATGTAAAAGAAATCCGTGATGATAAAGAATACAAAACAGTAGTTTCAGGAAATCAAGAGTTTCATGCGAAGGCTGTAATCGTAACGAGCGGTGCAGAATACAAGAAACTTGGTGTTCCGGGTGAAGCAGAGTATAGCGGTCGTGGCGTTTCTTACTGCGCTGTATGTGACGGAGCATTCTTTAAAAACAAAGAACTAGTTGTTGTAGGTGGAGGCGATTCTGCTGTTGAAGAAGGCGTGTATTTAACCCGCTTCGCTTCAAAAGTAACGATCGTTCACCGTCGTGACCAGCTACGTGCCCAAAAAATTCTTCAGCAGCGTGCGTTTGATAATGAAAAGATCGAGTTCATTTGGAACCACACTGTGAAAGAAATCGCAGGAGAAAACGGTAAAGTAAGCAAGACCGTCCTTGTGAATACAGAAACAGGAGAAGAAAGAGACTTTGAAGCAGATGGTGTCTTTATTTACATCGGTATGCTTCCATTGAATCAGGCAGTTAAAGACTTGAACATCACGAATGAAGAAGGGTATATCGTGACTGACGAAGAGATGGCTACTGAAGTACCAGGAATCTTCGCAGCTGGAGATATCCGTGATAAGATGCTTCGCCAAATTGTAACGGCAACAGGTGATGGCAGTATCGCTGCACAATCTGTTCAGCATTACATTGAAACGCTCGAAGACGCTAAGAAAAAATCACTCGTGTAAGTTCGGCAAAAGGTACCTGTGACATGCTTTTAATTCTGCTGTAACAGCTATGAAACAATGATGGGGTACAATATAAATAGATTTGACCCCCTTTTAAAATATTTTACATTTGCACGGGCATTTATTGAGCCCGTGCTCTTTTTTTTGGCTATAATCCACTTACATTGTTCATGCTAAACAATCATAGTATACTATGATTAGAAATTTAGATTATTGAACGTTTAAATATAAAAGCCTAATCCAAAATAGAAGATGCCGAATTGAGGTGGTAATTGTGCAACGCGTAACAAACTGTATCTTATTCGACGAACCTAATAATCGAGTTCTACTCCTACAAAAACCAAGACGAGGTTGGTGGGTTGCACCTGGTGGAAAGATGGAATCAGAAGAATCGATCCGAGATTCGGTCATTAGGGAGTTTCGAGAAGAAACTGGTGTTTATTTAAAAGACCCGAAGTTAAAAGGAATCTTTACCTTTATTATTAAAGAAAATGACGTGATTAAATCTGAATGGATGATGTTTACATTCCTCTCAACAAAGTATGACGGAGAACCCGTTGAGCAGTCAGAGGAAGGAAAAGTAGCGTGGGTAGATGCAGACGAAGTGAGTGAACTGCCGATGGCTCCTGGAGACTATCATATTCTTGATTATATGATGAAGGGACACGGCATTATATATGGAACATTTACGTATACACCTGACTTTAAGTTACTATCATACCGACTAGATCCATCTTAATACGTTGATCGTCATATCATAATTAGAGAATTGAGAAATGGAGTGGGGAAAATGGCCGAACTAATCGATAAGCGTATTCATATGGTCATTATTACTGGAATGAGTGGTGCTGGTAAAACCGTAGCGATGCAGTGTTTTGAAGATATGGGGTATTTCTGCATCGACAATTTACCACCTGCACTGCTGCCGAAGTTTGTTGAGATGATCGAAAACTCCGAAGGTAAGTTAGATAAAGTTGCTCTAGTCATGGACTTAAGAGGTGGAGATTTCTTTGAGCATCTTTTAGAAGCAGTTGATTTACTAAGAACCAATGAGCAATTAGATGCTGAAATTCTGTACCTTGATTCTAGTGACTCAGCGCTCGTTCGACGATATAAAGAAACGAGACGATCTCACCCCCTTGCGCCGGAAGGGCTACCACTCGAAGGCATAAAAGTAGAGCGTGAAATGCTCGAGGAACTGAAAGGACGTTCTCAGCAAATCATCGATACGAGCGATATCAAGCCTGTTCAGCTAAGAGAAAAAATTATGGACCGGTTCTCCTCTAACGAAAAAGAAAACTTTGGAGTGAACGTCATGTCATTTGGATTTAAATACGGTATTCCGATCGACGCTGACCTTGTTTTCGATATTCGGTTCTTGCCTAACCCACATTATGTTGAGCACTTGCGTCCTAAAACAGGAGTAGATGAAGAAGTATCGAACTATGTATTTAAGTGGAAAGAAACGCAGACATTCTTAAATAAATTGATCGATATGCTGGCGTACATGCTTCCGCAATACAAAAGGGAAGGAAAAAGTCAGCTCGTTATCGGCATAGGGTGTACAGGCGGAAAGCATCGATCTGTTGCTTTCGCTGAACACATCGGCCATCATTTTGAAAGTGAGTATCGAACGAACATCACGCACAGGGATATTGAAAAAGGAAAGGGTAGCAAATAATATGACAGACACAAAACTTCCGAAGGTCGTCGTAATCGGTGGAGGGACCGGCCTTTCGGTATTGCTTCGTGGACTTAAGACATTCCCGGTCGATATTACGGCTATCGTAACAGTAGCTGATGATGGTGGAAGCTCAGGTCGCTTACGTGATGAATTTGATATCCCTCCACCGGGTGATGTACGAAACGTCATCACTGCACTAGCTGAAGTCGAGCCTTTATTAGAAGGCTTGATGCAACATCGATTCAAAAATGGTAACGGATTATCCGGTCATTCACTAGGAAACCTCATGTTAGCCGCTATGACGGATATTACAGGAGATTTTGTCCAAGGAGTTCGGGAGATGTGTCGCGTACTGAATGTACGAGGTAAAGTCCTTCCAGCTTCGAATCAAAGTGTCGTTCTTCATGCTGAAATGCGAGATGGAACGTTCGTAAAAGGTGAGTCTCAAATTCCTAAAACGAATAAAACGATTAAGAAAGTATTTCTCTCGCCTCCTGGGATAAAAGCTTTACCAGATTCTTTGGAAGCGATTCGAAACGCTGACTTAATCGTCCTTGGTCCTGGGAGTCTTTATACAAGCATACTACCAAACCTACTTGTACCCGGCATTGCGGATGAAATCAGTCACTCCAATGCTAGGAAAGTGTATGTGTGTAACGTCATGACTCAGCAAGGTGAAACAGAAAATTATACTGCAAGTGACCATGTGCAGGCACTCATTGATCATATTGATTACAAGCTTATTGAAACGATCATTGTTAACAAACAGGTCATCCCAACTTATTATGCAAAACGCTATGCAAAAGAACAGGCAGAGGTTGTGCAATATGACGAAAATAGGTTGAAGAGCTTTGGTTTTGAAGTAATCAGTGATAAAATTATTCAATATGATGAGAAATATGTACGCCACGATGCCATCAAGATATCTTCGATTCTACTGTCATTATTAGAAGATAAAAAGTGATGGTGATGGGTCAATGGGCCCCTGCATGGTAAAGGGGGGATAGCGATGTCATTTGCTGCCGATACAAAGAAAGAATTAACACAGCTCGAAAGTAAAGCGTGCTGCTCTAGATCAGAGCTCGCAGCACTCATTCGAATGAATGGGTCCATATCATTTGGGAACAGACAACTGATCCTTGATATACCTACTGAACATGCTGCAATCGCGAGAAGGATCTATACGCTTATCAAACGTCTTTATAATTACGATGTCGAATTACTCGTACGTAAAAAGATGCGTCTTAAAAAAAATAATGTCTACATTGTTCGTGTTTCCTCGAGTGCTAGAGATCTCCTTGAGGATTTAGGTATTATGGACAATGCGTTCATGTTTACAAGAAACATTTCTAGTGATTTTACGAAAAAGGCTTGTTGCAAACGAGCATACTTGAAAGGAGCCTTTCTCGCAGGAGGATCGATCAATCACCCTGAAACTTCTTATCACTTAGAAATATTCTCGATGTATGAGGAGCATACGGATTCATTGTGTAAGCTTATGAATCAGTTCGATCTTAATGCAAAGATGCTCGAGCGCAAAAAAGGATACATCGTTTATATCAAAGAGGGCGAGAAAATTACAGAGTTTTTAAGTGTAGTAGGAGCCCATAAGGCATTGCTTTATTTTGAGGATGTTCGCATCATGAAAGATATGAGAAACTCTGTTAATCGGATCGTAAATTGTGAAACAGCTAATCTAAATAAAACAGTTGGTGCTGCATTCCGACAGGTTGAAAACATTCGGTTTATACAAAATGAAGTTGGATTAGATATCCTACCTGATAAATTGAGAGAAATTGCTGAACTTCGAGTGAAGCATCAGGATGTTACCCTTAAGGAACTTGGAGAGATGTTGACTGGAGGTGCGATCAGTAAGTCAGGGATCAATCACAGACTTCGAAAGATCGATCAGTTAGCTGAAAAGCTCCGTGCAGGAAAGCCAATAACATAAGCAGAAATATTACAGCCTGCGCGAGTAGTGCGGGCTTGATTTTCTACTATTCTAAGCCTTGAGAACATAGCGTTGGGACGTTTAGAAGTCTTAATAAATGGAATGCTGTTGGTAAGTACGTAGCAAATCAATAACAAACACATATACTTATTTTTTTCATCAATAAAGATAGCGCTTTCTTATAAATAAAGGAGGAATGGAAAAGTGGTTCAAAAAGAAGTTGTCGTAACGTTAGATACAGGATTACAAGCAAGACCTGCAGCACTCTTTGTTCAAGAGGCAAATCGATTTAATTCAGATATTTTTCTTGAAAAAGACGGTAAAAAGGTAAATGCGAAGAGTATCATGGGAATCATGAGCCTTGCAGTGGGCTCTGGTTCTTCTGTTGTCTTAACAGTAGATGGAAACGACGAAGAAGATGCTGTTTCATCTCTGGTCGACTTCATTCATAAAGAAGACTAAATAAAAAAGGTTGCCATCACGGCAACCTTTTTTTATTTATGCTTTTTTCTCCATAACTTCGTCGATCAAACCATATTCTTTTGCTTCAAGAGCTTCCATGAAACGGTCACGATCCGTATCGCGTTCGATCGTATCGAGAGGCTGACCAGTACGCTCTGCAAGAATTTTGTTGAGCTTTTCGCGCATTTGAATGATACGCTTCGCATGAATTTCGATATCAGAAGCCTGACCTTGTGTACCACCGAGTGGTTGGTGAATCATGACTTCACTATTTGGAAGTGCATAACGTTTACCAGGCTCACCAGCCGCTAGTAGGAACGCTCCCATTGAAGCAGCCATTCCGATACAGATTGTAGATACTTTAGGTTTAATGAACTGCATTGTATCGTAGATTGCCATTCCAGCTGTGATTGATCCACCTGGACTATTGATATAAAGAGAGATATCTTTATCTGGATCTTCTGCAGCTAGGAAAAGAAGCTGAGCTACAACTGCGTTCGATACGTTGTCGTCGATTGCAGTTCCAAGCATGATAATGCGGTCCTTGAGAAGACGAGAGTAGATGTCATATGCTCTTTCACCGCGGTTTGTTTGTTCGATAACCGTTGGAATTAATACCATAATAAAATTCCTCCCTTTTATTCATTCAAATATGTAGTTGCTGTAGGTTCATCATACCGAAAAGGTCAATATAGGTCAAATAAAGTGCTGTTCTTTTTGACTATTAATTTTTTCGCCAGCACATCGATGGTTCTACATATCTCCATTTTCCCCGCTGACAACCGTTTTAAACAGAACGAATCTGTCTTTTTTTAAATCGGTGATCGCTTAAAAAGTAACCCGCAATTCTTCTTTCAACAAGGTTTCTAATTTGGACTGACGTGTACCGATACGTTTGGTTGTATCCACGACAATAGACAGTATAGATGACGATATCTTCCTTTGTATCCTGAACTGAAGTTTTGATGTGTTGCTTATGAAGGACTGATTTTGCTTCTTTTAAATCTGTGGAAGCGAGAGTGAAAGCTTGATTGATCAGTTCCAAATAAGGGCGTGGAAGCTTCATCTTAGAACGATGAATCCATGCAGCATCGAGCTCCAGTACCTTTTTAACATAAGGAAGCAATAAATAATCCCGAACAGCACTTGCTTCCTCTTTACTTAGTCGGAACATGATCTTCACCGCCTGTAAGAACGTATGTTTGGTTTTACAATACTATGAGACGAATGAGACGTCAAGAACCCCATTTTATAAAGGGGAAGACGCAAAAAACCCCTTTTCGGAATGAAAAGGGGTTGTAATTATGTAGTTGGCGCGCCCGGAGGGATTCGAACCCCCGACAGACGTGGTACCGGAAACCACCGCTCTATCCTACTGAGCTACGGGCGCATACGTTAAGGGCAAGGATAATTATACGTGACAAGGTTTTTTTTTGCAAGGTGATTTTTTGGTTGAAAGTGACAAACACTAGAGCTATAACTGTGCTGAAGGTAGGGATTTCTTTGAAAGTAAATAGCGGAGAAAGTAAGTCGTTAAGTGATGCGATCGATCGCATCACAGAGGGACTTGAGAACGTTGTGGAATTGTACAATGAATCAGAAGAAGATATGCCGCTCATTCAATTTGAACCACAAGTAGTAGAAACGATTGAAAAAGCAAAAAAAGTGTACGGAGATCAAATCGTGAACAAAAAGCTAAATAACGTTGTTAAAGAGATGCTGAGCTGGTTGGATCTTGGAGAAGAGCATCAAGACAAAGAAAAAGAGTGAACCTTGTCCACTCTTAAAAAGTTAGATTATTGCTTCTTACCTGGCTTGTCATCTTCTCGGTCACTTGGTTTCTTGCTTGCCCCATTCATCGTATGCTTTAAGCCTGAATGCATACCAGAAGCGCATAATCCTAGCCAAAGTCCAATCAAAAAAGCTTTTTTGATATCCGGATCAATATAAATATAGCTCATGACGATTCCTACACCAATAGAAAGCAACGGTAGAAATCTAGCCGGAAAACCAAATATCTTGAAGAGTTGGACGATTCCAATGATGACTGGAAGCAAAGCAATACCATATACAGTCAAATCCATGGTTTTTGCCTCCTTTTTTCTCTCTGTACTATACTGTATGTCGAATGATGGGGAGTGAGTGGGCGCATTGCTCATTTTTGTGAAATCGAGGCGTATTAAATGATTGAAAATTCTGGTCATTTTCACTTTCCTCTTACCATATGTTGAATCAATATAGTATGATAAAGGTGGAGGGATTGCGATGGAACTAGGATTAATACAGAAGCAGACAACGCAACTCGTAATGACAACTCAATTGCGTCAGGCAATATCCATTCTTCAATATTCGACTTTAGAGCTGTTGGATTATATAAAAGAAGAAGCACTTGAGAATCCTCTTATCGAACTTCATACACCATCATGGGATACGGGTATTCGTGCGAAAGCCGCTGGCCGAGGAGAGCGTGCCGACTCCTTAGACTATGTTGCTGAACGAGGCAAGAGTTTGAATGAAGAGCTTCACGAACAAGTGCGGTGTTTGAACTTATGCCCTCACCAAGCGAAAGTGATTCATTACTTGATAGACAATATAGATGAAGCTGGCTATTTACGTATACGTGATCATGAAGTGATCATGCAATTTCAGCTGACAAATCAAGAGTATGAAGAAGCGGTACGTGTATTACAATCACTTGAACCAGGAATAGGTGGACGAAATCTAGCAGAGTGTTTAAGTTTACAGTTACGTTCAACTTCAGAGGTACACACCCTTGCTCGCAAATTAGTAAACGAAAATTTGAAAGCGCTAGCAGAAAAGAAATTTCGAGAGCTTTCAAAAGAGTATCATGTGAAACTTCAGGATATCCAGCTCGCATCAGATGTCATAGCTGCTCTTGATCCGAGACCGGGCTCAAAATGGTATAACGAAAAGCCTTATTATGTAGCCCCTGACATAATCATTAAAGAGAACGAAGGAACATACACGATCAAACTATTAGATGATGAACTTCCTTCGATGAAGGTAAGTACGGCTTATCAGTCGTTTGAAAAGGGGGAAGTCGGTCACTATATTAAAGGGAAGTATCAGCAAGTAAACTGGCTGATGAAGAGTATCGAACAACGCAAGCATACTCTAAGATCGATCATGACCGTCTTTATCGGACAGCAGACCTCTTTTCTTCAAACGGGACTTAGTGAGCTAAGACCAATTACGCTTAAGGAAGTAGCAAATGAAGCGGGCGTGCATGAGTCAACGGTAAGTCGAGCTATAAAGAATAAATATGTGCAGACGCCTCAAGGCCTATATGCGTTGAAGGATCTATTTACTTCTCGACTTTCTGGTGAAACAGAGACAGGAACCTCTTCATCTAGTGTAAAGATCTTCATTAAAGAGTTTGTAGAAGAGGAAGATAAAAAGAAGCCGCTTTCGGATCAAAAGATCGTAGAGGCTCTTCATATACAAAAAGGAATACAAGTATCGAGACGAACGATTGCCAAATATCGTGAAGAATTGGGGATACCCGGTTCATCGAGAAGGAAGCGTTTTGTATAACAGCTGCGGAAGCAGCTGTTTTTTTGCGAATAATGTTCTTATAAGGTTAGAATGGTATAGGAAAGGGGTTTAAAGGATGAGTAAAACGGTTATGTTATACACGAAAGAGACGTGTCCTCTTTGTGACGAAGCGTATTATATCCTTGAGGATCTTCAAACCGAAATTGATTTTAAGATAGAATCAGTTGATATCTATCAAGATGAAGCTCTGCTGGAGAAGTTTATGGTGATGATTCCGGTGGTTGAAGTGGATGGAGAAATCGTTGATTATGGCCGAATCTCTAGAAAAAACGTAAGAAAACGCTTACTTTAAATTTTTAAGTATATCATAGTTGCCCATGTAGTTGGCAACTGCTACAATGAAATTTGTAAGACGTTCTTTTTTTGATTCGGGTGGGACTGAAAATGTCTAACCGGGACATAATACGTCTCGAGAATAAAAAAAGAACCTGCAGGGGAGACGAACAATGCGCTCATTACTCGCACTTCAACAAAAACTACTACCAGACTTATTAGAGGTTATGAACAAACGGTATCGTGTTCTCAGGCAACTGAGGCTCACGCAACCAATTGGTCGCAGAAGCCTTGCGAACAGTCTGGATATAACAGAAAGAGTTCTCAGAAGTGAAGTGACTTTCCTTAAAGACCAGGGTTTGCTGGATATGTCCATTCAAGGGATGCAGCTTACTGAGGAAGGTGAGCAGCTATTGATGGAGCTCGAACCTGTTATGAATGAAGTTTCTGGTCTTGATAATCTGGAAGAACGGTTGAAAGATAAACTTGGTATTCCAGAAGTACTTATTGTACCCGGTGACAGCGATGTTACCCCCTGGGTAAAGAAAGAAATGGGCAGAGCCGCAGTGGGACGCTTGAAAAGGTTTCAGCTTGAAAGTAAAGTCGTAGCTGTGACGGGCGGCACCACGCTCGCGAGTGTAGCTGATATGATGGTTCCTTCTCTTGACATGGATGGAACATTATTCGTACCGGCTCGTGGTGGTCTTGGTGAACAAGTTGAAAACCAGGCTAACACGATCTGCGCGAAGATGGCACGTAAAGCTCATACAGATTATCGTTTGCTTCATGTTCCAGATCAGCTTAGTGAAGAGGCATACCAATCATTAATCGAAGAACCTGGCGTCAAGGAAATCCTTGAAATTATCAAATCTGCCAGTATTGTGGTTCACGGGATTGGAGATGCTAAAACAATGGCTGTGCGACGTAAATCAACAGGTCAAGTTTTAGAGAAAATCAAAGAAAACCATGCTGTTGCGGAAGCGTTTGGATACTATTTCAACCAATCCGGAGATGTTGTACACAAAGTGAAAACCATTGGATTACAGCTAGAAGATCTAGAAAGAAGCGAACTTGTTATTGCAGTCGCAGGCGGTCACTCAAAAGCAAAAGCAATCGAAGCCTATCTGAAGACTGGAATACAAAGCATCCTCGTCACTGATGAGGGGGCAGCAAAAGCGTTACTAGAGGGAAATTCCCTTTAATAAATAAAACATAAGATACCTCGGGAAACGAGGAACATTCAAGGAGGAATTATACAATGGCAACAAAAGTAGGTATTAACGGTTTTGGACGTATTGGTCGTAACGTATTCCGTGCAGCACTTAACAACCCTGGCGTAGAAGTGGTTGCAGTAAACGATCTTACTGATGCAAACATGCTTGCACACCTTTTAAAATACGATACAATTCATGGCGAACTTAACGTTGAAGTTGAAGTTAATGGTGAGAACCTAGTAGTTAACGGTTCTGAAATCAAAGTTCTTTCTGAACGTGACCCTGCACAACTTGGTTGGGGAGACCTTGGAGTAGACGTAGTTGTTGAATCTACTGGTCGCTTCACAAACCGTGAAGACGCTGCTAAGCACCTTGAAGCAGGCGCTAAAAAAGTTGTCATCTCTGCTCCAGCTAAGAACGAAGACATCACAGTTGTTCTTGGTGTAAACGAAGACAAGTACGATGCTGAAAACCATCACGTACTTTCAAACGCATCTTGTACGACTAACTGTTTAGCACCAGTTGCTAAAGTATTGAACGACAAGTTCGGTATTAAGCGTGGTCTTATGACAACAGTTCACTCTTACACGAACGATCAACAAATTCTTGATCTTCCACATAAAGATTATCGTCGTGCTCGTGCAGCAGCTGAGAACATCATCCCAACTTCTACTGGTGCTGCGAAGGCTGTATCTCTAGTACTTCCTGAGCTTGATGGTAAGTTGAACGGTATGGCTATGCGTGTACCAACTCCTAACGTATCTATAGTAGACTTAGTAGCTGAGCTTGATGCAGACGTTACAGTTGATGACGTAAACGCTGCTCTAAGAGAAGCTGCTGAAGGCGACCTTAAAGGATACCTTGGTTACAGCGAAGAGCCACTAGTATCAAAAGATTACAACGGTAACCCTCATTCTTCAATCATTGATGCAATCTCTACAATGAACATCGACGGAAACATGGTTAAAGTTGTTTCTTGGTACGACAACGAGTGGGGTTATTCTAACCGCGTAGTAGATCTAGTCGACTACATCGCATCAAAAGGGCTATAATAAGAATTGTGAATGATGGGGGAGGAAGTCAGGAGCCTTCCTCCTTTTCCATTGGTTTTTTTAGCTCTATTTTAGGATAAATGTGTAGTACGTCACTTTTTATGTGAGACATTTATCTTCATTAAGACGTGCAAAGGAGGAATCCCACTATGAACAAAAAATCGATTCGTGACGTAGCGTTGCAAGGAAAAACGGTATTTTGCCGCGTTGACTTCAACGTACCTATGGAAAATGGAACAGTCACAGATGAAACGCGTATCAAAGCAGCCCTTCCTACGATTCAGTATCTATCTGAGCAAGGTGCAAAGGTGATTTTAGCAAGTCATCTTGGGCGTCCAAAAGGTGAAGTTGTCGATGAACTTCGTCTTGATCCTGTAGCTGATCGTTTGAGTGACCTTATTGGCAAGACTGTCACAAAAACAGATGCAGTCTATGGTGATGAAGTAAACCGTGCGATCAGTGATCTTGAAGAAGGTGACCTTCTATTGATCGAAAACGTACGTTTTGAAGCTGGTGAAGAGAAGAACGATGCTGATCTTGCGAAAGAATTTGCTAAAATGGCAGATCTTTTCGTGAACGACGCATTCGGAGCAGCTCACCGTGCTCATGCTTCAACTGAAGGGATCGCACATCACATTCCTGCTGTAGCTGGTTTCTTAATGGAAAAAGAGCTTGAAGTACTAGGTAGTGCGTTAACAGAGCCTTCTCGTCCATTTACTGCAATCGTAGGTGGTGCGAAGGTGAAAGATAAGATCGGTGTGATCGATCACTTGCTCGATAAAGTGGACAACTTGATCATCGGTGGTGGTCTTGCTTATACATTTGTAAAAGCACTCGGCCACGAGATCGGTAAATCACTTCTTGAAGAAGATAAGATCGAGCTTGCGAAATCCTTCATGGATAAAGCGAAAGAAAAAGGCGTTAATTTCTATATGCCAGAAGACGTTATCATTGGCGATGATTTTTCTAACGATGCGAACACAAAAGCAGTAAGCATCGAGGAAATTCCATCTGATTGGGAAGCTCTTGATATCGGACCAAAAACAAGAGAAACGTACAAAAGCGTTATCCAAGATTCCAAACTCGTTATTTGGAATGGTCCAATGGGAGTTTTCGAACTAGATGTGTATGCGAATGGTACGAAGGCAGTAGCTGAAGCACTTGCTGAAGCAAACGATACTTACTCAGTTATCGGGGGCGGAGACTCCGCAGCGGCTGTTGAGAAGTTTGGCTATGCTGATCGTATGAGCCACATTTCTACTGGCGGCGGTGCATCACTTGAGTTCATGGAGGGTAAAGACCTTCCAGGAGTGGTTGCACTCAACGATAAATAAATTACATTACTACCAAAAGGATGGTGAGTGAACATGCGTAAACCAATCATCGCAGGGAACTGGAAGATGAACAAAACACTTACTGAAACGAAGAACTTCGTAGATGAAGTAAAAGGACTAATTCCAAGTGCCGACCGCGTGGATTCAGTCGTCTGTGCTCCAGCTCTTTTCCTTGATTATCTAACGGATGAGCTTAAAGACAATGCGCTAATGACTGGTGCACAAAACATGCACTTTGAAGAAAACGGAGCGTTCACAGGGGAAATTAGCCCTGTAGCACTTAACGATCTTGGCGTAGAATATGTCATCCTTGGTCACTCTGAGCGTCGTGAACTGTTTGGTGAAACGGACGAAATCGTAAATCAAAAAGTCCATGCTGCGTTCAAACACAATATGACTCCGATCATTTGCGTTGGTGAAACGTTAGAACAGCGTGAAAGCAATGTAACGGAAGACGTTGTGAAGGTTCAAGTTCAAAAAGCAATCGCTGGCTTAACGAACGAACAAGTTGCTCAATCTGTTATTGCTTATGAACCAATCTGGGCAATCGGAACTGGTAAAACAGCAACAAGCGAGCAGGCGAATGATGTTTGTGCATTTATTCGTAACGTTCTTAAAGAAGAAACGACTGAAGAGACAGCAAACGCTGTTCGAATTCAGTACGGTGGCAGTGTAAAACCTGCTAATATTGAAGAGCTTATGAGTCAGTCTGATATCGATGGTGCTCTTGTTGG
Organism: Alkalihalobacillus sp. CinArs1; assembly: GCF_947387515.1. Classification (GTDB taxonomy): domain Bacteria; phylum Bacillota; class Bacilli; order Bacillales; family Guptibacillaceae; genus Guptibacillus. Next base: position 1,094,140 of record NZ_CANDOB010000001.1, on the reverse strand, counting down.
TGGCGCTAGTCTTGATGCGAAGTCTTTCCTACAGCTTTTGGAGGCTGGTCAGAATGCCTAAAAAGCCAAATGCTCTTATCATTCTCGATGGCTTTGGCCTAAGAGATGAAGAGAAAGGAAATGCAGTAGCACAGGCGAATAAGCCTAATTTTGATCGCTATTGGAATCAGTTCCCACACGCAACTCTTGAAGCGTCTGGAGAGGCCGTTGGTCTTCCAGAAGGACAAATGGGTAACTCTGAAGTTGGACACTTGAATATCGGTGCCGGCCGTATCGTATATCAAAGTTTAACGAGAGTGAACCTTGCTATTAAAGAAGGCGACTTCTATGAAAACCAAACATTTATTGAAGCGATGGATCACGCTATCGAAAAGGGAACAAGCCTACACTTGTTCGGCCTTCTATCAGATGGTGGAATTCATAGTCACATCAAGCACCTTTTCGCTCTACTTGAGCTTGCAGCGAAGAAAGGTGTAAAGAATGTTTATGTTCATGGCTTTCTAGATGGTAGAGATGTTGGTCAGAAATCAGCGAAGACCTACATCAAACAGCTTCAAGATAAGATGGACGACCTCGGAGTAGGGCGCCTTGCAACGATTTCGGGCCGTTACTATTCGATGGATCGTGATAAGCGATGGGACCGAGTAGAGAAATCTTACCAGGCGATTGCTTATGGTGAAGGTCCATCTTACAAAGATCCATTTGAAGTGATCGATGATAACTACAAGAATGAAATCTACGATGAGTTCGTTCTTCCTTCAGTGCTAACTGAAGAAGACGGCTCTCCAATTGCGACGGTAGATAGCGAGGATGCAGTCATCTTCTTTAACTTCCGTCCCGACCGAGCAATTCAGATTTCACAAGTCTTTACGAACGAAGATTTCCGTGGCTTTGACCGTGGAGAAAACCGTCCTAAAGACATTTACTTTGTATCTTTGACACACTTCAGTGAAACTGTGGGTGGAGACGTAGCTTTCAAACCAGTTAACTTAGATAATACGCTTGGTGAGGCGCTATCTCAGCAGGACTATACTCAGCTTCGTATCGCAGAAACTGAAAAATATCCTCACGTAACGTTCTTCTTTAGCGGTGGACGTGAAGAGGAATTCCCAGGGGAAGAGCGTATTTTAATTGATTCTCCTAAGGTTGCAACCTATGATTTGAAGCCGGAAATGAGTGCTTATGAAGTGACGGACGCGTTACTAAAAGAACTCGATGCGGATAAACATGATGCGATCATCTTGAATTTTGCTAACCCTGACATGGTAGGGCATTCCGGAATGCTCGAACCTACAGTCAAAGCCATCGAAGCTGTTGACGAATGTCTTGGTAAGATCGTTGACAAGATTAAAGAAAAAGGCGGAAATGCAATCATTACCGCTGACCACGGGAACTCGGATGAAGTGACTACACTCGATGGTGATGCGATGACAGCACATACAACGAGTCCCGTACCTGTAATCGTTACGAAAGAAGGAGTAGAGCTTCGTACAGATGGTATTCTTGCGGACTTATCACCAACCCTTCTTGAATTACTAGGTGGAAACCAACCTAAAGAAATGACAGGAAAATCGTTAATTAAGTAATTCACATTAAAAGGAGATGACATTATGCCAATCATTACTGACGTTTATGCACGCGAAGTCCTAGACTCTCGTGGCAATCCAACAGTTGAAGTAGAAGTATTTACAGATGCGGGCGTAAAAGCACGCGCAATGGTACCTTCAGGTGCATCCACTGGCGAATACGAAGCAGTTGAGCTTCGTGATGGCGACAAAGGCCGTTACCTTGGTAAAGGTGTAGAAAAAGCAGTAGCAAACATTAACGAAACAATCGCTCCTGAGCTAGTAGGCATGAGCGTTTACGACCAGCTTGGTATCGACAACATGATGATCGATATGGACGGTACTGACAACAAAGCGAAACTAGGCGCTAACGCGATCCTAGGCGTTTCTATGGCTGTAGCTCGTGCAGCTGCTGAAGAGCTTGAGCTTCCACTATATGTTTACCTTGGTGGATTCAACGCGAAAACTCTTCCAACACCGATGATGAACATCCTAAACGGTGGTGAACATGCTGATAACAACGTAGACATCCAAGAATTCATGGTTATGCCTGTTGGCGCACCTTCTTTCAAGGAAGCACTACGTACTGGTGCAGAGATCTTCCACAGCTTAAAAGGTGTTCTTAAAGAAAAAGGTCTTAACACTTCTGTAGGTGACGAAGGTGGATTCGCTCCTAACCTTGGTTCAAACGAAGAAGCGATCCAAACGATCATCGAAGCAATTGAAAAAGCAGGCTACAAGCCTGGCGAAGAAGTTATGCTAGCTCTTGATGTAGCATCTTCTGAAATCTACAAAGACGGTAAATACAATCTTGCTGGAGAAGGTGTTGTAAAAACATCTGACGAAATGATTGAATTCTACAGCCAGCTTTGTGAAAAATACCCAATCATCTCGATCGAAGACGGTCTAGACGAAAACGATTGGGAAGGCTGGGAGAAGCTGACTCAAGCACTTGGTGAGAAAGTACAGCTTGTTGGTGACGATCTATTCGTTACAAACACAAACAAACTTTCTGAAGGTATCGAGCGTAGCGTTGGTAACTCAATTCTAATCAAAGTGAACCAAATCGGTACACTTACTGAAACGTTCGAAGCAATCGAAATGGCGAAGCGCGCTGGTTATACAGCTGTTATCTCTCACCGTTCTGGTGAAACAGAAGATACAACGATCGCTGATATCGCAGTTGCAACAAACGCTGGACAAATTAAAACAGGCGCACCGTCTCGTACGGATCGCGTTGCGAAGTACAACCAACTTCTTCGTATCGAAGATGAGCTTGAGCACCTTGCAGTTTACGGTGGTAAGACAAGCTTCTATAACCTTGCTAACAAGTAAGGTCATTCACTCCCCCTCATGTTAATCATGAGGGGGTTTTTGTGTTAGGCTGAAAGTAACGAGGGTTTCCGAAATTTATTGCTTTTATTGAAATTTTTGTGGTAAATTTATAGTATTGGAAGGTTAATGTCCGGGAGGTGGAATCATGCATCTAGCAGCATCTATTGCGTTAATCATCGTATCGATCTTACTAATCACTGTCGTATTGCTTCAATCAAGTAAAAGCGCAGGTTTATCAGGAGCAATTACTGGTGGCGCTGAACAGTTATTCGGAAAGCAAAAAGCTCGCGGTTTTGAAGCCGTATTAAATAAAGTGACGGTCGTACTCGCCGTATTATTCTTTGTTCTTTCTATTTTAGTTGCGTACCTCGTGTAACGCAGGAGGCAGCAAGTGATGAACCACTTGCTGCTTTTTTATTTTTTAAAACTCAATGGTTTTTTACATAAGCATTCAGGGAAGGAAAATTAAAAGGAGCACTTTCCTTTAGCCTCCTTGGTGGAAAAGGTAAAATACAGATAGAATTTATAATCAAACTAATCAAAGGAAAAGCTACATGAGAGAAGTAGAGCTTTTGAAGGAGGAAACACATCATGAAAGTTGTTGCACCAAAACCTTTTACATTCGAAGGAGGTAATAGGGCGGTATTGATGCTTCATGGTTTTACAGGAAATTCAGCCGACGTCCGAATGATGGGCAGGTATTTACAGGAGCAGGGCTACACTTGTCATGCCCCGCAATACAAAGGACACGGCGTGCCGCCTGAAGAACTAGTACATACAGGTCCGTCTGATTGGTGGAAAGATGTTCAAGAAGGATATAACAAGCTTAAGGAAATGGGCCATGACGAAATTGCAGTAGTGGGATTATCTCTCGGAGGCGTATTTTCCCTAAAGCTCGGCTATACTGTTCCTGTGAAGGGAATCGTACCCATGTGTGCGCCGATGGATATGAAAGACGAAGAAACAATGTATGAGGGCGTACTCGCATATGCGAGAGAATATAAAAAATACGAGCGAAAATCTCCTGAACAGATTGAAGAGGAAATGGAAGCGTTCAAGGAAACACCGATGAATACACTAGGTGAATTACGAGATTTGATCTACGATGTAAGAGATAACATCGATATGATCTATGCACCCACTTTTGTCGTCCAAGCGAGAAACGATGAAATGATCAATACGGATAGTGCGAATGTCGTCCATGACAATATCGAATCTGATGAGAAAAGCTTAAAATGGTATGAGAATTCAACACATGTCATCACGTTAGGAAAAGAAAAGGAAGTCCTTCATAAGGATGTGCTCGAGTTTCTTAATGGACTGGACTGGAAAGAATAATACGTTAATTTGTTTGAAGGAAGGTGAAACGATATGGCAGAAGAACATGTACAAAAAATATTGAGCTACATGAAAGACGAGGCATATAAACCATTAACGGTTAAAGAACTTGAAGAAGTGTTCGGTATTCAAGATTCGAGTGAATTCAAAGATTTCGTTCAAACGTTAAATATGATGGAAGACGATGGTTTGATTGTGAGGACCCGCACGAATCGATATGGTTTACCAGAGAAGATGAACCTCGTTCGTGGTAAACTTCAGGTTCATGCGAAAGGATTTGCGTTTCTACTCGCTGAAGGCGAAACGGATGAGAAGGATGTTTACATTAATCAAGGCGATTTGAACGGAGCGATGAACGGTGACCGTGTTATCGTGCGTTTGCATTCTAAATCTTCCGGCTCACGTCCTGAAGGAACCGTAATTAGAATCATCGAGCGTGGTGTGAAGCGAACCGTCGGAACATATTCTGATAGTAAGCACTTTGGTTTTGTGATAGCGGATGACAAACGAATTCCGCATGATATTTTTATTCCAAAAGGCTCGACTGCTGGAGCCGTTGATGGTCACAAGGTAGTAGTTGAGATTACAAAATATCCTGAAGGAAGAATGAGTGCGGAAGGAAAGATAACGGAAATCCTCGGTCATAAAAATGATCCTGGTGTTGATATTCTTTCCATCATCCACAAACATGAGCTTCCGGGAGAATTTCCTGATGCTGCTATGGAACAAGCGACAAACACGCCCGATCAGATCGATGAGAAAGAAATTGAAGGTCGACGAGATCTTCGAAACGAAACGATTGTAACGATCGATGGTGCAGATGCAAAGGACCTTGACGATGCGGTTAACGTTGAAAAATTATCGAATGGTAATTACAAGCTTGGCGTTCACATCGCAGATGTCACCTATTATGTAAAAGAAAACTCGCCGATTGATCAAGAAGCGTTAGAAAGAGGGACGAGCGTTTACCTCGTGGATCGCGTCATTCCGATGATTCCACACCGTTTATCAAATGGAATCTGTAGTTTGAATCCACAGGTCGACCGCTTAACGATTTCTTGTGAGATGGAAATCACCCCTGGTGGTGAAGTCGTTCATCATGAAATCTTCCCAAGTGTGATCAAAACGACTGAACGCATGACATACACGGATGTGCGGAAAATATTAAATCGTGAAGATGATGAGGTAATCGAACGATATAAATCGCTCGTACCGTTCTTTGATGGTATGGGTGAACTTGCTGAAATCCTGCGCAAAAACCGCTTCGAGCGAGGCGCGATCGACTTTGACTTCGCTGAAGCAAAGGTTCTTGTAGATGATGAAGGCAGCCCACAAGACATCGTTTTGAGAGAACGATCTGTAGCTGAGCGCCTTATCGAAGAATTCATGCTCGTAGCTAACGAAACGGTCGCGCAGCATTTCCACTGGATGGATGTTCCGTTTATGTATCGTATTCACGAAGATCCCGACTCTGAAAAGCTAGATACGTTCTTTGAGTTCATTACGAACTTCGGGTATGCGATTCGAGGTAATGCGAATACCGTACACCCTCGTGCACTTCAAGAATTATTAGAGGAAGTAAGAGGTGAGCCAGAAGAAGCAGTCATTAGTAAGATTATGCTTCGTTCGATGCAACAGGCTAAGTATTTCCCTGAAAGCCTGGGGCACTTTGGTCTTTCGACTGATTTCTATACTCACTTTACCTCTCCAATCCGTCGTTATCCTGACTTGATCGTACACCGTTTGATCCGTACGTATCTATTTGAGAAGAAGGTAGACAACCAAACACGTGAGAAGTGGCAAGCTGCCCTTGGAGAAATTGCCCAGCATGCTTCAGCAATGGAAAGAAGAGCTGTCGATGCCGAGCGTGAAACGGATGATCTGAAGAAAGCGCAGTTTATGGAAGATAAAGTTGGGGAAGAGTTTGAAGGTGTGATCAGTGGCGTTACGAACTTCGGCCTGTTTGTTGAACTTCCTAACACGATCGAAGGCCTCGTCCATGTGAGTTACTTAACCGACGACTATTACCACTATGACGAAGGCGCGTACGCCATGATCGGTGAACGGACAGGGAATGTTTATCGAATCGGTGACGAGATTTCGATTCGTGTCCAAAATGTTAATGTTGATGAACGCGCGATTGATTTTGAAATCGTCGGCATGAAGCCACCGAAGCAGCGTCGCCGTAAAGAAATTCCGAAGGTGATCCAGGGTGGTAAGCGTAAGAAACGTGGTAAGTCCAACAAAACGACGGATGCTGGTGCTAAGAAGCGGAAGTTCACACCGCCGAAAAACAGTCAAGGCACCAAGAAATCCAAAAAGAAAAAACGTAAGCCAGGTAAACGATAACTACAGCTGGTCGGAATGAGTCATCTTGACTTATTCTGACCATCTTGTTATACTGGTTTTTGACGCTTGAGAGGGGGAACGGTCATGCCAAAAGGTGATGGAAATCTTATTGCTCAAAATAAGAAAGCAAGACATGATTATTCAGTTGAAGAAACGTACGAAGCAGGGCTTGTTTTACAAGGAACTGAAATTAAATCCATCCGAGCAAGACGCGTGAACCTGAAGGATTCTCATGCGATCATTCGTAAGGGCGAAGTTTACTTGATCAATATGCACATCAATGAGTATGAGCAGGGGAACAGATATAACCATGATCCTACACGTACTCGTAAGCTACTGATGAAGCGTAAAGAAATCGATAAACTGATCGGACTTACGAAAGAGCAAGGCTATACGCTTATTCCTTTAAAGCTCTATATAAAGAACGGATATGCAAAAGTTCTAATAGGTCTTGCAAAAGGTAAGAAAAAGTATGATAAGCGTCAAGATCTAAAACAAAAAACAATGAAGCGTGAGATCGACAAAGCTCTGAAAGAGCGTCAGAAGATATAATTTCCAGTTGATTACAAACGCTCATATGTTATACTAAAAAGTACCGAAACAAGTTAATAAGCGATAAGCGCTTCCCGTTTTCGGTTCTCATTCACATGGGGACGTTACGGATTCGACAGGGATAGGTCGAGCTTAAGTCGCGAGTCGAGTTGGCGAGCTACGTTAAAAACGCCACGCCTATAATTGGCAAAGAAAACAACAACTTCGCACTAGCAGCATAAACTGCTTTGCGGTTCCTCCCTCCATCGCCCATGTGGTAGGGTAAGGGACTCAACTTAAGTGGGATACGCCAACGATCCACCGTCTGAGGAAAGTTGGAAGAGATCAATCAGACTAGCTGCAAGGAAGCCTGTCGTTAGGCCGAATTGTAGTGAAACGCTAATATAACGACTACACTCGTAGAAGCTTAAGTGCCGATATTTCTGGACGTGGGTTCGACTCCCACCGTCTCCACCAATACATATGTTGGTGGTTTTTTAATTACCTATTAATGTTTAACAATATAGACTTATATTCACCATATCGATTAGTAAAAGGCTACAGAATTATTCTGTAGCTATTTTTTTGTTATAAAAAGACTAATATTTCAGAAAAATGTTGAAAATCTATTCTTGAAGGTTTAAGATGTTTATAAATGTTCGTACATTGAACAAATGTAAAGGAGGGTTGATATGGGAAAAGTCAGTGATTACATTGTAGACTTTAAACGGTTAAGCGAGTTTTCTGTTGAAAAGGTGTTACGTCGTTTATCTGATTCATTAATTGAAAGCGGTTACGCAAAAGATAGTTTTCTAAGGTCCGTTCTTGAGAGAGAGGAAACTTACCCGACTGGTTTACCTGCTTCAATCGGTGTAGCTATACCGCACACTGATCCACATCACATTCATAAACCAGGGATAAGTATTGGAGTTCTGCAAGAACCTGTTGTATTTCAAATGATGGGAAATTCCTCTGAGCGTATTCATGTTGAGATCGTTTTCATGCTTGCCATTAAAGATCCGAAAGAACAAGTAAAACTTCTTCAATCATTAATGGAACTGATACAAAGTGAAGAATTATTATCTAGGCTTAAGGAATGTAATAGTCTTGATGAAGTGAAAAGTAGTTTAACAATAATACCAATTGGGAGTGATTAAGTAATGGCGAAAAAAATAGCGGTCATTTGTGGCACAGGAGCAGCGACTTCGACAATCATTATGTCCAAGCTTTCAAAATTTCTAAAAGAGAAGGAAATCAATGCCCAGACGACTCAATCTAATGTTAACGCGATTGCAAACAGTTATAAAGATTTTGATTTAATCGTTTCTACAACTCATGTTCCAAACTCGGTCACTACAAAGACCATCAATGCTGTACCTATACTTACTGGCATAGGTGCTGACAAGGTATTTGCAGAAATTGAAGAAGAACTGAAAGAATAGTACAGGATAAAGGGAGGTTCATATGGCGATTCTTGAATACATTGTAGGACTTGGTCCCTCAGTCATGCTGCCTGTGATTATTTTTTTATTCGGTTTACTTGTAAAGGCTTCCCCCAGTACTGCGTTTCGCTCAGGGTTGATCGTAGGAATAGGATTTGTGGGTATCAATCTAGTCATTGGTTTACTAGTGAATAGTCTTGGACCTGCAGCAAAAGACATGGTTAATAATCTTGGAGTCGACCTTAATATCATTGATGTAGGGTGGCCAGCAACATCTGCCATTTCATTTGGGTCTACTGTAGGAGCGCTCGCTATACCGATTGGACTTGCTGTAAACATGGTGATGTTGTTCTTTGGCCTTACCAAAACATTGAACGTAGATTTATGGAACCTCTGGCATGTGGCGTTCACAGGTGCTCTCGTATCCATTCTTACAGGAAGTTTAGCCATGGGGATCGTTACAGCATTCGTTCATACGATTATTATCCTTGTACTTGCAGATTTAACAGCAAAGCACGTTCAGGATTATTATGGCTATCCAAATATCTCTTTCCCTCATGGAACATCTACTCCATATTATCTGATTGCTCTCCCTATGAATAAACTATTTGATGCTATACCTGGAGTACGAAATATAAAAGCAGATCCAGATACGATCCAAAAGCGATTGGGTGTTTTCGGTGAGCCAATGGTACTTGGACTTATTCTAGGTGCATTTATAGGCGTACTTGCGGGGTGGAATGTTCAAGAAGTTCTTCTTCTTGGAGTACAAATGGCTGCTGTTATGCTCTTATTACCTCGCGTTACTGCTATTTTAATGGAAGGATTGATGCCGATTTCAGAAGCTGCAGGTGACCTAGTCAAAAAACGCTTTCCAAATCGAGATCTTTATATTGGAATGGATTCAGCGCTTGCAGTAGGCCAACCTGCAGTTATTGCCTCAACTCTTCTCCTCATTCCTATCGTGTTAGGTATTGCAGCATTTCTTCCTGGGAATAGAGTATTACCATTTGCAGACTTAGTAACGATTCCGTTCATTATATGTTTAATGGTACCTGTTTTTAGAGGGAATGTATTCAGGACAGTTGTTACAGGTGGTGTTGCTATAGGATTAGGGTTGTTGATCGCAACGTACATCTCTCCAATTTTTACAACCGCTGCTATGAATGCTGGATTTGAATTTCCTCAAGGTACAAATCAAATTTCTTCTCTAGTAGACGGAGCTGTACCTACGACCGCTATAATGGTTTTTGCTAGCAAACTCGGCTATGTTGGCCTACTAGGCATAGGCTTAATATTTCTAGTAGTTGCCTTTTATCAAAAGAAAAAGACAGCTAAGCTTGAGGCTGAAAGGAAGGAAGAATATAGTGCATAAGAGGTGAGATCTGTGCTTGAAGCTTTAAAAGAAAGGGTTTGTGCACTAAATCGGCGTTTACCAACTGAGGGGCTAGTGAAGTTGACGAGCGGCAATGTAAGTGGAAGGGATCCTTCAACAGGTTTGATCATCATGAAACCAAGCGGAATGCCATATGAAGAGATGAGATCAGAAGATATGCTTGTCATGAGGGAGTGTGGACATATTCTTGAAGGAACTTGTGCGCCTTCTGTAGATACAGAAACACATTTAGAAATATACAAACATAAGTTAGACATACACGGCGTTGTTCATACACATTCAAATTATGCAACTAGCTTTGCTGCACTTGGCTTGGAAATACCACCTGCCATTACATCTGTAGCGAACTACTTCGGGGGACCCGTACCAGTTGGGCCATATGTATCTGTTGGTGGAAAAGCTATTGGAGAGGCAATATTGCAATATATAGGCCGCTCAACTGCCATACTCATGAAAAATCATGGAGTGTTTACTGTCGGAAGTTCGCCAGAAGCCGCTTTTAAGTCAGCAGTGGTTGTAGAAGATGTCGCAAAAACAATTCACTTGGCTATGGCGATCGGAAAACCAGTATTATTAACAGAGGATCAAGTTGAATCAGCTTTTGAATTTTATCAATATGAATACGGACAAAAATAGTCATTAAAAAACAGGGATGCTAAAAAGCCTCCCTGTTTCTTTTGTGAGAATATGGTATAATTTATGAACTATTGCTATACATTGTAACCGATGTCATATTTTGATTTCGGGATAGTATGACTCTCTCTGTAACTAAGGTGAAGAAAACAATGGTGTAAGGGGAGGATAACATTGAAGAGAAATGAGATGGACTTTGAACTCTTTTGTTTACATTGCCAGGAGCACGAGGAGCACCATTTCACTTATATAAATGGAGAAATATCGAAGGTTAAGTGCACGAACTGTGGTCACGAACTTGAGTTTAAAGTAGATTTAATGAAGGAGTTTTCAAGAGAGTTATATGAAAAGATTGCTCGGAAGCCTCAACGGTTGACGAAAGAATATAAAGAAGACTTTAGTAAATTTATTTCTTCAATACCAGTTCGAATTGTAAAAAAACCTTATTCTGTATATCGCTATCTAAAAGATACAAGAGATGTGTTCAGTAATTATAATAAGAAATAGACTAAAGAATCCTGCCTTAACTGGCAGGATTTTTTTATTACCTAATCTGCTTACAAAAACTTAGAATAATCAGTTGTTACCACTTGACGGAAAATTCTAAAAAAAGTATGATGTTAACAAATGTTACTTATAAGAACAAATGTAAAGGGAGGAAATAAAAAATGGAGAAAACGTTTAATCTACCGTCCCATATCACAACTGATAAGCTCAAAGACCTCTACAAGCAAATGTGGCTGATCCGTTATTTTGATGAAAAGGTCGATCAATTTTTCGCTAAAGGATTAATTCATGGAACAACGCATTTGTGTGTTGGGCAGGAAGCCTCAGCTGCTGGAGCAATTGCAGCTCTTCAGGATATAGATAAGATCACAAGTACACATAGAGGGCATGGACATTGTATTGCTAAAGGGGCACGCACAGATAAAATGATGGCTGAATTGTTTGGACGTGTTACAGGATATTGCAAAGGAAAAGGTGGGTCTATGCATATCGCAGACCTCGAAAAAGGGAATTTAGGAGCAAATGGCATCGTAGGTGGAGGTATACCTCTCGCAGTAGGAGCGGCATTAACTTCTAAAATGAAGAACGAAGGTTATGTTGTGCTTTGTTTCTTTGGAGACGGTGCAAGTAACGAAGGAAGTTTTCATGAGTCACTTAACTTAGCTTCCATTTGGGGACTTCCTGTTGTATTCATTTGTGAAAACAACCAATATGGAATGTCAGGTGCTGCGAAAGATATGATCAATATCCCAGATATTGCGGACCGTGCTGGGAGTTATGGAATCAAAGGGGAAGTGGTTGACGGCAATGACTTGGTCGAAATTATTAATACTGTATACGACGCTGTAGAAGATGCTCGTGATGGAAATGGTCCAGCGTTAATTGAAGTGAAAACGTATCGTTGGAAGGGCCACTCAAAAAGTGATGCAAAGAAATACAGGACGAGAGAAGAAGAGCAAGAGTGGAGAAGTAAAGATGGAATCAAACGGTTCAAAGAATTATTGATTGAAGAACGTGTTTTAACTGAAGAACTTGCTGAAGAGCTACAACAAGAGGCTAAACAGGAGATTGAAGATGCGGTGAGATTTGCTGAGAATAGTAAAGAGCCGTCCATAGACACATTATTGGAAGACGTATACGCATAAAGGGGGAGATGAACATGCGCGAATTGACTTACCTAGAAGCTGTAAGGGAAGCAATGAGTCAAGAAATGAGAGAGAATAACGATGTCTTTTTATTAGGTGAAGATATCGGCGTATATGGAGGCGCATTTGGAGTAACGAGAGGAATGATTGAAGAATTCGGACCAGAGCGAATTCGCAATACCCCAATTTCAGAATCAGCAATAACTGGAGGTGCAGTAGGAGCGGCATTAACAGGTATGAGACCTATACTCGAGCTTCAATTCTCTGATTTTATTACGATTGCCATGGACCAGTTAACGAATCAAGCTGCGAAGCTTCGCTATATGTATGGTGGGAAAGGCAGTGTTCCTATGGTGCTAAGAACTCCCGCTGGTTCTGGTACTGGCGCTGCTGCTCAACATTCGCAGAGTCTTGAAGCATGGGTCGCACATATCCCAGGATTAAAGGTTGTTCAACCTTCAACTGCATATGATGCGAAGGGCCTATTAAAAGCGGCTATAGACGATGATAATCCCGTAATTTTCTATGAACATAAGCTCCTCTATAAAACAAAGTGTGAAGTTCCTGAAGAACCTTATACCATTCCAATTGGGAAGGCAGATATTAAACGGAGTGGAGGCGACGTAACGATCGTTGCAACTGCTATTATGGTGCATCGAGCACTTGAAGCTGCTGAGAAACTTGTAAAAGAAGGGATCGAAGTTGAGGTGATCGACCCTCGTACTTTAGTGCCTCTTGATGAAGAAACTATCGTTGAATCAGTCAAAAAGACAGGGCGAGTTGTAGTAGTTCATGAAGCAGTGAAGCGTGGAGGTTATGGCGGAGAAATTGCAAGTATGATTGCAGAGAGTGAAGCATTCGATTTCTTAGATTCTCCAATCAAACGTCTTGGTGGGTTGCCGGTACCTATTCCTTACAATCCGAAGCTTGAGAAGGCAACTGTACCTCAGGTCGATGATATTGTAGAAGCAGTGAAAGAAACGATTCGGTTCAAATAGGAAAGGAGGTATTTAAGTGGCAAATGAAGTGTTTATGCCTAAGCTCAGTAGTACGATGGAAACAGGAACCCTTCTTCAATGGTTTAAGGAAGAAGGCGACTCTGTTGAAACTGGTGAACCATTGTTTGAAATTATGACAGACAAGATCAACATAGAAGTAGAAGCATATGATGATGGTGTCTTATTAAAGAAATACTATGATATCGACGATGAAATTCCAGTTAACCAAATTATCGCATATGTAGGGCAGCAGGATGAAGTAGTGCCTGACACCTCTCCGGGGATATCTGGTAATGAGATCAATGAAGAGAAGGAGCTTAATGAATCGGCTGTTGAGGAAACCTCGGTGAGAATTGAAGAACAATCAAAAGTTGAACCTTCAGAGGATGTTAGAGCTACCCCGGCTGCGAGACGAGTCGCGAGATCAAATAATATTCTGCTGAACGAAATTTCTGGAAGTGGTCCTAAAGGGAGGGTTCATGTTAAAGACGTTAATCAAGTTTTAATTCAGAGAAATGATTCTAGAGCAACACCGCTCGCAAAGAAAGTATCAAAAGCACATCAGGTATCGCTCGAGAGTATTAATGGTTCAGGCGTCAACGGTAAGGTTATGAAAAACGATGTCGCAAAATCCATTGATAGAGTCTCAAGGGTGGACCCTTCTATTCAAACTAGTCAGAAGAGAAAACTTTCAGGAATGAGGAAAGTCATCGCTGATCGGATGCAGGAAAGTGTGAATACAGCACCTCATGTTACATTAACTAGCGAAATCGATATGAAAAAGGTACAGGAACTTCGGAAAAACCTCATGAAAGTCGTGGAATCTCATACAGGAAACCGTCTTTCTTACACAGATATTATTATTAAGGCTACAGGGGAGGCACTATCTAGACACCCAGCTATGAATGCATCCTTAAATGATGATGAGATTGTATTAAATAACAGTATCAACGTAGGTTTGGCGGTCTCTTTAGATGAAGGACTCATTGTGCCAGTTATACAAGATGTTCCTAGTAAAGGGTTAAGAGAAATTAATGATCACGCGAAGAGACTTGCGAAGAATGCACGTAATCAAAAACTTCAGGAAGATCAGTTGAAAGGGGCTACCTTTACCGTAAGTAACCTAGGAATGTACGCTGTCGATGCATTCACACCAATCATTAATTTACCCCAGACAGCGATTCTTGGAACTGGGAGAATTCAAGAAAAACCAGTGGTCGTTGATCAAGAAATCGAAGTAAGACCGACTATGGCGGTAAGTCTATCATTTGATCACAGAGCTATTGATGGTGCACCAGCTGCAGCCTTTTTAACTGAATTAAAGCAAATCCTTGAAAATCCGTATGAGCTACTTGCGTGAGGAGGAGAGCAAATTGACTGCACCATATGATATTACTGTAATTGGAGGCGGACCAGGGGGATATGTAGCGGCTTTACATGCAGCGGAACAGGGAAAGCGGGTTGCGTTGATTGAAGCGAAGTATCTTGGAGGCACATGTTTAAACTGGGGGTGTATCCCGTCAAAAACGTATTTAAAACAAGCTGAGATTATTGAAATGATCAAAAAAGCAAGAGATTGGGGAATTGAAACAGGAGAAATAAAGCTTTCCATCGATAAAATGAAAAGGAGAAAGGATGAAGTCATTCACCGGCTTCGTAACGGTATTTCTTATCTATTGAAGCAAGGAAAAATCGACGTTTTTTATGGATATGGTACGATTGAAAAAAACCATTCGATCACAATAAAGACAAAAGACGATGTACATACTATCGAGTCAGAGAAGATCATCGTTGCTACAGGTTCAAGACCAGTCGTCCCATCCATTCAAGGACTAGAACAAGTAGACTATGATACAAGCGACACTATTTTTGATATGAAAAACATCCCTTCTTCAATCGCAATCATCGGTGGAGGTGTCATCGGAGTGGAGTTTGCCTGTATCTTTGCGAGTCTGGGTACAGAAGTTACCGTTGTGGAGATGGCAGATCGGATAATACCTAATGAAGATGCTGATGCTTCCAAGACGTTAACCAAAGAGCTAGAGAATAAAGGAGTATCGATATTGACAGGTTCTACTGTCAAGAAAGTCACGAAAGTCACGAAAGAGAACAATTATAGCATTTTAAGTGTGATGGATGGAAACGGAGAGACCCACTCACTAGAAGCACAATCCTTACTTGTTAGTGTTGGAAGAAAACCCAACACGTCAGCGGTTGAAAAACTCGAATTAGAAAAAAATGGTCCATTTATTCATGTGAATGAAAAGATGGAAACTACTAATAAGGGAATTTATGCGATTGGTGACGTGATCGGTGGGTATCAACTTGCTCATGTTGCGAGCGCAGAAGGGATTGTAGCGGCTAACAATGCTATGAATGTAGATGATCAGTTTGATGATAAAGTAATTCCGCGTTGTATTTACACACTTCCTGAAGTTGCCAGTGTCGGAATGACAGAAGAAGAAGTAGTGAATGCCGGAATCTCTTATCGAACGGAGCGATTTGAGCTACATGCTAATGGAAAAGCTCTGTCTGCTGGTGAAGCTGTCGGCTTCTCTAAAATAATTTGTGATGAAACGTATGGTGAGATCTTGGGTGTAACGCTTGTAGGGGCACACGTTACAGAGTTAATATCTGAAGCTTCTGCGTTTATGTCATTAGAAGGAACGATAGAAGAAGCAGCGAAAATGATTCATCCACATCCAACCGTTTCAGAGGCATTTCAAGAAAATGCTTCCTCCTTATTTCAAAAACTGAAAAACCAGGGTGTTCTCGTTTAGATTTTAGATTGCTATAATAGAACAAGCAATTGACGGATAGGCGGGGATACGATGTTGGATTGGGAAGAACGTAGAAAGCTTGTAAAAGTCGCAAACCTTTACTATTTCGAAGGATGGACTCAGAGTCAGGTAGCTAAAAAGATGGGGGTATCGAGGCCAATCGTTTCGAAGCTCCTTCAAAAAGCAAAAGATGCTGGGATTGTGGAAATCTATATTAAAGATGAAAATGCACACACAGTTGATTTAGAACAACAGTTGGAAGATAAATTTAAGTTGAAAGATGTTGTGGTTGTACCAACACATGGGTATACAGATGAACGAAGCAAACGGGCTGTTGCGAGAGCTGGTGCATACTATCTATCGAGAAATCTAGGTGATCATGAGAAGCTTGGAATATCATGGGGGACAACCCTCTCCTATTTCGTAGACGAGTTTCCATTCAAAAGGCATGAGGGTATCATAATCGTTCCTCTTGAAGGCGGGATGGGAAGGAAATATGTAGAAATCCATGCCAATCAACTAGCATACGAACTTGCGAAGAAATTAAATGGAAAGTGTTCCTATTTGTATGCACCTGCAATCGTAGAAACAGAAGAATTGAAAGCACGATTATTAGAGATGACAGATATAAAAGCTGTCCTTGAGGAAGGACGGCAAGTAGACAGGGCTTTGATTGGAATCGGGAATCCACATCAGAATTCAACTCTTGAGAAGATTGGTTATTTAAAGGACCATGATCTTGAACACCTTGATGCAATGGGAGCTGTCGGTGATATTGGGTACCGTTTTTTTGATGGAAATGGTGCCCCTATTAAAGATTCCATCAATGAAAAAGTAATAGGTATTCCTTTAGAGGACTTACGTGGAATAAAAGAAGTCATTGGTATTGTAGAAGGAAAACATAAAGCAGAAAGTATCCTAGGGGCATTGAATGGACGATTTCTTGATGTGTTGATTATTGACGAAGAAACCGCCTCATCTCTTTTAACATAACGTGCTGGATTATATCTCTTTAAGAGGTATAATCCTTTTTTATTACCTTTATCGTGTAGAAAAAAAAGATATGATAGTATATAGATTAGTATATGACTTGAAAAATGTGTAAGCGTTTTAATTTGAAGGATGGTAAAGGAGATTTTTATATGGCTATCTTAGAAGATAGAAGGTTGTTGGTGAAAATTGCACATATGTACTACGAGGAACGTGCAACACAGTCACAAATTGCACAGAAAATCGGTGTTAGCCGTTCGCTTATATCAAAATATCTTACGAAGGCTAGAGAAAAGGGTATTGTAGAAATCATTATTCATGACGATGACAACTTAAAGTATAGAGAATTAGAGAGTAAAATCGAAAGGAAGTATGGATTACGGGAAGTAGTCTGTATAGATAGCGTAGAATATGAGTCATCTAAAAGTAGATTAGGGAAAGCTGCTAGCCAATATTTATTGAGAATTTTAAAAGAAGACCAGGTGATTGGTATATCCTCTGGAACGACGATAAATGAAGTGTCGAAGGTGCTTTCTACTTCACAAGAATTTCCTTCGATCACATGTGTTCCTTTGGTTGGTGGTGTTGGAAATGAACGAGTCGATATTCACTCCAATTATCTAGTTGCTCGCTTTGGAGAAGTTCTTAGGTGCAACTATGAGCTCCTTCACGTGCCAGTGATTGTTGATAGTAAGGAAGCAAAAGATATTATGATGCGACAACCATCGATTGAGAAAGTGTTTTCAATGGCTGAGCAATCCCACATCGCTCTTGTAGGGATTGGAGGAACACCAGAGCATTCGACGATGGTGAAGTCCTACCTAAATGAAGAAAGGGAGGAGCTCTTCTGTAATAAAGAGGTAGTAGGGGACATTTGCTATAACTTTATTGACATAGAAGGCCGTGCTACAAACTCTTCATGGAATGATCGTGTAATGTCGCTTGATTTAGAGAAATTAAAGAACATACCCATTGTGATAGGCGTTGCTTCTGGCCACGAAAAAGTCAGTGCTATTCGAGCTGCACTTAAAGGCGGCTTAGTGAATGTATTAATCACTGATGAAGCTACTGCCCTTCAGTTAACGTAAAAACTTCATATCGTATTACCTCCTGACTGGTGCAAACACACCAGGCTTTTTTATTGAATCGTTTCGGTTAGGAAAACAACATATACCTTCTCCAAGAATGATTAGAGATACAAACTCTAAAAAAATCTGAATATTCAATATTGACACACATCTGAAGTTGCATTA
The DNA here is from genome assembly GCF_947387515.1 of Alkalihalobacillus sp. CinArs1. Classification (GTDB taxonomy): domain Bacteria; phylum Bacillota; class Bacilli; order Bacillales; family Guptibacillaceae; genus Guptibacillus. The sequence continues at coordinate 1,075,878 of NZ_CANDOB010000001.1, read as the reverse complement.
AACTAAGTGTTAATAACATTTGTTCAAAGTTGTGTCATATGTTACGAGGGTCTTGGAGGAGCGATGGTCACGCGTTATTCAAAACAGGGAGGTTTATTATGTCGATCTATCAGAAGCTTCAGCAAAGAGAAAAGGAAAATAATCCAATAAAAGTAGGAGTCATTGGAGCAGGCCAAATGGGGTTCGGAATGATTGCTCAGATCTCACAAATAAGTGGAATGACAGTTACGGGAATCTGTGACGTAAATATTGATGCGGCTAATCGAGCGGCGGAATATTACAGATCGAGGATGACAGCCAAAGCTGTTGAATCGATCGTAGTATCAGACGATCTTCGAAAAGTCATCCAGTCACATGATGTAGACGTCATAGTTGATGCAACTGGAATACCAGAAGTAGGAGCAAATATTGCACTTGAGTCTTTAAAAGCTAAAAAGCACTTGGTTCTCTTGAATGTAGAAGTTGATATTACGATAGGATCAGTGATGCATGAACTCTTTTCAAATGCGGGGCTCGTTTACACAGGATCAGCTGGCGATGAACCAGCTGCAACGTTAGAGTTATACGAATTTGCTAAAACGATGGGCATGGAAGTATTAGTAGCAGGTAAGGGGAAAAATAATCCCTTTATACCGGAATCAAATCCCACCCTGTGTGCAGATGAGGCAAAACAAAAACAGATGAGTGCGCACATGTTAGCAGCTTTTCAAGATGGAACAAAAACGATGGCTGAAATGAACCTTCTAAGTAATGCAACAGGACTCCTTCCTGATAAAGTTGGGATGAACGGAGTTGATGCCACTGTTGAAACAGTAGCAGATAAATTAGATTTGATTCAAAACGGTGGTGTTCTTACAAATTACGGAGTCGTCGAATATGTACATGGATTAGCGCCTGGTGTTTTCGTAATCGTGAAGAGCGATCTCGAACCGGTAGATGAAGAACTCCGTTACCTAAAAGTTGGGAAGGGACCACACTACACTTTCTACCGCCCGTACCACCTTGCGAGTCTTGAAACCCCGATTACAATTGCAAAGGCAGTTTTACAAAACGAAGCATCTATTGCACCACTTGGAGGACCAATATCTGAAACGGTTGCTGTTGCTAAAAGGTCGATCAAACAAGGCGAAAGATTAGATGGAATCGGTGGTTATTCCGTTCGAGGAGTACTGGAATCCCATCAGGAAATGAAAGAAAACGGACACGTTCCAATCGGATTATTTAGTGGAAATGTTGTGGCAAAACAAGATATTCATGAAGGTCAATTCATCTCAGAAGATGATGTAGAGCTTGATCCATCTACTACCGTCTGGCAGCTCCGTTCTCTTCAAGATCGTCTTTATCCTTCTAAAGCTTATGAGAAATTAACCCTTTGATTAGATTCAATAGGAGGTCCATATGAAATTAACCCTGATTTTATGTGCTGTTCTCGTTTTACAGTTTATCTTTTCTCTCATTCAAATTCGTTACTATAGGAAAAGCATGGATAAAATTGTTAGCGGTTACAAAGACAAAGAAGGATACTACTTGTTTTCTGGGATGGAAAGAAGAACGTTTAAAACAGGTGCTATCGCACTAATCGTTGTCGATCAAGATTATGTTGTAAGAGACTGTCATTTACTAAGCGGAAGGTCAGTGTTTTCGAAGTTTAAAAATCAAACGGATTTTCACGGCATCCATGTTGGAGAGTTACTAGATCAAGTGTATCAAGGTAAGCAGGTTAAAAAGAAAAAAATATCTGCCCTTCATGCTGCACTGGGAATGGCGGCTGAAAATGCTCTTTTATCTATCTCTAAGAAACACGTAGAAAGGGTCTAAGAAAGGGGATTTCAAGGTAATGGAATGGATTAAATGGTTCGGTGAACATTTTATTGGTATGTTCAATGCTGGCGGTGAAGTCTTCATGGGTCTGATCACAGGTATCGTTCCAACACTTGTAGTGCTATTAACATTTACCTATGCACTAATGAAGTTTATTGGAGAGGAGAGAGTCAACGGAGCTATTCAGTTTGCCTCGAAATATATGATACTCCGTTATACGGTTATGCCTGTCCTCGCAGTTCTTATCCTTACAAACCCAATGGCATATACATTCGGAAGGTTTCTACCAGAAAAACAAAAGCCTGCTTTTTATGATTCGGCAGTTTCCTTTGTTCACCCAGTTACTTCTCTTTTTCCATATGCGAATGCAGGTGAACTATTTGTATACCTGGGCATCGCTAACGGTATTAAAGAAGCGGGTTATTCCATGTCTGAGCTTGCGGTTCGCTATTTCTTGGTAGGTATTGTAATCATCCTAATTCGCGGGGTCGTTACTGAAATGATTACGAAGTATTTAGCTAAGCGTAATAATGCAAGCGTGCTGGAAGGAGGAAACTGATTTGTCACATAAAGCCGTATTTGTATCGAAAGGTCCAGGTGGCTGGGGAAAGGGCCTATATATTGAACCACAAGGTAAGAAAACAAAGGTAGCTTCTATTACTGGTGGAGGCATTCATCCTGTAGCACGTAAGATTGCTGAATTAACAGGAGGAGTAGCGGTAGATGGTTTTAAAAACTCTGTTTCTGAAGAAGAGATGATGTGTGTTGTGATCGATTGTGGCGGAACAGCTAGAATTGGTCTTTACCCAATGAAGGGGATACCGACAGTCGACATTCTCGGTTCTTCTCCATCTGGTCCTCTTGCAAAGCATATTACAGAAGATATTTTCGTATCTGGTGTCTCTGAAAAAGAAGTAGCATTAGCTGAAAGTGCATCTGAATCGGCAAGTGCCCAAGAAAAAGAGGAGTCTGCTGTAAATCCACTAAATAAAGAACAGTTCCAGGAAGATTATCAAAAAATAAAAGAGGAACAGCTTGCTGGAAACCAGAATTTATTAATGAGGTTCTCACGTTCCATTGGTAAAGTGACAAGTACACTTTATCAAGCAGGTCGAGATTCGGTAGATATGTTGATTAAGAATATTATTCCGTTCATGGCATTTGTCAGTATGTTGATCGGAATCATTAATTACACCGGTATCGGGGATGTTATTGCCAATACGATGGCACCACTCGCTAGCTCATTATGGGGATTAGTTATAATCGTTATCATTTGTACGATGCCTTTCTTGTCACCCGTTCTGGGACCGGGGGCAGTTATTGCCCAAGTCATCGGAGTTTTAATAGGAAGTCAAATTGCGCTAGGTAACATACCACCACAGTTTGCATTACCAGCTTTATTTGCAATTAATGGTCAGGTGGGTTGTGACTTTGTTCCTGTTGGTCTTTCTTTGGGTGAAGCAGAACCTGAAACGATTCAGTATGGAGTACCTGCCGTTTTATATAGCCGCTTAATTACTGGAGTCGGAGCAGTGGTCATTGCTTACTTTGCTAGTTTTGGTATGTATTAAGACTACATATAATAGGAGGTTTTTAGATGTCAACAACTGTAGTAAAAGAAATAGGTTCGCTAGTCCCGACTTTTAAGGAAGATAAGATAGTTATATTGTTCGGTCCTCAAGCTCCTGATGAGCTAAGAGAAATGTCTGTCATCCATGAGTTTCAAGATTTAGAAGAACAGCCTTTACGAGTAGGAGGAACGATTACGTTCGACGACCAATCCTATACGATTCAAGCTGTAGGATCAAAAGCAAATCAGAATCTGAATGAGTTAGGGCACATATCAATTTATTTCAAAGATGAATTAGATGTTTTGCCTGGAGCAATATGTGTAGGACCAGATGTATTCCCTAAGTTAACTGAGGGAACTGTTATTTCTATAAAGTAATAAAACGTTTTAGATTAAAAGCCATTTGAGTTCAAGTGGCTTTTTTTACGTTTAAAGCGTACTTATAAAGAAAATAAGAGAGCACCAAAACGGACTCAACAACCTCGAGTCCGTTTTTTTATCGTGATAAACTTATGACAACATGTCTGATTAGCCGATACTATCTATAGGCTGAACGTAAAGGAGTTTTATCGTGAATACAGATGCAGAACAAACGAAGCATGTAAGTAAAGTACTAGAATACATCGAAGCAAATTTAACAGAATCATTACCATTACATACCCTTGCTGAAATCTCTACCTATTCTCCATATTACTTTCAGCGATTGTTTACGAAGATAATTGGGGAATCACCAGCAAGTTATATTAAAAGACTCCGATTAGAAAAAGCTGCTCATTTTCTAATTTACGAGTCTACGATGTCGATTACAACGATTGCTCATCAATGTGGTTTTTCCTCATTGTCCTATTTCACCTATTCATTTAACGATTACTTTCAAACCAACCCCAAAAAGTGGCGAGAAGGAGCATACTTGGAGCGTTTTGCTAGAGAATACCAAGATAGCAAGAAATCTAAACTTTATAACAAAAATATGAAAGAGAACTTTGAACCAAGCACTTATAATGAATTTAGTTATTTAGATCTATCCAATGTAAAGACTGTTTCCTTATCGAGCTATGTAACTGTTAAACGCTATAGCAAAGGTCCTTATACGGAGGGAGTTCAAGATGTGTGGGCGGAACTCTATCACTGGGCTAATGCTAGAGGTTATTCCGCTGATGAACTGTTAATGTTTGGAGTACCTAAGAACAACCCATACATTACACCTCCAGAAAAAAGCCTCTACGAGTGCTGTATAGGGCTAGAGCAATCAGAGCATATGAGCACGAGTGATGAAGTGGTTGGAGAGTTTGATGGTGGAAATCATGTGTTGTATGAATTCGATGAACTCCTCGATTATCAAGAGAGAAGTAAAATCATCGAGTGTTATTCAGAATTATATAGCATCTGGTTACCGAAGAGTGGATATCGGTATCTTAGTAATCCGATTGAGATTGTTCAATTAGAACAGGAGAAAGGGTCTTTACGTGTTAAATGTAAAATAAAGGCGATCGGTTTAGCGATTGAGCCTAAATGAATAGGGGGAATCAGAGTGTTGTCGATCAGTATTATCGGTATTATTGCAGGTGGACTACTTTATATGATTTATGGAGGCATTTATTATTCAGTGTTATTATCCGATAAAAAGAAAAGTGGAAATGAACAATTTTTACAACAAGCTTCAGCAGGTCCATTGAAATACGTCATTGCGGTGATAACGGCATTCGTCTCTTCATTCATCGTAGCGTTATTTGTTTCGATAAGCGGAACGACTGGAATATTATCGGGGTTAGGGATAGGGCTCTTAATTGGTACGATCATCACATTTTTATATTTGAAGAACCACAAGTTTGGATTGATGAGTAGAAGAGCTTTCTATATTGCGATAGGTGATCACCTTGTTGTCTTTACTTTACTTGGCGCGTTACATGGAATGTTTACGAACTAAAACCACCACTAAAGGTGGTTTTTTCGTTTAGATTCTCGGGCTATACTTATTGATAGAATTGTAAAAAATATATTTCCGTCGTCCAACACGTTTTTTTCGAAGCGATTTGTGGAAAGGATATGAGATACCTACTTAGGACATGAGGAGTTGAGGCAATTGGGTACGAAAACTGCACTTGTAACTGGTTCAAATAGAGGGATAGGTTTTGAAATCGCACGGCAGTTAGGGAAGCAAGGCGTCACAGTTCTCATGACTGCAAGAGATAAAGATAAAGGCGTAAAAGCGATGAAGGATTTAAAAGATGAGGGCCTCGACGTTCATTTTTATGAACTAGACATAACAAGTGATAGTAGTATAAAGCATCTGTATAGCGAAGTTTACAAAGATTTTCATAAACTCGATATTCTCATTAACAATGCAGGAATCTTCATCGATCAAGATTTTACTGTATTGGAACTTGACCGTGAAACTCTTTCAAAAACGATGGAGACGAATACGTACGGTCCATTATATTTAACGCAGGCATTGATTTCTTTACTTAAGAATAGTGAAGACGGTCGAGTTATCAATGTATCGAGCGGTCTTGGTTCTGGTAACAGCATTGGAGAGTCACATCCTGCTTACTCATTATCTAAAGCCGCATTGAACATCGTTACGATTCAATTAGCCGATGCGCTTCGAGATAAAGGGATCAAAGTCAATGCTATGTGTCCAGGCTGGGTTAAAACAGCTATGGGCGGAGAAGGTGCAATGAGATCTGTGACCGATGGGGCGGATACTGCGGTATGGCTTTCTCTTGGAGATGTGACAACGACAGGGAAGTTCTATAGAGATCGTAAAGAGATTGATTGGTAGGTTGAGATATAAAGGTATGAATTAAAACAGATCCCCTCTGATGCAGGAGGGGATCTTACTATTTTAAGTAGATGCTTCATTTTTTGATTGTCTGATTGAACGAAGCCGCTTTCTTGCTGAATTTTTCCTCGCCGTGAACGCTTTTGCTAATCCCAATTTTGGGATGTTTTGATATAAGCACTCACTATTTCCTTATATAATGTAAAAACGGTTTTAAATAAAACGTTATTTGAGTTAGTTCATTTCAAAATAAGGGTATGGAATTGACGTAATAACTAAGGTGGAGGTGCTTTTCAATGAGCAAAAAAGTGTTGATGATCACTGGCGATGCTGTCGAGGCGCTTGAAGTGTTCTATCCGTATTATCGTTGTCTAGAGGAAGGGTTAGAAGTGACGATTGCTGCCCCATCAGCGAAGAAATTGCAGACGGTTTGTCACGATTTCACTGGAGAGATGGAGACGTATGTAGAAAAGCCTGCATATGGAATCGAAGCGCATACTTCATTTAAAGAAATCGATCCTTCTGATTTTGATGGATTGATCATTCCAGGTGGACGTGCACCAGAGTATATCCGACTTGATGAGCATGTGCCGAATATTCTACGTCACTTTTTTGAAGAAAATAAGCCTGTAGGAGCGATATGCCACGCAGCACAAGTGCTGAGTGTCGTGTCTGATGTGATGGAAGGAAGAGAGTATACAGCTTACCCAGCATGTAAACCAGACGTTACAGCTTGTGGAGCTACATATAGCGAAGAACAGGTCCACACGCATCGTAACCTTGTGTCAGGACAAGCATGGCCTGACTTGCCACAATTTATGAAGGAATTCTTAACGCTACTGCGATAATGCTAAAACCCCTGGTGCTTCCACCAGGGATTTTTTTATTTACGGATATTTAGTTTGGCCGATGGCTGAAATGACAGATCCAACTGCTTGGATCCAACTACCCACTACATTGAGATTCTGTGCTTCTTTGCCTTTAAGTTCTTGGGCTCCTGATACAGCTTGGAGTGAGTTACCGATGACCTGAAGTAAGTTCCCATAGATATTATAAAGTTGTTCCTCTGAAGGCGTTTGTTCGAAAGCATCCCCAAGCGATGCACTTCCTCCAAGCGCCTGGAGCCAGTTTCCATCAATATTGAGGATCTGACTGATGCGTGAATTACTGTCTATGAGGATGCCAGCGACAACTGTTGAATTACCAACCGCTTGAATCTGGTTTCCTACTTTATTCAGATTAAAGGTTTCAACGGTATCTGCAATCAAAGCATTGCCTGTACCTTGCATGACGTTTCCAATCAGGTTAAGGGCATTCTTTAGCTCGTCACTCAATGATTTAAATGGTGTACTGCCAGTTGCAGCCAAAATGGTTCCTATCGCTTGGATCCAGGAACCTAATACAGCCTTTGTTTGATTGTCCATTGAAAATCGCCTACTCTATAGTAGTCCTAACATAGTGTATACAATTTCCCTCTGTTTGGTTCGAAAGTTGAGTCGTTAGCTTACTTTGATTGTTAAATTGGCTTTTTGACCAGCTTTATATTTTGTGAAAAAGGTAACGGTAATTGTGATCGATAGGATACCGAACATAACGCACATCAACTGCAGGCCGATCAAATCTAACATAAGACCTGTTAACAAGAGCACAACTTGGAAGATGATTCGGTCGAGCATGTTTCGGAACGAAAAGAACCTTCCGTGGTATTCTTTTGGTACTCTTGTTTGGAAGATCGTCGCAGCGGTTGGAAAAAAGCATCCGACTGAAAATCCAAAGATTGCAAATGCAACTACAGAAAGTACAGGAACCCATGCAAAGAATAACAAGAGCTGTGACAATCCGATAATAAATGAAAATACAAACAAAATGGTGTACGGAGATAAGTTATGAGCGAAGCGTTTTACAGTGAATGCTCCGATCATAAATGCGATGCCTTCAGCTGTGTAGATCCAGCTTTTAATCAATGTATTGTCTTGTAGTTCACTTATGTTGATGACCAACAGGTTAAATCCCCCGATGAATAACAATGGAACCATCGTCATGATAAGCGTCATCATGACGATCGGTAGCTCTTTCACGATAGGGAACAAGTCTTTAAACCCGCTCTGACCTTTAGAAATAGCAGCTCCCGTTTCTTTATTTTCATCAATTTTTATGAAAAAGGTTAAAACGAACAACAGTAAATAAGCGACTAACGACATTGTGTACATCATACTGAGAGACATGATCGCAAGAAAGATCCCTGCAACTGCTGTTCCTAGAATCCGTGATAATGTAGAGACGTTCATATGGACTCCGTTCATCTGAAGTAAATCTTTTTCTTTCACGATAAGAGGAATGGCTGCCTGAAGTGCAGGAAAATAAAAAGCTGCTGCCAGTTGAACCATTACTAAGAAAACAACCATCCAGAGAACAGATCCGGTCTGGATCGCGATCAACATAAAAACAACGCTCAATGAACGTACAAATCCAGCCATAAGCATGACGGTTTTCTTTTTAACTTGGTCCGTTATTCGTCCGGCAAGTGGACCGATCGCAACACCAGCTAACAGTCCCGCTGCTAGAATGACGGCTTTCATAAAATCTGATGGTACTTTTTCTTGCATAAATTCAAGGTTACCGATGATACCAAGCCATAGTCCAAGCCCGGCAACAAATTCCCCCATTAAGAGAATCCATACATTTTTATTTCTCCACATAGCTGTTCCCTCAATCTCATAATATTTCTACCATCATATCATGTAACGCCGTAAAAAAATCAGGTTATATTTGTCTATTGTGAAGATAGCGAGGATAAACGGTGCCACCTGCATGAAAAAAATACTTTATGCTCATCTTAACCATAAGGAGGTGAGAAACATGGCATTAGATGTACTATGTGAGGTTGCAAACTGTGTTCATAACCGTGATGGTAGAAAATGCGAGGCGGACGAAATCTATGTTGTGAGTCACAAGGGGAAGAAAGCGAGCAACAGTGAGGAAACCGATTGTAAAACGTTTGAACCTGGTGTTCTATAAGACACCAAAACAAAGCCGGTTCTACTCGAGAACCGGCTTTTCTAGAATGTTTTTTAAGTTTTGATAATCTTGATCAACTGAACGGTGCACCATCTTTTTTAACAGAGGAGTTGCGAGCTTGAAAAGCCCGCCAGGATTACCTTCAACAACTGCCCTTACTAGACACCCCTCTTCAGCCGCTTCAACAGACCTCGTTACTTTGATCGGAAACGTGCTCGTTACACTTTCTATTTGAATACACGTATTAGGTTCAAAACGAGTGACAACGAATGAGGTGATGATTCGTTTGCCTAGAAACGTTGCGGTTTGGTCGTAAGTTGACCCTTCCTGAAGTGGGCCTTCAGAAGTGAAAGCTGCTTCAATCATTCCGCCTTGCCAGACAGGGTTATTTTCGAAGTTCGAGATATAGTCGAATACGACAGAGGGATCACGGTTGATGACTCGTTCAGTTTTAATCACCATCATTTTTGAAGCTCACGATATGTCATACCTTCTTCTACATACTGTTTTAAGAACGTACCGAGTAGTTCCTTCCAGCCTCCATCATGAGCAGAGTGCCATTCAGGATCAAGTAAGCCTGAAGCATGATGAGATAACGCAATGACGGTTTCTCCATCTTCTTCACGAAGCTTATAGCTATATGCACTATTAACTGCTCCTTGCATGCCCAATAAGCCATTTAATCGAATCTCATACGGTGCGTTGATGAACGTAATCGTTCCCCATAACGCGCCTGCCTCACCCGATGCGCCGACTTCTATAAAACGACCGCCAACCTCTGGCTCAAAAGAGAGGGTCGATCCTTCCCCGCAAAGTCGATATGCCCACCAAGAATTGATATCTTCTGTTAGCGATTTAAACACTTGGTCGATCGGTGCTTGAATACGAATTTCTTGCTCGATTTGAAATGTGTCATGCTTGTATCCTTGAGTTTCCATTTTGTTTGTACCCCTTTCAAGAGTAGATTTTAATGATAATAGGGAAGAAGCGTTCATTGCCTGATACTTGTCCATCCAGCGGTCATACATTCGTTGAATCGGAACTGCGTTCAAGTAATTCATCCTCGAACGCCCTTCTCGCCGTACAAGGACCAAATTCGCTTCTTCTAGTTGAGATAGGTGTTTCATGACCGCATAACGACTAATGTCTTCAAACTGCTCATCTAAATACCCGGTCGTTTTTGGGCCGTCTTTCAATAGGTCGAGAATTTCTCTCCTTGTAGGATGAGTTAGTGCTTTAAAGGTCGCGGTTAACTCCTCATCATTGGTCAAATTTTATCACCCCAACTTATAATGTGACTTAAAGGTAACATTTATTATGTGACTTAATAGTAACATGTTATACCGTTAATCAAAAGACATTTCTTCAGGTAATAATTGGTTAGAAAACGCTTACTATAAAATGTTTCGTAAAAATTCTGATAATGGTTTGCAGAAGGAGCTGAAAACTAGTATTATCAAAGAATATAAATTTTGAATAAACAAAATTATTAATTTTCACGCAAGGAGAAAGGGTGAGAAGAATGACAGAAAAAAAAGATTTACGCATCCGAAGTAAAGTGATCAGTGAGGGTGTCAACAGGGTTCCAAATCGCTCTATGCTTCGAGCGGTTGGATTTACAGATGAGGATTTTAAAAAGCCTATGATCGGCGTAGCAAGTACATGGAGCGAAGTAACGCCGTGTAACGTACATATCGATAAGCTTGCTAGGGAAGCAAAAGGTGGGGCTAGAGATAATGGTGGAGCCCCTATGATTTTCAATACGATCACGGTATCAGATGGAATTGCGATGGGACATGAAGGCATGTTTTATTCTCTTCCTAGCCGTGAAATTATCGCTGATTCAATCGAGACGGTTACAAATGCTGAACGCTTAGATGGTATCGTAGCGATTGGCGGATGTGATAAAACGACCCCGGGATGTATGATGGCGATCGGAAGAATGAACATCCCTTCCGTTTATGTATATGGCGGTACGATTCAGCCCGGAAAGCTGAACGGAAACGACATCGACATCGTTTCTTCGTTCGAAGCAGTCGGCCAATATCAAGAAGGAAATATTAATGAAGAAGAACTACACAAAGTAGAATGCAATGCCTGCCCGGGAGCAGGGGCATGTGGAGGAATGTACACGGCGAATACGATGGCATCTGCTGTTGAAGCGCTCGGCATGAGTATCCCAGGTTCTTCTTCAACACCTGCCGTTAACGACTACAAAGAATCAGAATGTCGCCAAGCAGGGGAATTAGTCGTGAATCTGTTAGAAAAGGATATTTACCCACGCGACATCATGACAAAGAAAGCTTTTGAAAATGCGATTACCGTTGTCATGGCACTTGGAGGATCGACAAATGCGTTTCTTCATCTAACTGCAATGGCGCATTCAGCTGGTGTTGACCTTACTCTCGATGATTTTGAAACTGTACGTGAGCGCGTTCCTCACATTGCTGATATGAAACCGAGCGGTAAATATGTCATGCAAGATCTATATGAAATCGGCGGGGTCCCAGCAGTCATGAAGTTGCTTCATGAACATGGTCTTCTCCACGGAGATTGTCTCACTGTTACGGGTAAAACGGTCGCTGAAAATTTAGCTGAAGTGGAGTCTCTAACGGAAGGACAAGTCGTCATCAAGCCACTCAACAATCCGATTAAGCCGAACGGTCCACTTGTCGTGCTTCGAGGTAACCTAGCCCCTGAAGGTGCCGTTGCCAAAATGTCTGGCCAGAAAATCAGTCGTTTCGAAGGCCCAGCACGTGTTTACGACAGTGAGGCAGAAGCAACAACCGCGATTGAAAACAACGAGATCAAAGAAGGCGATGTTCTCGTTATTCGAAACGTTGGACCAAAGGGCGGACCTGGAATGCCTGAGATGCTTTCGATCACAGCGATGATCGTCGGTAGAGGTCTCGGCGGAAAAGTCGCGCTGCTAACTGACGGTCGATTTTCTGGTGGTTCTCACGGATTCGTGATCGGCCACGTTTCTCCAGAAGCATTCGTTGGCGGCCCCATCGGATTGCTAAAAGAAGGCGACACAATTACGATCGACAGCGATACGCAAGAAATCAATTTCAACGTAACAGATCTCGAACTTGAAAAACGTAAAGCCGAATGGGTCCGACCAGAACTACGTTACAAAACTGGTATTCTAGGAAAATATGCAAGATTAGTATCTTCCTCTGCCAAAGGCGCAGTAACGGATTTGGATATTGAATAGCACGAAGGCTTCCCTCTTTTGGAGGGAGGTCTTTTTTTATTGAGGAGGAGTGGAGGGAGTTGAGGAGAATGTTAGTTAGGTGAATAGATGAAAGGACTGAAGAAAACGTGATAGCCAAAAATCGAAACACCCCGCATTATCTCCTCAAACTAACTGCTCTTATGAAACGTCTCCCTGCACACCTGCCAATAATAGAAGAAGTCAGAGAACAAGTAGCGATTCATAAAGCTGGTTTTCAAGGAGAACGTTCGCTAGATTTTCCGCTTAGTTTTCTGAATAGCAAAGACCATACCGTTTATCATGATATTCGCATCGCTAACGGCTCATTTTATTTCCAAATCGACTCATTGGTCGTAACTCAGTATTACTTACTAGTGATAGAAGTTAAAAATATTTCTGGCACTTTGTTATTTGATCCAGTTTTTAACCAACTTATTAGAACGTCAAGGAATGGTGAGGTGGAAGAAGCATTCCCGGATCCCTTAACCCAGGTTAGGCGACAGCAGATACAATTACTAACGTTTATGAGGCAGCATCGAATTTCCGGTCTACCTATTGAAACCCTCGTCGTTATAAGTAATAAAAGCACAGTTGTTAAAGCAACGAACGAAGTAAAAAAAATAGCTACTCAAGTGATTAAAAGTGATTACCTTCCTACAAAAATAAAAGAGTTTGATAGGAAGTATCAGAATGAAATGCTATCGATAAAAGAGGTGAAAAGATTAGGACGCCTGCTCGTAAAGCACCACACCCCACTTGAAATCGATGTTTTAAAGAGGTTCTCACTTACCCGGTCTGATCTTTTAGATGGCGTTCACTGTCCTCGATGTGGCTATTTACCGATGAAGAGACTCCATGGGAGGTGGTGTTGTATGAATTGTGGAGAGGTTTCGAGGGATGCTCATCTGGAAGCGCTGAGGGATTATGCTTTGTTGGTGGATGAATGGGTTACGAATCAAGAGATAAGAAGGTTTTTGAAGATGGAGTCTAGTGATGCAGCCAAAAGGATTTTGAGAGAGCTGAATCTCGGGTATGTCGGAGAAAATAAAGCGAGGAAGTATAAGCTGAACTATTAGTACGGAACTGTTTCGCTGATATATTAGTAATTTCGCTGATAAATACACAGTTTTCGCCGATATAATGTAAATTTCGCCGATATATTCAAGATATCGCTGATAAAACATAGTATTTCGCCGATAACCGGCATCTCAGCCTTAGACTGATCGCCAAACTAATACATCCCCCACAAAAACCCCACAAAAAAACCCGTCACTCTCCGTGACAGGCTCTCATTCACTCAATTATTACTTTGCTTTCGCCTTTTCAAAGTTCAAATCCCACGTAATTCCGTATGCATCCTTAACTTTTCCGAAGATTGCTCCCCAAAACGTGTCTTGAAGCTCCATTTTGACAGTTCCTCTTTCTTTCAATCGTCCATAGATCTCGTTGATTTCTTCTTCAGAATCGAGCTCTAGTGCTAAAGAAATGTTATTTCCTACAGCTACATTCTGGTTGTCGAACGTATCAGAGACCATGAAGTAAAGGCCATCGCTTCTAAAGCGGGCATGCATAACACGGTCGTCCATGCCTGGAGGGGTTTCGAAGTCTGCATCTCCGAAAGTTTGGAGGTCTGTAATTTCACCACCGAAAACTTCCTTATAATAGTTCAATGCTTCTTTCGCTGTGCCTTCAAATGTGAAGTATGGAACTGCTTGTTGCTTCATTAAATACACGCTCCTTTTTAGTTAGTAGAATGCTTTCATCACCATTATAGTATAGCTCATTTCAATCCCCTAGTCTAGAACGTATGTTCCTAATCTTTTATCAATTTTAAGGTGGAGATCATTTTTCTAAAAAAATGTTTTATTTTGGGAGAGAGAGGGGATTCACCATGTAGACGATTTTTTACATATTTCGTTAGAGGAGGAGAACTAAGAATGAGTGACGAGCACAACAAGAAAAAAGAACAATTAGAAAAATATAGCACGACCGACGAAGGTAAGATGACCACGAATCAAGGGCAAAAGGTATCTGAAGATGAATTCTCGCTAAAAGCTGGTGAGCGTGGGCCAACTTTGATGGAGGATTTTCACTTTAGAGAAAAAATGACACATTTCGACCATGAGCGTATTCCTGAACGAGCTGTTCATGCGCGAGGGTTTTCAGCTCACGGTGAATTTCAAGTATATGAATCGTTAGAAGAGTTAACAGATGCTGAATTCTTAAAAGATCCATCTAGAAAAACACCTGTATTTGTTCGTTTTTCTACCGTTGCTGGCTCTAAAGGTTCTTCTGAAACGGTACGTGACGTAAGAGGATTTGCGACACGTTTTTATACAGATGAAGGGAATTTCGATTTAGTAGGAAATAACATTCCGGTTTTCTTCATTCAAGATGCGATTAAGTTTCCAGACTTGGTGCATGCTGTAAAACCAGAACCTCATACTGGTATCCCACAAGCAGCTTCAGCGCATGATACATTCTGGGATTTCATCGCAAATAATCAGGAATCAGCACACATGGCGATGTGGGCGATGTCTGATCGTGCGATTCCAAGAAGCTTTCGTATGATGGAAGGATTCGGCGTTCATACATTCCGTCTTGTGAATGCAAAAGGAGAAGCAAACTTCGTTAAGTTCCATTGGAAGCCAAAGCTAGGCGTTCACTCTCTCGTTTGGGATGAAGCACAAAAGCTTTCTGGTAAAAATGCTGATTTCCATCGTGCTGACTTACTAGAAGCTATCAATAACGGGGACTATCCTGAATGGGAGCTAGGCCTCCAGATCATCAAAGAAGAAGATGAGTTCAAGTTTGATTTTGATGTGCTCGATCCAACGAAGCTTTGGCCTGAAGAAGATGTCCCTGTCAAAATTGTTGGAAAGATGGTGCTAAACCGTAACGTAGAGAATGTTTTTGCAGAAAATGAACAGGTTGCATACCATCCGGGGAACGTCGTGAAGGGAATCGACTTCTCAAACGACCCGCTATTACAAGGACGTTTGTTCTCTTACACTGATACACAGATCAACCGATTTGGAAGTGCAAACCATCATGAACTGCCGATCAATAAGCCGGTTTGCCCATTCCATAATAATCAGAGAGACGGGTTCATGCGTCAAACGATAAATAAAGGTCAGGTTAGCTACCATAAGAACTCTCTTGCTGGTAATCAACCGGAGCCGGCAACTGAAGAAGAAGGCGGGTATGTACACTACCAAGAAAAAGTAGAGGGTCATAAGATTCGAGCTCGAAGTGAGAGCTTTAAAGATCACTTCTCTCAAGCTACGTTGTTCTGGAACAGTATGAGTGATGTTGAGAAAGAGCACATTACGAATGCATTTAGCTTTGAGTTAGGTAAAGTTGAAAGCAAGTCCGTTCAGCAGCAAGTGGTGAACATGCTCGGTAATGTGAATCTTGATCTTGCTACATCAGTTGCACAAAACATTGGAGCTGAAGCACCTAGAGAAGGTGGATCAGATGTAACGAAAGCTTCTCCTGCTCTTAGCCAGATCAATACAAAGTTTGAGCCTGATACTCGTAAAGTCGGTGTGATCGTCGACGACGGCTTTAATGGTAAAGAACTGATCGCTGTGCTTGATGAGTTGAAGGAACAAGGCATAATGCCAGAGCTCATCAGTGATAAACTTGGCGTGAAGAAAGGTAACGATGGTGCTGAGGCTGAAATCGATCATACATTCTTAACGAGTGAATCCGTGCTATTTGATGCGATTTATGCAGTAGGCGGGGATAATGAAAACAAAGCCTTTTATCAAAAAGCAAACTACTTTATTAATGAAGCATTTTCTCATTTCAAACCGATCGGTGGAACACATGAAGGTGCGAAATGGTTAGAAAATAATAACATGAGAGGCAGTGCGGGAGTCGTCGTGGGTGATAATCCAGAAGACTTTGCAAAGGAATTTGCGAATGCTGTTGCAAAACACCGTCACTGGGACCGAGAACTCGTTTAAGGTTTATTCCAACTTAAAAAAGGAGCTATCACGTATTGTGATAGCTCCTTTTTTTTATTCATTTTCGATCAATCATTGAAGATATCTTTCATTTCATTTTTTTCTTTTATTAATCGTTGAAAATGCTTTTCTATTCGTCTTGCTATAAAAGGCAGAAATATTACTATTAACATAAGCCAAAGCATAAAATTCTTCCCTTATTTAAGAATTTCCCAGTCATACTCCCCTAATCCTTCCGTTCGTGGAAAAAAAGAAATGTTAGAGATTAAACTTTGCTAATCTAAGTGTATCATAGGTTTCCACATACTGTATTATCACCGACCCATGAATAGATAACCTAATTGCAGAACTTTAGTTCCCTTCAATGAAAAAACCGCCGAGGATCATTCCTCGGCGGCTTCAGGTCTTACACGTTGATTTTAATATCAGCGTCTTCTTTAAGCTTCTCGATATGCTCTTGCTGTTTCTTTTGCTTTTTCTCGCCTTCAAGACCTTCTTTGATCTGGTCTTTTACTTCTTCGTACTTCGGCATTTCTTCTGAGTTACCTTGTTCTTTTGCTTGCTCATAATATTGCTTCATTTCTTCTTCTGTTACTTCTTCGACTTTAATTTCTTTATCTACGTATGCAGAGTATTGAACGTTTTTAGCGATTTCTTTCTTAAGTTCATCTAATGTCATGCCGCTCTCTTTAAGGGCTGCTTCAAATTTCTTTTCATCGCCATACTGTTCTTTCAAGCTTGCAAGTTCTTCTTCTACTTGCTTTTCTGATGCTTCATAGCCTTTTTCGTTTGCGGCTTGAAGGATTAATTCTTGGCCTACCATGCTTTCAGCTACTTGCTTTTTAAGCTTCGTTAGCTGTTCTTCAGAAACCTCTTGGCCCATCTGGTGATACTGCATTTGGTTTTGAGTGTAGAGTGCGTTGAAGTCTTCACTTTTAATTTCTTCACCATTTACAGTTGCAATCACTTTATCTTCTTCTACTTTATCAACTTCGGGTTGTGATTGTTCAGAGCCCTCTTTTCCTTCAGCTGATTTTTGTTCTGTATTGTTTTCGCTATTACCCTTGCTCTCTTCATTTCCTCCACAAGCTGCAAGCGCAACAAGTAAAAGTCCAGTTATCATTAAATAAGTTAGTTTTTTCAAGTCACATGCTCCTTTCAAAAGGCTGTTCCCATTGTTCCACAAATTTTCCACTTTGAAAACCCCATGAGTAAACTATGGGACAAATTCCACAATTCTATTACTACATAGAAACATGGGTAACTACCTTGCCACATGTCCACCATAATTTGCATAAACTAGTACTAGAAAGGGGGAGCATTTTTGATTAATGGGAAACAGTTCGTCGATAGAATCGATGCCCTCCAGAATGAGGTATGGATCGAAGGGAAAAGATGTGAGGATAAATTATCTGAATCAGCACCTTTCAAAGGTATCATTGCCAGTAAAGCCGAACTTTATGATTATCAGTGTTGTTCGGAACAACAGGAATTGTTTAGTTACACAACACATGATGGGGAAAAGTATGGCTTCTCGTATCATCAACCTCAAACTGTAGAGGATTTAATAAATAGAAGAAAAGCTACTCAGAGCTGGGCTAGATTAAATGGTGGTCTGGTTGGTCGTCCGCCGGATTATATGAATACATTAGTTATGGCATTGGCAGCAGCATCTCCTCATCTATCAAAAGGTGAACGACCATTGGGAGAAAACATGAAGGCGCTCTATGAGCTAGCGAAATCGAAGGATCTATCGATCACACATACCTTCATCAATCCTCAGGTGAACCGTTCTATCTCACACTATTTAGATGATGCTACGATTACTGCGGCTAAAGTAATTGAAGAAAATAAAGATGGAATTGTTATACATGGTGCTAAGCTACTAGCAACGCAAGGAGGATTGACCGATGAGCTTCTCGTTCTGCCAAGCGGACAGACCTTAGATGAGTCATTCATCTTTGGGTTTATGATTCCTTCCAATACGAAAGGACTTCGGTTCTTATGCAGGGAGTCCTACCGATATCGTGAATCGTCGTTTGACCATCCGCTAGCAGCAAGATTTGAAGAGGGAGATTCACTTGTAGTGTTTGACAATGTGTTGGTCCCTTGGAATCGTGTGATAATCTATAAAGATTTTCAGGTTTTAAGTGATTTGGATGCCGAAACCGGTATGTATGCTTTTCTTCAATATCAGGCTGTTTGTAGACAGGTTGTGAAATTAGAGTTTCTGCTCGGTTTGTGTGAGGCGATGTGCGATGCCATTCAGATTAGTGAATTTGAACACGTGAAGCTCAAAATGACGGAGATCATCGTCTCTCTAGAGATCATGAGGGCGTTACTTCTATCTTCAGAAGTAAATAGTGAAATAAACCGCTATGGAACGCGCGTGCCAGACAGTAAGCCACTTCGTACAGCGAACAACTACTTTGCAAAAACATATCCAAGGTTGATCGAAATTACACAATTGCTTGGTGCGAGCAGCATGATTTCGTTACCAACTGAAGATGACTTTGAGTCTAAGATCAAAGGTGATTTAGGTCAATATCTTCAAGGAGCTAATATCGATGCGAAGGAACGCGTGAAGCTGTTTAGAATAGCATGGGATATCGGGATGAGTGCGTTTGGATCAAGGCAAACGCAGTTTGAACGTTTTTTCTTTGGAGATCCGATCAGACTCTCTACTTCTTTTTACAACAGTTATCCGAAGCAGGCGTACCATGATATGGTGCAAGACTTTTTAAATAGTAAAAAATAATGGCTGTCGAGATTTCTCGACAGTTTTTCTTATGGTTAAAAGAAGCTCCCCTCTTATTTAGGTTTTGTTTGTAATCGTTTTCATAAATTGGAAGGAGTCACCTAGAAAAATGTCGAATGAGGTTAGGGTGAGAAGGATTGTAGGAGGAGTTGAAGTCATGTTAAAAGCAGCAATATCCGTATCAAATCGGGTGATGCAACGGTACTTACCCGACCCGTTCTTATTCGTTATTTTGTTAACATTAGTTGTGTTCGGTCTTGGTTTGATTTTTACAGGAAGTTCACCAGTCCAAATGGTTCAATTCTGGGGAGAAGGGTTTTGGAATTTACTTTCATTTTCCATGCAGATGGTCCTTGTTCTCGTGACTGGTTATGTTCTTGCAAGTAGCCCGATTTTCAAAAGAGGGTTAGGGTGGCTAGCGGGATTAGCTAAATCACCAGGACAAGCAATCGTATATGTCACTATAATTTCACTAATGGCAAGCTGGATTAACTGGGGATTTGGTCTCGTGATCGGTGCGCTTTATGCAAAGGAACTTGCTAAGAAAGTTGATAAAGTAGATTATCGTTTACTTATCGCGAGTGCTTATAGTGGTTTTATCGTCTGGCACGGTGGACTAGCAGGATCGATTCCACTCACCATTGCGACACCTGATCATTTTTCAGTAGATCAAATCGGGTTGATTTCAACAGGAGAAACGATCTTTTCCCTATTTAATCTTCTTATTGTTGGTGCATTGTTTCTTTGTCTTCCGGTTATTAATTATTTCATGTCACCTAGAGAAGAAGAGCGTGTATTCGTTGATCGTTCCTTACTTGAGACAGAGGATCTACAAGCTGCTACGGCAGAAGGAGAGCTAACTCCAGCGGACCGTATCGAGAACAGTAAAGTACTATCTATGATCATGGGGTTAGTCGGATTATCTTATCTCTTCTATTATTTTATAACAAACGGTTTCCAGCTTAATTTAAACATTGTAAACTTTGGATTTCTTTTTTTAGGAATCTTATTCCACGGCACTCCTAAGCGTTTTCTAGAAGCAGTTACAGATGCCGTTAAAGGCGCAAGTGGCATCATCATTCAGTTCCCTTTTTATGCGGGGATCATGGGAATGATGGTAGCTTCTGGCCTAGCTGCTCAAATGTCGCAAGGGTTTGTTTCCATATCGAATGAGTGGACGTTCCCTTTCTTTACATTTCTAAGTGCAGGAATTGTAAACTTTTTCGTTCCCTCTGGTGGAGGGCAATGGGCAGTGCAGGCACCGATCGTACTAGATGCAGCGAAAGAGCTTGGTGTCTCTATTCCAAAGGCAGCCATGGCTGTCGCTTGGGGAGATGCCTGGACAAACCTTATCCAACCTTTCTGGGCGCTACCAGCACTTGCAATCGCTGGTTTAAAAGCAAAAGACATCATGGGCTTTTGTGTCATCGTCTTAGTTGTAAGTGGCGTAGTGATTTCAGCTGGACTTGTATTCTTATAAAACAAAAAGCTGCTTCCCTTCATTAGAAAGGGGAGCAGCTTTTTTATGTTATGATGCGACTTGTTCAACACTGAAGTTTGGCTTTTTACGCTCTTTCCAGACTTGATATCCGAACCATAGTCCGACGATCAAGGTGATGACCCCACCAAGAATCATAGAAACAGTGTAAGGAAGCTCAAATCCTTCTGGGGCTAAGAATAAATACGTCGCAACCGTCATCGTCATGAAGAGTGCAGGTAGACTACAGATCCAATGGAACTTCTTGTTTTTAACGAGATACATGGCACCAGCCCAAAGCATCACTGTCGCAACAAGCTGGTTTGTAAATCCAACGTACCTCCATAAAAACGTGTAGTCCATTTGCGTAAGCATGAAGGTAGGCAACGCAACGATACCTGTGAGCAATAGCGTTTTTGCACTTCCAGAAGGTTTACCTTTGTTCTCCTTCTTCGTAAAAAGATCTGCAAGCATCATTCTAGAGGAACGTAGTGACGTATCACCAGTAGTAATCGGTAGTACGATGACTCCAAGGATGGCCAAGATGCCCCCAACCGTTCCTAGAAGAGAAGAGCTGATTTCGTTTACGACTCCTGATGGACCTCCTGCAGCAAGTGTTTCTTGTAAGCCACCAGTGCCGCCAAAGAAAGTCATCCCGGCAGCAGCCCAAATCAATGCGATGATACCTTCTGCGATCATAGCTCCGTAAAATACTTTTCTTCCTTCACTTTCTTTTTTCATTGTCCTCGCGATGATCGGACTTTGCGTAGAATGAAATCCTGAAATTGCTCCGCAGGATACAGTGATCATAAGAAGTGGCCATAATGGTAAATTATCAGGGTGTAAATTCGATAGTGTTAAATTTGGAACGGCATGATCCATGAAAAACAGTCCGATTCCGATCGAGACAGCCATTACGATTAAAATAACACCAAAGATTGGATAGATCTTTCCAATGATTTTGTTTACTGGAAGTACTGCAGCAATAACAAAATATGCAAAGATGATCAGAAGACTGGCTAAAAAGCTTAACGGTGTAACCTGTGCCATCAACTGAGCGGGACCAGCTGTAAATGCAGCAGCTACTAACACCATAAGAACGATCGAAATGATGTTGATCGCGCCTTGTGCGCCTCTTCCTAAATACCTTCCTACTAAAGAAGGGTATTGCTCTCCATTGTGTCTTAGTGACATCATCCCAGAAAAATAATCATGAACAGCTCCAGCAAAGATACAGCCGATTACAATCCAAATGAAAGCAACTGGACCATAAAGTGCTCCGAGCACCGCTCCAAAAATAGGACCAAGACCAGCTATGTTCAATAGTTGGATCAAACTACCTTTCCACCAACTCATCGGCATATAGTCCATGCCATCTTTCTGTGTATAAGCAGGAGTTTCGCGATGATCATCAATGCCGAAAATTCGCTCAACCACCTTAGAATAAACAATATAACCAAGAACCAATAATGCAACTGCACCGACAAAAGTGATCATGTTACTCGCCTCCTCTTCTTGCATGTTTGAAAATATAACACTCATTGTACTTATCAAATTGACAAAATACAATAGATTATTCAGAAAAAATAAAATAGTTATAACTATAGAACTGCAGAAGCGCTCAGATGCGCCCGAAATATGGGGAAAACGGGACCTTAGACACCTTCTAAACCTCCCTGAATATGTAAACAAATCCTTTTCAAAAATGACCGCTAAAATACGAATATTACAATTCGAATAACTAATAGTGAAATGGGGTAAAAATGAACGAGAAACGGGTATTATGATGGTGAACATTATTGGAATTTACTAATACAACATCGTTTTTATCGTCTGAGGAGGGTCATCAATCGTGTCACAGCGTATTGCATATTTTGATAACAGCAAAGCAATTTTGATATTACTAGTTGTGGGAGGCCATTTGGTCACACCATTTATCGCTGACTCGCGATTACTATATAGTTTTTACCACGTTATCTTTATTTTCCATATGCCAGCCTTTATCTTTTTAACTGGTTACTTTACACGAAAAGCATCTGGAACAAAATATTATTGGAAGATCTTCACTACCTTTCTTCTCCCATATATTTTGTTTCAAGTCGTCTATGCAATTTATTACACGAATCTTTATGAGAAGCCTTTCCAGATTGAGTTTCTTACTCCGAGGTGGGCGATGTGGTTCTTGTTATGTATTGCAGCGTACAAACTTCTTGCACCTATTATTTTAAAAAGCAAAACAAGCTTATTGCTTACTTTTAGTATTACTGCAGGACTTATCGTCGGTTATTTCGATATAGAAAGGTTTCTTTCTCTAGATCGTCTGTTTGTCTTCTTGCCATTTTTTGTTTTAGGTGTCGTCATGGGGCGGAGTGAAAAGCCGATCCGTTTACCGTATATGAAGTGGATAGCTCCTGTAGTCCTTGGTGGATTGTTTCTCCTTTTCTATCTTTATAGAATTGAAGGATTAACAGACCTCTTATATGGAACATATGTCTATGAATCGAACTTAGGGCTGCTTGTGCGTTTAGGGTATTACGTAGGAACGGCATTCGTGATGTTTATGTTCTTCTCCATCATTCCAAAGACGCCAATCGTCATCACACCGATAGGATCACGAACATTTGCGATTTATCTTTTCCACGGATTCATCATAAAATGGTTTCTTGAGCAGCAGTCTGCAGAGGTTATCTCTACCTTATGGGGTATTCCATTCATCGCAATCTTTACACTTACCATCGCGATGATACTAAGTCTCCCATTCTTCTCAAAGCTTCTTGCCTTTGATCGTTGGCTGCCATCCCCTGAAAAATTGAACTTTAGTAAACGATAGGAACGCTATAAAGGCGTTCCTTCTTTAATGTTCAAAGCAAAAAATCTCTCTTTTCTAACTAAGATGAGTTACACTTATAATAAGTGGAGAGCTGTTGGACCTTAGCAGAGGGAGGAACTGTGAATGAAGAAATCTAAAATCATCGTGTTGCTTGGTTTGTTAACCGTTCTGATATTTGCAGGCCCAAAACTGTATGATGTTTTATTCAATCGGTCTTATGGAAGTGAGCCCGTTAAAGCTGTAGATGAAAACTTAGAAGTAGCGACCTTTGCTGGAGGATGCTTCTGGTGTATGGAACCACCTTTTGAAAAGCTGGATGGTGTTGATGAAGCGATATCAGGTTATATTGGGGGCGATACAAAGAACCCATCATACGAAGATGTTTCTTCAGGAAACACAAGTCATGTTGAAGCCGTTCAGGTGCATTATAATCCTGATATCGTATCATATGAAACGTTATTAGATGTTTTCTGGCGACAAATTGATCCAACTGATGAAGGAGGTCAATTTGTAGACCGAGGAGATCAGTATGTATCAGGTATTTTTTATCATAATGAACAACAGCGAGAATTAGCGGAGAAGTCCAAAGAAGAGATTGCAAATTCTGGCCGATTTGATGAACCGATCGTAACCTTTGTAAAGGAAGCTCCTACCTTTTATGTAGCTGAGAAATACCATCAAGACTACTACAAAGAAAATGAGTTTCGATACAATATATATAGGAAGAATTCCGGGCGCGATCAGTTTTTGGATGAAGCCTGGGGGATAGATCGAGAAATAGAGCAGCCAAATCAAGGTGTTTCTTATACGGATGAAGAATTGAAGGAAATGCTTACACCACTTCAATATGAAGTGACTCAAGAGGATGGTACTGAGAAAGCTTTTGATAATGAATACTGGGATAATACAGAAGAAGGTATTTATGTGGATATTGTGTCTGGAGAGCCATTGTTCAGTTCTACTGACAAGTATAAGTCAGGAACGGGGTGGCCTAGTTTTACTAAACCACTAGTTGAAGAAAATATTGTAGAAAAAGAAGATAAAAGCCTCTTTATGGTCCGAACAGAAATTAGGAGTAAGAACGCCGACTCACATTTAGGTCATGTTTTTGAAGACGGTCCAGAGCCAACTGGTTTAAGGTATTGTATGAACTCTGCAGCGCTCGATTTTATACCTAAAGAAGAATTGAAAGAGAAAGGCTACGGGGAATTCTTAACTCTTTTTCAATAAAGCGAAGGTAGCATGTGATGCTGCCTTTTTTATATTTATTGATTACCTTGTGTAAACTGTAGGTTGAGGCAATACCCTCTTGAAATTTTACGGGCGGGGGTATAAGATCGAAGGGTAGGAGGGTGAGACGATTGGGAGAGAAAAAAGCAGATGGTAGAGTTCAGCAGCTGCTTGCGAATGAACGTACGTTTTTGGCTTGGATCAGAACGTCGATTGCGATCATAGGAATCGGCTTTCTAGCAGCGAGCCTTCACTTTACAAGATCTGTAGGTGAGCGTGCGGATGACAAAATTATTGTATTCATCAGTTTCACCTCATTGCTGTTTGGGTTATTAACCATGGCGGGCGGGGCAGTACAGTTTTTTAGAACGCGAAAGAAGATTATGAGCTTTGAGGTTCCTTCTTCAACATGGATCGTACTCTTTTTGATCGTTATCGTACTGATGATTATCGCGCTTATTATCGTATATTTTGTTATTCAAATAAACTGGTTGTCGTAGCTATAGATCATAGCCTATTGACATTTAAATTCAGTACGTTATAATACCCCTATAGGTATTTATTATTGAAACATCGCACTTATTGATATAAATTTTTTTGGTTGCATAAATACCCCTAAGGGTATATAATGTGGAGGTGAGCAAGTGAATTACGATAAAAAAGTGATCAACCGAATCAAACGAGTTGAAGGCCAGTTAAGAGGCGTCGTTCGAATGATGGAAGAGGGAAAGAGCTGTGAAGAGATTGTTACACAACTTTCTGCAACGAGGTCAGGAATCGATCGTTCCATAGGTCTCATCGTTGGATCGAACTTAGAGCAGTGCCTTCTAGAGCAGCTTGAACAAGGAAATTCAACAGAAGATACAGTGAAAGAAGCAGTTCAACTGTTAGTTAAAAGTAGATAAAAAATTTTAAAAACAAATATACCCCTATTGGTATAGAGGAGGAAATAAAGATGAGTGAAACAAAATCAACAAACATTGTCCTTTTTAGTGGTGATTACGATAAAGCGATGGCAGCTTATATCATTGCAAATGGTGCAGCTGCTTATGATCATAAAGTAACGATCTTCCATACGTTCTGGGGTCTGAATGCCCTTCGAAAAGATGAGCATGTTAAAACGGATAAAGGTTTTCTTGAAAAAATGTTCGGTAAAATGATGCCTCGTGGTGCAGATAAGATGGGTATTTCAAAGATGAATTACGCAGGTATGGGGCAGAAGATGATTAAGAATGTAATCAAGAAGCACAATGCGATGGAATTGCCACAATTGATTGAGATGGCTCAAGAACAAGACGTTGAGCTTGTTGCTTGTACGATGACGATGGATCTACTTGGTCTACAAAAAGAAGAGCTCTTAGATGAGATCGAGTATGCTGGCGTAGCAGCTTACCTTGGTGATGCAGAAGACGGTAACGTAAACCTGTTTATTTAATTGGAGGGGTAAGATGGAATTCCTAATTGTTATAGCGATTGTGTTAATAGGTTCAATCCTTTTGAAAAGAAGTGGAAAAGGCGTTCATACCATTAGTTCCGAACAAGCAAAATCGAAGTTTGGAAATCGTGATGTACAGTTCATCGATGTAAGAACGCCGATGGAATACAAAGGCAACAAAGTGAAGGAATTTAAGAATATGCCGCTCGATCAGCTTAGTAAGCGAGGCAAAGAGCTTGATCCAAAGAAGGAAACTGTCGTGCTTTGTCAGAGTGGAATGAGAAGTGCCCGTGCATGTAAGGTGTTAAAGAAGCAAGGGTTTACCGATCTTTATAATGTTCGCGGTGGGTTAAACGCGTGGAGATAAAGGAGGAAGGTCATATGTCAGGATATGTGAAAGATATTACGCCAGACGAATTGAACGAGATGTTAGCGAAAGACAAAAAGTTGAGCATCGTTGATGTTCGTGGTCCGGGAGAGGTTGCAACAGGTAAAATTCCTGGGGCTTACAACATTCCTGTGAATGACATTCAGTCTAGAATGAGCGAACTCGACAAAGAAACAGAGCATATCATCGTTTGTCAATCTGGTGGAAGAAGTAGTATGGCATCGATGGTATTAAAGTCTAACGGCTATAACGTCTTGAACATGACAGGCGGAATGTCGGAGTGGACCGGTGCAACAGAATAACCAAACATTCAGGAGGTATCGTTATGATTCAAACAGATCACGTATTAGATGCTAAAGGGCTTGCTTGTCCTATGCCGATTGTCAAAACGAAAAAAATGATGAAAGATCTAGACCCTGGAGTTGTTCTCGAAATTCAGGCAACAGACAAAGGCTCAAAAGCTGATATCAAAGCATGGGCTGAGAAAGTAGGGCATCATTATCTGGGAACTGTAGAAGAAGATGATGTGTTGATCCACTATTTACGCAAAGCTTCTGATCATGAAACGGTTCCAGAACAAAAGCATCCTCACCTTATCTCAAATGAGGAGTTAACTGGATTACTTTCTGAGGATGGTTACACCCTCTTAGATGTTCGTGAACCAGCTGAATATGCGTTTAGTCATATTCCTAATGCGATTTCTATGCCACTTGGAGAAATCGAAGATAAGATGAATGAACTTAATCGTGATAAGAAAGTACTCGTTATCTGCCGTACCGGGTCAAGAAGCGATCTAGCTGCTCAAAAACTAGCTAACAGTGGTTTTGAGGCGATTAATGTGATGCCTGGTATGTCAGGTTGGACTGGCGAAACAACGTCAAAAGTATAATTTTTTTTACTAACAAAAATACGGTTGGGGGTATAAAAGATGAGTTTGAAAAAGATGCATGCAAGTGAAGTAGCATCTAGAATTATTAATAAAAACGATCTCTTTATTCTTGATGTACGAAATGAGGATGCATACGCAGACTGGAAAATTGAAGGTGAGTCTGTAAAAAGTATGAACGTCCCTTACTTTGACTTGATCGATGGAGTAGAGGAGATTCTTGAAGATCTTCCTAAAGATAAAGACATCTTGGTTGTTTGTGCAAAAGAGGGGTCTTCTATCTTTGTAGGAGAAGAATTAGTAGAAGCAGGTGTTCAAAACGTTTCTTACCTACCTGGTGGAATGAAGGCTTGGAGTGAATACCTTGAACCTGTAAAAGTAGGGGATCTTCCAGGAGGAGCACTCTATCAATTTGTGAGACTCGGTAAAGGTTGCCTTTCTTATATGATCGAATCAAATGGGGAAGCTGCAGTGGTTGATGCGAACCGTATGATCGAGAACTACACATCTTTTGCAGAAAAGCAAGGCCTGAAGATTAAAGCTACGTTTGATACTCATCTTCACGCGGATCATATTTCTGGAGGTAGAGAATTAGCTGATCAGATGAACGCGTCCTACTATCTTCCTGAAGAAGATGCAGGAGAAGTCACGTTTGAATACACGCCTCTAAAAGAGGGAGATGTATTTACAATTGGAGAAGTAACGCTCGAGCCACTCTATTCGCCAGGTCATACGATTGGAAGCACGTCCTTCATCGTTCAAGATCAGTTTCTACTAACAGGAGATATCTTGTTTGTTCATTCGATCGGACGTCCTGACCTTGCTGGTAAAGCAGAGGATTGGGTTGGCGATTTAAGAGAGACGCTGTATAACCGATATAAAGACATGGCAGGCGAATTAACAGTGTTGCCAGCACACTTTTCAAAGATTGAAGAACTTGGTGAAAATGGTGAAGTGTCAGCGCAACTCGATGAACTTTATCGTGTGAATGATGGGTTAAACGTAGAAAAAGAGGAAGATTTCCGCACGATGGTAACTGAAAACCTTCCTCCTCAGCCAAATGCTTATCAAGAAATTCGCGAAACAAATATGGGTATAATCAGCCCTGATGAAGAAGCGCAAAGAGAAATGGAAATTGGACCAAACCGCTGTGCGGTAAAATAATTAGGAGGTTATTAACATGAATGCACAAAAAACATTAGACGCAAAAGGACTAGCTTGTCCAATGCCAATCGTTAAAACAAAGAAAGCAATGAAGGAAATCGAATCAGGAGAGATTCTTGAGATTCAAGCAACAGATAAAGGTGCAAAAAGTGACTTGACTGCATGGGCGAAATCTGGAGGACATGAACTTCTTAAGTCAGAAGAAGAAGACGGCGTATTCTCTTTCTGGATTAAAAAGGCGTAAGTTAAGATATGGGGTACTGTTCAGTGCCCCTTCTTTATTGTGAGGTGAGTGCATATGGATTTTGGTTTTATTATTACAATATTTTTAATTGGATTTGTAGGCTCATATATATCAGGTATGGTTGGGATCGGTGGATCGATCATCAAATATCCGATGCTCCTGTACATTCCAGCACTTCTCGGTTTTACAGCATTTAGTGCTCATGAAGTTTCAGGAATCAGTGCTGTTCAGGTGTTCTTCGCTACCATCGGAGGTGTGTTTGCATACCGTAAAGGTGGATACCTCAATAAACAGCTCATTCTATATATGGGAGTAAGTATACTGATCGGAAGCTTTATCGGTGGTTATGGATCTAACTTAATGTCAGAACAAGGCATCAACGTTGTCTATGGCTTATTAGCAGCGATTGCAGCTGTTATGATGTTTATTCCTAAAAAAGGCATCGATGATATTCCTCTAGATCAAGTGAAGTTTAACAGATGGTTATCTGCTAGCCTGGCGTTTATCGTTGGGATCGGTGCAGGTATCGTAGGAGCAGCCGGTGCATTTCTATTAGTTCCGATCATGCTTGTTGTTCTTAAAATCCCAACAAGGATGACGATTGCATCTTCACTTGCAATCACGTTTATTTCTTCAATCGGATCAACTGTAGGAAAGCTAGCGACAGGACAGGTTCTGTTGTTGCCAGCGGCGATCATGATCATCGCTAGTCTAATCGCAGCGCCTCTTGGTGCAAACGCTGGAAAAAAAGTGAACACAAAGATCCTTCAATGGCTGCTTGCAGCTCTAATTCTCGGAACGTCGATCAAAATATGGGTGGATCTTCTAATGTAAAAACAGCTGACGCGTGTCAGCTGTTTTTTCTAGGATTGTTTTGCTCTAATCTCAACTTCTTTTACTTGATGGCCATCGATTTCCAATACTTTAAACTCATAATCCTCGAAGGTTAACGTTGTTCCTTGAACGGGTTCCATGTCATGTGTAAGCACCCATCCTCCGATCGTGTCCACTTCGTCATCTTCAATCGTTAAGCCGAGATACTCATTTATATCACTGATAAGGGCTTTACCATCAACGATAATACGACCGTTTTCTTCTTTACGAATCGGTGGTTTTTCATCAGAATCAAATTCATCTTGGATTTCCCCAACGATTTCTTCAAGGATATCTTCTACTGTAACGAGACCAGCTGTACCTCCGTACTCATCCACCACAATCGCGATGTGACTATGTGTTTTTTGCATCTTTGCAAGTAGCTTTTTAATAGGAGTTGACTCGATCACATGATGAATCGGATGAATGTAATCTTCTAATGAAAGGTCCTCTCCCCACTTGTATTGAGTAAGTACTTCTTTTATATTGACGACCCCTACAATCTTATCTTTATCGCCATCCGCAATAGGGTAGCGGGTATACTTTCCACTTTTCATGATCGAGAGGTTCTCTTCTGTTGTGTTATCAAGGAATAAGCAAGTCATTTCGGTTCTCGGTATCATGATTTCTTTTGCTAATCGTTCATCAAATTCAAAGATGTTATTGACAAACTCCATCTCTGATTGATTAATTTCGCCACTCTTGTAGCTCTCTGACAAGATGATGCGAAGTTCTTCTTCCGAATGGGCTTGTTCATGTTCATTGGCAGGGGGTAACCCAAGAGCTCGAACGATCCATCGAGCAGATCCGTTCAATGTCCAGATGAATGGATACATGATCCAGTAAAACCAAATGAGAGGTCTAGCCGTTAGTAAACTAACCTTCTCAGCTTTTTGAATGGCGAACGTTTTTGGTGCTAATTCTCCAAGGACGACGTGGAGGAATGTGATTATAATGAATGCGATCACGACCGAAATGGTACCAACCATTGCTGGAGGAAGTTCGATCAGTTCAAAAACAGGGTGCAGGAGATGCTCAACAGTTGATTCCCCTAGCCAACCTAATGCAAGGGCTGTAATCGTGATTCCTAGCTGACATGCAGAAAGGTAACCATCAAGATTTCCTAATACTTTTTGAACGGATTTCGCTTTTTTATTTCCTTCTAGTGCTAAAGAGTCGATTTTGGTTTTGCGTACTTTTACAATAGCGAACTCAGATGCAACAAAGAAAGCTGTCAACAAGATCAAAATAATAACGACAATAATTTTTATGATTTCCAATAGAGCCCTTACTAACGTGTAAGGGTTCACCTCCTATACAATGGGTTACATCATTTATTATAATTTTCCTTATTAATGTGATGTTTAAACACCAAGTTACTCTATAGTTTCTTCAGAAATATGTTATTTATCAGTGATGGCTTTTGTTAGTCTTCATTCTTCATAGTGATGTATGATGAAGCATAACCAAAGTAAAGGAGAGAAAGCGAAATGGCTAAAGTAATCGTGATCTATAAGAAACCTACTGATGAAGCGAAATTCAGACAATACTATGAACAAGAGCATATTAAGCTTGTTCAGCAAGTTCCTTACATCCAGAAGGCCGATTTAAATTATGTGACGGCAGCATTGAATACAGAAGAGTCTTATTACCTTGCTGCTACGATTGAGTTTGAATCGAAGCAACGAATAAGTGAAGCGTTGCAATCTCCTGAATGGGCAAAAGTTACGGAAGACGCTGAAAATATGATGGAGTTTTTGTCTGAGCCACCATTAGTGCTCATCACAGAATAAGAGCCTAAAGGCACATCCTGGTTTCCACAGGGTGTGTTTTTTGTTTATGTTCTCTTATTAGAAGGGAATGGTGGACTATAAAATTCAATTGATTTAAGAGAGGAGTTATCGAATTGAAGGCACTTTTTCTTAATTGCTCACTAAAGAATAGTAATGAACCTTCAAACACGGATGCGCTCTATAAAGAAGCAGAGTCGATCTTTCATGAAGAAGGGGTGGAGTCAGAGACAATAAGGGCTGCTGATTATAACATTTCGTACGGAATTTCAGAAGATGAAGGAGAAGGCGACGAGTGGCCCATCATTTTTGAAAAAGTGAAAGCTGCAGACATCGTAATAATCGGAACGCCACTCTGGCTAGGTGAGAAAAGCAGTGTAGCTACTCTTGTTATCGAACGTTTGTATGGCGGAAGTGGAATAACGAATGAGAAGGGGCAATCGGTCTATTACAACAAAGTTGGGGGTGTCGTCATCACTGGTAATGAAGATGGGGCAAAAAACGCGGCAAGATCCATCTTATATGCATTTTCACATATAGGATTTACCGTTCCTCCTAATGTTGATACGTACTGGGTCGGTGAAGCAGGACCAGGAGCTTCATATATTGAAGCGAATGGGCATAAGAACGATTTCTCTGTCGGTCATGCCAAAACGATGGCTCATAACCTCATTCACTTTGCAAACATGTTTCAAAAACATGCAATTCCTGCCGAAGGAAACACAATGGAATAAGTATTAAAAAGTCCTCATACGCTGAGGGCTTTTTTTCATGGTGAAAGAAAGGTCTCAC
Organism: Alkalihalobacillus sp. CinArs1; assembly: GCF_947387515.1. Classification (GTDB taxonomy): domain Bacteria; phylum Bacillota; class Bacilli; order Bacillales; family Guptibacillaceae; genus Guptibacillus. The sequence continues at coordinate 1,043,632 of NZ_CANDOB010000001.1, read as the reverse complement.
TCTTCAATTCAAATCTTCATATTCTATTTATACAAAATGTATGGGGGGAACTTTTATGGATGAACTGATTATCTTTCTAATCCTATTTATTCTCCTAGTTATCATTTTGCTTTTTGTAGCGGATGTGTTCTGAGCACGTGAAGGTATATAAATCTTGCTAAATATGGTTAGATGCCCATCCCTTACATTCAATTTGCACATATAGTATTAGTAACCTTCGAGGAAAGGGGGTTTTCAAATGAGCGGTGGAAAAGAAAACGTGCGCCCTGCTGGATACGGTAAAGGGTTCGCATTGATCGTAGTATTGTTTATCCTTCTAATTATTGTTGGTGCAGCGGCAGTAGGAGGAGCTAATACAGGACCATGCTGCTATGGAAAAGGTGGTTATGGCGGTTACGGCGGTTACGGCTACTAAACCTTTCTTATATCTCGATTAGAAGGGAGGTTTTTTTATGAGCTATGGATGTGGTCAAGGTTTCGCGCTAATCGTTGTTTTGTTCATTCTATTGATTATCGTAGGAGCAGTTTGGGCTTACTAATATAATGAAGGCACCCTATAAAGGGGTGCTTTTTCTACTGTTGTATTTACTTATAATTACTTAATGATTTTCCTGTATTACTTAAAAGTATTGATTTAATCATTACATAGACTTATAATGGTAGTGAATGGAAGTGGGGGTTGCCGATGTTTCAAGAAGAGCGCATGCTATCGATTCTTGAATATCTTAAGAAGAACGAAAGGATTTCAGTCGAACAGATCTGTGAGCTATTTCAAATTTCTAGAGATACTGCAAGGAGAGATCTTGTTCGATTGGAAGAAGAGGGTGCCGTAACGCGTACGAGGGGTGGAGCAGTATTGCCGCAATTACGTCACGAAATTAAATCCTATCAAGATCGACTTTCTCTAGTGACCAATGAAAAACACCTTATAGGGAAAAAGGCAGCAGAAACCATAAAACCTGGTGATATCGTTATTCTAGATGCTTCAACTACTGTACAAGCTTGTGCTGAATACTTGATTGAAAAGCGTGCTGTTATCCTTACAAATTCGATTCATCAAGCTGACATCCTCTCTAGAGGAGAAAACCTCGACATTCACCTTCTAGGTGGGAAGCTTGAAAAGGAGCACTTCTTTCTTTATGGATCGAGTGTTGTTGAAAAGCTAGCGTCATATAATGCAGATGTAGCATTTATAGGTGTGGTTGGGATCACAGAGCAAGGCCTGACCATTGCTCATGAAGAGGATGGCATGGTGAAGCGGAAGATGATTGATCAAGCGAAACATGTCGTCGTTCTTGCTGATTCGACGAAGTTTGGACAATCAGAGTTTTTTACATTTGCGAAGCTTGAAGATATCGATGTGATCGTTACTGATAAGATGCCAGAACGTATGTATCAGCAAATGCTCGAGAATCATGGTGTTGAAATAGTAATTGCTGAAAGCACATCCTAGCTAGGCTCTATAAATAAACTGGACCGGCGTAACCTAACGGGCGTGACGGTCCGTTTGTTTTTTAAGCAGATTTATTGGAGAGAATACAAACACCTGTTATGATTTAACTGTAATAATTCATTTTACAAATCGAGGAGATCGTTATATATGAAATTAAGCGTTTTGGATCAATCCCCAGTCTCAAAAAATAAAACAGCGGTCGAAGCTTTAAAAGAAACTACGGAACTTGCGAAAGAAACTGAGAAGCTTGGTTACCATCGATTTTGGGTATCTGAGCACCATAGTACAAAAAGTCTTGCGGGCTCTAGTCCCGAAGTGTTGATCGCTCACCTCGCAGCGAACACGAGTCATATGAAGATTGGATCTGGAGGGGTGTTGTTGCCCCATTATAGTTCGTATAAAGTGGCGGAGAATTTTAGGATGCTTGAATCTTTAAACCCCGGTCGTATCGACCTAGGTTTAGGTCGTGCACCAGGCGGTATGCCGAACGTTACAAGAGCATTAGCAGACGGCAACCGTAGAGATATCGACCGGTATCCTGAACAAATCGATGAGCTTACGAATTACTTAAATGGGCGTGCTTCTTCTTATCATGTTCATGCGACACCACTAGGAGATACGAAACCTGATATTTGGTTACTAGGATCAAGCGGTGGTAGCGCAAGAATCGCTGCGAATAAAGGATTAGCATTTTCGTTTGCTCATTTTATTAACGGGAATGGTGGAAGCAGCGTAGTCGATAAATACATGGAGCGTTTTTCACCATCAGAGTATAACGACACACCAAAGACAAACGTAGCCGTTTTTGTTGTATGCGGCGAAACAGAGGAAGAAGCAGAGTATTTAGCTTCTAGTCTTGATCTTGCTATATTATTAATCGAACAAGGAAAATCAGGTACTGGCTTCCCATCACCGGACGAAGCGCTGCAATATCCATACTCTGTGTTTGATAAAGCAAGAATCAGGGAAAACAGAAATCGTATAATCGTTGGCGACCCTAAGCAAGTAAGACAGCAAATCGAAGAGTTAGGTAACATGTATCAAACCAATGAGGTCATCGTAAATACGATAACGTATGATTTTAACGCGAGACTGAAATCGTATCGTTTACTTGCAGAAGAGTTCGGTCTTTGATCGAAGCTCTTGACAAATCTAACTGTAATATTTATTATTACATTATGCGATGACGCAGTTGGAACACGATAATCTTCCATAAGGAGGGAGAATAATGATGAACCAACTTCATCAACAATCTCAATTTACTAAAGGTGAATGGGTGAAAGGCAAATCAGTTCATGATGAGTTAGTGAAAGGATTTGTAGATTCAGTAAATGATTATCTAGGAACGATCAAAATATATGTGCATGAATGTGATAACCCAGAGACAGTAGGAAAGGTTATCGAGACATTTCAAAATAGGGTTTCATTGTTGGAAAAGCAGGATTTTGAGCATGACGAAACGTATCTTTTAAACCTTATCGATCTAGCTCTTATTACAAAAGATAAGAAATGGTTTTTAGAACTTTCGGCCCAGCTCAACGCTGTACGAAATAAGTCAAAAGAAGCGGTTGCCTGTTAAAATTTTCTTGCAAGGTACAAAAGGAGTACGATAGGATGGAATTGAAGAAAGTGTTAGGGGGCGCTAAAATTGAATAGTGATTTTACTCTTGCAGTGCATAGTCTGGCTTTATTAGCGATTAAGCCTGGACAAATGTCAACAAGTGACTACCTTGCTGGCAGTGCATCCGTCCATCCCGTACGTATGAGAAAAATTCTTAGTTTATTAAAGAAAAACGGATACATCGTCTCTAAAGAAGGTGCTGGTGGCGGCTTTACATTAGCATGCAAAGTCGAAGATGTTACGCTTGATAAGATCTACGCGTTAACGTCGATTGGTTCATTGAAACCTAAGTGTACCGACGCAAATCAGTATTGTCTTGTGGGAGCGAATTTATCAGAAGTCCTTGGTGACATCTTCACCGATGCTGAGGACCACTTAACATCATTTTTGAAGAAATACACCATTCGTGATATTATACAAAGCCTGAAGCAAAAACAATTATAATGATTGTTTTTGTTTTTGGGATAACTGTAACAAAATAAATTCTAATTATTCGGGGGTGAGCGAACATGGTAAGTTTGGCATTGAACAAAAGTGAAACGAAGTTTGAAACAAAGGATTGGAATAAGTTAGAGCGATCCGGGAGAAAGTTGAAGCGGAATGAAGGAAGGTTCTTAATTCGACCTAAACATACGAATCGTGATGTCTATATCATTCGCCAAGGAAACGTAGCGATTTATCAGCAAGACGAAAAAACGCCACTTGCAGTTCTTGGACCGAATGATGTACTTGGGAACAGATCGATTTTTGTGCATCAAAACCTTTATGCCAAAGCTATAACTGATGTTGAGCTCATTCAACTCGATCAAGCATCTTATCGCTCTTTGTACCTAGCATATCCAGAGCTTGCAATTAAGCTTACGACAGAGCTTTCAAAATTAAAGTTAAAGCTTGATTTTCCAGATCAACTACCAAAGTCGATTTTTGCAGTGTTGAAAAAGAATACAAAATCCTTGCTGAACAAAGCTCCGACTAAGAAAGGTAGATACTGCCACAACTGCTAAACAATGATGTTTTATAACTGTAATAAAATATGTTACATTATAATAGATAAGAAAGTTAGAGATAAATGGATAGGAAAGGGAGAGAACAGATGACAACACAAGTTGAACAAAAGCTAGATGCTCTTGAAGTAATGAAAGAGCGTCATTCCGTAAGAAAGTATGAAAAAGGGGTTAAGATCCCTGATGAAGATATGAATGAAATTCTAAATGCGACGATTGAAGCGCCATCATCTTGGAACCTTCAACACTGGAAGTTTCTCGTGATTGAAGATAATGAGAAAAAAGAAAAACTTCTTCCGATCGCTTTTAATCAGCAACAAGTTGTAGATAGCTCTGCAACCATCGTAATTCTTGGAGATACAGAAGCAAATCTTCATGCAGAAGAAATCTACGGTCAAGCTGTAGAGAATGGTTTTATGGATAATGCAGTCAAGGAAACACTGGTTTCTCAAATTAATGGAGCATATGAAAGAGAAGGCTTCGCATACAGTGAGGCAGTAAAAAATAGTTCCCTAGCTGCTATGCAGCTTATGCTTGCAGCGAAAGCAAAGGGATACGATACGATTCCGATGGGCGGCTTTAATCCACAAGCTCTTATCGACGAATTCAATATCCCATCCAGATATGTTCCTGTTATGCTGATCTCAATTGGCAAAGCAGCGGCTGAAGCACATGCATCTGCTCGTTTCCCAGTAGAGCGCGTAGTGATTAAAGATAGCTTCTAATAGAACCGATTAAAAAAGCGGCACCCAACTGGGTGTCGCTTTTTTGTGAATGATCACGTGCTTTGAGATTGAGCTTCTCGTTTTTCTTCTTTTACTTTTTCAAGGAAACGTTTCGTTTCGGCAACGACGACTCCAGAAAGACCTAATAGTCCGATCAAGTTTGGTAAAGCCATCAAGCCGTTAAAGATATCAGCGAGCAGCCATACGACATTAAGCTTAAGTGTTGTTCCAACAAATACAGCTAGAACAAAAACGAAGCGGTAGTACTTGATCGACCGTTCCCCAAACAGATAAGAGAAACATTTTTCTCCGTAATAAGACCATCCCAATACTGTTGAGTATGCAAAAAGAATCAAACCGACCGTTACGATCAACGCACCAGGTACTCCTAGGAACTTCTCAAAAGTAGCCGTTGTAAGTGCAGCACCGTTAAGATCGCCCATATAGAGGTCACCCATTACGAGAGCGATCCCTGTAATGGAACAAACAACGATCGTATCGATGAATACTTGGGTCATGGATACGAGTGCCTGGCGACCAGGGTAGTCCGTTTTAGCAGCAGCTGCAGCGATTGGAGCGGAGCCTAGACCAGCTTCATTCGAGAAGACTCCACGAGCTACACCATAACGGATTACAGCACCAATAGCTCCCCCTGCTACAGCTTCACCAGTGAAAGCGTCAGAGAAAATTAACGATACGGCAGCTGGAATGAGATCGATGTTCATAAGGAGAACGATTAAGCCGCCGATCACATAGAAAAGTGCCATAACCGGAACGAAAAACGCTGTAACCCGTCCAATGCTCTTAATCCCACCAAGAATAACGAGACCAGTTAGAACCATTAAAATAAGACCTGTAATCCATGGAGCGATTCCAAACGTTGCTACGGCGTCAGCAACAGAGTTCGATTGAACCATGTTTCCTATTCCGAACGCTGCAAATGCTCCGAAAAATGCAAAGATCATTCCAAGCCATCTCATGTTGAGTCCTTTATCTAAATAGTACATCGGACCCCCTGACATCTCTCCGTTCGAATCTACCGATCGGTACTTTACTGCCAGAATAGCCTCAGCATATTTCGTAGCCATTCCGAATAAAGCACTGATCCACATCCAAAGAACAGCTCCTGGTCCCCCTACGAAAACCGCTGTTGCTACCCCAGCGATATTTCCCGTACCGATCGTAGCAGCAAGTGCTGTCATCAGGGCCTGAAAGTGAGAGATGTCCCCTTCAGAGGATTTATCTTGTTTCTTAGTAAAGGCTTGCTTCAATGCATAAGGTAGCATCGTAAACTGCAAGAATCCTAGACGAATGGTGAGATATATTCCTGTTCCTACTAAGAGGATCAAGAGAGGCCATCCCCACACGAATCCGCTAATGTTATTTAATACTGCTTCCAAAATAATATCCCCTTTCATATGTAGTTCAATACTAAATATTCTAACAATTTACCATAAAAACCTTTTTAATTACATAAATCGACTCATTTTAGTTCAAAAAAAACATTCACAATTAGTTGTAGCGCTTTCATGTGTTTATTTGTATTACTTATGAGGAAAATAACAGAGGTGAATGGATATAAAGGAGGAAGATAGTTGTGAAAGTACTCGTAATCGGTGCAAACGGACAGGTAGGCACACATGTAATAAAAAGCCTTGCAGAAAAAGGATACGATCCAGTAGGGATGGTTCGAGATACTGACCAAGTGAAAGCCATTGAAGATGCGGGTGGAAAAACTGTACTAGGTGATCTAGAAAAAGATTTTTCCCATGCGATGTACGGATGTGAAGCAGTCATCTTTGCAGCTGGTTCAGGTCCACACACTGGCGCAGATAAAACGATTCTTATCGATCAAGAAGGGGCGATCAAATCGATCGATGAAGCAAGTCGTCAAGGGATAAAACGCTTCGTGCTCTTAAGCTCAGTAGGTGCTGATTATCCAGAGCAAGGGCCAGATAATATGAAGCCTTACTTGTATGCAAAAAAGCGTGCAGATGAGTATTTAAAAGCTACAAACTTAACCTACACGATCCTTCGACCAGGAAGACTTTCGAATGATCCTGCTACTGGGCAAATTCGCGCAGCAAAAACGCTCGAAGATAAATCAGGACAGATTCCACGAGAAGATGTGGCTTCCGTATTAGCTGAAATCGTAGAGAATGAAAATACATTTAATAGAACGTTTGAAATCTTAGATGGTGATCTTACGATAAGCGACGCTCTAGGACAATTGTAAGAGGAATTTCTAGTGAGAGACCTGTTGAGGGTCTCTTTTTTTATGGGATAAACGAATGATTTAATCGGACTAGTTTGTTTTAATAATTGACGAAAAATAAATTCTGATGGTAATGTATAAAGGTCGTCAGTTGAAAGCGTTAACACGTTGGAGGAGTAGAGGAAATGGACATCTTAGAACTGCTTAAAATAGTAAATGGATTTTTATGGGGAGCACCAAGCTTAATCTTATTGTTCGGAACTGGTGTTTTCCTGACACTTATCCTTAGAGGACTTCAGTTTAGAAAGCTAGGTTATGCATTTAAGCTTGCTTTCACGAAAGAAAAATCGGAAGACAGCTCTGCTGAGGGAGATGTTAGTAACTACAAAGCACTTATGACATCTTTGGCTGCTACCATCGGTAACGGAAATATAGCCGGTGTAGCTACTGCGATTACAATCGGAGGTCCAGGTGCTGTTTTTTGGATGTGGGTTGTAGGACTGGTTGGCATGGCGACCAAATACGGTGAAGCCCTTCTTGCGATGAAATATCGTGTGAAAAATGATAAAGGTGAGTATGCCGGTGGACCGATGTACTATGTTGAACAAGGTCTTGGAGCAAAATGGAAGTGGCTTGCGATATCATTTGCATTATTCGGTGCGATCGCTTCTTTAGGAATTGGAAACAGTGTTCAATCGAATACGATTGCGAGTGTAGTTGATGAAAGCTTTAATATCGATGGATGGGTAACTGGAGTAATCGTTGCAGGACTTACCTCTCTGATTATTTTCGGAGGTGTAAAACGTATCAGCTCCGTAGCAGGATTCTTTGTTCCGATAATGGCTGTTCTCTACATAGTTGGAGCATTAATCATTATCGTTCTGAATGTTGAAGCTATCCTACCTGCGATGAAGTTAATCTTCACCTACGCATTCTCCCCAATTTCAGCAGTGGGAGGTTTTTCAGGCGTAATCGTAATGGAAGCTGTTAAATCCGGAGTTTCAAAAGGAATTTTCTCAAATGAGGCTGGTTTAGGTACAGCGGCTCTTATCGCTGGTAATGCAAAGGCTGAGCACCCCGTGCGACAGGCGCTTGTGGCTATGACAGGTACTTTTATCGTAACGATCATCGTTTGTACGATGACGGCGTTAGTATTACTCATTACTGGATTTTGGGATCCAACAGGTGGAGAACTCTCAGGTGTCGTCCATAATGCGGATCTAGAAGCAGGTGCATTGACTACAGCTGCCTTCGGATCGAGTCTAGGTATTATAGGAGAGTACATTGTAACCTTCTCAGTCATCTTTTTCGGGTTCTCAACGATTATTGGTTGGTATGTGTATGGATATAAATGTTTCGAATACCTTGCAGGTACAAAATTTACTACGTACTATGGATTTGTCTATATCTCCGCATGTTTTATAGGAACAGTGGCTAATCTGACTACTGTTTGGGCATTTGCTGATATGGCGAATGCACTTATGATGATTCCAAACTTAATCGCCTTACTACTATTGTTTAAAGTGATTAAATCTGAAACAGATGACTATTTCAATCGGTATTTAAATGAGATAGAAATCAAGAAAGCTAGTTGATTGCATAATGAAAGACGCTTCGACCTATAGAATAGGAGAAGCGTCTTCAATTTGTCGAGCAACCTATTTCATTATTCGGTGCTCCCGATGCCGTAGTCGATGACAATCGCATGCTTTCCGCGGACGAACGTCCAAGCCCGTACGACCGCAGGAGTCCGCGATTGTCTCTCCTACTTGATGAGAATTTATCCAAAACGACCTTTCCGTCCAATGGTTTAACAGGCAGATAGTTCACTATCCATCAACATTAATTAGAATGGAAATGATCGGCTACTTTCGAGACTTTCTCTACACTCTGAAGACGCTTCGTCCTATAGAATAGGAGAAGCGTCTTTTTTATGTTACTACTATTCTGCTTTGAGCTCAGTGAACACGACGAGGCGTTCTTCGTGTGTTCCATGAGACTGACTGAAGTTACCAGTGCACGTGATGAGGTTCAGATTTGCATCATTACTTGGTCCAAAGATTTTTTCGATAGGTGCATTCTGAAATGGGTACCTTTCTTTCCCTGTTACAACGAACGTAAGTGTTTCTCCATCCTTATCGGTAACGTATACTTCATCACCTTCTGATAGATCTTCAAGATGATAGAAAACAGATGGCCCGGATTTGCTATCTACATGTCCTGCTATGACGGAATTTCCGGTCGTGCCAGGCTTGAAGCCAGGTTCAAACCATCCGACATTTACGTGGTTGGATGGAACACCCATCTGTCCGTTTTTCAAGATACCTACATTCTCAACTTTTGATTTAACTTCAATAGAAGGGATCTCGACAGATACAGGGATTATACCTTCTTCACTCGACTCTGGAATTCTATTTGCATTTTCATCGATCGATTGTTTTACGTTGTCATACGCTACGTCACCATTTTCAATCTCTACTTTCTTAACCCGTTCTGAACCTGTTTCAGCTGTTGATGAATAGTTATTGGTATATCCAGCAATCAGAAGAAAGATGATGGCTGCAGTAACTAGAGACATGACTATTTTCATCGTATCACCTCGTTTGCTCATTTGTAGATTTAATAAGCTAACGATATCAATGGATATTTGGATCACTTTTTTTTCTTCTACGATTGCGTATGAAGAAAAATAGGGTTAAAGCTGCAAGTGGCACGAGCACAGGAGATAATCCAATGAGCACAACAACTGTCTTAGAGAAGAAGGATAGAATTCCATTTGCTGTTTTCATAAACAACTGTTTTGCTTCGGCGATCGTACTCTTATCACCTTCTCCAAAAGTAGGGACTTTAATTTTCTTTTCTTCTAATGAAACAGTCACGGTCGAATAGTCACTTTGATTGTTTAAATAGTTCATACGCCCTTTTAACTGCTCGATTTCTTCTTGAACTCGAGACAAATCGTTTGATATAGCCAACAGATCCTCCGTTTTTTCAGCTTTTTCTAAAAATGATTGGAGCCTATCTCTCACATCTTCTTTTGCTTTCAGCCTTGCTTCTAAGTCTACAAACTCTTCTGTAACATCAGTTCCAGTAACCGATTTTTCTGGTGTACCTTTACCAATTGTTTCAGCTTCATCAAGAAAAGGGTAAAAGTTATCTTGAGGGACCCTGACTGTCATCGAACCGTAATTGGTCTCTTCTTCAGAGAACGTTCTCGATTCTACAATATACCCACCGTTTGCTTCGAGAAGCTCTTTCAATCGGCCTGTGGCATCAGAAAGATCCTCTACAGTTAAAGATAAATTAGCGTTAAAGATAACTTTTCGATCTGTTTGAAGTTCTGGCATCTTCATCGTTTCGTTCGAAGAGCTGGAATCAGAAGCGCTTTCTTTTGTTTCGCCTGCACTTCTATCCATCTCTTCTGAGAGTGGCTCTCCACTGTCACCACTTTCTGACTGTTGATTAGAGCTGCAGGCAGTAAGTATAAGGATTGCTATAACAAAGCTAAATAGTAAGTACTTTTTCATTCCTTAACCCCCTAGATCACTATATACAACATAACGTGTTGATAACGGATTAGGTTACATGTGACCATTCACAATTCTTGCTAAAGGAGGTTTTTACTTTTTTATCTCCATTCTTTGAAAGTTCAATTGCTAAAGACACGTTCATTACAATTACCGTTATTATAGGCATCCTTTTGTTTAGGTTCATCGTTAAAGCGTTGTTCTTTAAAAGAAAAGGTTTAGAAAAAAAGGAGAGTAAACATGCAGTCCTATCATTTCTAAACTGGCTAACGCTATATGCCATCATCGTTTTCTTGCTTCTCTACTTTTCTGAGTATGCTTGGATGAGCCGTGAACTGTTCACGATTGGCGATGTAGAAATATCATTGCTTCTTCTTCTCATCGCATTGTTTATCATTACGCTTGCGAACAGGCTGTCAAAGATATTCACCTCACTACTGATGCCCCCTTTGTATGACCACTATCGATTAGATACGGGGTTGCAATTTACATTTAATCGAGTGTTCCATTATACCTTGATGGTAATAGCAGTGATTATTAGTTTGACTACTGTTGGAATCGATTTAAGCGCATTGACCATCTTCGCAGGTGTATTAGGTGTAGGAATCGGCTTTGGTATGCAAAACATTGCTAACAATTTCATTTCAGGTCTTATTATATTATTCGAGCGTCCCATCAAAGTAGGTGATCGCGTGATAATTAATGACATTATCGGAGATGTTGAGCAAATTAAAATGCGAGCAACAATTATACGGACGCTTGATAATGAACGAATCATCATGCCTAACTCTTACTTTATAGAAGAACAGGTCGTTAACCACTCCTACGGAGATAATCGATTGCGTCTCGTCGTACCGATCGGCGTTGCTTACGGTTCAGATGTTGAACTTGTAAGAGAACTGCTCCATCAAGTTGCAAAAGATGAGAAAGACGATTCAATGTATGTACTTGAAAAACCAGAACCCTTTGTAAATTTCATCGGGTTCGGTGACTCATCCTTGGACTTTCAGTTGTTCATTTGGATTTCTTCTCCAAAAGCGGCGGTCGTGACAAAGAGTAATCTTAATTTCAGAATAAATAAGGTGCTTGCAGATCATCATGTTGAAATTCCCTTTCCTCAACGTGATTTGCACGTGAGGAGTATGGATGACACCGTCATTGAAAAGCTAAGGAAATAAAATCACACAATTTCACACACTTTTTTCGCAATTTCTTCCACAATTATTGTCCATAATTAAGTGTGTAAGGATAATAATTTGAAGGGAGATCAAAAGAAAATGAAAAAGTGGTTACTAGGTATTGCAGGTTCAGTTGTACTTGCAGGTGGAATAGCTGGTGTGAGTGCAAACGCGGCATCTGAAGAGGGTGCACAAGTAGACGGTACTGAGGTAGTTCAGGAACAAGGACAGGTGAAAGGGCATCACCATAAGCGAGGTTTTCATAAAGAAGGAAAAGGAAATGAAAATCATGAATTAATGGGATCGATTTTTGAGAAACAAGAAAAGCTAATCGATTTATTGCTCGATAAAAATGCCTCAGCAATTGATGGCGTTGAAGAATTACAAACTGAGTTAGCCGACGTAAATGAGCAGTTAAATGCACTTCATGAAGAAGCAAAGGCTGCTCATGAGAAATTGAAAGCACAAAAACAAGAATGGAAAGATAGTGGCGAAAGACCTGAGCTTACAGATGAAGAGAAAGAAGAAATGAAAGCAAAGTTCAGTGAAATGAAAGAGAAACGTGAAGAAGCAATGGCATTAGCGAAAAAGAAAGATGAATTACTTACTGCATTAATTGAAAAGGTAAGCTAACGTAAAGAGATAGGGTTTCCTATCTCTTTTTTTATTCTCATGATTTTTGTGATAAGTGATTCATGATCTCCTTACTTTCTTCTTCACTGAGCAATCCCATTTTATAACACAACTGTGTATATCCGGCTAGTTTCTTTAAGCATGTGTGCTGCTTTTTACTCATAAGCTTATCTCCTTTTTCCTTAAGGAAACATTTTTAGGTATAAACAATATATGCTGAAAATGAAAGATAGTGTTAGGCTGTAGAAAGACTTTATACCTAATCACACATTGATTGATTTTTTCTTCTTGTTAGATTACAGAATGTGCGGTAAGATAAATACATCGATATTTAGTGTTTTGTTTTTAGTTTAGATACTATATATTGATTTTATGGTAGTTAATTAAATAGTGATTGAGTATGCGGTGTCGTGAAACGACTTAATAGGGAATCCGGTTTTAATCCGGAGCTGTCCCCGCAACTGTCGTGTGGACGAAGCAAATGCCACTGGATGATGATCCGGGAAGGCTTGCTGAGGAAGAAGCACGTAGCCAGTAGACCTGCCGATGCTCAGAAACGTTTCTATTCTTCGGGGATTGAGGATGAGAAGTGGCAGAAAGGATGCAGGGTTATCCCTGGATTCTACCCTTGTCGTATTCTCAAAAGCTCACTCATAGAAGAGTGAGCTTTTTTATTTTGCTAAAAAAAGGAGAGGGTTAGATGAGTTTAACGATTGCTCTAGAGGAACATGAGATCATAATAGAAGCCAAAAACATTCTTAAGCGTTTTTCAAATCTTGATAGTGAAGGGTTTTTTAACAAATTAGGAAGCGGTATATCTGGAGAAGTGTCGGACGGCGATGTTGAACACATGTTGATTTTAAATGCGCTCGAGCGCATTTCAGCCGAAGAACCAGATTGGACATATGTAGCAGCATCTTTTCATCTTCAGTCACTTTATGACAGAGCTTTGGAAATTCGTGGAGAAGAACAGGTGTATGGTAAAGGGACATTTCATCGCCTATTGAAACGACTTACGGGCCAAGGAATCTACAACGCGGATCTCCTTAAAAACTATAGCGAACAAGAAATTGAACACCTTGCAGCAAACATAGCTCCAGATCGTGATCATCTTTTTACCTATATCGGCTTAAGAACGCTTGCAGATCGATATCTCACAAAAGATTATGAAAAAAACACTCTGGAACTTCCTCAGGAGCGCTTTCTCATTATCGCGATGATGCTGATGATGAAGGAGTCGGAAGATAAACGTTTGGAACGAGTGAAGGAAGCCTACTGGGCCATTTCAAATCTGTATATGACAGTTGCTACACCTACTCTCGCGAATGCAGGGAAAACATATGGTCAACTTAGTTCATGTTTTATCGATACGGTAGATGATAGCTTGCGAGGCATCTATGACAGCAACACTGACATTGCGACAGTGTCAAAAAACGGAGGTGGAATCGGTGCATACCTAGGGAAGATTCGAGCTAGAGGCAGTGACATAAAAGGATACAAAGGTAACTCTTCTGGTGTACTTCCATGGATGAAGCAACTGAATAACACTGCAGTAAGTGTGGATCAGCTAGGACAGCGACAAGGTGCCGTCGCCGTTTATCTCGATGTTTGGCATCGAGACATCATTGAATTTCTTGATGCAAAGCTGAACAACGGTGATGAGAGGATGAGAACACATGACCTTTTTACGGGGGTGTGTATACCGGATGTATTTATGGAAACCGTTGAAGAACGTGGTGAATGGCATTTGTTTGATCCTCATGAAGTTCGGAAAGTGATGGGCTTTTCACTTGAAGATGCGTACGATGAACGTGAAGGCGATGGAGATTTTAGGAGAAAATACGCGCAGTGTGTAAACAGTGATACATTATCTCGTAAAACTATACCAGCCATCGATATTATGAAACGCGTTATGAAATCGCAGTTAGAAACAGGTACGCCATTTATGTTCTATCGAGATGCTGTGAATCGAGCGAATCCGAATAAGCATGCAGGTATGATCTACAGCTCGAACTTATGTACTGAAATTATGCAGAACATGAGTGCGACGACTGTGGAAGAAGAAATAACAAAAGACGGAAAAATCGTAATCACCAAAAATCCTGGCGATTATGTGGTATGTAACCTATCGAGTATTAATTTAGGTCGAGCAGTTCCAGCAGGTGTTCTTGAAAGGCTAATCCCAATTCAAGTTCGAATGCTTGATAATGTGATCGATTGCAACACGATTGAAGTCCCACAGGCTCAACTTACAAATGAAAAATATAGAGGGATCGGACTTGGGACTTTCGGTTGGCACCACCTCTTAGCGAAGAAGAAGCTCGTTTGGGAGTCGGATGAAGCTGTTGAGTTTGCGGATCATCTTTATGAAACGATCAATTATTTAGCGATTGAAGCGAGTTCGGAATTAGCTCGTGAAAAAGGTAGTTACTCGATGTTCGTGAAATCGGATTGGCATACTGGAGCTTATTTTGATCGTAGAAACTATCACGATGAAAAGTGGAAAACACTGAGAGAAAAAGTGAAGAAGCAAGGTCTACGCAATGCTAATCTACTAGCTGTTGCACCGAATAGCTCCACAAGTTTAATAGCAGGTTCCACAGCATCGATCGATCCAATTTTTCGTAAAGAGTATTCAGAGGAAAAGAAAGATTACAAGATTCCTGTTACAGCACCTGATTTATCACCTGAAACGACCTGGTATTATAAGTCGGCTTATTATATCGATCAATTATGGAGCATTGAACAAAATGCTGCGCGTCAACGCCATGTCGATCAGTCTATTTCGTTTAACATCTATGTTCAAAACACGATTAAAGCCAAAGAGCTGTTGAACATACACATGACAGCATGGAAAAAAGGACTAAAAACCACGTATTACGTGAGAAGTACATCAGTAGATATCGAAGATTGCGAAAGCTGCTCAAGTTAGGAGGAAGAAGTATGAATACAATTCAAAAAAGAAAGATCTATGATATTTCAGCTCCCAATCGCGCGAGTGGGATTATTAATGGCAAAAGTTCGAACGTTTTAAACTGGGACGATACAAGATTCAATTGGACGTATCCAATGTATAAAAACATGTTGGGTAATTTTTGGACGCCGTTTGAAATCAACATGTCTTCAGACGTTAAACAGTGGGACTCCTTATCCAACGATGAACAGGATACGTTCAAGAAAATTATTGGTCTACTAGCGTTTCTTGATTCCATTCAAACCGATTATTCGAGTAAAGTAGCTGATTATTTAACTGATTCTAGTTTATCTGCCTTAATGCAGGTTCTTTCTTTCCAAGAAGTTATCCATAATCAATCTTACAGCTATGTGCTTTCATCACTAGTTTCAAAACAGGAGCAGGATCGAATCTTTGAATATTGGAAGCATGACGAGATTTTACTTGAGAGAAATGAGTTCATTGCTTCTGGTTACGAGAGGTTTGTAGAAGACCCGACGCCTCAAACGTTTTTTGAGTCGATCGTATATGACGTTATTTTAGAAGGCTTGTTTTTCTATGCGGGATTCGCGTTCTTCTATAACCTTGCCCGCAATCAAAAGATGGTATCGACCTCGACTATGATCAATTATATTAATCGTGATGAGCAACTACATGTCACATTATTTGCGAACATTGTAAAAGAACTGTTCAATGAGCAACCTCAACTGAACACGGAGGAAAACCATCGATTCATTAAGGACACATTTAAGAAAGCGGCGGAGTTAGAGATGAAGTGGGGGGAAGCGATCATAGGAAATAAATTTATTGGGATATCACAAAATGAGCTTAATGATTACATTAAGTTTATGACGAATAAACGTGTCAACCAACTTGGAATCGACCGGCCATTTGAAGGCTATCGAGAAAATCCGATGCGTTGGATTAAGGCGTATGCAGATGTTAATTCTGGAAAGAGCGATTTCTTCGAACAGAAATCCAGGCAGTATACAAAGGTATCGGATAATAATGGCTTTGATGAGTTGTAGAAGAGAGGAGTACCTACTTTACATAGTAGGTACTCATTTTTGTCTATAAAAAAACTTTTACAGCCTGGTTTGTTTTCTGTTCATTCAGATTTTTCTAAAAAATTTACCTATAATTTCATAATATGAAATTATAGTCTGTTAGAGTTTGTCGTTCCTTATATACTTTAATCAGAATTTAGCAAATGGAGGTGGCGAAAAGATATGGATGTACGAGAATTAAGAAATTGTTTCGGAAGATTTGCCACAGGGGTGACAGTAGTAACCTGGACTGGTGATGATGGAGAAAAACGAGGAATTACCGTAAATTCATTTACTTCAGTATCTCTTGACCCAGCGCTCATTCTTGTTTCTATCGATAAGAAAGCTAAATCGTTTGAAGCATTAAAAAACAAAAACTTTGTTGTGAATATCCTTTCAGCTGGTCAAGAAGCTGTGGCATGGCAATTTGCAGGTCGTGATCAAGTGGGTCTTTCAATCGATTGGGAAGAGACTGACATAGGTCCTAAAATCAAGGGTTCACTGGCTTCCATTGAGTGTGAGCCATGGACCGAATATGACGGTGGTGACCATGTTTTATTCATAGGAGAAGTGAAGAACTATTCTTATGAAGATGGCGATGGACTCGTATTTTTTCAAGGGAAATTCAGGCAGACTGAAGCTGTAGCGAATTACGTTACAGAATAATGTAATTAAAAATAAAGGGGGAAGCTTTTATGGGTATACGTACTGGTGCACAGTATATAGAAGGAGTGAAATCCCGTCAACCAGAAGTATGGCTTGGGGGTAAGCGAATTGTCGATGTGTACAATGAAGATGTATTCCGTCAACCAATTCATGAGATAGCAAGATTATATGATATGCAACATGATCCAAAATACAAAGAACTTATTACGTACATATGTGAGGATACAGGTGAGCGAACTTCACATGCTTTCAAGGTTCCGAAAACATATGAAGATTTGAAAGCGCGTTCAACATTATTTGAGTTATGGGCCAGAGCTACATTTGGTTCTATGGGAAGAACACCAGATTTTTTAAATGTCACAATCACAGCTATGGCAAGTAATACATGGTTTCTTGATCAATACGATACTGAGTGGTCAACGAACATGATTAACTACTACAAACATATCCGTAACAATGATTTATTTCTAACACATGCCATCATTAATCCACAAAATGACCGAAGTAAGGCTTCACACGAGCAAAGTGATGAATTTACTCATCTAGGTGTCGTTGAGGAACGCCCTGATGGTTTTGTTGTTAGAGGCGCTAAAATGTTAGCGACACTCGCTCCAATTACAGACGAAGTCATTATTTATTCATTCCCTGGATTTAAACCTGGTGATGAAAAGCATGCGATTGCATTCGCGCTTCCAATTGATACGCCAGGCCTAAGGATTATCTGTCGTGAACCTATGCAAGATGGGAAACGCTCTACGTTCGATCATCCACTCGCTTCACGATTTGAAGAAATGGATGCTTTACTCGTGTTTAACGATGTATTTGTACCAAAAGAACGCATCTTTATAAATCAGAATGTTGAAGCGGCGAATCTATTATATCCAAAGACAGGGATAGGACAACAACCAGCTCATCAATCGGGTGTAAGAGGGTTGATCAAACTTCAATTTGCTTCTGAAGTTGCTGCTAGAGTTGCAGATTCCATAGGGGTCGATGGTTATTTAAATGTTCAAACACAGCTTGGAGAACTTATGCAAGCTGTTGAGGCGATCAGGGCGCTATTACGTGTATCTGAATATGAATATGAAACAACCGAGTCTGGTGAAGTTCGTCCAGCAGCTACTGCATTAGAAACAATTAGAGGTATGTTACCCAAGCTTTATCCAAGAGCGATCGAGGTTATCCAAACAATCGGTGCTGGTGGACTATTAATGTCACCGACTGGGGCGGATTTCCTAAATCCAGAACTTCGGTCTGATACAGAGAAATATTACGTGGGACGAGAAGGCATTACATCGGAAGACCGTGTTCAATTATTTAAGTTAGCGTGGGATCTTTCTGGAGAGGCATTTGGGCAGAGACTATTACAATATGAGCGTTACTATTCAGGGGATCCTCTTCGTAGACTGGGTCGCTTCTATAGTAGCTACAAACGTCAGAATACATTCCCGATGGTAGATGAAGCATTGAGAGGTGCTAAAGACTTAGAAGGGCAGTTAACATAACTGGTATATATGTCATAAATTGTCGGTTGTCAATGTGAAGATTGCAGGATCTTGGCGGCGGTTGTTGTATTTAGTAACTGGAATACGTTGGGTATTAAAAGTATTCTTGAGAAATCAATCGTTTTTAGGGGGATAAGCATGATTGCATCAGTGCAAAAGATATCAAAGATACTAAATTGCTTTACGAATGATGAACCTGCACTCGGCAACTTGGAGATAGCAGAAAAGCTTTGTATGAATGCCAGTACAATTCATCATCTTGTCCGCACACTTTGCCAAGAAGGAATCCTCATTCAAGACAGCCGCAAAAAATATCGGTTGGGTTGGAAGTTATTAGAGTGGAGCAACCACGTAATGTACCAACAGGACATTTATAATGAAGCGACACCATTTTGTGACTCTTTGATTCGGAAGTTTAATAGTACCGTTCATATCGGTATGTTCGATTCTGGAGAAGTCCGATTTGTTCTTAAAGTGCAATCAAAAGAATCTCTTCCGGTGCCTACCTATGTTGGAGCAACAAAGCCTGCTTATTGTACAAGCACTGGGAAGGTACTACTTGCATTCAATCCATCTCTAATCAAACCAACTATTGCAAAGGGACTACTTAAGATAGCTCCAAATACAATTACAGACGTAGATAATTTAAAGAAAGAGCTTTCTAAAATAAAAAAGCAGGGCTATGCGATCAGTAACAATGAAAATGAACTAGGATTGTATGGAATTGCAGCTCCTATTTATTCATACACCGGACAAACGATCGCAGCTCTCAATATGGTTGGACCTGTTTCTTATATGAATGGTAGTAATCGTGAAGAAATGATAAAAAGCGTAGTAAGCACTGCTGAGAAGATTTCAAAAGACCTGGGTTATATTAGCCTTTCATGATAACGCTTACAAAAATTGAGGAGGATGACAAATGGCAACTCAAGCTAAACCTTACCTTAAATCAAGAGTTATGGACATGATGAAAACAGTTGAAGAAAACAAAGATCAGTTAAAACCACCAGTTAATAATAAAGTTCTGTGGGAAGACTCAGAATTCATCGCAATGCTCCTTGGAGGTCCAAATAAGCGACGGGATTTTCATGTAGATCCTTCCGATGAGTTTTTCTATCAAATTAAGGGCAGTGCTTATGTTGAATGTATCAATGAAAAAGGTGAACGTGAAGTTGTAGAAGTAAAAGAAGGCGAAATGTTCATGCTACCAGCAAATGTTCCTCACTCTCCACACCGCGTAGCTGATTCTTACGGCCTCGTACTTGAGCGCAAACGAGGTAAAGGGGAACTTGAAAGCTTCTTGTGGTTCTGTGATAACTGTAACAATGAAATGCACCGTGCAACTGTGCAGTTAACTGATATCGCTACACAGGTTAAAGAAGCGATCGAACACTTTAACAGCAGTGAAGAATTAAGAACGTGTAATAATTGCGGTTACAAAATGCCTCCTGAAGCGAAGGAATGGAAGGCATGAGAGTAGATTTTCACACTCATGTTATTCCAAAGAACCTTCCTGATTTTGCAGAAAAGTATGGTGGTAAATGGCCAACATTAGAGCAAACCTGTGCGTGTGGAGCTAACATCATGGTCGAAGGAAATCTCTTTAGGGAGGTCACCGATCAAGTCTGGGATCCTGATAAGCGAATTCAGGATATGGATCGTGAAGGTGTAGACATTCAGGTGCTTTCACCAGTTCCAGTTACATTCTCTTATTGGGCAGATACAAAAGCAGCGGTAGAAATGTCTAAAATTCAAAATGATTTTATTGCCAAAACAGTTACAGACAACCCTGCCCGTTTTGTGGGGTTGGGAACAGTACCTATGCAAAATGCAAAATCAGCTATTCAGGAAATGGATCGTTGCATGCATGAACTAAATTTAAACGGTATTGAAATTGGAACGAACGTAAATGGAGAAAACCTTGATGCTCCGCAATTCCTTGATTTTTTTGAAAAAGCAGAGGAATGGAATGTTCCACTTTTCATTCACCCTTGGGAAACTATGGCAAAAGATCGTACACCTCGTCATAACTTCATGTACACAGTAGGTATGCCCAGTGAAACAGCCCTGGCCGCTGCTAGCCTAATCTGGAGTGGAGTTATTGAAAAGTTTCCGAATTTGAAAATTTGCTTTGCTCACGGAGGAGGATCATTTCCTTACATTCTTCCTAGGCTTGACCAAGGGTGGAAGGTTTGGCCTCACTTACGTTTAACAACGCACCCTCCAAGTCACTATGTGCAAAACTTTTATTTTGATTCACTAAGCTATGACTCTCTTAATATAAAATATCTAATCGATCGCTTTGGACATGAACGCGTCATGATGGGCTCGGATTATCCGTTTTTATTAAGAGAAATTCCACCAGGAAAAGTAATCGATGAGATGGATGATTTATCAAAAGAACAAAGTGAAAAGATTTTAGGAGAAAATGCACTGCGATTCTTAAATGTAAAGGAGAAAAGACTAAACCATGAAACAGAGAGTTTTGACTCCAGAGGAGAAACTGCAAGATCTGGGGTTTAGTTTTTCCCCGATTCGGCCTGCAGTTGGAAATTACGTCAGTCATGTGAAGGTGGGTAATCTTATCTTCACAGCAGGACAAGGAGTAGACCAGTACCATGGAAAGCTAGGGCGAGATCTTACTGTTGATGAGGGGTATCAAGCAGCTAGACAATCCATGTTGAACCTTTTAAACGTTTTAAAATATGAACTCGGCGAATTGAGTAAGGTGAAACGAGTTGTAAAGTTACTTGGAATGGTGAATTGTACAGATGATTTTATTGAGCAACCAAAAGTGATTGATGGTGCTTCTGATTTACTGAACCAAGTTTTCGGGGAGAGGGGCAAACATGCACGATCTGCTGTTGGTATGACTCAGCTTCCTGGAGGCACAGCTATTGAGATCGAAATGGTAGTTGAAGTAGAAGAATAAGTGGTGACCCCTGTGTCACCACTTATTCTTAAAATATACCGCACCTTGTAAGGGGGAAGATGATGTGTACATAAAGGAAAAGCAGGCGAGTAAGGTACAACCGATCGATTGTCGTCATTTTATAAATGGAGAATTCGTTGAGTCTACTAACCAGAAGACCTTTGAGAATATTAATCCTGCAACAGAATTGGTGATAGGTAAGGTAGCCGAGGGAGGAGAAAAAGAGGTCGATCTCGCAGTTAAAGCGGCTAGAAAAGCATTGAAAGGGCCATGGAAGAGCTTACCTTCTAAAGAGCGTTCATCAATCTTACGCAAAATTGGTGACCTAATATTAGAACGTAAAGAAGAGTTAGCTGCACTTGAATCGTTGGATACCGGAAAACCATATGAAATGGCGTTAGAAGTCGATATAACTAGAGCTGCGTACAACTTCCATTTCTTTGCCGACTACTTAACATCATTAGGGACTGAATCTTATCAGCAAGATGATAAGGCGATTCATTATTCAATTCGCCGCCCTGTTGGTGTAGTGGGAATGATTAACCCGTGGAATCTACCGATGCTTTTGTTGACCTGGAAGATGGCTCCTTGTCTAGCTGCAGGCAACACTGCAGTTATTAAACCAGCTGAGTGGACACCGATGACAGCCACCGTACTGGCGGAAATCTGCAAAGAAGCGGGGGTACCGGATGGTGTTGTCAATATCGTACATGGGTTTGGACCGGACTCTGCAGGAGCAGCTATCACGAAGCATCCTCAGGTTGATGCAGTAACTTTTACAGGCGAAACCAAGACGGGTACTGCAATTATGGAAGCAGCTGCGCCAACGCTTAAGAAGCTTTCTTATGAACTTGGTGGAAAAAACCCCAATATTATATTTGCCGATTCAGACTTGGATGAAGTAATCGACACTACGCTTAAATCCAGTTTTATGAATCAAGGGGAAGTTTGTCTTTGTGGGTCAAGGATATACGTAGAACGACCTGTATATGAGGCATTCCTCGATAAATTTGTGAGTCGGACAAAAGAGTTAGAAGTAGGTGACCCTTTTAAAAAGGGAACGAATGTAGGTGCAGTTATCTCAAAAGAACACTATGACCGCGTAATGAGCTATATCGAGATTGCCAAGGAAGAAGGAGGCACGATTGTAGCAGGCGGGGGTAGACCTGAGCACAAAGAAAAAGGATTTTTTATAGAACCAACAATTGTTACAAATCTTGATCGAAGTTCCCGCTGTGTTCGTGAAGAGATCTTTGGTCCAGTTGTAACAGTCCTGCCTTTTGATACAGAAGAAGATGTAATCGAACAGGCTAATGACACTCATTATGGCTTAGGTGCCACGATTTGGACGAACGATTTAAGACGAGCTCACAGAGTCGCTTATCAAATAGAAGCAGGTATTATCTGGGTGAACACATGGTACCTAAGAGATCTACGCACACCTTTTGGAGGTTTAAAACAAAGTGGTATTGGTCGTGAAGGTGGAATGCACAGTTTCGAATTTTACAGTGAGTTGTCCAATGTCACGATCAAGCTTTAAGGAGGCTCTTAGTATGAAGAAGGTTAGTTTAGATGAAGTGAATCAGCTTTCACTACATCTACAAGAAGCTGAAAAGAAACTTGTTGGTGTTAGAGCATTGACTGAGCTCAAGGAGGATTTAAACATAGATGAAGCTTATCAAATTCAAATGGCTACGATCCAAAATAAATTGGAGTCAGGTGCCAGCATCGTTGGGAAGAAGATTGGCTTAACTTCCATCGCAATGCAAGAATTACTTGGAGTAGATGAACCAGATTATGGCCACTTATTGAATACGATGGTTGTCGATAACGGGGGAAGTATTGATCAACAACGTGTCCTTCAACCAAAGGTCGAAGGAGAAATTGCATTCATACTAAAAGATGAGCTACAGGGCCCTGATATAACTATAGAAGATGTTATTAAAGCCACTGATTATGTCGTGTCGGCTATTGAAATCGTTGATAGTCGCATTGCGGATTGGAAAATAAAATTACAGGATACGATCGCAGATAATGCTTCCTCAGGTCTATACGTCCTTGGAGAAAAAAAAGTTTCTATAAATGAGGTTGATCTTCAGGAAATTAATATGGAACTCTATAAAAACGGTGAGCTGATGAATACTGGCAAAGGCTCAGCTGCATTGGGGCATCCTGCTAATTGCGTAGCCTGGCTTGCAAATAAGATGGCAATGTATAATCAATCATTAAAGCCAGGGGAGGTTATACTCTCAGGAGCGCTTTCAGCAGCTATCAACGGAGAGCCTGGAGATGAATTTTTAGTGAAAATGGAGCAACTAGGGAAAGTCTCTGTTCGGTTCACTCCTTAACTCGTTACATACAGAATACAACAGGGGGAGGAAGTTCATTGCCTAAGCTTAAAGTCGGTATTATAGGTTCAGGAAACATTGGATCTGATTTGATGTTGAAATTATGTAGATCTACTACGCTCGAATTGACAACGATGATAGGAATTGATCCGAAGTCAGAGGGACTAAATCGAGCAAAAAAACTTGGAATACATGTGATTGAGAATGGAATTGAAGGGTTCTTAAAAAATCCTGATTTAGCAGAGATTCTCTTTGATGCTACTTCAGCGAAAGCCCATATCCATCATGCTGATCTTCTGAATAAAATTGGGAAAAAGGTGATCGACCTTACTCCAGCTGCATTAGGTCCATTTGTTGTTCCTACTGTTAATCTGAGGGAGCACGTGGATGTTAAAAACGTAAATATGATCACATGTGGAGGACAGGCTACAATCCCTATCGTACATGCTGTAAATCAAATTTGCGAAGTAGAATATGCAGAAATTGTTGCCACTATTGCAAGTAGAAGTGCAGGTCCAGGTACTCGGGCTAATATTGATGAATTTACAGTAACAACCTCTAAAGGAATAGAACAAATTGGCGGGGCCAAGAAGGGAAAAGCAATTATTATTCTGAATCCAGCTGATCCTCCAATCATTATGAGAGATACGGTTTACTGTCTTGTAGATGGAGACATGGATGAAGCAAGAGTTTCACAATCCATCTACGATATGGTCAGTAAAGTACAGGATTACGTGCCTGGTTACCGATTAAGATCAGAACCTATCATTGATGGTAACAAAGTTACGGTATTTCTCGAGGTTGAAGGAGCTGGTGATTATCTCCCAAACTACTCAGGAAACTTAGATATCATGACATCTTCTGCAGTAAAAGTTGCAGAAGAACTTGCTAAAGTACAACTCTCTAATAAAGTTTGAACAAAAAGGAGAATCCAATTGAACCAACGTGAAGTATTCATTACAGAAGTAGCTCTCCGGGATGGAAGTCACGCAGTTGGTCATAGCTACTCGATTGAACAGGTTAAGTCAGTAGCACAAGCACTGGATGAGGCGAATGTGCCTTATATAGAAGTTTCACATGGAGACGGTCTGGGAGGCTCTTCGCTTCAATATGGCCTCTCGATGACAGATGAGATGGAGCTTATTTCAGCAGCAGTATCTGTCTGCAAGAATTCAAAAGTAGGTGTTTTGCTATTGCCAGGTATTGGCACAGTTGAACACTTAAGAGAAGCAGAGAATTTGGGGGCGAGAATGGCAAGAGTCGCAACCCATGTAACAGAAGCTGATGTGTCAAAACAACATATAGAAGTTGCAAAAAAGCTTGGAATGGAAACAGTAGGGTTTTTAATGATGGCCCATATGGTTTCTACTGAAAAACTGGTGGAACAGGCAAAATTAATGGAGAACTATGGAGCGGATACTGTTTACGTAGTAGATTCTGCAGGAGCATTGCTGCCTCATCAAGTAAAAGAACGTATTCGCGCTCTAAGAGAACACCTTACAATAAAGATTGGTTTTCACGGTCATAATAATCTTTCTCTTGCAATGGCAAATACACTTGCAGCTATAGAAGAAGGTGCTACGATGATCGATGGTAGCGTTCGTTGTCTTGGAGCTGGGGCAGGAAATACTCAGACGGAAGTACTTATCGCAGTCTTAGAGCGAATGAAGATTAAGACCGGTATTGATCTATATAAAATGATGGATCTGGCCGAAGACGTTGTTGCACCACTATTAGACAAGCCTCAAGAGATTTCAAAAGGAAGTCTGGTGCTTGGTTATGCCGGTGTTTACTCAAGCTTTCTGCTTCATGCTAACAGAGCAGCCAAAAAATTCAATGTGGATTCTAGAAATATTTTGGTGGAGCTTGGAAAGAGAAAGGTCGTTGGCGGTCAAGAAGATATGATTGTAGATGTTGCTAGAGAGCTGGCAAAAAAGTAAGTTGTAGGAGGTTAGATAGTGGAAACTAAGACACTGACTTTAAATCAGATTGCAGAACATATTGATACACATCAAGTAAAAGGTACTGAAATGGATAAAATTACGATTGATCACCCTTCTCTTACAGTGGAAGATGCCTATGAAATTCAAAAACTATGTATAGACCAAGCTGAATTAAGAGGAGAAACCATGGTTGGTTGGAAAATGGGACTAACCAGTAAAGCTAAGCAAGAATCCGTAGGGGTTAAGGAACCGATTTATGGACGTTTAACTAAAAAGATGGAAGTAACAGAGTCCGTTTTAAAACTTAATGGATTAATCCACCCTAGAGTAGAACCTGAAATCGCCTTCGTCATGAAGAAAGAACTTAAAGGAGATCATTTAACTCCAAAAGATATTTGGAGTGCAACAGAGTTTATCTTGCCTGCAGTTGAAATTATTGATAGTCGATATCGAAACTTTTCATTTACATTAGTTGACGTAGTAGCCGATAATGCATCATCTTCTAAATTTATTTTGGGTAACCAAGCTTATTCACCATTCCATACCTCGTTAAGCGATGTGAATGTAACGATGAAGCAGAATGGTGAGGAAGTTCAAAAAGGAAGTGGGGCAGCTGTTCTTGGACATCCCATAAAGTCTATTGTCGAACTTACCAGAATGATCAATAAAGAAGGTCTTTCTATCAAGCCAGGGATGGTTATTCTAACGGGTGGCATAACAGAAGCTGTTAAAGTATTCGACGGTGACGATATTACTGTTGACTTTGGCCCACTTGGTAAATTGAGTTTTGAAGTAAAAGGATAAAACATATGCCCATTACTCATATTCACATACTACAAGGTAGGAGTATTGAAGTGAAAAGGAAGTTGGTAAGAGAGGTTAGCCAGGCGATCAGTAAAAATCTTGATATTGATATAAATAAAGTACGCGTGATATTACAAGAAATCCCTGAAGAAAATTGGAGCGTGGGAGGATTAAGTAAAGCTGAAGAAAGAAAAAGTAATGAATAAATGCACAAAAAGGTTAGGGAATATTGTTTAGTCATTTAGTTCATAAAAGGGGGTGGAACGGTGGAAGTGCATCTTGAACGAGGACCACTGTTTTTAGGATCCGTAGTTTCTATAGGAGCTTTTGATGGCGTTCACAAAGGACATCAAAAAGTTATATCTCATGCAGTGAGTAGAGCAAAGGGATTAGGAGTACCGAGCCTTGTATATACCTTTGATCCTCCCCCTCGCTGTTTTTTTCAAAAAGCTCAAATGTTGACGACAGTAGAAGAGAAGTTAGCTCGTTTTGAAGCGCTCAGGGTCGACCATGTTGTGGTAGCAAAATTTGATGAATTTTATATCAACAGAACTTCAGAAAGCTTTATTGAAGAATTGGGAGAGTACAATCCTCTAGAAATTCATGTGGGAAGGGACTTCCGCTTTGGAAAAAAACGAGCTGGAGATTTAAATCTCTTAGCCAGGCACTTTAAAGTCGAACCTACTAATACCGTCCGCTGTTCAAATGGTGATGTTATTTCTTCAACTAGGATTCGAAACCATCTATCTCAAGGGAAAGTCCAAGAAGCTTTAACTCTATTAGGTTGGTCTTATTCAAATCGCAGTCGAAAACAGTTAGTAAGCAACACCAGTACTGCTTAATCCATTGAAAAAAGTGAAAGCGCTTTATATTAATGAACCTATTAAACTATTTGGGGGAAATGAGATGAAGAAGATAAAAAAATGGAGTGTATTCCTTTTGTCAATTTCACTTATGATTTTCTCACTTACAGGGTGTAATGATTCTGAGTCGGTTGGTACTGCTACTTCAGGAGATGGAGCTGGCAAAACGTATAACTTCAAGCTAGCGCATATTACTCCGCCTACGCATATGTGGCATAAAGCGGCAGAAAAATTTAAAGAAGAACTCGAAACACGTTCAGACGGAAGAATGAAGATGGAAATCTATCCTTCAAGTCAGCTTGGAAGTGAAGCAGACATGGTCGAGCAAATAGCAGCAGGGTCTGTCGATTTTGGCTTTATTACAGCAGCTTATATGAGTTCACGTGAACCGGCGTTTGCAGCTTGGTTTACTCCATACGCATTTGAAGATCTAAACGAAGCTAATGCAGAAAGAGACTCAGAAATTGCAAAAAAAATATTAGGGACGCTGGATCAGCAAGGATTAGTAGGATTAGATTATCTCTTTGCGGGTCAACGTGTAATGTTATTTAAGGATAAAGAAGTTAAAACAACAGCGGATATGGATGGTTTAAAACTTCGGGTTACGCCAAGTCCTCCAATGCAAGATTTTTATAAGGCTACAGGAGCTTCAACTGAAGGCCTTCCATTGCCGGAAGTATACTCAGCTGTGCAAACTGGGGTTATCGATGGGATGGATATGGATTTAGACGCAGCTATTACAAATAAGTACTATGAAGTTGTTAAACATGGTGCTGTTACAAATCATATGGTCTGGCCGTCTGTCGCAATGGTGAATAAATCTACTTTTGAAGGAATGTCCGAAGAAGACCAGCAAATTATCAAGGAATCTATTGCAGCAGCCGCTGAGTACGCTGCTGTGACAAGAGCAGGACAAGAGGAAGAGTTTAAACAGCAACTTAAGGATAATGGGATGAATATCTACGAACTAGACTCCTCAGTGTTTGAAGAGCAGAAGAAGATGTTTGATGAGAAGTATGGACCAACAAATCCATTGATTCAAGAATTCATTGATACGTTCCGCAACTAGTTATAACAGGGGGTCACTAAAATGAAACTGATAAGCCATGGTATATCTAGAATAGAAAAAAATCTTTCGGTTATCCTGATGTTTTCTATGGCAATCGTCGTTACTCTCGCTGTAGCTTTTAGATATGTACTGAATGCACCATTGTCGTGGGCGGGAGAAGTTTCTGTTTTTCTTCTTATTTGGATAAGTTTTATAGGTGGCAGCTTGGGACTTAAATATAAATCTCAAGCTGCAGTTACAATCGTTTTAGATTATGCTCCAAAAAAGATTAAAAAAATATTATTAATTTCAGGGCATATAATTATGCTCCTTTTTCTCATTTTACTGATTATTTATAGCTTTAAGTGGATTACTTCGCCGAGTGTAGCATTTCAAAAATCCACAGCTATGTTGTTGCCAATGTGGATTCCCTATTTAGCCGTTCCACTCGGATTAACCTTTTCAGCAATTCATCTACTCTCAAATTTAATGGACATCGTGAGAAAGAAAGGTGAACTATGACAATACTAATTGTTATTCTATTTTTTGTGTTGCTTTTTATGGCCATTCCTATTTCACTGGTTCTTGGTATTACAACAATTCTTTATTTCTTTCTCGTGGGGAATACCACGTTGCTCGAGTCAACACCTATGCGCTTATATTCGGGACTTGATAATTTTGGATTATTGGCTATCCCGCTATTCATGCTTGCTGGAGAATTGATGAATGGTGGAGGGATTACAAAGAGGCTCGTCACATTTGCAAGAGTTCTATTTGGACATGTTAGAGGAGGCCTTGCTTATGTAACAGTAGTTGCGAACATGTTCTTAGCATCAATCCTTGGATCAGCCAATGCTCAAGCGGCCATGATGAGTAAAGTGATGGTTCCAGAGATGGAAAAGGAAGGGTATAACAAAGAGTTTTCATCAGCACTTACACTTGCTTCATCTATTGTTGCGCCAATCATACCACCGAGCATGATTTTTATAATATATGGTACTCTGTCGGGTACTTCAATCGGTGGACTATTTATGGCAGGTATAATCCCTGGGATTTTATATGGGATAGGTTTTATTTCTCTTATTGCGTTCATTGGCTATAAATACAACTTTAAAAAAACCACAAAAGCCACTGGGAGAGAAATATTCAAAAGTACGTTGAATGTACTCCCGGCGCTTCTTGTACCATTTATTATTATTGCAGGTATTTTAAGTGGCGCTTTTACTGCAACTGAATCTGCTGCAATAGCCTCAGTGGTTGCATACTTGGTAGGAGCTCTACTCTATAGAGAACTAACTTTCAATAAAATCCCAGGTATATTAATCAATACGGTTATAGCTACTGCCACAGTTACATTTCTAATTGCGATGGCTAACATATTTGGATGGATGATAGCCTTTGAACAAATTCCACAAGCTATTGTATCCGCTATGACAACTTTGTCTGATAATCCTTTTGTATTTTTATTCCTTGTAAATATACTATTGTTGTTACTAGGAGCTGTACTTGATGGCATCGCTGCTTTAATTATTCTTGTGCCAGTATTTATGCCGCTGCTCACAGCTTTTGAAATAGACCCTATTCATTTTGGGGTAATCATTTGTATTAATTTGACGATTGGATTATTGACACCACCAGTTGGTACAGGGTTATTTATTGTATCTTCGATTGCAGAAGTACGCTTCGAAAAGCTTGTGAAATCCACAATGCCTTTCTTAATTATGGGAATACTTATCTTGTTTGTCATTACATATTGGGAGGGGGCAGTATTGCTCATTCCAAATTGGCTGGGGCTTTAAAACTAAACAACAAAAATCAAAAAAACCATTGATAGATTCCAATGGTTTTTTTGCGTGTATTTTATCTAGAATAATTCATTCGGATATCAAACTCCTCTAACAAATCCTTTAATGCTGGTCGCTCGTTTCCGTCTCTACCTACAACATGTGTTGCCTGTGTTAGTGAATTTAGCACCGCTTCTTCAGTAGCTTCACCTACCGCTCGGAATGCTAGGTCGATGTCTTCTTCGTGGATCGTTTGAAGTTGTAACGGTTCTGAAGATCTCTCGTGTGGAATCTTGTTTGCTGTAGAAAATCCAATGATGATTTCGCCGCTTCCAGTAGTAATGATGGAACCTGTCCTCGATAAGCCCGTTACGGATCGTTTGATGATCCGATTTAGCTGTCGCTCCGAAACAGGAAGGTCTGTGGCAACGATCACCATAATTGAACCCTTGTCTTTTTCTTCCCATTTATGTAATAGATTTGCTTTGAGCTCTTCACCGATTGCTTTTCCATCGATACGCAGGTCTCGTAATATACCGAAATTGGTTACGACAAGAACACCTAGTGTATAGGTGCCATGCGCCATTTCCATCATTCTAGATGAAGTTCCAACCCCACCTTTTAACGAGTAACAAAGCATACCAGTACCTGCTCCAACTGCGCCTTCTTCTACATGTGTAGAAGCGTTAGAAATTGCTTCAAAAACATGTTCTTTCTTCACGTATTTTGCTCGGATATTGTTAAGAAACATGTCATTGCATTCTCCAATGACAGGATTGACCGTTCCTGTTGAATGACCGATTTCAGGGCATCGATCGAGCATGTATTCGATGAGTGCATCTGATGCTGTTCCAATGCTAAGTGTGTTTGTTAACAGAATTGGCGTTTCCAATGTTCCAAGTTCGGTCATTTGAATCGTACCCATGGTTTTTCCAAAACCATTGATCACATGAGTAGAAGCCATGCATTTTTCTCTAAATGTATTCCCTTGATGGGGAAGGATAGCTGTTACGCCAGTTTGCATCTCACCGTTACTTAACGTAGCATGTCCAACTGTAACCCCTGTCACGTCGGTTATAGAATTTAGCGGTCCCGTTTTTAATTCTCCTATAGAAATACCATAATCTCTTACTCTTTGATTCTGCATTTTACCCCACCTTTCTAATTACCATCATACTCTTCTTGTACAAAAAGGAAACGGTTATCCTGCTGCCATTTCTAAAGGTGAATCTCAATAAGCGGTCACTACGATGTGCTATAATTAATAGAGAAGTGTTAGTGTATTTTCATGAAAGTGTTCATAACCATGAAATAGTGGGTAAGATTAAGTCGAAAGAGAGTGGAACGTAATGGGACGAAAATGGAATAACATTAAAGAAAAAAAAGCTTCAAAAGATGCAAATACGAGTAGAATTTATGCCAAGTTCGGTCGTGAAATATATGTAGCAGCTAAGCAGGGAGAGCCAGACCCAGTAGCAAACCAGGCACTACGACTAGTACTAGAACGTGCGAAAACATACAATGTTCCAAAAGCAATCATCGATCGTGCGATTGAGAAAGCAAAAGGCGGATCTGAAGAAAACTATGACAACCTTCGTTATGAAGGATTTGGCCCAGACGGTTCGATGTTGATCGTAGAGACACTAACAAACAACGTGAACCGTACTGCTTCAGATGTGAGAGCGGCTTTTGGAAAAAACGGTGGAAACATGGGTGTGAATGGTTCTGTAGCTTATATGTTTGATCCGACAGCTGTATTTGGTATCGAAGGAAAAACGGCTGACGAACTGCTTGAGCTATTGATGGAAGCAGACATCGACGTTAGAGATTTACTAGAAGAAGAGGATGCTGTGATCATCTATGCTGAACCTGATCAGTTTCATGCAGTTCAGGAAGCGCTGAAAAACGAAGGAATCACTGAATTTACTGTTGCGGAATTAACAATGCTCCCTCAAAATGAGGTCGACCTTCCAGCAGAGTCACAGGAACAATTTGAAAAACTAGTAGACGTGCTCGAAGATCTTGAAGATGTACAGCAGGTATACCACAACGTTAATTTAGGAGAGTAACTGTAGACAAACAGCCTGGCGAATTGCCAGGCTGTTTGTTTATTTTGTAGAGATGGTTACGTAATCAGAAATCATTCTTCGATGACTACCGACCATATTATCAGGTAGAGAGGTTGGGTCAAAAAACGCATAGGACAAGCTTTCTTCTTGTTTTGAAGTCAATTGACCAGTGTAATGATCCGTATGATAGGCAGCTGTGACAGAGTAAAACTCATCTCCATTATCAGCTACAGTAAAAAACTCTGAACCAGAGTACATTTGAAAAAGAGTGAGTGAACGTATTCGTAATCCTGTTTCCTCCTTCGCTTCACGAATAGCGGTTTCTTCTGTAGATTCTCCAGGCTCCATCAACCCACCAGGTAACCCCCAGCGTTTTTTCTTTTCATTCCTTTGTTGCAATAGAATAGCCCCTTCTTTATTACGAATGATCACGACTGACCCCACTAGGATAAGAGGGCGTTTACCTACGAGGCTTCGTAATTCCTCAACGTATCCCATCATAAAAAACCCCTTTCTCTCATCATTATAAATGAAAAAAAGAACCTTAAAAGAACAAGGTTATATTAGAAAAAAAGATGAATAAACTAAATTATGTGTTAATTTTCATAAAATTTTAACAATTAGTAAACTTATCTTATGTATTGCTGATGTATAATCATTAGCATACAGACAGAAAGTTGGTGGGTTATTGTGAAAAAGCACAAGAAATTAACGTTTAAACAGCTTGTCGAGCAAAATAAAGCAGAGCTTCTTAAAAATGAGAAGGAGTTAGCAGAAATAGAAAAGCGTCTAGATGATAAGCATTCATAATGAAAAGCAGTCCTTTTTCGGGACTGCTTTTTCATTTTCAAACATTCTAGAAATGGAAATTTATGCTACGATTAGAGAGGAGGGAGGTAAGACTATGAAAAATCTAATCAGCGTAAATGTTGGGAAGCCTGTTGAAATCAGTTACAAAGGAAATGTGATGGAATCAGGTATTATAAAAACATCTACTCATGAGCCGGTTTATGTATCTACAGTGCAGGTAGAAGGGGATGGACAGGCTGATCGTGTTCATCATGGTGGACCTGAGAAAGCGATCTGTGTATACCCTTATGAGCATTATCCTTACTGGGAAGAGAAGTTGAGTCGTAAACTATCTCCTGGAGCATTTGGCGAGAATTTTACCATCTCCGGTTTAGATGAAAATGAGGCGAGAATTGGTGATATCTACTGTATAGGAGAAATCTTAGTACAAGTAAGCTTACCAAGGAAACCGTGTTATAAACTCGCAAGTAAGTTCCGTGTTGACGACATGGTAAAACAAGTAACTGACAATGGATTTAGCGGATATTATCTAAGAGTTCTTCAGGAAGGTTATGTATCTGCTGGTGAAAAGGTAAGCATTCACAAAAGGCCAGATCATGATGTGAGTGTTGCGATGGTAAATCGTCTAACATACCATGACAGAAAAGATCGGAAGGGTCTTGAGCAGGCGATGCTAGCGAAAGAGCTTTCAGAGGATTGGTATAACAAGCTTAATAAACAGTTAAGCGCGCTCTAGGGCGCGCTCGTTATTTTTTTGCCATCCGATAATAAAAATAACATAGCATCACGATTGTTGCCGCAGTTACTACATATTTTACGATATCCATATGGACTCCTTAATAGAAAAGGCTGGAATCAAATGATTCCAGCTTTTTAGGTTTAGACTACTTTTTCTTTTAGTGCTTTACCTGGTTTGAAAGCAGGTGTTTTTGAAGCTTGGATGAAGATTTCTTCTCCAGTTTGCGGGTTACGCCCTTTACGAGCGGAACGTTCTCTTACTTCGAAGTTACCAAAGCCAACGAGTTGAACTTTTTCACCTTTTGCGAGTGCCTCAGCAATCGTATCCATCAATGTGTCTATCACTCTTGCAGTATCCTTCTTTGACATCTCAGCTCTCTCAGCAACGGTGTGTAGTAGTTCTGCTTTATTCATAGTAAATCATCCTTTCTAACATTACTAGTTTATCTATCTATGTCTTAAGCTTGGACATATCACGTTTATTCTATACATATATTTTTAATTTATTTCGTGATTAACATAAAAAAAGAGATTCAGTTAGAATCTCTTCGAATTAGTAATTTAGCTGTTTGTACTCTTTCTCAAGGTCTGTCAAAGTGCACTGGTAAAGGTGTTGATCAGAAGTGGAGTATGCACCTGCTTCAACCAGCTTTGAAATGTAAAAGTGTTTCCGTTGTTCAATGGCTTTTCTTAGCTGATTCGCTTCCAAGAGTACACCTCCCTTAATGGTTCTTTTATTCCCAGTATGTCCTTGAATAATGTATTCTAATCAAAAACTGAATGTGACAATTTGGACATTTTACAGGTTTATTATGGGTGGCATGAAGAATACATAAGTAAAGGGGGAGATCTAATGATAAAGACGTGTTTATTCTGTAAAAAAGAATATGAAATTAAACCTGGCCATCCCCAATACCGTAAACTGCTAAGAAATAAGTCGTCTTCATTCACATGCGAAAACTGCAACCGAAACCTTCAGATGGAAGCCTCAGCAACCACCGGGCTCAAACCAGAAGACATTGAAACAGATCATGATCGACTGTTAAAAAAGTAGGTGTACGAAATGTTAGAAAAGATCGAAGCGCTTCAATGGGACTATGAACCATCGTTTGTACCTGAATGTATTCGCTTTGTTTTAAAAGAAGACCTAATTATGATAAAAAACTTGAATTCTACGAGTCTTCATGCGAACAGAGTGGTTAGGTACAAGCAATCTGTTGATGATGTTGCCTCTGTATTTCAGTATTTTGAGGGACGGCCCTTTTCTTGGTGGGTCATAGATAATCCAGACCTTGAAACGAAGCTGAAAGAGCTTGGAATGAGCCACTATGATACATATGTTGGTTTAGCAAAGCCAATAGAAGATGTTGTAGAAAGACCGTCACATTTTCTTATTAAAAATGTAGAAACAAAAGAAGATGTGTTCTTACACGCTAAACTAAGCAGTGAAGTATGGGGTTATGACCAAAATAGTTTAGAAGCAGCGTATAAAGAGAGAGTGAGCTACTTAAACCTTCCTGATCGTCGAGGAGGATTTATAGTAGCATTCGATGATGAGAAGCCGGTAGGCTACTCAAGCTATCGCTATAGTCATGACGGTCTTACTCTTTATATGACTGGTGCTGGTGTGTTGCCGTCATACAGAGGAAGAGGGATTTACCGAAAGATGGTGGAAGATCGACTAGTGGAAGCTAGAGAGAAAGGGAGCCGTTTTGCCGTTACGCAAGCGAGACTTGGAACCTCAGAACCTGTTTTGAGAAAGCTAGGGTTTCAAGAACATGGCATATTTAAGCAGTATATTAGTGAAGAGAAAACATAAGAAAAGAGCTCTGGTCCGCCCAGAGCTCTTCATTAATGTTCACGAGCAATCTCGTGGTTTGACGAAGTTGACTTCAGTTTGCCTGCAAGAAGCACTAAAGCTGTTACTAGTATCATAAAGGTCCACTCGATGAACGCATTGTGATTGATAAAGTCACCGATAAAAGGCTCGTGTAGAATCATCTTAGAAGCTGTCCATGCAAGAACTCCCGCTCCGATGAAGATGATAACTGGATATTTCTCCATGAGCTTAAGAATAAGTGTGCTTCCCCAAACGACGATTGGAATACTTATGATCAATCCGATGACAACAAGTAGGAAATCTCCG
This sequence comes from Alkalihalobacillus sp. CinArs1, assembly GCF_947387515.1. GTDB lineage: Bacteria > Bacillota > Bacilli > Bacillales > Guptibacillaceae > Guptibacillus. The sequence continues at coordinate 1,007,621 of NZ_CANDOB010000001.1, read as the reverse complement.
TTTGCCGCACCTGCAACTGCGATCACATTATCAAGGCCCATAGCAGCATCAGCAATGATGATCGTACGGACAGCCGCCCACAAGTTACTTGCTGATTTTACTTCTTCATCTTCCTCTTCCTCATTCAATAGTTTATATGCAATCCAGAGTAATACGACTCCTCCGATAAGAAGGAGACCAGGTATTTTTAGCAACCAAACGACTAGGAGTGTTGCAACTGAACGAATAACAATTGCACCAAGTGCGCCTAACCAAATGACTTTCTTTTGCTGTTGCTCTGGTAAGTTACGAGCAGCCATACCGATAAGAACGGCGTTGTCACCAGCAAGTACGATATCGATCATAATGATGCTCAGCAACGCCATAAAAAATTCTGCTGAAAATAAATCCATGAATACACCTTCCTCATAAAAATGATAGCAAATAAAAAAATCCTGCCATGACGACGGACAGGATGATAAAGAAGGGTCCTTTGTCCGGCATGCGGGCAAAGGTCTCGCTAACAGTCTGATAGACTGCCAGTGTGGCCGGAGAAACATCGTTTCTCGTCATGACGACCATACTGTAGCTAGCTACTCCCCTTTGAACGATATAATGTTTAGCACCGTTTCATTATACAATCCTTTCTATGAATGCGCAATGTGAAGTTTTCTAATGTGAAAATATAGTAAACTTCATTTGAGTTATGTAAAGGTGCTAGGTTGTGCTCCCTCTTATCTGGAATAATGAACTTGAGAGGATAACGTATCTTTTCAGTCTTTCTATTTCACTTGAAAAAGGAGCTGTTCTGTTGTTGAAAACCTTTGTTCTAGACACCAATATTCTTTTGCACGATGCTCATTCCATCTTTCAATTTGGAGAGAATGAAGTGGTTATTCCTGCGATCGTTCTCGAGGAAATCGATTCCAAGAAGCGACTTATGAATGAAGTGGGCAGAAACGCACGTGAATTTGGAAGAATATACAAAGAACTTCGAAATGAAAATAAAGGTAGACTAGATCAGCCGATCGCTCTTGATTCAGGAGGATCATTTAGAATAGAGCTTAACCATCGTTCTTTTGAAAAGCTTCAAAGTGAGTTCAGAGAGGATTCCAATGATAACCGAATCATTGCAGTTGCGATTAACTTAAGCTACGAAGCATCTAGAGAAGTTACGTTAGTTTCAAACGACATGCTTATGATTGCGAAAGCTGATGCGCTAAAGAAATCGCTTGATCTTTCTACGTTCTTCCCGGAACTATATGAAAGTGACCGTTTAATTCAAGACATCGATCGATTACATAAAGGATATGTAGAAATAAGCGTTCCACCAGATCTCATCAATGCACTTTATGAAGAAGAGCTACTTCTTGAAAGTTTACGTGATTACGTAGAGGGCGAGGTCTATCCTCAAGACTTTATCATCATGAAGGATCTGTTCGGTAGCAAGCATTCAGGAATTGGAAAAGTCGTTATGGGAGATCATGGCTTGGTTGTGAAAGGAATCCAAAAGGATTCTTATAATGCCTGGGGAATTTCGCCGAAGAATGTGCAACAGCGCATGTTGATGAATTTGTTATTTGATAAGACTGTATCATTGGTCTGTGTCACTGGAAGGGCAGGAACAGGAAAAACGCTCCTTGCACTCGCTGCAGGTCTCAGTCAAACAGAGGATGAGCAATTTTATCAGAAGATCTTAATCTCGAAGCCGGTCGTACCCGTTGGAAACGATATTGGCTTCCTTCCTGGTGAAAAGGAAGATAAATTGCGACCGTGGATGCAGCCGATCTTCGATAATCTAGAATTTCTTTTTGATACACGAACGGAAGCTGAACTAGAGAATATTTTATCAGGTCTTCATACACTGAAAATAGAAGGGTTAACATACATTCGAGGCAGAAGCATTCCAAATCAATTCATCATTATAGATGAAGCACAGAATTTATCTCCTCATGAAGTGAAAACGATCTTGACCAGGGTCGGCGAAGGGACAAAAATCGTGTTGATCGGTGATCCGGATCAAATCGATCATCCTTACCTTGACTCAGTTAACAATGGACTGACGTACGCTGTAGAACGGTTGAAACAAGAAGACGAAGTAGGCATCGCACAGCTTTCAAATACAGAGCGCAGCAGCCTTGCTGAGAAAACAGCCCGCCTCTTATAGGTCTAAGGAATCAGTCGCATCTCGAAAAAAGGAAAGAATTAGCACATATAGGACTGGACAAAAACGCCCTTTTTATCAGATAATTCTGTTAACGTCTCGTGAAGGGGGTACTTATGAACGAGGTAAAACTAATACCATTTGAAGTAAATGAAGTAGTCAGTAAAGCTGATGAGGCTTATCCAGACGGTGTAGAGATGATTCAGGCTCCTGAAATTTGGGAGGAATCTGATCGTGGAAGAAACAGAATAGTGGCTGTAGTCGACACGGGATGCCAAGTTGATCATCCTAACCTCAAGTCTAGAATTATTGGTGGAAAGAACTTTACGAAAGATTATAATGCGGACCCGGATAACTATGATGATAACAATGGGCATGGCACTCATGTGGCTGGAACGATCGCCGCTGAGAAGGGTGCGGACGGAATCGTAGGGGTTGCTCCAGAAGCAAAGCTTCTAATCGTGAAGGTATTGAATGGTGAGGGAAGTGGCACGTACGAATCCATCATAAGCGGAATTCGTTATGCGATCGATTGGGAGGGCCCTAACGGTGAAAAGGTGAATGTTATTTCGATGTCGTTAGGTGGCCCATCTGACTTACCAGAGCTTCATGAAGCGATAAAAGACGCGATCGATCAAAACATATCGGTTGTATGTGCGGCAGGGAATGAAGGAGATGCAAGAGCTGACACACCAGAATATGCTTATCCTGGAGCTTATAACGAAGTGATCGAGGTAGGTGCTTCATCTTTTAGTCGTACGCTAGCACCATTTTCAAATACGAACGATGAGATCGACCTTATTGCACCTGGTGTCGATATTCTCTCTACTTTCCCTGAAAGCAAATACGCAGTGTTGTCTGGTACCTCAATGTCAGCACCGCATGTATCTGGAGCGTTAGCACTGTTAATGAATTTATCTGAGAAAGAATTTAACAGAACGCTAACGGAACCTGAAATCTATGCCCAGCTCATCAAGCGGACTGTTCCGATCGGATATCGGAATAGTGCAGAAGGAAATGGTCTTCTTGCGCTAAACCTTGTTAAACAGCTTGAAGAGCTGTTTAACATTTACACAACTGCTTGGAATTCAAAAAGATAAATGTAAAAAACCTCCTAATTGTTAGGAGGTTTTTTAATGATGAATGTATTCGTTAGAACTGGTTATGTTCAAGTAACGCATTATATTTTCGAATAAAATACGCATCTTCAATGCTGGTTGAAACCAACGTGAAGGATTTGAATGGCTTTGATTCTGATAGATACTTTACGATGATACCATCTTCAACTCGCTTCATATACGTGATTCGATTCGTATCCAGGCCATGGACTTCGGTGTGCTTCACTTTACCTTGCCAAACTCGAATCGCATTGCTCTTCCAACAATTCACTGTACCATCGAAAAGAACCTGTCCTTCACTAAGCCAAATAATGTTATCAGCAATTTCTTCCCATTCATTTAGATCATGCGTTGCGACGAGAACGATCTTATTTGTTCCATACCGTGACAAGAGAGAGACTACGTTCTTCCTTTCTTGACTGTCCAAGTAATTTAAAGGTTCATCGAGTAGTAGAAAGGAAGGCGAATCTAGAAGTGCTTGTGCGATCCCTACTCGTTGCTTCATGCCTTGAGAAAGAGATTTTATCTTGTTCTTTTTTACATCCGCAAGGTTCATAGCTTGAATCGATGCTTCTACTGCTTTCGTATTTGATATCCCTTTTAATTCGCTCATGTAATTCAAGAACTGCTTCGTCTTCATTTCTTCATACAATTCTACACCTGTTGGAAGAAAGCCGATTTGTTTACGAATATAAGGTAATGCTTCACTTACCGTTTTTCTTCCATACGAAATGGTGCCACGATGTGGCTTTAGAGCTGTGGCGAGGAGTTGAAGGAAAGTAGATTTTCCAGCTCCGTTCTTTCCTACTAAGATGGTGATACCAGAATTAAGTTGTAAATGGTGAACGTTTAAAGTGAAACTTTTCCTAGCGTATGTTAGTTGATCAATTAATATCATCGAATGACCTCACATGTATTGAAGGTGTAAGCTTTTGCGATACGATAAAAATAGTAAGAGTCCTCCTATTACAAAGAGGGCAAGGTAGGCAACTCCTAGTAGGAAATTAGAAAATCCATCATTTATTTGATAAATCGAATAGGGCAAGGCAATGAATGTAAACACCCATCCTGCAAGTGCAGAGACAAAACCAGCTATAACACCTTTATGAAACATAATATAGGCTAGTAAGCCAGTCAAAAAGAACAAAGGTGCGACCCATTGAAGTAAGAACATTCTTGGTTCAACGTAAATATTCTCAGATATAATCACTACGGTCGAGACAAAGGCAAAGCTGAAGTTCACACACAGAACAACGAGTAATTTACTGAGTAGTAATAGTGCAGGTGGGAATGGAGTGACGGATTCAATCATTCTCATTTCCTTGTTCCAAGACTTGTAGCTATAAAGTATCCCAAACAATAAGTAAATAGGAACAAGCAGTGGAAAGAAACCGTCTGGGTCACCGCTTCCCGCTGTTATCAATGTTAACATTGCAAAGATACCGAGGCTGATCATCCAATAAAGCCAGTGGTATGAGCGAAATTGATTTAAGCATTGTTTGAAGAGCGACGGTTTTTCAGGCTCTGTATCAAAGTCAAATTCCATGTCATGTTGCTTTAGTTCATCGAAAGAATCCTGAAGGGAAAGAATCAGCTTTTGCGTATCTTCTGAACGTGGTGATGTTGCCATATACGTTTGAAGCGGCTGCTTCATTTCTTGTTCAAGTTCTTCTAGTTCATGATCGAGATCGCGCATGGCTAATTTCCTCCTTTCGCATAATGGATGCCTTTAATTTTTTTAATGCATGATAAAGGTTTGATTTAACCGTTCCTAAAGGTAGTTCGAGTGTCTCTGCAATTTCCTGGTATTTTAAATCTTGATAAAATCTTAAGTACACGATTTCTCTTTGAGTGTTTGACAGTTCATCAAGCTTTTCGAGAAATTCTTTTCTCGATTCTTGTCGTTCGAATAACTCTACTACTGAAGGATCTCCGCTTTCTTGATCAGGGAGTTTATCGATCACCTGTTTTTCAGATTTGAAACTAGAACTTTTCCAGTAGTCTCGACATTGATTCGTAGCAACTTGATAAAGCCACGGTTTAATCTTTTCTGGTATTTTTTTTGTTTTTAATTGGGTTAGTAACTTCAGGAACGTTTCTTGTACAACATCTTCTGCTTTTTTACGGTCCCGAAGCATTCGCTCTAAATAGCCTAGCAAAGGGGCATGATACCTGTGGATCAATGCTTCAAAAGCAGCTTGATTTCCTTTGGACATTCCAATAACTAATTCTTCATCAGTCATGCCCTTTCTCCTTTCATCGTTTAGTGTTCATCACATCGTTCCAAACTTCCATCCATTCTTCAAAGCTGATGGTCGATGCTGGCTCAATATACAGATCATAGCCGGTTGGATAGCCATTTCCACTCCAGTTGGCATGGTAAATTCGATTGAGCACCTCTTTTACTTCTTCCTCTTTTCCTTCATGCATTGCAGTTTCAATCATATCTAACAATTTGTCTGTTTGAATGATTTCTTTGCTGTAATTGCGCTCATCCTGTTCATCTGTAATATTGGCGAAAGCAGATCTTGTTTCAAAAGCCTCTTCCTCTTTTCCGTGTTCAAGTTCATACACATAATTGAAAGCAGCTTTAATCGTACTCGTTAGTAAAGCATCTTCAGGTCTATAGTTTCCAGAAACAAAGTTATCTTCATGAAATAAGTTGACGATAACAAAATCATTGATCGTTGCATGATGATTTAAGCTGTTGTAGTCATTCATGATGTAGTTTTGATCGATAAAACCATCCTGACGAAAGTAACCGCTCCACCTTAATTGATCCAACGGCAAAAAGAAGAAGTGGTGTACAGGATCGATCTCATCATCTAAAAATTCGTCAAAGTAGGTGAGACGAGTGTCTACCTCTTTCATAAACTCCTTAGAAGCATCCTTACGATAAGGCGCAGTTACTAAGCTAGTGTGGTAATGATCTGCTTCAATCTTTGTTAAAAAGCCACTGAAGAGATCGAGTCGAGCAGTTTTACCAGAGAGGGTGTGCGTTTCACCGGAAGACTCTACATGTTTAATAGAGCCATAGACGGTGTTATCGACCCCGGTCACATTCACGTGGAAATCAGTAGGTTGAAGTAAACCAACGTCAGTGCGAGATTCACCATCTGAATCAACCAAATATTGATGTGCTGGTAAAGGGTACCAGGCCGTGTGTGATGGCATAACGATCTGGTTGTCCATGGCAAAACCGGGGTAATACTCTTGACTGCCTCGATGCGTCCATAATTCATAAACCCCTCCGTAGTTGAAATGAATCGTTGGGTTATTCACCTCGTTTGGAAGTGTAATCGTAACAAAATCACCATCTTGTTCAAATGCAATGGATTCTTGATCAACCTTCACATCATTTAAGGAGAACACGCGGTTCAGCGTAAATTTTATTTCATCGTTATCAAACTGGTCATGTTGAAGAGACACAGCTGCTTTTAGATCAAGGGTAGAGTTTGGTGTTTGATCGATATCAATTCGATAGGATAGGATTTCAAAAAGCTCTCGCTTGTATATGCTACTTTCTTGAGTAGCGGTATCTTGCTTTAGATTCGGATCCCACATATAGATCGAACTATTATCACTCGTTTGTGAGAAAGTGGGTGAACCTTTTGCCACGTTATTAAAAGCAGATATTCGTACATCCCAAAATTGATTATATGGGATATATGCAAGGATTGCGCCAAGTAAACTAAACGAGCAGACAATACTCCAAAGTTTATCGTGTTCATTTGGCCGCTTACGATTTAGGAAGAATAGTGTTCCCATCAGTAGCATGAGAGAGAATGAAAGGACAAAGAGCCTTTGTAACTTTATTTCTTCCTTCATGAGTTCAATTCCCCACACGCCATTTACCAAAATAGAATCCAAGAATAGATAAGATAAATGGAAAGGCTTTAAGTAGAAATTTCCAGTATCGTTAAAGTTTCCAATTCCGTTAAGAATGTAAACCTCCATGAAAAGAGTACCGAAAATCCACGCGCAAAATGCGATCAAGTAGACGAAACGATTTTGAATGATGACGGATAGTATCATACCTAGAGCTAAGCTAATGATTAACGAAACTTCATATTGAATGATAAAAAATCGTAAGACTTCTATCGTTTCAGCAAATGGAAGCTGTTGTCTTATTGATATAGCGCTAAAAGTAAGAGCCATTAAAAAAGTGAAAAAGGACATGTAAGTGATACCTGCAATAAATTTTGCAGATAGAAAGACAAAGTTGGAAACAGGTAATGCTCGGTGCCATTCGAAGGATTCATTCCCAATATCACGACGCATCAAGTAGACACCGATTAAAATACTGAGGCCGATAACGAGAATAAAGATCGTAGAATGTGTCGTTCGATAAGCAGAAACGTACAGGCTATCTGAACTACTAACATTCTCAACGGTCATGCTCACAATCAACCAGATGAGGAATAAAAAAGGCATCGGAAGTAAAAACCAACTTCTATATAGAAACGAAAGTTCAAATTTCCATTGAATTAGCCATTTCATCATCTTGTATCCCACTCCACCATCGTCATATAGCCTTCTTCTAACGTAGGATCGACGGCTTCTGCAGATTCAATCGGTGCGACTGGAGAGATCGCTCTATATAAATGCCCGTTTTTTGTTTGTTTTGTAAATGTGATCTGAAGGCCGTGTAGGATGTTTGAATTTCCTTCCGACAATTCGAATTCCCACACAAAACCTTCTCCCTTACGTTGTAGCTCTTCGGGCGTTCCGTGAAAGATCAATTTTCCTTTCTTTAGAACCAATAACGTATCACAACTAGCCTCGATATCCTCGACAATATGGGTGGAAAGCAAAACCGTCTTATGATGTGGATAATTTGCAATCAGTTGTCGGAACCTTAACCTTTCATCAGGATCTAAACCGGAAGAAGGTTCATCAAAAATAAGGACATTTGGATTTCCATACATGGCCTGTGCAATCCCTAGTCGCTGCCTCATTCCATTCGAATACGTTTTAACTTTGGATTCTTTTTGGTCCGTTAAATTCAACTCTTGTAGTAGCCTGTTTTTTTCTTCATTATGATCGACGTTCGTATAGCGCTTTAGGTTTCCTGCATAGTCGAGAAACGATGCCCCAGTAAGCTGAGGATAGAGTTGAAAATGTTGAGGCAAGTACCCAATTTGCTTTCGTACTTTCGTGGTTTCTTTTTTGACAGAGAATCCTTTAATCTTCACCTCACCTGAAGAAGGGCGAGTAACGGTAGATAGAATCTTTAACAAAGTAGATTTTCCAGCACCGTTTGGTCCAATGAGTCCAATTACTCCTCCATCAATTGAGATAGTTAAGTTATCTAAAATTGACTTGTTTTTAATTTTTTTTGATAGGTTTGTTATCTCGATCACAGCTTCCATCCCTTTATGATGTAGTTCTACTCTTATAACGAGATACTACTATTTTTTGTTCAAGTAAAAATAAAAAAACACTCCTGTACTCTTAGTGTACAGAAGTGCTTGATTAAAGGGGAAGGACGTAAAATAAAACACAGAAGAAATGAGCCACCGTTCCTCCTATAACAAAGATGTGCCAAACTGCATGGTGATACTTAAAAGCTCTCCATACATAAAAGACAGCACCGATCGTGTAGAGTAAGCCACCGATGATCAGTAGCGTCATTCCGTTCGGATGAAGGTTTTGAAGTAGAGGGTTCCATGCTAAGACGATCAGCCATCCCATAATGACATAGACAATTGTAGAGATGAACAAGAATTTCTTTACAAAGAAAGCTTTAAAAACTGTTCCTCCGATAGCAAGGCCCCAAACTATTCCGAATAAAGTCCAACCGAGCCATCCTTGAATAACGATGAATAAAAAAGGTGTATATGTTCCTGCGATAAAAAAATAAATCGCAGAATGATCTAGAAACTCGAAGAAATCTTTTGCTTTACCGGGTGGAAAACTATGAACCAATGTAGACGCTGTGTATAGAAGCAACATCGTTGCTCCAAATAACGTGAAGCTGACAATGTGCCATGCCGTTCCCTGAAGTGATGCGAATACAATCAAGATGACGAGAGCAGCAAGGCTAATCAATACACCGATACCATGAGTGATATAGTTTGCTCGTTCTTCACCTACTGTAAATGTATGGGTAGTCATGAATTCCATCATTCCTTTTTATCAGTTATAGGAAGTATACATGATTTATACGCATCATCATATAGGTCATTGTAGTTAATTCTTTTTACTTCTTTCTTCTTCTGCCTGTTTTAACAAGTGATAGGTATAGAAATCTTTTTCTTGAACGTTTTCTTGAACCGCCTCCATAACCAAAAATTCTTCAGCGATCTCCTCTCGGACGGATGACAGTAACTTCTCACTATCATGGGTAATCAGTTTTTTTCTTTCATTCATAAGCTCGCTCTCCTTTTGGTAAATAATGATAGTATCAGTCTCCCATTGCCTCTGAAATTTATTCTCTTTAGGAGAGAGGGAATGTCCAATTTTGTTGAATTGAGAAAAAATACATGTTTGTACCGTGGTACTTGTCCAACCATTCCTGCATTTCATACATAAGATATGTTGAGAGTGAGTAGTGGTCCCCCCCTTCGTAAAACTCACTCTTATGTGACCCATATTTGAACCAGAGCTAGCCTCTGGTTTTTTTTTATTACATATGCCTTTTATGTCTTTTGGACCTCTAACAAGATACTTGCTCCTTTCGAATGGTATGAAGAGGAGGTATGTACTTTGCTTGAAATTGTAGAAATGGGTCAAAATCAGAATGGTAGAGAGTTCACGATCAGAGAACTCATCAAATTAATAGAAGAACATTCTCTCGATCCTGCTTATGAACAGAATGGTAACTTTATCTTTCCTTACAAACCGGTTCGCGATGCGAAACGATATCAAGGATGTCGGGCGTTCTTTGGAGATTTTGCAATGATTTCTTGCAGGTTCTTTATCATTACGGATGAAACAGTGCTGATCGATGAACTAATTAAAGTCATTAGAGAAAACCAGCAGCGAATAGATTATGCAAGGTTAAGGGACTTACAGGTGAACGGACGGGTCTCACCTTAAAGATGGACGGGTCTTTATGCTATAATCGATGAAGATTACATTGATCGGAGTGATAGCATGAGTCTAGAAACCTTGCAAGAACAAGTCGATGGATTAATGGAAAAGTATACAGAGCTATTAGTGGGTGAGAGCACACCAGAACTAAAGGAAAAAGTGAAAATTTGGGCGATGTATACGCACCTTTCAAAAACCATGCCGCCACTTGCAAAGCATTGGAACCAAACCTATCCAGATGCAAAAGATGCCATGAAAGAACTCGTAGCGGAAATTAAGATGCTAAATGAAGAAAACCGCAAATCCCAGAAAAAAGACGATGAATGAGAAGCTAGGGTATAACTAGTTTTCTTTAGTCTCGCTTTCAATTAAAACCTCTCCATAACGTTGATTGGAGCGGAAGGATGTTCGACTCCTGCGGGATGAGCGGGACAGGTGTGACCCCGCAGGCGCCAGAGCGCCGAGGAGGCACACCGCCCGCCCCGCGGAAAGCGAATATCCTGGAGCGGAAATCCCACAACATCATTTGAACAAGGCTTGAACAAGTTTCTCGATAGTCTATAACTAGGGCATATTCGCCCTAGTTTTTTTGTGCTTTTACAAAATTGATAGCTTGTTAGAGTATCCAAATAACAGAGCTAGCAATATAATAGGTAAAATATGTTTTTCGACCCCTTTATGTTGGGTAAGGTTAAAGACACAGGGATAACAATAGAAAAAATTAACAAATATTATTTGAGAGAATTTCTTACAAAAAACGTCGTATTCATAGGATTTCGTGGTAGAATAACAGTAAAGGGAGAATATGGCGCTTTTTGAGAGTATTTGCCGATTTTCACTAACATATATTTTTTAACACGCTATGAATGCGTTTTCATGGAGGGGTTATGATGGAACAAGTAATGCGTAATTTCTTTCTACACATGGGAAAGAATAAAGTTGCGACAAAAGTTGCTAAGAAATATGGCATGCGATTTGGCGCAGGTAAGTTTGTAGCTGGTGCATCTCTTGATAGCTCTGTTAATGCAATAAAACAGTTAAATGCGAAGGGTTTATCCGTAACGATCGATCATCTTGGAGAATTCGTTGATACTGAAGCTGAAGCAGCCGAGATGACGAAGCACTGTATTGAAGCGATTGAACGTATTGCTGCCGAAGGACTTGATTCTCAACTCTCTCTCAAGCTCACTTCAATGGGGCTTGATATTGATTACCATATGACGCTCAAGAACATGCGTGAGATTCTGAAAGCTGCTGATAAGCACGATGTATTTGTAACGATCGATATGGAAGATTATGAGCGCTGTGAAAGAACGTTAAATATTTTCACAGAATTAAAGAAAGAATTCGAGAATATCGGGACGGTTTTACAAGCTTACTTGTATCGTGTTTCTGATGACCTCGAGAAATTAAATGAGTTATCTCCAAACCTTAGATTAGTAAAGGGTGCCTATAAAGAAGCGCCGACAGTAGCTTTTCCTGCTAAGCGGGACGTTGATATTAACTTTAAGAAGATCATAAAAATGCACCTGTTAAATGGAAATTATACTGCGGTTGCTACGCATGACGATGCCATCATCGAGTATACAAAACAATTAGTCGAAGAACATAATATTAGTCGTGACCAGTTTGAATTCCAAATGCTGTATGGCATCTGTGTAGAACGTCAGGAGCAATTATTAAAAGAAGGCTACAAGATGCGTGTATATGTACCATATGGACAAGATTGGTATGGCTATTTCATGAGACGTCTTGCTGAACGTCCGGCAAACGTAGCGTTTGTACTCAAAGGAATGATGAAGTAAGAGGAAGGCGAAATTTTTTGCCTTCCTTTTTCACAATGTTTCGATAAAAAAGAGAGTAGAAATCAACAAACATTATATTGCTAAATTTCAGAAAATACTTTATAGTAAAGACAGAGGAATTGAAAAGTGAATTCGCTTCTTTTTTTGAAACAAAAATGAATGAGCATTCATTCAATAGGGAGGTTCATTATGTCACGCAGCATTCATAAAGTTGCCGTATTAGGAGCAGGAGTAATGGGATCAGGTATCGCTGCACACCTTGCGAATGTTGGTATCCCAAGTATTTTACTAGACGTAGTCCCGAAAGAACCAAACGAAAAAGAAAAAGCTAAAGGGCTCACGTTAGAAGATCGATCGGTACGTAACAGGCTTTCAATTGATGCGATCGCTAAGCTAAAAAAACAAAAGCCAGCCCCGCTATCTAAGAAAGAAAATATTCAATTGATCGAGCCAGGAAATATGGAAGACGATATGGAGCGATTGAATGAAGTCGATTGGATCATAGAAGTAGTCATTGAAAATCTTGATATCAAAAAGAAAGTCTATGAAAAAGTAGATCACTATAGACGTCCAGGTACGATCGTCAGCTCGAACACTTCTGGAATTTCTGTAGGAGCTATGGCTGAAGGTCGCTCAGATGATTTCAGAAGCCATTTCCTTGGAACTCATTTCTTTAACCCACCAAGATATTTGAAGTTATTAGAGGTGATACCTACAAAAGATACAGATCCAGCTGTTCTGTCTTATATGAAGACATTTGGAGAAGAGACCCTTGGAAAAGGAGTTGTAGAAGCGAAAGACACACCAAACTTTATCGCAAACCGCATTGGAACTTACGGTTTATTAGTAACTGTTCGTGAAATGCTCAATAGAGGCTTTTCGGTCGGTGAAGTCGATTCAGTGACAGGTCCACTGATCGGTCGTCCAAAAAGTGCGACGTTTAGAACACTTGATGTTGTTGGATTAGACACGTTTATCCATGTAGCAAAAAATGTGTATGATCAAGTATCAGGTGAAGAGAAAGAAGTGTTCAGAACGCCAGACTTTATGGAAAAGATGAATCATAAAGGTTGGATCGGATCAAAAGCAGGCCAAGGGTTTTTCCTAAAGAAAAAAGGCGAAAAGGGAAGAGAAATTCTAGAATTAAATCCTGAAACGCTTGAATATGAACCGAGGAAGAAGCTTAGAACTGGCTCAGTAGAAGCTAGTAAACAAGCAAAATCTAAATCAGAAAAATTGAAAACGGTTGCTTATTCCGAGGATCGTGCTGGTGAATTGGTATGGAATATATTAAAGCCGGTACTGCTCTACTCTGCAGAGAAAACCTATGAAATTGCTGACGATATTCTAGCGATCGATCGTGCGATGAAATGGGGATTTGGCTGGGAGATGGGGCCGTTTGAAACGTGGGACGCCCTTGGTGTCGAAAAGTCGATTTCAAAAATGAAAGAGCAAGGTGAAGAGATCCCATCATGGATTGAAGAGATGCTTTCCTCAGGCAAAACGAATTTTTATAAGCGAGAAGGCGGGAAAACCTTCTTCTATCATAACGGTGAGTATAAAAAGGTTGATGAAAATGAAAAAGTAATCCACCTCAAGGGACTAAAAGAACAAAACCGTGTGATTAAGAAAAACACTGGTGCAACTTTATTAGATCTTGGTGATGGTGTTGCTGGACTTGAATTTCATTCTCCAAACAATGCGATCGGAATGGATATCCTCCAAATGATCAATGAAGCGATCGATGAGACCGAGAAGAACTTTGAAGGTCTCGTGATTGGAAACCAGGGCAAGAACTTCTGTGTTGGAGCAAATGTTGCGTTGATGTTGATGGAAGCGCAGGATGATAACTTCTTTGAAATTGAATTAATCGCACGCAAATTCCAACAATCGATGGGTCGAATCCGGTATTCCAAGAAACCTGTTGTAGCAGCACCATTTCAAATGACATTAGGTGGAGGTGCAGAGGTTGTGATGCCTGCTGCTTCGATTCAGGCATCATTTGAGACTTATCTTGGCTTAGTTGAAGTGGGAGTTGGATTAATCCCAGGCGGAGGCGGAAACAAAGAGCTTTATCTCAGAAAACTTGAGCAGGCTGGTGGAAAACCAAACTTAATCGATGTTGCTGCTGATGTATTTGAGACCATTGCGATGGCAAAAGTATCAACTTCAGCTCATGAGGCAACGGATCTGGGTTATATCAGAAATAAGGATGGCATCAGTGTAAATGCTGACCATGTTCTCCATGATGCAAAGAAAAAAGTTCTCTTTCTAGCTGAACAAGGCTATCAGCCGCCTGTTTCAAAGAAGATACCAGTGTCAGGTGAAGCAGGGTATGCTGCAATGTTGATGGGTGCGAAAACAATGCAGTGGAGTGGCTATATTTCTGAACACGACCTAAAGATTGCCTCTAAACTCGCACATGTAATCGCAGGCGGTAAAGTGAAAGAAGGAACGCTTGTCGATGAACAATATCTTCTCGATATTGAAAGGGAAGCATTCCTAAGCCTATTGGGCGAACCGAAAACGCAAGCTAGAATGCAGCATATGTTGATGAAAGGAAAGCCGCTACGTAACTAGTTTTGGAGGAGGGAAGCACGAATGAAAGAAGCAGTGATCGTGTCTGGTGCAAGGACACCTGTAGGAAAAGCAAATCGTGGAACACTTGCAGAAATGCGTCCAGATGATTTAGGAGCAATAACAGTTGCTGAAACCTTAAAACGAGCTGGTAATTATGATGGGGATATAGATGATGTCATTATCGGATGTGCGATACCAGAAGCTGAACAAGGATTAAACGTGGCACGTATGATCGGTGCTCGAGCGGGTCTAAAAGAAACCGTCCCCGCTATTACGATAAATCGCTATTGTTCTTCAGGATTACAAACAATTGCATATGCCTCAGAACGTATCATGCTCGGTCAATCTTCATCTATTTTGGCAGGAGGCGTTGAATCGATGAGCCTCATCCCGATGGGGGGGCATGTGATCAAACCAAACCCTTCTCTTGTTGAAGAAAAGCCAGAGTACATTATGGGCATGGGACATACCGCTGAAGAAGTTGCTAGAAGGTTCGAAATCAGTCGAGAAGAACAAGATGCGTTCGCATTGAGAAGCCATCAGCGAGCAGCCAAAGCGATTAAGGAAGGTAAGTTCAGAGACGAAATCGTCCCTGTTGAAGTAACGAAACGCTGGATCGACGGCAATAACAAGCTTCAAGAAAATAAGGTTTTATTCTCTCAAGACGAAGGCGTTCGTGAGGATACTTCCCTTGAAGCACTTGCAAAGCTTCGCCCAGTCTTTAACGTAAGAGGCTCCGTTACTGCAGGGAACTCCTCTCAAACTAGCGATGGTGCAGCCAGTGTTCTTGTGATGGACAGAGAAAAAGCTGAGAGTGAAGGGCTAAAACCGATGGCGAAGTTTCGTTCGTTTGCCGTAGCGGGTGTTGCACCTGAAATTATGGGAGTAGGTCCAATCGAAGCTATTCCAAAAGCTTTGAAGCTAGCTGGGCTAGAGCTTTCAGATATCGGATTGTTTGAGCTGAATGAGGCATTTGCTTCACAGTCCATTCAAGTGATTCGAAAGTTAGGTCTCGATGAAGACAAAGTAAATGTAAATGGTGGAGCGATAGCGCTTGGGCATCCGCTAGGCTGTACAGGTACAAAGCTCACACTAAGTCTTGTTCATGAAATGAAAAGGCGCGGTGAGCAGTTTGGTGTGGTAACGATGTGTATTGGTGGCGGAATGGGAGCTGCCGGAGTATTTGAACTACTATAATACATGATCAATTAAAGGAGGAACACCTGCATGTCTAATACAATGAACAAAACAGTCAAAGGCGGAAGCTTTCTAGTAGAGGATCATCTTGCAGAAGATATTTTTACACCGGAGGATTTTTCTTCAGAGCATACGATGATGGGGAAAACAACGGAAGATTTTATTGTGAAGGAAGTCGTTCCAGAATTAGAAAAAATCGAAAACCATCAATTTGATATCTCCCGTAAGTTGTTAGAAAGAGCTGGTGAGATTGGACTTCTTGGAGCAGATGTTCCAGAAGAATACGGTGGACTAGGCCTTGATAAAATCAGCTCATCTGTTATCACAGAGAAGTTCGCACGAGCACGCTCGTTTTCACTAAGCTATGGGGCTCATGTAGGGATCGGATCGCTTCCTATCGTGTTCTTCGGTGATGAAGATCAGAAAAAGAAGTATCTTCCTGATCTAGCTTCAGGAGCTAAAATAGCTGCATACGCATTGACAGAACCAGGTTCTGGTTCTGATGCACTCGGTGCGAAGACGACGGGTAAGTTAAATGATGACGGCACGCACTACATTTTGAATGGTGAAAAACAGTGGATTACAAACTCAGCTTTCGCTGACGTCTTTATCGTCTATGCGAAGATTGATGGTGAACAGTTCTCAGCATTTATTGTAGACAGTGAGCTTGAAGGTGTATCGACTGGTCCAGAGGAAAAGAAAATGGGGATCAAAGGTTCCTCAACGAGAACATTAATCCTTGATGAAGTAGCGGTACCAAAAGAAAACCTGCTCGGTGAAGCTGGTAAAGGCCACGTTATCGCATTTAATATTCTTAATGTAGGTCGTTATAAGCTAGCGGTTGGAACGATCGGGGCTATGAAGCGCGCGATTGAGCTTTCTGCAAAATACGCAACAGATCGTAAGCAGTTTAAGACGCCTATTGCGAAATTTACTCTTATTCAAGAAAAACTTGCAAATATGGCCGTATCCACTTATGCAAGCGAGAGCTCAACATACCGTACGGGTGGTCTTTTTGAGAACAAACTAGGAAACCTATCTGATGAAGAACAGAAAGATGGAGCAAAAGTGGCAAAAGCCATTGCTGAATATGCGATCGAATGTTCACTAAATAAAGTATTTGCTTCAGAGGCGTTAGATTATGTCGTAGATGAAGCCGTTCAGATTCACGGTGGATATGGATTCATGTCTGAGTATGAAGTGGAAAATATGTATCGAGATTCACGCATCAACCGAATCTTTGAAGGAACAAATGAAATTAACCGCCTTCTTGTACCTGGAACGCTTATAAGAAAAGCGATGAAAGGTGAACTTCCATTGATGGAGAAAGCTACTGCCCTTCAAGAAGAACTGATGATGCTCATGCCGCAAGAAATTGGGGATGCCCCACTTGAGCAGGAAAAGCATCTTGTTGCCATGGCTAAGAAAATTATGCTGATGGTTGCTGGAACAGCAGTTCAGAAGTATGGAAAGAGTCTTGAAAAAGAACAAGAAGTGCTGTCTAATGTTGCTGACATCATCAGTGAAATTTACTCGATGGAGTCTGCAGTACTTCGAACTGAGAAAGCGATCGATCAAACAAGTAGTGACAAACAGCAGCAAAAACTTCTATTAACAGAAGTTTTCTGTCAAGAAGCGTTCAATCGAATCGAAGCACATGCGAAAGAGACGCTTGTTGCTGTTGAAAGTGGAGATACGTTAAGAATGATGATTTCTGCTTTAAGAAAACTAACACGTCACACGCCAATCAACGTTATTGCAAAAAAACGTGAGATTGCTGCTAACATTTTGGAACAACAGCGTTATGCTGTTTAACTAATATTTTTCAAACCCTATTCTCTTAGATTCCCTCTTGAAAAAGAGGGATTTTTTTTGACTGAATTGGCAAGATAAAACTTAAGGCGAAAAAGAGGATTTACACCTTATATGACGAAAGATGTTTTAGGCACGTCATAATTTGTTGTAGGGAACTCGTATGGTACACTTAGTTTGTACTATTGAACAGGTTTACGAGGAGGAAAAGGATTGTCACTTACTTTTTATGCTTATCCTAAATGCGGAACGTGCCAGAAAGCAAAGAAATGGTTTCAAAGTAATGAAATTTCTGTAGATGAAGTTCACATCGTTGAAAATCCCCCCACAAAAGAGGAACTCGCAGTCTTAGTGGAAAACAGTGAACTTCCTATCAAGAAGTTCTTTAACACGAGTGGAAAGAAATATCGCGAGCTTGGAGTAAAGGATAAGATTGCTTCATCCTCTGAAGACGAATTGTTGGAACTGTTAGCCTCAGATGGTATGTTGATCAAAAGACCGATTGTTACAGATGGAAAACACGTAACGGTTGGGTTTAAAGAAGAAGTTTTTGACGAAACTTGGGGACACTAATAGTTGATTAATTAATAATAACTATTATAGGATAGTTATTGTAAATAATAATAAATACTTACCTTAGTTTAGGGATAGTTCAGGGAGGAATTACTAATGAATTTACCAAAAGATTTCCGTTACTCAGAAGAGCACGAATGGGTACAAGTACAAGAAGATGGCAATGTCCGCATTGGGATCACTGATTTTGCACAGTCAGAACTAGGAGACATTGTTTTCGTAGAACTTCCTGAAGAAGGCGACAGCCTTGAAGCTGACGAACCTTTTGGCAGCGTTGAATCAGTAAAAACGGTATCTGAGCTTTACGCACCTATTTCAGGAAAAGTCATTTCTATTAATGAAGACCTAGAAGATAGTCCTGAATTTGTAAATGAGTCTCCATATGAAAAAGCTTGGATGGTTGTAGTTGAGCCATCTAATACTTCTGAGCTTGATGAGCTTATGACAGCTCAAGCATACGAAGATATGGTAAGTGAAGACTAATCAACACTAAATAATTCCAGCTTTTCGAGGGAATAGTTTTTTCATCATCGCGAACCCTATTGAATGCTTGTGTTTCCATTTAAAGATTGCCTGTACTTGCAAATCTGGTGTTAGGTATAAGGAAAGACACTATAAAAAGGGGATGAATACGATGAATGATCAGTCTCGTCCTATGGAAAAGATCGACGTTACAAGCAGAGTCCATGGTAAGCTTGATCAAAGTTCGATGAACTTGTATTTGAACAAGGAAAAAATTGGTCGTATACTCTTCACGAATCAAGGCAATCAGTATGAGTTTGCCGAGGGCTTTGAGTTTGACCAAGATAAGATTTTTCAGTATCAGCGAGCAATGGAGAAAAACGGAAAGTACGTCGAAGACTGTGACCTCGGATGGTGTTAAAAAAACCGGCCCAAAAGGGCCGGCTTTTTTATGCTTTGTTTTTTCGAATATATTTTATCGTAGTTAATAATCCATCTGCTGAAGGACGGCCGAATGGACTGGATTGTAGATATTGCGCCATCAATTTTCCTTCATCATCGATAATAAAAATAGCAGGCTCACCATGCTCGCCATGATCTTCATAAGGATCTTCTTCAGTATGCATGAATACTCCAAAGGAATCGATCGCTGCACGTTCATGATCTTGTAGCACTGGAAAATCAAGACCATGTTTTTTCTTCATGCTTCGAAGTGAATCTAACTCGTCACTTGCGATTGCGATTACGTGTACATCTAAATCGTCAAAAGATGAGATGTTTTCTTGTAACTCTTCCATTTGCTCGTTACATACTGGGCACCATTCGCCTCTAAAGAACACGAGCATATGCCATCTCTTATTGTCTTCCTCTAAATGTTTGTCTAGTTGAAAAAGTCCTCCCTCAGTATCAACGAGAGAAAATGTTGGTACACTCTGACCTAAAGATAATTTAGCCACTATACTCACTCCTATATCAATGTCTTATGTATGGGTTTCCACCTTCCTGTTCTCTTAAAACCTCTTGAGATGGTTTAACGTGCTCAAAGGTGAGGGAAAATAAAATATGGAAAAGAAAAAGAACCTTTGGAGGGAAAAATTATGACTTTGTCGAATCAAGAACTACAGGGATTTAAAAAAACCCTTCTCATCCAGAAAAAGGAAATATTAGAGAGAGGCGCAGCCGAGCATAATGAGAGTAATGGACTGGCTGAAGAAACGGGGGACTTAACTTCATATGACAATCATTTTGCAGACCTTGCAACAGAATTGGATGAACGGGAAAAAGAGATTACCATCGAGGATGCTGCGCGAGAACGATTAGAATTAATCAATACTGCCCTTGATCGCATCCGTGAAGGAAATTATGGGATTTGTGTCGATACTGGAGAAGAAATTGAAAAAGAACGTCTAGAAGCGATTCCATATGCGATACGAACGAAGGAAGCGCAAGATCGACTTGAAGATCGTAAAGAAGGAAATAGAACAGATACTGAAGCTACTTTTGCTACAGGTAGCGAAAGAGAAGATGACCGATTACGAACTGTAGATGATCTAGAAGAAGAACACGGAAATTCAACAAATGTTCCGTCATTAGAAGAAGAGCGTTCTAACGATTAGATTCAATAAGATTACTTTATAGAAAGTGAAACGATATGCCTTCTTATCCATATACTATAGTAAACGCAGTAGAGACGACAGCTTGAATGGAGAGTTGCGCCATGCATGATAAAGTGATTATTGTAGAAGGTAAGACGGATAGAGATCAGCTTCTTAGAATCTTAGATGAGCCTGTGGATATTATCTGCACGTACGGTACGATTAGCTTCGATCGACTCGAAGAATTAAGTGAAGAGCTGGTTGAAAAGGATGTATACGTGCTCGTCGATGCAGACGATGCAGGGGAAAAGCTTCGAAAACAATTGAAGCAGGAAATCCCTCACGCTGAACATTTGTATATTACGATGTTGCATCGTGAGGTGGCAGAAACACCATTAAATTATTTAAAACGTATTTTGCGAGCAGCAAAATTTAAAGTGATGACGGTATAAATACGATAGGGCTATTTCCCGAAGAGGGAGGAGTTCCCTCTTCGGTTTATAAATGAAGGAGTCTATAGATATGATAGAATTAGACAAAGAGGTTGAGATTGAAAGAGCCCAACAGGAATCACTTTCGGTGCTCTTTTTTTATACGCCTTTTTGTTCAACGTGCAAAATTGCCGAAAGAATGTTGAGCATTGCTAGTGCAGCTAATGGAATGAAGGAGCAAACGTATAAAGTGAACTTAAACTACTTTCCTGATTTAGCGGAAAAGCTAACGATTCAAAGTGTCCCAGCACTTACGATTTTTGAAAATGGACAAGCGAAAGAAACGATCTTTGCATTTGAATCAGTCGTCCGCCTTAATACTTTACTCCTAAAATACAAGAAGCGTTAAATTTATTTGATGAATTTTGACCAAATGCACCATAAGTTTCTCAAAGCAAAAAGCGTGTCTCAGCAGGCATCTAGCAGTGTAGAAATTTGTTGAAAATTGTGCAATATTAATAATGATAAATTAATATAACAGACAGTAAAGAAACAGTAACATTGTCATTAAATTGTATTTTCGTTGCAGCTGATTGAGTGGTATAAATGAATAGAGAGTCGCCATTCGATTTTGTCGTATGGGGGCGAATTTTATTTTGCATTCTTTTTAATATTCAAATAACAAACATCTAAGAAGAAACCTAATAAGCGATCAATTTAAATTGACTGCAAGATGAGAGGTGTATGACATGACAACCATTTCAATCAGCACAAGAATAGGAAAATATAAAAGTAAAAATGACAATGTTACATTAGAAGATAAAATCGATCGTATCCAAAACGGCGATGAGTTTCTACGCAATAAGCTACTAGAAGATTATCAACCATTTATTAAGAAAATAACGTCAAAAGTCTGCAATCGATACATTAATCAGATGATGGACGAATTTAGTATCGGATTATCTGCTTTCAATGAAGCGATGGATCAGTATCAAAGAGGTCAGGGAAGCCGTTTTCTTACATTCGCAGATATGGTTATCCGTCGTAGGGTAATCGATTATATCCGTAAAGAAGCACGTCAAAATAAGTATATCTATCTCGAACCAGAAGAAGTGGATGAAGAAGGCAGATTAGAAGATAGTTTTGCTGAGCAGAAAGCAGCTCTTGACGTATATGAGATGGACAAGCAGCGAGAAGTTAGAATGTACGAAATTGAAGAATACGAGCAACTCCTGCAAAGATTCAGTATTACGTTTAAGGTATTGAGTAAGAATTGTCCGAAGCATATCGATGCGAGGGATAATGCGAAAATGATAGCAAAACTTATTGCAGAGGATTCTACTCTTTCAAGCTATCTTCTTGAAAAGAAACAGCTGCCTATAAAAGATTTGCTGTCTCTTGTCTCATGCAGTCGGAAAACGATTGAACGTAATCGAAAGTATATAATAGCAGTTGCATTAATTTATCTAGGAGGTTTTAATGCGCTGAAATCTTATATACAGTAACAGAATGAGGGGGCCAGGGGATGAAAAACGGGGTTATTATGGAGATACGAGGCAGAAAAGCCGTAGTCCTGACACCCGAAGGTGAATTTACAACAATTTTTCTTAAACGAAATCATAACTTATCAATTGGCTCTGAAATTAAACTAGCAAAGAAACCTGAGAAAAATAAAAAAGGTTTCTTTATCCCCTCTATGCCTACGATGGCAGGAATGGCAACGATCATCATGTTGTTTGTTATCGTTGCTAGCGTGATTCCTGTTCCGAACAATGATGCAGTTGCTGCATATGTTAGCTTTGATATCAATCCGAGTATCGAAGTAGGTGTTAATTCTGACCTGGAAGTAGTACAGTATCAGGCTTGGAATTCAGACGGCGAAGGGCTGAGTTTAGACAAGGATACAAAAAATATGCCACTTGCTGAGTTTGCAAATGTACTAATTTCTAAGCTCGAAGAGAATGGCTTTTTAACTGATCAGGGAAAGCTGCTTATCGTAGCGAGTAATGTTGAAGAAAACAGTCGTTATCAGAAGGTGAAAAGTAAGCTCGAAGAAACGATTAATGGTTTAAAAAACAATGAGGTCCTTACAAAACAGGCTGTTGCAATCACTACGATTTTACATGCGGATCATCATACCCGTAAGTTGGCAGTGGAAAAGGGTGTGTCTCCTGGAAAGTATATAACTTATCTGGCGGCACAAGATCGTGGAGTAACGATTTCTCTTGAAGATGCCCGCGACCTATCTATTAAGAAATTAGATTCGCTCGAAAATCGCGAAACTGCATCAGAGGGTAATACAGAACCTGTTGAAGACAGGAACGATCTAGATAATAAAATTACTCAGCTTAATGATAAATCAAATAAAGCGGTTGACAGCTCAGAGAATAAAAAAGGACAGAGTAACCAAAATTCTGAAGCGGTGGTAAAAGAAGAAAAAGATCCGATCGGTCAACTATCAAATAAGAACGAAAAGTCTTCATCTCAACCAACCGGAAATAACGATTCTGGTCGTGTGGATAAAGACTCTGAACAAAATGGGGACAACAACGAGAAAAATAGTGGATCCTCAATAAATGATAAACCAAAAGACGATAAAGAAGTCAGAGAAGATAAAGAAGATAGAGAAAAAGATGATGAAGATGAAGATGAAGAGGATGAACAAGACGAGCGTGAAGACAATCGCTCAAAAGAAGACAATGATGATTAAGTAAGTGAATAGTGAGATTGACAGTTCGCCACGAATAACTTAGATTAACGCCATTATTTTATATTATTTTTAACAAAGCTAGGGAAATTTCCCTAGCTTTGTTTTAGTTATCACTTCATTCAAAGCATGATAGAAGGGAGGACTTTAACAATATCCAGGAAAGATGCCCTGTCCCCGAATGTTTGTACAACTTCGTGGTTCCTGTCTAAAAGGACAGTCGTTGGTACACCAGTGCACCCATACTTATCGTACGTATCTCTACCATTATCTTTTAATACTGGAAAAGGCAGATCGTTCTTGATAGCAAAATCTTTGCCTGCCTCTTCTGTTCTTTCACGTCCAGTCACATTTATTGTTAAGAATGCAAGTTTGTTTAAGTCTGCATGTTCATAAAATTGTTCTTTCATAGGTAGGTCCTTCATACAATCAGGACACCATGAAGCCCAAAACGTAAGCATAACCGGCTTCCCTTCATAGTCGGTTAATGAATACGTTTGATCACCTCTGACCTCTTGTAAAGAAAACGTAGGGGCTTTCACAAAAAGTCTCCTTTCGCATATAGTTTTATGGTAACCTTATCAAAAATCTGGTTCTAATCAAAATATTTGATGCGTAGAGTGGATTTGTATAAACTTTCAGAAAATGTTTGACACTAATGCATTGCCTTGCTAAAATAATACTCAATCAAAGTAATTGAATATTCGTTCTTATCTAGAGAGGCGGAGGGACTGGCCCTATGAAGCCCGGCAACCGTCAAACCATTTGGTTTGAAAAGGTGCCAATTCCTGCAGGTATAATGCCTGGAAGATAAGCGGAGCTGATTTCTATAATCCAGCCTCTCTGTCTTTCAGAGAGGCTTTTTTATATTCAATGAGCGTGATGGGAGTGATCGGAGTTGAGAAGAGAGACGGTATACGAGGACCAACGGATATCCATTGGCTCGTTCGTTCTCGAATCAGGAAAAGAACTTGACGAGGTTGAACTTGCATATGAACGAGTAGGACCGAAGGAAGCACCAGTCATTCTAGTCTGTCATGCACTAACGGGCAATCAGTATACGGTTGGAAGGAAACAAGATGGTTGGTGGGAAGGTCTGATTGGTCACGGTAAGTATGTAGATACCTCTGAATTTCAAGTAATCACATTCAACGTATTAGGCGGTTGTAATGGTTCGACGGGACCATTATCTCGTAATCCGTTTACAAACCGACCGTATCAGGCGGATTTTCCATTCATAAGCGTGAGGGATATGGTTCATTCTCAAAAGCGAGCACTTGAAGCACTCGGTATCGATCGACTTCATGCCGTGATCGGTGGGTCGCTTGGAGGCATGCAGGTGCTTGAGTGGGGAATTCTCTACCCTGATGCGATGGAGCATCTTGTTCCATTAGCTGTGACACCATCTTTGAGTGCTTACGGAATTGCATATAATGCCATTTCAAGACATGCCATAACGACTGACCCTGAATGGAAGGGAGGGTATTATGATCAAACACATCCTCCCGCATCGGGGTTAGCAACAGCACGTATGATCGGAATGATTTCGTACCGAACAGATGAGATGTTTCAGAAAAAATTTGGAAGAAGGGTCATTGCAAAACCTGAAGATCACCATGAAAAGGCTCTTTACGACGTCGAATCTTACCTTCATTACCAGGGTAAAAAGCTAGTTGGTCGTTTTGATGCCAATAGCTATTTGTACTTATTAAAAGCAATGGATAACCATGATATTACCAGGGGAAGGGACGCACCGATTGAAGAAGTGAAGGCAAATGTTTTAGCAATTAGTTTTAAAGGTGATTTAATTTATCCTCCTAAAGATCTTGAAGCTTTATTTTCGCTTAAGTCGCGTTTTACGATCGTTGATACAAAGTATGGTCATGATGGATTCCTCGTTGAATTTGATAGATGGGGGCAATTGATCAAAGAACAATTACAAGAACCGTCAAAAATACAAAGGAGTGGATAAGAGATGGCAGAGAAGCGTTATAACTTAGAAACGATTGGCATTCATGGTGGTTTACAGGCAGATCCAGCTACAGGAGCGAGAGCACTACCGATTTATCAATCCAACGCATACAAATTTAACAGCACTGAACATGCAGCTGATTTGTTTGGTTTAAAAGAAGAAGGGTTTATTTATTCTAGAATTGGTAATCCGACGGTAGGAACGCTTGAAGAACGGGTTGCGGAGCTTGAAGGCGGAATTGGAGCCCTCGGTCTTGCAAGTGGTATGGCAGCCATCACAAACGCGATTTTAAATATTGCGAATAGCGGTGATGAAATTGTTTCTGCTTCTACTTTATATGGCGGCACATATAACCTTTTTTCAACGACGCTTCCTAAATACGGAGTAAAAACCAACTTTGTTGATCCGAAAGATCCGGAATCGTTTAGAAGTGCGATTACTCCTAATACAAAAGCAATCTTTGCAGAAACGATTGGTAATCCAGGCCTTCACGTACTCGATATCGAGAAAGTGGCTGAAATCGCTCATGAAGCTGGCATTCCGCTTATCATCGACAATACCTTCGCAACACCGTATTTATGTAGACCGATCGAGCATGGTGCTGATATTGTTATTCATTCTGCGACGAAGTGGCTTGGTGGTAACGGTTCAACGATGGGAGGTTTGATCGTCGATAGTGGAAAGTTCGATTGGAATTCATCTAAATTCCCAGGCTTTATCGAACCAGATCCTTCCTATCACAACATCGTTTATGCAGAGGCCCTGCCTGAAGCAGCTTTCATCATAAAAGCTCGTGTTCAACTATTACGAGACACAGGCGCCTCATTGAGTCCTTTTAACGCTTTCCAAATCGCATTAGGAATTGAGACACTTCACGTTAGAATGAAGGAACATGTTGCAAACACGCGTAAAATCGTTACCTATTTGAAAGAAAACCCGGCAGTTGAGTGGGTGAGTTATCCTGAAGAAGAAAATCATCCGTCAAAGACCTTAGCTGCAAAATATTTACCAAAAGGTGCGGGAGCCGTAGTCGTCTTCGGAATAAAAGGCGGCCGCGAAACCGGAGCAGGAATTATTAACTCAGTAAACCTGTGGTCACATGTGGCAAACGTTGGGGATGCAAAAAGCTTGATCATTCATCCTGCAAGCACAACTCACCAGCAGTTAAGTGCAGAAGAACTAACCGCTGCGGGTGTTCGAGATGACCTGATCCGCTTGTCGGTAGGCATCGAACATATCGATGATCTTATCGACGATTTGGATCAGGCAATTTCAAAAGCAAGAATAGCAGCAAGTGTATAGCAAAACTAAATAAATCACTCTTATCCAGAGAGGCAGAGGGACTGGCCCGATGATGCCCGGCAACCTTTAAGCAAGAAGCTTAAAAAGGTGCTACTTCCTGCAGAATAGCTACTATTCTGAGAGATAAGAGGAGGCAAAAGCCCTCTTCTTATTGAAGTGGGCTTTTTTTATATTTACTACAACACAATTACTGGAGGAATTACGATGACACAACAATATCAGTTCGACACACTTTCCCTACACGGGGGTCAATCCCCAGATCCAACGACTGGCTCGAGAGCAGTACCGATTTATCAAACGAGCTCGTACGTTTTTCATGATAGTGAACATGCCGAGCGATTATTTTCCCTTGATGAACCAGGAAATATTTACTCCCGGATTGGAAATCCCACGGTGGATGTTTTTGAGAAAAGAATGGCTCTGCTTGAAGACGGGGTCGCAGCGGTTGCAACTTCATCAGGTCAGGCAGCAATCGCACTTTCTATTCTGAATATCGCAAGTGCGGGTGACGAGATCGTAGCGGCTTCTAACTTATACGGCGGTACTTATAACTTATTTGCGGTAACCCTCCCGAGATATGGGATCAACGTAAAGTTTGTCGATCCAACAGATCCAGAAAACTTTAGAAAAGCGATAACTGATAAAACAAAAGGCGTTTTCGCTGAAATCATCGGGAACCCAAGCTTGTCTGTACTAAATGTAGAAAAAGTCTCAGCAATCGCACATGGAGCAGGCATTCCATTGATCGTCGATAATACGTTTGCCACTCCATACGCATGTAAGCCACTCACTTTAGGAGCAGATATCGTTGTACATTCTGCGACGAAGTGGATCGGTGGCCACGGTACATCGATTGGAGGAGTAGTCATCGACGGAGGTCGTTTTAATTGGAACTCTCCGAAGTTTCCAACGTTCACTGAACCTGACGATAGCTACAACGGTATTCGCTATGCGATTGATTTTGCGACTCTTGCGTTCAGTACAAAATTACGTGTCCAGCTCCTTCGAGACTTTGGGTCTTGTTTGAGTCCATTCAATGCCTTTCTTCTTTTACAAGGACTTGAGACGCTTCATCTCAGAGCGGAAAAACATAATGAGAATGCACTTAAGCTAGCAACCTATTTACAAGATCACCCTGCAGTAGAGTGGGTGAGCTATCCTGGTCTCCCAAGTCATCCTTCCTATCATGATGCGAAAGAAATTTTAACGAATGGCTTTGGTGCAGTTGTGAACTTTGGCATAAAAGGAGGAAAGGAAGCAGGGCGTAAGCTCATTGATCATGTTTCACTTTGGTCTCACCTTGCAAATGTGGGAGATGCGAAAAGCTTGATCATTCATCCAGCGAGTACGACTCATCAACAGTTGAGTAGAGAGCAGCTAGAGAAAGCAGGAGTAAAAGAAGAACTGATTCGCCTATCTGTCGGTGTAGAAGGTGCAGACGATTTAATCTTCGACTTGGATCAATCGCTTCGTAAAGCGGCAGGTCTAGAAACGGATACTCGTATCGTCATCAATGATGAAGGTGAAATTCAATGGGCACTTCAAAGTCCTTATGAAAAAGAAGTGATCGATGGTGTTGAAACGCAAAGACAGAAAACACTTGCCGTCGTTGGTCTAAGTGGGAACGAATCGCGACCGAGTCACCGATTAGCAAGGAAGATGCAAAGGCTAGGATACAAGATAATCCCTGTGAATCCGAAGGCAGATACAATCCTAGGTGAAAAAGCGTATCCCGATTTAAAAAGTGTCCCACATTCAATTGATGTCGTGCAGGTGTTTAGAAGTCCTGAGGCAGCTGTTGAAATCGCAAGAGAAGCAGGGGAGATCAAGCCACGCATATTCTGGCTGCAAGAAGGGGTGGTATCTGAAGAAGCTGCACAAATAGCAGCAGACGCTGGTTTACAAGTTGTTCATAATCGATGCACATATAAAGAAGCCCAGAGGCTAAGAGGCACGATTTCAACATATGCATGTGAACTTTAAAAAAGAGAGGGAGAAACCATTATGAAGAGAATTCCATGGATTGATGTAAGAAGTTTCGTTGCACTCGCTCTGATCGCGGCGTTGATTATTAGTGCAGGCTGTTCTTCTTCAGACGCTTCTTCAAAGGAAGGGCCTGATGAAATCAGAGTGGATTACGCTTACTATTCTCCTACTAGTCTTGTCGTGAAGAAGCAAGGGCTTCTGGAAGAGGAGTTTGAGGACGAGGACATCAACATCGAATACGTCTTGAGTCAAGGAAGTAACAAAGCGCTTGAATTCTTAAATAGTAACAGTATTGATTTTGGTTCAACGGCAGGTGCAGCGGCACTGATGGCAAAAGCAAAAGGCGCACCGATTAAAAACGTGTATATTTATTCAAAGCCAGAATGGACAGCACTCGTTACTGGAAAAGATTCAAGTATTCGTAGTGTAGAAGATTTAAAAGGTAAAAAGGTAGCTGCAACGCTCGGAACGGATCCTTACATCTTCT
Organism: Alkalihalobacillus sp. CinArs1; assembly: GCF_947387515.1. GTDB lineage: Bacteria > Bacillota > Bacilli > Bacillales > Guptibacillaceae > Guptibacillus. The sequence goes on along the minus strand of NZ_CANDOB010000001.1, from coordinate 978,416 downwards.
TACTTCGTTCTTTGAATGAAGTGGGGTTAACTCAAGATGATATCGAACTTGTGAATCTTCAACATGGAGACGGGGCATCTGCCTTAAGCACTGGTCAGGTAGATGCTTGGGCAGGACTCGACCCTCATATGGCGCGTCTTGAACTAGAAACAGGAGCAGAACTTTTTTATCGAAATGCAGATTTGAATACGTATGGTTTCTTGAACACACGGACAGATTTTGCTGAAAAATATCCTGAACACGTGAAACGAGTGATTAGCGTTTACGAGAAAGCTAGAAAATGGGTGATCGAACATCCGGAAGAGGCAGCTGAGCTATTAGCTGAAGAAGCTGATATCCAACTTGACGTAGCAAAAAAGCAGCTTGAAAGAAATGATTTCTCAAGTCCCGTTCCTGGTGAAGAACAGAAGAAAGCGATTGTTGAAGCAGGAAACGTACTACAAAAAGGGGAGATTATTGAGCCAGATGCTGATATTGAAACGTTAACGGATGAATTGATCGATCCATCGTTTGCGGAAGAAGTCATCAAGAACTAGAAAGGGGATAAGATCCATGGCAAAAAACCATACGGAAGCAATCCCCTTAAAGGGGATTACGGGTAAAGCCTCGCCTAAACCGTTCAATTTACATCCGATTCTTATAGGAAGTATTCTCCCTTTCATATTGTTAGTTGTTTGGGAAGCTCTGAGTCGGTTAGGGGTGCTCCCTTCCTATCTACTTCCAGCTCCAACAGTAATCTTTAACACGATTGTCGATCTAGGAGCTGATGGCTCTCTCTTTGGCCATATTGGCATCACGCTTTATCGGATTTTCTTAGGTTTTCTCTTAGGAGCGGGGGTTGCATTAATACTCGGATCTTTTGTAGGGATTTATCGTAAAGCTGAGCAATTTTTTGATCCGATCATCCAGGCCTTTCGCTCGATTCCATCGCTAGCCTGGGTTCCTCTTTTTATCCTATGGATGGGAATCGCAGAGGCATCGAAAGTGACACTGATTGCAGTAGGCGTGTTTTTTCCAGTCTATCTGAATGTTGTTAGTGGAATTTTGAGCGTCGATCGTCAATTGATCGAAGTAGGAAAAATGTATGGATTAAATAGTTATCAATTAGTAAAACGAATTATTCTCCCTGCTTCACTACCTTCATTTCTTATCGGCCTTAGAAGTGGTCTAGGGCTTGGATGGATGTTTGTCGTTGCAGCTGAATTGATGGGTGCAAGTCAAGGATTAGGATATTTGCTGGTTCTTGGGCAGAACACATACTCACCAGAGCTAATTATTGCAAGCATCGTTCTCTTTGCTCTGCTTGGAAAAGTGAGCGATGCGATATTGAAGGTAGTCGAGAACAGATCGCTGCATTGGCAGGATCGAATGGAACAGCGGTAAGGGGGAGTCAAAATGAGTTTACAAATACGAAATGTGAGTAAAGAGTTTGAGAGTCGAAAAGCCATTAGCAACATTTCGTTTCATGCAGAAAGTGGCGAAATCATCGGGATACTTGGAACGAGTGGGTGTGGGAAGAGTACATTGCTACGAGCGGTTTCAGGATTAGATACATCGTATACCGGCGATGTCATCATCGATGGAGAGGTGTGCAACCATGTTGATGAGAAATTAGGATTCATTTTTCAGCAGCCGAGGCTTATGCCATGGTTATCCGTCATAGACAACGTATCGTTTGGTTTAAAAGGAACGAAAGAAGAGAAGCGCTCAAGCGCAGCGAAGTACCTTGATCTTGTTGGCCTAAAAGGCAATGAAAAAGACTTTCCAAAACAGCTTTCTGGTGGAATGGCGCAGCGTGTTGCGATTGCAAGGGCGCTTGTAACATCCCCGCAGTATTTGTTATTAGATGAGCCTTTTAGCGCACTCGACGCATTTACGAAAATGAAGCTTCAAGATCTATTGTTAGAAATATGGGAGTCGTTACTCATGACATTGAAGAAGCGCTATACCTTTGTGACAGACTCATCATTCTTAAGGGTCAGCCTGGAAGGAAAGAAGAAGAAATCATAATAGATGAACCACGACCTCGATCTCGAGGAAGTGTAAAACTCGCAGAATACAAAGAACAAATTTTAGAGAGGTTGGAATTGACCACACCTGCAACCGTCAGTGGAGGGACCAGCATATGAGCATTACACTACCAAAACAGATTTCATCTCAAGCGAAGTATACGAACCTTGAAAGTTATGAAGAAGCATACGCAACATTTCAGTGGGAAAGCGTCGATGATTTCCTCCATCGTTCTGGGAAAATGAACGTCGCTTATGAATGCATCGACCGACACGTTGAAAATGGATTTGGAAATAAAGTTGCATTGCATTATGTTAATGAAGATGAAAAAAGATCGTTAACGTTTGAAGAAGTGAAAATCAAGACGGATCATTATGCCGCTGTATTAAAAAAGCATGGGGTAAAAAAAGGAGAAAGGGTTTTTGTTTTCCTACCTAAAAATCCTGAATGCTATATTGCCATACTCGCAGTGATTAAGATCGGGGCGATCGCAGCTCCTTTGTTTGAAGCATTTATGGAAGAAGCTGTGAAGGATCGCATCATCGATTGTGGAGGTACAGCGCTCCTTACCGATCGAGAACTTCAGAAAAGAGTGCCTGCAAATGAAATACCTACTCTTCGTCTTATTCTCACAACCGAAGAGGTGGAAAGAACTCAGGTAGACGAAGAGCCACGTATAGAGTGGGCAGATCCTGAGGATGGTTTTTTACTTCACTATACAAGTGGTTCAACAGGAAAGCCAAAGGGCGTTCTTCATGCTCAACGTTCCTTGGTTCACCATTTTCAGTCAGGTAAATGGGTACTTGATATAAAAGATACAGACGTGTATTGGTGCACCTCTCACCCTGGGTGGGTAACAGGAAGCGTATATGGTTTGTTTGCTCCCTGGTTAAATAAAGCTACGATCGTCATTAACGGAGGCCGCTTTAAAGCTGAGGATTGGTATAGCTTAATCGATGAGCTGAAAGTCACAATCTGGTATAGTGCACCAACTGCGTTTCGCATGTTGATGGCAAAAGAAGATATAGTAGAAAACTATCGCTTAACATCATTACGACACATTTTGAGCGTAGGAGAACCATTGAACCCAGAAGTGATTCAGTGGGCATCCCGGGTATGGGGGCAACGAATTCATGATACGTGGTGGATGACAGAAACAGGCGGACACCTGATCGTGAATTTCCCTGGTGAGAAGATTAAGCCTGGTTCGATGGGACGGCCGTTTCCAGGTGTAAAGGTTGGGATCCTAGATGAGAACGGAAACGAGGTTCCTGTCGGAAATACAGGACAGCTTGCTATTCAAGCACCGTGGCCAGGATTAATGAAAACGATCTGGAACAACAAGGAGAAGTATGAAAGCTATTTTCCTTATCCAGGTTGGTATGTGTCAGGTGACCTAGCTTATAAAGATGAGGAAGGATTTATATTCTTCCAAGGTCGAGATGACGATATGATCAATTCTTCAGGTGAACGAATCGGTCCATTCGAAGTTGAGAGTCAATTGATCACCCATCCTGCTGTTGCTGAAGCAGGCGTGGTAGGTAAACCCGATAAACTCCGAGGTGAAATCGTTAAAGCCTATATCACTTTGCGATACGGTTATAAAAAAAACGACCAACTTCTAGATGAGATTCGCCAACATGTAAGAAAAAATTTGGCTGCCCATGCGGCTCCAAGAGAAATAGAAGTACTCGATGAGCTTCCTAAAACCAAAATTAGCGGAAAAATATTAAGAAGAGTACTAAAAGAATGGTCAGCACAATAACGGGGGTGGAGATGATGGAAACATTACATGTAGCGTTAATTGGTTTTGGAACAGTAGGCAAAGGGGTTTATGAGAGTATTGGAAAACAGCGTGAACAATTGGAGGCTTTACTGCGAAAAAAGGTGTCGATAGAAGCGATTTTGATTCAAAACGGTGAAATAAAGCGAGAAGTAGACGATCGCGTGTTGGTGACGACGGATGTTGACGAGTTATTAAATCTCCCAAAGCTTGATGTCGTATTCGAAGCGATTATAGGAGTTGAACCTGCTCATACGTATTTGTCTAGATTCATAGAAAAAGGCTGTCATGTTATTACGGCGAATAAAGAATTACTTGCTACTTCCGGTAATGAACTTAGGAAGTTAGCTGAAAAGCACAACGTAGGACTTAGGTATGAAGCGGCAGTTGCAGCATCTATTCCGATTCTTAGCACGTTGCGAGAGGGAATCAGAAGTAACCAGATCAAAGAGATAAGCGGAATTCTGAACGGAACTTCTAATTTCATTCTCAATGAGTGTCAAGTGAGCGGGTTGTCTTTTGAAGAAGCACTCCGATTAGCACAAGAGAAGGGATATGCGGAGGCTGACCCTACGAATGACGTCGACGGCTGGGATGCATTTTACAAGATTCTCATTCTCTCTGATCTTGTTTATGGAAAACAGCCTGAATGGGAAAGTATCTCTAGAAAAGGAATTAGGGAAGTGACCAGCTTTGATATTAAGAAAGCTGAGGCACTTGGTCTTAGAATTAAACATATCGCAAATCTTCGTTTGCAAAAGGAAGAGCCAGTTATTACGGTTGAGTCAGTTGCAGTTTCTGAAGCCCATCCTTTTTTCAATGTGACAGGTGTTAACAATGCTCTATCTGTTGCTGGTAATCTCGCAGGTAACATAACGTTAACTGGTCCGGGTGCAGGAGCAGATCCTACAGCGAGCGCAATGGTAGAAGATTTATTAAGCATTGACCGAAACAGCACTGAACCGGTTTACTATTCCCAAATAGAAAAGGGGAATGCAGTTGAAGAGGACTTCTTGTTGATCGGAGACGATTCAGAAGTAAGGGGACTCGAAGTACTTCCTACCTCAGAAAAAGGAGCGTACTATGTCACAGGCAAAAGAAGTGAAGTAGAAGCATTACTGGAACATAGTAAAGCGAGCCTCTACCCTCTCCAAGGTCTGACCCTAAATCATTCTACTTCTAGATTAGCGGTTGTTTAGTTACTAGAGTATTGAGCTCTCAAGACCAACGAAATTGTGAGCTTTGTCGTCACAACACTCTTTTGAACCCGTCACCCTAATTCCACTGGAGTCGAGAATTTTTATTCTTCTATCAGCGTTGTACTAAGTTTTTTTATTCAAATAAAAAGTTAACTTGAAATGACGTGAAGAAAGATTTTTTTTTAATAGGTCGGACAGTTTAACTTTGATTGATTGTATTCTAGTAGGAGGGAATACCTCTTGACTCCCGTGGTCCAACGGGCGTACGAGACTCAGAGTGGACCGGTTTTGTCTCGGGCGTTCGTCCACAGGAAAGCAAGAGGTATTCAAGCTCCTACGTCATTGGGACTAGAATATTTAGGTTTCCCTACACCCCCTCTCATACTGAGAAGGGTTTTTTATATTTTGCCATGTAAGCGCTTTAATAAAATTTACAATAAAAAACTTGATGTCATGTAATCTCACTCTAGATGGGATTGTAAGCGGTTGCAAATAAACAGATATATCTAAATAGTCTAAAAACTTTCAGAAAGGGTGTTGACCTTCTGTGGAAACGGGAGTATTATTGTCCTCAATTAAACAAATTATTTAAACAATTCACACACATTGAACAAGGACCTGACTCGCTTTGGTCCTTGAAATTAAACTTGACGCTTTAATGCGTCTATTACCAAAAGGAAAGGAGTGAACAAGGTGAGTGAACAATGGATCTACCTTAACGGAGAATTTGTAAAAAAAGAAGATGCCAAAGTATCGGTATACGATCATGGCTTTCTATACGGCGATGGGGTGTTCGAAGGAATTCGCATGTATGACGGAAATGTATTCCGACTAAAAGAACATCTTCAGCGACTTTTCGACTCAGCTCATTCAATCATGCTAAATATTAACTATACGATGGAGGAACTGACTGACATTATCGTTCAGACATTGAAGAAAAACGACCTTCAAGATGCTTACATTCGTATTGTTGTATCACGAGGCGTGGGAAATCTTGGGCTTGATCCATTCACATGCAAGGAGCCTCAAGTGATTGTTATTGCAGAATCACTAGCCTTGTTCCCTAAACATCTTTACGATACAGGAATTGAGATCGTAACGGTAGCAAGTCGAAGAAACCGTTCCGACGTTCTTAGTCCTAAAGTGAAATCATTAAATTACTTGAACAATATTTTGGTGAAAATCGAAGCGAACCTTGCCGGTGTGAGCGAAGCACTCATGCTAAATGATCAAGGCTATGTTGCGGAAGGTTCTGCAGATAATATATTCATTGTCAAAGGGAACGTAATCAAAACGCCACCTGGATATGTTGGCGCACTAGAAGGCATTACGCGAAATGCCATCATGGAACTAGCGAGAGAAAAAGGATATGAGATGCGAGAAGAAACGTTCACTCGACACGATGTGTATGTTGCGGATGAAGTTTTCCTTACTGGAACAGCTGCAGAAGTGATTGCCGTCGTTAAGGTAGACGGAAGAGTAATCGGTGAAGGCCGACCAGGTAAAACGACAAACAACCTTCTAAAAGCTTTCAGAAATATTGTGACAACAGATGGCGTAAGCGTATACCCATCTAAGCGAGACGTTCAAGCGGGTTAAGGATTCAAAATTAAATACACAAAATCAATGACGAGGTAAAAGGTGCAGGATCGAGTGGTTACCAGAGAGCCGGTGTAGGTGGAAGCCGGTATTACTCCCTGCTCCGACATCCCCTCTGAGTGTTGATCTGAATTGAGCAACTTAGGATCAGCCAGGTGTTTTACAACACTTGTTATTAAAAAACAGCATTAGCTGTTACTGAGGTGACGAAGTTTGTCACAAATGTAGGGTGGTACCGTGAAAGTCTTTTCGCCCCTACGGACCGTATAAAGCGGCGTGGGGATGAGAAGGCTTTTTTTCTTTAGCAATAACCAGTTCATACAGGATGAAAAAGCTCATTAATAAGCATTGGAGGGATCAACAGTATGCGGGCGAAGGCAAGAAATGAAGCCGAAGCTGTTACAACGGAGATGACCGGAGCGGATATTCTGATCGATTCATTGAAGAAAGAAAATGTTGAAGTGCTGTTTGGCTATCCGGGAGGTGCGGTTTTATCAATTTATGACGCACTCTATCGTTCACCGATCAAGCACATCCTATCAAAGCATGAACAAGGTTCGATTCATGCTGCAGAAGGATACGCGAGAGTAAGCGGTAAGCCTGGTGTTGTCATTGCTACATCTGGTCCTGGTGCGACGAACCTCGTGACAGGCATTACTGACGCCATGATGGATTCGCTGCCAATCGTTATTTTTACAGGTCAAGTTGCGAGCAATGTGATCGGCACAGACGCTTTCCAAGAAGCTGATGTTATGGGGATCACATCTCCGATTACAAAGCATAATTTTCAGGTGCGCGATGTAAAAGACCTTCCTAGAATCATTAAAGAAGCTTTTCACATCGCCTCCACAGGGCGACCAGGCCCAGTCCTCGTTGACATCCCTAAAGATGTTTCGAATATGAAAATGGTTCCAGGTGATGAGTGCAAGGTGAATCTGCCAGGCTATCAACCAACCTTTTCTCCTAATGTCTTACAAATTAAGAAACTAGCAGATGCAATAGGAACAGCGAAGAAACCGGTTATTTTAGCTGGTGCTGGCGTTCTTCACGCGAATGCTGGGAAAGAGTTGCGTGCATTCTCTGAAAGGCACGAAATACCTGTAGTCAACACTCTCTTAGGCTTAGGAAGCTATCCAGGAAAGCATCCACTGTTTCTTGGGATGGGCGGAATGCATGGTACGTATACAGCCAACATGGCGCTTTATGAATGCGATCTACTCATCAGCATCGGAGCGAGATTCGATGATCGCTTAACAGGAAACTTGGATCATTTTGCTAGGCATGCAACGGTTGCTCATATCGATGTTGATCCAGCAGAGATCGGGAAAAACATTCCTACCCAAATACCGATTGTTTCAGACGCGAGGGAGGCGCTTATAAGTTTACTCGATACAGAAACACGAACCCCTGAGACGGAGGAGTGGCGCAAACAACTTGCCCAGAAGAACGAAGACTATCCACTTTGGTACAAATCGAACACAGAAGAATTCTTGCCTCAGCGCGTAATCGAGCTCGTCCATAAGCATACGAAAGGGGACGCCATCATCACGACAGATGTCGGGCAACACCAAATGTGGGCAGCTCAATATTATTCTTTTGCTGATCCGAACAAATGGGTGACTTCAGGGGGATTAGGAACGATGGGCTTTGGTTTTCCGGCTGCGATCGGTGCCCAGCTAGCGTTTCCAGACCAAACCGTCGTCTCGATCACTGGAGATGGAGGGTTTCAAATGACGCTTCAAGAACTTTCCGTTCTTCAAGAGCTGAACCTGCCTGTAAAAATAGTCATCGTGAACAATCAATCGCTAGGTATGGTACGACAATGGCAGGCAGCTTTCTATGAACAGCGTTACTCTCAGTCTCTTATACCGGTTCAACCTGATTTCGTAAAGCTAGGTGAAGCTTATGGAATCAAAGCTTATCAAGTGCATACAGAGGAAGAGGCTGAAGCAGTCTTCAGTGAAGCTTTCGCCCATAGAGATCCTGTATTGATCGACTGCAGGGTAAGTGGTACTGAGAATGTATATCCAATGATAGCGCCTGGTAAAGGTCTTCATGAAATGATCGGGGTGAAACCATGAAGCGAATTGTGACAGCTACAGTCATCAACCAAAGCGGGGTATTAAACCGAATCACTGGGTTGATGACGAAAAGACAGTTCAACATCGAGAGTATCACAGTTGGTCATACCGAAACGGAAGGTATTTCAAAAATGACGTTTGTGGTGAATGTTGAAGGCGATGGAAAGATTGAACAGCTGATCAAACAGTTAAACAAGCAAGTAGATGTATTGAAAGTGTCTGACATCACAGATCAAGCCATCGTTGTAAGAGAACTCGCGCTGATCAAAGTCGTTAGCAATGCACAGGTCAGAAGCGAACTATCGGGAATAATCGAACCATTTAGAGCTTCTATCATCGATGTAAGCCGTGAAAACTTAACAGTTCAAGTAACGGGGGATTCAGATAAGATCGAAGCGATCATCGATCTTTTGCGACCATACGGAATTAAAGAGATGGTTCGTACGGGAATCACAGCTTTCCCAAGAGGTAGTCAAAGATCTGTAACTGATCTAAAACAATATTCAATTCTTAATTAATCAACCAAAATTAGAAGGGATGGAGAATCATGGCAAAAGTTTACTATAACGGAGATATTAACGAAGGTGTACTTAAGGATAAGAAAATCGCGGTAGTTGGGTACGGTTCACAAGGGCATGCACATGCACAAAACCTAAGAGAAAGCGGATTTGACGTAACGATCGGCCTACGAAAAGGACGTTCATGGGATCAAGCAGCTGAAGACGGTTTCGATGTAAAAACTGTTAAAGAAGCAAGTGAAGAAGCAGATGTCGTAATGGTTCTTCTCCCGGACGAACATCAGCCGGATGTCTATAAACAGGAAATTGAGCCAGGTCTTAAAGCAGGCAATGCACTTGTCTTTGCTCACGGCTTCAACGTTCATTTTAATCAAGTTGTTCCTCCGTCAAATGTGGATGTCTTCCTAGTTGCACCTAAAGGTCCAGGGCACCTTGTAAGAAGAACATTCGCTGATGGTGCTGGTGTTCCTGCATTGTTCGGTGTTTACCAAGACGTGACAGGAGAGGCGAAAGAACTTGCTCTCGCTTATGCAAAAGGAATCGGCGGAGCGCGTGCAGGAGTACTTGAAACATCATTTAAAGAAGAAACAGAAACAGATCTATTTGGAGAGCAAGCTGTCCTTTGCGGCGGTCTAACGTCACTTGTTAAAGCTGGATTCGAAACGTTAACTGAAGCAGGATACCAGCCAGAAGTCGCTTACTTTGAATGTCTACACGAGTTGAAGCTTATCGTGGATTTGATGTATGAAGATGGAATTGCCGGTATGCGTTACTCGATCTCAGATACAGCTCAGTGGGGTGACTTTGTATCAGGACCACGCGTTGTGGATGCAGATACAAAGCAGCGTATGAAGGATATCCTAGAAGAAATCCAAACAGGAAAGTTTGCGAAAGGGTGGATTCTAGAGAACAAGCTGAACAGACCTGAGTACCATGCGATCAATGAGAAAGAAAAGCAGCACCCTATCGAACAAGTTGGAAAAGAACTAAGAGCAATGATGCCGTTCGTTAAGCCAAAATCCAAGAAGGAAGTGGTTTCAAGTGCAAAAGATTAATGTATTCGATACGACGCTTAGAGATGGAGAACAGTCAGCGGGTGTCAATCTGAATGCATTAGAAAAGCTCGAAATCGCGAAACAGCTTGAGAGACTAGGAGTCGATATTATGGAAGCGGGTTTCCCAGCCGCTTCCAAAGGCGACTTCGAGGGTGTGAAGAACATTGCAGATACTGTACGAAATGTTTCTGTAACTGGTCTTGCTAGAGCGAATAAAACAGACATCGATACAGCATGGGAAGCCTTGAAAGGCGGTGCGGATCCAAGGCTTCACGTATTTCTTGCGACATCTCCGATACACATGACACACAAGTTGAAGAAGACGCCTGACCAAGTGGTAGAAACAGCAGTTGAAGCTGTGAGGTATGCCAAGACGATGTTTCCGAAGGTTCAATGGTCTGCAGAAGATGCGTGTCGTTCAGACCGAGCGTTCCTTGCAAAGATCATTACTGAAGTGATCGAAGCTGGTGCTACTGTCATTAATATACCTGACACTGTAGGGTATCGTAGCCCGCAAGAATATGGTGAACTATTCACTTATTTGAAAAACAACGTACCTAATATCGATCGAGTGGCACTTTCTGCTCATTGTCATGATGATTTAGGAATGGCTGTAGCAAACTCTCTAGCTGCGATCGAATGCGGTGCTACTCAGATTGAAGGAACGATCAATGGGATCGGTGAGCGTGCAGGGAATGCTGCGATCGAAGAAGTAGCGGTTGCACTTCGAATAAGAAATGATTTCTACAACGCTGAAACGAACTTGAAATTAGATGAAATTAAACGAACGAGTACGCTAGTCAGTAAGCTGACTGGAATGGCGGTGCCAGGAAATAAGGCGGTTGTTGGAGCAAATGCGTTTGCCCATGAATCAGGAATCCACCAAGATGGCGTTCTTAAAGAGAAATCCACCTATGAAATTATTAGTCCTCAATTGATAGGTGTTCAATCGAATAGTCTTGTTCTAGGTAAACATTCTGGTAAGCATGCTTTCAAAGATAAAGTGAAAGAGCTTGGTTTTGTTCTGGATGACGCGAAGATTCTTGAGGCTTTTTCAGACTTCAAAGACCTTGCCGATAAGAAAAAACACATTACCGAGGAAGATTTAATCACCCTTCTTACAGACATTCAAACCGATGAAACGGTTGAGAAATATGAGATTCATAGTATTCAAGTGCAGTATGGTACTGCTAACATTCCGACGGCAACCATTTCGATGGTCTCACCTGATGGATCGATGCTGCAACAAGCTGGAACGGGTTCAGGTAGTGTAGAAGCAATCTATAACACGATCGAGCTGATGATTCCGGGTACGTTACAACTACAAGACTATCGTTTAAGCTCAGTCGGTGGCGGGCGTGATGCTCTAGCTGAAGTCCATGTACGGGTATTGTATAACGGAATCGAATCGAGTGGTAGAGGTACTGCCCAGGATGTATTAGAGGCTTCGGCCAACGCATATCTAAATGGAGTGAACCGTACGCTCGCTCGTGAAAATTATTTAGTGAAAAAGCAAGCTCACGTTTAAAAAGGAGGTTATATAGGATGAAGAAAACAGTTGCGGTATTACCAGGAGACGGAATTGGCACAGAGGTGATGGAGGGAACGATCAAGGTTCTCAATGCCGTAGCAGATCGATTCGGCCATGTGTTCGAATTTCAAAAAGGCGTCATCGGGGGCGTAGCGATCGATGAAACAGGCGAACCGTTGCCTAAAGAAACACTAGATATGTGTAAGCGATCGGACGCTGTACTTTTAGGCGCTGTAGGCGGACCGAAGTGGGATGATCTGCCTGGAAGACTTCGTCCTGAAAAAGGCCTTCTAACAATTAGAAAAGAGCTTGAATTGTTCGCAAATCTACGTCCGGTCAAAGCGTATGACAGTCTTTTAGACGCATCACCGTTAAAGGAAGACCGCATCAAAGGCGTCGATATGCTGATTTTAAGAGAATTAACGGGTGGCTTGTACTTTGGTACACCGAGTGAACGGAGAGAAGGTGGAGAGCGCGTAGTCGATACGCTTTCTTATACGCGTGAAGAAATCGAGCGCATCGTAGAACAAGGATTTAAAGCAGCTAGGAAACGAAAGAAGAAGCTGACGAGTGTCGACAAAGCGAATGTTCTAGAATCGAGCAGGATGTGGCGTGAAATCGTAAATGAAAAAGCAGCCTCATACCCGGACGTGGAAGTTGAGCATATGCTTGTGGATGCTGCATCGATGAAAATTGTTCAGAATCCTGCACACTTTGACGTAATCGTAACAGAGAATCTTTTTGGAGATATCTTGAGTGACGAAGCTTCGATGATCACTGGGTCTTTAGGGATGCTTCCATCTGCAAGCTTAAGAAAAGATGGGTTTGGCCTGTATGAACCAGTACACGGTTCAGCGCCCGATATCGCTGGTAAAAACCTTGCCAATCCACTAGCGATGATCTTATCTGCATCGATGATGTTAAACCATTCGTTCAATATGAAGGAAGAATCTGATGCGATCGATAAAGCTGTGATGGAAGTTCTTGAAGCAGGGTATTTCACAACTGATCTTGCGGGTGTTGGAAAGCAAAGTCTAAGTACTGATAAGATGGTCGATCAAGTTATCTTTCAACTAGCAGAAGATAATGCTACGGCTGGTATCATGGAAGCTTATGCGTGACAGTGAGGAGGATGGGTGTGGAGCCAAAAACAATTATAGAAAAGATCTGGGAAAAGCACGTTGTGCATAGAGAAGAAGGCAGTCCAGATTTACTTTATATCGATTTACACCTTGTGCACGAAGTAACATCTCCGCAGGCTTTTGAAGGCTTGCGTATGAATCAGCGGAAGGTCAGACGTCCTGATCTGACCTTCGCTACTATGGATCATAATGTTCCAACGATTGCGCGGCATATCATTAATGATCCTGTTTCAAAGGTACAGATGGAGAAGCTAGAAGAAAATTGTAAGGAATTTGGGGTCGAAATTGCTGATATTAACCATCCAGACCAAGGTATCGTCCATGTGATTGGCCCAGAACTAGGGTTGACTCAACCAGGCAAAACAATCGTTTGCGGTGATAGTCATACCTCGACACACGGTGCTTTTGGAGCACTTGCATTCGGGATCGGAACGAGTGAAGTCGAACATGTTCTTTCAACTCAAACTCTTTGGCAATCCTCTCCAAAAACAATTGAAGTTCGAGTGAATGGTCAGCCGGGCGCAGGTGTAACGGCGAAGGATATCATTCTTGCAATCATAGCGAAGTTTGGAGTGAATGCAGGAACAGGGGCTATTCTTGAATATACAGGTGAAGCGATTAGAAAGATGTCGATGGAAGAGCGAATGACAATCTGTAACATGTCGATAGAAGCCGGTGCTAAAGCAGGATTAATCAGTCCTGATGAGGTAACGTTTGACTACCTAAAGGGAAAAAGGCATGTTCCACAAGGAGAGGAATTCCAAGCAGCGATATCAGAATGGAGAAACCTTGCTACTGATGAAGGAGCAACGTATGACGACGTTTTAGAGATCCATGCTGATGAGATAGAACCTCAGGTTACGTGGGGTACGAATCCTTCTATGGGATCATCCGTCTACGGTAGAGTGCCTTTTCCAGAGGACTATGAAGATCCGGCTGATCAAAAAGCAATCGCACAGGCCTTAACGTATATGGGGTTAACAGCTGGGATGCCAATTCAGGATATCGACATCCAACATGTCTTTATCGGATCTTGTACAAATTCAAGGATTAGTGATCTTAGAGCCGCAGCAAATATTGTTCGTGGAAGGAAAGTACACCGCAATGTTCGAGCGCTAGTCGTGCCGGGTTCTAAATCTGTCAAAGAAACAGCGGAAGCAGAAGGACTAGATCAAGTGTTTATTGATGCTGGCTTTGAGTGGAGAGAAGCAGGATGCAGTATGTGTCTTGCGATGAATGACGATATCGTTCCACCAGGAGAGCGATGCGCTTCTACATCAAACCGGAACTTTGAGGGACGGCAAGGAAATGGTTCTAGAACGCATCTAGTCAGTCCTGCCATGGCAGCCGCCGCTGCTTTGGAAGGCAAATTTACAGATGCAAGAAAAATGAAGCAGCCTGTCGTGTAAAGGAGTGAAATCATGGAACCTATCAATGAATATACAGGTGTCGTCTATCCTCTTGAAAAGGTGAATGTGGACACTGATCAAATAATACCAAAGCAATTTCTGAAACGGATCGAGCGACAGGGGTTTGGACAGTTTTTGTTCTATCATTGGCGTTTCGATGACGATGGAATCGCACGGTCTGATTTCTCTTTAAATGAAGAGCAATACAGGTCGGCTTCAATCCTAGTAGCGGGTAAAAACTTCGGCTGCGGTTCATCGAGAGAACATGCTCCATGGGCCCTATTAGATTACGGATTTAGAGTGATCATCGCACCAAGCTTCGCAGATATCTTTTACAACAATTGTGTGAAAAACGGTATCCTTCCAATCGCTCTTCCTCAAGAAACCGTTGCTGAATTATTTACAAAGGCAAGCGAAGGTTATTCACTCACTGTTCAACTCGAAAACCAATCTATTAGTGATAATGATGGGCTGCACGTATCGTTTGAAATCGATCCCTATTGGAAGGAAATGTTGTTAAACGGGTGGGACGAAGTATCTAGAACCCTCTCTCTTGAGGATAAAATCGAGCAGTATGAAAATCAAAGAGCGTAAAATAAGAGAGCATGTTTTTTCCGTATAGAGATACAACTGAATCATTGGCGCGAGCGCTGTATGGATTGCAGCGCTTTTACGCTGTCAGAAAAGAGGGCTGACTTTAGAGGAGTAGTTGAAACTCTGACAGCTGGTTTTATTTAAAAATTCGGACTTTTTACTCATCGATTGACACACTAAAAGTCCCATGCTAGAATTCGATTTAGTACTTAACTAGAGTAACGTGTTAATAACTAAATATCTCTTATTCAGAGAGGTGGAGGGACTGGCCCTATGAAGCCCGGCAACCGTCAAACAGCGTGTTTGAGAAGGTGCCAATTCCTGCAAAGCAGATGCTTTGAGAAATGAGAGAAAGACATCGATTTCAAGTGCCTTTCTGCTCATAGCGGAAAGGCATTTTTTATTTCAAAAGGTTTTAAAATCAACCTATTGTGATGGGACATCGTAAGGTAAAAGGAAGTGTGCAAATGATTGAGTTAAAAGGTATAAAGAAGACGTTCTTTGCAGCCTCTGGACCAGTAGAAGCGGTGAAGAATACTGATCTTACAATTGAAAAAGGCGAAATTTTCGGAGTTATCGGATATAGTGGCGCTGGAAAGAGTACACTTATCCGCATGTTAAATCTACTTGAGCGACCAACTGAAGGCAGCGTAACAGTAGATGACAAAGCATTATCTAAGTTGAATAACAAGGAACTTCGTCTAGCAAGACAAGAAATTGGAATGATTTTTCAGCATTTTAATATTCTCTGGTCACGTACTGTAAAAGAAAATATTGCGTTCCCGCTTGAAATATCGGGCGTGCCGAAAGAGAAAAGAAAAGCTCGAGTGGACGAGTTGATCAACCTCGTTGGGTTATCCGGGAGAGAAGATGCGTACCCATCTCAACTAAGTGGTGGTCAAAAGCAGCGAGTTGGGATTGCGAGGGCACTTGCTAATAACCCTAAAGTGTTACTCTGTGACGAAGCGACATCGGCCCTGGATCCGAAGACCACAGATAGTATTCTCGACCTATTAAAGAAAATTAATAAAGAGCTAGGACTAACGATCGTGTTGATCACTCATGAAATGCACGTGATCAGAAAGATTTGTCATCGTGTTGCGGTCATGGAAGGTGGCAGTGTTGTTGAAGAAGGTCCAGTACTTGATATTTTCCATCATCCCAAGCAGCCGATTACCCGTGATTTTGTAAACCAGCTGAGTGAGCCAGAGGAAATGAAAGAATCGATTTCACATCTTACTGAAGGTGCAGAAGGGACACTCGTACAATTTACTTTTGTAAAAGGAGCTACGGGGTCACCTCTCGTAACGAAGTTAATCAGAGAGTTTCAGATCGAAGTGAACATCATTCAAGGGAAGGTCACCCATACGCAGGATGGTCCTTATGGTAAGCTATCGGTCTTACTAAAAGGTGAACAATCTGCTATCGACAAAGCACTGAGCTATGCACGTGAGCAGAAAGTAGAAGTGGAGGTGATTCCAAATGCTTAGTTCACTATTTCCTAACGTGCGTTGGGAAGATATGTGGGAAGCGGCATTACAAACGATCTACATGACCGCGATCTCTGTGTTCGCAACGTTTATACTCGGCATTGGACTCGGCCTGCTGCTTTTCTTAACTTCAAAGGGAAACGTCTGGGAAAATCGATATATTAACGGTTTTGTTGCAGGGATTGTAAACTTGTTCCGTTCGATTCCATTCATCATATTAATTATTTTGCTTATCCCACTATCTGTATATATTGTTGGTACGATGCTGGGAGCTAATGCTGCATTGCCAGCACTTATTGCAGGGGCTGCCCCATTTTACGCACGAATGGTCGAAATCGCTCTAAGAGAAGTAGACAGGGGAGTGATCGAAGCATCCCAAGCGATGGGGGCTACGAATGGCCAGATTATTTTTAAAGTACTGCTTCCTGAAGCGATGCCAGCATTGATTTCAGGAATAACAGTAACTGCGATCGCTCTAGTGAGCTATACAGCGATGGCAGGTGTCGTTGGGGCTGGAGGATTAGGAGATCTTGCATATCTAGATGGTTTCCAACGAAATAATCCCGACGTGACGCTTGTCGCAACTGTATTAATTCTCGCTATTGTAGCAGTTCTTCAGGTTATCGGAGATGTTACAACGCGAGCTATGGATAAAAGATAAGATAAAAAAAGGAGAGAGAAACCATGAAAAAACTATTACTACTTTTGTCAGTTGTTGCTCTTGCAGCTCTAGCGGCTTGTGGAGCAAATAACGGTGGAAACAGTGAAGGCTCAGGATCAGAAAGTGAAGAAACGAAACTAGTTGTTGGTGCATCAAACGTTCCACACGCTGAAATTCTCGAAAAAGCACAGCCGCTTCTTGAGGAAGAAGGAATTACTCTTGAAATCGAGCGCTTCCAGGATTACATTCTTCCGAACAAAACTCTCGCTAATGGTGAGTTAGATGCGAACTACTTCCAAACAGTGCCTTATATGGAGCTACAAATGGAAGAAAACGATAACTATGATTTCGTAAACGCTGGTGGGATTCATATCGAGCCGATCGGTGTCTATTCACAGGAATATGAAAACCTTGATGCACTTCCTAAAGGTGCAGAAATCATCATGAGTAACTCTGTATCAGACCACGGTCGTATGCTTCAATTGCTAGAAGCGAAAGGTTTGATCAAGATTAAAGAAGGTATCGATCCAACAGATGCACAAGTCGAAGATATCGCTGAAAATCCAAAAGACCTTACCTTTAAAACAAACGTTGAAGCTTCCCTTCTTCCTCAGATCTATAAGCAAGGTGAAGGCGATGCTGTTATGATCAACACGAACTATGCGATCGATGCTGGATTAAATCCACAAGAAGACGCAATAGCACTTGAAGGTTCGGACTCTCCATACGTGAACGTGATCACCGTGAACAAAGGTGATGAAAGTAACGAAGCTGTAAAAACGCTTGTTGAGGTTCTACGCTCAGAAGAAATTCAAACCTTCATTAAAGAAGAATATGATGGAGCAGTCGTACCAGTAAATGAATAAAGCAAAAAAGGTTCTCCTTTGTGGAGAACCTTTTTTTAGTGCTATTTATGAAGAAGGACCGGTTTCATAGCGTCAGTAAGCGTTTTTGCAGAGTGTTGAAGCTGTTCAGTTTCATGAGGAGTGAGATCGAGTTCAATGACTTCTCGAATACCATTTCTATTGACGATTGCTGGAACGCCAATATAGAGATCTTCTAAACCGTATTCACCTTCTAATAGAGTGGATATAGTAAGAATAGAATTTTCGTTACGCAAGATGGCTTTGGTTAATCGAAGTAATCCCATCGCAATACCGAAATGTGTAGCACCTTTACGATTGATGATGTGGTAGGCTGCATCACGCACATCTGCAAACAGGGCATCAAGTTCTGCTTTTCCTTCAGAGGTATCTTTGATTAGGGAAAGAACGGGTCTGCTGCCGATCGTTGTGTGGCTCCACACAGGTAATTCAGTATCTCCGTGTTCACCTAAAATGTATCCATGAACATTCCTAGAATCTACATCAAAGTATTCACCTAATAAATATCTAAATCTTGCAGTATCAAGAATTGTCCCTGATCCGATAACCCTTTCTTTTGGGAGCCCAGAGAACTTCCAAGTTGCATAGCTTAGGATATCAACTGGATTTGTAGCGACAATAAAAATTCCATCAAAATTGTAAGACATTACATTCGTCACGATTGTTTTGAAAATTTTGGTGTTTTTATCAATTAAATCTAACCTTGTTTCACCTGGTGCTTGGTTCGCTCCAGCCGCAATGACGACGATATCTGCATCACGACAGTCGCTATATTCACCTGCCCAAATTTTCATCTGCGCACCAAAAGGAAGGCCATGATTAAGGTCCCTTGCTTCTCCTTCAGCTTTCTCTTTATTGGCATCGATCAATACGAGCTCATTTGCAACTTCTTGATTAAGTAAAGAAAATGCATAGCTAGTCCCTACGAACCCTGTTCCAATCACAACGACTCGTGTTGTTTTACCTTCAAACATATCATCCACTCCTTTAGCTCTTATAGTTACATAGTAAAGAACTATTCCCTCCATTAATGTGATAATTCTCACACAACCTTTAATTTTTTTTCTCTTCAAATTTATGGATAGCATTGTGATTGTCTTCTCATACTAACTCTGAATAATTGAAGGAGGAATGTGACGTGACGCAGGAACAACAAAATACAAATTTTGCACAGACAGCATTGCATGATTACAAAGAAGGCCTTGGAGTCTTTACTGAGAAAATGCCCCAAATAGCAAAGAAGTATAATGCATTTACAGAAGCTTGTTTTAGAGAGGGTGCCGTTAGTAAGAAGGAAAAGCAGATGATTGCACTTGGGATCTCGATTTTCTCTCAAGATGAATATTGCATCATTTATCATACGAAAGGGTGCTTAGATCAAGGGTGCACCGAAGAGGAAATCCTCGAGACAGTTGGAGTAACAGCAGCCTTTGGTGGAGGAGCTTCCATGAGTCAAGCTGTAACCCTCGTTCAGGAATGTATTACAGATCTTAATCAAATGAAGCATTAAACTACGAGTTTCTTCCATTATATATATGCACGGTATTGGAATTGCTTCTTAAACGAAGGAAAGATAAGATTTATACTTTTCAATATATTCAAAACATAGAAGAGCAGGTTATTTCCTTTGTAATTGGTGTATATGGCATTTGTAGGCGACTGTATTAAAGTGGTAAATTAAGTGAGTAAATAAATAACCAATTACTGAAAGGATTGATTCATTATTAGCCCCTTGCGGTTAAACCACACACCTGAAATGGAAAAGGCAATGTTCCAGTCTCACGGAGTAGGATACGCAGAATATAGCAGGAATTTTAACAAACGAATGCAAGTAGAGCGCGATCGTGACATGGATCATCGCCAAAGTCTGATGTTGGTAAGTGAATTCGACCGTAAATTGCAAAAATGAATCAGCAATACGCTATAAAAACCAGTCGCTGACTGGTTTTTTATTTTGAAATGAGTACAACATCCGTTGTTTCCCTTATAAGGAAATGATACGCTTAATCTTGGGTGAGATTTGTAGTCTGAATAGGACACATAGATGTTGTTAACTCTAGTTAAGGACGCATTTCTCGTTCCTTGATAATAGTTTGGATTTGTTATAAAATTAGAATGAAAATAGATTGAGAATGACTCAGCACACATTCCTTGACATAAACCTTATAGCTAATACAATAAGGAAGGAAGAAGGAATAGTATAAACGTTATTGGAGGTATTCACAAATGGCAGCATCAACTCTTAAGATTGAAAATCTTCATGTTTCCATTGAAGGAAAAGAGATTATCAAGGGACTAGACCTTGAAATAAATGGTGGCGAAATTCATGCAGTAATGGGGCCGAACGGTACAGGAAAATCTACCCTTGCTTCCGCTATCATGGGACATCCGAAATATGAAATCACTCAAGGTAAAGTATTTCTTGATGATGAAGATGTGCTTGAAATGGAAGTTGATGAGCGTGCGAAAGCGGGCCTCTTCCTTGCTATGCAATATCCAAGTGAAGTAAGCGGGGTTACAAACGCTGATTTCCTACGTACATCAATCAATGCTCGTCGTGAAGAAGGCGATGAAATTTCTCTTATGAAATTCATTAAAAAGCTAGACAGCAAAATGGCTGAGCTTGATATGGGCGAAGAATTTGCTCAGCGTTACCTTAACGAAGGATTCTCAGGCGGTGAGAAAAAGCGTAACGAAATTCTTCAACTTATGATGCTAGAACCAAAGATTGCAGTTCTTGATGAGATTGATTCTGGTCTAGATATCGACGCTCTTAAAGTTGTCTCAAAAGGTGTTAATGCAATGCGTAACGAAGAGTTCGGTTGCTTGATCATCACTCACTATCAGCGTCTTCTTAACTATATTACTCCAGATAAAGTACACGTAATGATGCAAGGACGCATCGTGAAGTCAGGCGGAGCTGAACTAGCTCAGCGTCTTGAAGCAGAAGGTTACGATTGGATTAAAGAAGAACTAGGTATCAAAGACGAAACAGTTGGCCAAGAAGCGTAAGCAGTAAGGAGGATGACAATGTCAGTGGATACGAAGATTGCATTCGATCAAGATTATGTTCGGTCTTTTTCAGAGAAGCGACAAGAGCCACAGTGGCTTACTCAGCTTCGCCTAATGGCACTAGAGAAGTCAGCAGACCTACCTATGCCAAAACCTGATAAGACGAAAATAGATAAATTTAATTTTACTTCGTTTAAGCACGATGTACCGACAGAAGGTATTTCTTCATTGGATGAACTTCCTGAAGATATTAAAGAACTGGTTGCCAAAGACCAGCAATCTGGTAACCTTCTCGTGCATCGTAACTCAACGCCAGTTTTCAAACAGCTTTCTGATGAGCTTAAAAATAAAGGTGTTATTTTTACAGACATCTTAACGGCTGTACAAAACCATAGTGAGCTTGTTGAGAAGTACTTTATGAAAGATGTTATGAAAGTCGATGAGCATCGTTTAACAGCACTTCATACAGCACTTCTTAATGGAGGAACATTCCTTTATGTACCTCGTAACGTGGAAGTAGACGTTCCAGTTCAAGCGCTATACTGGCAAGAGGATCCTGAAGCAGGATTATTCAATCACGTGATCATCGTTGCTGAAGATAACAGTTCAGTAACATACGTTGAGAACTATCTATCTTATTCTCATGACGTTGAATCAGTTGCTAACATTATTGCTGAAGTTCACGTTGGGCAAAATGCTCGCGTAACGTTTGGTTCAGTCGATAACTTTGCAAAAGGTGTTACAACGTATGTGAATCGTCGTGCGAACGTAGGGCGTGATGGTAAGATCGATTGGGCTCTTGCTCAGATGAATGACGGAAACACGATTTCAACGAACTCAACGAACCTAGTTGGTGACGGCTCTTATGGTGATTCTAAGACGGTAACGATTGGCCGCGGTGATCAGAAACAGAACTTTACCAATGAGATGTTCCACCATGGTAAGAACTCTGAAGGTGTTCTTCTCGTTCATGGCGTTCAAAAAGAAAGTGCAAGTGCAATCTTTAATGGTGTTACAAAGATCGAGCACGGCGCTACAAAATCAAACGGCGACCAGACTCAACGCGTTCTTATGATGAACAGCAAGGCAAGAGGGGACGCTAACCCTATCCTTCTTATCGATGAAGACGACGTAATGGCTGGACATGCTGCATCTGTAGGTAAAGTAGATCCACTTCAGCTCTTCTATCTACAAAGCCGCGGAATCAACCGTAAAGAAGCAGAACGTTTGATCATCCATGGTTTCCTTGCTCCAGTTATTAACGAACTTCCGATCGAAGGCGTTAAAAACCGTGCGATCGAGGTAACTGAAAGGAAAGTAAATTAATGTTCGATGTGCAGGATATACGCAAGCAGTTTCCCATTTTACATCAAGAGGTAAATGGGAAACCTCTTGTTTATCTTGATAGTGCTGCAACGTCTCAAAAGCCAAAGCAAGTCATCGATGCAGTTGAGCGTTACTATAAAGAAATCAATTCGAACGTACACCGAGGGGTTCATACGTTAGGGACACACGCCACTGATGCATATGAAGGTGCCAGGGAAAAGGTACGTGAATTTATTCATGCACCCTCGACTGAGGAAGTTATCTTCACGCGAGGTACGACCACAGCACTGAATATGGTTGCATCAAGCTATGGCCGTGCGAACCTTCAGGAAGGTGACGAAGTTGTCATCACCCCTATGGAACACCACAGTAATATCATTCCATGGCAGCAAGCTGTCAAAGCTACAGGTGCCACACTCAAATACATTCCTCTTCAAAAAGACGGATCGATTTCTCTTGAAGATGTGGAGAATACGATAACTGAAAATACGAAGATCGTATCTGTTATGCACGTGTCGAACGTTCTTGGGACGATCAATCCAATCAAGGAAATCGCTGCGATTGCTCACCGAAAAGGTGCTGTGATGGTCGTAGATGGTGCACAAAGTACACCGCATATGAAGATCGATGTTCAGGACTTGGACTGCGACTTTTTCGCATTTTCTGCTCACAAAATGTGCGGTCCTACTGGCATAGGTGTTCTATACGGTAAAAAACATCTCCTTGAAAACATGGAGCCGTTTGAATTCGGTGGAGAAATGATCGATTTCGTTGGTTTATATGAGTCCACGTGGAAAGATCTACCTTGGAAGTTTGAAGGAGGAACTCCTATCATCGCAGGAGCTGTCGGCCTTGGTGCTGCGATCGACTTTTTGAACGAGATCGGAATGGATAACATTAAAGCACATGAACAGCATCTTGCTCATTATGCAGTGAAGCAAATGTCTAAAATTGAAGGTGTCCAGATTTATGGTCCTGAAGAACGTGCTGGAGTCGTAACGTTTAACAGTGACGATGTTCACCCTCATGATCTGGCGACAGTGCTCGATACAGAAGGAATCGCCGTTCGAGCAGGACATCACTGTGCTCAACCTCTTATGAAGTGGTTAGAGGTATCGGCTACAGCTCGTGCTAGCTTCTATTTATACAACACTGAAGAAGACGTGGACACTTTTGTAGCAGGGTTACAAAAAGCAAAGGAGTTTTTTGGTCATGTCTTTTAACAATCTTGACCAGTTGTATCGACAGGTCATTATGGATCATTATAAAAACCCTAGAAATAAAGGGGAGCTTGAAGAAGGCGACCTGAAAATCAATATGAATAATCCAACATGTGGAGACGCTATTCAGCTTCAGTTAAAAGTTGATGAAGGTAAAATCTCAGACGCCAAGTTTATTGGAGAAGGGTGCTCGATTTCTCTAGCATCCGCATCCATGATGACAGAATCTGTGAAGGGCCTTGAAGTTGATGAAGCACTCCGTATGTCTAAGATCTTCTCTGATATGATGCAAGGGAAAGACTACGATGAAGAAGAATTCGATCTAGGTGACATCGAAGCGCTTCAAGGAGTTTCTAAATTTCCTGCTCGTATCAAATGTGCAACACTTTCTTGGAAAGCGATGGAGAAAGGGTTTAAGGAACAGAACGACCAGGCTTAAGCCCTTTCCAGGTGTTGTAATAGATGCTTATTCATACTAGAATGATGGAAAGAGAACGTAAGCCAAACACTGACATGTAATATGTCTAGGAGGGAAATACTATGGCTAAAAAAATGCCTGAAGTTGGCGATTACCAATATGGTTTTAGTGATAAAGACGTTTCAATTTTCCGCTCACAGCGTGGCTTGACTCCTGAAATCGTTAAAGAAATTTCTCGAATTAAGGATGAGCCGCAGTGGATGCTTGATTTCCGTTTGAAATCTCTTGAAACATTTTATAAGATGCCTATGCCTCAGTGGGGCGGCGACCTTGCTGATTTAGACTTTGATGAGATTACGTACTACGTAAAGCCTTCTGAGAAGTCTGAAAGATCATGGGATGAAGTACCTGAAGAAATCAAAACAACGTTTGATAAGCTTGGAATTCCTGAAGCTGAGCAAAAGTACCTCGCTGGTGTATCTGCTCAGTACGAATCCGAAGTTGTTTATCACAACATGCAAGAAGACCTTGAAAAGATGGGAATCGTCTTTAAGGACACGGATACAGCTCTTAAAGAAAACGAAGAGTTGTTCAGAGAACATTTCGGTAAAACGATTCCTCCGACAGATAACAAGTTCTCAGCTCTTAACTCTGCTGTTTGGTCTGGTGGATCATTCATTTACGTACCAAAAGGCGTAAAAGTGGATACACCTCTACAAGCAT
Organism: Alkalihalobacillus sp. CinArs1; assembly: GCF_947387515.1. Lineage (GTDB taxonomy): Bacteria > Bacillota > Bacilli > Bacillales > Guptibacillaceae > Guptibacillus. The sequence continues at coordinate 953,761 of NZ_CANDOB010000001.1, read as the reverse complement.
ACTTCCGTATTAACTCTGAAAATATGGGACAGTTTGAGCGTACGCTTATTATCGCTGATGAAGGTTCTTCTGTACATTACGTTGAAGGTTGTACAGCTCCTGTTTATACAACGAATTCACTACACAGTGCGGTTGTTGAAATCATTGTTAAGAAGGACGCTTACTGTCGTTATACAACGATCCAGAACTGGGCGAACAACGTATATAACCTTGTTACTAAACGTGCTGTTGCAGAAGAAAATGCAACGATGGAATGGATCGATGGTAACCTAGGCTCAAAACTTACGATGAAGTATCCTGCCGTTCTACTTAAAGGTGAAGGCGCACGTGGAATGACACTTTCCATCGCCCTAGCTGGTAAAGGACAGCATCAGGATGCAGGTGCGAAGATGATTCACCTTGCTCCAAACACTTCTTCAACGATCGTTTCTAAATCCATCTCTAAACAAGGTGGTAAAGTAACGTACCGTGGTATCGTACACTTCGGCCGTAAAGCTGAAGGCGCACGTTCTAACGTTGAGTGTGACACGCTTATCATGGATAATGAGTCAACTTCTGATACGATTCCTTACAACGAAATCCTTAACGATAACATTTCTCTTGAACACGAAGCGAAAGTATCGAAGGTTTCTGAGGAACAGCTCTTCTATCTAATGAGCCGTGGGGTTTCAGAAGAAGAAGCAACAGAAATGATCGTAATGGGCTTTATCGAGCCATTTACAAAAGAACTTCCAATGGAATATGCGGTCGAAATGAACCGCCTTATCAAGTTTGAAATGGAAGGTTCGATCGGTTAACATTCATAAAGACCCTGGTGGTTACTCCAGGGTCTTTTTTTATTGCATAAGAATGCTGATTATTCGGTTGACAGTATAAATACGATAGACTAGAATAAGTTATGACATTGATAATCATTTTCATTTGGTGAGTTGGAGTTCAGTGATACTTGAGAATTTCTAAGGAGGGGAACCATGTCCAGACTATATGCAGAGGATTTAAAGGTTGGTTATGGTGAAAAAAATATCGTTAAAGATTTAAAAATTGAGATTCCAGATAAAAAGATCACGACGATTATCGGCCCGAATGGGTGTGGTAAATCAACGGTTCTTAAAACGTTATCACGCATACTCAATCCGAATGCTGGAACAGTTTACTTAGACGGTAAAAGCATCAGTAAAGAATCTACTAAGAAAATCGCGCAAAAAATGGCGATCTTACCTCAGTCCCCGGATTCACCTGCTGGTCTGACTGTTGGAGAACTTGTTTCTTATGGCAGGTATCCTTATCAAAAAGGATTCGGTAAGCTAACGAAAAAGGACTATGATGTGATCGACTGGGCACTTCGTGTAACGGGTATTCTTGAATTTAAGGAACGACCTGTAGATGCTCTTTCTGGTGGTCAAAGACAGCGTGTTTGGATCGCCATGGCACTCGCGCAAGAAACCGATATCATATTATTAGATGAGCCTACCACTTATCTAGACTTATCTCACCAATTAGAAGTACTCGAGCTATTACATCAACTGAACCGTGATGAAAAGCGTACCATCGTAATGGTCATACATGATTTAAATCATGCTGCGAGGTTTGCTCATCACATGGTGGCTATGAAAGACGGCTCAATTGTAAAAGAGGGAAGAGCTGAAGAAGTGATGACGTCTAAAGTCCTTTACGATGTGTTCAATATCGATGCTGAAATCGGGATGGACCCAAGAACGAGGAAGCCAGTATGTTTGACGTATGATCTCGTAAAAACTGAGCAGTTCATAGAGAACTTAGCGTAACTGCTTTTTTTATTTCCATCATATGAGAATGATTCTTATTATCATACATTCAGGAGGAAGAACAACATGAAAAAAGGATTTAAACAACTTTTACTTAGTTTATCTTTATTAGCTTTAGTGTTTGCATTAGCAGCGTGTTCTGAGAACACATCAGGTGAAAGTTCTGCGGAAAAAGACGATAGTGATAAACAAGATACAAGGGTTTATGAAGGTGAAAATGGAGAGGTTGAAGTTCCTAAAGAACCAGAGCGTGTTGCAATGCTAGCGGCTACATATGCAGGAAACTTGTTGGAATTAGGCATTACACCGATCGCTGTAAATGAATATCCAAAATCTAATAAATTCTATGGAGATAAGCTTGATGACGTTGAAGTCGTTACTGCAGACTCATATGAAAAACTGTTAGAGCTTAATCCAGATCTAATCATTACGTATTCTGATGATAAAAACTTAAAGAAATATGAAGAAATCGCTCCTACAGTAACGATGTCATACGATAAGTATGATTACATGGAGCAGCATGTTGAAATCGGGAAAATCGTAGGAAAAGAAGATGAAGCAAAAGCATGGGTTGAAGAGTGGAAGGAAAAAGCTGCAGATGCTCGTGAAAAAGTAAAAGCTGCTATTGGAGAAGACAAGACGTTCATGGTTATGGAAGCATACGGCAAAGATATGTACGTTTATGGTGAAAACTGGGGACGTGGAACAGAGGTCATCTATCAAGCTCTTGAATTAAAAGCACCTAAGAAATTAGAAGAAGATGTCTTCGGTCCAGGTTGGAAAGCCATCTCTACAGAAGTGATTCCTACTTATGCTGGAGATTATATCTTTGTTGGAACTGGAGCAGGTAATCCAGACAACTCCTTTATGGAATCTGATGTTTGGAAAGAGCTTCCTGCTGTAAAAAATGGAAATGCAATTCAGTTTGACTCAGAATCGTTCTATTTTAACGACCCGATCTCTCTAGAGAAAGAATTGGAGTTTATCGTCGAAGAATTAACGAAATAACAAAGGATAATTTCAATGTTCAAAACGAAGACGAAGGTTATAAAAGATGTAAAAGTGTATTCGAGACCTGAGGTAGGCCTGACCATCTTGCTTTTGGGGTGCTTACTCCTCTTATTAAGTATTGGTCTTGCTATCTCAGTTGGAGCTGCAAAGATTGATTTTCGAACAGTTTGGGAAGCTATATTTAATTATGATTCTAGCAGAGAAACAGATCGCATTATCGTAAGTCTTCGGTTACCAAGAGAGCTTGGAGCTGCAGTTGTCGGCGCTGCCTTTGCTGTGAGTGGAGCAATCATGCAGGGAATGACTCGAAACCCTCTTGCAGATCCTGGTTTACTCGGTTTGAACGCTGGTGCAAGTTTAGCCCTCGCTTGTGTGTTTGCATTTAACCTAGGTTCGTCATACTTCACCGTTATGCTGCTATCGTTTGTTGGAGCGGGAGTTGGGGCGTTGTTAGTATTCGGTTTAGGTTCAATGACTAGGGGGGGGCTTTCTCCAATCCGTATTACGTTAGCAGGTGCAGCTGTGTCTGCACTGCTTTCTTCGTTAGGAGAAGGCGTTGCGATCTATTATAAACTTTCTCAAGATCTTGCTTTTTGGACAGCAGGTGGTGTCTCTGGAACCAATTGGACACAGTTGAAAATCATTGTTCCTGTTGCTCTAGTAGGAATCTTAATTTCTATTATGCTATCGAGGCAACTAACGATTCTTAGCTTTGGAGAGGACTTAGCTAAGAGTCTTGGACAACGAACCCTTCTAACGAAAACGATCTTGATGACAGTAGTATTGATCTTGGCAGGAGCGGCTGTGTCACTTGCAGGGGCGATTGCTTTTGTTGGTTTACTCGTGCCACATATCGTACGCTTTCTTGTAGGAACAGATTATCGTTGGATCATTCCTTGTTCAGCTGTTTTTGGCAGTGTACTTTTAGTCCTAGCAGACACATTTGCCAGAACGGTGAATGCTCCATATGAAACGCCCGTAGGAGCTGTTGTCGCTATGGTCGGCGTTCCTTTCTTCCTTTATCTCGCTAGAAAAGGAGGGAGGAAGCTATCATGAATGCACAACAGGTCAAACGGTTCAGAATTACTGTAATCACTGCAGCTATGTTGTTAGTCCTCGCGATTATCATAAGCATCGGAACAGGTTATGCTTCTTTAACTCCTGGCGAACTTTTTCGTACGATCATCGGGAAAGGGACTCAGCGGGAGAATTTAATTCTATTTCAATTTAGAATGCCAAGAATTTTCGTTGCGGTACTTGCTGGAATGGGACTTGCCGTCTCTGGTGCGATATTACAGAGTATTACGAAGAACCCACTCTCTGATCCTGGTATCCTAGGTATCAATGCCGGAGCAGGCTTAATGATCGTAGTCTACATCATGTTCTTTTCGGTAGAGTCTACAAGCTTTCTATACATCCTTCCTCTTTTTGCGTTAGCTGGTGGAATGGTGACTGCTGCTATCATCTATGTCATGTCATACATAAAAGGTGAAGGTGTTGAGCCCACGAGGTTAGTGTTGATCGGTGTAGGTTTAGCTGCTGCTTTGTATGGAGCTACGTTGGTGCTATCTACTCGGTTAGAGATGGAAGACCATGCGTTTATGGCCAATTGGATGGCGGGGCGTATTTGGGGAGATGATTGGATCTTCGTCCTTTCATTAGCACCTTGGATCCTGATTCTTTTCCCGATTGTTTTTATGAAAGCGAACGTGTTGAACACGTTAACACTTCATGAAAACGTATCGATCGGTGTGGGCGTAAACATTGGTAAAGAGAGGATCCTATTAATTATCATCGCTGTTGCGCTAGCATCTGCTTCAGTAGCAGTAAGCGGTGGTATCGCATTCGTAGGGTTGATGGCTCCGCATATTTCTAGGTCCCTCGTTGGACCACGCCACCAAGCGTTCGTTCCGGTCACTGCATTATTAGGAGGTATTTTGCTCCTGACTGCCGATACGATTGGGCGTGTGATCTTGGATCCTAGCGGCATTCCAGCTGGAATCATCGTTACCATTATCGGAGCTCCTTACTTTATGTATCTTTTAGCGAAAAAGTAGTAAGGCTACGAAAATAAAGCCACATCTTAATCCTTAGCTGGATCAAGGTGTGGCTTATTTTTATATAGTCCACTCTCATTATTTGAGATATATACTTGAGACCATGACGAATCTCATTTTATTCGTAGTAAAGAAACGATTGTAACAGGTTTGATGAAATAGTTGTTGCAGGATTCATTAAAAGGGCGTGTAAAGATACAAACAAGAGCTAAAATAGAGAGAGGACTAGTTTTCCTACTATCTTTTTCATTGCACATTATGTAATAATTTTTTATTTACTGTTCTCGTTTAGCCATAATACACTAGTAACATTTATTTTTTTTAAAAAGGAGGAAACTCATGATTCGCGTTTTAATAACAGATGATGATCCAAATATTCTACAGTTAGTATCTCTATATATGAATCATGAAGGGTATCATGTAGTGCAAGCTGCAGATGGCGAAGAAGCGTTGTCGATCCTAGCATCTCAGTCCATTGACCTCGCAATCATTGATATCATGATGCCAGGGTTAGATGGCTATAGCTTATGTGAAGAGATTCGACGCTACTACGAAATTCCAGTATTGATGCTGACTGCGAAAGGTGAAACACACGACAAAGTAAAAGGCTTTCAAGTGGGGACAGACGACTACGTCGTCAAGCCGTTTGAACCAACAGAGCTAGTGATGCGTGTTAAGGCTTTACTCCGGAGGTATCAGGTCCAGGCTTCTAAATCACTCCAAGTTGGCAATATCAGAATGGAGACAGAAAAAAAGGAAGTGAAGGTGAACGAGGAGCTTGTTCAATTGCCACTGAAAGAATTTGAACTACTATATATGTTAGCTAGCTATCCTGAACGAATTTTCACCCGACAGCAGCTGATCGAAAAGATTTGGGGATTCGATTATGAAGGGGACGACCGCACCGTCGATGTTCATGTGAAACGGATAAGAGACAAGCTTAAACAAAGGGATGCAACAGTATCGATTAAAACCATTCGAGGACTAGGGTATCGGATAGAGGGGATCGAAGCGTGAAGAGCTTATATGTTCAAATCGTTGCCACCTTCCTCATTGCTATCTTTTTTAGTCTTTTCGTTACCTTTTTGATTTCAGGTCGTTTGTATGAACATCAGATTTCAGATCGTGTTGAACAACGGATGCAAAGTGTTGGAAGAGATTTTATAGAAATTTATCAATCAAATCCAGATCTCGATATTTCTACATACTTGGATGCGATATCTTCTATTAGCTTTGATATCGTATTGTTCAGCGAGAAATTAGACACGGCAGTTTATGAGAGTCGACCGATTCGAAATCTTTCTCAAGAAGCAATTAGTGAGGTATTGAATGGGGAGCCGTACAAGACACAAGAACAACTCCGTCGAACTATCGTTGGAATACCTTTTGTGGTAGAAGGTCAATCCTACGCTATATTCATCACTCCAAACTTCCAATTTATCTTTAATGATTTTAGAAAAGTGATGTTAACGCTATTTTCCTCCATTCTCTTATTGGGCAGTGCTATTTTTATCATCACAACAAAATACACAATTCGCCCTATAAAAGAGATGACCACATTAACGAAGAAGGTAGCACGGGGAAATTTTAATGTATCAATCGAGAGTAAGCGAAAAGATGAGCTTGGAGAATTAACCCATCATTTTAACCACATGGTGAAAGGGTTAAATGAGCTTGAGGACATGAGGCAGCAGTTTGTATCTAATGTTTCTCACGAGATTCAGTCGCCACTAACGTCTATTCAAGGATTTGCTAGAGCGTTAAAGGATGATGTTGTTAAGGACGAAAAAGAAGGTAAGGAATATTTATCGATCATTGAACATGAGAGTATGCGATTATCTTCATTGAGTCAGAACTTATTAAAACTTGCTACGCTAGACTCCGAACATCCACCGTTCGAATCGTCAGCGTACTATTTGGATGAACAGTTGCGGAGAGTGGTTGCTTCCTTAGAGCCCCAATGGTCTGAAAAACATCAAACGATTCAGCTAGATACGGTCGATTACAAAATCCAAGCTGATGAGGACCAACTAAAGCAAGTGTGGATCAATTTAATTACGAATGCTATTCGATATACTCCTGAAGAAAAGAAGATCACTGTAGCAATGCAAGAAAGGGAGGATGCAATCGTAGTTTCTATTTCTGACGAAGGTGTCGGTATTTCACCAGAAGAGCAAGTGAGGGTGTTTGAACGCTTTTATAAAGTAGACAAATCTAGAACAAGAAACCAGGGAGGTAACGGCTTAGGGCTCTCGATCGCGCGCAAGATTATTCATCTTCATCAAGGTTCTGTGGAAATAGAGAGTGACATAGGAATCGGCACGACGTTCCTCGTTACGCTTCCGCAAATAAAAAAAACTCATAAATCTTAATTTGTTCATATTCAGTTCATAATAAGTGGGTATGCTGACTCTAGGTATTTGAAAGGAGAGAACCCACTATGAGTTGGATTACAAAGCTAAGTTTAAAAAATACAGTAGCTATTATTATTTTAACGTTACTTGTTGTCGTCAGCGGAGTGCTGGCAGCTGATAAAATTAAAGTTGAAACATTCCCAGACGTATCTTTCCCTGTGTTAACTGTTCAATCCCCATATCCGAATGCTTCTACAGAGGAAGTAGAGGAAAAGGTTACGACTCCACTTGAGGATGCACTGCTTAATATGGAAGGGTATGACTCAATATCTAGTACAACGAGAGAAAACATGTCTATGATTACCATCATGTATCCTTTTGGTCAGGACATTGAGGAAGCTCAATCCGATGTTGAAAACGTAGTGAACGGTGTATCGCTGCCTGATGATGTGGAAGCTGATGTCACGGCTATATCGATCAACTCTACCCCAGTGTATCAAGCAGCACTTTCATCTACGGAAATAGAAAAGCTACAAAATGATATCGAATCGAACATCGTTCCTACGATTGAGAATATGGAAGGTGTATCAGGTGTTCAAATTACAGGGGGGCAAGAGACGAGTTTACAAATAGTCGTCAACGAAGAAAAAGCATCTCAATATGGGTTATCGCTATCTAACATTAAAGATGCCATTCAACAATCACAGTATAAATTGCCAACTGGTTCATTGAATGAAGAAGGAAACTCCATTCCTGTAGAGATTAAGGGTGACTTGCAAGATGTTGAAGACTTAAAAGAGGTTGAGATTCCCTTATCCCAAAATCAGGCGATTCAGCAGCAATCTCCCGGCGAGGAACGTAATGGCCAAGGATCCCCCAGTCAGCAAGCGGCACAGCCTTCTCAGCCCTCTGGGTCTGGTAAACAGAGTGTCGTATTGTCGGATATAGCTGAGGTGAAAGAAGCGACGGAACGACCTGAAATATCTCGTTTTAATGGAGAGGATTCCATTTTAATCGAAATTACGAAAGGTCAAGAAGCAAACACAGCTGATGTAGCTAAATCTGTCAAAACGTATTTAAATGAACGTGTAGATGAGCAAGGTTATGAGCTATACACTGTGTTGGACCAAGGGAAAGAAGTAGAAAAATCAATCTCGGCACTATTAAAAGAAGGCGGATTTGGCGCATTGTTTACAGTTGTCGTGATTTTGGTGTTCTTACGAAATATCCGTGCAACTTTCATTGCCATTCTTTCCTTACCTATTTCCATTCTAGGAACAATTGCACTACTCAATCAGTTTGATTACACGCTAAATATCATGACATTGGGTGGAATGGCTGTTGCGGTCGGTAGGATTGTAGATGACTCAATCGTTGTTATCGAAAATATATATCGGTGGAAGCAGAACTATCCTGATATGAAGCAGCGGGAACTCGTGTTTCGTGCAACAAAAGAAGTGATGGGTGCGATCGCCTCTTCTACGATTGCTACGGTGATTGTATTTATGCCTCTTGCTTTTGTAAGTGGCATCTTAGGAGAGTTCTTCCGACCATTTAGTTTAGCTGTTGTGTTTTCTGTTCTCATTTCACTCCTTGTAGCAGTGATGCTCATTCCAGTACTTGGAAAGAGCTTCTTTAAGAAAGTCGATAAAAAGCCTAATCATTCTAAAGGGTCCTCTTGGTACGAACGGTTCCTACATGGGGCTTTGAAGCGAAAATGGATTGTATTTACTCTATCAATCTTTTTGTTGGTTGGCTCATTCTCGCTTATCCCAGCACTAGGGGTATCATTTCTACCAACAGAAGGGAACGAATCGTTTGAAGTGGAAGTGACCTTACCGAAAGAGGTGACATTAAAAGATACAAATGAGCTTGCTCAACAAATTGAACGTGTCCTAAGTGATGAAGACGCGATCGATTACAATCAGGTTTCGATTGGCTTTACGAGTCAGCAGCAAATGCCAGGATCCAGTGCAAACACAATGGAAAACGTTGCCCGATTTTTCGTGCAGTTAAATGAAGATGAACCGATCGATAAGTGGATGACAAAATATGAACAGGAAATTCAGACTATCGCTCAAGATGAGTATGAGTCAGCAACTGTCAAGGCAACAGAAATCCAACAGGAAGGACCGCCATCTGGAAATAGTATAGATGTAAACCTCTACAGTGATGATCTGGATCAATTAGATCAAGCATCGAATCAAATTGAAACGTTATTAATGCAAGATGATAGGCTGAAAAATGTTCAAAACGGGATGGAGGATTCGCAAACAAAATATCGGATCCGTCTCAGCGAAGAAGGAGAGGAACTAAAGCTTAGTCCATACCAGCTCATACAACCTATCCAGGAACGTTTGCATACGGTTGATGGTGGAACGCTAACGCTTAACGACCAAAGCTGGGAAACTGAGCTTGTTTTCGACGATATGTTGTCTTCTAAAGAAGAATTAGAAGCGTTCTCTGTAAAGACAATTGAAGGTGAAAAAGAGTTGAGTGAAGTGGCGACGATTGAAGAGATTAACGTTCCATCGTCTATTGAGCACCAAGATGGAGATACAGCAAATACGATTTCTGCTACGATCAAAGGGGATGATACTGCGGCTACCTCAAGAGATATTGAAGAACGTATTCAGGATCTTTCTCTCCCAGATGATGTCGAAGTAGACCTTTCTGGTGGTATGGACATGATTACTGAAGGGTTTTCAGATCTTGGTTTAGCAATGGCCGCAGCTGTCGGCTTAGTGTTTCTTGTACTGAGTATCACATTCGGTGGCATCATCACCCCGATTGTTATTCTATCGTCTCTTATCTTTGTTCCGATCGGAGCATTGGCTGGACTCCTCATCGGTGGTCAGACCCTGTCGATGAGTGCGATGATCGGAATGCTCATGTTGATTGGGATTGTCGTAACGAATGCTGTCGTTCTTCTTGACCGTGTGGAAAGTAATCGACGAGAAGGGATGGACTTAACCGAGTCCATTGTTGAAGCTTCAGCAACAAGATTACGTCCAATTCTAATGACGGCACTTGCGACCATCTTTGCATTAATCCCACTAGCCCTTTCTAATTCTGCTTCTGGTTTGATTTCAAAAGGATTAGCTATCACGGTAATCGGAGGGTTAACAACATCTACCCTGCTAACTCTCGTGTTTGTTCCTGTCTTTTATCAAGCTATTGGGAAGTATAGAAAAATAGGAGTCGTTGATAAGTAAAGAGTAAGAAGGACCGCCATGTAGAGCGGTCCTTTTTCTTATATCATTCGTTTGATCAGCTCACGATTTCGCTCCTTAAACACTGAGTTGTGTGAAGAAACCATGCCAACCGCTTGTGCTTCCGGCTGAATATGCAGCTTTGCCTTGTTTATAGCATTTGCTGCATCTTGGAATGCACCGGCAATAAGGTTTAATTTTCCATCGTGTTTTAAGATATCTCCTGCTGCATAGAGTCCTGGAATAGATGACTCACTCGTTGAATTTCCTTCAATAAAAAACTGATCGACTAGTTCAATATTCAAATCACTATTACCAATTAACGAAGAATCCCTTTCATACCCATGATTAATAACCACTTCATCGATCGGGAGGTAGGAAATCTCACCTGTAACATGGTTGGTTAATTCGATCTGTTCAATCGTTTCATGGTTACAGCAAGCGATCAGTTTAGAGATCGAAGTGTTAAAGATACAGTCTACACAGCTTTCTTTAAGTTTTGAGACTTGTGCTTCATGGCCAGTAAGAGCATCTTTTCTATATGTAAGGTATATTTTCTTTGCGACAGGTATTAATTCGTTCGCCCAATCGATCGCTGCGTTACCACCGCCTGAAATGACAACCGTTTTATCTTTAAAATGTTTCAAAGACTTGATCGTATAATTCAAGTTAGAAACTTCAAACCTTTCTGCGCCTTGAATCTCAAGTTTTTGTGGTTTTAGGATTCCACTCCCAACAGCGACGATAACGGTTTTTGAGTAGTGCTCCTCACCTTCAGCACTCTTTAAAGTGAAAATTCCTTCTTCATCTCTTGTGATACTTTCAACTTTTGTATTTAAAACTACTTCTGGGTCGAATGTTAATCCCTGCTCAACTAAGGATTCGATGAGATCTGCACCAGATAATGGCTTGTGTCCTCCTACATCCCAAATCATTTTTTCAGGATAAACATGGATCTTGCCGCCTAATTTAGGCTGGAATTCTATAATTTTGACTTTTAGTTCTCTTAAGCCACCATAAAATGCAGAATAAAGCCCAGCAGGACCTCCACCAATTATCGTTACATCGAATACATCTCTATTAAACATTTACAGTCCTCCCCAGAAAGTAAACAGTAGTGATTATCATTATCAATTAAAATATATAATAGATTCTTGTGATTTACAATACATTGGGGGGAATGAAAGTGTGTTAATGGATTATATCTTATATGCAATTGTTGAAGGTGAACACAAAAAGTGTGTTCAAACGAAAGGGTTCCAGCGCTTGTCGGGTCTAAACGCCCATCTCCGCTTTTCTGATCTAGCTGCGGTTGGCAGACCCTCGAGTCGCTTCACCCTTTCGCCTGAACACAAAGAACGTGTTCAAACGAAAGGATTCCAGCGCTTGTCGGGTCTAAACGCCCACCTCCGCTTTTCTGGTCTAGCTGCGACTCGCAGAAACTACGATATTTCACTCTTTCAACAGAACACAAAAAGCGTGTTCTATTTCAAGAGTTCCAATATCTCCGTTTCTAAACGCTCGCCTCCGCCTTTCTGATCCAGCTGCAGGGGGCAGGTCCTCGGGTCACTTCACCATTTCGATTGAACACAAAAAGCGTGTTCATTCGAAATGGTTCCAGTGCCTGTCGGACCTAAACGCCCACCTCCGCTTTTCGGGGTTTTTCCCTTGCTATTTCTCCTTTAAAGTCAGAAAATAGAGGCAGAGAAATAGAAGGGAAGGATTTGATGATATACATAGGTGTTACTGGTTGGGGGGATCATGATGATTTGTATCCTCCGGGTGTAAAGAGTAATGAAAAGCTATCGATTTATAGTTCTCATTTTCCGGTTGTAGAAGTTGATTCTTCTTTTTATGCAGTGCAACCTATAAGAAATTATGAGAAATGGGCGAGTGAGACGCCTGAGGGGTTTCAGTTTGTTGTGAAAGCTTATCAGGGAATGACAGGACACGAGCGGGGGGAGATTCCTTTTGAGACGAGAGATGCTATGTTCAAGGCTTTCAAGGAGTCAATCGTGCCTTTACAACGTTCTGGAAAACTTGCGATGGTTCTTTTTCAGTTTCCACCATGGTTTGATGTGAACAAAGATAACGTGAATCTTTTGCGAGATTGTAAAGAAAGAATGGGAGATATCCCTTGTGCGGTAGAGTTTAGACATCAATCCTGGTATCATGAGGCATTTCGGGAGAAAACACTTTCTTTTCTTGAGGAACAAGGATACATACATTCAATCTGTGATGAGCCTCAAGCTGGAGAAGGTTCGATCCCAATCGTCATGGAGACGATTTCGAATGATGATGTACTTGTACGACTTCATGGAAGAAATGTTAATGGGTGGCGGAACCCTGGGAACAATCAAAAGTGGCGAGAAGTTCGCTATCTGTATGAGTATGACAATAATGAGCTCAAGGAATGGAAAGAAAGAATTGAGCAGTTACGAAAAGAATGTAAGAATGTGTATATACTATTCAATAATAATTCTGGTGGTCATGCGTCGGGGAATGCGAAAGAAATGATTCGAATGCTTGATATCGAGTATACGAACCTTAACCCAAGACAACTTGATCTTTTCGACTAATAAGGAGTTCTTTTCATGTTAACTTGGGTCTTATTATTCTTTATCGGATTAGCTGCAGGTACGATTGGAAGTTTGGTTGGTCTTGGTGGAGGGATCATCATCGTTCCTGGGCTTTTGATCATAGATCAGTATACGAATTGGCTACCTGAGTTATCTCCACAGCTTATCGTAGGTAGCTCGATCGTCGTATTGGTAGCTATTGGATTATCGTCAACATTGTCCTATATGAAGAAAAAGACAGTCGATTATAAAAGCGGTGGGTTGTTCTTTCTTGGAAGCGGTCCTGGTGCAATTGCAGGAGCTTGGTTAAACAAATTTATCGCCGTCGATCAATTTTCTGTATATTTCGGGGTATTTATGGTGCTTGTTTCCATATTATTAATGGTAAGGGGACGTTTGCGACCATTGAAGTTAGATGGACGTTTTTCGCGATCGATTACTGATTTGGATGGGAACGCTAGTGAATATCGGTTTTCAGTGATAGCTGCCTTAGTTGTTTCGTTTATCGTTGGGATTCTATCAGGGCTTTTTGGTATCGGCGGTGGGTCGTTGATGGTTCCTGCCATGATTTTATTATTCGGATTTCCAACCTCTATTGCAGTTGCAACATCGATGTTTATGATATTTCTGTCGAGTATAATCGGTACGATGACGCATTTAGCCCTTGGGAATATCGCAGGATTTTTATTGATTGGATTAGTTCCAGGCGCATGGATTGGGGCAAAATGTGGCTCTTTCATTAATCAGAAACTGTCAGATAATACGATTGTCGTTATTTTAAGGTGGATGTTAATTCTCGTCGGGATACGATTGGTCTGGCAGGGAATGACGGGTTAAGAAAGGAAGAGTGTCTTGACTTCAAAAAAGGTACATTTATATTATACGAACGATCTTCATAGTCACTTTGAAAATTGGCCTAAGGTGGCTGGCTATATAAAAGATAGAAAAAGAATTCATGATTATCATCATGATCACTACTTATTGTTAGATCTTGGTGATCACGCGGATAAAGTTCACCCGATTACCGAGGGGACCTCAGGTAAGGGAAATGTACATTTATTAAATGAACTGAAATATGATTATGCGACGATCGGAAATAACGAGGGAATCACATTTTCAAAGCAAGAATTGGAAGAGCTATACACTGATGCCAATTTTCAAGTCATCGTGTCGAACTTGTTTCACTCTGATGGAGCAAGACCTGCCTGGGCAGTTCCGTACGCGATCGATGAGAAAGATGGCGTTAAGGTCGGACTAATCGGGATAACGATTCCATATGAACAATTCTATAGTCTCCTCGGCTGGTCGATACAATCACCATGGGAAATGCTGCAAAAGGTGGTTGATGAAGTACGTTCGAAAGCTGATGTAGTCGTGTTGATGTCACATATGGGACTTGGGAACGACGAGCAGATTGCAACGGATATTGAAGGAATCGATGTGATCATCGGCTCTCATACCCATCACGTTCTTAAGCATGGAATGAATGTAAATGGAACGTTGATTACTCAAGCAGGTAAGAATGGAAATTATGTAGGAGAAGTCGTCCTAAACTATGATACCGAACAGTGCAAATTAGTTGAGGCAGAAGCTTATGCGATTTCTGTGCGTGATCATAAAGAAGATCAAGCGACAAAGGAACAGCTAGATCGATTAGGAGCGAATGCACAAAACTTATTAGACGAGGTCGTGTGTCGCCTTGAACAACCTCTAGAAGCAGAGTGGTTCAGGCGCTCTGTCCTTCCTGACGAGCTCTCTGCTGCTCTTAGAGAATGGTGCAATGCTGATATTGGAATGATCAATTCGGGTATGCTGCTTGATGGATTAAGTGAAGGGAAGGTGTCGAGAGAAGACCTTCATCGTATATGTCCACATCCCGTCAATCCATGTAAAGTTATTCTAAAAGGAAGTGAATTACGTGAGATCGTCGCATATGCAATGTCTGACGAACTCGTGCATTTAACGTTTAAAGGATTAGGTTTCAGAGGAGAAGTCATGGGTATCATGGCTTTTGATGGACTCGAAGTGAAAACAGTCGTAATGGATGATGGTCTTCATCACGTAACAGAAATTCTCCATAACGGTCATCAGCTGTCTCCAGAAAAAGAATATTCAGTGGCCACGGCGGATATGTTCACCTTCGGAAAATTTTATCCGCAGATGAAGCACGCTAGGAAGAAGTACTACTTACCAGAAATGCTTCGTGATCTTCTTGCATTTAGACTTGAGAACAGATATTAATCTTTGATTGTCAAACATGCCTCCGCGCTCATATAAATAGAATGACAACTTGTGAGTCAGGAGGCGGAGGATACGTGATCAATGTTACACCTATCATGATCGATGGTCATCCATTTACAGCGATTAGCATGAAACTACCTAAGACCAATTTTCTTGCTGTTACAAATGAAAATGGCTACATCATGTGTGGAGCGCTGGATATTGCGTTACTTAATGAAAAGTTAAGTGATCGCAAAATCATTGCAGGCAGAGCTGTTGGTGTAAGGTCTATCGAACAGCTGCTAGAAGCACCACTTGAATCTGTAACGCTTGAAGCAGAGGCAAGGGGCATCAAAGTAGGAACCATCGGAAGAGATGCGATGCTCAAAATGTTATAAGAAAAACCACAGCTTGCGGGCTGTGGTTTTTCTTTAGGGAAAATATGTCCATACTTCTTTCCTTCTTCGCATATACATGTTGAGGAGAAGGGAGGATATTGGCTTGTTCCGAACTCGAAGAAGGTTCATTCGAAAAGGTCCGCTTCCATTTCGATATGTGTTTGTTATCTCGTTCATTCTATTTATTTTTATGACAGTTCAAGGACTATGGATCGTTGAAAAAGGTATTAAGCCTACTCTTATCGAAATAGCTAGAACAGAAACGAACCGAATCGCAACACTCGCGATCAACCAGGCCATCAACAAAAAAATCGTTGAAGAAGCAGATAGCACAGAAGAGCTGATCAAAAAAGAAACGGTTAACCAAGTAGATATTGTCCAAATTAACCAAAGCGCTGTAAATAAAGTACTTGCTCAATCGACAGATAAAGTGCAAAAGTTCTTAAAGAGCGTTGAAGATAACTCGATCGATTATTGGGCAGAGGAAAATGGGGTCGAGCTTCAAGTTGATGAAGATGTACCATTAAGTAAAGGAATCATCCATAACATTCCGATTGGGCAAGCGTTTAACAATACGTTACTCGCGAACTTTGGACCAAAAGTTCCTGTGAGATTTACAGCGATTGGAGAAGTAAAGTCTGATATCAAACATAACATTCAGCAAGTAGGGATCAACAACACTTGGGTTGATATTCGCGTCCATATCGAAGTGCATGTGAAAATCGTTATTCCATTTGCTACAGATTCAGATGTCGTCACAACGGATATCCCTGTTATTGCAACGTTTATAAAGGGAGATGTGCCGAACTTCTACAATAATGGATCTGGTACAGGATTGCCTGATCCGGCTATCGATATTGGAGGAATGGAATAAATTGTGTTTGCATAGCACTTAGAACTAAGCTATAATAACGAATTGTATTAAACTAAATAATGTTCCTTATCTTATACGATGAGGTAGAGGAGCAGATACTCATAAGTACGTGTTGGGAGAATGACATCTATGATCAGCATCGAAAGGGAGATCTGCCGAAGCAGAAATAATCGTCACATTATTTTTGTTGGGGCGACATTGAATAAATGTCGAACTGTCATTATGAGGCTTACTTATAATGGAGAACTACTGATCGGGATGGACACTTGACATTGTAACCGCAAAACGGGCAATGATAGGACCATATCCTTTCATTGGCCGTTTTTTTGTTTATCCAAAAGTAGTGAACCATAACTTGAAAAGGATGGTGAATATGGAAAATACGATTTATTCGATTATTCCGCCGCTCATCGCATTATTGATGGTAGTGGCAACCAGGAAGGTATTGCCTTCACTAGGGGTGGGAATTATCCTTGGTGCGTTGATGATCAACGACTGGAGTATTGGTGGTTCTATTAAAGAAATCTATACGATTGTGAAGGGCATTTTTATTTCTGACGGTGGGTTAAATACCTGGAACATGTATATTATTTTCTTCTTACTTCTATTAGGCATGATGACTGCATTTATTTCAATTTCAGGTGGTAGCCGAGCGTTCGGTGAGTGGGCCATGAAACGAGTGAAAACGCGAACTGGTGCTCAGATCGTTACTGCAGTCTTTGGAGTTATTATTTTTATCG
Organism: Alkalihalobacillus sp. CinArs1; assembly: GCF_947387515.1. Lineage (GTDB taxonomy): Bacteria > Bacillota > Bacilli > Bacillales > Guptibacillaceae > Guptibacillus. The sequence continues at coordinate 936,532 of NZ_CANDOB010000001.1, read as the reverse complement.
ATGATTACTTCAATTCTCTAGCGGTTGGGAATGTTAGTCGTCCTATTACAGACAGGCACAAAGTTTCGAGAGCCAAGCTTTCTTACATCATCGATTCAACTGCTGCCCCGATGTGTATCATTTCCCCTATTTCTAGCTGGGGAGCTTATATTATTGCAATTATAGGTGGTATTCTTACTACACATAGCATCGTTGGTGTTGGTGCTTTAGAAGCTTTCATAAAAATGATTCCTATGAATTTATATGCGATCTTCGCACTTGGAATGGTTTTCTTCGTAAGCTATTTCGATATTAACCTTAAGGCGATGAGAGTTCATGAAAACCGTGCACAAAAAACAGGAGAAGTACTCGACCCTTCAAAAGGTGCTGTACCAGGGGAGACAACTGGCTTACCTGAAAGTGATAAGGGGAAAGTAGCAGATCTTGCTTGGCCAATCATTATGCTGATCGCAGGTACGGTCATCTTTATGATCATCACAGGTATTCAGGCAGTGAGTGGAACGGATGCTGCCGTAACGCCGTTAACGATTTTTGAAAATACGGATGTTGCAGCTTCGTTATTATATGGTGGTTTGATCGGTTTAGGTACGTCTCTTGTGTTCTTCTTCTTTAAGAACATGGGAGGAGCAGCGTTTGGAAAAGGTGTCGTTGAAGGAATCAAATCGATGCTTCCTGCAGTTTACATCCTTCTCTTTGCATGGACGTTGATCGAGATTATCGGAACACTTGGAACAGGTAAATATCTAGCTGGTCTAGTTGATCAGCATATAGCCATCGGTTTTCTTCCAGCAATCTTGTTCTTATTAGCAGGCGTAATGGCATTTGCTACTGGAACATCATGGGGAACATTCGGTATTATGCTTCCGATCGCTGGAGAAATCGCTGCTGCGACAGACCCAACCTATATGCTACCTGTACTAGCCGCTGTACTAGCGGGAGCGGTGTTTGGAGATCACTGCTCGCCGATTTCTGATACAACGATCCTTTCTTCTACAGGCGCGGGAAGCCATCATATCGACCATGTGTTGACCCAGCTTCCTTATGCTCTGACTGTAGCTGGAATTGCGCTCGTAGGCTATCTTGTACTTGGGTTTACAGGAAGCTCGATTGCTGGGCTGCTTGCAACAGCAGTAGTTTTTGCGGTTGTTGTCTATATACTAAAAACAAAATACGAAAATCGTACGGTTGAAGCCGTTAACGAATAATCGAACAGGGGGGACCATCCTCCTGTTTTTTTTATGTCATCCTACAAAAAAGGGGTGTTTTTGGCTAATTTTCGAAGTGATTTTACAAATTATCTGAAAGATTGCTTTGACATGGCCAATAGTACTAGATATACTATAAACAAAATAATCAGAATTTAATTAAAAATCTAAACCTTTTTTCTGGAAGGAGGAGAACAAGGAGAAGGGTTACAACGTCTAAGGGGGTAATACTAGTGGAAAAAAGAGCTCAGTGGGGAACGAGAGCTGGCTTTATCTTAGCAGCTGTTGGTTCTGCAATCGGACTAGGTAACATTTGGAGGTTTCCAGCCGTTGCATATGACAACGGTGGAGGGGCATTTTTTATACCATATTTATTTGCACTAATAACTGCGGGTATTCCGATTCTTATTTTGGAGTTTACGATTGGCCATAAGTTCAGAGGTTCAGCTCCGCTTTCGTTCTTCAGAATGAATAAAAAGACCGAATGGCTCGGTTGGTGGGGCGTTATTGTTGCGTTTGTTATTTCTACGTATTATGCGGTCATTATAGGTTGGGCAATTTCTTATAGCTATTTTGCATTCAATTTGAGCTGGGGTTCAGACACAGAAGGCTTCCTATTCAATGACTATCTGCAGCTGACTGTTAATCCTGGTGAAACAGGTAGCCTTGTGCCAGGAGTATTCATTCCGCTTGTGGCAGTTTGGATTATTACGCTAGGCGTTCTTCTTGCAGGGGTTAAGAAAGGGATCGAACGTGCGAACAAAATCTTTATCCCTACGTTGATCGTGCTTTTCTTAATCATCGTAATTAGAGCTGTGACGCTTCCTGGGGCAGCTGAAGGTTTAAGTGCATTCTTTACACCGAATTTTGACTCCATTACGTCCGGTAGTGTTTGGGTAGCAGCGTATGGACAGATCTTCTTCAGTTTATCGATTGCTTTTGCTATTATGATTACGTATTCAAGCTATCTTCCGAAGAAATCTGATATTACGAACAATGCGTTTATTACAGGGTTTGGTAACTCTTCATTCGAGCTTTTAGCAGGTATCGGAGTTTTCTCTGCATTAGGATTTATGGCTACTCAACAAGGTCTAGGTGTCGATGAAGTTGTAAGCGGTGGAGTCGGACTAGCGTTCGTCGTATTCCCTCAAATTATCAATGAGTTCCCTGCACTAAATGGTATGTTTGGATTCCTTTTCTTTGCATCACTCGTACTTGCTGGATTATCTTCACTAATCTCAATTTCAGAAACGTACGTTGCTGGTATCTCTGAAAAGTTTGGCATTTCTCGTACGAAAGCTGTATTGATCGGTGGAGGTGTCGCATCACTCATCTCGATCTTGTTCGCGACACAAGGTGGATTGTTCTTCCTAGATGCAGCGGATTACTTCATCAATCAGTTCGGTATTGCATTTGTAGGACTTGTAGAAGTCGTCGTAGTAGCATGGTTCCTGCGTCAGCTTCCTGGTCTTGAAAATCATGCCAATGGCATTTCTGACATTCCGCTAAACTATTGGTGGAAAGCATGTCTTGGGGTCATCACTCCAATCGTGCTCGGCTACATGATGTTCGATCTATTTAAAACGAACCTTCTTAAAGAATTTGAAACTGAAACAGGAAACTATGGAGGATACACAGATGGCTTCATCCTATATAGTGGCTGGTTCGTAGCTGGATTTGCTCTTCTTGTTGGTATCCTATTCAGCGTAAAGAAATGGGACGCTAAAGTAGAACAGGAAAAGTATAAGGAGGTAAGTTAATATGGGTGGTAGCGCAATTTTCATGATGATTGTTGGGATTGTCATTATATGGGGAGGCCTTGTAGCAAGCATCTTAAATGCTGTTCGAGTCTCAAAAAACCAATAGATCAAAAAAGGAAGAACTAACGTTGTGGCGTTAGTTCTTCTTTTTGTATGATCGCTCTTGTCTTTCCCACAACCGTAATGATGGATAAGGGTCGTAGGACCATTCGGTTCTACCATTATCTTTATAGATGCCATAGTGAAGGTGAGGAGGGAACTTACCAGCAGTGCCTTTTGGTCCATAACCAGAACTACCTACATAACCGATTATTTCCCCTGGCTGTACGACACTTCCTTTGTCGATCCCTTTTTCAAAGCCATTCAAATGCGCATAGTAGTGGTAATTTCCGTTTATGTCTCGAATTCCGATTCTCCAACCTCCATAGCGGTTCCAACCTTTTGTTTCAACTGTTCCATAGCTTGTTGCTTTAACAGGAACACCGTACGAAGCAAAGATATCGGTTCCTTCATGAATGCGAAGTCCTCCCCAGCCTCGACGATCACCCCACGTACTGCGATAGCTGTAATTCGCAGTTAACGGTACTGGAAAGGCATGTTTCTCGAGCTTCAACGTATTGAACGTTTTATAAACTAAGCTGTTGCTTGTGATTGTTCTAACGGCTTGATCTCGCTGATAGTAGTCCCACAAACCAATACGAATATCTTCCATATCCGTCCCATACTGTTGTAGAAACGAGCCTATCGTAAAGAGCAAGTCTTCATCATCTGTTCGTGTTGCTTTGCCATCTTCATTTCCATCTAAACCGATCCCTCCAAAGAAAGAGATCGCTTCTGGGGATGAGTCATCTTTATTTGGGTTAGTAGCTCCAGCCCATTTCTCTGGTGAAATGTTGATGGCGATCGACCCGGTTTCTCTAGGAATATCATTTCGAGATCTTCTTATGCTTCTTTCGTATTGATCTATTCCAGCAAAGACGTACCATGGAAGTTGCGTAACAGTTTCCATTTTATTAAACAGCATCATTCGTGTCTTTCTTAACTCGTCTTCATTTTGCTCATTAGCAGAGAGATTCGCAGGGAATAGGAAAAAAAGTATAAGGATAAGAAAGCTGTATTTTCTCACGATTCTTCTCCTTTCATTATGTTGTCGTTATGTATAGTGTGGTTTTACAGTGGTAAATCATTATGTCTAAATAATGGAAGAGAAGGCTGGGACATTCGTCATTAGATTCAGACTTTTCCTAGAAAAATTCACCATACGTATGTTATTCTTTAATACAGAAAAGCAGTTTTAGGGGGACACAATTATGACGAAAAAAGAAGAACATCTACGGAAACCGGAATGGCTAAAAATAAAATTAAATACGAATGAAAACTACAAGGGTCTTAAGAAGATGATGCGTGAGAAGAACTTACATACCGTCTGTGAAGAAGCGCGTTGTCCTAACATCCATGAGTGCTGGGCTGAGAGAAAAACAGCAACATTTATGATTCTTGGAGATGTGTGTACGCGAGCTTGCCGTTTCTGTGCGGTTAAGACAGGATTACCAACTGAGCTTGATTGGGCAGAACCAGAGCGAGTGGCGGATTCCGTGCAGATGATGGGTCTTAAACACGTCGTTATCACAGCAGTTGCGAGAGATGATTTAAAAGATGGTGGGGCTGCTGTTTTCGCAGAAACCGTACTTGCCATCAGAAGAAAGAACCCTTTCTGTTCAATCGAAGTGCTTCCATCCGATATGGGCGGTCAATTTGAAGCTCTGAAAACATTGATGGATGCAAAACCTGATATTATGAACCATAATATTGAAACGGTTGAAAGACTGACTCCAAGAGTCCGTGCTAGAGCAAAATACCGCCGTACACTTGAGTTTTTACAACGTGCGAAAGAAATGAATCCAAACATTCCAACGAAATCAAGCATCATGCTAGGTCTTGGAGAAACGAAGGAAGAAATTATTCAAACGCTTGATGATCTTCGTGCTCATGACGTTGATATCGTGACATTAGGGCAGTACTTACAACCTTCAAAGAAGCACCTGAAAGTAATGAAGTACTGGACCCCTCAGGAATTCTTGGAATTGAAAGACATCGCTCTTGAAAAAGGATTCAAACACTGTGAATCAGGTCCGATGGTACGTTCTTCTTACCATGCTGATGAACAGGTTAATGCTGCAAAAGAAGCTACAAAATAATTAAGAAATCGGCCCTGAATGAGGGCCGATCTTTTATTCACTCTTCATTTCTTTTCCACTCATGTCGTTCAATTCGTCGTTCGATTCACCGACCATCTCACCGTTTTCGTTCTCTCCATCATTTACTTTTTTCCCTTGTGGCGCTTTTTTCATCTGAGCGATCGTCTGATCGATGCTCTTGTCCATTTGACCATTTGCAGCCGATCCGTTTTGATAGCGTTCGATCTCTGGGATGATTCCTTCCATATCAGAAACGTACACATGGTAATACCTAGGGATTACGGAAAGAGCTGTTTTCTTAACTTGGTCAGCAGTAGCGTCACGATTTTTAGTTGTCGTTTTATACCCGATCAGAACTTCTTCATCGGTTACAAGAACAGCAGTGTCATGTACGTAAGGCAGCTCGACCGCCATAGAACTGATCATCTCAGCCAAACGATCGCGATCAAGGTAAACAACATTTGATGGTTTTTTTGCTGAGTTCATGTTGTTTGTGTTTCTAGAATGACGCACATAACCAAATGAGCCTTTTCTTGCTTTTTCCTGTGTATTCGCATGGTTCATTCCGTATTCATCAGGGTCGGTTTTAACCGGTGATAAGTCCGCATGGTCGAACGGGTCTGTTGCCTGCTCCCCTTGGCAAGCAGCTAGGCCAAACAAAAGCGGAACGATAAGCAGGGTTTGCTTTTTCAAAAGATTCACCTCCATACTGTTATCATCACCGATTGTAAGATCTTTTTTCCTAGCAATACTTGGACATTTGGAATAAAAAAGGTATGATTATCTTAACGAGCCATATCAAAGTGAGGGAAGTAACATGATAAAAGTTAATCAACACTCCTATGAGTTGGTAAAAGAAGAACGGGAGGGCTGGAACGAGGAAGCGTTTCAAAATCGTTACAGCGAAATCCTCGATAAATATGATTACATCGTTGGTGACTGGGGATATGGTCAATTAAGGTTGAAGGGATTTTTTGAAGATCGCAACCAGAAAGCCACATTCGATACAAAGTTCAGCACGGTTCTTGACTATCTATATGAATATTGCAATTTTGGCTGCCCTTATTTTGTATTAAAGAAGCAGAAGAAAGAGAAAACCAAAAAGCAATATCAAGAAGCATAACCCTCCAGAGGTGGAGGGTTTTATTATGCTTTATAAGGTTTTTCAGATTCACGATCCGGATCATCGTGCGGAGGATGTGATGCAGGATCTTGACGAGGAAGCCCTTGGTGAAGGTTCTTGTTTTCGTAGTTAAACGCACTGTATGAGCGTTGCCCTTCTTTCCAGGGAGTCGTTTTACCAAGCTTTTTATTCACCGGAGACCCATAAGGACCTTCAGGCGTATCCTCTGGAAGGACATAGTTTCTACCTTTTTCAACATTTGCAAAATCTGTATACGTTTCATCATCATCGTAAAACATGAAAAAACACCACCTTCATCAGGTAGTGTATTCATAATGAAATTATTTATTAAACGAGTGCGCCACGAAGAAATTCGCGAAGTTCTTCTGCATCTTCTTCATTAAGCGTATAGGCATGTTCTAAGTATCCTGGTTCATCGAGATCATCTTGTCCAACGATCGCAAATTTTCCACCTTGAATATCTAATACGAGGGACTTTCCATAAAATCGATCTGATTTCACGATACACAAGTCAAACCGATGATTATGTCCCATAAAACAAATGAACCTTGATTCCGTGCTTTCCTTTTCATCATAAATGAACTGATCATCTTCTAACATATTCTACACCCTCTCTTAACTTTATCAGTTTTTATCCTTATCATACCAGACTCTGAGGCATTCTCAAATTCCCGATTAACTGATATCTCATTCGAGATTATGATAAACTATATTCAGTTCTCGTCGAAGGTAGGGGATATGAATGTATTTTGTAGATCGTAAGAAAATCGAAGAACAGCTTATCTTTCTTGAAAATAACCTAACGCTTCTAAAGGAAAATTCTTTCCAAACCCCTCTAGAAAAAGTAGCGTTAGAAAGACTTCACCATGTATTTATCGAAAGCATCATCGATGTTGGAAATACGATTATCGATGGGTTCATCATGAGGGATCCAGGAAGCTATGAGGATATCATTGAAATTCTTACTGATGAAAAAGTGATTCCAGCTACGAGCAGTGATGCGTTAAAGCAAGTCGTTGCAAAGAGAAAGTCGCTTATGCAGGAATTCACCAATATAGACCATGACGCTCTCTTTACGAACTTAACGAACAACTTACGTGTGCTAGAATTATTTCCAGAACAAGTGAGAAGATATTTGAATGAAGAACTTGGTGCTGTTTCAGCTTTTATGCCTGAAGATTCATAAAAAATGCTAACCGCTTTCATTGTGAAAGCGGTTTTTAGATAAGTGGAGGTAGACATTATGAAAAAGTATAAAGGATATTTGATTGATTTGGACGGTACGATGTATCGTGGCACTGAAAAGATACAAGAAGCTGTAGATTTTGTGAAAAGGCTAGAAGTAGCAGGAATTCCATACTTGTTTGTGACGAACAATTCTTCAAAACGAAAAGAACAAGTAGCAGAGAAGCTTGTAAACTTTGGCGTCCCTTGTACAAAAGAGCATGTATTTACCACGAGCATGGCGACGGCAAGCTATATTTCTAATGAAAAGAAAGGTGCTTCCGTGTATGTGATTGGCGAAGAGGGAATTCGTGATGCCTTAACGGATGAAGGCCTAACTCTACAGGACGAGAACCCAGATTATGTAGTGGTCGGAATCGACAGGGAGATTACATATGAAAAATTAGCGAAGGCATGTATCGCAGTTCGTAACGGTGCAACATTTATCTCGACGAACGGTGATATCGCAATACCGACAGAAAGAGGATTGCTTCCAGGCAATGGCTCCTTAACAGCAGTTATTACTGTGTCTACAGAAGTAGAGCCAATTTTTATCGGTAAGCCGGAACCAGTGATTATGGAGCAAGCGCTCAAACAGCTTGGAACGGACAAAGATGAAACGCTAATGGTTGGGGATAACTATAGAACAGATATTATGGCAGGTATTCAGGCAGGGATGGATACATTACTTGTCCACACGGGTGTTACAACGAAACAGCATTTAGAAAGTGTAGAAAAAGCACCGATTTATACCGCAAACTCACTAGAAGAGTGGGAAGTATAGCTGAAAATGCCCCAGGCGATCGCCTAGGGCATTGTTTAGTTAGACTCTGTTGAACGATGGGCAAGACGGCTTGAAGCGGCAGCGGCAATTGCACCTACGATATCATCGAGGTACGTGTGACAACTTCCTGATGACTTATCGTTTAATTTCTCGAGAATTCCGGGCTTTAATTTATCGATATATCCATAGTTGGTAAAACCGATCGATCCGTATACGTTTACGATCGATAGCGCAATAATCTCGTCGACTCCGTACAATCCTTCGTCTTTCATCAATATATCTTGAAGAGGCTGATCGAGCATATTCTTTTCAGCGAGCTCATCGAGCTGGATGCCCGTAAGGACTGCGTTTTGTACTTCTCTCTTCGATAGTACGCGATCAACGTTTGTTCTACATTCATCCATCTTTAGGTTAGGGTGATATTTTACTTGCAGGTAATACACTAGTTCTGCGATATCCTCTAATTCTACTCCTCGTTCTTTTAACTTCGATCGAGCAGCTTTCTCTACAGCATCTACAGGTTTTTCGCCCATTCTTGTCCCACCTAACTTTATAGTAAATTGGTATTGTTGTTTGGTTAGTTTTATTAGTATATGGTTAGAAGTTGTGAAATATGACAATTGTTAGCACCCATAATTCATACACAAATTGGGCGGTCGGGCATATCTTACATATATATGACGCAACGTGGAGGGCGAAGATGCTAGAGCGAGAGCTATTTCACCAGTACGGAATCGTGGTCAATCATGTATATCGAGTGAACGGTGGATACGTACTGCAGACCACAGAATTGGGTGAATGTATCCTAAAACGTGCAGAAACAGAAAGAGAAGAGGATTTCCCCTGGTACGTCCTTATCTCACAATATTTTAATCAGCAAAATGAGCCAACACTACTACCTATCTCTACAAAAAGGGGGAGGTACATCGAGACGATTGGGAACGAAGCAGTTACGCTCTATCAGCTGCCGTGGAAAACACGCACGATCAGAGAATCCGATGGTCATCGTTTAGCACTCCTTCATCGAAAAGGTGGGAATTTACTAAATAACTATAGTGAGCTTCCAGAAGTTCAACCATGGCAGCTTAGGTGGCAACGACGAATCGATCAGTTAGAGGCTTATCGATTTACGTTGATGAAGCAAGAGCAACCGTTAGGGGAGTTTGACACGTTGTTCATCGAGACGTTTCCTTATTATCTGGGGCTTGCTGAAAATGCGATACAGTATCTTGTCGACGCGACAATCGATGCTGGCGTGAATCCATTCGATGTAAGAACATTGGTTTTCAGACGATTTAATGCTCAAAACATCGGAGGTACTGACTTTCTATTGCCATCAGAATTCATACTCGATCATCCTGCGAGAGATCTTGCTGAATGGACACGATATAAGCTGTTTGATGAGAGAGCGGGATATGATGAAGTGAGATCATTTATTTTGGAGTATCATCAAAGAAGATCGATGAGTGCGATGGAATGGAACTTGTTGTATGCGCGTTTGTTATTTCCGATCACGTATGTAGAGGCGATCGAACGTTATTATAGTGAAGAAAACCTTAAAGAAAAACAAGAGATTACCCACATGCTACAAAACTATGTAGACCGTGAAGGAGAGCGAGAGTATTTGTTCAAAGGGGTATTCAGTGAGCTGATCGGTGAGCGGGGCAATACGATGAGACAAATCGAATGGTTGATGTTATGAAAAATTCCCTCCAAATGTTGGAGGGAATGAATTTTGTCGGTTATTAAAATACCTGTTCAAGTTCAGTCACGCCTGGGACTTCTTCAAGAAGTGCGCGCTCGATTCCTGCTTTTAGAGTGATTGTGGAACTAGGGCAGCTGCCGCACGCTCCCATCAAACGTACCTTTACCACGCCTTCTTCGATGTCTACCAGTTCTACGTCTCCACCATCACGTAGGAGGAATGGACGCAATTTGTTAAGTACATCCTGGACCTGTTCGTGCATATTCATCGACTCCCTTCATACTTTCATTATACTAATGATTAGCGAAAAAATCTATGTGCTATCGCGGAATGATAATTATTATCACTATAAATTTATCATGCAAATAGACGACAAGCAATAACTAATTAAAAAAAGGCGAATGCTTCTTTTCGTTCTATAGAGATTGAGGTACAATAAAAGCAACAGATGGTATAGAAAGGGCGTTTTGCATCATGGAAGAAGTGCTAGTGTATGGAGCAGGTGAACGTTGTGCAAGCTGTGTCAACCTCCCATCTTCAGAAGAAACGGCGGATTGGTTACAAGCCGCGTTATCCCGTAAATACCCGGAACGAGATATTTTAGTACGCTATATCGATATATTCGGTGAACTTGAGGGCGCAGAAGCTGCTTTTGCATCAAAAGTGATCGAAGAAGATCTTTTCTATCCTGTGGTCGTTTACCAACATCAAATTGTTTCAGAAGGTAACCCTCGTTTAAAAGATCTATATGCAGTACTTGATAAGCGTGCGACAGCGTAAAGTAAAAAGGTCAGTGGGGAATCCCACTGACCTTTTTTTATCCATTATGATTTTTGTACATCCATAAAATACCTGATTTAAGAAGGCGAGGTACTCTTCCTGTTAAAGGTCTGTTTGCCATGACCCCAAAACCATGCTTGCTCCCAAGTGAACCGAGAGTTCCTTTAACTTTGATCGCTGGTAAAGAAGGCAATGATTCTTGCTTCCATTCTTTCTGAAGGACGAGGGCGATTTGTTCCGCTTGCTCTTCAGCTAGTTGAGCACTTGGAGAGAATGGAAGACTCGCGCAGTCTCCTACAACGAATGCGTTTGTATGACCTGGTATTTTGTGATGTGAATCGAGGGCGATGCGGCCCTGAGCGTCTTTCTCTACATCAAGATCACGAACTAATTTGTTCGGCTGAATTCCAGCAGTCCACACGATTGCATCACAGTGGACTGGGTCTCCGTGATTATAAAGGGTATTCGGTTCGACCTGTGTAATGTTCGATTCACTTACGACGGTAACATCTCTTTCTTCAAACCACGATTGTACATAGTTTCCAAGACGATCAGGAAATGCGGAAAGTATCGTTTTCCCACGGTCAAACAGTTTGATTTCGAGATCAGGGCGGCTTTCATGCAGTTCACTAGCAAGTTCAACGCCACTTAGTCCCCCGCCTACGATCCCAACGACAGATCTCGCACCAAGGTTATTCAAGACCTCGTACGCTCTTCGAGAAGCATCGATCGTTTGAATACTCATCGTATGTTCTTTCGCACCTGGTACATTGTGGTACTTATCTTCACATCCTAAACCGATTACAAGAGAATCGTACGGTAACGGTTCATCGTCTTTTAGCGAAACAACATTTTCTTCTAGATCGATCCCTGTAACTTCCCCATACTTGACTTCAAGGTTTGGGTGCTTCGGAAATTGAACGCGAATATGATGATCACTTGCTGTCCCAGCAGCAAGCGCGTAGTATTCTGTTTTTAAACTATGGTATGGATTACGGTCTACTAGCGTTATCGTTACATCTTTCGGTACATCTTGAGCAAATAATTTTTGGAGTATACGCATGCCGCCATATCCTCCACCTAAAAGCACTAGCCTTTTCATTAGAAATTTCCCCTTTATAAGACATATTCAATAACGCTGCATCCAAATTAGTAATTTTAAGTAATAAAATGATAAGGAAATGAAGGAAGTAAGATGATACACGCGTTATAATGTTAGATAGAGTTTGTTTTTCGATCTGCTTCGACAGTTAAAAGTATAGCGAAACTGCCACTTTTCTACAATATGAATTCTGAAAACGATTGTAAGGGGGATATTTACGTTTGCATACGATCGAGTTTTGCAAAGGGAACTTAAGAAACAATAAGAAAGTTTGGAAAGCGCTAGAAAGTTATGGAAATGTTGAGCTTGTAGACTACGGGTGTCTTGGGTATTGTGGGAACTGCTTTGAAGAATCTTTTGCTATTGTAGACGGGGTTTTGGTGAGTTCAACGGATGCAGATCAACTTTTGGATAAAATACTTTCTGCTCTAGAATTATAAAAATAAATCCTTTTCATAAAAACGATATGTGTTATAATGACAAAGGTCAAAAGAAGTCTGATAGAGAGAGAACAGGCTTTTTCTTTTGCGGCTTTTGCGAAAAATGTCGAATTTTTCAAAAAACGTTTGTAAGCGCTGTATCCAAACTTTTGATTTATATATGCTTTCTTATAGGAATGAATTGGGTACGCTAAGCTTATGACTGGTACGAATATTAATTAAGGGGTGTAAGACATGCAAATATTATGGGGTTTAGGCGGTATGGCTGTTCTATTCGCTATCGCGTTAATCTTTTCAACGAATCGTAAAGCGATTAACCTACGCACTGTGTTCGGTGCACTTGCGATTCAAATAGCATTCGCATTTGTAGTTCTTAAGTGGGAAGCTGGTAAAGCTGGTCTGAAATGGCTATCGCTTCGTGTACAAGATATTATTAACTATGCGAATGATGGAATCACGTTCCTATTCGGTGGTTTGATTGGTAATGAGCAAGTTGGATTTATTTTTGCTTTCCAAGTACTAACGATCATTATCTTCTTCTCTTCTTTGATTTCAGTTCTTTACTATCTTGGAATCATGCAGTGGATTATTCGTCTACTAGGTGGAGCGATTTCTTGGGCACTTGGTACGAGTAAAGCAGAGTCACTATCTGCTACAGCGAATATTTTCGTTGGACAAACAGAAGCACCGTTGGTTGTAAAACCATATTTAGATAAAATGACAAAGTCAGAGCTATTCGCTGTTATGACTGGTGGTCTTGCATCAGTAGCCGGCTCTGTGCTTATCGGGTACTCACTACTAGGTGTACCATTGGAATACTTACTTGCAGCAAGCTTCATGGCAGCGCCTGCAGGTCTATTGATGGCAAAGCTAATCATGCCTGAAACGGAAAAATCAGAAACAGCTGATAAGATCAAGATGGAAAGAAACGAAGATCATGTAAACGTTATCGATGCAGCTGCACATGGTGCATCAGACGGTCTAAAGCTTGCGCTTAACGTTGGTGCGATGCTACTTTCTTTCATCGCTTTGATCGCACTTCTTAACGGACTTATCGGTGGAATCGGTGGCTGGTTCGGAGCTGGTGACATTACGATCGAACAAATTCTAGGGTACGTATTCTCTCCTCTAGCGTTCGTAATCGGTGTACCTTGGCAAGATGCTGTACAGGCTGGTAACTACATTGGACAAAAACTTATTCTTAACGAATTCGTAGCATTCTCTTCTTTCGGACCAGAAATTGGTACCGGAAGCCTTTCAGATAAGTCAGTTGCAATCATCAGTTTCGCACTATGTGGATTCGCAAACTTCTCATCTCTAGCGATCTTGCTAGGCGGACTTGGTGGACTTGCTCCTAAACGTCGTCCGGAAATTGCTAAATTCGGTATGCGTGCGATCCTTGCAGGTACGCTTGCAAACCTTCTTAACGCAGCGATCGCTGGTATGCTTATCTTTTAATTTGAAGCCTCTTTTATAGAGGCTTTTTTTCTTTTAGTGCGGGATGATTGTATTTTGCAGTTTTTGTTGTATACTTGTTTCAATAACTGACATGGGGAGGCGAGCACGCATGACGAGCTTTAACCATACACTGCCATATGACAGGATGATGGGCGACGTTTATGTGAATGAATGCCCTTTTTGTCATAGTGAAAATGTATTGACTCCTATGACCGAAAGAGACTTTGAACAGGGATTACAAGAGATTAAAACTCGATTGGTTATGCCTTGCTGCAATGGTAAGGTTCATATTGTAAAAATAGATGATGACTATTTTTGGACAACTCAAGCTGTTCGAAAAAGCAATTAAGATATAGAAAGAGTGAAATCATTGCCTGAAATTACGTATACAAAAATGCACGGATTAGGAAACAACTACATTTACATTGATCTGTTTAAACAACACTTAGACGAAGAGCGGCTGTCGCAGTATGCGATCGATGTGTCAGACGTTCATACTGGCATCGGTTCAGACGGCATGATCTTGATCTGTCCTTCAAAAAAAGCGGATGTTAAGATGAGAATCTTTAACAAAGACGGGTCAGAAGGAAAAAACTGTGGAAATGGACTGCGTTGCTTAGCAAAGTACGCATACGAGCATCACATCGTTAAAGACACATCATTTAAAATTGAAACGCTAGGTGGCATTGTTCAAGCTGTTGTGCATGAAAAAAATGGAGAAGTAGAGTCTGTCACGATCAACATGGGGATTCCTAAATGGACGAAAGGGAGCCTTCCGATGGTAGGAAATCCAGAAGATGAAGTGATCGAGGAAACTGTTCACTATGACGGCACACCTTTTACCATGACAGGCGTTTCGATGGGCAACCCACACATGGTGATGTTTGTAGACACTATTCATGAAGCTCCTTTAACCACAGCTGGGCCATATTTCACAAATCATGAGCTATTTCCTGAAAGCATCAACGTCGAGTTCGTTGAAGTGATTTCAAAATCTGAATTTCACTTTCGCGTATGGGAAAGAGGATCTGGCATCACTCAAGCTTGTGGAACAGGAGCTTGTGCAGCTGTTGTAGCCGGTGTGTTGAATGGACATACCGAAAAAGGGACGCCTGTCACGGTTCATTTAGCCGGCGGAGACCTCGAGATCACATGGAAAGAAGATGACCATGTGATGATGACAGGACCAGCGACGACGATTGCTACGGGAACGTATTATGCCTCTTAACAAATTTAAGTATGTTTGTTAATAAAAGGATATTCATGTAGAATGGAAGGAGGTACTTATAGAGAGGGGACGCAGGCATTGGACGGTATTGAAATCCAGCAATACAATGACGAAATTGAATCTCTACGAACGAAAATGATGCAAACCGCAGTAGCAATGGGCTTGAACCATCCAAAAGTTCTAGAGTACAGTCAAAAGCTTGATGAAAAGCATAATCTAATATTGCAGATAAAATATAAACAGCGTTCTGAAGAAATGAGTGTATCTGCCCGATAAGGTCGGATTGTTGAGCTAAAAGACTAAGCGCGGTATACTAGAAGTAGCATTATGGTGAAATGGAGGGATACGTATGATCCATTTATCTGAAGCTGCAGCAGCACAGGTAAAAGAAATGATGAAGCAAGAAGAAGGTGACACCCTTTACCTGCGCGTCGGTGTGAAAGGTGGAGGCTGTACTGGCCTAAGCTATGGAATGGGCTTCGACACAGAAATGAACGACGATGATCAAGCGCTCGAACCACAACATGGCGTCACGATTATTATGGATAACGAAAGCGCACCGATCTTAAACGGTGTGCAGATCGACTATAAACAAAACATGATGGGCGGCGGGTTCACAATCGAAAACCCGAATGCGATCGCATCATGCGGCTGCGGTTCTTCGTTTAAAACAGCGACGAACGCTGGTACGCCGGAGAATTGTTAACACGATATCTAAAGTCTTCGCAATTAAGTTTGCGGAGGCTTTTTTTATTGAGCTGAAAAATCCCTAAGGTTGTCTAGTGACTAGTCCAAGCAATTCGAATTTTTAAGAGTAAGATGGAGTGATAACACTTTTAGGGGTAAAGGAGGGTCAAGATGGACTGTGGGTGTAACTCAAAATCGAAAGACAAGAAAGGCAAGTGCGACGGATGTGTATGTTCAATCCTAAGAGACTGTACGGATAACGAGCACGACCTATGCAAAAAAGGGACTCAGTTTTTCACGATATTATTTGGTGATCCTACATTGAATATCGGTGGACTCATGTTTAAAAATCTTGATGAGAAAACATGCTGTGCAACGTTTGTGGATATGGATGGAAATGTTTATATCTTTGATTGCCGAAAGCTTCATGGAATTAGCAGTATGAGAGTTCAGCTAAATGGTGAATAAAGGAGAGGAGGATAACGATGGATCATAAGAAAAAGCACACTTCTTGCGATTGTGAAGGTTGTGTGTGTAGTGTTTTACGCAAATTAAGTAAAAAGGATTGTCTATTTGACGACAAGGAAGAGCAGCTTTTTACGCTAGTAAAAAAGAATGGATTGAAAGTAGCAAACTTAAGGTTTATTAAACTCGATCCAAAAACATGCTGTGCGAAGTTCAAATCGTTTACAGGTCAGACGATACAAGTATGGGATTGTCGAAAGCTTGCAGGAATCATCAAGCAAAACGTACCGCCAATTCCTCCTCAACCGCCTGTTGAGTGCATGTGCAGAGGAACCATTACAGCTGGCCAATCAGGTACGCCAGAAACGTTCGCGAATAACAGAGTGGACTTTCTTGTACCTTCTGATACACGAAGAAATGTGAACGGAAGAATCAGTATTTGCCCAAGCTGTTCGATCGATCAGAGCGTTTTTCAATTCCGTGTTCCTCCTAGTGGAGGGTCAATGTTTGGTTTTAACTTTGAAGCAGATATCTTCACAAGTGTAGTTTGCGCGATGGAAAATTCGATTCTTACAGTATGTGGCGTAGGAACGGCTACACCAATGGGGCCGAATGGGTTAGATGGCGTATTTACCTACGAGGTTATCTTAACTGAGGGTGCAGAAGGAACGATCAAAATCACACTGTATGATGAAAACAGTAATATCGTGTTTGAAACAGCACCTTTCACACCGTCCGTTGGTGGAGGAAAGGCAGTAACGATTGAAGATTGTCCTTAATTGGACCTTGAATTCCATCCTTCCATGATAAATGGAAGGACTTTTTTATTTTAAAAGAGGATATAAAGACCACATCTCGAATGATGGACACGAGAGAAATTTATCTTTTAAGGAGGTTTATAATGTTAAATGAAATTGGCATTGGCGTGCAGCTTTACACGCTAAGAAATGAATGTGAAAAAGATTTCTTCAAGACTCTCGAACGGGTAGCTGGAATCGGCTACGAAGGTGTTGAACTCGCTGGACTATACGGAAAACGACCGGAAGAAGTAAAGGAAAAGCTGGATGAGCTTGGTTTAGATGTGGTCGGTCACCATGTTCCGTTCGAACGCATCGAACAGGATCTTGAACAGGTGATTTATGAGCAAATGAAGCTCGGAAATACGCGAATCGTTTGTCCATGGCTCCCTTCTGAAATGAGAAATGAAGAGAGCTATCAACACGTTGTTGACGTATTAAAAGAAGCGGCAGGAAAATGTGCCGAGCATGGTATGTCGATCTCCTACCATCATCATGATTTTGAACTTGAGAAAGACATGAAGAACTCACCACTCGCCATGATTCTAGATAGCGATAGCACGATTCAAGCAGAGTTCGATATTTACTGGCTGCAAAGAGCAGGGCACGATCCGATCGAATGGTTACAAACATACAAGGGACGAACGCCGGTCGTTCATCTGAAGGATCGTTCGGATGACGCGAATGAAGACACGGTTATTTTAGGAACGGGAAATATTGAGATTGAAAAGGTTCTTGAAGTGGGTCCAGCTAGCGGCGTACAGTGGTGGGTCGTCGAACAGGACGAGTGTCAGTTAGATCCGATCGAAAGTGTGTCTCGAAGCTACCGTTATTTAAGAAAAGTTGAAATAAAGAGTGAATAATCGTGAAAATTTTCTAAAAATAGTCTTGAAGGAGTAAAAAAGATGGGGTACAATGAATGCAATCGATTCCATGTAATCGATTACAAAAAACGGGGGGAGGCTATTGAGCTTTCTGGGGAGGTTAATTGATGGCTACAATTTCAGATGTCGCCAAACAAACTGGACTTTCGAGTGCGACAGTATCTCGCGTCATAAATAACTATCCTCACGTATCGGAAGAGAAGCGAAGGCTTGTACATGAAGCGATGCAAGAATTAGGTTATTTTCCTAATACCTCAGCAAGAAACTTAAGGAATAGGAAGACGAATCTAGTAGCTGTACTGATACCGAGACTAACGAATCCATTTTTCACAACGATCCTTGATGGGATCGAAAAGGTTGCAGAGGAAAAAGGATTTCAACTGCTCATTTGCCAAACACAGTCTAGCAAGAAGAAGGAATTGGACTTTCTTACGTTATTAAAGACAAAGCAGGTAGATGGGGTAATCTTCACTTCGATCGAAAATGATTGGAGTAAGATCGAACCATACACTGAATCTGGTCCAATCATTCTATGTAATGAGTATCACCGGGATGCAACCGTTCCGATCGTTCGTCTTGATCAAGCCTATGGAAGTTATTTAGGCACTCGTCATCTGATTGAGAGAGGTTATAAGAAAATTGCATTTTGCCACGGTTCTAAAAGCGGTCTTTCAAATGATCGCCGTAAAGGATTTGAGCGTGCCATTGCAGAAGCTGCACTTCCACTCAACCAAGAATGGGTATTCCATGATACATATACAATGGAAGATGGCAAAAAGGTGCTAAAAAAAATCATAAACCTAAAGAATCGTCCAACAGCGATCTTTACAGGTGGAGATGAAGTTGCTTCAGGAGTTTTGAAAGAAGCAAAGCGCCACGGACTTAAGGTCCCAGAAGAACTTGCAATTTTAGGGTTTGATGATCAGCCTATCGCTAGTTTGATAGAACCTGAGCTCACAACGATCCATCAACCAGGAGAAGAGATTGGTTCACGAACGATGTCTGTATTTATCGACTGTTTGAATGGTGTGATCGAACGTACGCAACAATCGGTGATTGAACTACCGATCTCACTTGTCAAAAGAAAGACAACTTAAGACACACTTTTTTGAAATCGATTACAATTATTTTTGAAAACGATTTCAACAATTAAAAGGAGGAATTTCTATCATGCGTTTTTTGAAGAACAGTAAGCTGTTGATCATTGTAATGGCCTTTATTCTTGTGTTATCCGCTTGTGGATCTAATTCTACTTCAAGCAACAGTAACTCTAATTCAAATGATGAAGAAGCGAAGACAGATGAAGAACAAGTAACGATCGTCTATGCACGAGGTAAGGATGCGACGGGTGCAACCGATGTTATGGTTGAAGAATTCATGAAGCAAAATCCTAACATTAAAGTCGAGTTCCGTGAAATGCCAACAGACACAGGTGCACAGCACGATGCATATGTAACGATGCTTAACGCTGAATCATCTGAAATCGATGTGTTCGATATCGATGTTATCTGGCCTGCTGAATTTGCTCAAGCTGGATACGTACTACCTCTTGACCGTTTCATTCAAAAAGACGGAATCAACATGGAAGATTATAACCAAGGACCAGTGTCAGCTGCTACGTTTAACGGGAAGCAGTGGGCGATGCCTAAATTTATCGATGCTGGTATGCTTTTCTATCGTTCTGACCTAGCTTCTGAAGCGCCAAAAACGTGGGATGACCTTATGGCACAAGCATCTGAGCTAAAAGGCCAAGATGGAACACAGTTTGGTTACTTAATGCAAGCGAAGCAATATGAAGGACTTGTTACAAACGCAGTTGAGTTTGTTGCATCTTACGGTGGAGAGTTCATCGATGAGAATGGTGAAGTAGCGATCAACTCACCTGAAGCGATTAAAGGTCTAAGCAAGATGGTTGAAATTGCAAATGCTGATTTCGTTCCAGATAACATCACAACGTTTACAGAGCCAGAATCTCATACTGCTTTTATCGAAGGACAAGCACCATTTATCCGTAACTGGCCTTACCAATATTCACTAGCTAACGATGAAGAGCAATCTAAAATCGTTGGAAACGTAGAAGTAGCACCACTTCCAGAAGGCGATGCTGGTTCAGCAGCTGCACTTGGCGGCTGGATGGCTGCGATCAATAACTACTCTGAGCACCCTCAAGAAGCTTGGGAGTTCTTAAAGTTCATGACTGGTCCAGAAGGACAGAAGATCGATGCGATCGAAGGTTCTCATGCTCCAACACTTCCAGCATTATTTGAAGACGAAGAAATTATTGAAGCTAACCCATTCTTTGGTGAAGAAGGATTCCAGAACGCACTTGAAGGTGCAGTGTCTCGTCCGGTAGCTCCAAACTATCCTGAAATCTCTGAAATCATCCAGATCAACGTATCGAAAGCGATCTCTGGTGAATTAACTCCAGAAGAAGCTGCAGCTGCGATGGAGAAAGAGATGAAAGAAAAGCTAGTCAAGTAAATCTAAATGAACATTAGCCTTCATATGTGTGAAGGCTAATGTCTTTCATAAGGGAGGAGCGGCGGCATGCCACAAACGGATATTGATCCTCATAAGCCTATTAAAGTTGATAAGAAGACGAAAAAGAAGAAAAGTGATGCAAAAGTAGGCTATTTACTTGTCGCGCCTGCATTGCTTTTAATTCTAGCAATCTCGATTTGGCCAGTTATTCAATCCTTTTATTTTAGCTTATTTGACCTCAGGTTGAACGATCCGACGAAATCTTCCGTTCACCTGGATTACCAGCTCGATATGGACCGCTATTTACAGAACTACCCGTTCTTAATCGGGGCGATCGATTCAGAAATCAATAAAGGCAATGCAGCAGGTGATCTTGGTGAAATCAAAGCGACGCTTGAAGAATTGGATGGTCGTATCCAAGAGAAGCCAAAAGCTGCTGAAAACTATGATTTAATCAACGAGAAGCTCGATAACTTTGAAAACATTCCGGAAGATATGAAGTATGTTGAAATCGAAGAAGGTGTTGCTGAAGACTTAGTAACTTCAGTGAAAGATATCAATTCGGAGTTAAAAGCGATCAATGGAGCAGGAGAGCTTGAGCAAGGCGATAAAATCGTAGGCCTCTCTTCTTCACTCAACGATATTGTCGTTGAACCGAACTTTATCGGCTTCAAACATTACAAAGATAATTTCAGTGACAGTCGAATGTGGAAAGCGCTTTGGAACACCGGTGTATTTACGTTCATTTCCGTCTTAGCTGAACTGATTCTTGGACTCGCAATCGCATTATTGATCAATAAAGCATTTATCGGTAGAGGACTTATCCGTGCGAGTATCTTGATCCCATGGGCAGTGCCAACCGCCGTAGCCGCTCTTATGTGGAAGTTCTTATATGATGGTCAGAATGGTATCGTTGCAAAGCTATTTGCTGACGTCGGCCTAGTAGAAAAGATGACTGTCCTTTTGACGACTGATACGGGCGCGATGTTCTCCGTTATCTTTGCAGATGTTTGGAAAACAACGCCGTACATGGCCCTACTTATTCTTGCTGGGCTCCAAACGATCCCATCTTCTCTTTACGAAGCGGCGTCGATCGATGGAGCGAACAAGTGGAAACAGTTCTTAACCGTAACGCTACCACTTTTGAAAACTAGCATTCTTGTAGCCCTTTTATTCCGTACACTTGATGCGTTCCGAGTGTTCGACTTGATCTACGTATTGACTGGTGGAGGTCCAGCAAACTCAACTGAAACGATATCGATTCTAGCTTACAAGGTGATGTTCTCACAAACCAACTTTGGTGAAGGTTCAGCACTTTCCGTTATCGTCTTCCTCTGTGTTGCGATCATTTCCGCTATCTTCATTAAATTACTTGGATCTGAATTAATCAAGGACGGTTCTGGAAAATAATGAGTGAAATCGAGAAGGAGGCCAAGTAAAATGAATAAGAAAGCGGGACCATTATTTTACGTTTTTCTAGTGTTATTTGTATTTGTCGTCATGTTTCCATTCTTATGGATGCTTGCGAGTTCGATTAAACCATTGT
Source organism: Alkalihalobacillus sp. CinArs1 (assembly GCF_947387515.1). Taxonomy (GTDB): domain Bacteria; phylum Bacillota; class Bacilli; order Bacillales; family Guptibacillaceae; genus Guptibacillus. The sequence goes on along the minus strand of NZ_CANDOB010000001.1, from coordinate 914,644 downwards.
CAGAGCTATTCGGGGAAAAAGCCTTTTCTCCATTTACATCTAATCCGACTCTGCAAAACTATGTATCCGTTTTCGTAGACTATCCATTCATGCGCTATCTATGGAACAGTTTCGTTGTAGCGGGGATCACAACCGTGTATACCGTACTTGTGGCATCGTTCGCAGCATATGCGATCGCACGCTTAAACTTTCGCGGGAAGCCGATCATCCTCGGTGTTGTGCTATCCGTATCGATGTTCCCGCAGATTGCAACCATTTCACCGATCTATATTTTCTTGAAGAATCTAGGTCTTACGAATAGCTATCTTGGATTGATCATTCCATATACGACGATCACGCTCCCACTATCGATTTGGATTCTCGTAACCTTCTTTAGGAAGATTCCATTCGATCTAGAGGAAGCTGCTAGAATCGACGGCGCATCACTATGGCAGACCTATTGGAAGGTTATCATGCCTCTTGCAGTGCCTGGGATCTTCACGACAGCGATTCTAGTTTTTATCGCAGCATGGAACGAGTTCTTATTCGCCCTAACCATCAACACGGCGGATAAGTTTAAAACGGTACCAGTTGGAATCGCACTCTTCCAGGGACAATTTACGATTCCTTGGGGAGAAATCTCAGCTGCAACAGTTGTCGTTACTGTTCCACTCGTCATCATGGTACTTATTTTCCAGAGAAGAATCGTATCTGGTCTAACATCAGGATCTGTAAAAGAATAGAGAAAAGGAAGTGGAAGAGATGCTTAATGTAACAGTATGGAACGAAAATCGTCATGAGCAACAAAACGAGGAAGTAAGAAGCGTATATCCGCACGGGATTCACGGTGCGATCTCTGACTTTCTAAAAGGCGACCATCGCGTTCGGACTGCAACGCTCGATGAGCCGGAACATGGATTATCTGAAGAGGTTCTAAACGAAACAGACGTTTTACTCTGGTGGGGACATATCGCACATGAGGAAGTATCAGATGAAGTCGTTGAGCGAATTCACAATCGTGTGCTAGATGGGATGGGGTTAATCGTGCTCCACTCTGCACACTTCTCAAAAATATTTAAGAAGCTGATGGGCACAGGTTGTGATTTAAAGTGGCGTGAAGCAGATGAAAAAGAACGGATTTGGGTAGTCGATCCTTCTCATCCGATCGCTGAAGGGATCGGTGAGAAGATCGAGTTAGAGAAAGAAGAGATGTATGGAGAGCACTTTGATATTCCAGCACCTGACGAGCTTGTTTTTCTAAGCTGGTTCGAAGGCGGCGAAGTATTTAGAAGTGGCTGTACATATAAGCGTGGACAAGGGAAAATCTTTTACTTTAGACCAGGACATGAAACATATCCAACGTATTATAACGAGGAAATACAGCGCGTGATTCAAAATGCGGTGGCATGGGCAGCTCCTACGAAACGTTCGAAACCAGTCTATGGAAATGCAAAGCCGCTCGAAACCATTTCAGCAAAATAAGAGGGAGATCGAGGAGGAGAAACCATGAAAACATTAAAAATTGGTGTTATTGGGTGTGGAAGTATTGCGAAGCATCGTCATTTACCAGAATACGCAGCGAACAAGAACGTTCAGATCGTTGCGGTGTGTGACATCGTTAAATCTAGAGCTGATGAAATCGCTTCTCTATATGGTGCGACATCATACGAGAATGTTGAGGATGTTTTACAAATTGAAGAAATCGACGCAATCAGTGTTTGTACGCCAAACTACTTACATGCCCCGATTTCCATTGCTGCGCTAAAAGCAGGGAAGCATGTTCTTTGCGAAAAACCGATGGCGACATCGAAAGAAGATGCTGAGCTCATGATCGAGACGGCACGTGAACACGGAAAGCAGCTTATGATCGCTCATAACCAGCGATTCGTCCCGTCTCATTCAAAAGCGAAGGAGCTACTAGCAAGCGGTGAACTCGGAAAGGTGTATAGTTTCAGAACAGCATTTGGACATCCAGGACCTGAGGGATGGAGCGTTGACGGTAAGGAAAGCTGGTTCTTCGAAAAAGAAAAAGCATTTATTGGAGCAATGGGAGATCTAGGTGTTCATAAAACAGATCTTATTCGCTATGTGCTAGGCGAAGAAATCGTAGAGGTAGGCTCGTTCGTCGAAACGAGTGCAAAGGATTTTGCGACGGTCGATGATAACGCAGTTTGTATCTTAAAGTCTGAAAGCGGAATTGTCGGTACGCTTGCTGCGAGCTGGGCGTACACAGCGAGTGAAGATAATTCCACGATCATCTATGCAGAAAAGGCGATTCTTCGTTTAGAAGATGATCCAGTTAACTCACTCGTCGTTCAGTACCAAACAGGTGATGTTGTAAAATACGAGCTCGGCGGTATCCAGACGAACGAGAGTGGTGGACAAACAAGTTCACAGGTTATCGATCGCTTTGTTGATAGCATCGTTTCAGATAAGGAAAGCCCAGTAAGCGGAGATGAAGGGATGAAATCACTTCAAGTCGTACTAGCAGCACTCGAATCAAACGAAACAAAGAAAATCATTAACCTGAGGTGATCACGTGAGTAAATTACGAATGGGGATCATAGGATCTGGCGGAATTGCTCAAGGTCGCCATATTCCAGCATACCAACAACTCTCTGAACAAGTAGAGTTGTTTGGTGTGTATGATGTTAACACTGAAAGAGCAAAAGAAGTTTCACTTTTATTCAACATACCGAATGTCTATGAAGAAGTTGCTGAAATGCTGAAAGAAGTGGATGCGGTAACGATTTGTACACCGAATAAATTCCATGCGGACCTCGCGATACAAGCGCTGCAGGCAGGCGTACACGTATTATGTGAAAAGCCGATGGCGATGACCGTTGAAGAATGTGATCGAATGATCGAAGCGGAAAAAGCGTCAGGAAAAGTGCTTTCGATCGGTTATCACTATCGCTTTATGAAGGAGCCGCGCGCCGCTCGTCAAGTGATCGTCGAAAGAGAAATCGGTGATCCGATGGTAGCGAGAGTACAAGCCCTTCGCCGCCGAAAAGTACCTGGCTGGGGAGTGTTCACAAACAAGCAGCTTCAAGGTGGAGGAAGCTTGATCGACTACGGCTGTCACTTCCTTGATCTCAGCATGTGGCTAATGGGCAACCCGAAGCCAGTCGAGGTGACAGGCACCACGTACAACCGATTAAGTAAAACTCCTGAGCAAGTGAACCTGTGGGGCGGATTCGACCATGAAACGTTCAATGTTGATGATCACGTCACGGCTTATATCAAATTCGATAACAACATTTCTCTCTTGTTCGAAACGTCCTGGTCAGCGAACATTGCGGAGGATAAAGAGACCGTCAGCATTTCAGGAAGTGAGGGAGGACTCGATGTTTTTCCTTTCGAATTGAACAAAGCGAAGTACGGCATGCTTCTGAACAGTAGCAGCCAGTGGGTGCCAGGTGAGGACGATCCAGGCTTACCTCAAGCGGCAAACTTTGTGAATAGCTGTCTTGGATTAGAAGAACCGATCGTGAAAGCGGAAGAAGCAAGAGCCGTTTCACAAGTGATCGAAGCCATTTATGAAAGCTGTGAAACAGGGAGAAGCGTTCGTCTATAAATTATTTTAAAAATAGGAGTGAGACCATGAAACTCGGCGTATTTACTGTTCTTTTTTCTGATAAATCATTTGAAGAGATGCTTGATCACGCCAAAGCCTCTGGACTAAAAGCGGTTGAAATCGGCACGGGTGGTTATCCAGGCAATGCCCATTGTAACCTTGATGAACTGCTAGAGAGCGAAGAAAAGCGTGCTGCATACCTTGAAAAAGTAGAAGAGAGAGGGCTTGAAATCAGTGCGTTCAGCTGCCATGGAAACCCTATCTCTCCTGATAAGGCGTTCGCTGAGGAGTGTCATGAAACATTCGTCAAAACAGTGAAGCTCGCTTCATTGATGAATGTCCCAGTCGTTAACACATTCTCCGGTACACCGGGTGATCATGAAGACGCGAAGTTCCCCAATTGGCCAGTTACACCTTGGCCAGCGGAATATTCAGATGTATTGACATGGCAGTGGGAAGAGAAGCTCGTTCCATATTGGAAAGAGTGGGGTCAATTTGCGAAGGATCATAACGTTAAAATCGGATTAGAGCTACACGGTGGCTTTCTCGTCCACACCCCTTACACGATGCTGAAGCTTCGTGAGCTTACGTGTGACGCAGTCGGAGCAAACCTCGACCCAAGTCATATGTGGTGGCAGGGCATCGATCCTGTTGCAGCGATTAAAATCCTTGGTAAAGAAAATGCCATTCACCATTTCCATGCAAAAGATACTTACATCGACCAAGATAATGTAAACATGCATGGCTTAACGGACATGCAGCCTTATGGTGAAGTGAAGACCCGGGCATGGACGTTCCGATCTGTAGGATGTGGCCATAGCAACCGCGAGTGGTCGAACATGATGAGTGCACTTCGCACCTATGGATATGATCATGTTGTAAGTATCGAACATGAGGACCCGCTCATGTCGATCGAAGAAGGTTTCCAGCGCGCTGTGAGAAACTTGCAATCTGTTTTGATCGAAGAACAGCCGACTGAGATGTGGTGGGCTTAAGATACAGTATAAAACCCCCGATTCCATTGGTGATGAATCGGGGGTTTTATTGTTATTCGGTTCCTTCTTTCCATTCATTATCGATCAGCATCTTACCAGGCCACGTGTAGGCCATGATGCCACCATCAGCTGCGATGTCTTCTCCAGTAACGTAAGAGCTATCGTCAGAAGCCAGGAAGAGAGCTACCTTTGCCATTTCCTCAGGACGTCCCAATCTTCCCATAGGCGTTACCCATTTGTTAGCTTCTCTGAATTTCTGACCCATTTCTTCTTCCTTTGTTCCAGCTAATTTATCGATGAGCGGGGTTTCAATCGTACCAGGTGAGATTGAGTTGACTCGTATGCCCTCTCTCGCATAATCGATCGCCATTGCTTTTGTGAAGTTCGTAATGCCGCCTTTTGCCGCATTGTATCCAGAGCGATCGAGGTCAGCTGCTCGTCCTGACATAGAAGACGTATTGATGATCGATCCGCCTTTATCGAGCATGAGTGGAATTAAGTATTTACTTGTTAGGAACGTACCGCGTAAATCCACCGATATAATACGGTCGAACAATTCAGTTGGGTATTCGTGTACCTTGCCACCTTCCTGATCCACACCAGCGTTATTGAAGAGCACGTCGATCGCACCAAATTCTTCTTTCACTTTATTTGCAAAAGCTGAGACGCTATCTTCGTCAGAAACATCGACTTGATAGGTTCTGACTTGTGTCCCTTCGCTATTTATTTCTTTTGCCGTTTTTTCCATTTCTTCCGTATTCACATCTGCCAACAGGACTGTTGCCCCTTCTTTGGCAAAAAGCTCTACCGTTGCTTTCCCAATTCCAGTAGCGCCGCCTGTTACGACAGCGGTTTTATTTTCTAATCTCTTCATAATAGTTCCTCCCCATATAAACTTAATAGGCTCTTTCCCGTTGGTAGGGAGGTGTAATCATAAGATTGTGCTGGGGTGGTGGTATAGGGTGGGAAGGAGGAGGTGCGTTTTGGTTCGCTGATATAATTGCGGAATCGCTGATAAAAGTAGGGGTTTCGCTGATATAGTTGGATTTGCGCTGATAAAAGAGGGAATATCGCTGATAAAATTCAAATTGCGCTGATATATGGGGTGGGTGGTCTATTATTGCGAGTTGGTTTGGCTAATAAAATTGATTTTTGGACAATAAATTATGATTTTAGCTAATAAAAAGGAAAAGTGGACAATAAACAGTGAATCGTACCCCAGCAGTCACAGCAGAAAATTCTGTTTCGCGGATAAAATCTCATTTCCGCGGAAATATTTCATATTTCGCGGATATCCGGTCCAGTTTCGCGGATAAAATCTAAATTTCGCGGATATCCCATTAAAATCGCGGATATCACCCTCACTAAGGCCTTCAATCCAACCTGAAATCGCGTAAAACCCACTCGCTGCGCTTTCAATTACAAAAGCAACTCCTACAAAACTCTTCCAACCACGTTCAACGAACAAACAGCCACGACAAAAGGTAAATCCTGGGCACTATGTAAACTTTTACGCATATCTCCCTATCTCTCAGGATGATAAACTTAATGTATTATGTAATGAATTTGGGGGGATCATGTTGTTCTTGTTAAAGATACGTGAGGAGAATTCAGGTCATTTAGAAACACAAAGTATCGATATTCGCTATCGTGCAAATGTGGAGTTTAAGAGACGCACGTTAGATTATTCGAACCGACCTGGTCGTTATGAAATATCGTTACATCATGAGTCAGGTGAATCACTCTTATCAACAAAAGTAGGGCTTGGCTGGTAAAACATTATACATATTGAAACCCCGTGCCATCGCACGGGGTTTTCGTATGTTTAATGAGAAGAGTGGAAAAGGTGGTGTCGAACAGATTTCCAGTCTGGTTTAGGTGTATGTTTCAAGCTTTGGAACAAGGAGTAGCCGAGACCTGCGGCCATTACGATGATAAAGAGTAGTTTGACCATCAAGATGCCTCCTTTATTTTTTCTTATCGAACAAGCTCGTACTGTGCATCGGCTGTACTTTGGCATCCGGATCCATATACGATTTTGCGTTATTTACAGCTGTAGGTGCTTCGCCAAATCCAGAAGCGATAAGTTTTACCTTACCTTCGTATGTAGCGACGTCACCAGCGGCGTAAATTCCTGGGATGTTCGTTTCCATCTTAGAGTTTACAACGATGGAGTTCTTCTCGATATCGAGTCCCCATTCCTTAATAGGGCCAAGAGAAGAGATGAAACCATAGTTCACGATGACAGCATCAACGTCTTTTGTGATCGCTTCGTCTTCTTTAGCATGTTTCAGAACAACTTGATTGATACGCTCGCCATCACCGATAAATTCGCTGATGTTGTATGGCGTTTGAATGTTAACAGAAGAGTTCATCAACTGTTCGACACTATGCTCATGTGCTCTAAACTTGTCTCGACGGTGTATGAGCGTCACTTCTTCTGCAATCGGCTCGAGCATGTTCGCCCAGTCGACTGCTGAATCTCCGCCGCCTGCCACTAGCACTTTTTGGCCAGCAAATTTCGTTAAGTCGTTCACGAAGTAGTGAAGGTTTTTTCCTTCATATTGATCTGCGCCTTCAACCTTCAGGCGGCGAGGTTGGAACGCACCTACGCCTGCTGTAATGATAGCGGCACGCGTGTAGTGCTCTGCTCCAGTATTCGAGCGAAGGTAGAGTGTACCATCTTCCATCTGTTTCACTTCTTCAACAGATTCCTCAAGCACAACATCTGGATTGAATTGGTCAGCTTGTTCGATCAAGTTATCAACGAGATCTTGAGCCAACACTTTCGGAAAGCCAGCGACATCGTATATATATTTTTCAGGATAGAGAGCCGATAGCTGCCCTCCAAGCTGAGGCATACTTTCTATTATCTTAACGTCTAGCTGACGCATTCCACCGTAAAAGGCAGTGAATAGTCCAACTGGACCGCCACCAATTATGGTAATATCATAAACCTTTTGTTGGTCAGTCATTGTCAGTCCCCCTCATAAATTAATGAACCTTTCATTATTATAATCGTAATAAAAACGGAACTAAACCCCAATCATGAAAACACACCTAGAAGTTTTATTATAAGGGTTGAAAAACAAAATAAAAAAGAATATGATTAAAATTGAGCGTCAGAATTGAAGTATTTATGACAATATGCGTGCTAGAATAGCATTTTTTTCGATCTAGAACGTGAAATCTTTAACAATCTCTCTGATTCTTTTCTATTAAAATTTGAACATTGAGGGATAATATCCATAATCATAACGTTTATTGACGTTTCACGAATGGTCAGAACAGGAATCCAATCTGTAATGTCCAAAAAATTTCGGTAAAAAGGTGGATGTGATACAAGTGAGTAGGCCAAAAATCGCAATCCTAGGTGCAGGTTACGGTGGAATGATGACAGCGGTTCGCCTTCAAAAGGAAATGGGAACCAATGAAGTGGAAGTTACGCTTGTAAACAAGCATGACTATCACTACCAAACAACATGGCTTCATGAACCAGCAGCGGGAACAATGCATCATGACAAAACACGTATCATGATCGAAGATGTGATCGATACAAACAAAATCAAATTTGTACAAGACACTGTTGTAGAAGTTAAGCCAGATGAGAAGCGCGTTATTCTCGAAAACGGCGAGCTTGAATACGACTACCTCGTCCTTTCTCTTGGATTTGAACCAGCAACATTCGGTATCAAAGGCTTGAAAGAAAATGCGTTTAGCATCCGTAGCGTTAACTCCGTTCGTAAGATCCGTGAGCACATCGAATATCAATTCGCTAGCTACAACAATGAACCTGAACGTCGTGACGACCTTCTAACGATCATCGTCGGCGGAGCTGGATTTACTGGAATCGAATTCGTTGGTGAACTAGCAGAGCGCGTTCCTGAACTTTGTAAAGAGTTCGATATCGACCGCGATCGTGTAAGAATCATTAACGTTGAAGCTTCTCCAACAGTACTTCCTGGCTTCGATGAAGAACTAGTAGAATACGCCATGAACCTTCTTGAGCGTAAAGGCGTTGAGTTCCGTACGAACACAATGATCAAAGAAGTGATGGAAGACGGCGTTATTCTTGGTGAAGATGAAGAAGTGAAAGCAGCAACTGTCGTATGGACAGGTGGTGTTCAAGGTAACTCCATCGTAGCGGATTCTGGTTTCGAAACAAACCGTGGCCGTGTACCTGTTCGTAAAGATCAGCGTACGCCAGACTACGATAACGTATTTGTTGTTGGTGACTGTGCACTTATTATCAACGAAGAAATCGACCGCCCATTCCCACCAACTGCTCAGATTGCGATTCAAGCTGCTGGTGCAGTATCCAAGAACATCCTTAACCTTGTAAGAGGGAAAGAAACAGAAGGATTTGTACCTGATATCAAAGGTACAGTTGCTTCTCTTGGTAAAGGCGAAGCGATCGGTAAAGTTGGTAACAAGAAGCTATACGGTTCAACGGCTTCCGCTATGAAAAAGGTAATCGATAACCGTTACCTATTCATGCTTGGCGGACCAGGGCTTGTATGGAAAAAAGGTAAACTTAAGTTATTCTAAAAAATGAATGAGCTAAGAGGGCAAAGACGCGATGTCTTTGCCTTCTTTTTTAAGCGTACATAAGGAAAAGCAAAGGCTTAGATTTAAGCCTTGCTTTTCTATAATAAGGATAGGGGCTATAGTAAAGCTTATGAACGCACTGTTGAGAATATACCGGGGGGAATGATTGCTTGACTAAGAGAGGAAACGTCTGGTTAGGTGCCGCGGGCATCGTTGAAGAGAATGGAAAATATTTAGTTGTGAAAAAGAAATATGGTGGTCTAAAAGGAAAGTGGTCGTTTCCAGCTGGGTTTGTTGATGAAGGCGAGACGGTCGATGAAGCGGCGATTCGCGAAATTCATGAAGAAACCGGGATCGTGGCTGAACCGGTTAGGATTGCAGGAATCAGGACTGGCGTCATCAAAAACGCAATAAGCGACAACTTAGTCGTGTTTTATATGAAAAAATCTGGAGGAGACTTGAAAGCAGAAGAGGGAGAGATCGAAAAAGCGTGCTTTCTTACGAAAGATGAGCTTCTTCGAGACCCAGATACATCTTCAATGATTCCATATTTCTTAGGCGACAAGGACGAATTCAAAACTGAAATGAACCCAGGAAATCAGTTTGGCTACACCACTTATAAGTTATTTCATAATCCGTAAAAACTGTTAGATTACAGACGGAATATTCTGATAATAAAGGTTGTATTCGCTTACATGGACGTATTTGGTCATATTTGAGGTTTTTCTTTTTCAATCATTCTTGTTATATTATCAGAAAATTAAGAAAAGGAGTGGTTGATTTGAGAAGACAGCAAAGAAAAGTAAAGGCAACAGATTGTCCTTACTGCCAGGGGAAGGGGTATTTTCAACTACTTCTTGGAGGATCGGAAACGTGCGATAACTGTGGAGGTAGTGGAGCAAAGCAAAATCCAACAAACTAAGCGCCAATCGCGCTTAGTTTTTTTGTTCACGCTGTGTTCATTGACTAAAAGGGCGCAATCCAGTAAACTAACATTGATTAAATGGAGGTGAAAGGATGGCAATTCCACAGCTAATCATCTCGATGCTGCTCTTTATCGTATTGTTTTTTGGAATCGGATTCTTGCTCAATATGCTGTTGCGTTCAACGTGGATCATGGCAGTCGCATATCCGATTATCGTAATCATGATCGTTGATAATGTTCCGTTTTTTAATTATTTTTCTCAACCAGGCACCTCATTGCGAGCGCTTGGATCTGACTTGATATCTTTAGGGAGTGCAGATACAGTTATATTACTTTCTGGCTTAGTTGGAGCGATTTTTGCGGGTATCGCAATTCGTATGCTTCGTGTCAGAGGATATCAAATGTTCTAGAAAAGCTTCGCCAGCCACTGGCAGAAGCTTTTTTTCGTGTGGGTTTCTGAATAGCTTTGCTTTTCTCTGGACATGAATAGACCATGAGAGGAGTGAAGCAAGTGCGAGTTTTGATCGTGATGACAAAGGGCTTGTTTTTCACAAGTCTAGTTTTAGCAGCCCTTATTTCAACATATTTACTACTTTCCGGGGTACCGTTGAACGATTTGACCAACTGGTTCTTTCCGGATCAAAAAGTACTTACAACAGAAGAAAAGCCGCAAACGCTTGATAATTCACAAGATTGGTCACAGTTTCCTGTTCATACCGTAACAGCAACTGGATATACAGCAGGTGTAGAATCTACCGGAAAGAAACCAGATCATCCTGCATACGGGATTACGTATTCTGGTGTTAAAGTGACGAGAGATCTCTACTCCACGATCGCAGCAGACCCAGATACATTTCCAATCGGAACGATCTTGTTCATACCAGGCTATGGATATGGTGTTGTGGCAGATACGGGAAGTGCGATAACAGGAAACCGAATCGACCTTTATTACGATACCGTTCAGGATGTATACGATGAGTGGGGCAAGAAGACGATCGAAGTGTATGTTATCAAAAAAGGGGACGGTTCACTAACAGAAGAAGTGCTGCAGTCTTTGAATGAAGATGAATCGATGCAGGTATTCAGACAACAGTTATTGAATAAAACAAGTGATTAAAAACGACGGAGATCATGATCTCCGTCGTTTGTGCTATCTATGAAAGGAATGGGTCTTTTCCGTCGTAAGCAGGATAGTGATCAGGATGTAGAATGGAGGCAAGTTTTACTAACCCTGTAAGTAACCGTGGTGATGGCCGACAATAAAGCCACTCTTCAAGGATGTGGATCGGCGTTTCACCGAGCTCATCCCAACCTTCCCGCTTTTTGACTACGACTGGGTTGACCTTCTTCTGGTGTACGCCTACCCAGGCGAGACAGATGTGGTCTGGCTTCCGACGAAGTACATCTTCCCAATCCGTTTGTACGGATGCGAGCTCTACGTCTCTGAAAATGTTTCTTGCACCAGCTAGTTCGCTGATTTCAGTCAGCCAGTTGGTTTTCCCAGGCGTGAAGATCGGTTTTGGCCACCATTCCCAGTAGATTTCTGGCTTATGTTCGATCGAGGCACTGATTTCTTTATATTCTTCGATCATGTGCTGTATGCGATCTGTCAATGCAACTGCCTCTTCTCGTTTATTCGTTAATTCTCCGAGCGTTACGAGATCGTTGCATATATCGTCTAACGAGTTGGGGTTCAGGACAGTGTAATTCAAGTTTAACGCTTCGAGCGCTTCAATATTTTTCTCCATTCCCGGTACGCTTAAGGAAGCGAGAATGAGATCTGGCTCTAACGCTTGAACTTTTTCCATATCGATCGAAAGGTCAGGACCAAGCCTAGGAAGTTCTTGAATCGATTCTGGCCAATCCGAGAAGTCATCAACACCAACAAGTTGAGAAGTTAAGTCAAGGTACGCACAGAGTTCTGTATTGCTTGGGCATATTGAAACGATTCGCATAGGTCCTCCTTATGAGCCGATTTTGAATAAGAAATAAAGAATGATTGTTGCGACGATACCTAGAAGTCCGCCGACCAATACTTCGATCGGTTTATGACCAAGAAGCTCTTTCAGTTCTTCTACTTTCTCGCCCTCTTGTTTCTGAGGCCAGCTTTTGGCTTCTTCAATGAATTTGTTGAAATCGAGTACGAGCTGATTGAGCACGATCGCTTGCTCTCCGGTTTGTCTTCTAACACCAGTCGAGTCGAACATCACGATGATACTAAACATCGCAGCGACGGCAAACACTGGAGAATCAAGTCCGGTTTCAAATGCTACACCTGTAGCGAGAGCTGTTGTTGCCGCCGAGTGAGAGCTTGGCATGCCTCCCGTTGAATTCATCAACGACCAATCGATTTGTTTTGTTGCAATAAAATAGATCGGTACTTTTAAGAACTGAGCGAAAAAAACACCGAATAGTGCTGCCCAAAGTGGGAAATTAAATAAGATCTCCATTGGTGAAACATCTTCCTTTCTCATCTTACGTATGATTTACCCGAAGTCATTTCAACTCAATCACATGTAAGGGGGTGACCTCAAGGTGAAGTACCCGTATCCCCAAGAGTTTTATGATTTTCTTGTGGCGTTCAATGAACAAGAGTTTTATGTATGTCACGATCTCTTAGAAGAAATCTGGTTAACAGATCGATCGAACACGTTCGTGAAAGGCTTATTGCACCTATCAGTAGCTCATTACCACGATAGCTATGGAAATAGTAAAGGAACAAGGTTGATGATGCAATCTGCTAAGGATTACCTTACTCCCTATATGCCTTTCCATTGGGACATCGATGTTTGTAACATCATCGCTCACATTGAAAATTGTCAGTCTATTATACCACATTCCGAGGCACGCTCAGTTGAAAAAGTTGATCAACAATCCTTGTTGCCCTACTTACTTATCGAGCAAGTAAATTGAGTTTGACACACATCCTCTTTCGTGTTAACTTATTAGTGATTTACCAAACTAAAGTAAAAGTTATGAAAGGTTGTTACATCAATGAACGCTGTTATTATAGCCGTACTCATCATGCTAGGGCTTAGCCTTTTTCGTATACATGTTGTTGTCGCTCTCGTTATCGGTGCAATCGTAGGTGGCCTGTTAGGCGGTATGTCACTCGATGACACGGTTGCCGCATTCACCTCTGGACTCGGGGGAGGAGCAACAGTTGCCTTGAGCTATGCATTACTAGGGAGCTTTGCAGTAGGATTATCGAGAACGGGATTACCGGAACTCATGGTTGAGAAGGCTTTGAAAGTCGTCAACCGACAAGGTGGAGATCGAAGGAAGGGACTTGCAAAAGTACTTATCTTGTTCATTATCTTATTGATTTCTTGTTTCTCTCAAAACCTTGTACCCGTGCATATTGCATTTATTCCAATTTTAATTCCACCGATTTTACAGGTGCTGAATGAACTAGGCGTTGACCGAAGAGCTGTAGCCTCTGTTCTTACGTTCGGGTTGACTGCGCCTTATATTTTACTACCAGCTGGATTCGGGAAGATCTTCCACGGAATCCTACAGTCTAATATGGCTGATAGTGGCATGGACATCGAACTCTCTTCTATTCCAACCGCTATGCTGCTACCGACTGCTGGGCTTGTAGTGGGACTATTCATCGCTGTGTTTATTACGTATCGCAAGTCTAGAACGTATAAGCAGCTATCGATCTCGCAAGAACCACAGAAGAAACGTACGTATTCAAAACGCTCCATTACGTTCGCTCTACTCTCGGTTGTTGTCACACTAGCAGTTCAACTTCCGACTGAGTCGATGATCCTCGGTGCGCTCGCAGGTATCATCGTCTTATATGTGACAGGAAGCATCCGTTTGAACGAATCAGAAGAAGTGTTAACAGACGGAATGAAGATGATGGCATTCATCGGATTTGTGATGCTAGCTGCGAATGGATTTGCTGAAGTACTAAGACAAACAGGCGAAGTGGACCAGCTCGTCACGCAGGTGTCTGGCGTTATCGGTGATAACAAAGCTCTTGCTGCGCTATTGATGCTGATCGTCGGATTGTTCATCACGATGGGAATCGGCTCATCATTCTCAACGATTCCAATCATCGCTGCGATCTATGTGCCGCTCGCCATGGAACTAGGATTCAGTCCGATGGCAACCATCGCACTCGTAGGAACAGCAGCAGCGCTAGGAGACGCTGGATCGCCAGCATCAGATAGTACGCTCGGACCAACATCCGGACTAAATGCGGATGGTCAGCACAATCACATCTGGGACACGGTCGTTCCAACGTTTCTACACTACAATATTCCGCTTATCCTATTCGGATGGATTGCGGTCATGATCTTTTAATGTTTAAACACAGGGGAGGAATTCCCTGTGTTTTTGTTATGATAGAAATAGTTGGAAATGCTGAGGATAGGGAGGGTGAAAAATGTACTTTGGGAAGGAAAAAGAGCAGAACGAAGGTCGAGTACCGCCGAATCAGAAGGTAACGTCAGGGTGGCCCGTTCTTCACGTTGGAAATGTTCCTTACTACAACGATGACTTATCGAACTGGAGTTTAGAAATCAAAGGGTTAGTCGAGCGACCGACTGTGCTATCGTTCGAAGAGGTGCTCAAGCTTCAGGGAGTGGAAAAACAGAATGATATCCACTGTGTAACAGGATGGTCGAAGTTTGATAATCGCTGGACAGGCGTTTCGACACGTGTACTCGCAGAACACGTGGGTGTGAAAGAAGAAGCGAAGTTCGTCATGCTCATTGCAGAAGAAGGGTGGACGACGAACCTTCCGATCGAGGACTTTTTGCATGAAACGAGTTTACTCGCTCATTCGCATAACGGTGAGCGGCTGACGCCTGAGCATGGGTATCCTCTGCGAGCAGTGATTCCGCATCTCTACTTCTGGAAAAGCGCGAAGTGGATTAGAGGCATCCGCTTTCAATCTGAGAATGAGCAAGGATTTTGGGAGCGGAATGGCTATCATATGTATGGTGATCCATGGAAAGAACAGCGTTTTGCGTGGGACTAAAAAAACGTTCGGATCAAACCGAACGTTTAGATAATGATATCTTTAAGAACTTTATTCAGTTTCTCGATCGCCGTCTCCATGTCTGTGATCGACGATTGAACCATTTTCTTGTATAGCGTTAGGATCATTTCACCATAAGTGGTGCCTGGCACCGCCCATTTCCCATTCAATGCTTGCCACGTTGTAGCAGATCCTCGTTGTACTAATGAGAAGCGAGGGTCTACTAGTTTTTCGCCAGCTGGAATCGGATCTTTTGAGCTGTATGCATAAAGGTGTTGGATGTGTGCGAGTACGCCGTCGGAAGGTGTATCGAACGAAGCTCCTTTTGCTCCTCCACCTGTAGCGCCTATCCCTGCATAGTTGTTTTGTTCTGGCGTCACATCTCCTGTGAAGCGGAAGAAGTTCGTTTCATGTAGAGCTTGAGCGAATGCGATATCTCCTCGAATACCATAGCGTTTACTGTGTACGAGATAATAAGCGGCGAGTAATGGGGCTTCTGGGTTTACCGACCTAGCATAATTGTTCATATGTGCTGCAGCTAGTTCGCTGTTACCAGCGATCGGATACCCTTTGTCAGGTTCTGGCTCGGGAGGCGGTGGTTCGACTGTACCTTCTGTATAGATGAACGATTCGATCCCGATCGTCTTCAATTTCGCAACGAGATCTTCTGCATTCGATTTCTCAGAAAAGGCACCGACTTGAACGCGGAAGTAAGTGGTTCCCTTGATAACGAGTGATGTGATGAATGAATCGAAACCTTTGGTAGCTAAGAATGCTGCTCTTTCTTCAGCATTTTCTCTTTCTGTGAATGATCCGGCAATGACTTTGTAGAGCGTTCCTGAAGGTGGCGGCGTCTTTTTGGGTAGGTTCAATGCTTTAGCAGTACCTTCTGCAATCGCTGTAGACACATCTTTTATAAAAATTGAATTGTTTAATAGGTTCAGGTCTGTGTCATTGTCTACAAACAAGACTTCAAGTAACAGGGCATTCATTTTTGTTTCGCGTAACACATGGAAGTTCGCGCGTTTCTTTCCTCTGTTCGGGATTTTATATTTATTGAGAATAGTAGAAGCGATGGTATCATGAATAACATTCTGGATTCGAACGGTTTCCGCAGGGACGGTTCTGTTGTAGATGAAGCTTTCAAAACCTCGTCCTCCAGCTGCGTTGTTGTGGATACTAAGATAAAAATCAGCATTCCTTGCATTCGCAAAATCAGTTCTCTGTTTTAGCGAAACCGTTTGATCCGCTGTCCTCGTTAAAATGATATCTACTTCATATCTTGATTCGAGCGTAGCTTTGACGAGTAGAGCGATCGATAGGTTATACGTTTTCTCAAAAAACCCCTTATACGTTGCACCTGAGTCAGACCCCCCATGTCCAGGGTCTATGATGATTCGTTTCAACCTAATCCCTCCATTAACTGTGCATTAATAATAGTATATTATTTCCAATTTTATGCGATTGGACGAAGTGTACAAGTTAGAAGAGAAATAGGCGCATTAAAAACGTAATCGATAGAGAGGCTGAACGTCTGGTGCTTGAGCGATATGCTTAGGGTAAATAAATCCACGTCCATCATCAGGAAAAATAAGACCAGCCTGCTTGTAGCACTCATGGATAAACTCTGAACAAATATAGCGATCATTAGGAATCGAGCGTAAGTCGCCCATCACGACACTTGCGAGTATCTTCAGTATTTCTTCATGATCGTAACGTTTCCCTGATAAGTCCGCTCCCCGTTTCAGCATCGCTTCCGTCTTTTGATTCGTTAAATGCTTTACACCACTATGTCTCGCGAGATAGAGATCTCCCTTGTATGGTGCGCCAGTATTTTTATAGTCTTGTATATAGTGAGAAAGAGGGATGATGCGTACACCGTAACTTTCCACGCTTTCCATCATCATGACGCGATCCATCCATCTGAATAATAGTCCCACATGACTAAAGCGAGAGTTCGAAACTTTTTTTATGATATTACTTACTGGATAACTTCCGCTACATAGTAGAAGATCTGCAGTTATGATCTCTACGCGCGCATCATCATATTTCTTTACTGGTGCGTGCTCAAAACGGTCTGTTGTCATGAACGAAACCCTCCTTCTTAGGTCCATTACTAAGTAGTTGGATAATTTTTCTTGTATCCCTCTTTTTCATGTGAAAATTCAATAAAACAGTTGTCTACGATCGATGCTCACACTATAGTTAAGGGAGGAGGAGAATGATATGGACGTTTTGAAAATCATCGTAATACTTGCCTTTCTGTTTATGACAATCAATATTATTAAGCCGTTCATCGGTTCAGTTACGAGGAAACGAGCTGCGTTATATGCAGGCTTTTGGGTCATTCTTTATTTGCTCGTTTGGGGAGTCCCTGGATTTATGGATTCATCTGAAGAAGTCTCAGGTAAAAAGGATGGAGACGTCGAGCAAGAAGTCCCTAAGCATGAAGAAGAAGTACCTGCTGAGGAAAAAGCGGAAGAAGCGAAGCTCGAAGAAGAGGTCGATTTTGATATCGATTCGATCGAACAAATCATCGATGTTCCAGGTTTACTCGGGCTATCTCGAGAAGAATTTACGAACAAATTAGATAAAGAACTTGAAAACAATACAGAAGACGCAATGGTCATGACGTTTGAAAATGGAGAAGTAACGTTTGAAGAGAATATCGCAAAAGAGATAACGTACTATCCAGAAGGGCTGCAATACCCAGAAGATAATCGCATGTTACTCGCAAGCCTCGGGTTCGATATTAAAGAATTGAAAAAAGGCTCGAATCCCTTCGAAGACCTTGTGACGTTTTATTTGATCGGCGGGTTCTCAGATGTAACGATTTCCGCTGTGGAAGATGAGGGAACAGAGGGGGCGATCGAGAAGATCTATATCAAGAAAGAAATCTATCCAACACCTGTCCCTGATGAAGAGGGCGAAGAAAACTAAGTTTTTATTTGGAATTATACAAGTTTTATAGTTTAGAGATTGGCGTTCCTAAACCAAGGAACGTCTTTTTTAATGCCTACTAAAATAATGCTCCATTCAATTCTATTTAAACAATTTTCTAAAAACTGTTGCATTTTTGTATGCGGTTACAATATAATGTGTAAAAGGTTATGATGTTTACGTAAACGTTATTACTAATGAGCGGAGGGATTCGATGTGATTGATGTGTTAGCGGAATTGAATCAGCACCTTGAGTTAGAAAACGTACATAGTGAAGCTTTCATTCCCTATGGAATAGTCCTTAGTGACTTCCCTTATGATGAGGTGGCTCAACATATGGAAAAGACGGTTATTCCTGAAGAAGGGAATCGATACGTTCCATCTCATCCAGATCTAGAGGATGAAGCTCTCAAAAGCTTCGTTGAAAAACGCTATTATGGAGGGATGAAGGTACAAATTGGTTATTGTAATGGAAATAATTCTTCACTTGGGGGTCTTGAGTATCATAAAGGAAGTGAAATTAACGTTGCGATAACCGATCTGGTTCTCTTACTTGGTCATGCGAATGATATATTCGACAATAGTTACAACGTAAAGAAAATCAAGGCATTCTTTGTTCCAGCAGGTTCTACAATTGAAATGTATCAGACCACACTGCACCTTGCGCCTTGTAAAGTAAGCGAAGCTGGGTTTAAATGTGCGGTGATTCTACCAGAGGGAACGAATACGCCGTTAGATGATGCTGAAAAGGGATACGATCCTCTGCTTTTTATGAGAAATAAATGGCTTCTTGCACATAAAGAACATGAGCGCTTCATGAAACTAGGAGCACATAACGGAATTGTTGGTGAAAACATCACGGTTGCATATCCGAGTAAAGAACAAAGGAGGAAGTTGAATGTCTAGTATCACCTTTACACTTGTCTCATGCGTTTTCTTCATGGCACTCGTAGCCTGGGTTTCCTATTTGAAAACTAGAAATTCAGTCAATGATTCAGATGGGTACTTTCTAGCTGGTCGCGGACTTACAGGAGGCTTCATCGCTGGTTCTCTCTTATTAACAAACTTATCAGCGGAGCAGCTCATCGGGCTGAATGGACAAGCTTACCGAACGAACTTATCCAACATGGCCTGGGAAGTCACTGCTGCATTTGCAATTGTCATTATGGCTCTCATATTATTACCTAGATACCTTGGCGGTGCTTTCTCCACACTTCCTGAATTTTTAAGTAAACGTTATGATGAAAGCGTTCGCAGGTATACGGTGATTCTGTTTATGCTAGGATACGTATTTGTCACGATTCCATCTGTTTTATACTCTGGTGCTCTTGCTATTCTTAGATTGTTCGACGTGCCATCATTATTTGGCATCTCATTTGAATCATCGGTTTGGCTCGTTATTTGGGTGATCGGAATTATTGGCGCGTTATACGCGATCTTTGGCGGGCTAAAAGCAGTTGCTGTTTCTGACACATTGAATGGAATCGGACTTCTATTCATCGGCTTAATCGTTCCTGTTTTAGGGTTCTTCGCACTAGGCGATGGCGATTTTCTAAAAGGAATGAAGACGATCGCTACAGAAAGTCCTGAAAAGCTAAACTCAATTGGCTCGAGTACAGACTCCGTTCCGTTCTCTGCGATTTTTACCGGTATGATCTTTATGAACATGTTCTACTGGGGGACAAACCAGTACGTTATCCAGCGGACGCTTGGGGCAAAGAACCTTGCTGAAGGACAAAAAGGTGTTTTGCTGTCAGGCTTCTATAAGTTGACTGTTCCGTTCATGATGATGATCCCTGGTGTTATTGCTTTTCATCTATACGGCAGTTCGATGAATCCTGTCGATCTCGCTTATCCGACCGTCGTATCAAACTTACTACCAACATTCATGTCTGGTTTGTTCCTTGCTGTTCTTCTCGGAGCAGTATTCTCAAGCTTTAACTCACTTCTAAATAGTGCAGCAACCATGTTTGCACTCGATGTGTATAAAGCAGGAATCAACAAAAACGCAACTGACCGTCAATTGATCAACGTGAGTAAATATTTTGGAAGCGTTCTCGCGCTCGTTTCGTTCTTCATTGCGCCGATGTTGATGAACGCTCCAGATGGTCTTTGGGACCTCATCCGACGCTTTACTGGATTCTTTAACATTCCGATCATCGCTATCGTTCTGGTCGGTATCGTTTCAAAACGAATTCCAGCGCTCGGTGCGAAGATTGCAATTATCTTCCACGTCGTCACGTACTATATGCTCGTATGGGGCTTAACACAGATGTTTGGTATTGAAATCACCATGAACTTCATCCACATTTCAGCAATTCTCTTTGTGATCGAAGTGGCGATCATGATGGTAGTAGGTCGAATTCGCCCGCTAAAAGAGGCCTATCAGTTCCGAGCGAATCCGAAAGTGGATATGGTGCCTTGGAAATATACGATGCCGGTTGCGGTCGTTCTTATCAGTCTTGTTGTGATGGTATACATTCTGTTTTCACCGATCGGCGTGGCGTATGCAGGAGGAATCGTGTCCGGATGGTTCTGGCCAGCCATGCTAGGAACAACGTTAGCAGGGGCCCTTTGCTACGTACTTGCGCTCAAATCATGGAACAAGAAATATTCGAGTTATGTAACGCGGAAGCACAATGAAGCCGTTGAAGTAGATAAGAAGTTTAGAAGTGCTTAAATCACTATGTTGTAGGAGGCGTTTATTTTGAAAACAAAAGAGGCTCAAAAATTATTTGAAGTGAACCAGAATGGAGAAGAATTCGACGTACAACTCGACGGTCGTTTATTGTTTAAGCACTCTCCAGCGAAACCTTTCATCTTTGTAGGGAGTGGCGAAGAGACGATCGATATGTATAGAGGGAATTTCAAAATAAAAGATTACGTGGTTGAGAGAGTAGCGCTTCGATATGCAACTGTAAGACATGAGGGAGAAACGTGTAGGATTTCGTTCCGTCACTTCTCTCATGATCACGAGCTTCTAACGATGGTCCTAAAAAAAGATGGAGAAGGTCTGCGGGTTTCATTCGAACTCGTTGACCCCCTCTTCAATCGTTTCTGGGTACGTGTCGCGGCAGATGCAGAAGAGAAAGTTTATGGTTGTGGAGAGCAGTTATCTTACTTCAACTTGCGTGGAAAGAACTTTCCGCTTTGGACATCAGAGCCGGGTGTTGGTCGTAACAAGTCTACGTACACCACATGGCAAGCAGACGTGAAGGATCAAGCGGGTGGAGATTATTACAATACTAACTACCCTCAGCCAACCTATGTATCTACTAATAAATATTTTTGTCATGTAGAGACAACTGCCTTCGCAGATTTTGATTTTCAGCGTGATGATTTCCACGAGCTTCATATTTGGGAAGCACCTGCATCGATTCTTTTTGAAACAGGTGAGTCGTATAAACGTTTAGTAGAAAAACTAACTGCTCGTCTTGGAAGACAGCCGGAGCTTCCTGACTGGACGTTCGATGGCATCTGGCTTGGTATGCAAGGTGGCACGGAAATCGTTCAAAACAAAATTGATCGAGCACTAGAAAAAGGAATGAAGATCGGTGCTCTTTGGTGTCAAGATTGGCAAGGGAAACGGGAGACGTCATTTGGCAAGCGACTGATGTGGAACTGGAAATGGAACCCTGATATGTATCCAGAACTCGATCAAAAAATTAAAGAGTGGAAGCAGCAAGGGATCAAGTTCCTTGGCTATATCAATCCATACGTTGCAGTTGAAGGACACCTTTATAAAGAAGCTTATGAAAAAGGGTATCTTGCGACATCGCTAGATGGAAGCGATTATGTTGTAGACTTCGGTGAATTCGACTGTGGAGTCGTCGATTTTACAAACGACGAAGCGTGCGAATGGTATCAAAACGTTATTAAAGAAAACATGATCGATTTTGGAATGGATGGCTGGATGGCTGACTTCGGTGAGTATCTTCCGACAGACCTGAAGCTTCATAGTGGCGAGTCCGCGACAATGATGCATAACGCATGGCCAGTCATGTGGGCGAAAATCAACCATGATGCAGTGAAAAAAGCAGGTCGCTGGGGAGATATCGTATACTTCATGCGTGCGGGTTATTCCGGTACGCAGGGGTATTGTCCACTTCTATGGGCAGGAGATCAAAGCGTAGATTGGAGTCTTGATGATGGTCTCGCTTCTGTTATTCCTGCAGCGCTATCTGCTGGGATGAGCGGTAACGGTGTTCATCACAGTGATATCGGCGGATACACGAGTCTTCACGGCAACAAACGGAACAAAGAGCTTCTCCTTAGGTGGGTCGATATGGCGGCATTCACACCAGTTATGCGTTCTCATGAAGGGAATCGTCCGGATGATTGCTGTCAGTATGATTATGACGAGGAAACGCTGAATCACTTTGTGAAGATGACGAATGTATTCACGACGTTAAAGCCTTACTTAAAAGCTCTATCAAAAGAAAATGCGGAAAAAGGTATTCCGATGCAGCGTCCATTGTTTATGGAGTATGAACATGACGAGAAAACGTATGACATTAAGTATCAGTACATGCTAGGGGCTGACCTTGTGGTTGCACCGGTATACGAAGAAGGAAAAGAAACGTGGAGTGTCTACCTTCCTGAAGACGAGTGGGTACACTTTTGGAGTGGGAAAGAGACGAATGGTGGCACGATTGAAGTAGACGCACCACTCGGTGAAACGCCAGTTTTTTATCGTAAAAACTCTACTTACGCAGATCTTTTCAAAAAAGCTGCCGAAAATAAAATATGAAATAGAATAATAAAAGGTAATAACCTATTTTAAAAGGTTATTACTTATGATACAGTGTAGGTAACGAACAGCGTAGAAAGGTTGTGACCAATCGTGCCAAAAACGAGCATTTTGTATGTACCGATCGGAAGAAAAACATTTGATCTTGAAGCGGGAGAAGTTCAGAGAAAGAAAAGCTCTGAATTTCTCCATAATGTAACAGAGAATGTCATTGAACCGGATGAGATCATCACTTCTCCAGAGGACCTTGATGCGTTTCTTGATACCGTTAACAATGACGAAATTATCGCAAGTATTTATCAGAGCGTTACGTTTGCAGATGGGGAATTTGTTGAAGCACTCATTAAGAAGGTAGACGCGCCAGTTGTCGTTTGGTCAGTAAGAGAGCCGAGCGTTGGCGGAAGGTTACGATTGAATTCACTAACTGGCGGCAATAGCACGAGTCATGTTCTTAGGTGTGCGAGCCACCCGTTTAGTTTTGTATTTGGAAATGCAGATGAAGCACAGGTTCAAAAGCGCTTGAAGATTCAACTCAAAGTCCAAAAGGTAATCGAAGACCTCAAAGGACTACGAATCGGTGTAATCGGAGAACATCCTCCAGGCTTTTTCTTCTCAGGAACAGATGAAGAAGCTCTTCATAAGCATTTAGGAGTCACCGTGAAGAATTTTGACCTTAACAAAGCGTTTGAAGAGTGTGTGAAGCTTCCACATGAAAAATGGGAAGGTGCGATCGAACGAGCAGAACAGCAGGTCATCGGACTGAATCGTAATGAGGAGACGGTACAGCGTTTCGCTCAGTTTACTACATACGTTCAGGATCAAATCGATGAAGCAGACGTTTCTGCCCTTGCTATTCGCTGTTGGCCAGACTTTTTCAACGAACTCGGGGCTGCAGCATGCTCGACACTGTCTCAATTTACAGAAGATGGTGTGGTGTCGTCGTGTGAGTCAGACATTCACGGCTCTGTCTCCATGTTCATCCTGCAACAGCTAACAGGTAGCGCACCATATCTTGGTGACATGGTACACGTGAATGAAGCGAGTAATTCTGTTGTGTTCTGGCACTGCGGAGCGGGAGCTTATTCACTCGCACATCCTGATCAAGGGGCAAAACCTGGGGTACATCCAAACCGTAAGCTTGGTTTCACGATGGAGTTTGGATTGAAGCCAGGGCGCGTGACGATGTTCCGAGTAGGGTATACGCCTGAGGGATACCGTCTTCTAGTGATGCGAGGAAATGCTCTCGATACACCACAGCGTTTTAACGGAACGTCAGTGGAAGTTGAACTTGAAACAGAAATCAACGACACGTTGTACGGTTTGATGGAAGAAGGTTTCGAACCGCACTATGCGATCGTTTACGATGACGTGGCTGAGGAGCTAGTCGAGCTAGGTAAACAGCTAGGACTAAAGACCACTGTCTATACAAAGAACTGAAGGAGTGGGGTGCATGAAGAAGGTCGCTGTTGGCCAGGCGGGGGGACCTACGGCCGTAATTAATGCTACTCTCGCAGGGTTTGTTAAAGAGCTTGAACGCGATCACGCCCTGCTTTTTATCAAGAATGGCTATGAAGGATTGGCAGAAGGCAGCTACTTTGGAGGCGATGATGGTACAATCAGGAGCATTTCTCTTCATCGAGATGTTCCAGGTGCGTGTCTCGGATCAGGCCGTTATCCTCTCACAGACGAGCATATTGAAAACGGTGTTCGTCGACTTAAAAAAGAAGGCGTTGATGCGCTTGTCTTTATTGGTGGCAACGGCACGATGGAAGCACTGAAAAAAGTCGATAGAGAAGCGAAAAAACAGAATTATCCCTTGCAAGTCCTGGGCCTTCCGAAAACGGTCGACAATGATCTTGGTGAAACCGATCACGCACCTGGATTTGGAAGCTCAGCAAGATATGTTGCACAGGCAACGAGAGATATGAGCCGCGACCTTGCATCGATGAAGAACTTCGAGAAAGTTCGCGTGCTCGAAACGATGGGGAGAAATGCTGGATGGCTAGCAGCAGCCTCAGGTCTTCTTCAGAAATACGAAGAGGATGGACCACATGTTATCGCGATTCCAGAACGGCCACTTGAGCGAGAGGCTCTATTGGAAGGAGTCACGAGCGCCCTCAGTCGTTATGGTCATGCGACTGTTGTTGTGAGTGAAGGTGTTACGTGGAGTCAGGGCTCACAAGTGCAACGGGAAATCGTTGATGGGCGACCAGTTCTTGGTGGAATTTCAAATGACATCGCCGCTTATTTAAAAAAAGAGTGCAACGTCATGACGAGAGCAGAGCTTTTAGGAATGAATCAGCGGAGTTTTTCAGCTGTTGTATCTGACATCGATCGTGAAGAAGCTTATACTGTAGGTAGAGTTGGTGCAGAATGGATTCGTGATGGGTTATCGAATGTTATGGTTTCCATCACTCGTCATTCCCACCATCGATATGCTGCTCGCATGATTCCTGTTCAGCTCGAAGCTGTTGTAAAAGCAGGTGAACGCGTGATGCCTGAGCAGTTCATACAAAATCGAAAGCTGTACTATGAGTGGTTGAAACCGCTGATAGGAGAGGATGTGTCAGTCTATCCTCCACCGCTAAAAGGAGACGAAGTGTATGTCGAATGAACAGTTTACTAAAGGTGAAGCCCTCTACCTACAAATAAAAGATATCTTGATCGATCGGATTCAAAGCGGAGCATGGAAAGCGAATGAATTGATCCCGACCGAACAAGAATTAATAAAAGAATTTGGTGTCAGTAGGACAACGATCCGTCAGGCGATCACCGTTCTTGTACAGAATGGTCTTCTAGAGAAGAAACAGGGCAGAGGTACGGTTGTTAAACCTCAACAGCTCGTTGGTAACCTCGGCCAGCTAAAAGGATTTGCAGAAGAAGTAATGGATCGAGGTTCTGTTCCAAGATCAAAATTGATTCGAGCAGAGTTTAAAACGAATCTTTACCATGAAAAAGAAATGCTGCAAGTACCAGAAGATGCTCCTATCCTTTTAATTGAGAGAATTCGTTTTTCCGATGATACCCCGGTTGCACTCGAGCGTAGCTGCTGGCCGGAAGAAATCGGACAACTTTTAATGAAGCATGACTTGAATGAAGCAAAGTACTACGAAATTTTAGAGAATGATCAAATCTATTTGAATCGTGCGAACGAACGTATCGCTGCGATGAACGCGACGATCGATGAAGCAGATTTGCTTGCGATTCGACCTGGAGAGGCGTTGCTTGAAATGACACGACTCAGTTATGGGCTGAATGATCATCCCATGGAATACACAAGAACAAAATATAGAAGCGATCAGTACCACTACCATATTGAACTGAAACGATAAGAAGGGAGCATATCACATGCCATTTATTGATGGAAAAACGATGCTTGACCATGCTTTTCAAAACGGGTACGGAGTAGGTGCCTTCAGTGCACATAACGCAGAGACTGTCGTCGCGATATTGGAGGCGGCAGAAGAGGAAAAAGCCCCGATCATGATTCAGGTCGGGCAAAAGGTTATCCAAACACTTGGAATGGAAGCATTAAAAGCTCTGATCGACACGTATGAAAAAAATTACAACGTTCCAGTAGCAATCCACCTCGATCACAGTCGTCAGTTCGAACAAACGATGCAAGCCGTTCAAATGGGCTTTCAATCTGTGATGTTCGACGGTTCAGGTCTTTCGTTTGAAGAAAACACCGCTACTACGAAAAAAGTGGTGGATATCGCCAGAGCCCTAGGAATTGGATCAGAAGGTGAAATCGGTAAGATCGGTGGAACTGAGGATGACATCACGGTTGATGAAAAAGATGCACTCATTACAACAACCGAAGAGGCTGTTGCATTTGTTGAAGCAACAGATGTGGACTATCTAGCTGTATCAATCGGAACGGCCCATGGTATCTACAAACAAACACCGAACCTTCGCTTTGATCGTTTAAAGGAAATTGTTGACGCGGTTAAACGTCCGGTTGTTCTTCACGGTGGTTCTGATGTTCCTGATGAACAGGTACAACGTGCCATCTCACTTGGAATCGCAAAAATAAATGTTGATACGGAACTCCGTCAGGCATTTACAAGAGGTGTGCAAGAAGCATTTGCTGAGAACCCTGACGATATCGTACTTGCAAGTTCCCTTGGCCGAGGTCGAGAGAGAATGAAGGAAAAAGTTCAAGAGAAGATCCGTGTATTTGGTAGCCAGAACAGAGCAGAAGAACTTTTAATAAACAAAAAGGTCATTACCATTTCTTGAGGAGGATGATGAATCGATGAGCACACAAACTTCAGTACGTACATATGGCTTGTATATTAATGGCGAATGGCGAGAAAAAACACAGACAGATGATGTATTAAATAAATACACGCAAGAAGTTACCGCAAAAACAGCTGTAGCAGAAGAACAGGACGTTAACGACGCAGTCCAGGCAGCTAAAAAAGCTTTGAAAACCCCTTTTTCACCATATGACCGCTATACTGTATTGATCAAGGCAGCCGCAACCTTACGTGCTCGTCAGGATGAGCTTGGTGAAGTGCTCGCTAAAGAAGTAGGGAAACCGTTTGCGGAGTGTAAAGGTGAAGTCGGACGTGCGGCACTTACGCTTGAAGTATCTGCAGAAGAAGCGAAGCGTATCCACGGTGAAGGGATTCCAGTTGAAGCGGCACCTGGATCTGAACAACGTCAGGCATTTACGAGACGTTTTCCAATCGGGGTCGTAGCAGCAATCACTCCATTTAATGTTCCTCTTAATCTAGTATGTCACAAAATCGGTCCAGCGATTGCGGCAGGAAACAGCGTTGTGCTAAAGCCAGCAGAAGTGACCCCTGTGAGTGCAATCCTCTTAACTGAAATCATGGAAGAAGCAGGTCTTCCTGCTGGTCGGTTGAACCTTGTAACAGGTGAAGGTTCAACAGTTGGTGAATGGCTTATTGCCAACCAAGACGTGAACATGTTTACATTCACAGGCAGTCCACGTGTAGGACAGTACATTCGTGAGAAAGCGGGCCTTCGTAATGTTTCACTCGAGCTTGGGAACAACTCGGCAACAATTGTCCACCACGATGCTGACATCGAAACGGCAGCAACGCTAGCAGCACAGAAGAGTTTCAACAACGCGGGTCAAGTTTGTATCTCTGTTCAGCGTGTGTATGTTCATGAGGATCGTTACGAACCATTTCTGAACAAAATGAAGGAAGTTACGGAAGGGTTGGTCCTCGGTGACCCAATGGATGAAGCAACGGATATCGGTCCGATGATCGCAGAGCGTGAAGCGATTCGTGTTGAAG
This sequence comes from Alkalihalobacillus sp. CinArs1, assembly GCF_947387515.1. Lineage (GTDB taxonomy): Bacteria > Bacillota > Bacilli > Bacillales > Guptibacillaceae > Guptibacillus. The sequence continues at coordinate 886,664 of NZ_CANDOB010000001.1, read as the reverse complement.
GATGGGTGAACGAAGCGGTCGAGCAAGGCGCATCAGTCGAAACCGGTGGAAAACGAGACGGGGTCTTCTATCAACCTACGATCCTCACAAACGTGAACGATGATATGAAAGTTTGTCGTCAAGAGGTCTTCGGTCCAGTGGTTGCTGTGAGTACGTACAAGTCAGAGGACGAAGTAATCGCTCGTGTAAACGATTCGGAGTTCGGTCTTCAAGCAGGTCTATTCACAAACGATTTAGCATTCACCCTAAAAGCGATCAATGAGATTCACGTTGGCGGACTAATTATCAACGATACCTCAGGATACCGAGTTGATCATATGCCATACGGTGGCGTTAAGAAAAGTGGAACTGGAAAAGAGGGACCACGTTACGCAATCGAAGAAATGACAGAAGAAAAAATCGTCGTGTTTAACGGGTAGAAAGGAAAGGGATCCATTATTTTGGATCCCTTTTTATCAGTAGTGGATGCGTTACAAGGTGAAGGAGAATGAGTATGTCGATCATCACGATTTTGTTACCGATCTTTTTTGTGTTTGGTGTTGGGTATGTTGCGCAGCGTTTTCTGCAACTTGAGACGAAAGTATTATCCAGACTCGCGCTTTACGTCCTCGTACCAATCTTAGTATTTCGAACGTTTTATGAGCAGGAAATCGACTCGTCTTATGGATATCTTTCACTCTATATGCTCGGACTCTGTTTTACATTGATCGCAATCGTTAGTATTCTATCGAAAATCTATCGCTTCACAGAATCTGAGCGTTGCGGACTTGTCCTATCGAGCGCTTTTATGAACAACGGAAACTACGGAACCCCACTCATCCTGTTTTTATTTGGAACAGTTGCAATGGAAACGGCCATTGTATTAATGGTTTTACAGCAGCTTTTGATGAGTACGCTTGGTGTTTATTATGCTGCAAAAGGTAGCCCAGATCATGATGGCTTTAAGGCAGCACTTAATGCAGTGCGGAGGATGCCGATGGTGTATGGTGCAATTGTTGGCTTATTGTTTCAATATTTTAATGTCCCGCTTGGCACAATTGCAGGCGGAATCGATTTGATTGCGGATGCTGCTATCCCAGTCATCATGGTAACGCTCGGTATGCAACTTCGTAATATCACCGTGAAATCGATCGACTGGCGAAAGCTATCGACGGCCCTTTCTCTAAAACTAATGATCGCACCTGTCATCGCAACAGGAATCGTCCTACTGATGCCTGTGGATACGATGACAAAACAGATCATGATCATCATGGCAGCGACACCAACTGCTGCAAACACAACGATGTATGCGATCCAATTCCAAACTGAACCTCAAAATGTCTCGAGTGCCACGTTGGTATCAACCTTATCGAGTCTCGTGACAATGCCAGTGGTGATTTATTTAGCTACAACTTTAATGTAGGGGCGTTCCTAAACCAAGGAACGTCTTTTTATTTAGGAGGATCTTAAATTGGAAGTAAAAAGTTGAGTGTAGAAAAGAGGGGATTTGTAAAAGATATGGAAGATTAACGTGTACTGATAAAACGCAAGGAGGCGATTGAATGAACGACAAACCAATCCATTATGATGGTAGCTCTGTTCTTCCCTCTAATTCGTCCGGTGGCGAAATCAAGCCACCATTCAAACTTACAGATGATACAAGAAAAGTGATCAGCGGTAATCCATTTCACCAGCAGAAATAAGTAAAAAAGGTGACGGGTGCCCGTCACCTTTTTTATGTCCTCGCGCTTACGCGGTAGCTAAGTAACAGCATCACCATCGAGATCAGAATTGTAATCGCGACCCATGACCATGCTAATCCCATTTTTCCAGAATCGATGGCCACGTAGATCGCTGTCGGCATCGTCTGAGTTTTACCAGGCAGGTTACCTGCGAACATCAGCGTTGCCCCAAATTCTCCTAAAGCCCTAGCGAAGCTAAGAATGACCCCTGATAGCAGTGCGTTCAATGAGAGCGGAAGAGAAATGTACCATAGCACCTTCCATTTCCCACCTCCGTCAACCCTTGCAGCATCCTCTAAATTCGAATCGATGGCTTCAAAACCAATTCGTGCCGTTTGATACATGAGTGGAAACGCCACGACACTTGACGCTAGAACGCCAGCTTGCCAGGTGAAGACGAGCGGATGGTGAAAGATTGCCTCAATCCATCTGCCAACGGGACTGCTTGCTCCAAATCCAATTAACAGGAGAAACCCAACAACTGACGGAGGCAGGACGAGGGGAAGCATGAGCAGTGTATCGACTATACTTTTTCCTCGAAACGTTCGGTTCGCCATAAAACGACTAACGGCTACGCCAAGAATCGTGACGATGATCGTTGAGACAGTCGCAATTTTTAATGAGATAAGGATAGGATCGATAAAAGAAGAGGGCACGTGAATCACTCGTTTCGTTTAAATCCATAGTCTTCAAATATTTGCATCGCTTGCTCACTTTTTAAATAGGTGAAGAATGCTTGAGCAGCTTTCGGTGCACCTTTCACAACACCAGCAGGATACGTGATCGGTGGAACGTGTTCTTGCGGTACTTCAGAAACAATCTTAACATCCTTTGAAACCTTGTGGTCGCTACTATAGACGATTCCTGCTTCGGCATTGCCTGTTTTTATATATGTAAGAACTTGTCTAACATCTTTTCCGTAAACTAGCTTTTCCTCTAGGTCGTTCCAAATCCCCATCGATGTGAAGGCTTCTTTTGCATATGCACCTGCAGGGACCGTTTCAGGTGTCCCAATCGCGATTCTCTTCGTTTCTGAAGAGAAAAGGTCATCCCATTTTGTAATCGGTGAAGTCTTTTTAGAAATAAGAACTAAAGAGTTGCTTAAAAGTTCTGTTCGATAGGAAGAGTCAATGTCATCTTCAACCGCATTGAAATGTTCGCTTGAGGCAGAAACAAACACATCGATTGGCGCTTCTTGTTTGATCTGATTCGCTAATACCCCTGAAGAAGCAACGTGTAGGGAGATATCAATGTCATTTGTCTTCTCATATGTTTCGATCACTTCTTCCATCGCATCACTTAAACTGGAAGCAGCAGCGATCGTAATCGTTTCTTCTGAATTCTGATTCGATAGACACCCGGCGAGAATAAGGAAAGTAATCGCTAGTAAAATACGGAACGTCATATGTGAAAATCCCCTCAATTAATCTTTCATTTATTATAGCGAAAAAATCTTTTGTTTGTGTTATATCATTTTTCAATGGAAGATGGTAGATTTATGTCTTGGAGAGATAAATCTACCATCTTTGAGGTGATGGGGGAAATGGATGAGTTTAGCAATTTTATTTCGTCATTTCCTTGGAAATATTGACGAATTATATAAGAAAATACCGAATAGCTAGTGCTTAATTGTAAGATAACTACTAAAATGGAAATAAGAACAATTCGATGGTTTAACGCATGTTATGTTTCTAATTCTACCTCTAGCTCCTACATATTTCATGATAAAATAGATGAATGTAGACAAAGAAGGCAGGATGAACGACGGTTAAATCGAATTAGTTTATATGACTCAGCTTCCGAATACGAGAGAGGGAATAGAATGAAACAAAAACGCATGTTTAGACTGGCACTAGCTGGTAGTGTTTTGAGTGTCATCGCAGCAGTGCTTTCCAGATTCGATATTATACCTCTATTTCACTTACAAGATCTTTCATCTATAATCGCGTTTCTTTTTCCTATTGTGGCGATCAGCGGTTGCTATCTCGTGAGGTCACGTCCGATCGTCGGGGGATTCTGTTTGCTAGTTTCTGCAGTAGGAGGCATTATCTTTTTATCCGTCTTTTATATTATACCTGCTGCGTTTTTAATCACTTCAGGATTTTTGAGTATCCTTCTTAAAGACGAAACACAATTAGTTACAGACAAGTAACCGCTCCAACTTATGGAGCGGTATTTATTTTGCCAAAAACGATCGGATGGCATCTGCGGTCTTGTCAGGATGCTCTTCTGATATGAGATGGCCTGTATGTGGAAAAACGAGTAGTTCAGCATCAGGTAAATCCTTTTTCATTCGTTCACCTACACGCAAAGGGACGAGGCGATCATCTTCACCCCAAATGAGCAGGATTGGAAAATTAATCTTATTAAGCGTACTCGTAGACAGATCTTCTTCACGTTCTCGAACCAATTTGGCAAGGGCATTGTAAAATCCTTTTTCACTAAAACTCGTTGTATACCCATCGATCACCTCTTGCGTGAGGAGCTTATGGTCATAGACAAGGTGTTGAAAGTTCTTTTGGATGTTGATCGAACTCATGCCGATACTGAGGCAAAAAGGGAAAAAAGGGAGATACGAGCACAGTCTCAGTGGCAGCGATGACGATTTAATGTAGCTTGAGCTGCAGAGAAGAATAAGCTTTTTAACCCGTTCTGGGTGTTGGATGCATGTACGAAGTGCGATTTGCCCACCCATGGAATGACCAATCAAAATGGCTTTCTCGATGTTGAACCTTTCCAACAAGTCATTTGCAAGGCTCGCGTATTCATGAAGCGAGTAGTGGATCGAACTGATTTTCTCGCTTTCACCGAACCCGGGTAAATCAAAGCAGAGAAGGTTGAAATCCGTATAGAGGAGAGGAAAGAGTTTTCGAAAGCTAAATGAACATGAAAGAAAGCCGTGGATGAACACGAGCGTGTCTGCATCTGGCTTATTCGCGCGATAATACTCATACGAAATCGTCACATTTTGTATATCGATCGTTTCTTTAGACTGTACGAACATGTTCCCTCGTCCTCCCTCCTATATATACTCTGTATCATAAGTTTGGCTTAAAAGAGAGCTGATTATGAGCAAAAAAAAGACGAAGCATACGCTTCGTCATCAATAAGGGGGAATATAGATAGCTTAATAATACTGTTATAGCCATTTACTCCGTCTTTTATACATGATTTCGTAAATTAATATGAAAGTAGTGATGTAATCAATACGATCGTGATCGCAGCTGGGACAAAATAGCGAATCAGTACGTACCAGATCGGGAAAATGGTTTTTCCGATTTTTGAGCTCATCATCACTTCATTCGCGAGGATGTCTTTTTTCATCTTCCACGATACGAAGATGGAGATGAATAATGCGCCGATTGGCATCAGCAAGTTACTCGCAAGAAAATCCATCACATCGAATATCCCTCTTCCCAAAAGAGAGACTTCCGCAAATACCCCGAACGAAAGGGCAGAAGGTATTCCAAGAAGGAAGATGAAGAACCCAGAGATCCAAGCTGCTTTTTTCCGATTTCCTTGTCGTTTTGTGACAGTCGAAACGATGATCTCTAGCAGAGAGAACGCCGAGGTTAACGTTGCGAACAATAGCAGTGCCATGAACGTACCTAGGAAAAGGTTTCCGAACGCCATCTGATTAAAGACGGCTGGTAGTACGGTGAAGATCAGTCCAGGTCCACTCGAAGGTTCGAAGCCAAATGAAAATACGGCTGGGAAAATCGCGAGACCTGCAAGAAACGAAATAAAAATGTTCAAGCCTACAACGGAGAAGACCGATCCTGTAATATTCGAGTTCTTATCGAGATAAGAACTGTACGTTACCATAAGGGAAATCCCGACACTCAGTGCAAAGAATGACTGGCCAAGTGCATCGAGCACGCCTTCAGCAGTCAGTTTTGAGAAATCTGGTTGAAGGAAGAAAGCCACACCTTCTATCGCGTTCTCAAGTGTAAGAGATCGAACAACAAGTACAATAAAAAGGATAAAAAGTGCTGGCATCATGTACTTACTCGCTGCTTCGATTCCTCTCTTGATGCCGAATTGAACAACAGAAATCGTAATGGCTAGAAACGCCGCCTGGGATAACAGAGCGGTTGCTGGATTTCCGATAATGGATTCAAATAGAGAGCCATACACGTCATTTTCGAGGCCAGTTAGTGACCCTGAGAAACTTCTTAGTAAGTATGTTAAAACCCATCCGCCGATAACGCTATAAAACGAAAGAATGATAAATGAAGCTACAACTCCAAGGTATCCGAGTGCTTTCCACTTCGGATTTCCTGAAATGTCTTCGTAAGACGCTACCGCATCTTTTTGTGAATGTCTTCCTACTACAAATTCTGCAAGGAGCATAGGCGCTCCAACTAAGAATGTGAAAAGTAAGAAAATAAGGAAGAAAGCTCCTCCGCCATTCGTACCTGCCATGTAAGGGAACTTCCATAGCGCACCGAGCCCGATTGCTGATCCTGCTGATGCTAGGATGAACCCGAAGCGGGAAGACCATTGCTCGTTCGTACTCATATTGTCACCTCTATTGTAATAAGTCGCATTTACACACTATAGCCAACAGTTCATCCAGCGTCAATATCAAAAAATTCTGTTATGATTTACCACTTCGCAGTAAAGCAGGTATGACTGGATTTATAGCGGATATTCTTGTTAAAATAGTTTTGAAAAAAGTTTGAGAAACGCCGTATTCTCTCTCTTGATATTCCCTATTATGAACGGTATGATTCTAGTGAGTACAAATCGTGTCTTTTGTTTTAGAAGGAAATCTGTGTTATACTAGTTAAGTTGAAAAAATTTGTTAGGAGTGTTTTCATGGCAGAACAATATAACGTCGGTGATATCGTAGAAGGGAAGGTAACAGGTATTAAGCCTTTTGGTGCGTTCGTAGCAATCGATGACCAAAAGCAAGGTCTTGTTCACATCTCTGAAATTTCTCACGGCTACGTAAAAGAAATCGAAGAACATCTTTCAGTAGGAGACGAAGTTAAAGTTAAAGTTCTTAACATAGAAGAAGATTCTGGTAAGATCTCTCTTTCTATCCGTGCTACTCAGCCGAAACCTGAAAGACAAGAAAAGAAACCTCGTCCAGCTAGCGGCGGTAACAAGAAGCAACAGCAACAAGCTTCTTCTCCACAAGGTTTCAACACGCTTGAAGACAAGCTTAAAGACTGGTTGAAAGAGTCTAACGACCGTCAAGCGCAACTTAACAAGCGTCTTAAGAAGTAATGACTAACGAAGAAGGCAGCCAACATGGCTGCCTTCTTTTTTAGGTTGTGGAACGATCAGGTTCTCTTGATAGTTCTTCTGTTGGCTTGAATAAGAGTGTTAAGCAATAAAGACCACTAAGTCCTACAAGACCATACACGATTCTAGCCAGTGCCGTGTTCTGCCCTCCGAAGATGGCTGCCACAAGATCGAACTGGAAGAAACCGATCAGCCCCCAGTTGATCGCTCCAATAATAACAAGTGCAAGAGTAAATCGTTGTAGAGTACTCATGAGTATACCTCCTTTAGTTCTACATAGGTGTTCTTGTATAAGATAACTCCAATTTAAAATGTTATACCTTTCACAAAAAATATTGCCAAACAGATTTCTTTATTTTAGTACAGAGTTAAGGCATAATAAGACGTGATTTAGCTTGAAAGGAGAGAAAGCATTGAATAACTTTACTTTTCAAAACCCAACGAAACTAATCTTCGGAAAAGGGCAACTAGAGGCCCTGAAGACAGAAATACCGCAATACGGTAAGCGTGTCTTAGTCGTTTACGGCGGAGGAAGCATTAAGAAGAACGGTATTTACGATAACGTGATGAATATATTGAACGAGCTTGGCGCAGAGGTTTCTGAGCTAAGCGGTGTAGAACCGAACCCGCGTCTTACAACGGTACACAAAGGTGTCGAGATCTGTAAGAACGAAGGCATCGATTTCATCCTAGCCGTTGGTGGCGGTAGTGTGATCGACTGCACGAAAGCGATCGCTGCTGGTGCAAAATACGATGGCGATGTGTGGGACTTCGTAACGAAGAAAGCTGCTCCTGAAGCTGCACTTCCGTTCGGAACGGTTCTAACACTTGCAGCAACTGGATCTGAAATGAACCCAGGTTCTGTTATTACAAACTGGGAAACGAATGAGAAGTACGGCTGGGGTCACCCACTCGTTCATCCTCAATTCTCAATCTTAGATCCAGAGCATACGTACTCTGTACCTACAGACCAAACGGTTTACGGTATGGTGGATATGATGTCTCACGTACTTGAGCAATATCTCCATTCCGAAACGGACACAGAGCTACAAGAAAACATGCAGTTTTCTGTACTGAACACGATTAAAGATGCAGCACCTAAGCTACTTGAAGATCCAAAGAACTACGATCTTCGCGCAACAATTATGCTAAGTGGTACAGTTGCTCTTAATCAGTCTTTACAAATGGGCGTTCGTGGTGACTGGGCTGCTCACAATATCGAGCATGCTGTTTCAGCTGTATACGATATTCCACATGCGGGTGGTCTCGCAATCCTATTCCCTAACCTCATGAAACATGACCTTGAAGTGAACGTAGGTAAATTCAAGCGTCTTGCAGTTAACGTGCTAAACGTTAGTGAAGAAGGTAAAACAGATCGCGACATCGCTCTTGAAGGAATCGATAAGCTAAGCGAATTCTGGACAAGCCTTGGTGCACCAAACAGACTAGCTGACTACGACATCGATGACAGCAAGCTAGATTTAATCGCAGATCGCGCGATGGCAAATGGTGCATTCGGTAACTTTAAATCACTTGAGCGTGATGATGTTATGGCGATTCTAAAAGCTTCACTATAAAAAATGTGGAAAGGCCGTTCGATCAGAACGGTCTTTTCGTTTGGAAAAGCAGCTTGTAATATTTTTCGTAAGTGGCTAATTTTAGCAAGTTATTCGTCATTTAAAAGAAAATTTCAAAGCGTAATCGCTTACATGGGTCAGTCTTCTTGATTTAAAATTCTTCTTTCGATAAAGTGAAGATGAACATCTATAACGAACAAAATTCGATATTGGAGGCTAACCATGACTTCAAAAGTAAGTTTTGATTATTCAAAAGCATTGTCGTTTGTCGGCGAACATGAAGTAACATACATGGCGGATGCAGTAAAAGCTGCGCATGAAGCACTACATAACCAAACAGGAGCTGGAAATGACTTTCTAGGCTGGCTCACACTTCCTCATGACTATGACAAAGAGGAATTCTCTCGCATCGAAAAATCTGCAGAGAAAATCAAATCAGATTCTGACGTTCTTCTCGTTGTAGGAATCGGTGGCTCATACCTTGGTGCACGTGCTGCGATCGAGATGTTAAACCACTCTTTCTATAACACGCTAGCAAAAGAAGAGCGCAAAACACCTCAAGTTTTCTTTGTAGGAAACAATATTAGCTCGACGTACGTGAAAGATCTCTTCAGTCTGCTTGAAGGAAAAGACGTTTCCGTTAACGTGATTTCTAAGTCAGGTACAACGACTGAGCCTGCGATCGCATTCCGTATCTTCAGAAAGTTCCTTGAAGAAAAGTATGGCGTTGAAGAAGCAAGAAGACGCATCTATGCGACAACGGACAAAGAGAAAGGTGCTCTTAAAACACTTGCAGACGAAGAAGGCTATGAAAGCTTCGTTATTGCTGATGACGTTGGTGGACGTTACTCTGTCCTAACAGCTGTTGGACTTCTTCCAATCGCAGTAAGCGGCATTTCGATTCAAGACATGATGAAAGGTGCACAAGACGCTGCAGATGATCTTAATACACCTGACCTTGCGTCGAACGAAGCGTACCAGTATGCGGCAGTTCGTAATGCTCTATACAACAAAGGCATCAACATCGAGCTTCTTGTGAACTATGAGCCATCTCTTCACTACTTTGCTGAGTGGTGGAAGCAGCTCTTCGGCGAAAGTGAAGGAAAAGACAACAAAGGACTATTCCCAGCATCCGTTGACTTCTCAACTGACCTTCACTCGATGGGTCAATACGTTCAAGACGGACGTCGCAGCCTATTCGAAACGGTTCTTAACGTAGAGAAAGCACGTCACGAGATCACGATCGAAGAAGATGACAAGAACCTTGATAAGCTGAACTACCTTGCTGGTGAAACGATGGACTACGTGAACCAGAAGGCGTTCGAAGGAACGTTGCTTGCACACACAGATGGTGGCGTACCGAACTTGATCGTCAACATCCCAGAGCTTACTCCTTACCACTTTGGTTACCTTGCATTCTTCTTCGAGAAAGCATGTGCAGTATCCGGTTACCTTCTAGGCGTGAATCCATTCGATCAGCCAGGAGTAGAAGCATACAAGAAGAACATGTTCGCTCTTCTAGGGAAGCCAGGATTCGAAAAAGAAAAAGCTGAGCTTGAAGATCGTTTGAACTCAATGGGAAATGAATAAATAGCGAAGAGAGTGCCGAGGCACTCTCTTTTGTTTTATCATCACATGAATTTCTCTTTGTTTGGATACGATAAACGTAGACCACTTATACAGGGAGGAAGAGACCATGATTGAGATGGACTCCGTACTTGAAGGAAAAACGATTGAACTCAGCATTATGGAAGATAAATTACGACAGCTCGGCTATAGCTACGGCGGTGGCTGGGAGTATGACCACGGCTATTTTGATTATAAAATCGATGATGAAGACGGGTACTTGTATCTCCGTGTTCCGATCAGAGCTGTGAAGAAAGAGCTTGGTGTGGATGGCGCGATCGTCCAGATCGGTCAGCCGTTCATGCTTCACCATATGTATCAGGCTGGTGTTGACCCGGGCGGAAACATTGGAAACATCACCGCTTCGTTCAATCAGTTTCAGGAACCTGTCGATAAGGACGCTGAAATTGACGAGAAGTGGATGAAATATGGCGAACGCTATGTGAAGCAGCTCGAGGCTGCGCTTATGCCTTATGTGTGAATCACAAACAGGCGATCTTCCTTATCGATCGTCGTAGAAGGAGTGGGGTTCATCATCAATTCAGAGCCCCTTTTTACTCCAATGAGTAAAATATCCTCTTCGTTCATCCGCTGTGCTGCATCACAAAACGATTCTCCGACATATCCCTCTGCATTAAGAAACCCAAGCTGATTCGGCTTTAAGTGATCCAGCATCTCGAGGAGCGTTGTTGAAATACCATGAGAATAGACGCTATTGATCATCACTGTACTAAGTAGGTGCGCACTTTCAATAATTTCATCAGCCCCAGCTCGCTTTGCATTGGCCATTTGTTCAGGTGATAGAATCTCAACGATTGTATACACATCAGGATTGATTCCTTTTACAGTAAGAAGCGTCAACATCGTCTGCATATCGACTTCAAGCTCACTTTTGTACTGGTCCGCCGTTATCAGCACTGTCTTAGCATCCTTTAAATTCGCTTTTTTGAATGTCGTATCTTCTCCGGGATGTCCTCTTACAAAATGAACGCCTTCTGCTTGCAGTGGATTTTCATGAAGTGAAAAATCGATCAACACGATTGAGCGTTCTGGCTGATGCTTAAGCATATGATTGATCGTATGATTACTTCTTGAATTCCAACCGACCACAATCAAGTGGTTGCTCTTTTCATAGCTCCGTTCCCCTCTGCTTAGCGCACTTTGCGAAAGAACAAAGCTTGAAGCAAGCTTCGCCATATAAAACGTCATAAATCCCGCACCAAACATAATAAAGAACATGGCAACAACTTTACCTAACCTGCTTTCAGGTGAAACGTCCCCATACCCGATCGTCGAAGCCGTCACGATCGCCCACCAGATCCCTTCAAAGATATTCGGAAAAATCTCCGGCTCGATCAAATGCATGATAAAACCCATGAAGCATAAAATGAAGACAATAAGAAATCCTAACTGTAATATAAGTGGATAGCGCGATATATAATTAATAACATCTCGAAAATTCAAGTAGAACGTCTCCCTTCTCATCCCCATTATGTCCACTTATTACTGGAAAAAAACGACACGTGTGCACATGCTTCATACGGGGTAAAGATATGAGACGACTGTTCAAAAGGGTGATAACAATGGAACAAAGACGGAAACCGTCATTTTTAATAGCGCTTATTCGATTTATAGTAGGCATCGTAGAAGCAATCATAGGGCTGCGCATCTTGCTGACGCTGTTCAGCGCGAACCCCTCAGCGCCTTTCGTGCAGTTGATCTATGACTTATCCGAACCACTGCTCTATCCGTTTCGAAATATCTTTCCGACACGAGAATTCGGAGACCAATTTGTAATTGAGTTTTCGGCGGTATTTGCACTGATTATTTATAGCATCATTGGTTCTATTCTGGTGAGAGCGATCGTTGCGCTTGAGTCGGGAGCAGGGAAACGATGATAGAGGAAGGACGTCGTGGGAGCGGCGTTCTTTTTTATATGTAATAGGGCAGCCCAAATGCATATTATTGGAGAATAGTACTTGATGGATGTAAGCCGTTTCAGTATAATGAAAGCTAGCTGGAAAAACAGTTTGTTGGACTACCAACAACATAATACGGGGCATTAGCTCAGCTGGGAGAGCGCTACACTGGCAGTGTAGAGGTCAGCGGTTCGAGCCCGCTATGCTCCATCTACTATGGAACCGTTAAAGCCCTTGATGTATAAGGGTTTTTTCTTTTTCTACAATTCCCTGTACTCTTATAGAAAGGTCGTACAAATGGCTTCTGGTCACATACTGGTCACACACTGCTAAAAAAGCATCTCATCTAGCTTTTGGATAGCCTCTTTTGCATCGTAGGGAGTACGTGCGAGTATGTGTCTAGAGTTATTTTTATGTTGCTGTGTCCCAACCGTTCTGAAATCACCTTGATATTGATTCCTTTTGAAAGTAGAAGGGAAGCATGGGTATATCTTAAATCATGGAATTGTATCCGTGGTAGGCTTGCTACTTCAGTTAAACGGTTAAAAGCCGACTGCCACGATGCCGGATCTGTATTTAAAAGTTTTAGAAAAGCACCTTGTTAATAGTCGGACAACCATGGTTGTGAAAGGTTTCTTTGATGATACGATTAAGCGTCATCATATAACAGTACATGGAATTGAAATCCTAGATTATATTGAAAAGATTGTAGAAGTTAGTGATGCAAAAAAAGTTCTAGTCATATGCAATACAGTAAAACAAATGGGAGTGGAAGGGCGAATTCGTCAGCTGTGACCGTCAAGTAAAATTGCTCATTTAAGTGACACAATTAATTGGAAATTAGATTAAAAACCAAAGTGATTTTCTATAATTAATAAAAGCTATTTATGGCAGAAAGTTTTATTAATATAAAAAGAGCCGAAATATACAAGTAGTGAATAAAAACTTGCATAATTTAGGCTCTTTTAGTTTCACGAAGGCACCCGTTACCTTAAGTAGAATGTTTCACAAAGAAAAAACTTTCATTTAACGAAAGCCCTTTTTTTGTGGTTTAGAGTAAAGGTATTGCTTTTTCTGTTTGGATAAAGTTTAAACTTTTTTCTTCCTGTTTAGTCAATAAAGTAATATCTAAAGTTATTTTAAATTCAGAAGTAAAAGAACAAAACAAATTCTTTCTCAAAAGAAGTATGTCTTGAATAGAAATTTCGTCTTTATTATAAACTATTATTAAATCAATATCGTTGGGTGAATTAGAATAAAGCAAAGAACCAAAAAGATAAAAATCTAAATTAGAATAAAGAACGTTTTCCTTTTTTAAGTTGTTCACGCTGGTACGGAGTAAGGTAATTAATGAATTGGTTTCCTTCAAAATTTAAAGCCCCCATAAACTCATCTATGAGAAATAACCCAATTTTGTTAGCTTTCGCAACATCCTTTCCACTTACCGAGTAACTATTCCAAGTGCTGATGGTAACAATAGCATCAATATGATTATGACTTGACATTATTTCTATAACTTCCGCTTCACTTACGGTATAAATATTGGTCAAGTGAACCAACACTTTTCTTCCGTTCGTTTTGGTAATCTTAAAAAGTTGCTCTTCGACTTGTTCAATTTTCCTTACTTTATTGTGTCTACCAATAGCACCTAAAAAATATTGGATACTTTCTGGTCTAGGTCTTTTTTCGTATCTTCCTCCCTCGGGCATAAATAACTTCCTCCTTATTTAGTCTAAAATTGTTAGTATTTCTTCGGGAAATATAGGAACGTTAGAACTTTTATATTTAGATATATGATTCATTTCAAACCCTTCTATATGATTCTTATAAAGACAAAGAATAAATAATTTGTCATCTGATATTAATTCTTTATTACTTTCTAGTATCTCTAAAATTTTTTTATTATTTGGAATAATATCAGTAATGCACTTTTCTTTCCACATATATGCAAACTCTGAAACTGGGGTATGCTGGGCTGTAATACTAAATGGTCCATATTGCTTAAAAATTCGTTCATTTTCTGAAAATAGTTCACTTAATTCTTTTTTTATTTTATCTTTTTTATTATTTATTTCATCTTCTGATCTATTGTTATTAATTGAGAATTTTGGGATAGGATACTCCAAAACGCCATTTTCCATTTTTCTACCTAACGTATTATTTAAAGTCCAATATTCATGTTCACTGTTCCAAATATATTGGGAAACTCTTGCAACTCCATCCTGGATTAAAAAGTCTCCGAAACCTCCTAGAGCATATTCATCTGAGTGCACTCCAGCACTAACAATATTTAAAAGATTATTATATTGATTTGCTTCTATATTGTACCCTGCTCTATGTACATGACCAGAAAGGTACAAATCAATATTAAAATCATCAAATAAACTTAGCATTGCATTTTTATCACTATCAGCCATACACTCTAATGTATGGTGCCCAATGGCAATAGATAATTTATTATTATCTACTCCTAAATTAGATAAACAATCCAATAATTTATTCTTCCCAATAAGTAATGCCCCTTCTTCTCCAGCTCTATTTGCAATGAGACATGTATTTAAATGCACAATATTATAATTTTCTGTTTCAAGTAAAAAGTGAATATCATTTAAGGGATATTCTTTTGTTAAAAAATCAAAATAGAAGGTTGAAAAAGAATCGAAACTACTCAATATTTTAGACTTATTCTCCTCATTTTCAAGATATTCATCTAATGTGTTTGAAGGGTTATTTGATTCAACGATTTCATTTATCAAATCAGTTCTATCACCATTTCTTCTGATGTCATGATTTCCAGGAATAATATATATTTGCTTTTCCGATAAATTTAGTATACGTAAAATTTCTTTCAAAAATCTCATTTGATTTTCGTTAAAACCTTGCCCTTGATGTGAGAGATCTCCTGTTAAAATAACAAAATTAAATGGGTTTACTTGATTTAACTCATTTATTTTTGTTAACAGCCTCATCCTCATTCTTCTAGATTGATAATTTTCAACTTGAAAATGAATATCAGAAATATGTAAAAAACGCAAATGCATTGTGTAGCACCTCAAGTATTATTAAAATTAAATCGGAATAAAATCTATATCATCCATTTTAAACAACTGTATTATTCATAGTATTCTACATCGCTTCCAATTTTTCCTTCTTCACTTAATGTTATCTGAATGAGGAAGGTAAGAAAAGATTTATAAAAGTATTTGATGAACGATTGAAAGGAAGTGTCATGCATCGTTGGTTAAAAAGAAAAACAACCTACCGCTACTTAATTCGAATTGAATGCTATAAGCTCATAAAACACTTCATTTATGATGAGGTTTATAAACCTTTGAAAGCGTAGTGGTGAAGGGTGTTTGTTATTGTTAAATATGATGTAGGAGAAATACGTGTGGGCAAGTTATGTAAAAAGCTACGCGAGTACTTGGATTGGACTCAGAACTAAGTTTTTGAAGGAGAAATCACAAAAGGAAAGTTACAGGAATGTGTTTCTGAATTAAATAGTATCATGCAAATTGAAGACGATTCACTATATATATCAAATTGCTAATCCAAGAAATATAAAAAAGATTGTTCATAGTCATGAGAAAAATGCATCTGATTTATTTTTGTGATTTGTCATTGTTCTGGTGTAAAATGGAATTAAGATAATAAGCTAATGCAGTAGATTCTTCTCGAGAAAAAGTACTTTATCCCCTTGCTATGATAGGGATAAGAAGAGATTTTCAGAAAACATCCAAAACACGACTCACGATCTACTGCAAAACAACAATCTGTATGATAATAAGTTTCGCTAGAAATGTAGAATTATCAAGGGATTTTAGACATTTGCTTTAGGGTTGTATCTGAACGAAGTGGGATATAAAGCATGGGAACCCCACATTAATTTCATTACTGAATTTAATAATTGACTGTTTTAGAGGGAGCGACCGTTCAAAAGATTCTTGGATGGCATAGTAACAACAGGTGCTTTCAAACAAAGGCAACTAAATTATAGATTGTCAGACAACACAAGTATAAAAATAATTGCGTAGATGTAACATTCCATCTTTGCGATTATTTTTTACTGTAGTTAGCGTTCTATGATTGTAAAATGTGTAGTTGTTTGGGGGCAAACGCCGCTACACATTAGTAAGTGTTTTGGTCACACATTGGTCACTTAACCTAGATAACGAAAGGATACGATAGGAATTATTGCTCTTTAGAGAACCCTATAGAATGCTACAATCTCAGTGTTTTGGTCACTAATAATAACTTCAGGAAATTATACTCATTACACTGGCAGTGTAGAGGTCAGCGGTTCGAGCCCGCTATGCTCCATCCATTAAAAGTACCCCCCTTGCAAAAGCAAGGGGGGTACTTTTGTATATGTAAATTCGACTTCCATCCGTGGTAATTATTAGGAGGGTTTCTACAATGAAATCCTCTTATCTATATTCAATTAATGTAAAAATCAATACTTCAGTCAATCGCTAAACTTCCCTTTTAACTATAAGAAGAGCAAGGATCTAAAAGGCTTCGGCGGTATCGATTATCAGAATGATTCCCTGAAATCCACCAGCTTTTTCGAAAACTTTTAGCAATATCTACTCAAAAATTTATTAAATACATCCTTCAATACATATTTGACATTAACTCAATATGGTCGTATCATACTCGAGTATTAATCATTATCCAATTAATTTACATTTATTTCATAAATCATATTAAGCGGTGCATTCCGCTAGGAGGCTGATGACAGTCATGTTTGAACAATTAAAAGGCCAGTTGAATAAGCCGTGGACATTGTTCTTTGGCGTCATTCTATTATTCTGGTTAAAAACCTATGCAATCTATCAAACGGAATTTGAATTGGGTATCAAGAACGGTATTCAATCATTTTTACTTTTATTAAATCCAATAAGTTCATTATTGTTCTTCTTTGGGTTTGCATTATTCTTTAAAGGACGTAAACGATTGTGGGCAATGCTGATTATTGATTTCTTGCTCTCATTTGTCCTTTATGCAAATGTTGTTTACTATCGATTCTTTAATGATTTCATTACGTTACCAACCGTGATGCACTCGAATGATGCAGGAGAGTTAAAAGACAGTGCATTTGCGTTGATGCAATTTACAGATGTTTTCTACTTTATTGATACACTGCTAATCCTTGGATTGATCCTGTTTAAGGTTGTGAAACCACAGGCATCTTTGAAAAGAAAGAAGATCGCCATGATCTTTGCATCAGCAGCAGTCTTTTTTGTAGTCAATCTTGGTCTAGCTGAGACGGATCGTCCGCAGCTTCTGACTCGTTCGTTTGATCGTACGTACCTTGTGAAGTATCTTGGACAGTTTAACTATCAAGTCATCGATGCGGTTAAAACGATTAAATCAAATTCA
This sequence comes from Alkalihalobacillus sp. CinArs1, assembly GCF_947387515.1. Taxonomy (GTDB): domain Bacteria; phylum Bacillota; class Bacilli; order Bacillales; family Guptibacillaceae; genus Guptibacillus. The sequence continues at coordinate 869,186 of NZ_CANDOB010000001.1, read as the reverse complement.
CAAAGTGCTTTAGCTAGCAGTGATGATTTAACGGAAGTAATCAACTTTGTTGAAGCAAACAGAACGGAACCGAATCCTGAGTACTTCGGTAAAGCTGAAGGAATGAATGTGGTTTATATTTCACTCGAATCCCTCCAAAGCTTTGTGATTGGAAAAGAAGTAAATGGAAAAGAAGTAACACCGTTCTTAAATAGTCTCGTTGAAGATCAGAATACGTTCTATTTTGATAACATTTTCCAACAAGTTGGACAGGGGAAAACGTCTGACGCAGAATTTATGTTGGCGAATTCACTTTATCCGTTACCAAGTGGATCTGTAGCGATGGAGAAAGCGCGTAATACGTATCAAGCGCAGCCTGCGATTCTTGAACAAAAAGGCTATTCAACTTCTTCTCTACACGGAAACGGGAAAACGTTCTGGAACCGTGACGAAATGTATAAGTCATTTGGTATTCAGAAGTTCTTTGACTCAAGCTACTATGATATGAACGAGCAGGATGTTCATAACTATGGTCTGAAAGATAAGCCATTCTTTAAACAGTCCATGCCTTATCTTGAAAGTCTAGAGCAACCGTTCCATGCGAAGATGCTTACGCTATCGAACCACTTCCCATTTACAATGGATGAGGGAGATGTTGATTTCCCTACACCTGAAACAGATGATGCAGTGGTAAATGGTTACTTCCAGACGGCGAAATACATGGACGAATCGATCGAACAATTCTTTAATGACCTGAAGAAATCTGGTCTTTATGATAATACGATGATCGTCATGTATGGAGATCACTATGGTATTTCGGATAACCACAACAAAGCCATGAGTGAAGTAATGGATAAAGAAATCAATCCGTACGAAAATGCACAATTGAAGCGTGTGCCACTTTTCATTACCGCACCTGGGCTTGAAGGAAAGCAGGTACACGAATACGGCGGGCATATCGATATTCGAGACACTGTTCTACATTTGTTAGGGGTAGAAACAGATGAGTTCATTTCATTCGGTTCAGATCTTCTATCAGAAGATCACCGTGAAATTGTACCGTTTCGAAATGGTGACTTCGTAACACCTGAGGTCACTTCCGTAAACGAAAAATGCTACGAGAATCCTACAGGTGAAAAAGTAGATGGTGAAGCATGTGAACAGCCTGGCAAGTTTGTCGAAGAGTCTCTTGAACTCTCTGATAAAGTTGTTTACGGCGATCTCCTGCGCTTCTACAATCCAGAAGGTTTCGAGCCCGTTAATCGTGAAGATTACAACTACAACGTTAATCAACTAGATCCTAAAAAAGAAGCACCACAATCACAAGAAAAACAGAAGAACTAAGCCTTACTTGATAAAAAGGTTCCGATCATCGCATGATGATCGGAACCTTTTTTATTATTAGATATGTTTTAACGTTCTTTATAAGATTTCACCTTTTAGGTTATGCAACAAGGAAAAGTAAAAAATGCATGAAATCTGCATAAATGGTGGGAAGGAGCTAAGAGAGAGAATGATAGTGGGGTGAGAGTATTGGGAGAATACAAAGAAAACAGTTTGTCTTTAATAGGAGCAATTGGATTAGGGACCGGGGTCATGATCAGTGCAGGAATCTTCGCGTTACTTGGTCAAGTGGCCGAACTTGCTGGTATATGGTTTCCACTGATTTTTATTGCAGGTGGGATTGTCACAGGGTTTAGTGCTTATTCATATGTGAAGATGAGTAACGAATACCCTTCAGCAGGCGGAATCGGAATGTTTCTTGTTAAAGCCTACGGAAAAGGGACGTTGACTGCATCAGCTGCTATGCTGATGGCTGTTTCGATGGTGATCAATCAAAGCCTTGTCGCTCGAACATTCGGTACGTATACGCTGCAGATGTTTAACGTCGACGAAACAAGCTATCTTGTGCCTGTGCTAGGGGTTGGCTTGTTGTTATTTGCTTTCTTAGTAAACATTTCGGGGAACAGTTTTATTCAAACATTTACTTCGATTGTGTCGCTATTAAAAATACTTGGCTTAGTCATTTTTGCAATGGGAGGATTATGGGCCGCAGGTTTTTCCATTACTCCTGCAGAAGGTGGCAGCGGAACGCCTGAATCTACTTTAGCTAGCATCATAGCAGCAGTTGCATTAACGATTCTATCGTTTAAAGGTTTCACGACCATCACGAATAGCGGTTCAGAGATCGTAAAGCCAAAAAAGAACGTGGGTCGAGCGATTATCGCTTCAATCCTTATCAGCTTAGTCGTTTATCTACTCATTGCATGGGCAGTATCGAGTAACCTGCCGCTAAGTGACATTATTACGGCAAAAGATTATTCCTTAGCGGAAGCTGCAAGACCCGCGTTTGGGGAATATGGTGTTTGGTTTACGGTAGCGATCGCAATCATAGCAACGATTTCTGGAATTATTGCAAGCGTGTTTGCAGTTTCTCGAATGCTCGCGATGTTAACTGACATGAAGCTGATTCCACATAAGCACTTCGGTATGCCAGGGCGTATTCAAAAGCATACGCTCGTCTATACTGTTGTCCTTGCAATGGTATTAGCAGTTGTATTCGACTTAAGCAGAATTGCTTCTGTAGGTGCGATTCTTTACCTCGTGATGGATATGATCGTTCATTGGGGAGTCTTTAAGCACTTACGAGAAAAAGTAAATGCTAAAACAGGAATCGTGCTGACTGCTTTAACGCTCGATGCGATTGTACTAGTCGCATTTATGTGGGTGAAAGCGACGACTGACTGGTTGATCGTCGCAGTTTCGATTGTGTTTATTGTATTCATCTTTATCGGTGAACATTTTTTCTTAAAGTACAAAAGTGAAGAGTAAGTCAAATAAGGAGTGAGACAATATGATGAATGGCGGTGGAATGGGTGGAATGGGAGGCGGCTTCTTTGGTTTCGGTCTTCTCTTGATTCTTATTATCATTGCGATCGTTATAATTGTTTTTTGGATGATGAAACCGAGATCGCGTAAGTCTCCTTCAACGAACTCAAATGAAACGTTAAAGGCGCGTTTCGCGAAAGGTGAGATTTCGGAAGAAGAATATGACCGTTTAAAAAGAAAGCTGAATGACTGAGGTAATGGAGTTCATCTTGAAAGGTGAGCTCCTATTAACGTGGCGATAATTATAAACGAACAATATAGAGGTGAAATGGAATGAAAAGAATCGTTATCGGATCGCTCATGATCGTCATTCTACTGATTATAGGAGGAGCGGTTTTCATTAACTCTCCCTTTTCTAGTAGTAGCGATCCTACTTTACCAGATGGTGTGAAACAAGGGGAGACAAGTATTCTTGAAGTGAATGCACAAGAACCAGAGGATCGGTCTGTGAAGGAATTCGATCTCACCGCGGAGAAAACGGAATGGAATATCGGTGGTGGTGAAAAAGTAAATGCCTGGACCTACAACGGTACTGTGCCTGGTGAGCCTTTGCGCGTTACGGAAGGAGACTACGTTCGTATTCACCTGAAAAACGAACTAGAGGTTCCGGTTACGATTCACTGGCATGGGATGATTCTGCCAAATAAAATGGATGGTGTCCCAGGATTAACACAGGATGCTGTGCAGCCGGGTGAGTCCTTTACTTATGAATTTCTTGCAAACGATGCAGGAACGTACTGGTACCATTCTCATCAGCATAGCTCCAAGCAGGTAGATAAAGGTCTCTATGGTTCGTTTGTTATTGAAGAGAAACAGAAAGAGTATGACAAAGACGAGTTTTATATGCTTGATGAATGGGCCGTCAATCAGGAGAAAAGAGATATTACGAACATGGGCGGTATGATGAAGGGTGCGATGTCAGGAAACGGTGAATCTGATACAGAACAAATGTATGATACGTTTACAGTGAATGGAAAAGCGGGACAGGCCATTGAACCACTTGTAATGAAAGAAGGAGAAACGGCTAGGTTACGCTTTGTGAATGCAGGTTACCAGCAGCATCAATTGGTTTTTCCAAAGAATTCTATGAAAGTGATCGAGGTGGATGGTGAAGAAGTTAAGAATGCGGATCGCACCTCGAGCGTGCTGGAAATTGCTCCAGGGGAACGAATTGACGTATCATACACGAGACAGACTAGTGAACCTAGAGTCATTCAAGAAAACGCTAATGAAGAACATGCAGATGATATAATTATTCCAGTGGTTTCTAGTAGGAATGATGATTCTGTGCAAAGCAATCGATCCCCTTCATCATCCGAAGTGGCAACTGGCACTTCATTTGGAAGTGAAGAAATCATTTTTGAAGAAGTACCTGAGCCGGACGTGACGTATAACATGGATTTAAACATGGGGATGGACATGGGGGATGGCGTAGCTTTTCAAATCAATGATCACGTGTTTCCAGAAACGCCTCCTATCAGTGTAAAAGAAGGAGATATCGTGAAAGTAAAGATAACGAATTCTGGTAATATGAATCACCCTATGCATTTGCATGGGCACAGGTTTCAAGTTGCTGCAAAGAATGGAACCAACTACGATGCCCCGATTGTAAAAGACCTTCTCCATGTTAAGCCTGGAGAAGAATACACGCTATATTTTAAAGCTGACAATCAAGGAGAATGGCTGTTTCACTGTCATGATAATAACCATGCTGATCGTGGAATGGTAACGATTGTAGATTATAAAGGTGTTTATTCACCTTTTGATCTTGGTGGAGATCACAAGAATCAGCCGAATTGAGCTGAATAATTTTCATACAATAGCAAGACATCTTTTGGATTATTCCAACCATTCTTTCGTGAAAAAGATATGACAGTAAGCTATCCTGGTTAATGATTAAATTTTTGGGTAAATATAGACTTTAAAATAAATGTTAGATAACGGAAACAGGAGGAGAACAATGAATTTAAAAAGCGAAATAGCTATAACACTTTTTATGCTCGTATTACTATTAGCTGCGTGCGGTGTTAATGAAGGTATGAAAGAGAGTACAAATGAATCTTCAAACATGAACTCTAATTCACAAGAAAGTATGGATGATATGAACCACTCAGGGTCTGGTGATATTCCCGAGGGATTGAAGGAAGCGAATAATCCAACCTTTGAGGTTGGTAGCAAAGCCATCATCAAAGCAAATCATATGAAAGGAATGAATGGTGCTGAAGCTACGATTAAAGGTGCATATCAAACGACAGCATATGTAATTTCTTATAAGCCTACTACAGGTGGTGAAATAGTAAATGACCACAAATGGATAATACATGAGGAAATAAAAGATGCTGGCGTTAAGAGCTTAAAAGAGGGAAGTGAAGTTACGCTAGCAGCTTCACATAAGAAGGGTATGAACGGAGCTGAAGCTGTCATCGAATCTGCTCATCCTACGACTGTTTACATGGTAGATTATACGCCGACTACAGGAGGCGAAGAAGTAATGAATCATAAGTGGGTGACAGAATCAGAATTAACTGTAGAATAAAAGTGTTGTAGCTGGATCTTTTTTAAGCACCTATCGCATTAACAAGGTAGGTGCTTGCTTGATTTGTTTGTTATTGCTACTTTATAACAAATAATATCTTGCACAATTTCTCAATATTTTTTTGTTAGTGTATGAATGAAAGTCTTTACTATACGAAAAGGATGATTATAACTTGAATAAGAAATGGTTTACAATTCTAGGAACAACAATTTTGCTCATTAGTGCAGGTTGTCAGAATGATGAGGAAGCGAATCCAGAAGACAATCCAGAAGTTGTTGAGGTTGAAGAAGGCGAAACAAAGCTTATTTCGTTAAACGATTCTAATTTCTTTAGTGAATTAAAAGGTCAGAAAATCGAACACGTTCATGGAATCGGATATCCAGGGGATCGGAATGAATTGATGATTGCAACTCATAATGGTCCGATCATTTATTTCGAAGATTCCTGGTATGCAGCGAAAGATAATAAAAATGATTACATGGGCTTTAACGCTGTTTCTGACGGTTTTTATAGTAGCGGCCACCCCGGAGAGGGATCTGACCTTCCTAATCCACTCGGTTTAATCAAGAGTACAGATAGAGGAAATACAATAAATGAGCTAGGTTTCCAGGGGGAATCAGATTTTCATTATCTTACTGTAGGTTATGAGAGTCATGCGATTTATGCAGTGAATCAGCAAAAGAACAGTGAGATGGATATCGGGGTTTACTTTAGTGAAGATGCAAAAGAATGGGAGCCAGTTGAATTGAATGGCGCACCTGATCGATTATCGGGTATAGCCACACACCCGGTAGATTCAAACGTATTAGCCTTAACATCTCCTAAGGGCTTATATGTTTCAAGTGATAAAGGAAGTTCGTTCGACCGAGTTTCTGATGAAATATCAGTTAGCGCTGTTTCTTTTATGGAAAACCATCTAATTTATGCTAAAGAGAATAATAAATTAGTCATTCAAGATCTAAGTAACGGAGATGAGCAGGAACTCGCGATGCCAAGTGATGAGGTCGATACGATCGATTATATTGCTGTCAATCCTCAAAATGAGGAGGAGATTGTTTTTCATACGACAAGTGAGTCGATTTATAAAACAACAAATCTCGGTGAAGAATGGAAAGCGCTCGTTAAAAATGGTGAGATTGTTGAGTAAGCAAGGCTTAAGTAAGGAGTCTTAGTATGTATGAAGTTTTTAATTCATTGAGTCAACTGCTTAGTGGGCCTCTCACAACACTCGCCTACCAGACGAATTCGATTCCTTTGTTATCCGCTTTTATTCTAGGAGTGCTCGGCGCGACTGCCCCTTGTCAGTTCACAGGAAATATTGGCGCGATCACGTTCTATGGAAATCGTTCATTTCAAAAAGGAATCGCTTGGGGCGAAGTGTTGTCGTTCATACTGGGTAAGATCGTTGTTTTTTCGACGCTTGGCCTGATCGTTTGGATGCTTGGTCAAGAGTTTCAGCAAAGCCTTACAAAGGTTTTACCCTTGGCAAGGAAGTTTTTCGGACCGCTTGTCATCTTAATCGGTTTATACCTATTAGGGGTATTCAAAATGAATTGGAATTTAAAGCTAGGTGAAGTTCCTGAAAAGTTTTTGAAGAAGGGGAAGTGGGGCGCATTTCTAATGGGAGGAAGCTTTTCTTTAGGGTTTTGTCCTACCATGTTTTCATTGTTTTTTATCTTACTGATGCCTCTTGTCCTCGCTAGTCCTTACGGTGCAGTGCTGCCAGCTACTTTTGCTATTGGGACATCTTTACCTTTTATTTTCGCGATGTTTTTAATCTGGTATTTCGGTTTAAGTGGATCATTAATGAAAAGAAGTAGAAAGATCGGGTTGGTTCTACAAAGAATTGCAGGTGTGACACTGATTGTGATCGGGACCCTCGATGCGATCACATACTGGTTTTAACGAAATCAGCAGTTAGGAGAGGAATGTAGATGAATATAACGAGCGTAACTGTTTATACAAGACCCACTTGAGGAGATTGCCAAAAATTGAAAGAGTTTCTTTCAACTTCATCGATCGCATATGAAGAGCACGATTTATCGTCTTCTCCCCATAAAGAAAGTGACATGATCGATCAACTTGGAAATCGAATCGTTCCAGGTATCATCATCACTGCAACTTCACTATGGGGACTAAATAGAAAACAATACACGTTTACCGGCTTTGAAAACAATGAAGAAGAGATTACGTCGCTTCTTCTTGGAGGAAGGTAGCGAGAAGGGCTGTCATTCGATTGCCCTTTTTTGTTATGTTTAAACCAGTACCCCCTCAGGGTAAAATAATCATATATAAATATTATTCAATAAAATAGTGGATATATAACTTGACTAATATACCTTACGGGGGTATATTGTAAATATAATAATAAAAAGGAGATGACCACTATGAATAAAGATTTGGATCTTGAGCTTCAACCAGATAAACAGCCATCTGAGAATCGGACCGAAGAAGAAAAGCAGCAGCTGCAAAATCGCTTGAAGCGAATAGAGGGGCAAATTCGTGGGATTCAGAAAATGGTCGGTGATGATCGTTATTGTGTGGATATTCTGATTCAATTATCAGCGATTCAAGCTGCTTTAAAGAAAGTAGGGTATACCTTACTCGAAAGGCATACAAAAACTTGCGTGGCAAGTTCGATTCAAGAAGGAAATGGTGATCATCATATAGAGGAATTGATGAAAGTGATCCAACAATTCTCCAAATAAGAAGGTGATAAAATGGATGCTGTAAAGAAAACGTCACTCGATATAACAGGTATGACATGTGCTTCATGTTCGCAGCGCATTGAGAAGGTACTAAACAAAATGGACGGTGTTGAAGCGAATGTAAACCTTGCGATGGAAAGAGCGGATGTTCAGTTCGACGAACAAAAAGTTAACCCTTCAGACATCGTCAACAAAATAGAAAAGTTAGGATACGGGGTTCGTAAAGAACAAGTTGAGTTAGACATCCATGGGATGACATGTGCTGCTTGTTCAACCAGGGTCGAAAAAGGATTGAACCGAACCTCTGGAGTAGCGTCAGCTTCGGTAAACCTGACAACAGAATCCGGTGTTGTCGCGTATCAGCCTGGTGCCATTACGGTTGATGAGATCATCGAGAAGGTAAAGAAATTAGGATATGATGCTGTCGTTAAAGAAGATCGAGAAGAGAAGAAATCTCACAAGGAAGAAGAAATAAAAAAGAAAAAAGTAAAGCTTGGTATATCGGTCTTGCTTTCACTACCGTTACTATACACCATGATTGCTCATCTTCCGTTCGATGTTGCTCTTCCGCTGCCTGACCTTTTCATGAACCCTTGGTTTCAATTTCTATTGGCTACTCCTGTACAGTTCTATATTGGTGCTCCGTTTTACGTAGGTGCTTACCGTGCCCTTATTAATAAGAGTGCCAACATGGATGTCCTCGTAGCTCTTGGGACATCAGCTGCTTACTTTTATAGTGTGGTGGAGGGTATTCGATTACTCCTTACGCCAGGGTACCATCCGGAATTGTATTTTGAAACGAGTGCTGTTTTAATCACACTAATTCTTGTTGGGAAGCTGTTTGAAGATCTTGCCAAGGGCAGGACGACGCAAGCGATCACGAAGCTTCTCAACCTGCAGGCGAAAGAAGCGAGTGTTTTACGAGACGGTGAAGAAGTGAAGGTTCCAGTCGATCAGGTAGTCGTTGGTGATACGATCATCGTCCGGCCGGGTGAAAAGATTCCAGTTGATGGCAGCGTCCAAAAAGGGAAGTCCTCAGTAGATGAATCCATGATTACCGGAGAGTCGATCCCTATTGAAAAAACTAACGGTGATGCGGTCATCGGTTCAACCATTAATGAAAATGGTACTTTGACGATCACGGCTGAGAAAGTAGGAAGTGATACTGCATTAGCAGGGATCATTAAAATTGTAGAAGAAGCTCAAGGTTCAAAAGCCCCAATTCAAAGAATGGCAGATATCATCTCAGGCATTTTTGTTCCGATCGTTGTTGGTATTGCCTTCGTAACGTTCCTTGTCTGGTATTTATGGGTGAACCCATACGATTTACCTCAGGCACTAGAAGTTGCGATTGCCGTTCTCGTGATTGCTTGTCCATGTGCACTTGGTCTAGCAACACCTACTTCGATCATGGTAGGCACAGGGAAAGGTGCTGAAATAGGCGTGCTGTTCAAAGGCGGCGAATTTCTTGAGGGCACACACAAAGTCGACGCGATCTTGTTAGATAAAACAGGAACGATTACGAAAGGGAAACCGGAAGTAACGGACTTCAAAGTGTTTGAAGGAGAAGAACAAGAAGTTTTATCCTATCTTGTAGCCGCAGAAAAGGCCTCGGAGCATCCACTTGCTAGGTCGATCGTTCAATACGGTGAACAAAAACAAATCAAAGTGGATGAAGCTGAGAGTTTCGAAGCGATTCCGGGGCACGGTATTACGTCTCTGATCGACGGTAAGAGGGTACTGGTCGGAACGAGAAAATTAATGGAACGAGAAAATATTCAGTACACGGAACATGAAGAAGTGATGGCAGCTTATGAAACAGAAGGAAAGACCGCTATGTTCATCGCCATCGAGCAAAACATTAGCGGTATCATCGCCGTTGCTGATACAGTGAAAGAAACATCGAAACAAGCGATACAAGAATTACGCAATCTCGGTATCGATGTTTACATGATTACTGGAGATAATAAACGCACAGCAGAAGCAATTGGAAAACAAGTGAACATCACAGGTATTTATGCAGAAGTTCTTCCAGAAGACAAAGCAAACAAAGTAAAAGAGTTGCAAGGTCAAGGGAAACGAGTTGCCATGGTTGGTGACGGGATCAACGATGCACCAGCTCTTGCAACGGCTGATATAGGGATGGCGATCGGAACAGGTACCGACGTTGCGATCGAAACAGCTGATGTTACCCTTGTTGGAGGAGACTTAGCGCATATTCCAAAGGCGATCAACTTAAGTCGAAAAACGATGAAAAACATTCGCCAAAACTTATTCTGGGCACTATTCTATAACTCAATCGGTATCCCGATCGCTGCAATCGGTCTATTAGCACCATGGGTAGCTGGAGCCGCAATGGCATTCAGTTCTGTATCAGTTGTAACGAACTCACTTCGATTGAAGCGAGTTAAATTATAATTTCATTCTTGAAGGGAGATTTTAAACATGGAACAAACAACGATCAAAATTGAAGGTATGACGTGCAACCACTGCAAATCGGCAGTTGAAACAGCATTAACCGAGTTAGAGGGTGTTTCAGGAGTTGAGGTTGATCTGAAGCAAGGAAAGGCAGATGTATCGTACGATTCAGCTAAAGTCACTGTATCTGATATGAATGAAGCAGTAGAAGAGCAAGGGTATGATGTGAAGTAAATATCAGAATGAAAAAGAAATGGAGAGAGGGCACACCTCTCTCCATTTCTTTTTCTAAAAGCTCTTTTCTTATAGATTCTTGCTATTTTTGCCATCCACCTGATAGGTGCAGAAATACAGTTATGGCATTGAACTTGTTACAAAGTAAATACCTACAGTAATTAAACTAAGAAACGTCATAAAGAAACTAGATGATAACAACAGCTTCTTTAATAATAATTGTTCTTTTATTTGTTTCTGAACAATAAATCCTACTGCCACCGCAATAAGCCAAATAACTATCCCAATCAATGAAAATAGGTATCCAGAATTCATTACCCATAGTAATAAGATGACTGAATGTATTATCAATAGACTCCAAGCGAATGCATTCAAATTCTTCTCTCCTTGTTTTTATAGAAATGAAATTCTAAACTTCCATTAAATTTGCCGAGTTTCCTGAAGATTCTCTTGTAGCCATAATACCATAAAAAGTAAATTGATCCTTTTCAAATTTAAAAGCAACAATCTTTACGAATAAACCTTTCTAAAAGAACAAAATCCATTACGTTCTTTCAGTTACATTCAATATATTGATGTAAACCTCATCACCTTTTACAATCGGATTGAAAATATCGAGTGGCCGAGGAGGTGGACCGCCTATATTCATACCTGCTTCGTCATACTGACCACCATGACAAGGGCAGAAAAACTCAATATTGTTCATCCTTTGGGCTTCATCTGCGAAAGGGACTGTACAACCAAGGTGTGTGCAAACTGGTGACATAATGATCAGTTCATCGTCAACATTTTTCGAAATGTAGACAAAGCCCTTTGTTTCCCGTTCAGTCCAACCATCTTGTAAAGTAGCTGAATACTCAACTTTTTTTGGTAGGGGACCTTTCCTTAGTTCTTTTAGAGAACCAAGTTTAATCATTGCCCCTTCTGTTATCCCTTTAGGTGCAGCGCAGGCTGTCGTAATAATCGATAAGCCACAAAGTGCAACGATTGAGGCTAATATGGTATTAGAAGAATACTTCAGAAACTTACGTCTAGTCATTTTCTGCTCTGCAAACATCCAATCCCTCCCATAAAAATACATATATAGGCACTATATCCCCTCTCTTTGCATTTTTTGTGGAGTTTCTTTATACTTCTCATCATGTATACTGATAGAAAGCACTTGTCTTTCCGGAGGCCTCTTAATGAAAAATTATAAGAAGTTCAAATACGTGGCTATACTTTCTAGTAGTGCTCTAATCATTATTTTCGAACTATTCCGTCATAAATTCATGGTCGGTTTGATTAGCCATGACGTAGATTTCTTTATCTCAACTATTTTGTTTATCGTGGGTGCCATCCTTGTTGGAAATCTCGTTTTTAATAAAATTGAAAAACTTGAAAAAATAAAATATAAAAAAGAAAGAGAAGCAAAGCAAATATTTGATTCAAGTATCGATGGGATATTTGTATTTGATCAGACTGGATTCCTCACTGATATGAACCCAGGAGCAAAGAATCTATGTGGGTTAAATGAGCAAGATTGCATTGCTTCAAAATATATTATGGATCTTCTTCAGGCAGAAACACTAATCGAAGACTTTAATTTAGGGGTTAAGAAGATCAAGGAAGGGTCTTTACGAAACGAGGATGGTACAACTATACCTGTCAGTTACAGTATTACTCATATCGACCATAATGATCCATTGCATCATACTGTGGTCACAGTCAGGGATCTTTCGTCTAGAAAAGAAATGGAGAATGTGATTAAAACTTTATATCAAGAAACAGCTCAAAAACAGTATGAAACAGAAATGCTGTATAAAATTTCAAGAGAAATTCTATCGATACGAGAATTGGCTGAAGATAAAAAAACACAGTTGAAAAGTGTTCTAGATTTAATAAATAAATTACTCCAGACAGAGAATGCTGGAATCGTAATATCAGAAAATAATAAGCTTCAATTTTTGGCTTCAACAGATAGCGATGACTCCCTTTCTATACTCGAAGAAATGACAATAAGCGAACGTTTAAATGAAGAAGTAATCTATTTTGAAAATGACCAGGCTATTAAGTTTTATTCCCTTGAGAGTAATGGGAACGATATTGGATATTTATATTTGTATGGGGAGAATTCCCTTCCACCCACTACTCTGAAACATATACGAAATACGCTTGCGATCTCACTCGAGAATGTGCTGCAATACGAGCGATTACGGAATGCTGCTATATTAGAAGAGAGAGAGCGCTTATCAAGAGAGTTACACGATGGGTTAGCTCAAGCGATTAGTTCCATGAACATCGCTTCACAACAGTTGTACTATTTACTTAACGGTGAACAACTCACTGAGCGGAAACAGATAAATAGGACCATCGAAAACTTACAAGATATGATCGATCGGTCTTACAATGAAATTCGACAGTATTTGTTTGACCTGCGATTTACCAATGATGTATCGGAGCCTATCACCCTGTTACTATCAAAGATTGTGAAGCAGTATAATAACAATTCTGATTATCGTATTTATTACCATCCACCAAAAGAGACGGAAAAAGTATATTTTAGCGAGTATGTAAAAATGCATATCATTAGAATTATACAAGAGGTTTTAATCAACATTCAGAAACATGCTGCTGCTTCTACTATTCAGATGTCGTTCTCGGAAATGAAAGAGAATATCGTCATCCGGATTAAGGATGATGGGATAGGATTTGAAAGGTCTCCTAGGGATAATGGGGAATCCTATGGACTGAAAACCATAGAAGAACGGGCTGAGCTGATTAAAGGGGCGGTAGAGATTATTTCTTCAATCGGAAGTGGAACGGAAGTTGTATTAACAGTCCCGCTTGTAAAGGATGATAAGAGTGGATAACATAACGATCGTAGTTTGTGACGATTATGAGGTTTTAAGAAAAGGAATCGTTCAATTACTTAAAATGCAGCCTCATTTTACTGTCGTTGGTGAAGCGACAAACGGAGAAGAAGTAGTTGAAATCGCATTAGCCAAAAAGCCGGATCTAATTTTAATGGACCTTCAAATGCCAGAGATGGATGGAATTGAAGCTACAAGACTAATTAGGGAATTTGACCCAAACGTCAGAATCATTGTCCTTACAATCTCTGATGAAGACGATGACTTATTCAAAGCGATTAAAAATGGCGCGAATGGCTATCTTTTAAAGAACGTAAATATGGAAGACTTGTTTAGTTATCTTAAATCCGCTTATCAAGGGGAAGCAGCTTTCTCAAAAGGACTAGCTGAAAAAGTTCTAAAAGAATTCGCTCTTATGTCAAAAGAACTAGAGTACTCTTCGGAAAACAAATATCAATTAAGCATAAGAGAAAAAGAAATATTAGAGCTAGTAGCTCAAGGAAATACGAACAAGGTTATTGCGGATGAGCTTCATATAAGTCCACATACAGTAAAAAAGCACCTTCAAAACACGCTTTCAAAATTACAGGTATCTAATCGCTCTGAAGCTGCTGTTAAAGCAATACAAGAAGGAATCGTACGAGGTAAGCCTTCAGATCAGTGAGATACCGAGCAGTTACTTTTAATTAAACATAACAAAAAGGCTGAGCCGTGTGATCTCAGCCTTTTTTAATTAAAATCCAGTAAAACCATCAAAGAAACGCCCTGCTAAAAATGACGTTAACTTTGTCATGAGATCAAAATATAAAAATACCCCCATGAACATCATTGTATAACCGCCTACCTTTATGATTTTTCTATTGTGCTTTTTAATCCATTTCATCCTACCAATAAAGAAGGACATCACTAAAAATGGTACCGAAAAACCTGCTGTATAAGCGATCATGTAGACTAAGCCTTGACTTGGGTTCGAAACACCCATCGCGATGACAGCTGCTAGAATAGGTCCTGTACAAGGAGTCCAACCGGCTGCAAATCCCATTCCAATCATACTAGAACCGAAATATCCAGAAGGACGATTTCTAAACGCCACTTTTTTTTCTCCCATTAGAAAGGCAGGCTTATATATACCTACTACCACTAGTCCAAAGAAGAAAATAATTACAGCGCCTATCTCTCTAATTAAGTTGTTATATGTAATAAACAACGTCCCTATTAAGGATGTAGATAGGCCAAGTACAACGAAAATGATAGAAAAACCTAGTAGAAAGAAGAGTGTATGAAAGATAGCTCTACGCTGTAACATACCATTTCCTTCTTTGATTTCATCAACAGAAATTCCTGTAATGTATGATAGAAAAGCTGGATATAGCGGTAAACAACAGGGAGAAATGAACGAAAGTAGGCCAGCTCCAAAGGCAAGGAAAATGCTAACATCAACCATCCCTTCACCTCCAATAA
Source organism: Alkalihalobacillus sp. CinArs1 (assembly GCF_947387515.1). Lineage (GTDB taxonomy): Bacteria > Bacillota > Bacilli > Bacillales > Guptibacillaceae > Guptibacillus. The sequence goes on along the minus strand of NZ_CANDOB010000001.1, from coordinate 854,109 downwards.
TAGATGACATCACATTTAATAATGTACTAGAACCAGATTGATAGATGACTTAAATCTATTCTCTAACGAGTATCCTATAATTATTAAAGCGTTAGCACAAAGATTACTAAAAAATTGTGGAGAAATTATGCACACTTACTTTAGGAGTTTAGGAGGAGAAGGAGGGGGAGTATTTTTTTACTCCTATTTTAACTAAGAACATATCCTTTTGAGGTAATGTCGATTCTTGTCACGGTAGGTATACTTAACGACATAGATCACATTCCACAGGAGGTCAGTTTAGTATGAGTAAGAAATTACTACTTACGATGCTATCCATTATACTGGTAATGGTAGTAGCAGCGTGTACTAACGATTCAAGTTCGTAAGAGGCAGCAACTGAAGGATCCAATTCGAATGCAGAGCAAGCTTCTTCTGAAGAAAAGGTATCAGAAAAAGCACCAGAAGAGGTTAAGTCTAAAACTCAGAAAACGGAAGATGAAGTTAGGAAAATTGAGGTTTCAAGTGTTGAGTTTGGGTATGAACCTTCTAACTTAACTCTTGAAAAAGGGGAGAAAGTTGAATTAACCCTATCCAATCAAGGAAATGCATTTCATGATTGGGTGGTAAAAGATATGCCAGTTGCAATGAAAGAACAAGAAGAAGGTCACGAAGATGATGGCATGGAAAGTGGCCATAAACACGGAGACGACTTTTCTTTACACGTAAGTGCAGATGCAGGACAAAGCAACAAACTTGTGTTCACACCTTCTGAAGCAGGCGAATATGAAATCTACTGCAGTGTAGAAGGACATAAAGAAGCTGGTATGGTTGGTAAAATCATTGTTAAGGAATAAGTGTTTTTAATGCTGCCCCCTACCCTTATCTATTCGCTTGTCATCAAATACTTTTAAATTGGAAACATAGTAAAGTATTTATTCTAAATTAATTGATTATAAGTAATGTTTCAGAAGCCTCTTCATCTCAAATTTTTTATGACGACTAGTTAGATGGGTTAACCCTATTTTATTGGTGATCTACCGATGGAATAGGGGTATTTTTTTGGTCAATTTATGTCCAAAAATACAATTATGATGCACAGTCTCTGCACAATTATTCCATATAATACATTTTGCAAGATACCAGATGGAGGTGTAATCATGAAAAAAGCAATACTATCTATGCTTTTATTATTATTAATCGTATTAACAGCTTGTGCTGGAAATAATTCTGCTCAAAAGACCTCAACAACCAATAGCAATCAGGGAAAAGTGGAAGCAAAAGAGGAAGATCTCACTGGAAAGAAAGTAAACGAATTTACCTTGATTGCTGATGAGTCGACATGGGAATTTGATTCAGAAAACACACTTCCGGTTTGGACGTTTAATGGAACAGTACCTGGTGAAGAACTACGCATTACAGAAGGAGAAGCCATACGTGTCACATTAAAAAATAAGTTAGAAGAGCCTACTTCTATTCACTGGCACGGGGTTCCTCTATCAAATAAACAGGATGGCATCCCTGGAGTAACACAAGATGCAGTATTACCTGGGGACTCGTATGTGTATGAATTTGTTGCTGAAGACCCTGGGACTTACTGGTACCACTCTCATCAGGATGGGGTAAATCAAATCGATAAGGGGCTTTACGGAACACTTATTGTTGAGCCTAGAGATGGGGTTAGTGCGGACAAAGAATTTACGTTAGTTCTTGATGAGTGGGAGTCTGGCATTAAAGATACAGATGAACATAGCATGATGAATGAAGAAGAAGATCATAGTAGCATGGGCAGCAATGATGATATGGGAAATATGAATGAGATGATGGAACATGATATGAGCTCTTACGATTTAATAACAATAAATGGAAAAGCCTCTGAAGGGATTAAGAGCCTAAAAGTAGCCCATGGCGAAAAAATTAAATTAAGATTTATTAATGCTGGTTACATGGCACACAAGATACACATTCCAGTAGACTATCAAATCACCCACGTAGATGGTCAGAAAATAAACAATCCTAAAACGCAATCGTCCTCTTTAATAGAAGTCGCACCTGGGGAGCGTTATGATATTGAATTTAAAGCAAATAGTGACGACGGCAACTTCACGATCGATAGCCATGATGAAATTGAAGGAAAAAACTCAGTGAAAATTGATGTTGTCTTTGAGAATGAAAACTCTTCTAAAATGCAAAGTCATCGAGAAGATGTAGATAAGGTAATAGGCTTAGGGAAGCTTGGGGAAAAGGAAGATGGGCCTTTTACACTTGATGATCAATTTGATGTAGAGTACGAAATGGATCTAGGTGTCAAAATGAATCATAAATCGATGAACATGGAGTGGACGATTAATGATGAGACATTTCCTGATGTTCCACCGTTAAATGTAAACAAAGACGACAAAGTGAAAGTTACTTTAACAAACAATAGTGAAGATAATTCAGTGCACCCTATGCACCTACACGGTCACTTCTTTCAGGTTCTAAGTGAAAATGGGAAAGCAATTAGTGGAGCACCAATTATTAAAGATACTCTTAACGTTAAACCAGGAGAAACCTATGAAGTTGCTTTTTTAGCAGATAACCCTGGTAATTGGTTATTTCATTGTCATGATTTACACCATGCCTCAAACGGTATGATGTCTCTTGTAAAATATAACAACTTTGAAGAATTCTATCAGAGTAGTGGAGATGTTGAGAACATGCCAGAGTAAAGGCTAGCTTAATTATGCTTGTTACGAATGAAGCAAATGTTTAACAGCAATATAGAGCTGTTGGACATTTGCTTTTTTTTGAACCTAACTCCAGTCATGTCTGATGTGTAATCTTTATATACTCTTACTAAGGACAACCGTTAAGGGGGAAGGGGAAATGAGTGTAATTGCCATTGCAGAAATAATCCTCGTATTAATCATGATTGTATGGGTGTTGAAAATAATCTTTACAAATAAATCCAAATTATCACCGCACACCGGAATGATGACAGCTATGTCCTTTGGAATGATAATAGGATTATTAGGTGGAGTGATTGCTGGAGTTTTAACTTCACAAGGACTCCTTCTTGCAACGATGATTGGTGTGTTAATTGGACTGGTCGGAGGGTTCATTACTGGTTTACCCTTTACAATCATGGCTGTCCTTGACGGAAGTTTGTCAGGGATGATGGGTGGCATGATGGGAGCAATGCTTGGAGAAATGATTTTATCCAATCAAGTACCTATACTGCTCAATTATATGTTTTGAATGTTTATATGCTTTTCGCTCATCCTAATTTATCTTTTATATAATGTGCTCGCTATTAAATTGCCATTGGTGATGAGAAATCCTTTGCTTCTTGTTGCTATGTTTGGATTGTTTTTTTATACTTTTGAACAATTTAATTTTGAAATTGGTGACGTTAAAAGCGAAGGGGAGGGAAGTTCAGTTTCTGTACATGAGCATGAGAAGGGCTCATTAGGTGCTCATAAGAATAACACTGAATTTAATCGACCAACTGTAGTAATTGCCACGGATTTTTCGTATTCTCCAGCCATTATACGTGTTGAAGAGGGAAGACCATTCACATTGATTTTGAAGAATGAGGGGAACATTGAGCACGACTTAGAAATTACAAATTCTAATGGTAAGCTTGTACACCTCCATGTTCAACCAGGTGAGGAGGCGATAGAAAACGTTTTATTGCCAAAAGGGACTTATCAATTTGTATGTTCAGTTCCAGGACATAAGGAGGCAGGTATGTTTGGTAGTATGGTTGTTTCATAGTTGGTATGATTGTAGACTTATCTCAAATGAAATTACAAGTGAGTGGCTAACCTTATAAATTTTGAGACTTAACCATAAGCTAAATCGCACTCGTGTCGTGAGTGTGATTTTTTGTAGCTTTCAACAAAGCGCTTTTCTAAAACTAGTATCCGCACCTTGTTTTAGAAAAGGGCACAATTTGTGAAAAATGTAACAAAACCGTATGTGTATCTGCACAAAATCTTCTGATTTACATCTTATCTTTAAGATGTATAAGTACGATTGATTAAAGGAGTGCAGCTAGATGTGCGGGTTTATTGGATATATTCAAGATCAAGACGAAGAAGTTAGTGAAATAGAAAAATATAAGTTAATGAACATGAATCGGGTCATCACCCACCGAGGACCAGATGATGAAGGTTTCTACACAGACAATCACGTTCGCTTTGGGTTCAGAAGACTTAGCATTGTTGATCTCGAAAGCGGGCATCAGCCGTTATCATTTGAAGATGAACGTTATTGGATTATATTTAATGGCGAAATTTACAATCACATTGAGCTTAGAAAACAGTTAACACAGCTCGGATTATCGTTTAATACCGATACAGATACAGAAGTATTACTTGCTCTATATGCTCAAAAAAAAGAGAAGTGCCTAGAGGATTTACGAGGAATGTTTGCTTTTGTGATATGGGACAAACAGAATAAGGAACTGTTCTGCGCAAGAGATCGATTCGGCATCAAGCCGTTATACATGATGCAAACAAATGATAAAATTTATTTCGCATCCGAACAAAAAAGTTTACTAATGACACCTTATAACAATAAGGTGAACAAGGAGTCACTACATCATTACTTTTCCTATCAATATGTACCTGAGCCAGAGACAATGTTAGATGAAATTCATAAAGTTCAGCCTGGTCACTATATAAAAAAGAAAGTAGGTCACCCGTTAGAGGTAACAACGTACTGGGAACCTGCATTTCACGTTTCTGCTACAGAGTCACAAACACAAATGAAACAAATTCAGAAGAGTTTACGACATTCGGTTAAGGCTCATATGAGAAGTGATGTTCCAGTAGGTGCCTTCCTTTCTGGAGGGATTGACTCAACAAGTATTGTTGCAATCGCAAAAGAATTTAACCCCTCGATCAAAACGTTCACAGTTGGTTTTGAAAGAGAAGGCTATAGTGAAATCGATGTGGCAAAAGAAACAGCAGAGGCATTGGGCGTAGAAAATATTCACTATAAAATCACCCCAGAAGACTTCATTAGGGAACTTCCGAGGATTATTTGGCATATGGATGATCCGGTTGCTGATCCGGCGGCAATTCCTCTTTATTTCGTAGCAAGGGAAGCAAGTAAATATGTAAAAGTTGTGCTGTCAGGTGAGGGGGCGGATGAATTGTTTGGAGGTTACAACATTTATCGAGAGCCTCAATCGCTAAGAGCCTTTAACCATCTTCCGGGTCAAGCGAAAAAAATCTTAACCTCATTCGCTAACATGCTTCCTGAGGGCACAAAAGGGAAAAGCTTTATTGAAAGAGGCTGTACCTCACTTGAAGACCGTTACCTTGGTAACGCAAAAATATTTAAAGAAGTAGAAAAAAGTAGATTATTAAAGCAGTATGATTCTAAACTAGATTACAGAAAAGTTACAGAGCCATTTTATGAAAAGGCAAAGAATTATGATCTCGTGAAGAAGATGCAGTATATTGATATCTGTACGTGGATGAGAGGCGATATTCTTGTTAAAGCTGATAAGATGACCATGGCTCATTCATTGGAGTTAAGGGTTCCGTTTCTAGATAAAGAAGTATTTAAGATCGCTTCTCAATTATCTACAACCCATAATATCGCAAATAACACGACAAAATATTTATTACGCCAGGCTATGAAAGAAGTGATTCCCGTACATGTTCTAGATAGAAAGAAGTTAGGGTTCCCTGTCCCGATTAGACATTGGCTTAAGAACGAAATCTATCCATGGGCAAGTCAACTGATCACAGAAAGTAATACAGAATATCTATTTAATAAAGCAGAAGTCTTTAGGCTCCTTGAAGAACATCGAAGTGGACGAAAAGACAATAGCCGTAAGCTCTGGACAACTCTCGTTTACATGATATGGCATCAGTTGTTTGTAGAAAGCAATGGTTTACATATGTGGAAGGCTTCTTCATATGTCGATCAAAAAACTGAATTCCAAAATGCATAGTTTCTGCAAATAAACCGGGGATACCCTCTTATGAATCTTATATAGGAGGGATTAACATGAAAGTTGAAGAAAAAAAACAATTTGCACACGCTCCAGAAGAGTTAAACGAATTAGCGTCCTGGAATCTTCAAACATTGAATACTAAAAATGTAACTAGGCTAGCGAGCAATGATCCTGTAACAACTTCCATACTAGTTTCTCAAACGATATGGCCATCGACCCATGCTAACAATAGACCTGGGACCGTTATTCTATTACCGCTCGATAAGTGGCAAATCGGACTTGCCTCCGTAGATTTAGTACATCATCCTAATAATGGGCCAGTTATGTATTACGATCATAAGGAATTGCCAGTCGATGTATTAAATGAAGTTAATCGATTAAAACCTAAAGGCAACGTTGAGGAGACTCAGATTATGGTTGTTGGAGATGCTCCTGAAAAAGTATATAGTCAGCTAGAAGAGTATAAGGTGGAGAAAATTCCTTTTACTAGTTCAGCAGGGTTTGCTGCGGAGATTGATGAACGATATGTAACGATAACAAATAGCGAATATCCGAAAAGTATCATCATCGTATCAGAAGAAGAAGAGGCAAAGGACTATTCATTAATCGCTTCTAATTGGATTGCTCATATGCAAGAACCGATTTTGTACGTTAAAAATGACTCTATTCCAGATGAAACAAAGAGAGCATTAGCGAAGCGAAATCATGACGCTCATTTATATCTTCTAGGGCCTGAGAAGGTGTTAAGTAGGGAGTTAGAGGAACAGCTAACGGAATTCGGAAAAGTAAATCGAATTGCAGGAGATGACCCTGTTTCTACATCCGTAGCTTTCGCAAAATTTAAGGACGAGCAAACCGGCTTTGGATGGGGGGGCAGCGAACCAGGTAGAGGGATTTCGCTCATCTCTAGTGCACATTCAGACCAAGCAATCCCAGCTGCTCCATTCTCACATCTTGGTAAACACGCTCCGCTTCTTTGGTTAGAAAATGGAGAATTGACAGAAGAGCTATATAACTTCTTAGCCTTAATAAAACCAACTTTCCAAGATGATCCTACTACAGGCCCTTATAATCATGCTTACCTTATAGGTACTGTTCAAGAAGTTTCATTTCAAACACAGGGCATTATCGATGATAAGTTAGAAATCGTCTCTGAATCCGGTCGAGGCCATTAATTAAAATATGGTTTTAAAAAAACTGATCCAGGAGGAGTCCTGGATCAGTTTTTTTGTGTAAAGGTAATTCTCATTTACTGGCTATGTCATTAGTAACTATTTACACAAGCAGGTAAATCTTCTTTGGTTGTCTTTGGATGGCAATGTGCTTCTGGGTCTTCTTTAGGTTCCACTTTTTGAATAATCCATTTGTCTCGACTAAAGTAAATAGCAAGGACGATCGCTCTGAATCCGATGTCGAGGCCTATCGCAATCCATACCCCCATCAATCCCATATTTAATTTTATACCGAGTAAATATACAAACAATGTACGAATTGCCCACATTCCGATGCCGGTTAAGTACATTGGGAATTTAGTGTTATTTGCACCTTGAAAAGCACCGGTTAAAATTAATACAGCTGCAAGAAATGGTTGGAAAACACCCGAAACTTTCAATGCTATACCAATATTATTTATCACGTTAGGATCATCAGAGAAGAACGCACCTGCCCATTCTCCTGCAAAGAATAGAACTCCACCGAATAATGTCATCACACCTATCGCTAGATACAAACTAAGTTTTGCAAACTGCTTCGCTTCCTTAAGACGCCCTGCACCTATTTGCTGCCCCACGAGAATTGTTGCTGCAGTGGCGAACCCATATCCCATCATATAGGAGAAAACCTCAATGTTTCCTGCAATTTGATGTGCTGCAAAAACATTTGTTCCAAGAGCTACCACAAAGCCGAAATAAATAATTTGACCTGCCCGCATAATCAATCGCTCTCCTGCAGCAGGACTACCTAATTCCATCAATTCTTTTAAATGAATGAAATCTGGTTTCCAATAATGTCTTTTGAATTTCAAAATTTTTACTCTCTGTGTATACAATAGTAAACCGATTGCGCCGATCATTCTGGCTACTACTGTCGCAATTGCAGCACCAGTTAATCCATACGCGGGTATCATCCAAAATCCAAAGATCAAGATGTAATCTAACCCTACATTGATGCCATTGATAACGATACTAACCTTCATAGGAGATTTCGTATCGCCTGCACCTCTCAAAATTGCACTGATCACGAACATTAATGACATGAAAACCGAAGGAATCGCAACGATACGAAAGTATGTAGTACCTGCATCAAGAACATTTTCCTCTATACCCATCAGTTTAAGTAGAGGTTCAGCAAAAAACAAGGTGATGAGTCCCGTTATAATACCGAACGCAACTGCAATAATAATCGCCTGCTGAGCAATGTGTCTCGCTTTCTCAATTTTATTTGCACCTATAAAATTCGCGATATATACGTTGGCGGCTACGCCAAGAGCCATGAATAAAGCAAAGTAAATAGCTAGTAAGGCATTAGATACTCCGACAGCGGATACTTCGATCAAACCTAACTTTGATACAAAATAAGTATCTACAAAACCCAGAATCGTTTGGAAAAAGTTCTCTATAATCGCTGGGAATGCAAGGAGTAAGATGATTTTTACTTTTTTTCCATTTGAAGTAGCACCAATGCTGTCAATTTCCTCTGAATTGTTCATCATGGACATTTTTTCTCCAGCTCCTTATTTATAGATGTAACGAATATAATTAACCTTAAAGTATGGAGAAAGTGTGCACAAAACATGAAGTTTGACTAAATGGCAATTTTTTTCAGAACCACGTTTTAATTTTGTTATTTTAGGCAAAATACCCAAGTGTAAACAAATACTAAGGAGGAATTTGATTATGTCACACGAAAAATATGGAACAATCATTGAAACTCTTCACGAATGTATGACTGCATGTAACCACTGTTACGATTCTTGCTTAAAAGAAGATGATGTTAAGATGATGGCTGAATGTATTCGAATGGATCGAGAATGTGCAGATATTTGTGGATTCCTTGAACAAGCACTAGTTAGAGGTACACCATTTGTAGCTGAACTTGCTCAAGCTTGTGCAGCTATTTGTGAAGCGTGTGGGAATGAGTGTAAGAAGCATGATCATAAGCATTGCCAAGATTGCGCAGACGCTTGCTTTAAATGCGCAGAAGAATGTAAGAAGCTAGCAGCGTAAATAAGCCTCTTCAAACAAGAAAGTTACAGCCCGGATTCGCTACGATAATGGGCTGTAGCTTTTTTTGTGTTTTTTTAATAAAGTCTAATTAGGTATATAGAAGTGGCATGCACATTTTCTCGATATACTAGTGGTAGGATAAATCGTAAAGGGGTTCATTATGTTATTTAAGCGAAAGAATAAATTAGCTACAAAATTAGGCTTTTTGTTTCTAACGAGCATTATTTTATTAGAAGGCATACTCTTTGTAGTTTTATATTTTGGCTTTCTTAACCAACGTGTGATGGTAGAAACTGATTCCTTGATGGCGCGGGGGAATAGTCATCGAGATGTTTTAGAAAAGCATTTTGATGAAGCTACGAGAGCTCATGTAACATTGATGGAATCTGAAGCTGAGACTCAAGTCGTCATTACGGATGCCACAAATTCCATTCTCGACCATTCTAATACGATTACACCATCTATAAAATCGATTATTCAATCTGTTGATCACACCTCAGTGAAAGATGGAATAATCGAGGGAGATTGGGGAAAGGCTCCATATGTTTCTACGGTTTCTCCAGTAACAATCAATGGAGTATCTGTAGGGTATGTATATATGTTTCTCAATACGGAAGGAATAAGAGATATTCGTGATAAATTGACTGTCCAATTTCTAATCGTTACAGGGTTAGCATTATTTCTAACCGTTATAACTATCATTTACCTATCAAGGATTATTACAAAGCCCTTGATACATATGAAAGAAGCAACGCAGAAAATGAGTAGTGGAGAGCATGATGTGTATTTGATCGAGGATCGTGATGATGAACTCGGAGAACTCGCAAAAGCCATTCAAACATTATCTAACGACTTACTTCGTTTAAAGAACGAGCGTAGTGACTTTCTGGCTAGTATTTCTCACGAACTACGAACACCGTTAACGTATTTAAGCGGTTACGCCGATATAGCAAAACGGGACAACCTAACGCTTGAAGAAAGAAAACGATACCTTACAATTATAAAAGAGGAATCTGGAAACCTTACTAACCTTGTTAAAGACTTATTCGATATGGCGAAAATGGATCAGAAGGGTTTCTTAATCGAACGCCAAAAAGTAGAAATCTGCTCCCTTATCAATCAGGTGAGAGCAAAAGTGATGCCAGCATATGAAAACAAAGAGATAAATCTTTTTACCTCATGTCAAAAAGAAATCATCATTACTTTAGATCCTGAAAGATTTACTCAAGTCTTGCTCAACCTTTTAGATAATGCTCTTCATTACTCTGAAAAAGGCAAAAGTGTCCGCATCGAAGCTAATCAAGTAAGAAAGGATCTACAGGTAGAGATTATAGATGAGGGAGAAGGTATACCGAAGGAAGATCTCCCATTTATCTTTGATCGCCTATACCGAGTGGATAAATCACGATCACGGAAGTACGGTGGATCGGGATTGGGTCTTGCGATTGCAAAGGAGATTATCGAAAAACATGAGGGAACAATCTCAGCTTCGAGCGAGGTTAACAAAGGTACAAAGATCAAAATTGTGATTCCAGGAGTTGAATAACATGCAACGCGTTTTAATCGTAGATGATGAAGAACGAATGGTAGAGTTAATCGAGTTATTTTTGAAGCCAAAAGGTTACATGACGTATAAGGTAAATTCAGGTCTAAAAGCTTTAGATATATTAAAAAAGAATAAGATTGATCTTGTGTTGTTAGATGTGATGATGCCTGAAATGGATGGGTGGTCCACATGTAAAGAGATACGAGCCTTTTCAAAAGTACCAATCATCATGCTAACGGCAAGGGATCAATCGAACGATATCGTTAAAGGGCTGAAACTAGGGGCAGATGACTATATTACAAAGCCATTCGATGAAAAAGTTCTTCTCGCAAGAATCGAAGCTGTTTTCAGACGGTTTCATCAAGGAGATGAAAATACACTTGATGTTAAAGGATTAAGATGGGACAAGGATACTCATACCGTTTCCTATCAAGGGAGTACTATAACGATGACTCCAATAGAATTTAACCTTCTAGGACTTTTTATGAAAAACCCAAATCGGGTCTTCAGTAGAGACCACCTTATCCAAATGATTTGGGGCTTCGAGTCTAGTACAGAAGGCCGGACAATTGATTCCCATATCCGAAACCTTCGAGAGAAGTGCCGTCAATCCGGCTTTCAAATAGAAGAGCATCTAAAAACTGTATGGGGAGTTGGGTATAAGTGGAAAGTGGAGTAATTAAGGAGCTTTCAAGTCAGCTTATGCTATAGGAAGGAAAATCTCTATGATTACTGAGAAATGCAACTAACCATAACAAACTCTTCAAGTATTTTACTCTGCCTTGACTAGGCAGTTTTTTAATTTCGCATTTTCTTGATCATTTCTCGATAATTATTGGGTATGTAGAAAAAGGGAGAGGATAATACCTATATATAAGAGGGAGGATCATATGGAGCATTCAAATCATGAACATAAACATAGCAATTCAGAACATGAACATTCAGGACATAACCATGGGGAGGAACACGGCCACGATCACACCTCACACCACGCCCATATGGTAGAAGATTTCAAAAAACGATTTTATATTTCGTTAGTGATTACGATACCTGTTCTTATTTTATCGCCGATGTTGCAAGACTTTGCAAATATCGATTTGAGGTTCACAGGTGACTTGTACATTTTGTTTGCCCTTTCAACCTTTATCTTTTTTTATGGAGGATGGCCATTTCTAACAGGGGCATGGAGTGAATTGAAAGAAAAAAACCCTGGAATGATGACGCTGATTGCTCTTGCGATCGTTGTTGCTTACGGATATAGTTCACTCACAGTATTCGGGCTATCCGGTAAAAACTTCTTCTGGGAACTCGCAACCCTAATCGATATCATGCTACTTGGGCATTGGATCGAAATGAAATCGGTTATGGGAGCATCGAAAGCGTTAGAAGAATTGGTCAAGCTCATGCCTTCTGAAGCTCATCGGATCGAAGAAGATGGAGGGATTAAAGATGTTCCAACAACTGAGTTACAAGAAGGAGATCACGTCCTTATCAAACCAGGTGAGAAAGTACCAGTAGATGGAGAAATCATCAAAGGGAAATCCTCTATAGACGAATCGATGTTAACAGGAGAATCTGTTCCTGTTGAGAAAAGTAAAGAAGACAGTGTGATTGGAGCATCGATCAACGGAGAAGGATCATTAACAGTCAAAGTTGAAAAAACTGGGGAAGATAGCTATCTATCACAAGTTGTAACAATGGTGAAGGACGCACAAGCATCAAAGTCAAAAACTCAGAATTTCTCTGACCGGGCTGCAAAGTGGCTGTTCTACTTAGCTCTTGGAGCCGGTTTTACAACTTTGTTTGTCTGGCTTTTACTTGGCTATGATTTTGTATATGCGCTCGAACGTATGGTTACGGTAATGGTAATCGCATGTCCACACGCATTAGGGTTAGCTGCACCCTTAGTGGTTGCAAGATCCACAGCTTTATCTGCAAAGCAGGGACTGCTGATTCGAAACCGAACTAGCTTTGAAAGTGCGAGACAAATAGATGCTGTCGTGTTTGATAAGACTGGTACCCTTACTGAAGGAAGGTTTGGTGTGACGGAGGTCATCCCTGAAACCATGAGTGAAGATGAAGTCATTCAACTAGCCGCATCCGTTGAGATGGAATCTGAACATCCTATCGCACGGGGGATCGTTGAAGAAACGAATAAGAGGAGCCTATCAGTGAAGGAAGTAGAAGATTTTCAATCCATTACAGGGAAGGGGTTAGAAGGTACGGTTGAAGGTAAGAAAGTGATGGTCGTAAGTCCTGGGTATATGAATGATGAGGGAATTGACTATCGAAATGAAACGTTTACCGAGCTTTCTGAACAGGGGAAAACAGTGGTTTTCGTCTTGGTTGATGGAAAATTGGAAGCAATGATCGCTTTAGCAGACATTATTCGTGAAAGTGCAAAAAATGCCATACACCAGTTAAAGAAAATAAACGTATCCTCTATGATGTTAACAGGCGATAACCAGCAAGTAGCAAACTGGGTTGCAGAGCAGTTAGAATTGAACGATGTATATGCAGAAGTATTGCCCCATGAAAAAGCGGAGCAAATCAAGAAAGTGAAAGAAAAAGGATTAAAGGTGGCGATGACAGGTGACGGCGTGAATGATGCTCCTGCCTTAGCCAATGCAGACCTTGGTATTGCGATCGGTGCCGGAACAGATGTTGCGATGGAAACTGCAGACATCGTGCTTGTTAAGAGCAATCCTGAAGATGTCGTATCAATTATCAATCTCTCGAAAGCGACTTATAGGAAGATGATTCAAAACCTCTGGTGGGCAGCTGGATACAATATTATCGCAATTCCACTCGCAGCAGGGGTATTATATCCCATCGGTATAGTACTAAGTCCAGCTGTAGGAGCTGTACTCATGTCATTAAGTACGATCATTGTTGCAATTAATGCAAAATTATTGAAAACGTGACATTCATATAAGCTCATAGTTAATTCTCACATGAATGAAAGGTGCCGATCATTGAAGTCTAATGATCGGCACCTTTTTTAATAACTGGATTTTGCTTTTAACAGCAGTCTTCTTTATTTATGCTCAAGCGCAGGCTTAACCTGACGCATGTAGAAACCTTGTTTAATAAATGGGATTACCCATCGATCAAGACCAATCTTAGCAGCATTGTAACCTGCAATTAAGATGAGCACTCCAAGGATCACCATCATCGGGTTCGTGCTTGTTGTTCCACTAAATAGGAAGGCAAAATTCATGATAACTCCCATTAATGCTGCAAGGGTTGTGAAGGTACCAAGAATTAGGCCAAGTCCAACAAGCAATTCTCCCCAAGCAACTAGTACATTAAAAAGCTCGACATTTGGGATCGCAAACCCTTCTAAGAATGCAGCCCACCATCCTTGCACAGCAGGATGTTCACCGGTAGCCTTCGCAACTGCTCCTTGAAGATAGCCATTTGCATCAAAACCACCTGTGATCTTTCCCCAGCCAGCAGTTATCCATTGATAACCTAGGTATAAACGTATGAACAATAGAATACCAGAAGCTACTTTGTTTTCTCTTAGAAATTGAATAAACATTTTTCTCACGCTCCTACTTTAATAGTCTGATCACATGTTTATTATCGCCAATCCTTAAACCGTCTTCTGTGATAAGTATCACAATCTTGAAGATTAATTTAAATAGAGGATATAAACTCGTCTTATTTATAAATAACAAAAAATTCATACAATAATAGTGTTAAAATGTAAAATATTGCTATAATAGTCGGTGTAGGATAGTAAAATAGCCTACGTATAGTAAAAAGGGGGGCGGGTAATGTCAGAAGTAAATGGTAACCCGTTAGTGAAGGATGAAAAAAAGCCAAAGGTGAAGGTGGAAAGAAAAGAAGGGGAACCGACTGCAGCTTTTAAAGGGGCAAGCTGGGCAGCTTTGGTCATCGGTGTTTCCGCTTATTTAATCGGTCTTTTTAATGCTGGGATGGAACTGAATGAGAAGGGGTATTACTTTGCTGTATTGGTATTTGGGCTGTATGCAGCTGTTTCCCTGCAAAAAGCGGTTAGAGACAAGGAAGAAGATATCCCTGTCTCGGGCATTTATTATGGACTAAGTTGGTTTGCAGTAATTATCGCGATCTCTTTGATGGCAATCGGACTTTATAACGCTGGAAGTATCATCTTAAGTGAAAAAGGATTTTACGGAATGTCATTCGTTCTTAGTTTATTTGCAGCCATAACGATTCAGAAAAATATTCGTGATACGCAGGTAGCAAAAGAGAGAGGGTAAGGGACTTCCCATTTTAACGTGGTGGTTTGTAATTTGAGTATGAATCAAACATAAAAAGCACCTCACTTAATGCTAGTAGGCTCATTATGTGAGGTGCTTTATTTTATGCTTTTAACCTATTCCATTTTGCTTCATTGATTAGGTACAACCTAAATCAGGCGATCTTCTCAATCTTTTCATTTCCATTCTTTCTCTCTGCCGGCATCAACAATGGCTTAGGTGGACAAACTTTTTTAGTCAATTTAGACACAACAATAATTGTCACTAAGCCAGAAACCATTGCGAGTGTTCGGAATGGAAAGAGTACTGTGCCTGCTTCGATCATTGGATATGGCAAGAATACAGGAAGTCCGATGATCGGCTCTCCCCCGCCTAGACGTAAAACGAAGGAAACGATTAAACCTGCAACTGCCCCATATTTATTTGCTCCTTTAAAGAACAGTGCGGTTGTGAGCTGTGGAAATAGAATAACGTATACAAGATCAGCAGCAAGATACCATAAGGCATAAACACTTTTCACATTCAATGCGATGATCGTCGCTGCAATTCCAACAAGGATGATGGAACGTTTGATCATTTTCTTAAGCTGATCACTTGAAGCTTTTGGTTTGAACAGTGGTCGATACACATTCCAAGCAGCCATGGAAGACGCTGATAAGATGGACGAATCCATCGATGACATAACGGCAGCTGCGAGTGCTCCTAATCCAATTGCTCCAATAATATCAGGCGTTAAATATTGCAGCACATAAGGGAGGATCATCGCTGGATTATCAGGTGCATTTACGCCAAGGCTTGCCCAGTCGGTATCTAACCCGATCGCTCCGATGATCACTGCAGGGACTGCTGCTAGAATACAGATAAACCCTGCTGTGATGGAAAGCCACATAGCTGTTTTCTCAGTCTTAGCTGAAAGCACACGCTGAAAGTATACTTGCCATGGGATCCCTCCGAAAATAAGGAGTAGGGCAAAGTCCCACCAGTTCCAGTAATAGTTCCCCCATTCAGGATCCTTCCAGCCGTCTAGAGGGGGAAAGAGACTTGCATAACTTCCCATGTCTGTTTGGTAATTACTCCAAACGGAACTTAATCCGCCTACTTCTGATAGTGCAAATGGTAGTACTAAGAATAAGCCGATCATGACGGCGAGCATTTGAAAAACGTCCGTAAAAGCAACGGACCACATGCCTCCCACCACTGTGTAGGCAATCGCGATAATGGCTGATAGGATAATCGATGTTTGGAAGTCAAGTCCTAGAATCGTTCCAAATGTAGTCCCTAAAGCAGTTAGAATCGCACCACTCCAAAAGACTTCTCCTAAAAGTGCTGGGATGTATAATACACCAGCAACTTTCTTTCCAAAGCGCTGTTCGAGTGGATCGATCATGGTCATGAATTCATAGCGACGCATTTTTCTAGCGTAGAAAATACCGCCGATAATTAAGCTCAGTGCGTACCCCCAGGGGGCCTGGGCCCATGCTAATCCAAAGGAATACGTTGATTCTGCTGTTCCTGATATGTATCCGCCGCCGACCCAAGTTGCAGCCATCGTAAACATAGAGATCCATAGTGGTAACGATCGTTTAGCTACCATCATATCGGATGCTGACTCGGATTTGTTACTGGCCATAAAGGCCCCAATATAATAGATCACCCCGTAAAAGGCGAGCATCGAAATAAATGAACCCCAGTTGATATCTGAATTTGTTGCTCCTAAGTAAATAAACATAATGACAATGGCTGTTACAAAAACTCCTGCTTTTAACAGGTTTCCTTTTCGTTTAGTCAAAATATCATCACCCCTCGAAATAGTTTTAATTTAAAACCTTTTTCAGGCGTATCTCTGCAATAAGACACTTTCTTCCTTCATGATGCAATTTTTATAAAACAACGGTTTCATTTCATACTTTGTTAACTCGTTACTACGGAATCCTTATCAAATCAAGAGGACAACGAGTTTCATACTTTTTAAGTAACGCTCCACTCCTTTTTGTACAAAAAATTAAGTATGTTAAATATTTTCTTAACGCAATTAATTGTAAATGCTACAGGAAGAGATTTTTTTTGTCAAACCGGTGTCTGAGTAATCTGCAATGAGCCTTCGTTATTCCAGGCGCACCCGTTTTTACGCTAGAGGGGAAATGTAGTATGGTATGAATGATGCTTGGACAAAAAGCAAGGAGTGGCTAACATGTCATCTACACCAATGGTTGAAAAAATAGAAAAAGCAGCTTTGCCGCTGTTTGCTAGAAATGGATTTGAAGGGACGTCTTTAACGAAAATCGCACAATGTGTTGGAATAAAGAAGCCATCTTTATACGCCCATTTTGATAGCAAAGAAGATCTCTTTCTCGGAATGCTTCAAAAAGTAAATAGAGACTATCGCCTTTTTCTAAAAGAAAGAGTTGAGAAGTTCAGGAACATGACAACAGAGCAGCAACTGTATTATTTGTTGAAAGATAACTCTGCTTATCTTAAGAATGAAGATCTTGGTCTATTATTTAAGAGATTCATGCTCTTCCCTTCGCTAAAAGTAAATGATACCTACAATGAACAGTTTATCGAATCAGAAAAAGCCTTAACGGAAGTATTAATGGAGATCGTTAAAGAGGGGAAGCGGAAAGGAGATATTCGAGCGAAGGAAGATCAAGTGATCGATGCTTATTTATGTTTACTTGATGGTAGCTTAGAGCAGCTTTTCTATTATTCAGAAGTTGAGTATGAGGAGCGTTTGAAAAATGCATGGCGCATATTCTGGAATGGAATCAAGCATGGATGATAGGAGTGAATTTCTATTCCAATAAAAAAGGTAGCCTATAGCTCATTGCTATAGGCTACCTTTTCTTGATCGTTAATCTTGTGGATCTTTCGGTAAGAATTCGAATATTTGCCCGCTTCGAATGCTTTCAACTAAATTCTCCAACCAACGATAGTAGGTCTTCGATTCTTCTAGTTGATCATAGTATGATTTTGCTTCTGCAACGATTTCTGGAGTGCTGCTCGAATCTTTGATGACTTCGATGAATTCTTCTTGTGCTTCTTCGATGGCTTCCATATTCATTTTCGCTTCGCGTTCCCACATCTGACAATAAAATGCCATAAAAGAGCGGAAGAAATTCTTCTCTGCTACGTATGTATGTTTCCTCGAGCCGCGTGTGAATGTTTTTTTTACCATCTTAATTTCTTGTAGTCTTCGAACGCTCGTACTCATGCTTGGTTTGCTCATGCCGAGTTCTGTTCGCATTTCATCAAGAGTCATCTGATCTTTGAAATACATCGTTGCGTATAAATTGGCCGCAGCTGGTGTTACCCCGTACAAATCCATTGTCTCCGCTATCGTGCCAATAACTTTATCTTTGGCTTCTTCTAGTCTTTCAATAGATTCACTCATAAAATAGGTCGCTCCTTTATAGAAAAGTAAATCGAGTTAAAAAGTTATTGAATTTTATTTATGAACTAATTGTTGACGTGTTCACATTAAATGTCAAACACAAGATGTTAAAAAATGAATAGAGATAGTGAGGATACTACTCATTATACCCATCTTAGAGAGGCTTAAATCTTTGGTTATGTACTTAAGATTTTATTTTGACACCAAAAATAAGACGTGTTAACGTTAATTGTGTTAAATAAATTTTTAATATAATTAATTTACTTCGAAATTGGAGTTGATAGATATGGATCTTAAACTACAACAATACATAAACGGAAAATGGGTCGGTGCGAACTCTGGAAAATTACGTTCGATCATTAACCCATTTAATCAGGAAGAGATCGCTGTTGTTCCAGAAGGAAATGAATCCGATGCAAAAGCTGCGATCGCTGCTGCAAGAGAAGCTTTTGATAACGGCGAATGGTCTACGACACCAGCGACTGAACGAGGGGCAATCGTTAGAAGAATTGCTGAGCTCATTGAAAGAGACAAAGAGGAGTTAGCTCACTTAGAATCGTTGGATACAGGTAAAACATTCGAAGAAAGCCGCGGAGACATGGATGATATCGCAGGGGTGTTCCGTTATTTTGCGGAACTTGCGGATAAAGACGGTGGAGAGCTCATCGATTCTCCTGTCCCGAATTCCATCAGTAAAGTTGTGCGTGAACCAGTAGGAGTTTGCGGGCAAATTACACCGTGGAATTATCCTCTTCTTCAAGCATCTTGGAAACTAGCTCCAGCACTTGCGACAGGTAATACGTTGATCATTAAGCCAAGTGAGATTACACCACTCACTCATATCAAAGTATTTGAACTAATTGAAGAAGCTGGAGTGCCTGCTGGTGTTGCTAACCTTGTTCTTGGTTCAGGTCACACAGTAGGTGCAGAGCTTTCTATCAATGAAGATGTTGATCTTATCTCCTTCACCGGTGGTATTGCCACAGGGAAAAAGATTATGCAATCTGCGAGCACAAATGTGAAGAAGCTCGCACTCGAGCTTGGCGGGAAGAACCCAAACGTGATCTTTGCAGATGCTGATTTTGATCTAGCAGTCGATCAAGCTCTTAACGGAGTATTCTTCCATGCAGGACAAATTTGTTCAGCTGGTACAAGACTGATTGTAGAAGAAAGCATTCACGATGAATTTGTTAATGCGCTTGTAGAGCGAGTGAAGAAGTTCAAGCTTGGAAGCGGATTTGACGAAGATACGCAGATGGGTCCTCTTATTTCTGCAGAGCATCTTGCGAAAGTAGAAAAGTATGTAGAAGCAGGAATTCAAGAAGGTGCAAAAGTAGAAGTAGGCGGCAAACGTCCTGAAGACCCTGAATTGCAAAACGGTTTCTTCTATTTGCCTACGATCTTAACTGAATGCACAACAGATATGAAAGTGGTGCAGGAAGAAGGATTTGGCCCTGTCATCACAGTTGAGAAATTCCGTACAGAAGAAGATGCGATCAAGCTATCGAATGATTCCATTTACGGCCTTGCTGGAGGCGTCTTTACAACCGATATTGCGAAAGCTGAACGCTGTGCTGCGAAAATGCGTATGGGTACAGTTTGGATCAATGAATTCAACCTCTATTTCCCTCACGCACCGTGGGGTGGATTCAAGCAATCTGGTATCGGACGTGAACTTGGAAAGCTTGGTTTAGAGGAATATACAGAAACAAAGCATATCTTCCAAAACCTGAAGCCAGAAACGATCAACTGGTTCTAAGATACCGATTATTAATTAACAAAAGCCGACGAAGGCTAACCATACAACATACCAAACTAGTAAATACATGTAATAGGTAAGGGAGTAGACGTTGTTTCTACTACTTCTCCTATTTTCAACATCAAGGAGGAACAGAATATGATGGAATCATATGATTACGTAGTCGTAGGCGGCGGTAGTGCAGGTTCTGTACTCGGTAACCGTCTAAGTGAAGATGGAAAGAAAAGCGTGCTTGTATTAGAAGCTGGGCGTAGTGACTATTCTTGGGATCTTTTAATTCAAATGCCAGCAGCTCTTCCTTTCCCATCTGGAAAAGATTTATATGATTGGCAATACGAAACAGACCCAGAGCCTTACATGAAGGGGCGCAACATCCCACATGCACGAGGAAAAGTACTTGGAGGATCTAGTTCCATCAACGGAATGATCTACCAACGAGGAAACCCAATGGACTATGAACGTTGGGGTGCTGACGAAGGTATGGATAGCTGGAACTTCGCACACTGCCTTCCATATTTCAAACGCTTGGAAAATGCGCTAGCATCTCCAGACGATGAGCTTCGCGGTCACGATGGACCGATTAAACTAGAGCGTGGACCTGCAAAAAATCCACTATTCCAAGCATTTTTTAATGCAGGTGTAGAAGCTGGTTATTCACGTACTCCAGATGTGAACGGTTTCCGTCAGGAAGGATTTGGACCGTTTGATAAGCATGTCTACAAAGGTCAACGTCTATCTGCTTCACGTGCGTATCTACACCCATTCATGGACCGTGAAAACTTGACGGTTCGTACACGTGCTTTTGTAACGGGCATTGATTTTGATGGGAAACGTGCGACAGGGTTAACGTACCGTCGCAACGGACAAACGCATCAAGTTAAAGCTGGTGAAGTTATTCTTTCAGGTGGTGCGATCGCGACGCCGCAAATGCTTCAACTAAATGGAATCGGTGACGCTAAACACCTTCGTTCCCTTGGAATCGATCCGATTGTAGATCTTCCAGGTGTTGGTGAAAATCTTCAGGATCACCTAGAAGTTTATGTGCAGCACACATGTCCAGAACCAGTTTCTGAACAGCCTAACTTAAGCAAAGCTCGTATGCCATGGATTGGTTTGCAGTGGATGCTTAATCGTACAGGCCCAGCCGCAACGAACCACTTCGAAGGTGGAGGATTCGTCCGTTCAAATGAGGATGTTGAGTACCCGAACTTGATGTTCCACTTCCTGCCTGTAGCGGTACGTTACGATGGTCAAAAAGCAGAAACGAAACACGGCTTCCAAGTTCACATCGGACCGATGTACTCTGACGCTCGTGGTTCACTAAAAATTCGCTCGAAAGATCCGAAAGAGCATCCAAGCATGGTATACAACTACCTTTCCACTGAACAGGACAAGCGTGAGTGGGTAGAGGCAATTCGCGTTACTCGTAACATCATGTCTCAACCTGCTATGCAAAAATACAATGGCGGCGAAATTTCCCCAGGACCTTCTGTCCAAACAGATGAGGAGATCCTTGATTGGGTAAGAGAAGATGCTGAGACGGCACTTCACCCATCATGTACGTGTAAGATGGGACCTAAGACAGACCCAATGGCTGTTGTGGACCCAGAAACAATGAAGGTACACGGTGTAGAAGGCCTTCGCGTAGTCGATGCCTCTGCAATGCCATATGTAACAAACGGAAATATCCACGCACCTGTACTCATGCTGGCAGAAAAGGCTGCTGATCTTATTCTTGGACGTAAGCCACTGGATCCAATTGATGCCGACTTCTATCGTCATGGTGTACATCCAGCTGATGCAGGAACAGTAACTGAGTAATAAGATAGAGAACCAGTAATTTTTCACTGAATTTAAAAACACCTTCAAAGCATGATATACAACTTTGAAGGTGTTTTTTTATACTTGTTACCATTTAAACATTGAAGGGTTAGCCTATATTATTCTTCATAGTAAGGATAGCTTACCAAGTTAGTAAAAATGCGATACCCACCAGGAACTTGGTTCTGAATCTGACGGTACCAAACTAAGTTCGTATAGATGTAAGTACCTTCTCCATAATCAGCCTTCAAGATCCCGCCTTCGAATGGCTCTTCACCTGGATCCGCAACGCTTACGTATGTTTCAAACTCCTCTGACCAATTCATCGGGAAATAAAGTCCTCGTTCTTGTACCCAGTTATCCCAATCAGATTGATTGATTTTATTTGGATAATTAAAAATCGGTGCTTCAGGTTTTAATACGTTAATCGGAGCGTCTTCATCTGTAACGCGCCACTCGATGGAAGGTTGTCCGATTTCGAGCTCATATGGAGCGGTTTTGTTCGTGTCCCAGTTATCCCATGGTTTATTGTATTGTACGACAAGGTGACCACCATTGTTCACATATTCCAATAACCGCTCATTATGCTGCAGCAAATCTTCTCTTGAAAGATACGCTCTTATGCCAGTGACGATCGTATCATATTGAGAGAGGTCCCCTGTAGCTAAATCTTGCTCGGTTAATTGTGTAATATCCATGCCAACGTTAGATAATTGATCGGCTACTTTATCAAACCCACTATCTACATAACCGATTTTGAGATTCGCTGGGTATTCAAGTGGGAATGCTACGCCGCTCACAGACGCATCGGATACATAATAATTTGTCCCGATGTGGTCGTACTTGATCATTTGGACGTTTTTACTGATCGTTTCGTTTCCGACTTCGGCCTTAGGCACGATCTTAAATTCGCCTTCTTCAACAGTATCTGAAGGGGTTAGTGTAAACGAAATGGTTTTTGCCTGTTCATCTGATGCAAAGGAAACAGACTGTATTTCAGGCTCAGATGTCCATCCTTCAGGTATTTGAAGTCCGACGTCTGTTTCTAAAGCTCCTTCTGCAAACTTCACGATGTCTACATCCATTGTTACGTTTTCATCTATGTCTTTGGTGTTTATAACTAAATTCTTAGGAGATGGTTTGACGGATACTTCTGGTAGCAAAGCAACTCGTTTTTCTGGCGTAAAGGTTTTTGTAGCGGATTTCCCTTTTGTTTTAAAGCTGATATTGGCTTTAATTGCGCTTTGTGCGTACGCCTCATAATAGTCTGTTGATGTTGCTTTGACGTTGAAGTCAAACGTTAGTTGATCTCCAGGTGCTAACGATGAAGAGTGGTGCTTCCCCTTTACTATCCAGTCTTCAGGAGTGGAAAGAGAAGCCGATAGGCGTTTGATTTTAGATGAACCATTATTTGTAATCGAAACACTTACGTTTGTTGTATCGTCCGGAGTTAACTGCGGATCAACAACCTCAACATCGACTTGTAGCTGTGCTGCGGTAAACATCGTGTTTGTTAGTTGTTCTTCCTTTACTAGAAGTTTATGGTGTAGTGTGTTTCTTAAATCATCAGATAGCTTCTTGTCTTTCTCGATCTTCTTGATAAGCTTTTGGAGTTGATTGTAAGCTTTTTCTGATCGAGAAAGAACTTCTTTATGGTTCGGATACGCACTTTTTACTTGTTCCAGATCCTTTTGAAGGTGAATAAGTTTTTGTTTGTACTTATTACCGCTTTTCGAAAGAACCCTGGCGTATTCTGCGAAATCGTAAGGGATGTTTTCGAAGGTGCTATCTTCATGTTCTGGTATATCGCTAACAGTTGATTTAACGAGCTGTAAATCTACAGTTTCTGGTCCATCTCCAACATCTCTTCCCATGCCTTGTGATTCATGTAAGTAACGCGCTTTTTCGCCAAGCTGTGGGTAGGTCATGTCATAATGTTCGTCGTAAATACCGATCTGGATAGAGGTAGTGGTTTGGGCTTCTGTTTCAGCAGGGAGGTAGAGTTTCTTTATTTGCCAAGTGGTTAGTCCATTTTCAAGCTGCTCGGGGAAAATGGAAGGATTTGCTGCATCTTCGAAAGCTTTTTGAGTAAGTAACGTCATGGCGCGGTGATGACCATGCTGGCTGTCTACGTTACGGAATGAGGGCATGATGATATCGGGTTTAAAGGTACGGATATACTGAATGAGGCGCTCATACGTCTCCGTTTCTCCCCACTTGTTCAATGTTTCTTCGGGTGTTTTGGAGAAACCGAAGTCTTTGATGCTATCTTCGAAGTCTTCGTTTAAGAAGAAGGTTTCAATGCCAAGGACTTTGGAGGAAGCTTGTAATTCGTTTGTTCGGATAATACCGAGTGCGTCCCCGAGCTCGCTACCGATTTCATTTTGACCGCCTTGACCACGAGTAGATAGAAGAAAGGACGTATCGACACCTTGTCCACGTGATAAATAAGCAAGGAAATGACTTCTCTCATCATCAGGATGAGCCCCTGTATTCATGAAGCTTGCTGTTGTTGTTAAAGGTACAACAGATTCCCATAGAGCTAAATCGTTGTTAGACGACTCTTTTGCAAAACTTAGGGTAGAACTTGTACCAAAGGCAGACATGATTAAAAACAACGATAAAAATACTTTCCCCAGGTTCTTCAAATAAATCCTCCTTCATCTCTAAGTGAAATTAGTTAGTAATGCATCGTAACTAACTTAAAACCATTATAGGCAGAATCATCCAATAATTGGAACCTACTTTCGTACTGTTTGGATAGTTCGATAGTAATGATTTAACAAAATAAATAAAATTTTCTAAATTTAAACCAAGATAAAGAATATTGAAGCATAAATGAGCATCTTTACTCTCTATGAACGAGAATGCTAATAAACAGTATTTTACATTTTTGCTTGTGCGCTTTATAAAAGAAAGTAATCGTTAGTAAGTTTTGTTAACTAACTAAAGACCGTACTGCCATTTTTATCATTTATAAAGGAGTACACATCTATGCAAAAGAGCGATGCCGCATCTATCAAAAATACGAATAAGCAACTCGTGTTGAAATGTATTCGGGACTTTGAGCCGATTTCTCGTTCACAAATATCAAAAAGGCTTCAAATTAGTAAACCATCAGTATCAATGATTGTCGAACAGCTGTTGCAAGAGGGATGGATTGAGGAAAAAGGGCCAGGCGAATCAACGATTAGCGGTGGCCGCAAACCTGTTCATCTTGTTTTTAATCCTCGAGCTGCCTACGTGATCGGGGTTGATATAGGGGGCACAAAAGTAGCCGCTGGAGTAGCGTGTTTAAATGGAGAAGTTCACGCGTATCGAGAATTTTCAACAAACGAACATCTTAAAAAGGGTTTGTTTGATCGCTTGCAAGAAGAGGTAGCGAGTATGCTCTATGATCTCGATTTAAGTAATCAGGATATTCTTGGGATGGGGATTGGGGTGCCCGGTGTAACCAATGTAGAACATGGCATCGTGTTAGACGCTCCAAGTTTGAATTGGAAACGTTATCCCGTTCGAAAAATAGCGAGTGAATACTTCCCTTATCCGGTTTATGTTGAAAATGATGTGAATACAAGTGTTCTTGGTGAAAAGTGGCTTGGTGCTGGTAAGGCACTTCAAAATATTATTTTCATTGCTGTAGGAACTGGGATAGGCAGCGGCATGATTCTTAATGGCAAGCTGTTTCGAGGCAGTAATTACAGTGCAGGGGAGATGGGATACATAGTAACAGATTATCAAAGTGCTAAGAGCTATCATCCAACTTATGAAGGTTATGGGTTTCTTGAGAGCGTTGCAAGTGGTTCATCGATCGGAAATAAGTTATCAGAAATAAAGAACATACGACTAACGGCAAAAGAAGCCTTTATGAGTTGGAGAAAAGGGGATGAGGATGCGAAAGAAGTAATTGAAAACGCCATCGAACATTTAGGATATGGTATTGCAAATTATGTGTCTTTATTCGATCCAGATCTCGTTATTTTAGGAGGTGGTGTTAGCGAGTCATTCGAGGACTATAAGCATTCGTTAATTGAAATTGTTGAGCATTTCACACCACAGAGCTGCAAAATTGTACCGTCCACGTTTGGAAAGGAAGCCGGCATTGTTGGGGCAGCGGCATTATTCCTTGAAGAACATAATTCGATCATTCAATTATAAGAAGGGGGAAGTGAGTTTATGAAACGTCAATTTCGATGGATGATATTCGTAACAATGGTTGGCCTTATCTTATCAGGCTGTATGGCAGGGAATGAACAAGCAAGTGGAGATGGAGATAGCTCTGGTAATGAAGGGGATTTAGAGGATAAAGTCGTTGTTTATTCCCCGCACGGAAAGGATATTTTAAGCGAATTTGAGAAGCAGTTTGAAGCGGAATACGATGTTGATATGGAGTTTCTCGATCTTGGCTCACAAGAGATATTAGACAGAGTTCGTTCAGAAAAAAATAATACGCAAGCTGACATTTGGTGGGGTGCTCCCCAAGTGATGTTTGATGAAGCTAAATCAGATGAGCTTTTGCAGAAATATGAGCCAAGCTATGCAGACGCATTAGATGCTATGTATCATGACGAAGATTGGTATTGGTCAGGGACTTCTCAAACCCCTGAAGTCATTCTTTACAACAACAAAGAAATCTCTGAAGAAGATGCGCCAAAGGACTGGGATGACCTCGTAGATCCTAAATGGGAAGATGAACTGATTATTCGTTATCCACTTGCTTCTGGAACGATGCGTACGATTTACTCCTCGATGATCTATAGGGATTATAAAGAAACTGAAAGCCCGGATGCTGGGTATGAGTGGCTCCAGAAATTAGATGAGAACACGAAAGAATATGCAGCGAACCCTGAGATCATGTACAACCAGGTCGCAAAAGGTGTAGGGAATCTTTCTGTTTGGAATATGCCGGATACCGTTATGTTAGCTGAAGAAAAGGGTTATCCGTTTAGCTATGTAATTCCTGAGAGTGGAACACCAGTCTTAACAGAAGGAATTGCGATTGTCGATGGAGCACCACATCCAGAGGCAGCGAAAGCTTTTTATGAGTTTGTAAATTCAGAAGAAGCAGCTAAGCTACTAGCCGAAAAATACTACAGAATTCCAACTAGAAATGATATTAGTGACCTACCAAGTTGGATCGAGGAAACTGAAATCAATGCGATGGAAATCGACTGGGAAGTTTTCCAAGAAAAGTCTGATGAGTGGATGGAACACTGGGACAACAACATTAAAAACAGTGAGAAGCAAAAAGAAGAATAGATCTCCAGAAAGAGGAGTTGTTGGTCATGACAGCAGTAACCTTATCTAAGATTACAAAACAATTTGGCGATATCACTGCCGTTAAAGAGTTGGATATCACGATTAAAGAAGGGGAGTTCTTTACTTTCCTTGGGCCAAGTGGATGTGGTAAAACAACAACCCTTAGGATGATCGCAGGATTTTATTACCCTTCAGCTGGAAAGGTAAAATTCGATGATCGAGATATGACGACAGTGTCACCTGAAAAAAGAAATACGGGCATGGTTTTTCAAAACTATGCCCTTTTTCCTCATATGACAGTTTTTGAAAATGTAGCCTTCGGATTGAAAGTAAGAAAAGTGAACAAAAGTGAAGTGAAAAGAAGAGTAGAAGATGTATTAGAGAAAGTGCGCTTGAAGCCTTTTATTGATCGTCAGGTTAGTCAGTTAAGTGGAGGTCAGCAACAGCGGGTGGCTTTAGCAAGGGCACTCGTCATTGAACCAGATATCTTATTACTTGATGAGCCATTAAGTAACCTTGATGCGAGGTTACGAGATGAAATGAGAAATGAAATTCTCCGCTTGCAGCGTGAGTATGGAATCACCACTATTTATGTAACACATGACCAAGTTGAAGCACTCACGATGAGTGACCGAATCGCGGTATTCAACGTTGGAAATTGCCAACAGATTGGGACGCCAACAGAAATTTATAATCAGCCGGTAAATGATTTTGTTGCAGAGTTTATTGGAGAAACGAATTTGTTTGCAGTGACCAAACGTGACGAAGGCTTTTTTTGTGAGGAATTAAACCTTCTTGTTCATACGGATGCTCCCAGTGAGGATGAATCGTTAAAGAATCAAACGTTAAAAATGTCCGTTCGCCCCGAAGCGATCACCTTATCAAAAACAAATATAGAAGAAGTGAATGCACTAAAGGGAAAAGTAGATCTTGTTCAATTCACAGGAGAATCCGTTCATAGTTTCATAAAAGTCAATGAAGGTCGCGCCACATTGAAAGTGACTGATTTGAACCGGGGTCCGAGCACATATCTACAAGAAGGATCTGATGTTTATGTTCAACTTCCTCCCGAACAGGTTCGAATCGTTCCAGTGGCAAAGGAGTGATGTAGGATGTTAAATGCAGAGAGAAGAAAAACAATCCTTCTACTAATCCCTATTATACTAGTTCTTGTTGGCTACGTCTTATACCCAACGATCGAAACGTTTATTGAGAGTTTTAGAAAGAATGGCTCCTTTACCCTACAAAACTATGTAGATTTCTTTGGCCCAAAAGCAAAGGCTAATTTAGAAGCGTTATGGAATTCGGTTTACATATCCTTGTTATCAGTTTTGCTAAGCGCATGTATAGGAGTACCGCTTGCTTTTATTTTTACACGATATAATTTTCCTGGACGCTCCTTTTTCTCAGGGATTGCTATCATGCCGATTGTCTTGCCTTCACTTGTCGGTGTTATGGCATTTATGTGGTTGTACGGAGAGGCGGGCATTATACCAGTAGCCCTTCAAGACTTACTGAATTTAGAAGAAGTTCCGTTTAGCATTGGTGGTGTGACAGGTATTCTACTCGTTCACGCCTATACGATGTACCCATATTTTTATATGACGGTATCGTCCGCACTTAACAATGTAGATCCGTCACTTGAAGAGTCAGCAGCCAATCTTGGGTCAGGACGTCTTGGGGTGTTTTGGAAAGTAACGTTTCCGCTATTAACACCTGCATTAGTTGCTGCATCTCTCCTTGTGTTCATGGTTTCGATGGCTTCCTTTAGTGCACCGTTTTTACTTGCTGGTGGCTACCGAGTGCTAAGTCTTCAAATCTACTTCTCAAAAATTAATGGAGATCTAGAAATGGCCGCAACGCAATCTGTTATTCTCTCAGCTGTTTCGATTACTTTCCTCTTATTTATGAGATGGTTCCAAAGTCGAAGAGACTATCGGATGGGATCAAAAGGGATAGGTGCACACCGAAGCGAGGTTAATAACCCTCTTCTAAAATGGGTGATGGTGTTCCTTGGCGTCGTAGCGATGATCGTCCTATTATTACCACATGCAGTTTTAGCGATCTTATCCTTTGTACCAGAAGGATCCTGGACGTGGCAGAAGTATCCGTCCACTTTCAATCTAGAAAACTATCGTTTGTTATTCGAGGATCCAAATATTTGGGACCCGGTGCGGAATAGTTTGATTATGGCTTTCTTTGCTTGTTTAGGCTGTTTTGTGTTCGGTATCATCACTTCCTATGCCCTTGTGAAAAGAAAATTCTTCGGTAAGAACTTACTTGATATTCTAGTTATGCTTCCTTGGGCATTACCAGCAACCGTTGTTGGAATGAATCTTATTTTAGCGTTCAACAGTAAGTCGATTTTCTCTTTTGGTCAAGTACTAGTTGGGACGTTCTGGATTTTACCACTTGCATACTTTATACGGTTTATCCCGCTTGTCGTGAGGTCAACAAATGCTGTACTTGAGCAAATGGATGATTCGATTGAAGAAGCGGCACAGAACCTTGGGGCGAGATGGCTCTATACGTTCCGAAGAGTCGTGTTACCAATAATCATGCCGGGGGTTTTAAGTGGAACGTTACTTGCCTTCGTACAGGCGGTAGGCGAATTCCCAACCTCGGTCTTACTCTATACGTTAGATAACAGACCTATATCAATCGAGATTATGAACCAGCTAAGGATGTTTAACCTTGGACAAGCGGCAGCTTATGGCATGATTCAGGTTGGGCTTATCGCGATCGTAATGATTATTTCGTATAAATTCTTTGGAGTTAAATCTGAAAATACGCTCTAGCAAACGGGGTGAAAACGTGAATAAGCGAAAGATAGATTTTGAATTAGAGGATGGAGACTGTTTTCCTGGCAAAACATACGTAGACGAGCTGCTAAAACCTGTTTTCAAAGATCAGCGCGACTACTTGTTTGATGCGATGTTTATGATTCATCGTGCTCATACAATAATGCTGAAAGAACAACAGATTATTTCAGTTGTTGAAGCAAAGAAGATCTTAGACGGGATCAATCAAGTTGCAAGTATGGAAAGAAAATTACTGAACTATATGCCAGAGTATGAAGACCTTTTCTTTCTCGTAGAAGCAGAAATAGCGAAGTTAATAGGACACGATTTGGCAGGGAAAATGCATATTGCTAGAAGTCGAAATGACATGGGTGAAGCCATGTATCGGATCGTACTACGTGATCATATACTTGAACTTTTGGATAATGTACAAAAACTAGGGCAATCGCTTGTTCCGCAAGCAAAAGACCACGTCCATACAATCATGCCGGCCCACACTCACACTCAGCCTGCTCAACCTACAACATTCGGTCATTATTTACTAGCGATTTCGGATAATCTTTCAAGAGACGTTGATCGTTTATGGCAAGCTTACTATACAGTGAACCGTTCACCGATGGGGGCAGCTGCCATTACGACAACTGGATTTCCTATCAGTCGTGAACGCATGGTGGAGCTTTTGGGATTTAATGACATGATGGAGAATTCTTATGACGCGATTGGAACTGGAGATTATTTGCTTGAAACAGCTCTTACGTTAGTAAGCGTCATGACGAACATAGGAAGATGGATTCAAGAACTTCTTCGTATGGCATCCAATGAAGTAGGCTTACTCAAAGTTTCTGATGCATATGTGCAAGTAAGTAGCATTATGCCGCAGAAGAGAAATCCAGTATCCTTGGAACATTCAAGAGCTCTTGCTAGTAGCGCAGTCGGCGAAGGATTAAGCGTGGTTCAAATGATTCATAACACACCATATGGCGATATCGTGGATACTGAAGATGATCTCCAGCCACATCTATATAATGGCTTTCATAAAGCTAATCGTGTGATAAAACTCCTCACAGCGGTTATGACAACAATGAAATTCGATAAAGAGCGCGCACTACAGCAAGCAAAAACAAATATGATCACGATTACCGAGTTAGCCGACGTCTTAGCAAGAGATTATGACGTGCCTTTCCGAAAAGCTCATCAGCTATCAAGCTTCGTAAGTAAAAAAGCAACAGAGGTAAAGAAGGAGTTATATGAAGTGACCACTGATGAAGTGAATGAGTGGATTGGTGACGTAAAACTTTCTGAAGAAGACTGGAAAAACATTTGCGATCCAAAAACCTTCGTTGAACGAAGGAGCGTTACAGGGGGGCCGAACCCTGAGGTAGTAGGAAGCATGGTAAAGGATCGCAAAGTGAAATGGGGAAATGTAGAAGAAATGGTGGAGACGTTTTCGTATAAGGTCCAGTTTGTGAAAGAGAATTTAAGAAATGAGATTTTAAGATAACCTTGGCATGGCTTGAGTTTTATTCTTAATGAGACAGCACCACACCTGTTTCTTCTGTAGTTACGGGTGAGGTGTTTTGATAGTATATTCTGAATTAAATTCAGAATATTTCATACAATGTATTGACCTATTTCCAAGATGATGTTTAAATTAGTATATAGCAACTGGTAATGACGACATTACGTCATTACCTACAAACTAATCTCTGTTGAGATGCAAACATGATGAAGTTTTATTAGAATGAAACTATTCTAATAAAAAGGTGGATGATGGGAATGACACGTAGAATTCAAAAGGATGTTCCAATTCCTTTGTATTATCAGTTGAAAGAAATTTTGAAGGAGCGGATTAAATCGGGGGACTTAGAAACCGGTGAGCTGATTCCTTCTGAGAGAGAACTTGGCGAAATTTATGAGATTAGTAGGCCTACTGTAAGGCAGGCGATCAACGAACTAGTCTCAGAAGGCTTTCTACGAAAGGAGCATGGAAGAGGAACTTATGTAGCGAAACAGAAGATTAGCCAGTGGTTTCTACAAAATTTAACGAGTTTTTCAGAGGAAATGGCTGAGAAGGGACTTGATTTTTCCACTACAGTTTTAAAAAAGGAAGTTGTTGGAGTTGATTCGACTCTTGAAGAAGTATTCGAAGGAAACTTTGAACAGTTCTATCGCTTAGAAAGACTGCGATGCGTAAATGGAGAACCTTATGTAATCGTCACAACGTATATTCCAGTAAAGTTAGCGGAAGGACTTATTGATGAAGACCTTGAGCAGTATTCACTTTATAAAACGCTAGAAAAGAAGTATCAATTTCAAATTGGCTATGCGGATCGTGTGATTGAAGCCTCAAATGCTAATAAAGAAGACGCTGATCTTCTTGCAGTCGACTCGACTAGTGCAATTCAGTTGATTAAGACAAGAGGTTATTTAGAGAATGATGAGGTCTTTGAGTATTCGATTGCAAGGTATCGCGGAGATTTGAGTAATTTTACAGTGAGAGTACCTTATCAATCGAACACATAATCATGTAGGAGGGGTTGCATGAGTAAGGGTGTCATACTAGCTCATGATATCGGTACAACAGGAAACAAATCTACTTTGTTCTCCAGTACTGGCGATGTACTTGTTAGTGAATTCTACGGATATGAAACGTATTATCCTGAAGTTGGGTGGGCTGAGCAGGCTCCAGAGGATTGGTGGAGAGCTGTCTGCGTGACAACTCGTTCTTTACTTACTAAAGCAAACATATCAAACGAGGAAATAGCCTGTGTAACCTTTAGCGGAATGATGATGGGCTGTCTTGGAGTTGATAGGCAAGGAGATCCGTTAGGGCGTGCAATCATATGGGCTGATATGCGGGCGGGAGTGGAAGCTGATGAGCTACTTAATAAGATTGGGATGGAAGAAGGCTACTACATAACAGGACACCGAATCTCTTCATCTTATTCAGGTGCCAAAATAGTCTGGCTCAAAAAACATCGTCCTGAGCTTTATCGATCGACGTATAAATTTTTGCAAGCTAAGGATTTCCTGGTTCATCGGTTAACAGGCATTTTCGCGACGGATTATTCAGATGCTTCTGGTACAAATCTATTAAATATAACGACGAAAGAATGGTCAGAGGACATCATTTCAGCCTGGGGAATTGATAGTAGAAAACTTCCTCCTCTTTATCCTTCAACGAAAGTGGTTGGGGAGGTAACACAAAAAGCTGCGGCAGAAACGGGGTTATTTGCTGGCACACCCGTTGTGTTAGGTGGAGGAGACGGGGTTTGTGCGGCAGTTGGTGCGGGGGTAATGGAAGAAGGGGAGGCTTTTAACTACATCGGTTCTTCTTCCTGGATTGCAACTGCATCTAATGCACCTGTTTTTGACCCAGAAATGAAAACGTATACATGGATTCATTTAGACAGTTCGAAATACTCTCCGAACGGAACGATGCAAACTGGAGGAGCATCTTTAAACTGGTTGAAGGAGCAATTTTATCAAAAAGAAGAAGCCTCGTCCGTTTACGATATTATCAACCAAGAAGCAGGTAGATCAATTGCAGGTGCAAATAAGTTGCTGTATTTACCTTACTTGTTAGGAGAACGCTCTCCAAGGTGGGACCCTGATGCAAGAGGCGCGTTTGTCGGACTGCACATGAAGCATAACCGAGGAGATCTAGCCAGAGCGGTAATGGAAGGTGTTGGCTTCAATCTGAAAATTGTATTAGATACGTTCCTAAAAGCTGGGCTACCTATTCGAAATCTATGGATACTTGGAGGAGGAGCTAAGAGTCCAATATGGCGGCAAGTTTTAGCCGATCTTTACGGAGTAGATATTCTAGTGCCTCAAAAACTTGAAGAAGCGACTTCGATGGGAGCAGCTATAGCTGGAGGGGTAGGAGTTGGGTTACTTAAGGATTTCTCATCAGGAAAGGATTGGGTAAAACAGACAGAGATGCATCTTCCAAATGAGTTGAATCAACACGTATACGAAGAATTATCAGTATATTTTGAAAACGCATACAATCAGCTCAAGCCTTTGTATAACCAATTAAATCAGTTAGGAGTGAAGCCATATGACAGAGTTAACTAGCAAGTTTAAATCTTTTTCAACGATGTTCAATTTCGAAACAGGTGAACTTGATCCAAAAGGAAGAGTGGTTACTCGAAAGCTTTCACACATGAACAAGATGTATCTTGATCAAGATGCTGCAGATGCATTGCTTGAAGAAAACCCATTGATATATGAAGTGTTCAACGTGGAGGTTCCGGAAACGATCGCACATATACAGCACTGTGTGACGATTTTGTATCCTGGAAAAGTTGGTGACGAGTACTTCATGACGAAAGGACATTATCACGAAGTGTTAGATCGAGCTGAAATTTACTTCTGTTTAAAGGGGAAAGGACAACTAATCTTGCAAACGCAAGATGGTGAGTTTGATTATATTGAGATGATTCCTGGTTCAGTCGCGTATGTTGCTCCTGAATGGGCACATCGCACGGTGAATACTGGGAATGAACCGTTTGTTTTCTTCGCTGCTTACCCTGGTGATGCAGGTCATGACTATGGAGGTATTGAAACGGAAGGTTTTGTAAAACTGTCCATTGAGAAAGATGGAGAGCCAACGATCGTTAATAATCCGAGATATAACAGAGATAGAAAGTGACCGAAAATTTTTTGCCTTAACTGGTAATGACGTCATTACAAAAAGATTAGAGGTGATTGTGTTGAAAAGGGTGTTGATTACGCCGAGGTCTTATGGATTGTACCATCCTAAAATATATGAGTACTGGAAGAAGGAAGGATATGAGGTTGTTCGAAAAGCAGGACCACATTCGGAAGAGGATCTCATTACTTATCTCGAGGGTGTTGAGGTGCTGCTTGTTGGTACGGATCATATCTCAAAAAAAGTAATTCAGAATGCAAAGGAATTAAAAGTAATCTCCAAATACGGTGTTGGAATTGACAACATCGATTGTGAGGCAGCTAGAAAATGCGGAATAGAGGTGTTAAATACACCAGGTGTAAACACAGAAGCGGTTGCAGACTATGCGTTTGGACTGATGCTTTCTCTTTCAAGGCATATTGCAAGAAGCCATTTCGAACTTGTACAAGAAGGAACGTGGAATAAGACAGTGGGTGTAGAGATTTTTGGAAAAACACTAGGGCTTATGGGACTTGGATCCATTGGAGCAGCCGTAGCTAAGCGAGCTAAAGGATTCAATATGAATGTCATTGCTTATGACCCATTTCCAAACGAACAGCTTGCTCAAGAGTTAGGTGTTACGTTGGTGAGCTTAGAAGATGTAATTAGAGAAAGTGATATTGTGTCGATGCATCTTCCACTAACAAAAGAAACTAGGTACATGATCGATTGTAATCGTTTAAAAAAAATGAAAAAGAATTGTCTCTTAATCAATACAGCGCGAGGCGGAGTCATTAACGAGCTTCATCTATACGAAGCGCTACGAGACGGAGAAATAAAAGGTGCTGCACTTGATGTGTTTGAAGAAGAGCCTCCTACCAACTCGCCGCTTTTTGAATTAGACAATGTGATTTTGACACCTCATAATGCTGCTGCAAGTGTAGAGGCAGTTCAGAGGATGACGTTGAGGTCAACTGACAATGTGATGGCTTATTATGAAAGTCTGAGAAAAGCGATGGCTCCATCTTAAAGTTAGATTGTATTTAGAGAGGAGAGACCATGTATGAAAAAAACGCAAACTCTCACGTCCCTTGTTGAAACTGGTGTCGTGGCGGTTCTTAGGGGCAATCGAGAAGAGGTATTAAAGGTAGCAAAAGCCGCAGTTGAAGGTGGAATTAAAGCAATTGAGATTACCATGACAGTTCCTGGAGCGATTGATCTCATAAAGGAGATGAAGACTCTTTCTTGGGCAGAGGAAGCTATCATCGGATTAGGAACCGTGCTTGATCGTGAGACTGCCGTGAGCGGTATTCATGCAGGGGCAGCCTTTATTGTTAGCCCGCATTTTAATGAGGACATCGTAAAGGCGTGTCATCGCTACCAGGTGCCAGTGATGCCTGGAGTAATTTCAGTGAAGGAAGCCGTACAAGCTCTTGAAGCAGGTTGTGATATCGTCAAGCTGTTTCCAGGAGACCTCGGTGGACCTAAGCACATTAAGAATTTGAAAGGTCCTCTACCACAGTTAAATGTTATGCCTACAGGAGGCGTAGATGAGAACAACATTAAGGACTGGTTTGAAGCAGGGGCAGTAGCAGTAGGCATCGGAAGTCATTTAACAAAAGCAGGAGGAGCTGGTCTTGATGGAGTACTTATTGCCGACTATGTGAGACTTCTAGTAAACAAAGTGGCATCTGAAAGGCACTCTACCATATATGCATAGTTTCTAGATTTCTTTATCAAATAAAAAAGGAGATTGATTCTATGAGAAAAATAATCATGCTCATCACTTTAGTCTTAGTACTTGTTGCTGCAACTGCCTGTAGCGAATCGAGTAAAAGTGTAGAAGGTTCTTCAAGTGATGGTAAGAAAGAAATTGCTGTAATCGTAAAGGCGACAGACTCTGACTTCTGGCAAACGGTCTTGCAGGGAGCTGAAAAAGCAGCTGAGGATCAAGGAGATAAAGTAAACGTTACAACGTATGGACCTCCATCAGAAGCCGATATTGATAAGCAGATTGCCATCCTTGAGAATGTGATCTCACAAAATCCGGACGGTATCGTAATCGCTTCAACGAGCTCTGATGCGAGTGTACCTGGCATTGAGAAAGCGATGGATAAAGGCATTCCAGTTGTGTTAGTAGATAACCGAGTGAATACAGAGAAATTTGTAAGCTTCCTTGCGACAGATAATGTTAAAGGAGGAGCTTTGGGTGCTGAACAGTTTGTTGAAAACCTTGAAGCACAAGGAAAGGAACTAAAAGGAAAAGTAGCGATTATCAGTGCGATGGCTGGCGTTCAAGTGTTGATCGACCGTGATAAGGGCTTCATTGATCGCCTTGAAGAACTTGCTCCTGATATCGAACCGCTCGAAGTTCGCTATGTTGATAATGATATTACGAAAGCACTTGGTGCAGCTGAGGACCTCTTAACAAGCCACCCAGATTTACTTGGCTTCTTCGCTGACAACAATCATACAGGGATCGGCGTTGCACGAGCAATTACAGAACGAGACCTCATAGAAGAAGTTCCAGTTATCGCATATGACGGTGACAAAGAAGAGATCAACGCGCTAAAATCAGGCGCAATCGATGCTCTTATCGTACAAGATCCATTCGGTATGGGATATGAAGGCGTCAATACAGTGCTAAAGGATCTTTCTGGAGAGTCAACTGAACAAGAAATCGATACAGGTGCGACAATCGTAACAATGGAAAACTTTGATGAAGATGAGATACAGAAGCTTCTTTACCCTGACAAACGATAAGGCTTTGAAAGAATAGAACACCCGTTGAGTGTTACAACACTCAACGGGAATCTAAAGGAGGGAGTAATCATCGGAACGTCACTGATTCACATGGACAAAATCGTGAAGTCTTTTAACGGTACGTATGCTTTAAAGGGAGTGGACTTCGAAGTTAAGCCAGGAGAAATTCATGCACTCCTTGGTGAAAATGGTGCAGGAAAGAGTACGCTTATCAAAATCCTTACAGGTGCATATCGACCTGATAAAGGGAAAATTTTAGTTAATGGTAAGTCACATTCCTTTATCCCCGTTAAAGAGCTTGAGCAGCTAGGCATTTCAGTTGTATATCAGGACTTGAAGCTCGCACCAGGTGTCTCAGTCATGGAAAACGTCCTGATGGGGAACTTGCCGAAAAAATATGGGATGGTTGATTACCAAAAGGGGAGTGAGATGACGAACAAGGCTTTGAAAAAAGCTGGTATCAACCTTAACCCGTCTACCCTTGTAAAGAGTTTAAAAATAGCTGATCAAGAAATCGTAGCAATTGCTAAAGCTCTATCAAAAGATGCTAACGTGCTTATCCTTGATGAGCCAACTGCACTGTTAGCGGAAGATGATGTGCAGCGCCTTTTTGATATTTTACGAGAGTTGGTCAAGAAGGGTGTCTCCATCGTCTACATATCGCACAAAATCGAGGAAGTTTTCGCGATATGTAATCGAGCGACGGTTCTAAGAGACGGGAACAAAATCTGGACGAAGAATGTGTCTGATCTTAGTAACGATGAGTTGATTGAAGCCATATCAGGCAAGGTTCATAGAAATGATGACGTGTATACAGAGTCACAGCTAGGAGACGAGGCAATATCCGTTCAAGGATTGAACCATAAACCGTACTATAGTGATGTTTCGTTTCAGATTAATAAAGGAGAAGTTGTGGGGCTCTTTGGTCTGATTGGTGCAGGAAAAAGTGAGCTATTAAAAGGTGTCTTCGGTGAAATGAAAGCACAGTCTGGCAAAGTTAAATTAAACGGAGAGGCTTTCAAACCTAAGTCACCTTCTGATTCCATTAAACGAGGAATCGGCTTTGTACCTGAAGACCGAACAACAGAAGGCTATCTACCAAGGATGCCAATCCACGTTAATGCAAATGTTGCGACATACCGAAGTTTCTCAAAGAAAGGTTTCATTCGTGGTGGATTTGAAAGAGAGCATGCGCTCGCTCTTTTGGAGGATTTCAACGTGAAGTACAGTTCTCTTGAACAACACATCGATGGCTTGAGTGGAGGGAATCAACAGAAGGTCGTCGTAGCGAAATGGATTCATCCGAATACGAAGGTGCTTCTTCTTGATGAACCGACAGCTGGAATCGATGTAGGAGCAAGGCGTGACATTTTTAAGATATCTAGAAAACTAGCAGATGAAGGAAAGTCGGTTATCTACTGCTCATCTTACCTCCCTGAAATAATGGAGGTAGCGGATCGAATCTTGGTCATGAGCGACGGAAGAATTACAGGTGAATTTGACCGAGAATCTTTTGATGACATGGCGATTATGAAAGCAGCTTACAAATAAAACGTGATAGGAGGGAATGTAATGGAAAAGACAAGTACAACAGTTGGTGTAAAAAGTTATTCAGAAAAAAAGGGAACTCTAAAGTGGAACGCCTGGCTCTCGAAAGCTTCTCTGCCTCTTGTCTTACTAGCAATGTGGGTTGTGATGTTCTTCTTGAATCCTAACTTTCTATCAGTTGACAATCTATCAAACTTAGGAAGACAAACCGCAATTATCGGAATCGTAGCGATTGCTCAGACACTCGTTATCATTACGAAAGGAATCGACTTATCAGTTGGAGCAACGCTAGGTATATCGAGTGTCATATCTGCACAGCTTCTTGTGTCAGGTACCTCAGTCTGGGTAACCATTCTTGCCATAATACTTGTTGGATTAATGATTGGAGTGCTCAACGGCATGCTAGTTTACGATGCGAAGATAACGCCGTTTATTGCGACTCTCGGTACGATGACGATTGTTCGTGGTGCTACGTTATTAACAAGTGATGGACGAATCATAAGCGGACTGCCTAGTGAAGTCACGAAAATTGCTGAGCTATCTATTTTAGGAATCCCTTCTCTGCTTTTCATCCTTCTCATTATTGCAGTGCTAGGAGCACTTATGATTCGTTATACGGTTTTTGGGCGTAATTTATTCAGCATTGGAAGCAGCGAAGAATCTGCCCGTCTCTCGGGTGTGAACGTCAGGATTACTACATACGGTGCCTATGGAATTGCAGGTGTACTTTCCGCCATAGCTGGTTTTCTATTGACGACGCGCCTTGCGAGTGGCATTCCTACGGCAGGTGAAGGCTACGAGCTTGATGCGATCGCTTCAGCTGTTATCGGTGGTGCAAGTCTTTTCGGAGCACAAGGTAGCATCATTGGAACGGTTATTGGCTCTTTCATCATGTCAACTCTACGAAACGCAGGGAATCTACTGGGTATCCAGCCTTTCTGGTTACAGATTGCAATCGGTGTTCTATTACTAGCTGTTGTGTTCTTTGATCAACTTCAGAAAAGACGTTCATAACTAAAGGAGGAAACGGGAGATGAAACTAGAAAAAGCAACGCAGCCAACGTTTTACTTTATTGGAGTCACCACATCAAAATCGTCTATCATGAAGCTCTTTCCATTATGGGCAGAGGCACTAGGGCTTCATGATGTTGTCATTAAAGGAATCGATATTGACATTCACGAGGATCCTGAGGTTTACCGTAACGTCGTTCAATTTTTAAAAGATGACGAACTTTCCTTGGGAGCGCTCGTAACTACGCATAAAATTGATTTATATAACGCTGCAAAAAATTTGTTTGATGAACTTGATCCATACGCAGAACTATTTGGTGAGCTTTCCTGTATTTCAAAACGTGACGGAAAATTAATTGGACATGCAAAGGACCATATCTCGAGTGGCCTTTCAATGCAATCCTTTATACCGGATGACTTCTGGGAGGAATACAGCGGTGAAGCCTTTATCATGGGGGCAGGTGGGAGTGCCATCGCCATTGCCTCTAATCTTCTTGAGAAAAACAATGGTGAAAATGTCCCATCTAAGCTTCATGTTACGAATCGAAGTCAGCCGAGATTAGCTTCCATGGAGCGCATTATGAAGTCAATTAGAGATGATATACCAATCGATTATAATCTAGCCACTGAGTCTACTTCGAATGATTTAGTCATGGAGAACGTGAAGCCGTATTCCCTGATTGTAAACGCAACAGGACTTGGTAAGGACCGTCCAGGATCTCCCTTGACGAATAACGCAGATTTTCCAGTAGGTAGTCTTGTTTGGGAGCTAAATTATCGTGGTGATTTGCTGTTCATGCAACAGGCAAACAGTCAGCGTGATACAAAAAACCTGCATGTAGAAGACGGTTGGATTTATTTTATCCACGGTTGGACACAGGTCATTTCGGAAGTTTTCAATCTTACTATAGATTCAGAAATATTCAATAACCTTGAAAAAATCGCTACAGAATTTAATACTGTGAAGAAATAACAGAAAGGTGATCGGTAATGAAATTTATCATGGCCAAAAATAAAGATGAAGCTAATGAACGAGCTGGAGAGCTCGTAATCGATCGACTACGAAAAAAGAAAGATCTCGTGCTTGGACTTCCAACAGGAAATACACCGGTCGGCATTTATTTGGAGTTGGTAAAGGATTACAAGCAGAATGGGACAACATATCATAATTGTACTACGATTAATATCGATGAATACATCGGACTAAACAGAAGACACCCAAACAGCTATCATGCTTATATGCACGATCACCTTTTTGACCATATCGACATTCAGGAAGAAAACACTTATATTCCAGATGGAACGGTAGTAGATGTTCAACGAGAGTGTGAACGATATGACAAGGTAATTAAACAGAAAGGACCACTCGACCTTCTAATCCTAGGAATAGGTCACAACGGTCATATTGGCTTTAATGAGCCAGGCACTTCGTTTGATTCAACAACCCACCTTGTTGAGTTAACAGAAGAAACGAAGAAGATAAATGCAAAGCATTTTTCTTCGTTTGACGAGGTACCTCGGGCTGCGATTACAATGGGACTTCAAACGATGATGGAAAGCCGAGAAATTCTTCTCGTTATTTCTGGAGAGGGTAAAGCAGATGCCTATCGTAAGTTCCTTGAAACAGAAAAAATGGAAGACTTTCCTGCTTCTGTACTGAAAGGTCATCCTAACTTAACTGTTATCGTAGACGAGAAGATGATCCGATACGGAAATGTTGTAAGTAAAATTTAATAACAATTTGCTTACTAAAAAAGCTGGTAGTAGCCAGCTTTTTTAGTAAGCTTTTCTATACATTATTTTTCAGCCGTAACACCTTTCTCCCTTATTAATGCAGGAACCTTCTTCTCATTCTTAAACAGTAAGTAGTGAGCAGTTGCAACTTTTTCTTCTACGTAATCGATTGAAAATGAGCCATTGGGGTCCGTTAGGTTTCCGATTGCACGCGACAGAAGATCGATCACTTGATTCGAATGGGAGCAATCTTGTGAACTTCCTTCTTTATTCATTTCATCCATAATGTCGTAAGCTAAATGTTGAATGCGATTCAATCGTGCGAGGTCCATTCCACACTCCTCCTCTTCAGTTTTCTAACCGATAATGATTATATGTAGAAAAAGAGGGTATATGAAAAGTAGTTACACCTTATCGTTATGTATGAATTTCCATTGGAAAGTTAATTCTAATAACAAAAAAGAGGTGATTTTTGATGGCACAAGATGTTCTTTGCGAAGTAAGTAACTGTGTGTATAACAGAGGCGGAGAGACTTGTACGGCGGATAAGATTTTTGTTGTTAGTCACAAAGGGAATAAGGCTCGTGATAGTGAAGAAACGGATTGTAAAACATTTGAACCGAACATGTAAGTTTGGAGAGGCAGCCAGTGGCTGTCTCTTTTTTATTAGAGGCTAGGTTTTTACGATACACAATTGACGTTGATAATCATTATCAACTATAATGGTGGTAGGTTAACATAGAAATGGAGTTGAGTTAAATGATTCAAGCAGATAGTTGGAGACAAGAGCTTCAAATGTTTGTGGATCAAGTCGTAAAGCGTGTTTATGCATTACCGAAACATCAGAGAAGTCTATTGACTACTCTTGAATTCATTGAAGCAGAGCAATCTTCACTAAATCGAGATCTCTTCCCTTCTCAGGGATGTTATTACATAAAGTTAGCACAAATCATGGATCACCTTATTCAAGGATTAACCGAAGCAAAAGATAAAGAAGCGTGGTTTTGTGAGTTTTGGCGTGGGTTTGATGAGATTCAAGGCACGGAATTCAGCC
The DNA here is from genome assembly GCF_947387515.1 of Alkalihalobacillus sp. CinArs1. Taxonomy (GTDB): domain Bacteria; phylum Bacillota; class Bacilli; order Bacillales; family Guptibacillaceae; genus Guptibacillus. The sequence continues at coordinate 811,377 of NZ_CANDOB010000001.1, read as the reverse complement.
TGAATTCCGTCATCGTTCATCAGACGGATAAAGAATTAACCGTTCAGAAATATGTCGTTGATCTACTTGAAGACCAGGTGAACCAGTTCCAGCAAAACGTTATTGAATGTTCGAAGCACATGTTTAAACGAATCCCAGATATCATTGAAATAATCGTACTTACAACTGGAAAGAAAAAAATCCTTTTGCCTGAACCGACATCTATTTAAGTCCCTATTCTCCCTCACTCGTGTAAGGGGGATTTTTTTTATGTGATTTAAGTTTTTTATAAAAAAAATGCTTCTGAGGACATATGTCCTAACTTGCTCGTTGTGTTTTGCTTTTTAATAAAGAAGTAGAAAACATGTAAGAGGGTGAGAAAATGAAAGGAAGTATCTTTGCGCTTTTAGGCGGAGCATTTATTACGTTACAAGGTGTTGCGAACGCGCGTATTAGTCAAGATGTTGGCGTCTGGCAGGCGACAACGGTCACTCAGTTTGTTGGATTTTTGTTAGCGTTGGTGATTTTGATCAGTCTTCGTAACAAAACGTGGCGAAGTGTAACACAAGTGAAGCCTCTGTATTTGATGGGAGGCACATTTGGCGCGATCGTGGTGTTCAGTAATATCACGGCGATTCAAAAGATTGGTGTCACGGTAACGATTTCTGCATTATTGATCGCGCAGCTTCTTTTAACCTTCGTGATCGATAGCAAAGGCTGGTTCGGTGTTGTCAAACAGAAGATGAAGCTTCCACAGTTTATCGGTATCGGGATGATGATTGCCGGAGTGGTTATGCTAACCATTTAATAGAAGTAAGAGAAGGGATGGAGTTTCATGAAAAGGACAGTTGATCAACTAATTGACGAATACATTGAAACGTATAAGCTACAGACGATCTTTAATAAAGAACTCCGTTCAAAATTCTCACTCTATACGTACGAACATGGAGAACGCATCGGTGATCAGGGAGGACCTGCAGAGCATTTATATGTTCTTGTAAAAGGGAAAGTCAAGATTTATACGACGTCAGAAGAAGGAAAGACGCTTATTCTCTCTTTTAAAACACCGATTGAATTGATCGGTGACATCGAATACGTACGCGGAGGCAGCTTGATCAATACAGTCGAAGCGGTTTCGACGGTACATCTCTTAGGGATCCCTTACACTGCATTAAGAAAATACGGTGGAGATGACCCTGCATTTCTTCAGTTCTTGCTCAAAATTATTACAGATAAATTTTATGTCAAATCGAATTCCCTTAGCTTTAACCTTATGCAATCTGTTGATGTGAGGCTGGCAAGCTACCTTCTCTCAGTTACAGAAGATGAACATGAATTGGAACAAGATAAAAAAGTCAATTTGACCGATGCTTCGAACCTGATCGGAACGAGCTATCGCCACCTTAATCGGATTATTAAACAGTTCTGTGAAGAAGGTTTGATCGAACGGAGCAGCGGTGGCATTTTAGTGAAGGATCGAAAAGGTCTTGAAGCGTTGGTCGGTCAAAGTATATATGAATAGCAATCAATTTGAGGTGATTATAAAATGATGATCGGTTTACTAATGGCAGTCATCGCTGGCTCATTTGTTAGTTTGCAAAATATCTTCAATAGTAAAGTAAGTGAACGAGCAGGATCCCTAGTTACAACAACGCTTGTGTTAGGTCTAGGATTTCTCGCTTCCTTTGTGATTGGATTGTTTGTTGAAGGTGGAAATCTATTTATGCTTGCAGATATGAAGCCTTGGTACTGGTTAATCGGTGCGATCGGTATCGGTGTCGTGGTCTGCTTAGTGCAAAGTATTAACCACCTAGGTCCTACATTCGCCATTTCGATCGTGATGGCTTCACAGTTAGGTTTTGCCATTCTTTCAGACTCACTCGGCATTTTAGGATTGAAACAAGTCCCTTTCACATTTCAACAGCTTTTAGCGGTCATCGTGATTGTCTCCGGAATGATTATTTTTAAAATGAGTGGTAAGAAAGAGGAAGAAGTTGCGAAGGCTGCTTAATTCGTGATGAAAATATAGATCTATCCACCTTATCTTGTAGTAAGGTGGATTTTTTGTACCTAATTTCACTGGATTAACCTGGTCGTTCCAACAACTAAACCAACGGTGGTAAAATAAGTGTAAGACTACGCGTGAAGGAATGGTGTCATGTTATCTTTGGAGGAACGCTATCGCAAATTTGAATTTCAGTTGACTGATTTAGAAGATCAGATCATTCAATATATGCTCGAGCATCGTAGAGATGTTGTGAAGATGTCGATTCAGAAGCTTGCAAAGGAAACACATACTGTTCCGAATTCGATTATGAGATTGATGAAGAAGTTAGAGTATGAAGGGTTTACTCAGTTAAAGCTTCGACTTAAAGATGAGATGGAAGAAACGGAGACAAACCCTGATTCGTTTCAATATGAAATCGAGCGAACGTTTGAATTAACAGATCCGAAGCTGATCGAAGTTGCGAGTGAATGGATGCATCAATCTCAGCGGTTGCTCGTATACGGTGCAGGAGCACTTTCCTATATTAGTGAACTGCTCGTTATGAATATTAAACCCTTCCATAAAGACGTAACGTTTACCGTACATAGACATCAAAATATAGCTGCGTTACACCATTTTACGAAAAAAGATCTGGTTATTCTCTTGAGTCAGTCAGGAGACACGGATCAAACCGTTGAACTTGCAGAATATGCGAAAGAGCGCGGTGCACGGGTTTTAGGAATGAGTCATATGGGTGAAAGTCGTTTGAGTCGGGTTGCGGATTTAATGCTGTATTGCTATGCACCTAAGGAAGAAATAAAAGGATATAATACTACGAATTTCGTCCCGATGGCGATCGTTGGACGAAAGGTAGTCGAAGCTTACAGGAAGCTCTGTGTATAAATACACAGGGCTTCTCTTATAGAGATCAGTTTTGTGAATGCGCTAACAAAAATAAGGGATAGAAGAAAAAATCCTTTAAGCTGTAGTTGTAAGCGATTACTTGATGAGGGGGTATAAACATGAACCTACAAAGCGTCACTTCTCTCGATTTGATTAAGATCAATCAACAGTACGCTTCAAAACGTGAAGCAATAGAATCATTAACAGAAGCCTTAGACGTAGCAGGTAAGCTATCAGATAAAAACCAATACTTAGAGGCGGTGTTAGACCGCGAAAAACTTTCACCGACAGGTTTCGAAGGTGGACTTGCTATTCCACATGGAAAATCGACCGGTGTAAAAGAAGCGGCTTTTGCTGTTGCTACGGTAACAAAGCCGATAGAGGATTGGGAAAGCGTCGACCCGACTAACGAGGTAGACCTCGTCTTTCTCCTCGCGATTCCTGAAGCAGAAGCAGGTACGACGCATGTTTCTCTTCTAGCGGATTTAGTTACGCGACTTTCCGACCCAGCTTATAAAGATCGGTTAGTAAAGGTGCAATCAGCAAAAGATCTCTATGATGCGCTAGGCAATGCAGAGGAAAAGGTATCTAGGGAAGAAGATGAGTCTCGTCCTCTCGTTCTAGGTGTTACCGCCTGTCCTGCAGGTATCGCGCACACATACATGGCAGCAGAAGCTCTTTCAAAAGCAGCCGAGGGACTAAATGTAAGGATGAAAGTAGAAAAGCAAGGTGCGAATGGAATCGAAGGGCGTCATACGAAGAAAGACTTAAGTGAAGCTGTTGGGGTCATTTTCGCAAACGATGTAGCAGTGAAGGACCAAGATCGGTATAAGCACTTACCGATCGTGAAGACGAATGTCGCGTCTCCGATGAAAGAAGGAAAACAGCTGATTGAAAAAGTGCTGCAAAAGAAACGTTCTGATGACCAAAATATCGACCATTTAGATGAGATGGATGAAGAAGAAGGTGGTAAGCCTTTCAAAACGGAAATCAAAGATTCCATCTTAACAGGGATCTCGTACATTATTCCAATCATCGTAGCTGGTGGTATGATTTCAGCTTTTGCAACATTAATTGCACAAGGATTTGGTATGGAGGAGCTCCTTGCTACCGAAGGATCATGGCTGAATCAAGTGAAAACGCTTGGAGGACTGCTATTAAGTACGCTGATGGTACCCGTTCTTGCAGCATATATGGCGTACTCGATCGCTGATAAGCCTGGTCTTGGTCCTGGTTTTGCAGCAGGTGTAGCTGCAAACATGATTGGAAGCGGGTTTCTTGGCGGGATGCTAGGTGGATTTCTCGCAGGTTTCCTATTGAAATATATGAAGCAGAAAATTAAGCCGAGCGGAACATTCGCTGGTTTTGTGAGCTTCTGGGTCTACCCGGTATTTGGCTCACTCATCACGATTTTAATCATGCTGTTTGTAGTCGGTGAACCCGTTGCATGGTTGAATGGGGCACTTCTAGGTTGGCTTGATGGGATGACAGGTACAAATGCAATTATTCTTGGTGCTTTAATCGGTGGTTTCGTTTCATTTGATTTAGGTGGTCCAGTTAATAAAGCGGCTTATACGTTCTGTATCGGTGCGATGGCGAGCGGTAACTTTATTCCTTACGCTGTCTTTGCATCAGTAAAGATGGTGTCGGCATTCTCCGTTACAGCAGCAACGATCATTGCGAGTCGTTCGTTCAGTCAAAGTGAAAAAGCAGTTGGAAAACAAACGTGGATACTAGGTTTGGCCGGAATTACAGAAGGAGCGATTCCGTTCATGATCAATGATCCGATTCGCGTGATCCCATCTCTAGTCGCAGGTTCTGCCGTTACAGGAGCAATCGTATCTGTCGCGAATATCGGACTAAATGTCCCGGGCGCAGGCATCTTCTCACTTGCTCTACTACAAGGCGGATCAGGTGGCGTCATGAATGCAGTGATCTGGTTCGGAGCTGCGATCGTTGGTGCAGCAATATCAACTCTTCTCTTAATTCTATCTAGAAAACAAAAAATCCATAAAGTTGGATACGAAAAAGCGCTAAAACAAGCAGCATAATTTTTAAACGAGGTGAAGCAGCATGGCAGCGAACGTACACATCGTCCCACATATGCACTGGGACAGAGAATGGTATTTCTCAACGGAAGAATCACGTATTTTACTCGTTAACAATATGGAAGAAATTTTAACAAGGCTCGAAACCGATCCAGACTATCCTTACTATGTATTGGATGGACAAACCGCAATTCTAGAAGACTTCTTTGAGATTCGTCCTGACCAACGAGACCGCGTCAAACGCCTCATTCAAGCAGGTAAATTGATTATTGGCCCGTGGTATACGCAAACGGATGAAATGGTCGTTGGAGGAGAATCAATCGTACGAAACCTTTATTATGGAATGAAAGATTCCAAGGAATTTGGTGAGCCAATGAAGATCGGCTACCTTCCAGATTCATTTGGGCAATCAGCTCAAATGCCGCAAATATTGAATGGGTTCGATATTAAGTATTCGATATTCTGGAGAGGAACATCTGAACGTCACGGTACGGATAAGACGGAATTTTATTGGACAGCACCAGGGGGCTCTAAAGTCCTTGTACAGCTGATGCCGCTCGGATACGCAATTGGAAAATATCTTCCAGAAGAAGAGGAAGCATTGCAAACGAGAATGGATAAGTACTTTAAAGTATTAGACCGCGGGGCTACTGGAGAAGATGTGCTTCTTCCTAACGGACATGATCAGATGCCGATCCAGCAAAATATATATGATGTGATCTCTAAGTTAGAAAAGCTTTATCCAGAAAGAGAGTTTTTCTTAAGCCGCTATGAAGACTTACTAGAGAAGATCGAGAAAAGCGAAGGGCTCGATGAAATTTACGGCGAATTTCTTCACGGGAAGTATCAGCGTGTCCATCGAAGCATTTATTCGACTCGCGCAGACATTAAAGCTGCAAACACGCGCATTGAGAATAAATTAACGAATCATCTAGAGCCATTAGCGTCTCTAGCATACAAACTAGGATTTGAGTACCACCACGGGTTGATCGAGCCGATTTGGAAAGAAATCATGAAAAATCATGCACATGATAGTATCGGATGCTGCTGTTCTGACAAAGTTCATGCTGAAATCATGGGACGTTTTCAAAATGCAGAAGAGCGCACGGATCGCTTGATCGATTTCTACAAACGGAAGATCGCGGATCACATCGATACAGAGAAAACGGACGATCGTCTTGTATTATTCAACTTATTACCTGAACAGCGTGAAGAAGTTTATACAACTGCGATTACGACGAAATTTGAAGGCTTCAAACTGATCGATGACCATGGAGAAATTTTATCATATGAGATTCTTTCAAAAGAGATCGTGGACCCTGGCTTGATCGACCGTCAAATCGTTCACTATGGAAACTATGATCCTTTTATCAAATATACGATTCAAGTAAAGCCAAACTTACCGGGAATCGGATACCGTACGTATACGGTTGTGGAAGATGAGGATATTCAATCTGTATTACCTAGTGAGAGGTATCGAGTCGTCGAAACAGAAGCCTATGTGATCCATTTCGAAAACAATGGAACGCTAACGATCAAAGATAAGCAGTCTCAGAAAACACATGACGGTGTACTGAACCTTGAAAACCTCGGTGATGATGGGGACGAATATGACTTTTCACCTTTAGAAGAGGAAAAAGCTCAATTTAGTCGTCATAAAGTATCTGATGCAGAAGTTCGTGTACAAACAACAAAAGAGGCGTACCTTGCTCAGATTTCTTATGAGTGGAACGTACCAGCTAATCTAGAGACTAGAAAAAAAGCGGGTCGTGAATGGACGACGTTATCATTCACCTTTGACCTTAAGATCCCAGTAGAAGGAAAAGCGATCGAAGTGACGTGTAACGTTACGAACACGGCAAGTGATCATCGTATCCGCGTTCTCATTCCAACTGGAATCGCGAGCTCCTTTTCTTTCGCTGACCAGCAGTTTGGAACGATCGAGAGGAACGTCATCGATGAGGGGATGGACGTTTGGGAAAGAGAAGGCTGGGATGAGCGACCAGATGCGATTTATCCATTCCTTAGCTACGTAGGCTTAGAAAGTCAAGAAGACACCGCGATCGTAATGACTAAGAGCGTCAGAGAATATGAGATTATAGGCGAGCGGTTTGATACCATTGCGCTGACACTTTTCCGCTGTGTAGGTGTGCTAGGTAAAGAGAACCTTGTTCGAAGACCAGGTCGTCCATCAGGGATCAAACTTCCAACACCAGACTCTCAAATGCTAGGTACGTATCAGTTTGAGTTTGGTTTTGCTTATGCGAAAGGCAATCGAGATGAATCGAAAGTAGCACATCTCGTGAAACGCTATTTAAGTCCTTTTGTTTCTTATAACAAGATTCCGCATAATGCGATGAAGCTAAATCAAGAGGATGTTCGTGTACCTTCAGAGTATAGCTTGTTTAGCTTCGAAGAAAGTGATCTCGTGATGAGTACATTGAAAAAGGCAGAATCCGAGGAAGCGTTGATTTTGCGTTACTATAATCCTACACGGAATGATCAGACGCTCAAGCTCGAGCATCCTTCGCTCACAAAAGTAGAAGAAGTTAACCTAAATGAAGTGAAAAAGGGCAGAGGAACAACGGAACTACAACTCTCACCAAGTCAGGTGAAAAGCTATTTGGTTCAGTGAGGGTGAGATGATGAACGTACTGGTTGCAATGGATTCGTTTAAAGGTTCTCTTTCTTCAAAGGAAGCTGGTGAGGCAGTAAAAGTTGGGGTTCATCGAGTGTTCCCAGATAGTTTCGTTGACGTCATCCCGATTGCTGATGGAGGAGAGGGGTCGTTAGAGGCGATCAGTTCTCTTCCAGGGCAGTTTGAAACGGTCGTGATTCACCAACTTGATGGTAAGAAGCGAGAGGCACGCTACTATCGAACGAATAAGGCTGCTTACATTGAATCAGCTGAAGCGGTAGGGTTGCATTTAATCGATGCGGAGGAATTAGTGCCGTACAGGTTAACGAGCTACGGGATTGGCGAGCTGATTTTGGATGCAGAGAAGAAAGGTAGCAAAGATATCTACGTCTTTCTTGGAGGGACAGGGACGACGGATGGAGGGCTTGGAATGCTTCAAGCACTTGGGGTCAAATGCTTTGACAGTTCAAATAATGAGCTACCGTCCACCCATAATCCACTTCTTCATACAACTTCAATTCAACGTAGTACACAAAGAGTCAAGGCTAATCTCTATTTAGTAACGGATGTTGATAATCCATATCACGGTGAGCTGGGAGCGGCTTATGTGTTTGGTCCACAAAAAGGGATGAAGAAATCAGATGTTCCAGTTTATGATGCTGCCCTTCGTAAAGCAGCAACACTTCTTTCTATTTCAGGGCAAGAAAAAGGAGCAGGAGGTGCTGGCGGCATCGGTGGAGCGCTCTACTCGCTTGGCGCAACTAGGGTAGCTGGTATCGAGTGGATGCTGGATCATCTAAAAGTAGAAGAAAAGCTGAAAAAAGCTAACGTTATCTTTACTGGAGAGGGCCAAATCGACCGACAAACAGCTTATGGAAAAGTTCCTGCAGGAGTAGGAGGTCTAGCTTATAAGCATAAGATCCCATGCTTTGCATTAGCAGGGCACGTCGTTGAACCAGTGGATAATCTATATGAAAAACTAACCTCTGTTGTTTCAATTCAGCAAGGATGTCACACACTAGAGCATGCTATTGATCCAGAAATTACGAAGTCTCAGCTTGCTTATAGTGCAGAGCAGGTAGTCCGGATTTGGAAGTCGAGTCGACAAGTTTCTGAAAAATAACAAAAACACACATCCTTTATCGAAGGATGTGTGTTTTAGGATATGGGAATTCTATTGATAAATTTCAATATATGCAATTTTATAATTCCCATATTCATCTGTAACGACGGTATAATCTTTTATTCGTTCGTAAACGCTCCATTCACCTGCGGCGTTCATAAAGTCGAATGTTTCGAAGGTGCTAACAATGGCTCGATCGGATTGTGAGTCAATGTTCGTTACTTGATTTGAGGTGAAGTTGAAGGCCATTCCTTTTCCAGTTATTTCATCTAGATAGTCTGCAAGTTCATAATACGCTTCGCTGTCATACAGCAAAAAGTCTTGTATAAAACTGAAGTCTTCATATTGCAGTGCCACTTCATAACTCGCTCGGAAATTGACGATGAAATTTGATAAACTTTCCTCATCAAAAACGATCGGATGATTCTCCGCTTCATTATCGTATTCATATTCTTCATAGGTATCGAACTCATTGTAAAAATAAAACGTGTTAGCAACTTGACTCTCATTCATTGGTGAGTTAGACCAGCTTTCTAGTAACTCGGTCATCGTATACATAGGGATAGAGAAAGCAATGGATGTATCGCTCGTTAATAAAGCGGAGTTAATTCCGATTACTTTTCCGGTCTTCCCATCCAATAATGGACCGCCGCTGCTTCCTGGTGAGACTTGCGCATCGATTTGATACACGTTTTCGTATTGAAATTCTGTAACGAATGAGCGGTCGAGTCCTGTTAAGTACCCGATTGATGCAGTGTTTTCTAACCCGCGAGGACTTCCGAGTGCAATCACTTCTGTTCCTACTTCCGATTCTTGCATTTCGAGTTCTAAAGGAGGTGTACCTGCTAAGGTATCGGTTTTAATTAATGCTACATCATATTGATTGGATATCCCTATTACCTGACCATTCATTTCTCGGCCATTCTGGTCTCTTACGATAACATGAACGAAACCTGCTACAACATGAGCGTTGGTTGAGTGGATGGTTTTACTTGAGGAGCCTTTTGAACAGTAGAATTCTTTTCTTCCTTATCCACAGTAGTCGTTTCTTTTTCGGTATCCTTTTTAGCTGCCGTTTGTTCCTCTGATTGAGGAGCATTTGCTTCAACATCAGTTTGAGATTGAATCTCTTCTTTCCCTAAAATTTCTTCAGTTCGTGTGTTATTAAGAACGAAATGATAAATTAATCCACCGCTCATCAGAAGAACAATGATTAGCATACTAGTAAACAACCATTTGCTTTTTTTCTGCTTATTCGTATAAGAGTGACCGCATTGAATACAAAACCGAGCATGTTCTGTGTTTTTAGTCCCGCAATTAGGACAAAACATACGAATCTCCTCCTCTTATAACTTACTATTGTAATTATACCGCGTAGCCAAGTGTATAGGGAAACTAAAAAAGGAAAATTCTTTCAAATTATAATGTAAAGACCATAGAAAAAAAGCAACCTACTATGAGGTTGCCTTTTTATACTAAACTGCTTCTTGTGTTTCATCTGTATTGTTTTGTTCTTTTTTACGTTTCATTTGTGCAGCACCTACGAAAATAGCGGTTAGTAATCCACCAATAATAATGAGGAACATAATCTTAGAAGATAGTAGCTCGATTAAGTTACCGAGTAGAATGCCAACTACTGCAAAGTCAGAGTCACCAAACGTTGTTCCTTCGAATCCTAGTGAACCTAGTACTGGAAGAAGCAGCGCTGGCAAGAAGCTGATAAGGGCTCCATTTGCCATTGATCCAAAGATTGCTCCTTTTCGTCCACCAGTTGCATTTCCGAAGACGCCTGCTGCTGCGCCTGTGAAGAAGTGTGGAACCAAGCCAGGTACAATTACTTTAAGTCCGAGTAGAGGGAGAATGAACATGCTAAGAAGTCCTGCTACGAAGCTAAAGAAAAACCCGATGATAACGGCATTGTTCGCGAATGGAAAAACTGATGGGCAATCGAGTGCTGGAATGGAATTTGGTACGACCTTATCTGCAATTCCCTTAAATGCGGGAACGATTTCAGATAGAAGCATTCTTACCCCCGCCAGAATGATGTAAACACCGGCTGCGAACGTTAGTGCTTGCATGAAAGAAAATACGAGGAAGTTTGTTCCCCCGCTTAGCTCTGATTCAATGAAAGAGGGCCCTGTAAAGAATGCAACGACTATGAAGAGAATCGCCATTGTCAATGAGACAGATACGGATGTGTCCCTAAGGAAGTTTAGTGTCTTCGGAACTTTAATTTCTTCAGTAGATCTTGAATTCTTTCCTACTGCTTTTCCAACAGCTGCTGCTAAGAAGTAACCAAACGAACCGAAGTGACCGATCGCAAAATCATCACTGCCAGTAATTTTTCTTGTATAAGGTTGAAGAAGAGCAGGAAGAAGGACCATAAGTGATCCAAGAATAACAGATCCTGTGACGATCATCGTGATACCGCTAAACCCGCCAGTTGTTAGGATAACAGCGATAAGACATGCCATGAACATCGTGTGGTGGCCTGTAAGGAAGATGTACTTAAATGGTGTCACACGTGCTAGGATGATGTTTACAACCATTCCGAACAGCATGATCATTGCCGTTTCTGCACCAAATGATTCCTGTGCTAACGCGACTATCGCTTCATTGTTCGGGATGATACCTTGGATTGCAAAAGCATGATCGAACATACTACTGAAGTTATTGAGGGAGGCTACTAGTACAGTAGCACCTGCCCCTAGAATAACAAAGCCCATGATCGTTTTGAGCGTACCAGATATGACGTTCGCGAAGTCCTTCTTCTGAAGGAGGAGACCGATTAGGGCGAATAGCCCCACAAGGATAGCTGGTGTTCCTAAGATGTCCTTCATTATAAGATCGACCATAATTAAGCCCCTTTCAGATTTGCTTCGATCGCCGTTCTTAGCTCGTTTTTATCCATAAGGTTATTTAGTTTGATCACATTGCGGTTACCGTCTTCAAGATTTTCTACGATCTCAGTTGAACCTAAAAAGTAATCAGCGTTCTCAGATTTACTCGTTGTGAGGTCTGTGTGATCTACTTCAGCTTCAATCCCAAGTTCATTTAGGATTTTTTTTACGTTCATTTCCACTATAAAGCTACTTCCAAGTCCATTTCCGCATACTACTAGAATCTTTTTCATTTGATAGTCTCTCCCTTAATTTGAGTATTTTGATACAAGTTTAATAATGTCGTCTTTCTCAGTTGAGTTATAGATAATATCCAGGTTTTCTTGTTCAGATAGTAAGTCTGAAAGCTGTGCAAGTGCTTTGAGATGTGTTTCGTTATCTACGGCAGCCAGCACGATCAGTAGTTTTACTTGGTGCTTGTCTTTATCAGAAAAAGGAACCGTCTTATCTAAGCGAAGCAAGCTCATGCCTACTGTATTTACGCCTTCCTCAGGACGCGCATGTGGTATTGCGATACCTGGAGCAATCACGACGTATGGTCCGAGGTCTTCTACATTCTTGATCATGGCATCAATATACGATGAAGAAATCTGTTCCTTAGCTAGAAGTGGCAATGAAGCTGTTTTGATCGCTTCTTTCCAGTCTGTAGTGTGTGTAGCGAATTGAATCGTTTCTTCATGCAGTAAGTCATTTAACATAGGTCTTTCAAACCTTTCTATTGATAAGGTGGTTGGTGTAGGATCGAAAAGGTGATTCAATTCGTTCCTCAATGCTTCCTCGTCACGTATTGTTCCGTGTTTTTTTACTAATTCCATTACGATATCACTCGTAGGCACTTTGGAATCGTTCGGTGTCGACTGGATTTCCTCAATCCAATGAAGGATTTTCTCCTTATCCTGTTGCGTCAAAATTGGACTGACCGTTAGAACTGGTACTGATTCATGTTGAATTGGAGAAGTAGAGAATACGTAATCAATGTCATATTGATTGTTAATAAACTGTCTTCTTGAAACGGTTCCGACGACCTCAACATTTGTTAAAAGCTTCTCCAACTGGCCCTTTAAAATGTTTGAGGTTCCGATTCCCTTCTCACAAACAATGATCGCTTTTCCAACCTTTATTCCCGGCAGCTCTTCTTTCTGCATCCATGCACCAAAGTGCATAGCGAGATACGCGATTTCATCATCTGGTAGTTTCTTGGACGTCATCAATTCGACGGGCCAAACAGCTCGTTTTGTAATCGAAAAGACGTCTGGATATTCTTGTTGAACGGATGCTGTTAACTCGTTCGTGATTGGAACGTTGTACTTTAATCGGTAGTACGTTGGCTTAAGATGAAGAAAGAGAGCTTCTTCGAGTTCTTTGCGTTGTTCGAAAAGGATACAAGCATAGATTTGAAATTCATGAACGATTTCACTCACAACTTCTCTAAGCTTCTCGATTTCTAGGTTACCAACCGCACTTACTTCTGAGTAATTCACCCGAGATCCGAGGAGATGCATGGTAATAAAACAAATCTCATCGGTAGAAAGTGAAAGTTTGAATTGAGATTCTAATTCCTCTGAAATACGAGTTGCAGCTTCGTACTCTCTTGTAGATGAGACGGCCTCTTTTTCATCAGGATCGAGTTGAATGCGGTGCTCGCCTTTCAACCGTTGAAGGAGTACAACGAGTTGTATAGCGAGGACTTGAATTGTATCGTCCGTTAGTTCGACCTTTAGGATTGGCTCGACATTGATGATGATCTGTTTTATTGGAAGTAAGTTCGTGTAAATATGTTCTTCTTCGTTTTTTACGAGCGGATAGACAACGTTCATCATCTCTGTTAATTGTTTGTTCGTTAGAACTTCTGTAAGAAAACGACTCAACAACCTGCGCTTGTTCTCTTCTTTTCCTTCAACAATATAACCAGTTGCACGGTCGAACTGTAAGTCAAGCTCTTCATCTTCTAATAGTCGAATAACGATCTTTAAGTCTTTAGAAGCGGTTCCGCGACTCACCTTTGTTCTCTCCATGAAATCTTTCATGAAGGTTGGTTTATCATTCGTTAGAAGTTCAATCCCAATCAACGTAACACGTTCAGTTTGTGAGTAATGGTATTGCCATTCTTTTAATTCTTTCATCAAGTAAGGAACGTTCTCTTTCGTTTGTTCGGATAGGTAATAGCCCATTCCCTGTTGTGTTTGAATAATCGGTAACTTGTTATCTTCTAACCAGTCGTTGATCTTTTTTAAGTCATAATGAACAGTTCGCTTTGAAATACCTAGCTGCTCAGTTACGTGATCAACCGTAACGAGATCAGTTGCATTTACGAGTTTCGTTAATAGAAATGTACTTCTTTCATCAAGTGACATGGAGATCTCCAACTCCTTACGATTGCAAAATGATACAGATGAAACAAATCATGATTTGATAGTGCCAAGTATAAAGCAGGTAGAGTGCATATGAAAGGGTTTGCAACGTATAGTCTTTGTATTTTGTGAATTTGCAAAAGTGAACGGTTTTAATTTCAATGTTTTGTTGAATGTTATCCATATATAACCAAAGATGAGAAGAGGGGTAAGACCGTATTCAGGTGGGGAGTAATATGAGTTTTATTGAAGTTAAAGCAACAAAAAAAGCACCCTACCGGATGCCTTTGAATCAGTTTGATTCATAGTCTAGTAGGGTGCTTAGTTATTATGCGTTTTGAGATGTTACGACGTTTTTATTTGATTTAAGATCGAAACGATCAGCGTCCATGATCTTAACCCAAGCATTTACGAAGTCGCGAACAAATTTCTCTTTGTTATCTTCCTGCGCGTATACTTCGACCATTGCACGAAGAACGGAGTTTGAACCAAATACGAGGTCCACACGGGAAGCCGTTCTTACAAGCTCACCAGTCTTGCGGTCGTGTCCTTCGTATTGGTTAAAGCCGCTTGGCTTCCATTCAATACCCATATCGAGGAGATTTACAAAGAAATCGTTTGAAAGCGTTCCGACTTTGTTAGTGAATACGCCATGTTTCGTATCGTTATAGTTTGTTCCTAATACTCGCATTCCACCAACTAACACCGTCATCTCAGGAGCAGATAGACCGAGCAATTGTGCTTTATCGACGAGTAGTTCTTCAGGGCTTAGCGTGTATTCTTTCTTCTGGTAATTACGGAACCCGTCTGCCATCGGCTCTAGTACTTCAAAGCTTTCAATATCTGTTTGTTCTTGGGTCGCATCGCCTCGTCCAGGAGAGAATGGAACAGTGATGTCGACACCTGCATCTTTTGCAGCTTTTTCTACTGCTGCAGAACCACCTAGAACGATCAAGTCAGCAAGGCTAACTTTTTTATCAAGGTCGTTTTGGATGTCTTCATAGATCGATAGTACGCGAGAAAGCTGTTCAGGCTCATTTACTTCCCAACTCTTCATCGGCTCAAGACGAATGCGAGCACCGTTTGCGCCACCGCGGTTATCTGAGCCGCGGAACGTGCTAGCGGAAGCCCATGCAGTCGTAACAAGCTCACTAATCGTTAATCCAGAGCTTAGAATTTTTGATTTCAGATCTTCGATTTCTGCGTTCGTTAGTTCATAGTCAACTGTAGGAACTGGATCTTGCCAGATCAAATCTTCTTCTGGCACTTCAGGACCAAGGTATCTTGCTTTTGGACCCATGTCACGGTGAAGCAATTTGAACCATGCACGAGCGAAAACATCTGCGAAATACTCTGGATCCTGGTGGAAACGACGAGAGATCTTTTCGTAGATTGGGTCTTCGCGAAGAGCCATGTCAGCAGTTGTCATCATCGTGTTCACTTTGATAGACGAATCCTCAGCGTCTGGTGCAAGGTGTTCTTCTTTCGGGTTAACTGGCTTCCATTGATGTGCACCAGCAGCACTCTTCGTGAGCTCCCATTCATAACCGAATAGTAGATCGTAGTATCCGTTATCCCATTTCGTAGGGTTCGCAGTCCATGCGCCATCAATACCACTTGTGATGGTGTCGCGTCCTTTCCCACTACCGTGCGTGCTCTTCCATCCTAATCCTTGTTCTTCGATGTCAGCCGCTTCTGGAGCTGCACCTACATGTGCTTCTGCATCTCCTGCGCCGTGTGCTTTACCGAATGTGTGACCGCCGGCCGTTAATGCAACGGTTTCCTCATCGTTCATCCCCATACGAGCGAATGTTTCACGAATATCACGTGCACTTGCAAGAGGATCAGGGTTACCGTTAGGTCCTTCAGGGTTTACATAGATTAGCCCCATCTGAACAGCAGCGAGCGGGCTTTCAAGTTCGCGGTCACCAGAATAACGGTTATCCGCTAACCATTCCTTTTCCATTCCCCAATAAACATCTTCTTCTGGATGCCATACGTCTTCACGTCCGCCTCCGAAACCAAATGTTTTCAAGCCCATGTCTTCAAGTGCAACGTTACCCGTTAGTACGAGTAAGTCAGCCCAGGAAATCTTGTTTCCGTATTTTTGCTTGATCGGCCATAGTAAACGTCGCGCTTTATCCAAGTTAGCGTTATCCGGCCAGCTGTTGAGTGGTGCGAAACGCTGTGTACCCGTTCCACCGCCTCCACGTCCGTCGCCTGTACGGTAAGTACCGGCAGCATGCCACGACATACGGATAAAGAGTGGTCCGTAATGACCGTAGTCAGCTGGCCACCAGTCTTGGCTAGTCGTCATCAAGTCTCGAAGGTCTTGCTTCAGTGCATAGTAGTCTAGTTTTTCAAATTCTTCTGCGTAATCGAAGTCATCACCCATTGGGTTCGTCTTTCGATCGTGCTGATGAAGTATATTAAGGTTCAGTTGGTTAGGCCACCAGTCTTTGTTAGTCGTTCCAACTTGTGTTGTAGTGATCGCATTTTCCTCTTTCGTCTTGCCGTGAGATACAGGGCATTGTCCAGCTGCAGCTTGGCTATCGTGCATTTCGTTTTTATCCATGTGTAATTTCCCTCCTAAAAAATGAGTAAAATGTGGTGATAATGTTTCTTAGATTATAATTATAATAAATTAATAGTTATTTTGAAAGAAAAACGACTCTATTTTTTAAAAAAGTTTGATAGTCTAGTGAAAATACACGGTTTTCATAAAACTAAATTTGTGCTGAGCTTCTAATGAAGAGGGTCTTTTTATTGAAGGTAAGGGTTTAAAAGTGGCAAGTACACTATGATAAAATGAGACAAAGAGTAACATGTCGGCAAGTGTAATACATGATGCCCCTCAACATTTGAAAGAAGGACGAGGATCTGATGGATATAACCTTAAGCAATAAAATAATAAAAGAACGATGCGGTAACCTTTCTTTCAAAAGAGGGGAGGACTATTATCGCTCAAATAAAGTAACGTTTCATGACTATCAAACGGACTATTGTAAAGCGACGGTTTCTGGAACAGAAGATTTTCAAGTGACTCTTGTAAATGATTCCGGTAGTTATAAAGGTGAGTGTAGCTGTCCCTCCTTATTGAACTTTCAAAAGGACTGTCAGCATATTGCAGCTGTGTTGATTGGGATAAAGGATATTCATGATGGAAGGGTTTCACCGAATACGGATGATCCTTCACCAAATGTGACGGAAGATTTTATGAAGTTATTCAATGAGAAACCTACAAGAACGGGTGAGCAACGGTTTTTCGAAAATAGAAAAACTCTCGATGTGACGTTTACTTGTAAACCAGTTTCAGTGGAAAATGGAGATTACGTGCTAGGAATTGAACTAACAATCGACCATACGAAGGTGCATCATGTACGAAGCTTTCTTATGGACATCAGACAAGGCAAAGCGAGCGACCTTTCTTCTATGTTTAGGTATGATCCGTCCGTCCATTGCTTCTCAGCAATAGCCGATACGATCATCCACCAGCTCATCCAAGTCGTCCTTGATGAAGAAGCATTTCTTGAATCGATCGAGAGTAAGAAAGAAAGCTTGGTGACAAGTCAAATGCTCCTTGTCCCCCCATCTGCATGGATGAAAGTTGTACCGCTTATTAAGGATGGTTCAGTTGTCCAAATTGAATACGGTGGCGAACGGTTTGAGCGCATCCAAATAATTGACGGAACGCCACCCATCACCTTTCTATTCGACGAAATACGAGGGGATACCTTCCAATTATCTATGAATGGTTTGGAACGAATGCTCATACTGAGATCCTACCGTTCTATCTTGTACGACGGAAAACTATTTCAGTTGGATTGGCGAGATTGTGAGCGTTTATATGACCTTACTCAAATGCTTCCATCCAGTAATGAGAATGTTATTCCGATTCCTGCAAAACATATCGATCATTTTCTCGAACATATTGTTCCAGATCTAAAAAGGATCGGAAGCGTCAAGCTTTCACAATCGATCAATCAAAGATTTTATAAAACGCCTCTCGTTGCAAAGCTCTATTTAGATCGTCTTAAAAATCGGTTACTCGCTGGATTAGAGTTTCACTATGATGGAGTCGTCATTCAACCGCTCGAGAGCAGAGATGTTCCTACAGGTGAGGCAATTATTCGAGATCTTGAAAAAGAAGAAGAAATTCTCAGATTGATGGATGATAGTGGATTTTCGAAAACAGACGGAGGGTATCATATGCAAAATGAAGCCCTCGAGTATGAGTTTCTCTACCATGTTGTGCCTAAGCTCCAACAGAAAGTTCAACTCTATGCGACTACAGCGGTTCGCAATCGTCTCGTGAGAAAAGGCAATCATCCTACAATCAGGGTGAAGCATAAAAAGAAGGAACGGACGAACTGGTTGGAATTTAAGTTCGAGATGGACGGAATATCCGATAACCAAGTGCGTGAGATATTAGAGGCGTTAGAAGAAAAACGAAAATATTATCGGTTGAAGAACGGCTCTCTCTTATCACTTGAAACGAGCGAAATGGAAGAGATGCATCGTTTTCTAACCACCGTCCCACCTCAAGATGAAGCGTTTGAGACAACCTTAAACCTCCCTGTAGAGAAAGGTCTCTATGTACTCGATTCGCTAGGGGATATGGTGAAAGCAGAGGAGTCATTTAAGAAATTTCTTGATGGGATGTATCGCCCTGAGCAGATAGATGTTGAAGTGCCACAAGATTTACAGCATATTTTGCGGGACTATCAAATCACAGGGTACAAATGGATGAAAACCCTCGCGAGCTATGGTTTCGGAGGCGTGCTTGCTGATGATATGGGACTTGGGAAAACACTGCAAAGCATCACTTACATTGTATCTGAGTTATCATCGATTCGAGAAAGCAAGAAGCCGATTTTAATCGTTTGCCCTTCTTCACTTACGTATAATTGGTTACATGAGATGAAGAAGTTCGCACCTGGCGTCCATTCTGTCGTCATCGATGGAACGAAAGCCAATCGAGAGAAATTACAGAAAGACTGTAATGAAGCGGATGTCTTAATCACCTCTTATCCTCTTCTTCGGAGAGATAGGAAATGGTATAGCGACCAAGCCTTTCACACGGTTTTCTTTGACGAAGCGCAAGCATTCAAGAATCCCTCCACACAAACAGCACGTGCGGTGAAAATGATCAGAGCAGATCAGCGCTTCGGACTAACAGGGACTCCTGTAGAGAATTCGATCGAAGAGCTTTGGGCGATTTATCACGTGGTATTCCCGCAATTATTTGGTGGTCTCAATGATTATAGTCACCTGACGAGGAAAACCATCGCAAGACGAGTACGGCCGTTCTTGCTGCGGAGAATGAAGGGAGATGTTCTTGCTGAACTGCCTGGCAAGATGGAGTCTTTAGAATCATCGGAGCTTTTACCTGAACAAAAGAAGCTTTATGCTGGTTATTTAGCGAAGCTTAGAACGGATACATTGAAGCATCTTGACCGAGATACGATACGGAAAAATCGTATAAAAATCTTAGCCGGTTTAACACGATTGCGACAAATTTGCTGTCACCCCGCCCTTTTTGTTGATGGATACAAAGGGAGTTCAGCTAAGTTTGAACAGCTTCTACAAATCATCGAAGAATCTCGTGTATCAGGTAGGAGAGTATTGATCTTCTCACAGTTTACTCAAATGCTGAAGCTAATCGGAAAAGAACTCACGAAGCGCGGACATACTTATTTCTATCTTGATGGAGAAACACCCTCTGAATCACGGTTGGAAACGTGTCAGCGATTTAACGCAGGTGAAAGAGAACTGTTTCTCATTTCATTAAAAGCAGGAGGAACCGGGCTCAACTTAACAGGAGCGGACACCGTCGTCCTCTACGATCTCTGGTGGAATCCTGCAGTTGAAGAACAAGCTGCTGACAGAACTCACCGCATGGGGCAGGACAAAGTAGTCAATGTCATCAAACTCGTAGCGCGAGGAACGATCGAAGAGAAGATGAATGATCTTCAAGAGAAGAAAAGAGAGATGATTGCAGACATTATTAATCCAGGTGAGCATGAGCGAACGAGGTTAACGGAAGATGATATACGTGAGATATTTTTGGAGTAAATAAGGGGTAAGCACTAGAGGGCCATTTAAATATAGAAAATCCCCCATCTATTGGATGGGGGATTTCTATCATAAACTTTCTAAATTGTTTTTGTTTTAGAGGAGATAAGTAAAAACTGTACGATGGAGTCCGTATAGTTATACCAATAATGCTTCTTGTTAGCATCAAAAAATATGGTTTCTTGTTCTTGGATACTGTGAAGTCTATCTTCAATTTCGACAGTTAATGTACCTTTCACCACGAATAAAAACTCATGTCCATCATGAGAAAAAGCGTTACCTTCACTTTCACCGGGCTGTAACGTTACCAATATAGGAGTGAAAACAGCATCTTCAATGCCATTTGATAAGTTTTTGTAATAAAACGGCTTAGAAATTTCGTTTGGTTGATCAGAACGGTCTTCTCCAAAGAATACTCCTGGATTGACATGCAACGCATCAGCGATCTTTTTCAAAGACTCTAACGTTACACTCGACTTTCCTCTCTCCACCTGTGATAAAAAGCTTATTGATACTCCAGTAATGTTTGCTAATTCTTTTAACGTTAATTTCTGTTGTTTTCTTAACTTTTTTAGTGTAACTCCGATTGAATCCTCTGACATATGCATTCCTCACTCATTAACATCGCTAGTAAATCATTAATTATTATCTTACATTAGTATAATTGTGAAGAAAAGGCTTCCATTGACAGAAAATTCTTATTTGTGTAGTATGTTGTTTATGAAATTGAAGTGACACTTCAATATTTTTAAGGAGGATGTCGATTGGATAAGAAGCAAACTCGGAAAATACTAATAGCAAGCTTAGTAGGGAGCTCTATTGAGTGGTTCGATTATTTTCTATACGGCACCGTAGCGGCATTAGTATTTAATCAACTATTTTTCGTTAATGAAGATCCAACTGTTGGGCTGTTGTTGGCTTATGCATCATTCGCGTTAGCATTCTTTATTAGACCTTTCGGTGGTGTGGTTTTTAGTCATATTGGAGATCGGATTGGAAGAAAGAAAACACTAGTATTGACATTGAGTTTAATGGGAGTTGCTACGTTTGGTATGGGATTGTTACCAACATACCAAGCTATTGGCATATGGGCTCCTATCTTATTAATCACACTTCGCTTGGTTCAAGGACTTGGAATCGGTGGAGAATGGGGTGGAGCACTATTACTAGCTGTTGAATATTCTCCTAAAGAAAAGCGTGGTTTGTTTGGTAGTATTCCTCAAATGGGAGTTACCATCGGGATGTTGATGGGAACCATCGCACTGTGGATTATGACATTACTGCCTGAAGGCTCATTCATGACATGGGGTTGGAGGGTACCTTTCATTCTAAGTGCGTTACTCGTTATTTTTGGTTTGTGGATCAGGAAAGGAATCGACGAAACGCCGGAGTTTAAAAAAGTACAAGAGTCTGGAAATATCCCCAAATTGCCCATCGCTGACACGCTTAAATATCATTGGCGTGAAGTGCTGATTGCAATTGGCGCTAAATTCGTAGAGACTGCGCCATTCTATATTTTTAGTACGTTTATCGTTTCATATGGGACAGTGAATTTGGGCTTTTCAAGAACATCCATTTTGGCTTCAGTCATGGTTGCTACAGTAGTAACGACACTTCTAATCCCTTTTATGGGGAATCTATCTGATACAGTGGGGCGTAAGAAATTATACATAATTGGTGCAGTAGCCATGGCTCTCTTTTCATTTCCGTATTTCTGGATGATCCAACAAGGCTCGGTGGTTTTATTAGTAATCGCGACAGTTATTGGTTTGGGGATCATTTGGTCACCAATTACGGCAGTTCTAGGAACCTTATTTTCAGAAATATTTGATGCCAAAGTTCGTTACACCGGTATTTCCTTAGGTTATCAGATTGGGGCTGCACTCGCTGGAGGAACTGCCCCATTAGTTGCGACTGCACTACTAGCACGTTTTAGTGATTCATATGTACCTGTCGCACTTTACATTATTTTTACGGCTCTCGTTTCATTAATCGCTATTCTCGCAATAAAAGGAAAAGGGAACTTGCAAAAAGAGAGAAAATTTTCGATGAATCAGAGTCACATCTAATAGAATTACTCGCTTTAGGAGGCACTCGTTTTGCTTATTTTAAATGAGAAAGAAATAAAAGAATTATATAGTATGCGTGATGCAATTCAGGATATCTCATCAATGTTAGAGACGAAAGAAAAAGGAACCATTCAAAATCCGCATCGTACAGTTCTAGATATCCCTAAGCATGAAGCATCTGCTTTGTATATGCCTAGTGCGGATTTAGTTGGTGAACTATCATCTGTTAAAATCGTTTCGATTTTCCCAGACAATCCATCACAAGGAAAACCTACTACACAAGGGGTGATAGTAGTTTCTGACGGAAGGAACGGGGAACACCTGGCCCTTATGAATGCATCTTATTTAACAAGGTTACGTACGGGGGCGTTAAGTGGTATTGCAACAAAGTATTTGGCAAAAGAAGAGAGCTCTGTTTTAACGGTTATTGGTACGGGTGCTATGGCATTTGAACAAGTACTCGCAGTTTTGGAAGTAAGGGACATTAAAACGATCTTACTCGTTAACCGGACAAAAGAGAAAGCTCATAAATTCGGTGAGAAAATGAAATCGCATGGAATTACGATTCCGTTCGAGGTAGTGGAAGACACTTCTTCAGCTGTAAAAAGGGCAGATATTATTTGCTGTGCTACTCGTTCAAATGAGCCAGTTTTTTCAGGAAAGGATGTTCAGCCGGGCACTCATGTGAACGGTGTTGGGTCTTACCTACCTCATATGAGAGAAGTGGACGAGTTTTTCGTCACACATTCTAACAAAATTGTAGTTGATGATTTGGAAGGAATTAAAAATGAAGCTGGGGAATTAATTCACGCACATACCAGTAACAAATGGACTTTTGATGATATTTATGCACAGCTGGAGGATTTAGTTAGAGACAAGAAATGCCGCAGCTCCAATGATGAGATTACTTTCTTCAAGTCAGTAGGAGCGGCATATTTTGACCTATCAGTAGCAAAAGGTGTATATAAAAAAGCTAAAGAGGTTGGAGCAGGTCTTGAGGTAGAAGTATAACATTTAATAGTCAGTCTAAAGTACGAACACCGCCAAACACACGTTGGCGGTGTTTTATTTTAGAAAGGGGTTTTAGAAAATGTTACCGACTCTAGGCCTGCACACAAGCATTCGAGTCCCATCGGTAATACACATGCTATAAGTGCTATTTGCCTCTATCGAGTAAGAATAACTTATAAGGCGCGTAACCGAAATTTGAAAGAAGGTGTGGAACACGAATGTTAGGGAGTGAGAATCTACCTTTAGGTTTACAAAAACTATTGGAAGAGTGGAAGAATAGTGTGAAAGATTACCATTCAGAGCTAGTAAAGATGATGGCGGACAGCTCTGGTGCATCTTCACAATCGAACGGACAAACAGCTCAAAGAACGTTACATGTACCAAAAGACTTTTCAACGATTACGAAAGCTGTAAGAAAAGCGAAGTCTGGTGATGTGATCCTCGTTTCGAACGGTACGTATTATGAGAGTATCACTGTTCCTTCTGATAAACCTTCCCTTCGTTTTATCGCAAATGGAGACAAGGTGATGCTGAATGGACAAGGGAAGCTGAAAAATGGATTCATGTTGATAGCGAATAACGTAGAAATAAAGGGATTTATAATAGAAGATTACGTGAAAGCAGCGATTGAAGTAAAAGGTGTATACGGTGTTAAACTGATCGAGAATACGATTCATGGAGTAAGTAAAGGGCACGGAATCCAATTAGATCAAGGAACATTTTCTAATTTGATCTGGAAGAATATCATCTCGAATGCGTATCAAAATGGAATTAACCTTCAATCAAAAAACGTTTGGGTTGTTGATAATGCGATCCGCCAGAGCGGGAATGGAATTCGCATCCAAACGGTAGGGAATCACATCGTTGGGAACGTCATTCAGCATAATAGGGCGAGTGGAATTCTAGAAGATGAAGGATTTAATCTTATCTATGATAACGAGATTAGTGAAAACCAGAAAGACGGAATTGAACTGCCTTCGAGTCTTGGTGGCTCAATCTCTTTAGGAAACAAAATTGAAAACAATAAGATGAACGGGCAAACGATAAAAACACCAGGCAATGTCGTGCTAGACAACGACTTCATAGGGAATGAGTTATATGGTGTCGATGTAGATGGTAAGCTAAACGTTATCGAATTGAATAAATTGATTGAGAATATGAACGGACTTGTAGTAAATAAAAGTGCTACGAGAAACCTTGTTTATCGCAACCACTTTAAAGGTAATCGAAAGAGTGACCTCGTTGTTGAAAATCCTAAAAACACGTTCCTCCAAAATCATCTAAACCACATTTCCAACCCAAAAGAAGAACACAACTCGAAAAACGATTTGATCCATGTACCTCAGGACTATGAAACGATTTCTTCGGCCGTAACTGCTGCTTCGCCAGGCAGTACGATTGTAGTAGAAAACGGGGTGTATCATGAAGAAGTGTCGGTGCCAATCTCAAAATCTGGTATCCGAATCATCGCACAAGGGAACCATGTAACCCTAGATGGAAGAAACAAATTGAAAGTTGGATTCGACCTATCATCTAGTATTCTACTCATACAAGGATTCAAGATTGTTAATTATACTGATGCCGGAATCTACGTGAAGGGCATTGGCGTTTCGCTCGTTGAAAATGAGATTAAGAACATTACGAGTGGAAGCGGTATTGAGCTTTCCCTTGCGTTTTCTACGCTTATATGGAAAAACGAGATCGCTCATGCAAGTGATGATGGTATACGAATTAAAGCGATGAACACGTGGATCGTTGATAACAGTGTCTATGCCAATGGTGGAAATGGAGTAAACTTTGAAGGGAATACCACGGTCGGTAGCACTGTAACTCAAAACCGCTTCTTTTCTAACGGTATGAATGGGACTGTGGACAACGCTGGTTTTAACTTTTTATACAACAATGAAATAAGAGGAAATAATCATGATGGTGTTTATGAAATTGCGGGGCTTGGCTCTGGGGCTATCATAGCAAACACTCTTTTATCGAATGGGTTAAACGGTGTAAGACTTGAAAATGAAGGTGATCATGTTGCAGGGAATACCATTCGATTCAACTCTGAAAGCGGCGTGTTGATTAAAGCAAATTTTCATAACGTAGAACATAACACAATTTCATTAAACAAGAGAAACGGTGTTTTACTTGAAAAAGAAGCAAATCACAATTTCTTGAGCAGAGATACGTTGTTTAGGAATAGTCCTTTTGATGTAAAAGAAGAGGATAAGAATAACACCTTTTTACAGAATGAGTGTATGAGAAGTGATCCACCAGAGATTTGTGGGTAACTCCTATATTTAATAGAAACGCTTGAACACGTATTCAAGCGTTTTTCTATTGCTTTCAAATGAGGAAAATACTAAACTATAAACAAATACTCAAACAATCATTTGAATGAAGGTGAAGAAGATGAGTGAAAAGGTACTGAAGCGAAATAAAGAGACGTGCGATACATTTTGTTATGATGAAGAACTCGTTCAACGAGTACAGCCTCAAATTGAACAGGTTGTAGGAGTCGAGCTGATTTTTAAAGCACTATCAGATGCTACGAGAATGAAGATTGCATATGCCCTAACGTTAGAGAAAGAGCTTTGTGTGTGCGATGTTGCAAATATTATTGGTTCTACGACAGCCACGGCATCCCATCATTTACGGTTATTAAGAAACATGAAGTTAGCCAAATACCGGAAAGAAGGGAAACTAGTATTCTACTCTTTAGCAGATGATCATGTGCATCAGTTGGTTTCGATTGCGATGACACATGCAAAGCATTCTTAGATCTTTTTTTGTATTGGAGGTGGAGAGATGAGTGAGCGAAAAACCCATTCAAGCTGTTGTTCAGGTGATTCAGACGTTATTGAGATAACTGAAGCGAGTTGTTGTTCTTCCAATAACGACATTGCATCTTTGTCGACATGCTGTACGAATGAGAGTAGTAAAGAAACTGAATCGGTTTCGAGCTGCTGTGATTCAGTTGAGAAGGAAGTTCAGAATCAAAAAGAGCAAGATACCGTACAGTACAAGGTGATCGGCATGGACTGTCCTTCCTGTGCCCTCACGATTGAAAAAGGGTTACGAAAGACAAAAGGAATTCGTACTGTTCAAGTTTCATATGGTACAGGAAAAATGGCTGTAGGTGCCGAGTCTTCTTCTATTTATCAGGAGATTCCGAGTCATGTTCGCAAACTCGGTTTTGAAGCAGAGCCACTGCATAAACCGAAAAACATGCAGACCTACAAGGTAGAAGGAATGGACTGTGGTTCTTGTGCGATGACGATTGAAAAACACCTTGCCAAAAATCCTAATATACATACTGTAAAGGTAAACTTCTCTACAGGGAACATGCAGGTCGATCATACGACAAATCAAAAAGAGGTTATAAAAGAAGTAGAACGAGCAGGTTTTACAGCTTCGTTACAATCTTCAAGTGAACAACAACAGAAGAAGAAAAGAAACGTTCCTGTTACAACACTATCTGGAATCTTTCTCGCTCTTGGATTTATAGGGTCATTTACGAGTTTGAACGCTGACATCATTGCAGCATTGTATGCAGTGGCCATCATTGTTGGAGGATTCAAGCCTGCAAAAAGTGCTTATTATGCGATTAAAAGTGGTTCACTCGATATGAACGTTCTCATGGCTTCAGCAGCAATTGGAGCAGCACTAATCGGTGAATGGTTCGAAGGGGCAACAGTCGTCTGGCTCTTTGCACTAGGAAACAAATTGCAAAACAGGTCGATCGAGCGTACAAGAGATTCGATACGGAGCCTCATCAACCTATCACCTTCTGAAGCAACGGTTAAAATAGGTGATCAGCACATCCGAAAACCGGTTGAGGAAGTGAACATCAACGATGTGATCATCGTGAAACCAGGTGACAAGATCCCTCTTGATGGTGAAGTATTAACTGGCACATCTAGTATCAATCAAGCTGCGATAACAGGTGAGTCGTTACCTGTCGACAAACATAAAGGTGATACGGTATATGCAGGTACCGTTAATGAGAGCGGCTCTCTTGAGGTACGCGTAACAAAATACGTTGAAGATACTACGATAGCGAAGATTGTCCACCTTGTAGAAGAGGCACAAGAGAAAAAAGCGCCAACTCAAGCATTCGTTGATCGCTTCGCAAAAGTCTATACCCCGATCGTGTTTATACTCGCTCTCCTCGTCATGGTCGTTCCACCATTACTAGGATTTGGAGCGTGGGGAGAATGGCTCTATAAAGGCCTCGCGTTGTTAGTCGTAGCTTGTCCGTGTGCTCTCGTTATCTCTACACCCGTTGCAATCGTATCTGCAATTGGGAACGCAGCGAATAACGGTGTCTTGATCAAGGGAGGCACGTTCTTAGAAAAAGCCGGAGCGATCAAAGCGATGGCATTTGATAAGACGGGGACTCTTACAGAAGGAAAACCAAAAGTGACGCAGGTTCTTTCGCATGACGCAAATACTGAAGAGCTTCTCAGTATCGCAAGAACGATTGAAGAACATTCCACTCATCCCATTGCTCAGGCAATCATTACGTATGCAAAAGAGCGAGATATATCGATTAAAGAGGGGACTTCTTTTAAAGCTATTCCAGGGAAAGGCGCACAAGCGACGATTAACGGAATCGATTATTTTGCGGGTAATCCGAAGTTATTCGCTGAAATGAACGTTTTGTTGGATGACTATGATATCGAAACGTTACAAAGAGATGGCAACACGCTTGTTGTAGTTGGAAACGAAACGGACGTTTTAGGTGTGATCGCTGTGGCGGATACGATTCGTGACATCACCGTTCGTTCGATACAGAAGTTAAAAGAAGTCGGTTTGGAAGAAATCGTCATGCTAACCGGGGATAATTCTGGCACAGCTAAGAAAATTGCAAGCGAAACCGGAGTCGATCGGTATTTCGCAGAATTACTGCCTGAAGGAAAAGTAACATCCATTAAAGCTCTGCAAAATGAAGGGAAACGTGTGGCGATGGTTGGAGATGGTATCAATGATGCCCCTGCTCTTGCGACATCCGATCTAGGTATCGCGATGGGCGGCGCTGGAACAGACACGGCGATGGAAACAGCTGACATCGTATTGATGGCCGATAATTTGGAGAAACTCCCTTATACGATAAATTTGAGCCGCAGAGCACTGAAGATTATTAAGCAAAATATTTGGTTTTCATTAGTGACGAAAGTGGCGGCGCTCCTGCTCATTTTCCCTGGTTTCTTAACCCTGTGGATGGCAGTGTTAAGTGACACAGGTGCTGCGTTACTCGTCATTTTAAACAGCATGCGGTTGTTAAAAAAAGAATAAAACTCTTCTATAAAACCTGTCATTTCAAAGCATGGAATGACAGGTTTTTATGATAAGGTATTGCTAAAGTATGAGTAAGGGAGTGAGTGATGTGACGTTAATCGAGTCGATGCAAAAAGCTATTGATTTTATGGAGGATCATTTGTTGGAAGAGATAACGGTACGAGATATAGCTGCAGCTGCGTATCTCTCTCCATTTCATTTTCAACGAGCCTTCACGATTTTAACCGGGACCACCTTAGCAGAATATTTGCGTAGAAGAAGGTTAACGTTGGTCGCTCAGGAATTAAAAAGTAGTGACGTTAAGATCATCGACCTCGCTTATAAGTACGGCTACGATACTCCCGAGTCTTTCTCAAAAGCCTTTCGTAAACAGCATGGGGTGTCTCCAAGTGAAGCACGAAAAGTGACCGGAAAGATAACAGCTTATAACCGCCTGGTTATCCAGGTGAGTCTGAAAGGAGCGGAACCAATGCAGTACGATATTGTTGAAAAAGACGCGTTTCAAGTTGTTGGTATGAAGAAAGACATGTCTTGTGTAAACGGAGAGAATCTCACACTTATACCAAAAATGTGGGAAGAAGTGAACTCAGATGGTACCGATCAATCCCTTTTAAAGAAAAATGATGGTCATGTCAAAGGCATGCTGGGGATTTGTGTGAGCAAAAACGATCAAAAGTCCGAACAAATGGAGTATTGGATTGCTGTTGCACATGAAGGGAACAGTGCAGAGAATATGGAGACTCTTCACATACCGAAGAGTCGATGGGCGATTTTTAGTGTTCACGGTGCGATGCCTCACGCAATGCAGAATGCCTGGAAGAAAATCTATTCAGAATGGTTCCCATCGAACGGGTACGAAAATGCTGGTGGACCAGAGCTCGAAGTATATGCGGAAGGGAACCCGAATAGCGAAGATTACTATTCAGAAATTTGGATACCGGTTAAATAAAAGAACTATGAAAGAACGTGAACTTATAGATGAGAGCTTTCCTATAGCTGGAAAGCTCTCATTTTCATTTACAGGTAGTTAAAGGTTAACAAGTATAGAAATGTCATGAGACAAGAAAGTACTAGCGCTGCTAGCTTATGAATATGATGAAGACGGACCATTGGGAACATTACCATCACAAATAGGATCGACCATCCGAAATGCCAACCGTTGTGATATGAAATAACATCCATCTTTGTACCGATCCATTCGATTAGTCCAAAGATTACAATCCATTTGAGTGTATAAAGTACTTGTTTTTTGATACCTGATGGATAATGAGATAAGAACACAAATGCTACCAATGGATTAATGATCAAGTTATGGACGAAGTGAACGTTCATCAAATTAAAGAAATGATCTTTGTGAAGTTCCCAAAGGTGAAAATGACTATGAGAAATAAATTCATATAAGAACGAAGCTAAGGAAATATACAACATTGATGGATAGTATGACTCCCAGTTCTTCCAATCCCCTTTTAAGATGGCGAATAGAAAGACAAGGGCAACAAGGAATAAATTCATTACATCTTCTCCTAAAGTGTGCGTCATTGCTAGATTGGTCAATAAGAGTGCGATAGATACAAGAGATTTCCTTTTTTCCAAAAATGAAAGCACTTGACATTCATATAGTTCACCCCCTAAACTATATGGAGTAATGTAGTTTAGGGGGTGAACTAAATTGGATGAGCGGTTAATAGAAGCAGTTGAACTCTTTGAAGATGTGATGGTGTTTGGAACTGAAAGGGTTTTGAAAAATGTCGAAGCCGACGTTTGGCAGGAGTATTCTCTCGAGCAGATCCAAGTACTCAAGCTTATAAGTAAAAACGGTGCTCTAACTGCAGGTGTCATAGCTGAACTTCAAGGGGTACATAAAAGTGCGATTTCGAATCGTTTGAAGAAACTTGAAGAAAAAGCTTTGATCAAAATCGTTAAGTCAGAACAAGATCAGCGAACGAAACTCGTTGATTTAACTGAAAAAGGTACAGAAGTTTTGAAAGAATCAGATCAAGCTGTGTACGCCTACATTCATGATCTGTTCGCAAACCATGTAAAAGATGAGGAGCTAGACAATTTCTTAATTATGTTCCGTAAGATTAAGTCGATATTGAAGTTAGAGGGGGAAAGAGGATGAATGCGATCATCAAATTGAAATGGCCCATTACGATCGGACTGTTAATCGTTACGGTTCTATTGTATGTTTTAGCTCCAAATTTAACAAAGCAGGCAGAAGAAGCGGGAACATTTCAGCTCCCTGATGATGCTGCCTCAATACGAGCGGCTGAAATTCTGAATGATGCAGGAGCGGGAGAGGAAACCATTTCGTTAGTGTATTCGTTTGAGAAAACGATAGATGACTCCTTAAGGGAAGAGATTTCATCTACTGTAAAAGAAATTCAAGATCTAGGGGATCCGATCAGTTCTGTTTTGGCACCTTTTGGAAGTGAAGAACTTGAAGCACAGCTGGTTTCAGAAGACAAAAGAACTGTTCTCGTTCCCATCACTGTCGATGGCTCACAAGAAGATGTGGTCGAGCTCGCTGATACGATAAGAGCAGATATTGTAAAAGAGCAAGAGTCTGTTTACCTCACTGGAGAAGCGATCATCAATCATGATGTGAACTTGAGTGCACAGGAAGGGTTAAAACGGACGGAAATCATTACAGTCGTTCTTATCTTTGCATTACTTCTAGCTGTATTCCGGTCACTTGTGACACCGATCATCCCACTTATGGCTGTTGGGATTACGTATTTGCTGAGTCAGTCGATCGTAGCATTTTTTATCGATTGGTTCGGTTTTCCTGTATCGAACTACACGCAAATTTTCCTTGTCGCCATTCTCTTTGGAATAGGGACAGATTACTGTATCTTGCTACTGAGCAGGTTTAAAGAAGAACTTGGAGCAGGACAGCCGATCAACGATGCGATCGTCCGCACTTACAAAACAGCTGGAAGAACACTCTATATAAGTGGTCTCGCTGTGTTTATCGGGTTCTTTGCGATCGGATTTGCAGACTTTCCTATCTTTAAGTCAGCGGTAGCGGTAGCAGTAGGGATTGCAGTCTTGCTTCTTGTACTGAGCACCGTTATGCCATTCTTCATGGCAACGCTAAAAGAAAAACTATTCTGGCCATCAAAGAAATCTGTATCCCATAACGATAGCAAGCTTTGGGGATGGATGAGTAAGCTTTCTGTTAATCGCCCACTTCTTTCGATGGTTGTTGTTGGAGTCATCACAGTTCCACTATTGTTCACGTACGATGATGCCTTATCGTTCAATACAGTTGATGAAGTAGGAAATAGCTATGAGTCTGTTAAGGGCCTGCGGGCTATTGAAGATGGGTTCGGTCAAGGAGATTCATTGCCAGTACAAGTTTTACTTTCTAGTGATGAAAAACTAGTGACAGAGAACGCTGTTCCTTATGTAGAGAAACTTAGTGCTGAACTTGTAAAGATTGAAGGAGTGGATAGCGTCCGTTCGATCACAAGACCTGCAGGTGAGGTCATCGATGAGCTTTATGCAGATTACCAGATTGGTAGAGTTGCAGAAGGCGTAAACCAGGCAGCTGATGGATTGGACGGTGCCGTCCAAGGGCTAAATCAAGCTGCCCAAGCTCAGACGCCGCCTAACGCGCCGCAACAAAATCCTTTAGAAGGATTAAATCAAATTTCTGAAGGGTTACACACTGCTGGCGATCAGCTTCAGGGAATGAGTGAGAGCCAAACGATTCGTGATACGGGGTTATATATTCCAGAAGGCACTCTCGAAAACGAGGAGTTTGCACAAGTGATCGACCGATATGCATTTGGTGAGGAAACGGGAACGAAGATAGAAGTCATCTTATCGGATAACCCTTACTCACCAGAAGCGATCGATACGGTTGATCGTATTTCAGAAACGACGGATCGCGTGATCAAGGAAACGCCGCTAGAAGATGCTGAGGTTGCGATAGGCGGTGTATCGAGTATTAACCGTGATTTGAGCGACATTTCTAACAGCGATTTTACCCAAACGGTAACGATCATGTTAATCAGTTTATTTGTAGCATTAGCGATTATCTTTAGATCCTTTATCATGCCGCTCTATATGATTGGTTCGCTTTTACTCACCTATTTTACATCAGTGGCAGTTGCAGAATGGATTTTTGTGAATGGACTTGGCTACGACGGAATTAGCTGGGCTGTACCGTTCTTTGGATTCGTGATGCTGATCGCACTTGGTGTCGACTATTCGATCTTTCTATTAGATCGATTCCGTGAAGAATCAGCAAACGGCTTATCTGTTGTAGATGCGATCAAAGTATCGATGTCTAAGATGGGTACCGTTATTATTACAGCTGCGATTATTCTAGCTGGGACGTTTGCAGCGATGATTCCTTCAGGAGTCTTGAGTCTCGTGCAGATTGCTACCATTGTAATCACTGGATTATTGTTATATGGTCTCATTGTTCTGCCATTACTCATTCCAGCTGTTACCGTGTCATTCAACAATGGCGTTTGGTGGCCGTTTCACGATAAAAAACGTAACTAAATAGAAATCCCGTCCAATGCAATTGGGCGGGATTTTTCTATGTGAAAGCTATAATACACAATTGCTATTGCGGTCAGGACAGCCTTTTGAAATACTTGGTAGTAGGGATTAGCAAATATTCAACAGAAAATAGGTGGAAAGTATGGAAGGTTTAGGGATACTCATCGTGATGATCATCTTCTTATGGTCCATTACCAAAACCATTACGAACGCATCAGAGAAGATTACAAATCAGCTGCAAAAACAAAATGGTTTGTTAGAAGATATAAAAGAACGGATGGATAAGAACAATCTATAGTCAAAGACGATTGTATGTTTTGGAAGTTATCATGAATCATGTTAATGAGGAGAGTGAACGTATTGAGTATAAGATACCGCTATTACGAAGGCCCTGAAGATTTAACGTTGCAGTATGATTTTTGGAAAAAAGTAACTTCAGATCTTCCTTATGCATGGAAGCCAACGATTTCACCGAGTCAGTTTGTCACTCAGGAGCAATTTCATCCGAAGTCTCGTGCATTTGCTTATGATGGCGATACGTTAGTCGGATATATGAGTTTTACTGGAAGCCGAGAGTTCGTCTCGCTCGGTTATCCATGGGTACTTGAAGGGTATGAAGGTGCCGTCCAAGACGAGTTATATGATCGTGTCTACGGTTTTGCAGTAAGTGAAGAATTTGGTGCTGAAAAATTCGCACAGCGTTTTCGTAGTCAGTGGAAGAAACCGATTGATTTCTTCTTATCTAAAGGGTTTGAAGTGATGAATGCCTCTCCGATTGTTGGAACAAGCTTAGATGGGATTGCAACAAAGCAAAGCGATTTGATTCCTTATCGTGTTGAGCAAGGATTTCAATTCGATAAATGGGAAGATTTAGAGCGCCGCTTTAATCGTAATACTTCAGATGCAGAAATTGAAATGATGAGACAGTACTACAGTTCAGTAAACTTTGACTATGGGATCGAATATAGAATGAACGGCGAACGTGGAGGATACGCTGGAGTTGCCATCAGAAAGGATACAAACTATGCCGAGGTTATTGCAATGTCTTTACGTAATGACTTGATGGACGTATTCGAAGACGTGATGTCGTCAATTGAGCTAGAAAGTTCTCGTCGTGGAGCTAACACATTGAGCATTACAACAGCATTTTTACCAGAAGCGTTTGCTAGAGACGGTTATATGAAGTTAACTGAAGACGTGATGGTAATGAAGAGCGTATAAGTGGAGTGAGCTTGTAACAACTTAGAGAAATAGGTAAAAAAAGATTGCAAGCGGTTCCAATAATATGTTACTTTATGTGTAACCGGTTACACATAAAGGGATCAGGGAGTGAAGAACGTGGTTACGATAAAAGATGTTGCACAAGAAGCGGGCGTTTCAGTCGCAACGGTTTCCCGTGTATTAAATGATAATGGATACGTGGGGTCCGAAACGAGAGAAAAAGTGATGAAAGCGATCACGAAATTGAAATATAGCCCGAATGAAGTGGCACGTTCTCTCTATAAACGCGAATCCAGATTGATCGGGTTGCTGCTTCCTGATATAACCAACCCATTTTTCCCACAGCTAGCAAGAGGTGTGGAGGATGAAGTGAACCGTGCAGGGTATCGGTTATTACTTGGTAATAGCGATGAAAGTATACAAAAAGAATTAGATTATATACAAACATTTGCGCAGAATAATGTCGTTGGAATGATTTCTGCAACGAATTATCTTGATCACGAGCTTTATGAAGCACTAGCTCTTCCTTTAGTTTTGTTAGACCGGACTTCAGAGGACTACCCTGCTGTTTATGCGGATGGAAGAGAAGGCGGTCGTATTGCGGCAAAAGCTTTAGTAGAAAAGGGAGCAAAACGTATCACCGTAATGAAGGGACCTTCTCATATCAAGCCAGCCCAAGATCGGTTTCGCGGGGCGATTGAGTATCTTAGTCAAGAAGAGGTCGATTTTTCAGTTATGTCGACAACATCCTACTCTTTCGAAGATGCAAGAGGGTGGGCAGAAGAGCT
Source organism: Alkalihalobacillus sp. CinArs1 (assembly GCF_947387515.1). GTDB lineage: Bacteria > Bacillota > Bacilli > Bacillales > Guptibacillaceae > Guptibacillus. The sequence continues at coordinate 776,471 of NZ_CANDOB010000001.1, read as the reverse complement.
TTTTGATAAATATGCCGATACAGATGCTGTTATCGCGAGTAACGATATTGTTGGAATTGCGATTCTTCATGAAGCGTTAAGATTAGGGAAACAAATTCCTGAAGACGTGCAGATTATCGGTTATGATGATATACCTCAAAGCAGTCTTTCGTATCCAACGCTCTCGACGATCAGACAGCCAGCGTATGAAATGGGAAAACAGGCAGCTAAACTATTGATCAATATAATAAGAAAAGAGCAGGAAGTCGAACGTTCGATTCAACTTCCAGTAGAACTAATCGAACGAAACACAACGCGAAAGGGATGAAAGGGTATGAATAAAGCAAAAATCGCCGTTATCGGCAGTTCTTCAATGGACCTCGTCGTAACTTCAAAAAAGCGCCCAGGCGCTGGTGAAACGGTACTCGGTGAATCGTTTAAAACTGTACCAGGTGGAAAAGGTGCTAACCAGGCTGTTGCAGCTGCCCGACTTGGTGCAGAAGTCTATATGATCGGGCGCGTTGGAGATGATTCGTACGGTGAGGAGATTATAGCAAATTTTAAAAAGAATGGGGTTCGTACCGAGTATGTGGAACCGGTTACAGGTATAGAGTCTGGAACAGCTCACATCATCCTAGCAGAAGGTGATAACAGTATCGTAGTCGTGAAGGGTGCGAACGATTACGTTACACCTGATTATGTTGAACGAATGAGTTCCTTTCTACAAACGTGTGACCTCGTGATGATTCAACAAGAAGTTCCAGAAGAAACGGTAGCTTATGCAGCAAAACGTTGCAGCGAGATGAACGTTCCTTTGTTGCTAAACCCAGCACCAGCAAGAGAGATCTCAAATGAAGTAGTGGATTTAGCAACATATCTTACACCGAATGAACATGAATCCGCCGTGTTATTTAACGGACTACCTCCAAAAGAAGCTCTAAAAGCATTCCCAAACAAGGTATTGATTACAGAGGGAGAGCAAGGGGTTCGCTATTTTGATGGGGAAAAAGAAGTTCTTGTTCCTTCGTTTAAGGTTGAAGTCGTTGATACGACTGGGGCTGGAGATACGTTCAACGCAGCGTTCGGTGTTGCGGTTGCCGAATCAAAAGAGATGCAAGAAAGTATTCGATTCGCAAATCGTGCTGCATCCCTTTCTGTAACAGGATTTGGAGCACAGGGCGGAATGCCTACTCGTGAAGAAGTAGAACGGAGGCTATCAGAATGAAGCGAAATGGAATGTTAAACAGTCACATCACAAAACTACTCGCTGACCTCGGTCACACAGATACCATCGTTGTGGCAGATGCAGGACTTCCAGTACCGAATCATGTCCAGAAGATCGACCTGTCTCTAAAAGAAGGAGTGCCCTCTTTTCTTGATGTTGTACAACTATTGAAAGAAGAAATGGTCGTTGAAAAAGTAACGCTCGCTGATGAAGTGAAACGTAACGAGCGCGTGTATGATGAGATGTCGTCTCTCTTTGAAGAGGTTGATTACACATCTCACGAATCTTTGAAGGAACAGACCAATAGGGCAAAAGCTGTTATTCGAACAGGAGAAGTTACGCCGTTTGCCAACTGCATTCTCCATGCAGGAGTAATCTTTTAAAAAGGGGTGATAACATGCAGGTCAAAATGAGCAGTATTCATAAAGCGTTTGGAAACAACAAGGTGCTAGAAGGTGTGGACATAACGATTAAAGATGGTGAAGTTCATGCCTTGATGGGTGAAAATGGAGCAGGAAAGTCAACGCTCATGAACATTTTAACAGGACTTCACTCAAAGGATCAGGGTACCATCCATATCGATGGAAAAGAAAAAGTGTTTTCAAATCCAAAGGAAGCTGAGGAATTTGGAATTGCTTTTATCCATCAAGAGCTCAATATATGGCCGGAATTAACGGTGCTCGAGAACTTATTCATCAATAAGGAACCGGTTACATCTTTAGGGATTATTCGCACGAAAAAAATGAAAGCGATTGCGAAGGAGCAGTTCGATAAGCTGTCGATTTCTATTCCACTCTCCAAGGAGGCTGGTCACTGCTCAGTTGGTGAACAGCAAATGATCGAGATCGCAAAAGCGCTTATGACTGATGCAAAGGTCATTATAATGGATGAACCAACTGCGGCATTAACCGATCGAGAAATCGAAAAGCTATTTACAGTTATCCGTTCTCTGAAAAAAGCTGGTGTGTCGATCGTCTATATCTCGCATCGAATGGAAGAGATCTTTACGATATGCGATACCATCACAGTGATGCGTGATGGTCAAACGGTAGATACGACTCCGATCCCGGAAACGAACTTCGACGATGTTGTTCGAAAAATGGTTGGACGTGAATTGACGGATCGCTTTCCTACTCGTGAAGTGAACGTAGGCGACACCGTACTCGAAGTTAAAAACCTTACTCGTAAAGGAGTATTCGAAGACGTGAACTTTAAAGTTCAGTCAGGTGAAATCGTTGGGGTATCAGGCTTGATGGGAGCAGGACGAACGGAGATCGTACGAACGATCTTTGGACTCGATGGAAAGTATCAAGGAGAAATTTTTGTGAACGGTCAACCGGTCACCGTAAAAAGTCCTGAGCAAGCTGTGAATTTAGGACTCGGATTGATTACGGAAGATCGAAAAGAAGAAGGACTCATACTCGATTTTTCTATAAAAGATAACATCGCACTTTCAAGTCTTTTTAGTTTTACGAAGAACGGAATCATTAATGAAAAAAGTGAAAAAGACTTTGTTGATCTGTTAATCAAGCGATTGACGATCAAGACAGAATCAGCAGAGACGAGCGTTGGCAATTTATCAGGAGGAAACCAGCAGAAGGTCGTTATCGCAAAATGGATCGGCATCGGACCAAAAGTACTGATCTTAGATGAACCAACGAGAGGGGTAGACGTTGGGGCGAAGCGCGAAATCTACCAGCTGATGAATGAGTTGACTGATAGGGGAGTTGCGATCGTGATGGTCTCATCGGAACTTCCTGAAGTGATGGGGATGAGTGATCGTATCCTAGTCGTGCACGAAGGGACGATTGCAGGAGAAGTATCAAAAGAAGAAGCATCGCAGGAAAAAATAATGACACTGGCAACAGGAGGTCACGTAAATGAGTAAACTTACTAATAACCACGTTGGAAATCTCATGCAAAAGCTCGGACCACTAGTCGGCTTGCTCGTACTTGTAGCAACCGTTTCAATAATCAACCCTAGCTTTCTTGAACCGCTAAACTTACTGAACCTGCTTAGACAGGTGGCAATCAATGCTCTTATCGCCTATGGTATGACGTTTGTCATCTTAACGGGAGGCATTGATTTATCCGTCGGATCGATCCTTGCACTGTCTAGTGCTTTGATGGCAGGTATGATGGTCTCTGGAATAGATCCCATTCTCGCAATTCTAATAGGATGTCTACTTGGAGCCGTAATGGGAATGGTGAACGGTCTTTTAATTACAAAAGGGAAAATGGCTCCGTTTATCGCAACACTTGCTACGATGACGATGTTTCGTGGTTTAACGCTCGTCTACACGGATGGAAATCCAATCACAGGACTTGGGGACAGCTACGCGTTTCAACTGTTTGGAAGAGGGTATTTCCTCGGAATTCCAGTGCCTGCAATAACGATGCTTTTGTCGTTTGCGGTTCTATGGGTTATTCTTCATAAAACCCCGTTTGGTCGTAAAACATATGCGATCGGTGGGAATGAGAAAGCAGCACTCATATCTGGTATTAAAGTATCTCGCATCAAAATTATGGTGTATTCTCTTGCTGGGCTACTATCTGCACTTGCAGGAGCGATCCTCACGTCACGTCTAAACTCTGCACAGCCAACTGCAGGTACATCATACGAATTAGATGCGATCGCGGCGGTCGTACTAGGTGGAACAAGCTTATCAGGTGGTCGAGGCTTAATTGTCGGCACGCTGATCGGCGCACTGATTATCGGTACATTGAATAATGGCTTAAACTTGCTTGGCGTTTCATCTTTCTTCCAAATGGTCGTCAAAGGTGTCGTCATCATCATCGCAGTATTAATCGATCGAAAGAAAGCAGCTTAGGAGGGTTACAATGAAGAAGATATTACCACTACTGCTCAGCTTGTCACTTCTTTTACTAGGAGCGTGCTCACTGCAACCGCCGGAATGGGCGAAGCCTGATAAGAAAACAGATCTTGAGGACATTAAGTTAGGATTATCGGTCTCTACATTGAATAACCCGTTCTTCGTCTCGATGAAAAACGGCGTTGAAGCTGAAGCAAAAGCGCAGGGGATGGAAGTCGTCGTCGTTGATGCTCAAAACGATGCAGCAAAACAAATCAACGATGTGCAAGATTTGATCCAGCAAGGTGTCGATGCCTTGTTAATCAATCCAACAGATTCATCTGCAATCTCAACAGCTGTGCAATCTGCAAACAGTTTAGGCATACCAGTAGTCACGCTTGATCGCTCTGCTGAAGAAGGCGAGGTTGCAACGCTCGTCAGTTCAGACAACGAAAAAGGTGGCGAGATGGCAGGAAAGTTCTTGGTGGAGCAGCTTGGTGAAGGCGCTAAAGTGGCTGAGTTAGAAGGCGTTCCAGGTGCGTCTGCCACTCGTGAACGTGGCGCAGGTTTTCACAACATTGCCGATGAGAAGTTAGACGTTGTAGCTAAGCAAACGGCTAACTTTGATCGAACAGAAGGTCTAAACACGATGGAAAACTTGCTACAAGGAAATCCTGGTATTGAAGCTGTATTTGCTCACAATGATGAAATGGCGCTAGGAGCATACCAGGCGATTCAAAGTTCTGGGAAGGACGTGCTTGTTGTAGGTTTTGATGGAAATGAAGATGCGATCAATAGCATCAAAGACGGAAAGTTATCAGCTACAGTGGCACAGCAGCCTGAGAAGATTGGATCCCTTGCTGTACAAGCTGCAATGGATGTTCTTCAAGGGAATGACGTGGAAGATACCATTCCAGTTCCTTTAAAATTAGTAACAGAAGAAACCGCTTCTGAAGAATAATTGTTAGAAAAGTTAGTGAATTTTCTTGACAATTATGAAGTAGCCACTTATTATAAGCCATAACAATTTAATCTAGACTTCTTATCAAGAGAGGCGGAGGGACTGACCCTACGATGTCTCGGCAACCGACGCTATGCGTACGGTGCCAATTTCAGAGGATTATTTCCGAAGATGAGAAGGACGTGCAGAGAAGTTCATTTTCGTGATCACTAACTCTCACCCCTTCTTGCTTCGCGAAAGCAGAGGGGGTTTTTTATTGCATTCATAAGACAAAAAATGAGAAGAAGTGCGGCAACACTTCTTCTCGAGACGATCTGAGCGCGTATGGCATATACGGACACACCAGATCATTACTTAATGTACCATGTTCTGGGAATGTCCGTCTACTTATGAAAGGAGACGGTTAAGATGGCTAAAAACTTAGAATTTGCTTATTGGGTACCTAATGTTAGCGGTGGGCTTGTCGTTTCAAAACTTCCGCAGAAAACGGATTGGAGCTTCGAGGCAAATAAACGATATGCAAGAATTGCAGAAGAATCGGGCTACGACTTTGCATTGTTACAAACAAGGTTTATTGCTAGTTATGGAGCAGAAAATCAACTTGAAGCCATTACACTAGCTTCAGCATTAGCAGCTTCAACTTCTAAAATAAAATTAATATCAGCAGTTCATCCCGGCTTATGGCATCCTGGTGTTTATGCAAAGATGCTTGCGACACTAGATCAAATTAGTAATGGAAGAGCCGCAGTGAATGTTGTTAGCGGCTGGTTCAAGCAGGAGTTCACGAAATATGGAGAGCCGTGGCTCGAACATGATGAACGGTACCGCCGGTCAGAGGAGTTCATCCAGGTTCTCCGTAACTTATGGACTGAAGAAACAGCATCGTTTAAAGGTGATTTTTACAGAATAAATGAAGCCCCATTAAAACCAAAACCAGTCCAAGAAGGGAAACTCCCGATCTTCCAGGGTGGAAACTCGACCGCTGCAAAACAAATGGCTGCGAGAGTATCGGACTATTATTTTATGAACGGAAATACGCTCGATGGGTTCAGGAAACAAATTGATGAAGTGAGTACGTTAGCTAAAGAAGAAGGACGCACCGTGAAATTCGCTGCACACGGATTTGTAATCGTGAGAGATACAGAGGAAGAAGCGCACCAGCTTCTCCGTGACATTGTCGGCTATAAGGATGAAGAGGCAGTTGAAGGATTCAGACAGTCGGTGAAAGAAGCTGGCCAGTCAACTAGAGATAAGGAAGGAATGTGGGCAAATTCTAGTATCGAAGATCTCGTTCAATATAATGATGGCTTTAAAACTGGCTTGATCGGTACACCTGAACAAGTGGCTGATCGGATTATAGAATTAAAGAAGGTAGGTATCGAAGTGATCTTAACAGCACACTTTCATTATGAGGAAGATCTTGAGCGGTTTGGGAAGGAGGTTATACCGCTTGTGAAGGAAAAGGAGAGGTTGTTGGAAAGAGAACAAGTAAAAGTGTGAACGTCTATAGAAATGAAGCCCTCGAATCTATTCGAGGGCTTTCATAGTTATTTAAAAAACGGATACTCACGGCGCTCTTGTTGAACAGAGATCCATTTCACCGTTGTAAACTTATCTAACGCCCATTCTCCGCCAAATCGACCGAGTCCAGATTCCTTTTCACCGCCGAATGCCATGTGCGCTTCATCATTCACAGGCTGGTCATTGATGTGAACCATACCCGTTTCGATTTGCTGAGCCACCTGAACCCCGCGATTCAAGTCGCGGGAGTGAACGGAACCACTAAGGCCATATGGAGAGCCATTTGCAAGTTCAATCGCTTCTTCTTCCGTGCTGAATGAAATGATTGGAGCTACAGCACCGAAGATTTCATTTTTTGCGATCGGCATATCATACGTGACGTTCGTTAGAATGACAGGCTGCATCACGTTGCCTTCCACTTCACCGCCAAGAATCTTCTCAGCACCTTGCTCAAGCGAAGCATCAAGAGATTCTTGGATACGTTCAATTGCTTCCTTATTAATAAGAGGTCCAACAGCTGTATTCGCATCTGCTGGGTCACCTGATTGAAGAGATGCTACTTTTTCTTTGAACGCTTCAACGAATTCATCATGAACACTTTCATGAACAAGAATCCGGTTGATTGCCATACAGATCTGACCCTGATGAAGGAATTTACCGAATGCTGCTGCTTCTGCAGCTTGATCGATGTCAGCATCATCTAGAACGATAAAGACATTGTTGCCTCCAAGCTCTAATGCTGTTTCCTTAATGTGCTTCCCTGCAAGTTCACCGATATGTTTTCCAACTTCAGTTGACCCTGTGAAAGAGATCAACTTTGGAATCGGATGAGTAACAAAAGCATCCCCGATTTCTGATCCACGCCCAGCAACAACGTTAAGAACCCCTTTCGGTAGGCCGGCTTCTTCAAAAAGCTCTGCGATTAAGAAGCCTGCTGTAACGGGTGTTTCTGAAGCCGGTTTAAGGACTACAGCATTACCTGTGGCGAGTGCTGGAGCGACTGAACGCATGGAAAGATGAAGTGGGAAGTTCCACGGTCCGATGACACCGATCACTCCTTTCGCGCTCTTATAAATACGGTTCTCTTTACCTGGCGTATCAGAAGGTGCGATTTGTCCTTTCATTCTATAAGGAAAAGAAGCGGATTCTTTTACGACACGGGTAGCTGCAGCCCATTCCACGTTTGCTTTGATCTTTGTACTACCGGATTCTTTTACTAGCCAGTCGATGATCTCTTCTTTACGTTCCGTCATAAGGGCAGCCACTTTATCAAGAATCTGCTGTCTCTGACCTGGTGTCGTTTTAGCCCATTTTCGTTGCGCTTCTTTTGCAGTCTTATATGCTTGATCGAGGTCTTCTTCTGATGCAGATTGGAGTGTGAACAGTTCCTCCTGAGTAAATGGATTATAATTTGTTACAGTTTTGTCACTCGTTCCCGTAACCCATTCTCCATTAATATATTGCTCCGTATATGTGTTAGCCATTAGAAATCCTCCTTTTCATGTACAAATAAGAAGGTTCCCGCTACGCTAAACTACTAAACTTGTCGGTACGCGAGAATTTCTTCCAATCATTAGCACCGTCTTTAAAGAGAGTTTCATCTCGTTATTAATGTTTTATAGACGTATATATGCTAAACTACGAACGGTACAGAGATAAATAACCACTACTGATGAGAACGTTTTAATGGGGTGAACTTTATGAATATACTCTTAACAGGGGCGACTGGTTTTCTTGGAAAACAGCTTACCTTGAAGTTATTGAGTGAAGGCCACAGCGTCTATGCATTGATCCGCAATGAACGTAAGGCAGATCGGTTAATCGAAGCATTGCCAGCAGATCTACAAAACAACTTATTCATTATAAAAGGAAACTTAGGGGACGAGCGCTTAGGCGTTCCGTTCGAAACAATCGATCTATTAAAAGGTAAAATCGATACGGTCTATCACATCGCAGCTTATCTTTCATTCGATGATCGTGAAAGAGACAAGACGTTTGAGATTAACGTTGAAGGAACGAGAAACGTACTTGAGTTTTCTAAAGATATTCAAGTGAAGAATTTTTATCATGTAAGTACAGCTTACACATTAGGCGCACAACTTCATGGACGTGAAGAGCTGCATCCTAAGGATAATACGTTCGTAAATCCTTATGAAGAAAGTAAGTGTCACGCAGAGCACCTTGTGTTTGATTATAATAACGTCTTCAATGTCTCTATTTTTAGACCAGCAATCATTATTGGTGACTCGAAAACTGGTGAAGCTGAAACGACCTTTGCTCTTTATGGCGTGATTAGAAGTCTTGAATTATTAAAGAAGAGATTAGATCGGAAGCAGGATACGCCTAGTGAAAAGATTAAGTTCCTTTGTAATCAGGAAGCAGCACAAAATTTAGTACCTGTCGATTATGTCGTAAATGTGTTAGCGCTTGGGCTTACTAGCGCGAAGCCAGATACAATCTATCACATTACGAATTCACAGCCTCCAACCAATCAGCTCGTATTAGATTTGATTCAATCAGCGCTTGATTTTTACAACGTGGAATTAGTGCCTACAGATTATGAAGGAGAACTAACAGATCAGGACATGAAGTTGAATCAACCTATGAAGGTTTTTCACAAGTACTTTGAGAAAACATTGACTTTCGATGATTCAAATACGCAGGAGCTATTGCATGAGAACAACGTAGAGGAATTACATTTAGATAGGGAAACCTTACAAATGATTATTTCAGGTGGTATGAAGAGTCAGGATAAAGGAATAGCGGCTAAATAAACAAGAAGAAAAAGAGGCAGCTCGAGCAGCTGCCTCTTTTATTAATGAAAAAAGCATTTAAAAGGTTTGTAAAATTGGAGGTAAATTTAACTAGTTCGAAAATCACCCAAGGTTGATTCTGCAACCTCTAAGTAGGTTTTTTCTTTATAAAGAACCTATTAACAAGGCTGATAGAGTTTGGAACTGACATGTTTGTAATATATTGTCGTTGTAAATAGTACTATGTTACCTAATTGTGCAAAGGTTATAAAAACTGTATTAATCTGTCATATTTATGTAACTGACTTGTTACTACACTAAAATGGCTGTGTTATATTTGGCTGTTACTATATGGGACATAGGTGATCAAGAGAAAAGAAACACCGAAAAATTATTTATCTCTCAGGAGGAATGTGTACATGGTAACTCGTAAAAACATTGTAAGGAACGTTGTTACATCTACAGCACTGGCTGGAATGATGTTTGCTAGCCCGGTAGTATCAGAAGCTGCTCTAGGAGATCAAACACTTTCTTACGGTGAAAAACACGGCGACGTCGTCGAGTTACAGGATGTACTGTCAGCCAAAGGATATTTCGACTATCATAAATCTACAGGTTATTACGGTTCAATTACTGAAGGTGCTGTAAAGCAATTCCAAAAAGCTCACGGTCTTGCTGTTGACGGCATCGCAGGTCCAAATACATTCGCAGCAATTGAAAAAGTCAATCAAGGACAAGCTCATCGTACGTTGATTCAAGGTGATCGAGGTCACCAAGTTTCAGCTCTTCAAGAAGAGCTTGGTGGATATTACAACTATAAAGTAGACGGAATCTATGGTCCTATCACAGAGAAAGCAGTCCGTGCTTTCCAGGCTGATAATGGACTAGCTGTTGACGGCATTGCCGGAGCTAACACCTGGGCAGCGCTGACAGGTAAGACAGTAAATGCAAAACCAGCGTCTACTGAATCTACTACTACTAATACTAATACCACTTCTGCTAAGCAAACAAACACAGAAAGCAAGTCATCTGAGCAAAGTGGACAAGAATTTAAAGTCGAAGCAACAGCTTATACTGCATATTGTGAAGGATGTTCAGGCGTTACAGCGACAGGAATCGACTTAAGAGCGAATCCTAACCAAAAAGTCATCGCAGTAGACCCTGACGTAATCCCACTTGGATCTAAAGTACACGTAGAAGGCTATGGTACTGCAATCGCTGGTGACACTGGCGGTGCAATCCAAGGTAACCGTATCGATCTATTCATGCCTGAAAGACAAGATGCTTTAAACTTTGGTCGTAAGACAGTCACTGTAACAGTGCTAGATTAATAGTGAATTTACAGAGCCTAACTCAAATGAGTTAGGCTTTTTTTTGTCGTAAAAGTACTATCCCTAAATGACCCAAAGTAGTACGAGATACTACTTTTGGATGAGTCTCATATAGTTCTTTCTCAACCAGGATTTAAAACCTTTAGTGAATAGGAAAATGGTCGCTACCAATGGATAATAAATAGTAAGAAAACATTGAATATTAAAAGGAGGAAGACGGATGAGAATGAGGCTTTGGTACGTAGTGGCACTCTCGTTTTTACTAATGGTAGGTTTTATAAACCCCCCTCAACCTTCAGCTAATCAATCTGCGGCGATCGACCCAGAATTATCTCAGCTGATGACGGAAGGGAATGGACCATTTGAAGTAATCGTAACGTTCTATGGAGATGGAGCTCCAACGGATGTTCAGTCGAACTTATTGGAAGAGGTTGGGGTTGATAAAGGGTTAACGCTTAAGAGTCTTCCGATGGCTGGCGTAATCGCGACGAAAGCTCAAATAAACGACCTTGCAGCTAACGATATGGTTCAGTCTATCTATTTGAATGAGAAGCTTGACTATTTCAACGCGGATGCAACAGATCTAACGGGTGTTGATAAAGTACGTACGGATGACGACATGAGAAAAGCAAACGGAGGACTGCCTGTTACGGGAAAAGGGATCGGTGTTGTTGTGAACGATAGCGGTGTAGATGGCACACATAAAGACCACGAGTTTGGTGAAAACCTTGTACAAAACGTTATGGGATCAACGAATCTTAGCAGTTTGTCTCCTGGTCTACTTCCTGTTACATATCAAGAGGATGTAGCAAATACTGATACTAACTCCGGTCACGGTACCCACGTAGCTGGTACGGTTGGTGGTACAGGAGAAATGTCGAGCGGGATGTATGAAGGAGCGGCTCCAGGAGCAGACTTGATCGGATATGGCTCTGGCGCAGCACTGTTCGTACTAGATGGAATCGGTGGATTTGATTACGCCTTAACGCATCAGTCTCAGTACGACATAAGAGTAATTACAAATTCATGGGGATCGTCAGGTGATTTTGATCCTAATCATCCGATTAACATTGCGAGTAAGAAAGTGTATGATCGCGGAATCGTCGTTCTTTTTGCAGCAGGAAATGAAGGTCCTGGAGAAAACACACATAACCCTTATGCAAAAGCACCATGGGTTATCTCGGTAGCAGCGGGAGAAAAAGATGGCACGCTAGCTGATTTCTCATCTCGTGGTACAAAAGGAGTCGGTGGGACGTTTGAAATGGATGGAGAAACGTGGACATGGGAAGACCGTCCGACTGTTACAGCACCAGGAGTTGATATCGTTTCAACCCGAGTTATCGCACCAGTAAGTTCACTATCAGCTCCTCAAGACGCTGAAGAACTTGATCCAGCGCACGTTCCTTTCTATACGCATATGAGTGGAACGTCGATGGCAACCCCTCACGTAGCGGGTGTTGTAGCACTAATGTTAGAGGCAAATCCTTTACTCTCACCTGATGAAGTGAAATCGATCGTGCAAGCAACAGCTACAAACATGCCAGGGTATGAAGCGTGGGAAGTAGGCGCAGGTTATTTGAACGCATACACTGCAGTAGATGCTGCTTTTGGTAATAACGACTATGGCAAGACAGTCAATTACAACAAAGAGTTTAATAGCTCTGTAGAAGCTTCGACCACGCGTGCTCCATTTTCAGTAGACTACAATCCTGTAACTCTTGTTTCAGATAATCAGCATGAGTTTGAAGTGCAAGAAGGCTTAACAAATCTTGTAGCGAAAGTGAATGCTTATGGCGTATTGGGGGAGACCGGTAATCCGGTCAACCTCGTTTTAATCGCTCCAGATGGAACGGAGTACAGCTCTGGAATCAGCTTGTTGTTTACGTTAACAACAGACAGAACGGTGTCTGTTAATGCACCGATGCCCGGTACTTGGAAAGCAGAAGTAAGAGGATTACGTGGTGACGAAGCGAATCCAACTGCAGGCCTTTCTTTCCCTGATAACATAGAAGGAACTCTTTCTTTTACAAAAGTGAGTGGATTTACCGGTCTCAATGATATAGAAGGCCATCCAGCAGCTGCTGCGATCAAGAGCGGTGTGAAGGAGCTGCTGTTTGATGCGAATGCTAAAGGAAACTTTATGCCTGATAGCAAGCTACAAAGAAAAGATTTAGCACAGTATCTTGTGATGGGTGCTGAGATTCGTCAGTCAGATTCCAAAGCATTAAGTGATGTGTCTTCTGACCTGCTTCCTTACGCGTCTGCTGTTACGTCTGAAGGAGCCGCATTCCGAGATGGAACTCATTCCCAGCAAGGAGTTATGCTTACTAAAGATGGTAAGTTCGATCCAAAAGGAAAGGTTACAAGAGCAGAACTTGCTTATTCGCTTGTTCAAAGTCTTGGTCTAGAAGAAGATGCGAAAGCATTCAGTGGTGACGTTACAGTTCAATACAAGGAAGAGCGTGTAGCGGTTGTTGACGCTGCTGATATTCCCCAGCACTTGAAAGGGTATGTTCAGCTTGCGCTCGATCTAAATATCATCAATGCGAGCTTCGAGGTTTCGCAAGGACAGTATGATCTTGAACCAACCGTTGTTGCACATTTTGAGCCGAATACTGATGTAACACGCGGTGATTTTGCCGTAGCGATGACAAGGTATTTTGAAGCATTTCTAAAATAAGAAGAGCTCTCGCTATGATATAAGTAGTTTTGGCATGAAAAAGTGAACAGGCAAAATTAATTGAGTATCAAGTTATATACCAATTTGATACTCTTTTTTCATTGTTATGATAGAGTTCCTTTCACTTTATAGTTGAAAAGCACAGGAACATGCAGTGGAGAATAATCATTGTTCGGTCGTACTATCGCGTGTTAAAACGGTTCTGATTTTACAGTGAGGTAGGGTTTTGCCACCATGAAAAAACAGGAGCTCAAACTATTCCAAGCTCCTGTTAAATAATATTGATTTCTTCTATCTAAAACATACCTTATATAGTTTGTATCATTAATCATCTAATTCTATAACGGAATTGATTTTCCATCATATGTTTTTTCGTGACTTTGAATAACTAGGAATTAGAAATATGCCTACCATAAACATGGCAAAGGATAGCCCGCGTATAACATCATAAAAGTCATTCTCTCTAAGAAAAAATACGTTTATAATCATTACAATCGCCCCTAAAATGACCATAGATATTCCTACTACTTGCCTCACCGTTAATATACACCTCCGTTTAGAACATCTTCACAAAGTGAATCTTACTTATCAAACTATCTTTAATTCAAGTCTTCAAGCCCTGTAAAGGAACAATCCATCCACTTCATCTTACCATGAATTTTCCAATTAGGATGGTAATTATTGTTGTAGTTACTTGATTGTTTTTGTACTTCAAAACAGGGCTATTTAGGATGCTAGAGTGGCTATTTTTCATTTTCTTTATGTTAACGTAAAAGAGAGGGTAGGCGATTTTATACATAAGGTAGGTTAGTAGTATGGTGGAAGTGGCGGTTATGAAGAAGAGTGAATTACAATCAGTAAGTCGTTTCATCGCTAAACTAAATCGAAGAGAAGATTGCCATATTGGATACTGTGGCACGAACAGCTGTGAAATAGCGGATACAATGAGGGAAGAATTCGAGGTGCCGTACTGGAAAAGCTTTGTCACGGTATATCAGTCAAACGTCCTTGTCGGTGTGCTTGGATTTGAAGTTGATTTGGAGCGTAATCTGGTGGAAGTATGGGGCCCATTTGTTGAAGATCAGTATTGGTCGTTCATACCAACGATGTGGGAGAAAATGCTTCAACTTCTTCCAGAAGAAACAAGTGTAATACAGATGTTTCCGAATAAGAAGAATATAAACTGTGTTAGATTTGCAGAGAGCTTAGGGTTCTCCCACAGTAGTGAGCAAGCGATTTTAGAGTTTAATAGACAGAGCTTTAGACGGGAAAACAAACTAGAAGAGATATCGGACGATTACATCATCCCCTTTATTTCTTTACACGACCAGACATTTTCGAACACGTACTATAGTGGTGGTCAAATTGTTGAGCGCTTGAACGACACTAGGAAGGTGTTTATTACAAGTGAGGAAGGCACGTTAACTGGTTACATCTATGTAGAAGTTGAACCAGAGTTTGGAGAAGCAAACATTGAATTTTTTGCAGTGGACGAAGCGTTTCGTGGGAGAGGAACCGGTGGAAGGTTACTGGATCAAGCCCTCTTCTGGATATTTACTTTCAAAGAGGTCGACACGGTCACACTTTGTGTGAATGCAGAAAATCAAAAAGCACTTCAGTTGTATGAGAGAGCTGGTTTTACGCTCGTACACGAGCTGAGTGCATATTCAAAAGAAATATAGTCGACAGTATATGACAGAAAGCGGGTGGTGCCTGGTACCACTCGCTTTTTCTTTATGTCATCTGCACATTTTCTACTTTTAGGTAACACTTGTCCAAGCATGTGGGACGAGCATACGTAAGATAAGGTATGAAATGTTTATCATTTCAAATTCTTGTTAAGGAGGGATTGTCACTATGAACGCCGACCTTAGAGAAGTATTTAAGGGCATGGTTGATGACCTGTTTGACGGGACAAAAAAGAAAAAGAAGAAAAAGAAGATAAAGCATGAGAAGAAACATGATAAGAAGAAGGATAAAAAGAAAAAGAAAAAGAAGTGTCGTTGCCACCGCTAATTATCCTTATTAATGAAATATTCCCTTTCCGGAGTTAATGTAGGGTTCCTGCATTAACTCTTCTTTTCACTTAAATTTAATTGAAAGGAGATTGAGTTGATGTATTTTAGAAGTCGAAATCCTAAAAGCGACGATCAGAAGCTAATTAAAATAGGAACTGAAATTTTCGCTGTTAGCCCAAAAAAAGTTCAACGAATCATTGACCATTCTTTTGAAGTTCTTGTCGTTTGTGACAAAAACGATGAAGTTGTAGGGTTTCTCTCCTATCGATTACGAATTAACCATATGATTCTTGTAGATTATGTAATGCTTCGTCATGATCTGCAGGGAAGTGGGATCGCTCGATCTTTACTACCTGCTTTTGAGAAATATATACAAAACAAAGGAATAACTGTGCTCTACGGTCTTGTCGATCGTGAAAATACCCAGGGGTTAGAAAGTTTAAAACGATTAGGATTTGAAGTGAAGGGTGAAGTGCTGTCGAACTATATCATCGAGAAGAAGTTGACTCGTCAAAACTCCATACCTGAAAGTCCATTACCTAAACACTCTTTACCTAATAGCTACTTAAAACGATTGACCCCTGCTCCTCGTTTGAGAAAAAGGTAATCCAATTTTTCGGTTTTCTATTTTCTATGGGAAACCGATCTTTTTATTCTTAGGATTAATCGTTTTGGAAAATTTTTGATATACTTAATTACGTGTTATTGATCAGTGTTTTCTCTTAATGATTCACAACTGGTAGACGAAAGGTGCGTGAGTAGTGTGAAGAAAAGTTTCACATCAGAGGATGCGATAAAAAGCTGGGATAACAATGCGAGAAGTTACACGAACAACTATTCAGAAGCAGGAGATTTACATAGAGAAGTCTTTTTAAATCCTGCGTTGTTCTCTTTAATCGGAGAAGTAGAACATAAATGCGTTTTAGATGCAGGCTGCGGAGAGGGCTATCTGAGCAGGATGCTAGCTCAAAGAGGAGCTATCGTCACAGCAGTAGATTATTCAAGAAGCATGCTCGAAATCGCAAATGAAAGAACAGCATCTCATTTACCGATCAACTATGTTCATGGCAATTGTGAGGATTTGTCTACTCTTAAGGATGCTAGCTTTGAAACGATCGTATCGAACATGGTGATGCAGGACCTTGCAGATCATGAGCGTGCATTAAGAGAGATGTATCGGTTGTTAGTTGATGGGGGAAGTTTCATCTTTTCTATCTTACACCCATGTTTTATCACACCAGAAAGCGGATGGGAGAAAGATGAGCAGGGTGAAAAACTTCATTGGAATGTCGATCGGTACTTCTACGAAGGTGTATACGAACAAAGAGGACTCGGGGAGGCTGGAGCGCTTTTCTACTATCACCGTACGCTATCAACCTACCTAAACAGCATCATACGAGCGGGATTCACTATCGTGAAGGTGGTAGAACCGACGCCTTCTGAGGAAATCTTAAAGAAATATCCTACATTTGAAGAAGACTTTCGCTGCGCTGACTTTATAGTATTTCAATTGAGGAAACCTACCGAGTGACAGGCACCACTCAGGTTTTGTCGAAAGAGATGAGAGCGCTCACAATGTGGTGAAGAATATGGTAAACTATTAGAAAAATCAGAAATATAAAGACGGGGTGTGTACATGCAACCTACCGTTCCGATCATTGAAACAAAACTTGTACCACCAGCATTGAAGGATACATATATTTACCGGGGATCCGTAATAAAAAAGCTAAAAGAAGTTACGACTTATCCCATCACCATCATTCATGGTGGAGCGGGTTATGGGAAAAGCACGATACTGAGTCAGTTCGTTAAGCAATGCAAGGTACCGGTATGCTGGTATACAGTGACAGAATCGGATGATGATATTTTCCCTTTTATCCACTATGTGGTTTATGCCGTTCGAAAGAAGTTTCCTTCCTTCTGTAAAGAACTCCTCGAAGTTATATCGAATATGGATTATTGGGTCAGCGAAGAAGACCTTCAGTTATTAAGTGCCCTATTTATCAACGAATGCGCAAAAATAGAATCAGATCTCATTATTGTCATCGATGATTTTCAGCTCGTTGATCACGTGTTTATGATCAATCAGTGGATTGAGAAAGTCATTACGCTTCTTCCTTCGAATGTTCATCTCCTTGTTTCAACTCGCATGAAGCCGAAATGGAATAGCCTGATCAAACTAAGCGTGAGTAATAGAATGCTAGATATAGGTGAAAGTGACCTATCGCTTTCTGGTGAAGAAACGCGTGTTTTTCTAACTGATTTTTATGAAGCGGCTATTTCGGAAGAACAGGTGAAGAGCATTCATTCTTTAACAGAAGGCTGGATCATCGCAATCAATATGATTGGAAGTCAATTGTCACAAGCTGATGAAATCGACTCGATACTAAGCTTTACTCATACGTCGATGGAAGAGCTCTTTTCTTACCTTGCTCAGGAAGTTTTCAACAAACAGTCTAGAGAAGTTCAAGCGTTCTTGCTGGACTCTGCAATCTTTCAGGAACTCAAGGCAGAAGAATGTGATCACGTCTTAAGTCGACCAAACACGGGTGAGATGCTGGAGGATTTGTTTTCTAAGAATCTATTTATTCAAAAAGTCGATCGCAATCGCTATCGATATCATGCACTATTTAAGGCATTCTTAACAAGGAGAGGTACTGAGCAACAATGTGAACGGATGAAGAAGCTTCGGTACTTATTGGCACAATACCTTGAAGAAACGAATTGTTATGAAGAGGCAGTCGTCCATTATATAGAACTTCATGATGAGTCTTCCATTGCTCGAGTTCTTCTTAAAACGAGTGAGAGGATGATTCATTACCGTCAGCTTGAAACGCTACTCGATCATTTGAACGCTCTTTCTGATCATATAAAAGACCACTATTATCAGCTATGGTTGTACGAAGGAGACGTATGGCGCTACCGGTCTTATTACGATCGTGCCTTTACATGTTACAAGAAAGCAATTGAAACTGCTAAATTAAATGAAGACGATCTCATCACGAGCAGAGCGAACGAAGGAATTGGAAACATCTATTTAGATACGATTCAGCCTGGAAAAGCAGAGCGCTTTCTAGCTGAAGCGATCCATTATCTTGACCGAACAGATAAAAACCATCCTGATAAGGAAAGGTTGTTTCGTCTCCTTGCTGAAAACCTTGTGAATTCTGGTCAAGCTGCGAAAGCTCTTAACTGGTATGTGAAAAGTGAAGGAGACGCATCATGGGTTGCTGGAAATCTGGATGCTCGTTTGTTATTGCGTACAGGTAAGATTTTTGAGTCAAGAGAACTTCTTCTTACTCGAAATTCATCGAAAGAACAATTACCTCAATCACATCGCGAAACGGAACTTTTGCTTTCTCTGCTAGAATCGCTTAGCGGTAATGGAGATCGAGCGAAAGAACTTGCGCAGCAAGGGATACAGCAGGGAATACAACAGGGTTCAGCGTTTATCGAAGCATGCGGGTGGATAAGAATGGGTCACGCAGTAGCAATATCAACACACTATGAAGAGAAGTTAGCGGTAAACTGCTATGAAACAGCGTTAGAATTAATGGACTCTATAAAAGTCGATCGAGGAAAAGCGGAACCTTTCATGGGTCTTTGTGCGATGTATGGAAGAAAGGGAACGTGGGAGCGTGCAAAAGAATATGGAGAGCGTGCTCTTTTTGAAACGAAAAGAGTAAAAGATGAATGGCTCTCTACTCTTATTAAACTATGTATCGGGCGATCTGCTTTCTATAGCGAGCAGTTACTTGATGCCGAGAAATGGCTTCTTGAAGCCTATCGCTCTGCAAAGTCGTGCGGAGATGGTTACGCTGAGATGCTTGCTGCGATGTGGCTAGCTTTTTTGAAAAAGGATGTAGACGACTTCAAAACGTATGTGAGTGTTTTTCTTCAGAAGGTTCAGATTGAAGAATATGAATTCATATTCATGAAGAGAACAACCTTTGGCCCGAAAGATCTGCAGCAATTTCTGCCTCTTCTTCTCCAAGCAAAAGAGTCAGGAGTTTATGAATCTTACATTTCAAAGCTACTCGATTCATGGGGATATAACCATATAGAATCACATCCGGGCTATACGCTTCGCGTTAAGACACTTGGAGAATTTAGTGTATCGCTCGGGGACAACGTGCTTGATCATAAGATGTGGCAGCGTGAAAAAGGAAAAGAACTATTTCAATATTTACTTGTTCGTCGAAACGCCTTCGTTCGAAAAGAAGAGATTTTCCATGACGTTTGGCCCGATACAGATGAAACCAATAGCCAGAGAGATTTCAAGGTCGCGTTTAATGCGTTAAACAAAGCGCTTGAGCCTGATCGTAAAAAAAGAGGGCAGCCATATTTTGTGATTCGTCAAGATTCCTCTTACGGTTTCAATAGAACGGCAGTAATTGACCTAGATTGTCATCATTTTGAACATTGGATAACGGAGGGGTTGAAAGAAAATCGTATCGTTCAGTCTAAAAAACTGCTAGAAAAAGGTTTGCAGTACTACGGTGGAGACTTTTTGACTGAGAGGCGTGTCCAATGGGCTGAGATTGAGCGTGAACGTCTTCGCCAGCTTTATGTGAGAGGCTTAGAAAAATTAGCTCAGCTTTTTATTCGGTTGTCTGAGTTTGAGAAGGCGATTCCGATTTGTAGAAAGATTATCGAAGTCGATGCACTGTGGGAAGAGGCATACCGACTGTTGATGTATTGTTATTACCAACGTAACAACCGACCTCAAGCAATGAGATTGTATAGGGAGTGCACGGTTAAACTTCGTGAAGAGCTTGCAGTAGAACCTATGGAATCCACAAAACAAATGTATGACATGATCTGTTCTGAAAACGTTTCCTTTCATGTATAAGATCGCTTCTTTAGAAGAAGCGATCTTTTTTATTTGTAACTCGTGTGTAACTTCCTCACTGTAAGCTATTCCTATAGAACCAACTGAATGAAAAGGGGGAAGAAGTTCGTGCGTAAACTCGTGGTTTTGATGATGGTGTTATCTCTTATTTTAGGTGCCTGTAGTTCAAACTCTCAGTCCTCTGGGGAAGCGAACGACGGTGATTCAAAGGAAACGATCAAGATCGGAGTGCTCGCTTCATTGACCGGGGCACTTGAAACGTACGGGAATCAAACGAAGCAAGGATTTGAGCTCGGACTGGACTATGCGACTGATGGAACGATGGAAGTTGAAGGAAAGAAGATCGAAGTCGTTTATGAAGATACTGAAACAAAGCCAGAAGTTGCAGTGCAAAAGGCAACAAAACTTCTAGAGGAAGATGAAGTGGACTTCTTAGTAGGGTCATCAAGTTCAGGGGACACGCTTGCCGTTCTTCCGTTAGCAGAGGAGTACGAAAGGATTATGGTCGTTGAACCTGCAGTAGCGGATAGCATCACAGGCTCAGAGTACAACGATTATATCTTTAGAACAGCCCGAAGTTCTTCTCAGGATGCCATTGCCGGAGCAGCAGCAATCGCAGGTGAAGGAGTGAAGATCGCAACGTTCGCACCAGACTATTCTTTTGGAATCGATGGGGTTGCGGCATTTAAAGAGGCTGCAGAGGACCTCGGCGCTGAGGTTGTACTTGAAGAATACGCTGACCCAGCTGCAACAGATTTTACTCCAAACATCCAAAAAATAATTGAATCTGACCCGGATTACTTGTTTGTCATTTGGGCTGGAGCGAACTCCCCATGGAATCAGATCAGCGATATGAAGCTTCAGGAAAAAGGAATCAAAATTTCGACTGGAGCTCCGGATATCGCAGCATTAAAGACGATGGAACCGTTAGTCGGTATGGAAGGTTTTTCGGTTTATTATCATAGCTTGCCAGATAACGAGGTCAACGATTGGCTAGTAGAGGAACACAAGAAACGTTTTGACGGGGCATTACCTGATTTGTTTACTCCTGGAGGAATGAGTTCAGCGATTTCGATCGTAGAAGCACTAAAACAAACAAAAGGGGATACAACGGCTGAAGGGTTGATCGATGTGATGGAGGGCATGTCTTTTGAAACACCTAAAGGGACGATGACTTTCCGCGAAGAGGACCATCAAGCGCTTCAAACGATGTATGCCGTAAAGCTTGAAAAGCAAGAGGGTGTTGATCATCCTGTACCGGTACTTATCCGTGAGCTTTCTCCTGAAGAAACAGCACCACCTGTTCGTAACTAATTAGCTAATGAGAAAAGGTGCTGCTATCGTTTTTGCGCAGCCCTTTTCTATGTATGTTGGGAGGTTAGTACATGAGTATATTGGAAGTTCAAGATTTAACGATCGCATTTGGCGGGCAGCTCGCAGTAAACTCGGTCGATCTTACCATTAAGGAGAAGTCGTTCACATCCATCATCGGACCAAACGGAGCTGGTAAAACAACGTTGTTCAATTTATTGAGTGGGCAGCTGAAGCCAACCAAAGGAAGTGTTCTATTGAAGGGAGAAGACATTTCGAGCCAATCTCCTACCGTCCGAACTCGAAAAGGGATCGGACGCTCTTTCCAGATTACGAACGTGTTCCCTAATTTAACAGTTTTGGAGAATGTGCGTCTAGCTGTTCAGTCACAGGCTGGAGTTCGATACCAAATGCTCAGGCATTTCAGAGGCTATAAGAAAATGACGGAAGAAGCGTATGACTTACTAGAACAAGTGATGATGGCGAAACAAGCAGACGCTCTTGCGAGTAACTTAGCACATGGCGAAAAGCGAAAGTTAGAAATCGCAATGTTGTTAGCATTGAAGACAGAGTTGCTACTGCTCGATGAGCCGACAGCAGGCATGTCGCTAGAGGAGGTGCCTGCGATTTTAAAGATTATTGAAGATATTAAATCATCAGGTGATCGGACGATTCTACTCATCGAACACAAGATGGATATGATTATGAATCTTTCAGATCGGATCATCGTCCTCTTTAATGGCAGATTGCTCGCGGAAGGCACGCCACACGAGATTATGAATAATGAAACAGTGCAGAATGCGTACTTAGGAGGCTTATACGATGACCACACTGCTTGAGGTTAACGATATTCAAACCTATATAGGGCAGTACCATATCCTCCAGGGGGTTTCTTTTCAGGTGAAAAAAGGGGAAGTGACGGTTCTACTAGGTAGAAACGGGGCTGGTAAAACAACGTCTCTTCGTTCAATCATGGGCCTAACACCCATTACTGAGGGTCAAATCATGCTTAACGGAACGAATATATCAAAGCTTGGAACCTACCAAATAGCAAATAAAGGAATCGGATTTGTGCCAGAAGATCAGGGGATTTTTGGCGAACTGACGGTGGAAGAAAATATGAAGATTGCAATGCAAAAACAGGATGAGGCGACGCTTAACCGATTGGATAAGATGCTAACGCTATTTCCTGACTTGAAAACATATTGGAAAAAACAAGGTGGGTACTTGAGCGGTGGGCAAAAGCAAATGCTATCGATTGCGAGAGCTTACCTTAATAAAAATGAATTATTACTTATCGATGAACCTAGTAAGGGGCTTGCTCCGATTGTTGTTGAAAAGGTGATGGAATCGATTATGGAAATGAAGGATGAGACGACGATCGTCCTGGTCGAACAAAATTTCAGAATGGCGATGGGTGTTGGTGATACGTACTACATTATCGATGATGGAAGAAGTGTTGAAACTGGAAACATGCAGGAACTCGCAGACAATGAAGAGTTAAAGCGTAAGTATCTCGGTATCGCATAGAAATGAGGTGAAAAGGTGGATCTTTTGCTAAATTTAATGATTAATGGACTTGCGACAGGTATGCTGATCTTTTTGCTAGCAGCAGGGTTAACGCTCATCTTTGGCCTGATGGATGTTTTGAACTTTGCCCACGGTGGCTTGTTTGCCTGGGGAGCATATAGTGGCGTGTGGGTGTACGGCATGACTGGAAGTTTTGTTATGGCGATCGTTGGTGCACTATTAACTGGGATTATCCTCGGCTATGTAACGGAACGGTTCATTATTCAGCCAGTGTATGGGAATCATGTCCAACAAATCCTTATCACACTCGGACTGATGCTTGTTCTATCGGAAATGTTGAAGGTCGTATTCGGACCTAATCAGATCGTAGCGTCACCACCCGATTATTTATCAGGAAGCTGGCAACTAGGTGATGTTGTCATCATTAAGTATCGTGCATTTATCATTCTTATCGGTGTACTCGTGTTTGCGCTCGTTCATTATGTTCTAAAGAACACTAAGATCGGCCTTACCGTAAGAGCGGGTGTTATGAATAAAGAGATGGTGCAGGCCCTTGGAATCAACATTAAAAAAGTATTCATGCTTGTTTTCATGATTGGATCCGCGATGGCAGCTCTTGGTGGTGTGCTTTTAGCTCCATATTCAGGTGTTATTTATGCCGAGATGGGGATGGATTTTGCCATACTTGCCTTTATCGTTGTCGTAATTGGTGGGATGGGGAATTTTGTTGGCTCGCTTTTTGCAGCGATGTTGATCGGCCTATCAGGCGCCTTCATGACATATTATGTTCCAGATCTTTCTCTCGCAGTAAATATGCTGTTGATGGCTGTCGTGCTCGTTGTTAAACCACAAGGTCTATTCGGTGCAAAGGGGTGAGTGAATGTTAAGGCAGCTGAACAAAAGTCCTGTGTGGATACTCGTATGTAGTGCAGTTCTCATTGTATTTCCGTTTGTGAATGACTCTAGAAGCCTTATGATCTTACTTACTCAGATCTTTATCTTAGCGATTTTTGCTATGAGCTATGATTTACTCCTCGGTTACACTGGAATCGTTTCGTTTGGGCATGCGATGTTCTTTGGAATTGGTGCGTATTCGACCGGAGTGTTGCTGAGTCGATTCGAACCGACGATGCTTTCACTTCTTATTTCCATTGCAGTAGGTATGCTCATCGCTTCGATCGTTAGTTACCTCGTTGGATTACTGACATTAAGGCTCAGCAATCACTTTTATGCGATGCTAACGCTTGCACTCGCGGGATTATTTCTTGTAGTAGCTGAAAAATGGCGCTCTCTCACTCTAGGAAACGATGGGTTTACCTTTCGAGTGCCGGATATAATGAGAGATCGTCTTTCTTTTTATATGATTTGTCTTATACTCATGGTCGCAGTTTTCTTCATTTTGCTTAGGCTTACGAATTCGCCGATGGGTAAAGTGCTCGTAGCGGTTCGTGAAAATGAAGCGCGAACGCAGTCGCTTGGCTTTCACACGATTCACTACAAGCTTATCTCAAGTGTTGTTGCAGGTATGATTGCAAGTCTCTCAGGTTCGTTGTACGTGTTGTCACTTCGTTTTGTAAATACGAGTGTTTTCGCACTCGATGTTACGTTAGATGCCCTTTTGATGACGATTCTTGGAGGAGTCGGAACGTTGATCGGTCCAATTATTGGTGCGGCGATCATCGAGGTTTCTCATCACTGGTTATCTGAGCTAGGAAAATCTTATGCCATTTTCGAGAGATGGATTATCTTCTTTGGAATCTTATATATCTTAGCGGTGATGTTCTTTCCAAAAGGCATCGTTGGATCGCTTAAAGAGATGAGGTGGAAGAAGCGGAAAACGAAGGTGAAGACTGAAAATAAGAATAAGCGAATGGCAGGGTAGGTGAACGCATGACGATTGGAATTGTAAGTTCAGGTGTTTATATTCCAGATTCGTATATTACAGGGATAGAAATTGCTGAAAAAGCAGGCTTACCAGTAGATGTAGTAGAAACAAAGTTAGGCATTAAAAGAAAAGCAGTTCCAGGAGATGAGGATCATACATGTGAGATGGGGATCTATGCTGCGGAAAGTGCTCTAAAGGAAGCGGGTATGAAGGGAAAAGACATCGACCTTGTCATCTACATTGGAGAAGAGTACAAAGAGTATCCTCTCTGGACGGCAGCTCTTAAGACGCAGGATGCCATCGGAGCACATCACGCGTGGGGGTTCGATGCTGCGCTGCGGTGTGGCACGACCATTATGGCTCTAAAACTTGCCAAAAGCTTGATGCTAACAGATGACGAGATCACGACTGTTCTTCTGGCGGGTGGATATCGAAATGGAGATCTCATCGATTACTCGAACGAACGCACACGCTTTATGTTTAATCTGGGAGCTGGTGGCGGTGCACTGATCTTACAAAAAGGTTATAAGAAAAATCGACTTATGGAGTCGCACATCATGACCGATGGTTCTTTCTCTGAAGATGTTTTTGTAACCGCGGGTGGTACGAAGAATCCGATTACGGTTAGAGAGTTAGAACTCGGTACCTATCGATTAGATGTTAATGATCCGGTCGGGATGAAGAAAAGGCTCGAACAAAAATCAATGGATAATTTCTTATCAGTTATTCGAAATTCACTCTATAAAAGTGGAAAAAAGGAATCTGATATCGATTATGTCGCGATGCTCCATATGAAACGATCTGCACACGATTATGTCCTAAGTGAGCTTGGTCTCACAGAAGAACATTCTATTTACTTGGAGGAATATGGACACATCGGACAAATCGATCAGATTTTATCACTGAAGCTAGCTGAAGCACAAGGAAAGATTAAAGCAGGTGATGTAGTCGTACTAGTATCTGCAGGAATTGGTTATGCATGGGGAGCAACAACGATAATATGGGGAAACGAGGAGGAAAATTTATGATTACAATACCAACTGTTCAGAAAGTCAGTCTTCCTAATGGAGAAGTGATGGGGTATCGAAAACGAGATGGGGGAGAAAAAACAATCTTACTCGTTCATGGCAATATGACGTCTTCAAAGCATTGGGATCTTTTCTTCGAAACATTTCCTGCTTCTTATACGCTGATTGCTATCGATATGAGAGGATTTGGCGAATCATCTTACAACAATAGAGTTGAGGGGATAGAGGATTTTGCTCAAGATCTTAAATTCTTTGTGGATGAGTTAGGATTAAACGATTTTACAATGATCGGGTGGTCCACTGGCGGAGCCGTTTGCATGCAGTTTGAAGCACAGTACCCTGGATATTGCGATAAGATCGTCCTCATTTCTTCTGCTTCGACAAGGGGGTATCCTTTCTTTGGGACGCATTCAGACGGAACGCCAGATCCTAACCAAAGGCTGAAAACAGTTGACGATATAGAAAAAGATCCGATGAGAACGATCCCGATTCAACAGGCCTATGATACGGGCAATCGAGCGCTTCTAAAAACGATTTGGAACTCTCTTATCTACACCCACAATCAGCCTGAAGAGAAGCGTTATGAAGCTTATGTAGATGATATGATGACACAGCGAAATCTTGCTGATGTTTACCATGCCTTAAATACATTCAATATAAGCAGTGTGACAAATGGGTTAACTGAAGGAACAAATCAGGCTAAACTCATACGTATCCCTGTTCTCGTGTTGCGTGGAGAACGAGATCTTGTCATCTCAAAAGAAATGACAGAAGAAATCGTAGAAGACCTTGGTACGAATACCACGTTCAAGGAGTTGTCTGCATCCGGTCACTCCCCATTCATCGATGATTGTGATCAGCTTACAACTATCATTACTGACTTTTTAGAGAACTAGGAGGAGTATTATGAGGTTGCAAGATAAGGTGGCTGTCATTACAGGAGGAGCGAGCGGTATTGGTTTAGCTGCGACAGAACGTTTTGCGAAAGAAGGCGCACGCGTTGCTATGCTAGATTTACAAGAGGAAATTGGCAAGCAAAAAGCGGAGGAATTACAAGCTGAAGGATACCGTGTTACGTTTTATCAGGTTGATGTATCAAAGGAAGATGATGTACAAAGGACGATAAACGATATCGCTGAGGTAAACGGAACAATCGATATCTTAATTAATAATGCCGGCATTACAAAAGACAGTATGCTGCATAAAATGAGCGGTGAAGCGTTTAAGAACGTGATGGATGTTAATGTGAATGGTGTTTTCTACTGCACCCAGGCCGCTGTGCCTTATATGGTAAAACAGGGAAAGGGAAAGATCATCAATACCTCTTCCGTAAGCGGAGTGTATGGAAATGTTGGTCAAACCAATTATGCTGCTTCAAAAGCAGCTGTCGTTGGAATGACCAAGACATGGGCAAAAGAATTGGGTGGCAAAGGCATAAATGTGAATGCAGTGGTTCCAGGCTTTACTGAATCAACTATGGTTGCGGCAGTGCCAGAGAAAGTAATCGAAAAAATGGTTGCGATGGTGCCTGTAAAGCGACTTGGTAAACCAGAGGACATCGCAAATGCATATTTGTTTCTGGCGAGTGAAGAAGCGGATTACATTAATGGAACGGCGCTTCACGTAGATGGTGGTATTATGATGTAATGTCTCATGCTTACGGTTGGGAGGGATGAAACGAAGTGGAATTGGATTGGATGGAACGACGAGCGAATCTATTCCCAAATGATTGCGCGTTAATCGATGGTGTTTCACGTGAAGAATGGACGTATAAGCAGTTGAATGATAAAGCTATACAGTTAGCGGCGTTTTTACAAAAGAACGATGTAGGGAAAGGTGATCGGGTTCTGGTGCTCGCTCATAATTCTCTCGACATGTTTGCATTGTTATTTGCGTGTAAAAAAACTGGCTCGGTATTTGTTCCAATAAACTGGCGTCTTTCTAATAAGGAAATAGCTGAGTTGGTCGAGGATTCTGACCCTTCCCTACTTATTTTTGATCGTCATACGAATGAACTTGCAAAGATATGTGTAGATCATATGCTGCTATGCGTCTCATTTGAGCAAGCGATGGTAAAGGATGGAATATGCCCCTTATCTCTCACAGAAGTGACTGAAGATGACCCGTGGATGATGATCTATACAGGTGGAACCACAGGAAAGTCAAAAGGTGCTGTCTTATCATATCGGTCGGTTAACTGGAATGCATTCAATACCGTGATGAGTTGGGGGTTAACGCAAAAAGAAACGACGTTAACCTATCTGCCTATGTTTCATACAGGAGGACTGAACGCACTCTCGATCCCGATATTAATGGCAGGAGGCACCGTGATCGTTGCAGACAAGTTTTCACCAGATGCTGCAATAACCTTATTGCATGACTTCAAGTGCACGATTGTTCTATTTGTTCCTACTATGTACCATATGATCGTGACAGATCCTATATTTGATCGTGTATCTTTTGATTCAGTCGATGTCTTCTTGTCAGGTGGAGCTCCTTGCCCGGAGTATATTTACGAAAAGTTTTCTGAGCGGGGACTCGCGTTTAAAGAAGGCTACGGATTAACGGAAGCAGGTCCTAACAACTTTTATATTCATCCAAGAGATTCTGCTGCTAAAAGAGGTTCAGTTGGAAAACCGATGTTATTTAACGAAGTGAAAATCGTTACTGAAAAAGGTGAGGAAGCCGGCGTTGGAGAAGTCGGAGAATTACTTATAAGGGGAAACCATATGTTTAAAGAGTATTTTCGTAATGAAGATGCTACGAGAAAAGCGGTACAAAATGGTTGGCTTCATACTGGAGATATGGCGAAGCGGGATCAAGATGGCGATTATTACATTGTTGGCAGAAAAAAAGAAATGATCATTTCAGGTGGTGAAAACATCTATCCAGTTGAAATCGAGAATGCCTTGCTTCGATACCCAGCAGTCGATGAAGCCGCAGTCATAGGCATAGAAGATGAAAAATGGGGACAAAAATCAGTTGCCTATATTTCATCACATTCTCTAGTAGATATCGATCTTCTAAAGGCATTCTTAAAGCAATTACTCGCTGCCTATAAAGTTCCTATGGATATTCACGTGACAAAAGAGCTGCCTAAAACGTCTGTAGGTAAGATCGATCGAGTTAAGCTCGTGCAACAAGCCTGTAATCAAGTGAACGTCACAAACATGGACGTGTGATAAATAACATATATGAAGCGGACCCAAATTGGGTTCGTTTTCTTTGGTTGACTGCATAGACTCGTATAGCGAAAGGAGGAGAAGCGTGAAGAAAATAGCGTTTTTAATCATGATGCTCGGTTTACTTATGAATCTAGTTCCTGAAAACACTGCATTTGCATGTTCTTGTGCAAAGCCCAGTGTGGAAGAAGTTCTGGAAGACCCTAATACCGTCATTTTTTCTGGAGTGGTGAAAGGAATTGATGAAAACAAAGGGTTGTTTACGGCGTCCACTGCAGATCCGGTTTCAGTTTCATTTCAAGTAGAAAAAACGTATAAAAATCTCGATCGATCGAGGGTACTCGTCTCAACAGCAAGAAGTTCGGCAAGTTGCGGATATGAGTTTGAAGAGGGGAAAGGATATTTAGTATACGGATATGAACGAGAAGGGTCCATCGAAACGAATTTCTGCACTCGGACAGTAGCGTTATCTGAAGCAGGGGAAGATTTACTGGCTATAGGTGGAGGAGTCAATTCATCAGTCAAGGTTGAAGAGCCATTGGGCGAGAAAGACAGCGATTGGATCATCTGGATGATTTCTACACTCATCGTTATCATACTTGTGTTATACATACTAAAACGACGCATAAATCGAAAATAATTATCTACTAAAAAGTAATCTCTACCATGCATAGAGTTGCTTTTTTTTATGGAAAAACCCTAGTTTCCCGGGTGGTTTTTATGTTTTCTTTCCTATGATATAGTTTGTGAGGTTTGATAGTTTGATAACGAAATTGAAAGGAGGAACCCTCATGCGTGAGCGATTGATAAGGTGGAGCTTTTTCTTTATAGGATTAGCTATTCTTGGGTTAGGGATTGCGATGACGATTAAAGGGAAAGCTTTTGGCATTGGTCCATGGGACGTTTTTCATTATGGGTTATATACGCAATTTGGATTAACGATCGGAACATGGTCCATCATCACAGGGTTCATCCTATTAGGCTTCACTTCTTTATATACGAGGAAATTACCAAAGTCAGGCGCTTTACTCAATATGCTTCTTCTAGGTATCTTTATAGACCTTTTCCTATTCATATTACCTGATCCTGTATCTCTTCTTTCTCAAGCAATATTCTTCTTGATTGGTTTACTTGTGCTTGGCTATGGAATTGGAGTTTATGTTGCGTCTGGATTAGGTGCCGGTCCAAGGGATGGAATCATGCTGCTTCTTGTTGAAAAAACAGGATGGCGAATTGACTGGGTACGAAATGGAATAGAAGTGACTGTCCTATTAGCAGGTTGGGCATTAGGTGGACCTGTGGGGATTGGAAGTATTGTGATCGCCCTATTATTGGGTAAAGTGATCGGCTATGCATTGCCACAATGTAAGTGGCTTCTCGCGGCTATCCTTTCTTATGACAGTAATAGAGGAACACCATTCGTAAAGGAATCATCACATTAACATGAAACTAGAATTCTTAATTGGATTCTAGTTTTTTTGATTGTGTTAAATCTGAATATTCTTTACTTTTGTAATCGTGCTTACAGTTATCGATTTCTAATTGTTTTATGATAAAAGTATCAAATGAAAGGATGTGAGGTTCAATGTCTGAAGTAGCAACGGCTAAAACTGTCTCCGAAGTCAGACCAACTTTCGCAAAATCATTAAAAGCATCATTGGTCGGTGGAATTGTAGCTGGAATCATTTTCGGTCTTCTTATGCAAATGATGGGTCGTATGGGCATGGTCGCAGGGTTGATGGGAAGTGAGAGTATAGCAGTGGGTTGGATCGTTCACATGGCGATCAGTATCGTCTTTGCCCTAGGATTTGGTGCAGCTGCAGTATTCACTTCGAAAACCTATCTTCTCGGTGTTGTTCATGGTATTGCGATTTGGATTATTGGTCCTCTTCTCGTAATGCCAGCGATGATGGGAATGGGAACGATGATCGGACAGGCGTTTACATCCGGGCAAATGATGAATCTAGGAACACATCTTATGTTTTCACTTATTCTCGCATTCGTTTATAAGAAGGCTAGATAAGTTTAAAAAATGGATTTAAGATCAAGCTAAGAAATCACACCTCATTTACAGGTGTGATTTTTTCGTGTCTAACCTTTTTGATAGTGTATTTAAAGTGATTTTATTAAGTTAGTGTAAATTCTAAGGAGTGAAATTGCTTATTCAAAGTGGATGATTTATAATGATTCCGAAAATCAATATCGATTTTCGATATTGGCATTCTTGATGAGGAGGTACTACTTGGATAATAAAGTATTGAGAAAACTTTTCTTAGGCTTCATACAAATTCATATCTTGCACCATGCGAAAGAAGAAGCGATTTATGGGTCTTGGATGTTGGAAGAGCTGCATGAACACGGCTATGAAATTAGTGCTGGCACCCTATATCCTATCCTGCACAATATGGAAAAGGACCTGCTGCTGGATCGGGAAGATGTCAACGTGAATGGAAAGATTAGAAAGTACTATCGGATTACTGACAAGGGAGATTCTGTCCTTCAGGAAGCTCGAGCTAAAGCCTTTGAACTCTTTAAAGAAATTAAATGATTAGGAGAGAACGAATTGAGTCAAAAGAATAATAAGATACAAACTCTTATAGAAATCTTATTTACATCTACAAAACTAGGATTAACTTCATTTGGTGGGCCGGTCGCGCACCTTGCTTATTTTAAGGATGAATATATCGATCGACGAAAGTGGTTAAATGAGAAAACCTATGCAGACTTGATCGCGTTATGTCAATTCCTTCCTGGTCCGGCAAGTAGTCAGGTTGGAATTTCTATAGGAATATTACGTGGGGGAATCCTTGGTGGAATTACTTCCTTTTTAGGTTTTACGCTTCCTTCCGTTATTGTTCTTGTCATTTTCGCATTACTATATCAAAACTTCACTTTGGCTGATGCGGGCTTTATTCATAGTCTTAAAATAGTAGCAGCCGCTGTTGTCCTACACGCCCTAATTGGCTTAGGTAAAAAACTTACACCAGATAAAAGCAGAATGGCCATTGCACTTGCTGCTGCCCTCATTATGTTGCTGTATCCTTCTGCATGGATTCAGATCATCATCATCCTAGCAGCTGGAATGGTAGGCTTGGCTTTGTTTAAAAATAAAGCAGAATCAAAAATTGAGCCTTTCCCCGTTAATATCTCGAAGAAGACAGGTATTATTTCGTTAACTGTTTTAGCAATTTCTCTTATTTCCCTGCCTATCCTTGCAAAAGCAGTTAACAACCCGTTACTGAATATTTTTGATATCTTCTTCAGAGTAGGTTCCTTAGTCTTTGGTGGCGGTCATGTAGTATTGCCTATGATCGAACGAGAGCTTGTCCCTCAAGGCCTTCTGTCTCCAGATGAGTTCTTAGCAGGTTATGGTATGGCACAGGCCGTTCCGGGCCCATTGTTTACTTTTTCTAGTTATCTCGGGACGATGATGGAAGGGATAACGGGAGCAGTTGTGGCTACCATAGCTATTTTCCTACCATCTTTTCTACTTATTATTGGAGCATTACCGTTCTTAAGTGAATTACGTAAGCGGGCTTCTTTCCAAGGCATATTAATGGGAGTTAACGCCAGTGTGGTAGGGATTCTATTGGCGGCTTTCTATGATCCAGTCATTGAAAGTTCCATCTTTGACGGTTCTGATTTTGCTTTAGGTGCTATCTTATTTGCTTTGTTAACGATTTGGAAAGTGCCAGCGTGGCTTATCGTTATTTTAGGTGTAGTTGGAGGAGTTATTCTGAATTTATTAGGTTTCTAGTAAAGAATAAAAGGTTGAGCCCTCATCTTTCAGGTGAGGGCATTACAGGCGGGGCTATAAAGAAATTGACCGACTAAGTAGATATTATATCTCTTAGTATTAGAAGATAGTGAATACAGCGAAGGAATTTCTCCCCTATAATAGTTGAAAGTTCTCGCTTTCTACAAAAATGCAAGAACTTTCACTGTGTATATTATTTTGAAGTCAAGTCTTCTCCATGAGCTTACCATTGATTAGGGTAAGCTCTCTTTTTATGAAATAAAGATTGAGTTGGTTATTGTAATTTGAAATAATTGGTATTGGATGGTTAGAAAATATACTTCAAGAAGCTATAATGCTCATCTGCGTGGAATTTATTAAATATTAAAGGACAAATAACTTTATGAAAAGTGGGGAAATAGGAGATGCAAAACTGTAAAAGCTGTGAAGGGGATAAATTTGTTAAAGTACCAGAATACGAAAAAGAACTGACTGTCTGTTTAAATTGTGGGGAGGTAGTTTCAATACGGTTTGTTAACCCAAGTAAATTAAAGAAATATATCAATTCCGATCATCTAAAATAATTAATTTCTTATTATCTTACCCAATCAGAATTGAGAGATAATACTTATAGATTATTAATCTAGAAAGGTCTACGCTTTTTTACTTAAAAAATAGCAGTGTTGTTTAATTAAAAATCGAAGTAAAGAATGGTGGGATTATATGAACAAAGAAAAACTATTAAAAATACTGGCTGTTTCTAGCTTGGTGTTGAGTGTGAGTGTTTGGGTTCCAAACATAGTGTTCCAAGTTGCAAGCCCTTTTTGGTTGCTAACATTTATTATAGCTCCGGTTGGTATAGTGTCTGCAGCGTTGATAAGAAATTATTGGCTAATTGGATCGAACATATTTATGTTGTTTAGCTTTTTTATTCTGATGTTTACTGGTAATTTTGTGAATTACATGATTGGTGGGAATCACTAATAAGGAAAATAGCGAGTTTTGAAATTACAAAAGGGTTACGTCCTCAGTTAGGAAAGAGGTTACGTTTTTTGTTGATATTGATGAGAATTTTACTTTCCTTTATTTTAGTTGGGATGGGCGGCTTGTCATATATAACAGGGAAACATGATTTGCTTCCCTATATGATATTGTTTGGAGGAATATTGACATTAGTAACGGGAATAGCAGAATACAAGAATGCTCATAGGGGAAATGCATTATTTCCTTTATTGAAGCTGCTTTTGTAGTAATCATACTTTTGAGTTCATACTAAGCAATCGTTAGTGATTATACGCGATACAATCAGAAGGAATTTATTCGCGTATATGTTATTGTTCCATATATTCTCTTAGGAGCAGAATACACTAGTTTTTAGGAGGGATAAAGTTATGGAAAGAAGATGCCCAGAATGCGGTGGAGTAGAGTTTGATGTGGGTAAAAGTGAAAGGAGCGCTTACTGAAAAAATGGTAAGCGCTTTATTGGGTTTGAGTTAAAACGACTAAAGAGAAGGGTGAAGAAATGAATGAACTACTGTTAGTCTCCCTTTTTGTGTTTATATTATCTATTTTCTATAAGTCTCTCGTTTCCTTTTATTTATGGAGTACCCTGGATAGCTTGATAAAGATAAAATAACTCATCGTTCTTCAAAAGTTTTGGTACAGGGTATAAAGGAATTGTTTCAGCTTGTGCATGCTTTATCATTTTAGGAAAATCTTGATCTAGAATTCCCTCAATTTTATTCGGAATATCCAACTTCGCATTCATTTCTTCAATCGCTTCAATAAACAAGTTGGCTTTTCGCTGTAAGGATTCTCCTTTACCGATTCCGACTACATCTGCAAGCTCTGCTAACGAATGTTGCACTGCTTCTCCATAATATCTAAGCACATGTGGCATAATGACTGCGTTTGCTAATCCATGTGGTACATCGTAAAATCCACTTAGCGTATGTGCGATGGAGTGAACATACCCTACATAAGAGCGCGTAAATGCGAGGCCAGCAAAATAAGATGCTTGCTGCATTTGTTTACGTGCTTCTACATTGCTTCCATTCTCGTACGCTTCATATAAATTCTCGAAAATCAGCTTCACTGCTTTTGTGCAATAGCTACGCGTTTCAGCTGTTGTACTTTTCCCAATATACGCTTCAACAGCGTGCGTCAATGCATCCATCCCAGTCATAGATGTAATATGTTTTGGCAGTCCAATCGTTAACAGCGGATCTAACACGGCTACGTGTGGAATGAGGGAATGATCATTAATCGCAAACTTCTCTTGTGTTTTTTTATTTGAGATGACAGCCGCTAACGTTCCTTCACTACCTGTACCTGAAGTCGTTGGTACTGCATATAATGGAGGAATTTTCTTTCGTACTTTAAGGACGCCTTTAAGTTGTGTGACTGACTTATTTGGACGCGAAATACGCGCAGCAATGGCTTTTGCACAATCAATAGGAGAACCACCACCAAAGGCAATTATGCCTTCACATCCTTTAATTTCATAAACTTCGCGTGCTTCTTCCACATTTTCTATCGTTGGATTTGGGACGGTTTTGTCATAGATTGTATAAAGAATGCCTGCTTCATTCAACTTTTGAAGTAGAGGCTCCATCAAACCAATTTTTGTAATTCCAGCATCCGTTACAATGAGTACATTTTTAACCCCTTTTTCTGTCAACTTAGTAGGAAGGTCAAGTACACTATCTTCTCCTTCTAATAGATCCGGTACTCGCCAGGGCATAGCAGGTGATAGGATTCGAAGAACTCGTTGATAACTACGAGCATAAAGTTTTATCATTTGAAAAACCCCTCTTCATTGTTTTCCTTTTGATTTTAGCTCTTTCTTCTTATAATAGAATTCTTTTAGAGATATCTGAGAATTACTGCTGTAGTTGAAGAATAAACGAAACTATTGGTCTTTTCATACTTGAGCCAATTAATACGATAGATGAGATACTGAACGGTAGCTTAGGTATTTAATAGAGTAAGTTTAGTACATGGCAGTTTACTTATAAAATATAAGGGGTTTTTGCATTTAAGAAGTTGGTGAAATCTGATGTTGTAAGCTTGATTGCTGCACTTTTGTTTTTGGTGAGCTTGTTTATTTATGAATGATCGTAATCAGCAGTTCGATAGAAGTCCTTTGAAGGGAATCATCCAGTATTACTTCTTACATTGCTCATAGCGACTTTTAAGGATTTATTCAAAGAAAGAAGATAGATCCTAACTGAATTTTTCCTGCACTTCTAAGTAAACATTAATCCCTCTATATTCGTTTAACAAGAGAACGGTTGATCTATGATGAAAAACTAACAAGTTTGTTTTAAATAGGGAGGTAAAGTGTTTATGGTCTACATTATACAGTACATTTTCTCAGTTTTTATGGTTTTCTTTTCTGGTTTTGTAACGTGGTATGAAGGTAGCGAACTTAGGGATAAGCCCTGGGAATGGGGTTATTCAGCAATTTTTTCGAAAATAATGATTGGCAAAGTAACAGTGGAAAATGATATTTCAGGTTTAGATCATTTTATTTATGCTGCTAAATTTAAACCAGTGTTTCCATTACTATTTACTATAAGTCTTCTTTACTTATTTATAGTAATCGCTTGGAATTTACTCCGATCTAATATGAATTTATTGGTAATCTTTCATAGTGCTCTAGGTGGAAGTTTATTAGTGTTGAGTCTGTTGATCGTTGAATCGCCAACAATGGGGCTTAACTTGTTTACATGGTTTTTTGTCGTGACTGGAATCTTAAACTTTTTTATTGCAGTTATTCTAAGGGTGAGAGTAAATTATGTTTCAATGGCCTAATTGCAACTTTGGTTAGAAACTAGTTCAAAAGAATTAGTTAGAGGGAATTTTTTATCTGTATCGAAAATATAAGAATAAGTGTATATCACAGGTAACCTTTTGGCTTAATCAGGTTCTATTAAAAAGATTCTAGTTTAACAAAAGGTGCTACTCATTAAGGAGAGGAAGGTAAACAGCAGGAGTAAACATCTCAACATTCATACATCGCTTCCTCTTTTGGAAATCAAAATTAATCGAGGAGGAGAAGCTAAATGCAAGCGCTCACATATAAAGATTCATTTCAATTCCTAGATTTCTTTGAAGCAAACAGTCAATCCTTCACAGAAACGCTACTCCAAGAAGCGGTTAATGTTAAAGATAAAATTAATGAAATACTAAGAGTAGGTAATATTGACCTTGTTTCAAATGCTCACACACTCGTTGTTTATATCATTGAGCAAAATGATCAGGATCTTCATGCTTTTGCGGTAAAAGAAGGAATTGCCTGGGCCACGCATTCTCTTGCGATCTCGTTTAAATTAGAATGGGTGCAAGCAATACGACGAACATTATGGGTGTATTTTCAAAAGTATACGGAATTAGAACGTAATGATACTGGCATTCATTTTTTTGAAATGGAGAAACAAATAAACAACCGAGTGGACCATTTTCTGAATTCCTTCTTTATTAGTTATACAGAATACAAAGATTCACTTATAAGGGCACAAAAGGAACAAGTTGAAAATCTATCAGTGCCAATCATTCCGATCAACGATTCAGTAAGCATTCTCCCTTTAATCGGAACAATGGATGCGCAGCGAACCGAAATCCTTGAGGAGAAAGTATTAACTGCAATAAGCGAGATGCGTATCCACACATTGATTATGGACTTATCTGGAATTGCTGATATCAATCGTGATGATATTTACCGTTTGGTTCAAATTGTTGATGGAGCTTCACTGATGGGATGTACCACTGTTATAACCGGATTAAGAAAGCTAGTTGTAATGAAAATAACAGAGCTTGGGATTAAGTTAAATGAGGAAATTAAAACATTAGGAACTTTACAGCAGGCATTGAGACAATATTTTACTGCTTAATGGTAGCTTTAAGGTCTGATTTGATACAGGCGAATTCTTATGTAACCCTACTTTTCCAAGAGGTTGAAATGGTAGTCTTCAAGCACTAGTGGAGCAAAAATCATGCTTGTTTAATTTTTACGTTAATGTAGTTAATTCGTTGTAATCAATAAAAATCCTATATGGAGAGTCATTAAATTGGAGAATATCATTCGTGAATTTAGTTGGGTTGGAAGTCAGTCTAATTTTGTAGATAACATTACTGTTATTAGTATTGAGCACATATCCTTAGGGCGTTTTGGTGGAAATTCTGAAGCAGGTCAGTATAAGAACGAAGATGGTTGTTTGATCTGGGTAGATAAAGAAGCTGGGTGGGAGTTTACTGTCATTTTAGATGCGCATAATTCAGCCGAAAGTGCAGAATTAGTAGTAGAGCAATTTTTGAAGTGGAAGGCAGAACTACAGCAGATTTTATCGCTTCCATCCGAACAAACTATGAAAAGGCTACATGATACAATGCTAAATCTATTCCAAGAGGAAACGTTTCTAAAGGATTGTAAAAACGTGCAAGGTGAAACAGCCTGTTTGATCGTTTTAAGAAAAGAAAAGTATGTATGGTGGTTTTCAATCGGTGATTGCCTTTCGTTTGTGTTTCATCCTGAACTTGCTCGTCTTGGTCAGTATCAACTAAACCAACGCCAGTTTTATGAGTGGATTGGCCAGGTTAATACATTTGATCAAGTTATTCCTTGTTATAGTAGCGGTGTAAGAGAATTAAGAAAAGGTGTAAATCGCATATTCTTAACAACTGACGGTCTGCTTGAATGCCCTAACGAACCATTCTCTGTTCCTAAAAATATTTATGATATGATGAGCGATTCACAGGTTGATGAGGGAATGACAAGATTATTGGAAGTCATCAAGAAGAATCATGTTAGAGATAGTACAACCATTATTTCTTGGGATGTAAAGATTACTGATGAAGTAACAAATCCAAGTGATCTGTGAACACCTTTATCTTGTAGATAACGAGAGCTCATTCTTTAATAGGAGGAGCTCTCTTACTTATGAATTCACAGGTTAATAAAAAGACTAATCGTAGTGAGTGAAGGGATACGCTTTAGAGCTTTACTTAGAGTCTAATACAAATTTTTGGAACCACTCCCAATCTCAAACGTAAATATTGTAAAAGGTCAAGTATTGGGAGGCATATGTATGAGTCAGCTTTATATTAAACAGAAGGTATTCAGTCTTGGAGGGGAATTTACAGTAAAAGATCAACAGGAGAAGGATGTTTATTACGTGGAGGGAAGTTTTATGCAAGTTCCAAAAACTTTCTTCATTATGAATACTGCAAGGGATGAAGTAGCACTCATTACAAAAGAAGTGTTCAGCTTTCTACCAAAGTTCTTAGTAGAGGTGAATGGGCAAGAGGTAGTAACAATTAAAAAGGAATTGTCCTTTTTAAAGTCACGATATTCGATTGACTCGGGAGGTATTGACGTCCAAGGTAATTGGTGGAATATGGACTTTCACGTTTTACGACATGGTGAAATCATAGGAGAAGTGAGCAAAGAATGGTTCACTTGGGGTGATAGCTACAAGGTTAAAGTAATAGATGGAGAGATGGAAACTATTATGATTGCACTCGTTGTTGCGATCGATTGTGTGAAGGCAGATCAAGCAGCTGCTTCAGGAGCATCGATTTAAAAAATTAACGTAAGATTATCTATGTCACCGACTAAGCAGATTTGGTGCGAATGCAATGTTGTTTAACATAGCGAAGCTTATTCGAAATAGCTATGAAAGTGAGGACGTATGAAAAGGTTAGTTATCATAACAGTAGGTAAAACCCACACAGGGAAAAGTACCTTTGCGCGAGCATTAGAAAAAGAACTGGTTCATTCTTTTGTTGTAGACCAAGACAACCACGCTGAATTTATAAATACATACTATAAAAATCTTCAACCGAAAAGTGGTCCAAATACACTGAAGCACTCGATTTCCAAACTTATCGTCGACTATGCGAAAGAGCATACGGACTTTCATATTATTGTTAGTAGTGCAAATCGAACTAAATCAGGACGAAAATATTTGCTTGAAGACATTTATGCTAAAGAGGAATTTGTTCGTATCCTTGTTCATTTTGATATCCAAGAAGACATACTTCGAGATCGAGTTAAGCATAGTCATCGAAGTACCAATATCTTTAGAGGGAATACCTCTAATTTTGAGGAAGTCCTTATGCGTCAACAGAATGAGTCACGAAATGAAGATGTAGTAGATCCAGAAGAATGTGAAGCTGATTATCTTTTTGTCATTAGACATAGTGAAGAAGTTGATTCTGTCATTAGAAAGATTGTTCGAATTTCTAACTGATCACCTCAAGTAGAAAAAATTCCCCTCCAAAAAGGAGAGGAACTGTTGTTAGGCTTTGACTAAATCCATTTCGATCTCATGGTCTTTGATATAGGCAATAGGCAGAAGCGTGCTTTCAAAGTCAAATGACTTTAATTCTTCACCTTTAGCCAAACGGTTAGGGTAATCTGGATTTGCAAGTGCGCTAGTACCTAGACTCACAAAGTCCGCGTCTTTCTCTGCGATCAGTTTGCTCGCCTTTTCTGGATCACCAAGCTGGCCATTTGCGATGATCGGAAGGTCAGAGAAAGCTTTCGCTGCAGCAGTTAAGGTTTTCGTTCCTTCACCGAAAGCTGGTTGAACAGCATCACCATCAGTAACGTGGATGTAGTCAAGATCAGTCTCGTTTAGGGTAGAGAAGATCAGTTGAGCTGAGCTTTCTCCATCTGGCCATTTATAAGCAGGATCCGCAACTTTTATTTGAGAAATACGAATACCTACAGTGAAATCTTCACTTACAGCTTCTTTCACATCTTTGATTACTTCTGTTATTAGTTTCAAACGGTTTTCTAATGAACCGCCATATTCATCCGTGCGGTGGTTTGTATAATCAGTTAAAAACTGATCAAGAAGATAGCCGTTCGCCCCGTGAATTTCTACTCCATCAAATCCAGCTTCCTCAGCATAGCGAGCAGATTGAACGAAAGATTCACGAATCTGCACAATATCTTCTTTCGTAAGCGATTTTGGTTTTTCAAAGGGACCTGAACCACCGTAAAAACCAAGTTGCTCTCCTTTAGGAGCGATGTCTGAAGGAGCTACAGTAGTATTTGTGTAAACATTCCCCTGGCTTTGTCCACCAGCGTGCATAAGCTGGGCAATGATCGCTGTATCATGGTTATGCACTGTATCCACAATCTCTTTCCAAGCGTTCACATGGTTGTCGTTCGTGAGACCAGGCTGGTTTAAATACCCTTGACTGTAGAGCTGGTCTGTATAAATTCCTTCTGTAATGATTGCACCAAATCCACCTTTAGCATATCGTTCATAGTAATCACGCATTTTATTCGTTGCGCTACCATCATCAGTTGCAGTAATTCTTGTCATTGGAGCGACAATGAATCTGTTCGATAGATGAAGTTTCCCAAGGTTTTGTTCAGTATATAGATTTTCGTAATTCATTTCTTTCATCCTTTCGAATTAAAGATATCTTAATTCATTATAAATGGAGTTCGTTATTTTCTCGAAACATATGCTCACATCAGTAGGCTGTTCATCTCTTCTAAGTTCATACACAAAAAAAGATAACCCCTTGTTAAGGAGTTATCTTTGCTTAAAGGTTTATCGAATTTGACCTGTTCCTGTCATGCAATACTTAATCGTTGTAAGTGCTGGTAGACCCATTGGTCCTCTTGCATGAAGTTTTTGTGTTGAAATTCCGATCTCTGCACCGAAACCAAGAGCTGATCCATCTGTAAAACGAGTAGATGCATTGTGATAGACTGCAGCTGCATCAACAAGGTTACGGAAAAGGGAAGCTGATTCTTTATCTTCTGTGATGATGGCTTCTGAGTGTTTAGTTCCGTAAGTTTCAATATGATCGATCGCTTCTTGCGTACTATCTACTGATTTAATTGCGATTTCAAGTCCAAGGTACTCATTGCTCCAATCGTCTTCATCAGCAAGTACTGCATCTTCAAACGTATTCACGATGTGCTCGTCCCCGTGAATCTTAACATTGTTATCTTTAAGAGCTTTCGCAAGAAGATTTTTGTTTTCATTTAACCATTCTTTGTGCACGATAAGCGTTTCAGCAGCGTTACACACAGCTGGGCGGTCTGTTTTTGCATTGATCAAGATGTTGATCGCTTTTTCAGCGTCAGCGTGCTTATCGAAATAGATGTGGCAGTTACCAACACCTGTTTCAAGCACAGGTACAGTAGCATTGTTTACTACCGTATTGATCAACGCACCACCGCCACGTGGGATCAATACATCGATATGCTCTTTCATCGTAAATAGTTCGCTAGTCGCTTTACGATCTGTTGTAGCGATTAGTTGTACTGCTTCAACAGGGAGCTTCGTTTTAGGCAGCGCATCATGAATAACTTTTACGATACCTTTGTTTGAGTTCAGCGCGTTAGAGCCGCCTTTTAGAACAATCGCATTTCCTGACTTAAGAGCAAGTCCAGTTGCATCGACCGTTACGTTTGGGCGAGCTTCATAAATCATGCCGATTACACCAAGAGGTACGCGAACTTGTTCGACTTGCATACCGTTATCTAAATTCCAGTCAGAAAGTACTTCACCAACAGGATCCTCAAGCTGTGCTACTTCACGAAGTCCGTTCGCAAAATCTTTCACACGGTCTTCCGTTAAGCGTAAGCGATCCATAAATGCATCTGTAAATTCTTTTTCTTTCCCTCGTTCAAGGTCTTTATTATTCTCTTGTAGGATATAATCCGTATTTTGTTCAAGCACGTCCGCAATAATGTTGAGCGCTTCGTTTTTCTCTTCCGTCGTAAGCAGCGAAAGCTTTTTAGAAGCTTTCTGTGCTAGCTTCGCCTGTTCTTTTACATTTACTTCTACCGTTGTATTTAGAGTAGTCATCAAACGCCTCCTGTGAAATTAATGTTCTCGTGTTGGTTGTTCAAGTTATCTTTTATGAGCCTAGTGGAATTGCAAGCTGATCTTGTGATACAAAATCATTGATATGAACAGCTTCTTTTACAGATACATCGATCAATTCTGAAATCTCATCAGATGTGAGACCCTTAATCATCTTAAGGTGTTTAGAAGAGTAGTTTGTCACACCAAGACCGATTTCTTCGCCATCCATGTCCGTTACCTTAACGACTGCACCAGGCTTAAAGTGACCGTGTACATAATGAACGCCAATAGGCTGTAGGCTTCGTTCTTGATCTGAAATTTCATCTCTTGCTTTGTCTGTAACGATTACTTCACCTTCAGGGCCTGAGTTAAATGCGATCCATTGCTTCTTATTGTCAAGCTCTGCGTCGCCCTCTGGTTCGAAATAAGTTCCTCTTGCTGTTTCTTGAACAGCGTTATAAATAATGCCTTTCGTTGAAGCATTACCAAGGAATGAATTTGTTCCTGAAGCCATAGCAATTTTCACAGCATCGATCTTAGATCTCATTCCACCTGTTCCAACAGAGCTCGATGGCTCTCCAGCAGATTCTTCGATTTCAGGTGTGATTTCTGTAACATGCTCAAGAAGTTCAGCGTCTGGGTTCTTTCTTGGGTCGTCACTGAACAGTCCATCTATATCTGAAAGGATAATAAGTTGATCTGCATCGACTAAAGCACCAACTTTAGCTGATAGCGTATCGTTATCACCAAACTTCAATCGTTCAACTGTTACTGTGTCATTTTCATTTACGATCGGTACAATACCGCGTTCTAACAATACATTGATGGTATTGCGTGCGTTGTTATATCTTTTTCGATCGGAAAAGTCACTTCTCGTAATCAAGATCTGTGAAGCTGTATAGCCATGGGAGATGAAACGCTCTGAGTAAGCTTCCATTAATAGTCCCTGGCCAATCGACGCGGCCGCCTGTTTTTCAGAAAGAGATGTAGGACGCTCAAGGCAACCGAGTCTGCGATAGCCAGCAGCTACTGCACCTGAAGATACGAGAAGTACTTCGTGTCCTTCATCTTTTAACATTACGATGTCATCAACTAATCGTTCTAGTTTTCTGCGGCTGATGTCTCCGAGTCTGCTCGTTAATGAGCTGCTTCCAATTTTTATTACGATTCGCTTTTTTCCATCGTCTAGATTCATCATTTCACTCCTATTAACTTGCCGTTAAATGTGTTTTTTTCTTCTGTGACTGGACAATTTGCTGTGATCAATTCGACTATTCGAGTATAACAAACCGTCATTTCCTTACAATACCAGCTTCCCAAATAGTGCGGATAAATGGAGAATAACTAAGAAAATGGACGATAGACGTTCTAATCTCCT
Organism: Alkalihalobacillus sp. CinArs1; assembly: GCF_947387515.1. GTDB lineage: Bacteria > Bacillota > Bacilli > Bacillales > Guptibacillaceae > Guptibacillus. The sequence goes on along the minus strand of NZ_CANDOB010000001.1, from coordinate 732,446 downwards.
CTTATATTCTCTTAGAAGATGAGACGCTGTCACAACCTTATATATAACTACTATCCGCGACGACTAATTACCAAATAACCCCAAATTATGCGGAAAGGTGTATATAAGCATCCCTCCAATTCTGCTTAATGTAAGGGCTTACATTTACTAGGGTGTATAAATTCCCGGAATTATACATTTATAAACCTTTGGTTCATTTGTACCCTTCAAACTCTGGTATACTGCTTATAACAAGTCTAGAAAAGGGGGCTGAGGAAATGAATGTATGGGAAATAATCTTTTTCATTTTGACCGCTTTTTGGATTGGGGAATTCGTATTAAAGCGTGGAAAGGACCAAAACAAACCAACGAATATTGAGAAGAAATCGTTCCGACTAATCCTCATCATGACGTTATCAACGATTCTTTTGACGGTTATTTTTAGTGTTTTAAACTTATTTAATTTTGAAGAGTCCGCTTGGTCAAAAAGTATTGGAATAGTAATTTACGGAGGAGGTATATTACTACGGTACTGGGGAATTAGAGAGCTTGGACAGTTTTTTTCTAGAGATGTAATCGTTGAAGAGGAGCTTGAGTTAGTCAGCTCAGGTCCTTATCGTAAACTAAGACATCCGCTTTATACTGGATTATTATTGATTACGATTGGTTTTCCCATCTATATGGGAGTGTGGATCGGTGTGTTCGTAGCGTTGTTGTTACTCATACCGTCATTGTTGTACCGGATAAGAATTGAAGAAGAGCTATTATCAAAGTCGATTGGAATAGGGTATGAGGAGTGGGGGAGAACACGTAATCGTCTGATCCCTTATATATATTAACGGTTTATTCATACCAATAATCGTAGAAAGAGGTACCTGATGAATGACTCTAAAACAATGATCAAATTACGAAACAGCTTTTGGTTTTTACCCGTTATTTACGGAATTCTTTCAGTAGTCGTAGTTGGTATAAGTACATGGATCGATATCGCTTATATGTCACAGCTTGATGGTACATATTCGAAGCTATTCTTAGCTTCTGAGAAAATAGCACAGTCCCTGTATGGACCTCTCATTACTGCGATCTTAACGATGACTACCATTTCTTTTTCTTCTATTATGGTTGTGTTAACGACTTATTCTTCACAGTTTTCACCTAGAACACTGCAGGATTTTATATCGGATCGTTTCACTCAACATGTACTAGGTATTTTCGTGGCTGGCTTTGTTTTTGCTTTGTTCAACATGCTGTTCTTGACAGGGAAAGACGAAAGGCTCTTGTTATCCCCTGTTCTAACGGTAGTGATCGCTGTTGTTTGCTTATTGTTCTTTGTTTTATTTATTCATCACTCTTCTTCTTTTGTACAAGTTAGCAACTTGATCGAGAAAATCACAAGAGAAACGTTGGCATTGCTCGATACGAAAGAAGAATTGATTGCAGGAGAGAAGTTCGAGGATTGGGATGGTTGGGAGAAGCTTGAACTTAGAGAAGGTGATGGCATTCCGATCTATAGTGAGAAAATGGGGTACATCCAACAGATTCAATATGAAAATCTTGTTGAACATTCAAAACAAGATGACCTCATCATTAGGTTGAATGCCGTAGTAGGTCAATATGTGAGACGAGGCTCTTTACTTGGGACGGTATGGGTGAATGGTAATGATCCTTTTAAAAAGAATACTGTATTAAATGTAATAAAAATCGGTTCAGAGCGGATCAACACTCAAGATCTTGAGTTTTCAATTCAAAAACTTGTTGAAATCTCATTACGCGCAATTTCTCCTTCTGTTAATGATCCTCATACTGCAATCAACTGTACTAATCGTCTTGGATCGATCTTACATCGTATAGGTGAAGTATATCGACCGAAAGAAGTCTTTTTTGATTCAAATAGAAATTTGCGAGTTATGACCTCTCCAAAATCTTTTTTTCACTATCTCTATAAGTCTTTTTATTTAATAAGACATTATGGCAAAGGTGATGTTTCGGTTATAAACGGTGTTCTCGAAGCGTTGATCTTAACAGCTGAAGGACAAAGAGAAGAAATCAAAAGTGATATACGTAAATTTCATGCTTATATTATGGAAGGAATCGATTTCGAACAATATCCTGAGCTAGATAAAGAATTGATAACAACTACCTCAGACTATTTAACAGAGATTTGTAAGAAGTGATAGAGAAGAGCGCTAGAAAGGATGAAAATATGGGGAAAGAACTAGCACCCGTTTCGGGAAGCGAGAGGATCCATTCAATAGATGCGATGAGGGGATTTGCACTGTTGGGCATTTTTTTAGTGAATATGATTGATTTTCACTCTCCCTATATCTATATCGACAACCTTAATTATTGGGGAAATCAGCTTAATCAATGGTCTATGATCTTTGTTGATTTCTTCGCTCAAGCGAGCTTTTACCCACTTTTTTCATTTTTGTTCGGGTATGGCTTCATTCTATTCCGAAGTCGTGTACTGGAGAGAGGTGCTGCATTTTATCCATTGATGCTAAGACGCCTCCTGTTCTTAATGTTGTTAGGAGTCATTCATTTCACTCTTATTTGGCATGGTGATATTTTATTTACATACAGTCTTTGCGGTTTAGTCCTTCTTTTATTTATCCGATTGAGAGGGACGAGACTACTTCAAATCGGAGTTGTTCTTTGGCTTATCTATGCCATTTTCTTGTTTTTATTGATGTTACCATTAAGTGCTGTTGAATTTTCGAGTCATCAGCCAATTGCGATCCAGCAATCGATCGAAGTATATGGATCTGGTAGTTTAGTAGAAATCATGCAACAAAGAATCGAGGACTGGGCTTATGTGAACGGGGGCTGGAACGCACTCTTTCTATTATTTGTGATTTTGCCTTTCTTCTTATTCGGCGCAGGGTTTGCGAAAAAGGGATGGCTGAACGGTGATGTTGCTAACTCTCCACTTATAAAAAAACTACTCATGGTGGGTTCTGTTGGGTTTGTTATAAAGTTTCTTCCATATGTAACGAGTTCATATGCGTTTTTACACCTTCAAGATTCGCTCGGAGGCCCTCTTGTATCACTATTTTATGTAGCCCTTTTTGTTTTGCTCTACCAGAGAGGTAAGAAGATGATCGTTTTCGAATGGGTAGGAAAACTTGCACTTAGTAATTATTTGTTCCAGTCCATCGTTTGCACACTGATCTTTTATAATTATGGATTAGGTCTTTATGGGGAAGTTGGAGTAAGCACCGGTATTCTCCTATTGGTAGTCATCTATATCGTTCAAATCGTACTGAGCAAAATATGGCTGAATTCATTCAAGTATGGTCCGCTAGAATGGGTCTGGAGACTAGTAACCTATCAAAAAAGATTTTCGATAAAAAGAAATGAGGGGTAGCGATGAAGGTCATTGAAAAAGCGGTTGAATATGCTGCGTATGCACATGATAAACAGTATAGAAAAAAATCAAACCTTCCTTATGTTTCACATCCTATTACAGTTGGCTTTTACTTACTTAAACATGGAGTAAGGGAGGAAGTTGTCGCTGCTTCTATTCTTCATGATGTGTTAGAAGATACGGCGACGACTTATTCAGAACTCGAAGAAGCGTTCGGTGTTGAAATTGCAAGGTTAGTTGAAGGATGTTCTGAACCAGAGAAAAGCATGGTGTGGGAAGAACGTAAAAAGCATACGATCGATTATTTAGAAGGTGCTTCTTTTGAGATTAAGCAAATTGCTTGTGCTGATAAACTACACAATTTGCGAACCATCCTCATCGAGTTACAAAACGATGGGGACCTCGTTTGGGAGAAGTTTAGTAGGGGCAGAGAGAAGCAGGGTTGGTATTATAGATCTATCCTAGCGAGTTTGCTAGCAAACCTAACTGACGAACAACGAGAATGGGAGTTGTTTAAGGAATTAGAAGAAACCATCGATAAGGTCTTTATGAAAGAATCATAAATTATGTGATTAGCTTTCCTATTCAAGGGTAATGGTAACCATACCCAAATTCAGTTGGTAGGAGGCTCTATATGGAAATTATTCTCTATTTGGCAGTTGCAGTCATAGCGCTAGCTTTTGCTATCTTAAGTATTTTTCTGATTAAAGTATTGAAATCTACGAATGCTACCCTTTCTAAAACTGCTGAGACGATTGATTCTGTGCAAGGTCAGATTGATGGGTTAACGAAAGAAACGACTATTCTGCTCCATAAAACGAATGTTTTGACTGACGAAATTCAAGAAAATGCAGCAAAGTTCAGTCCAGCGTTCGATGCTGTGAAGGATACTGGTGAATCTTTGAAGAAACTCAACAACTCTTTTGCAAAAATCAGTCATTCTTTTGAAAAAGGTGTAGAATCAAAGCAGGGAAACACGGTTAAAGTAGCGAATTGGGGTAGTACTATCTTAGGATTATGGGAACAGTATCGTCTTAAGAAGTCGTACACTCAATCTGTTAAGGAGGATGGTTAATCATGAAGAAAACGGATTCTGAACACAAAGTCGATGTGAAACACGAACCTGCCCCACAAGGTCAAGACTCTGGTGAAAGAGAAGTGATTCGAATCAATAAGTCTCCTAAAAAACAGGATATTCAGAAGAAAGGGCCAGCAATTGCTGCTCTTGCTGGAACAGTTGTCGGCGCTGCTGCGGGTGTACTTTTAGCTCCTAAGTCAGGGAAGGAACTTCGTACTGATATTAGTGAAGGGGTTACCAAGGCAAAAGACAAAAGCGTTGAGGTAACTGGGAATGTGAAAGAAAAGTCGACTACATTCGCTCAGTCTGTTAAAACAAAATCCAATGATCTTGTCGACAAAGTGAAAAGTCGAAAGAAGAATAGTGAGGCTGCTAAGAAAGAAGAAGCCATTGTCCCAAACGGATACACGAAGAGAAAAGCTTCCGAACTCGATGAAACAGAAGTCCCAGTCTCAGCAATGGTAGATCACGATGTCGAAAAGATGATCGTCGAAACGTCAGGTGCTGAAACGATGGATGATGTGATTCAACAAGATGTTGAACGAACGCTCGAGAGAGATCCTGATTCTCCAGAAACTTTGGATGAAGCAGCAAAGCTTGAACTCGAACGAACATATCGTAAATAAATGATTGATATAAACAATCACACCTGGTTCGCAGGTGTGATTTTTATTTTTTCTATTTGATTAAGATGTCTAACTCAATCGTTATGGTAACGTATAAGAATGAAGAAGTTTTTCAGGAAGAAAGGCGAATTATACATAGATAGGATGGATACGATGAATTTAACGATCAAGAAGATGGACATTGAAGGAGCTAAACGAACACTAAGTTGGGTATACGAACCGCCTTATGATTTTTATAATAACGAAGTGAATGAAGAAGAAATAAACGAACGACTAGATGGTTCCTATCGATTACTAGTTGATGAAAATAACAAAGTAGTGGGTTTCTTATGTTCAGGTGAAACAGCTCAAATTCCGGTTGGGCATACCTATGGTGTATATCCAGATAATTTTATAGATATCGGTTTTGGAATGGATCCTAATTATACTGGACAAGGGAATGGATATGAGTTTTGTACAATCATCATGAACTATATAAAAGAACAGTATGTCAGAATGCCGATTAGGTTGTCGGTCGCAACATTTAACAATAGGGCTATTCATTTATACGAGAAATTAGGGTTCAAAAAGAAAGACGCATTCACTACTGACTATGCAGAGTTCATTACGATGATAAAAGAGGATTAACGCGAGCGTTCTTAACGAGGTGAAACTAGATAGTTTTTCACAGCTAAAAAAGCAGGTAGATACCTGCTTTTTATGATGGATGTATAGAATTTACTCGAGTAGCTTTTGAGACAACATTACGAGCTTTAATTGCTTCTTCTTGATCTTGTTTTGCTTTGTTTTCAATTTCCTTAATGTGCTGTTTCGAAGGACCAACCATGATCTCATATTACCTCCTATCATATGTTAGTAGGCAATACCCCCTGATATCGTAAATAAAACTAGAATGACTGATAAAGTAATAAAATGGTAAAAAAGACGGTTATACTTTTATATCATCACACGAATTCTTAATAAGGAACGTCTGAAGGGCGAAAAAGTGCGAGAAATGTAGTCTTATGACTAGTTTCGACGAAGTTATTTCCAGGATTCTAATTTTAGTGCACAATAGTGATAACGAAGGACAAGACGTGAGATTAAATAGCAGAGGTGGCATACGAATGAATAAAATTCTGATTGTTGATGACCAGTATGGAATTCGTATTTTGTTAAGTGAGCTTTTTAGGAAGGAAGGCTTCATAGCGCTGCAGGCACCAAATGGCATTACAGCGATTGAGTTAGTGAAGCAAGAAGATCCTGATCTGATTTTATTAGATTTGAAGATGCCTGGGATGGATGGGTTAGAAGTATTTAAGTCTCTAAAGAAGTTGGACGAAGACGTTCGGGTTATCTTTATGACAGCTTACGGTGAGCTTCAGCTCGTAGAAGAATTCATGAATCTAGGTGCAATCACACACTTTGCTAAACCATTCGATATCGAGGAAGTATGTCGAACAGTTAAAAGGGTCCTTCAAGAAAATCCTAAAAAAATGACGTCACCTAAATAATATGTAAGAAGACCTGCTATTTCAAAGCAGGTCTTTTTTTGCTTGTAAAGATTTGTCTAGGTATTTTTCGAAACCTTTACCTTGATGTGCCGTATTAGTTGTTAATGATAAGAAGGGAGAGAATGAGCATGAACGATCATGAAATTGATTTTACGTTATACGGTGATGATATGCAGTTTGTAGAGGTAGAGCTTGACCCCGGTGAAACGGTTATTGCAGAAGCGGGTAGTTTGATGATGATGGAAGATGAAATCGAGATGGAAACGATTTTTGGTGATGGAAGTGGGCAACGTGGAATGATGGGCAAGTTGTTCAGTGCAGGGAAGCGAGTATTGACTGGAGAAAGTCTCTTCATGACAGCATTCACAAATCAGGGAACCGAGAAGAAACATGCGTCGTTTGCTTCTCCTTACCCAGGAAAAATCATTCCTATGGACTTGAGTGAACTGAATGGAAAGGTGATCTGTCAAAAAGACGCTTTTTTAGCTGCTGCTAAAGGAGTGTCAGTAGGTATAGAATTCCAAAAGAAAATCGGAGCCGGTTTCTTTGGTGGAGAAGGCTTTATCATGCAGAAACTTGAAGGGAATGGAATGGCTTTTGTTCATGCGGGAGGCACCATTCATTAAAAAGAGCTTAAAGCAGGTGAAGTATTGCGTCTGGATACCGGTTGTCTTGTTGCGATGACAGAAGAAGTTGATTACAATATTGAGTTTGTTAAAGGTGTGAAAACAGCTCTGTTTGGAGGAGAAGGATTGTTCTTTGCAACGTTGAAAGGTCCAGGAACAGTTTGGGTGCAATCCCTTCCATTCAGCCGATTAGCAAGCCGTGTTTTCGCTGCTATGCCACAAGCAGGTGGAGCAAAAGGAGAAGGAAGCATGGCAAAAGGCTTGTTCGATATGTTCAATGGTGATTGAGATAAAAGAAAAGCTGGCAATAGGGTCACCCTATTGCCAGCTTTGTTTTATTTACGTTTAACTTTCTTTTTCTGAGACTCATTCTTTCTAGTTACTTCAAGACCTAGCTTATTTGTGATCTTCTCAAGATATTTTTCTTCACCAGGAAGCAGGAGAGTAACAACATGACCTTCGTTACCCATTCTTCCAGTACGACCTGAACGGTGTACGTACGTTCTTGAATCCTCTGGTAAATCATAATGAAACACGTGTGTGATGTTCTCGATATCAAGACCACGAGCACCAAGGTCTGTTGTAATTAACAGTTGAATCTCTCCTTTACGGAATTTATTCAACACGTTTTTTCGTTCCGTTTTGTTTGTAGAGCTGTCCAAAACATCAAAGGAAATTTTCTTCGTAGCAAGGATCTCTTTAAGGCGCAATAGGAATTTACTATTGTTAACAAACGCAAGCGCCTTAACACCATCTTTCTTAGAAAGTTTTCGTAGTAATTCAGGCTTCTCACGTCGATTTGTAACATAGTAGCTATGTGCTACAGCTTCTTTCTCTTCTTTTGATGCTTTGATGGTGAGATGAGATGCATTTTCAGATAGCTTCTTGGCTTGCTGCGTTACTTTTTCAGATAGGGTTGCTGAGAAGAAAAGCAATTGGCAATCACGCTTCGCGGACTGACAGATAAACGAAACGTCATCCATTGTGGATGGGTGAAGCACTTGGTCGGCTTCGTCGCATACGATGGTCTTCACTTCATGCATTTTGAGTTTCTTCATGTCGATTAATTCCGCTACGCGGTTAGGTGTACCTACAATTAGTTTTGGATGCTTCTTCAACTTTTCAACTTGGCGCTTTATTGCAGCTCCTCCAATCATTGAGGCAGCGCTCATACCACTACCTTCTAGAAACTTTTGAGCTACACCGAATACTTGCATCGCAAGTTCACGGGTTGGTGCAAGTATAATTGCTTGAGTGTGTGTGATATCACTTTGTAATTCCTGAATAACAGGTAGAAGGTAGGCTAACGTTTTTCCTGTTCCGGTTGGTGCTTCAACAAGTAGATCCTCACCATTCAGAATACGAGGCATTGCTTGTTCTTGAACAGGTGATAGTTGGTCAAACCCAGCTTCTTTCCAGTTATTCAAGAGAAATGGGTGTTGTTCGAACATAGTCATATGGATACTCCTTTTATTATCAAGTGAACTTATTTTAACATATATTGTCCATCTCAGTATCCTTCGCATATGTACGCTTTATTTACCCGATACTAACGTCATGAATAGTAAGGAGGGCTTCTGAGATGAAAAAAGATAAAACCGACATGCAGTCCCCTGTTTTTGATGAAACGCAACCACATCAAGTTGATGCCCCGTCCTTTAAGGGTACTGGTATAGAAATGAAAGCTCCTTTTGTAAACCGCTATGGCGTCGTTATTGGCGATAGTCTGTATGACTCATCTGATTCCCCTCTTAATAATTGGAGTGATGAGGTCGATCCTGCCATTATGTCTGGAGATGAATGGGTTCACCCAACGAATGATATCGGGTGGAATACAGAAGAAAATCATGAAATGTTACATCAAAAACGTGCTGAGAACGGGTTTTTACCTCATGACACTCATGATGCAAGCTATATGAAAGACTAGGATGTTTGAGGGATAAGCATGAGGGAATGAAGATGGCAAGGAGGTCGAGCTCATGAATGGATATTTACTTAGGAAAATGGCCGTTTATATCTTAATTGCAGGTCTTATCGTCGCATTGTTCATCGGAATCACTCTCGGAAATTACTTGCCAGATTATGCTTCGATTCAAGAGCCGCATCCTCTTCGGTGGATATTTGCTTTTGGAGCTTTTGGGGTTAGTGGTATCATTTCATCAATTATGTATACAGGTGGCGTGATTGCTGGAATCATTGAAAGAAAAACTTAGTAAAATGGACAAGGAGCGCATCGATTCGATGCGCTCCTTCTTATGGGTTAATTTAACGATCGTTAATTTATTAACAGTAACTCCTTCATTGCCGCGGTAAACATACCATCGAGATCTGTTGATCTCTCAAACAACGAAAGCCCTACCTCTCTTTCATCCTTACGGCTCCGAAGCCGCGCCAGTGTGAGTGAGCAGGATCAACAGCAATTGTAGTATGGCCATTCACTTGATGTAAGCCAATTTGAAACATGCTGTTCATACCTTTCCAGTTATGAATTTTAGTTCTCCTAATGTTAAAGGAGCTAGTTGTTAATACGGGAATTTCGAGATCCCAATTTCTTATTATACACTCTTGAGGGAAGATGTCAATGTTTGGGCTGTTTATTTTTTCCTAATGAGTGTCCCAGAACGCCGAGTGCAATACCAAGACAAGCTCCGCCAGCGACCTCTGCAGGTTGATGTCCGAGAAGTTCGTTAAGCTCTTCTTCTCTCCTTACATGCAGAAGGTCAGGATAATGGCCTGATAATAATTCGATATCTTCATCAAGGTCATTTACTAATTGAGCTATTTCACCAGTATGCCTTCTGATCCCCTGTGCGTCGTACATAACGATGACCCCGAAAACACAAGCTAGCGCAGTTTCGATCGATTCTTTTCCAGTTTGTAATGCAGTATAAGTTGCTAGTGCAGAAACACCTGCTGAATGAGAACTCGGCATTCCACCTGTTTGAAAAAGAGGACGCCAATCCCATTTATTGGCCTGTTTCTTGTGAGTGAGTATTTTCAGGCTTTGCGCTAATGCAATGGCAGATAATGCTGTAATGATTCCTTTATTCAACGTATTCACCTCAATCATAGTCTCCCTTACAAAAGGATGTAATATGTTGAGTCTGTTGTGAAATAATAAATTTAAAACGGAGGGATCGACAGTGAATATTAACCAAAAAGATGCGATGTTGATTCAGAAAGCATTGAGAGCTCTTCAAAACGAAGAAAACGAACCAGAGTATTCAAACGTACTTACTAGACTGACGAACAAGCCTGGAATGAACGCCGATCTAGAATCGTTTATGAATGATGCTACAGATTACAATAAGCTGATGAATTAGAAATACTGCCGGGGTCCTTTAGGCCCTGGCCCTTTTTATGTAAATGGGAACGATAACTAGTCCTCCTCTCAGTAGTTCCACATACCATATTTAGGAAGAAGTGTGGCACATTAAAAGGAGTGAGGAAAATGGCAGAAAACCTTAAGTATGCCATTACTAGGGATTATATAAGTAAGGGGAAATCTAGGCCACAAGAAAAAAATAACGGAATAACATTCATTGTTGCGCACGATACAGGCAATGCTGGTTCCACTGCATATGCGAATCGCGCATATTTTGCAAAAAACGTTGTTTCAGCTTCAGCACATACGTTTATTGATGATGATGTTATCTTAGAAATTATTCCATTAGATGAAAAAGCATGGCATGTGCGCTATGTTGTAAACACGGATAATGTTTTATTTAATGGTGATGCGAATGATCATGCGATCGGAGTGGAACTTTGTTGGGGAGGAAGCATTACGTTTCGAGAAGCGTATAGTCGGTACGTTTGGTACATCGCCTATCTATGTGACAAATTTAAGTTAGACCCAGAGTCTGATGTTGTTGCACACTCCACATTAGATCCTACACGAAGAACAGATCCACAGAACGCTTTGAATCGTTACGGCGTAACATGGGCAGAATTCATTCGTGACGTGACAGCTTCCTATCATTTGCTCGATGGTTCTGATGTTATAGACGTCATTCCAACACCGCCTCCTAAAAACGTTTTACTTATCAGCTATGGAGATCGCGGGGACGAAGTGAAACGAATTCAAAACTATCTGATCAATGCGGGTATGAATCTGCAGGAATATGGTGCAGACGGGATTTTTGGGAGAGAAACGGAATTGGCTGTTAAGAAGTTTCAGCGATTGTATGGTCTTAGTGAAGATGGAATTGTAGGTCCGATCACGCTAGCTGCTCTAAAGAAAGCTCCAAAGAGACCTTCATCTCAAGCTCCTGTAAGACCTTATCCAGGTCACTATGTCATGATAGGGGATCGTGGAAAAGATGTTGAGGCAATCCAGCGAGCAGTCAATGTTAAGCCAGATGGCATTTTCGGCCCCATTACGAGAGACGCAGTAAGGAGTTATCAATCTAGAAAAGGATTACTTGTAGATGGTATCGTAGGACCAAAAACATGGAACGTAATGTTCTAATCGCTAAAACGCCGCCCCTCATTTGAAGGGGCGGCGTTATTTTTATTTCGGAACGTTTAATTCAGGAACCCATTGACTCATGTGTTGATTTATTTCATCAAGTAACTCAGGTTTAGATTCATTTAGCGGTTTTACAATGTAACCTTTCTCTACAAAAGTTGGGAAGAATGATGGAGAGGTCACACGAACGCTCGTCTCACCTCTAAATTTCTTCTTTTCGATATTCAAGGTAAGGATACCACCTATATCTTTATAGTTATTTTTCTGGCCAGATAAGAAGTTGCCTAGAGAGTAGGCTACAAAAACCTTGCGATCATCTGTCGTATTGATCCATTCTACCGGTTGAAGAACGTGAGGGTGATGACCTAGGATAATGTCGGCACCTGATTCTGCTATAAATGAAGACAATTCTAGCTGAAAGTTATTCGGGAGCCTTTCGTATTCATTTCCAAAATGCATGCTGACAACCACAGCGTCTGAAATGGATTCAGCTTCTTGAATATCTTTCGCAATCTTTTGTTTGTCGATGTAATTGACCAGATATGGCTTGTTTGCAGGGGGGCGAATGCCGTTTGTACCATATGTATAAGCAAGAAAAGCTACTGTGATATCATCTTTTTTTATCGTTCTGATCTTCGATTGATCTTCTGGTGAAAGGTAACTTCCTGTATAAAGCATTCCGATCTCATTCCAGTGCTTAAAGGCATTTTGTAATGCTTTTTCACCACGGTCAAGCGTATGGTTATTTGCCATAGAGACGATATCGACACCGCTTTCTTTTAGGGCGTCCCCTACTTCTTGTGGGCTATTGAAACTTGGATAAGAAGATAAACCAATCGAAGTTCCACCGATGACTGTTTCCTGATTAGCAAACGTAATATCTGCCTTCTCCATCTCAGATTTCACAGCTTCAAGCATCGGCATAAAGTCATAGCCGTTGTTCGTTTCAGCATTTTCATAGACCCTGTCGTGAATCAGAATATCTCCAACTGCTGAAAGACTTATTGAAGAAAGAGATACGGTATTGTTTTCCGCTACAGCAAGATCGTCACGGTACGATGACAGGTTTTTTGGTTCTGAAAGTGATTCCCCTCCAGTAGAAAGTAAAAGAAACGTCACACTAGTAGCGAGAAAAACAACTAGCGCACAAATAACGATAAATTTAGTTTTCATTGAGTTCACCTTTGTTATAGATTTAAAACGATACACTTATTATATGGTATCTCTACAAATAGTCCTAATTCTTTTCAAAAAAAAGACGCGACTAGTCGAATTGTGACTATTGTCGTGTCTTTTATTCGTTACAATACAAAATTGAGGTCATCGAATTTCCTTGTCGCCTTGCTTGGGTGTTCAAGGTATTCAGACAGTACTGGTACGATCGATTTGTTGTAGATTCCGTTTATCTTTGATTTCTCAAAAAGGATCAGGTCAGGATTTGTTTTTGAGAATTCTTCAATCGGGGGTTGAAGCTCTAGTTCATGAAATGATGTTTCGTAATCAACCACAATATTGGCCTGATAACTTGATAGTGAAAGGCCAGCATGCAGCTGTCCCAAAATGCCTGAATGCTTATAGTACTCCGTCACGATACGTATGTCTCGTGGTGTGTAAGGTAAGATGATTTTAGGGTGATTAGAGACGATTATGATTTCCTCTGTGAAAGGTCTTGTGATCATGAGGAACTCATCTAACTTCTCTTTATAATGAGCAGTGTTTAGGAGTTCACTATTTTTGTCATCGATTAGTAATAAGCCAGTGACCATTTTTTAACCTCCTATGGTTTATTTTCATTTAGTTTAATCGCTTTATCCCTTTCAAGATGTGTATTTCGTCACACCCTGATTGAAAGGTGTGATTATTGTCACACCTTAAATTCAAGGTTGCTGGTATACTAAACTTAAGATGAATTGGAACGAAAGGAGTTCGGATAATGGAGTGCCCAATGATTTCAAAAAACACGGCTGGCTACAATACTCAGTCCTTTGCTTCTGAAAATTTCTCAAAACTAAAAGGTGTTATGTATGAGAGGCATGTGCCTCGTGGTGAGAAGATTTATTGGGAAGGTGAAGAGTGCCAACATATTTACTTTCTTAAACAAGGTGCGGTGAAATTAACAAAAAGCTCAGATGAAGGAAAAGACCTTGTACTGTATTATTTCCAATCTGGAGATTTGTTCGGTGATTTAAAAGATGATGTTCACATAACGAATAGTTATACTGCAGAAGCAATAAGCGATTGTACTCTTGGTGTTATTCAACAAAAGGATCTTGAAACGCTCCTCTGGCAAAATGGTGATTTAGCGATCGATTTCATGAAGTGGCTTGGTTACATGCAGCGTTTTTTACAAACAAAACTTCGAGACCTCTTGTTCTTTGGTAAAAATGGCGCTCTTGCCTCTACGCTGATCCGTATGTCGAATACGTATGGCGTATCGGAAGGCAACAAAGTGCGGTTCACAAATCGCTTAACAAATTCAGAACTAGGAGACTTAATCGGCTCGACGAGAGAAACAGTCAATCGAATGTTAAACCAGTTAAAAAGAGAAGAGATCATCGACTATGAAGGTGGCGTCATTACGATAAGAGATATTGACCGGTTAAAGGCTATTTGTCACTGTGAAGGATGTCCTAGCAGCATATGTCGATTGTAAGGGTGTAAGAGATCATGATCTCTTATACCCTCTTTTTTTTGTGTGAAATTCACCATGTTTGTGATATATGTCACAGATGCTACTCCTTCCATCTCCTAAACTAAGAGTAGACATTGAGTTAGGGGGGAGAGAATTGAAACTTGTTGATAGTAAAAGTGAAGCTCACCGTTCAGTAAAGGTTGAGAAAAGTGAAGAAGATCTTAAAGGAACAATTATTTCTGTCTTTATGGTAGGTGGTTTTATCGTTCTATCATGGGGAGCTGTTTACTGCTTATATGTAGCGAGGTTTTAATCAGGAGGGAAGAATATGCACATTCATAAGTTTGAGAAAATCTGGTTAATTGTCGGAAGTGGAACATTAGTCGTCTTTTTACTGATTATCGGTATCAATGCATTTGCAATGGGTCACACACCGCCGAGTGATGATGAAATTTTAGATCCTCAAGAAGTTGATATTACGGCTCCATTCGACGAACCAGGCTTAAAAAAGATTGGAGAAAACGAATACGAATTGGTAATGATTGCTCAAGCGTTCACATTTCAATCTGTTCAAGACTTGAAAATCCCGAAAGGAGCGACTGTTCATTTTACGGTAACAAGTAAAGACGTTGTGCATGGATTTCAAATTCCAAAGACAAACGTGAATATGATGGTCACTCCTGGTCACGTAAATAAAATTACTCATACGTTTGACGATGTGGGTCAATTCTTAATTTTATGTAATGAATATTGCGGAGTCGGACACCAGGCGATGGGCGTGCCTCTGGAGGTGATCGAATGATAAGTCAAGTTGTTGATCGTGCAGATGCAAAGCTTAGTATGGCACACATTTATGTTGCATTTGCAGCGGTACTACTAGGAGGTATTGCTGGACTGCTTCAAACTCTTGTAAGAAGTGGAACGGTTCAGCTTCCTGCAGGGATAGGCTATTATCAATTACTCACAGCTCATGGAATCTTACTCGCACTTGTTTTTACAACCTATTTTATTATTGGATTCTTTTACGCTGGTCTAAGCAGAACGTTAGGAAAGTTTTACGATCAACCGTTTAGAATGGCATGGCTGGGATTTGTCGTCATGACGATCGGAACAGTCTTAACGACCGTTATGATTTTATTAAATGAAGGTACTGTGCTTTACACATTTTATGCCCCATTGAAGGCTTCTCCCTTGTTTTATATTGGATTAACGTTCTTTATTATTGGCACTTGGTTAGCTGGCGGGGCAATGTGTAGTCACTATTATATTTGTAAAAAGGTATCAAAGAAAAAACTCTCTCCACTGTTTGCTTTTATGGCTGTCATGACGATGGTTTTATGGTTTGTCGCTACAATAGGTGTCGCTGCATCAGTACTCTTTCAATTTATTCCTTGGTCATTTGGATGGGTAGATGGCATCAACATCTTACTTAGTCGTACGCTGTTTTGGTATTTTGGTCATCCTCTCGTTTATTTTTGGTTACTTCCTGCGTACGTGTGTTGGTATGTCATTATTCCTGAAATCATCGGAGGGAAAATATTTAGTGACGCTCTAGCACGTTTATCATTCGTTTTATTTCTACTGTTCTCAATTCCAGTAGGCTTTCACCATCAGTTACTAGAGTCAGGAATTTCTCCGTTCTGGAAATTCTTACAGGTAGTCTTAACTTTTATGGTTATCGTTCCTTCTTTGATGACAGCATTCTCATTGTTCGCTACGTTTGAAATCTCTGGACGTAAAAAGGGAGCATCTGGGTTGTTCGGGTGGTTTAAGAAGCTTCCATGGAGAGATGCACGATTCTTTGCTCCTATGGTCGGTATGCTGATTTTCGTTCCTGCAGGCGCAGGAGGAATCATCAATGCAAGTAACCAGATGAACCAAATCGTTCATAACACGTTATGGGTAACTGGACACTTCCATCTTACAGTTGCTTCTAGTGTTGCATTGACGTTCTTTGGAATTGCGTATTGGTTGATTCCGCACCTTACAGGCAGAGTACTAACAGGAAGAATGCACAGTCTTGCAAACTTACAAACGATTCTTTGGGCAGTTGGAATGTTCTTCATGTCAGGTGCTATGCATACTGTTGGGTTACTCGGTGCTCCTAGAAGAACAGCTTACACAACCTATCAAGATCACCCGGATGCTCTAGGATGGATTCCATATGAAGTTACGATGGCACTTGGGGGCTCGATATTATTTATTGCTATTTTATTATTGATGTTTATTCTGACTGATCTTGCATTTTTTGCTCCAAAAGGAAAAGAAGACTTCCCAATAGGAACAGTTGCCGATCGAGCTGAAAGAACACCAGTTATCCTTGAAAATTGGAGGCTTTGGCTGACAGTAGCTACGATTCTCATTCTCGTTGCATACACGGTTCCGGTTGTGCACATGATCGAACACGCACCGCCAAGTTCCCCAGGATTTAAGTTTTGGTAACTAAAAGCGCTGGTTATAACAGCGTTAGAGTGTTGAAACAGTTTTGGTATTGCAGAGTAGTCCATTATTTCCGCTCCAATTAAGTTTGAGGAATATATGGATGGTCAGAATCTCCTTCCAAATTCATCTGTTAAACCATTGGGAAGGAATGTTCGTTTTGGATTTATTCCCTTCAAGTAGGAGAGACGTTCGTATGCGGAAAGCATGCGATCGTCATCGACTACGGCATTGGGAGAACAGAATAAAGACATCGTTTTCTCTACAAACTGACGCTGGTTTATACCAGCGTTTTTATCTTTGATCATAGTTTTGATATAGTATAGAAGAAAATGTGGAAGGAGGCCTATATGAAGAAACCTAACATTCTATTTATTGGCGCTGGTCGTATGGCAGAAGCCATTTTTTCTGGACTTAAACAATCAGGTCACATTGGCACCGTCACGATCTCTAATCGATCAGATAGCAGAAGACTAGCTCATCTAAAAGATACATATCATGTTGAAACTGCAAAATGGCAGGATGTTGTTTCAAATCACGACGTTGTTATTCTCGCAGTACCTCCTGCAAGTCACCCTGCTGTATTGAAAGAGTTATCGGGCTTTGTGACGAGTCAGCTCATTATTACTGTAGCTGCAGGTATTGGACCAACTCAACTTGAAGAAGCATTACCTCAAAGTCCTGTGGCATGGATCATGCCAAATACTGCAGCCGATGTGAAGGAGTCTATGTCAATCTTTGCTTGTGGAAAACGTGTTACTGAGGATGACCGAGCATCCCTGCAACTCATTTTGGACGCAATCGGGCATTCTGAAGAGCTTTCTGAAGAACAGATCCACAAGTTGACCGCTGTCACAGGCAGTGCACCTGCATTTGTTTATCAATTCGCAGAAGCTCTCCAACAAACAGCGAAAACATATGGATTAACGTCAGAGCAAGCAACGAAACTTGTGGTACAAATGATGTACGGATCCGTAGCGATGTTAAAAGACGGTAGGGAGGCAAGTGCTCTCCGCGATCAAGTAACAACGCCAGGAGGAGCGACTGCAGCAGGTTTGGATGTTCTTAAAGAAGCTCATTTTGATGAGTTACTTAATGAAGCTGTGCTAGCGGTTAATCGAAAAGCAAAAGAACAAGCAAAATAAAACTTGCTCGGACTAGTCCGAGCAAGTTTTATTGTTAAAGGATATATGGTCCTAACAAAAGGACGACGATTCCGAGGTTAATTCCAAGTTGGTAAGATGTTTTTTGTAAAATCGTCCATTCGTGGTCTTGACCAAGTCTACTGATCATATAGGATATTCCAAAAATTACGAGTGGCCATACATAGCCAGCACCTGGGAATATTAAGTAACTCGGTGCAAGATATTGAAATGGTCCATCAAGGATGGATGGTAAAAAGGCAATTTGTGACCCTACGAAAAGCAGTACGATTGTCCATTCAACCCAAGGCTTATCCTGTTCGAGTGCAGCAGTGTTTGAAAAATATAGGTACATAAGAGCGAATGCTGGCAGGATAAGAAATCCAAAAGAGAATGCAAGCATCGCAAACATACCCACGATTGCTGAGAATGTGTCGAAAATAGCTAGTTTGATATCTTGGCCACTGGTTTTCGTGCTATCCTCAATGACTGTTTCTGATGTAGAAGCACCATGCAATTCGTAACCGGATTTTTCTCTGTCTAACCAAACGATCGCATCTCCTGTTAAACTGATCGGTCTGATCGAAAGTTCATCGCTCGTACTCCTGCGAGAAGCTACCCACTCTCCTTCTTCATCCATCTTTGCTTCATAAATGCTTACAACAGATTTTTTTGGAGAGATGTTATCGTTTGCGCTGAAGAAGACCGTTGGTTCACCGTCTTTAATGCCGAGTGTAAAATAACTTGGCTTAGAAAATGTATTCCCTGTTTCAGAATTATAGATTTTGAGAAGTTTTGAGTCGGTTTCTCCTTCCCCTGAACTTTCGGCGTAATATGTATTGATAATTTTAGATCCGTTTCTTGTAGCAAAAACGGTATACGTGAAGGCAGTCGTTTCTTCTTTCTCTACAGCTTGAAAATTACTGTAGTGGTCGCCTGCAACAAGTTTGGTTTCCATTATGAGTTCAGGTGATTTATCTGGTTTAACATAGTAGATTCTGTTTGTAGTGCCCGTTAAAGCATGTAGGATAACATTATCATCTTCTGTTATCACTGCATTTCGAACTTGCTCTTCCTGATCAAATCCCACTTCATTTTTTATTTGTCCGTTAGGGCTAATAAGGTAAAGCGTGTGCTTTGACCATGCTATGGCACCATTGGGTGAGGCGTTTATGCCTTCGACAGCGTTCAAGATCGAATTTTTAGTTCCTCCCTTTGAATAGATGAGCTGATCCCCTTCTTTATAGATGGCTTGATCCTCATCAATATAAAAAGAATAGCCTTCAGGAATGCTGAAATTTAAATTCGAGGATGACGCCTCGAGCTGTTCATCAACATTAATTTTCCTTACCGGATCTCCAGGAACATAAATATCTGTGGATTTTTCTTCGTTTGTAACAAATACCTCATTATCTTCAATCGATAATCCCAATTCCATCGTTCTGCTCCAGCCGTCGTCAGGTTGCTGTTGAATGGTGTTCAGCTGGTGAAGAAAAACAAACAATAAGATGATAAGACCGGCACCGATAGGTAATGCTAATTTTTTCATTTTTTCCTCCCCCCTCATTCCCTCTCTTTGTACATACGTATGAATTTTACACAAGTTTCAAAAATTTACAATACATGATAAATGAACGTTCGAATAAATTTTGAATAAGATGCGTTAACTCTATGGTTCACAGGAGGAGCAATCTTATGAGGAAACGTCGAGTAGAGAAACGAATAGAAGAGTTTATTCGGTTGGCGCACTCTTCTCAAGGGGAGGATGGCGCGTTTCGCTATTGCTTTGAAAATAGTCTCCTAACGGATGCAGCCATGATTGTTTTAATCAAAACCCTGGAGTTACAGGAAGAAGAATTACTGCAAGCACTAGTAGAGCGTCTTTTAGAACAGCAAGATCCTTCGGGGTGCTGGAAACTCTACCATGATGAAGAAGAGGGAAATCTCTCTGCGACTGTACAGGCCTATCACAGCTTGTTATTTTCTGGTAAGGTATCGAGCGAAAGGTTAGAAAGCGCGCGGTACTACATTCTAAAGAGTGGTGGGCTAAGTAGAACGGACTCGTTAACGAAAGTGTTTTTGGCTATACATGGTCATATCCCTTGGCCAAATTTATTTCACTTTCCTATGCTCTTCATGCTCATACCAGAATCATTTCCGATTTCGTTTTATGACTTAAGTTCGTATGCTCGCATTCATTTTGCTCCAATCATTATTATGCAAGATAAAAAATATACCCTTCAAACGAAGTGGACACCAGATCTTACAGAGCTTGTAAGTAGAGAACGGCACGAGGTTAGAGAGTCCGTACTCAATTTACCTGCTAACTTACTATTTCTTGCAAGAAAAAGAGTGGAACAATACATGCTGCAGCGTATAGAATCTGATGGAACGTTGTTCAATTACGCTACAGCTACGTTTTTCATGATCTATGCGATGCTTGCACTTGGGTATGATCGCCACTCACCAACCATTATGAATGCAATGAATGGATTAAAGAAGATGGTGTGGAAGTCTGAGTCACATCTTCAGAATTCCCCTTCGACGATGTGGGACACGGCTTTAATGTCGTGTGTTCTTGATGAAGCAGGTGTTTCATATGAGTCTCCAATGAGAATAAATTCGGCTAACTACCTTCTACATCATCAGCAAGACCGAAAAGGTGATTGGGCAATAACGAGACCAAACATCGAGCCAGGTGGATGGGGGTTTTCTGAAGGGAACACCTTTCATCCAGACATCGATGATACTTCTGCAGCTTTAAGGGCAATCAAAAGATATATACCTTTTGATGAAGGTATACACTCTGCTTGGCAAAAGGGAACGAACTGGTTGATCAGCATGCAGAATAACGATGGAGGGTGGCCTGCGTTTGAACCTGACCGAAAAGCACTTTTATTAAAAGATATCCCTATCGATGGAGCTGACTCCTCTTTCCCTGATAACTCGACAGCGGATCTAACGGGTAGAACAGTCGAATTCCTATGCAATAGTGCAGGGTTGGAACGAACTCACCCAGTCATAAAAAGGGCGATCGATTGGCTTGTGAAAAATCAGAAAGTTGATGGCTCATGGTATGGCAGATGGGGGATTTACTATATTTACGGTACGTGGGCAGCACTCACAGGATTAAAAGCTGCTGAAGTAAGAGAAGATCATCCCACAGTAAGAAAAGGCTTAGAGTTTCTTAAGAGGATACAGCGTGATGATGGAGGGTGGGGAGAGTCTTGTTCTAGCAATGTGAAAAAATCATACGTTGCACTCGCTCATAGCACACCTTCTCAAACTGCTTGGGCTGTTGAGGCGTTGATGGGTTTCGAAGGAGATACCATCGAAGTTAAGAGGGGAATCGATTATCTTCTCAGGAATCACACAGAAAAAGAACGAACGTATCCTACCGGTGCGGGGTTAGCGGGTAGCTTCTATATTCAATACCATAGCTATGAGTTGATTTGGCCGCTCCTTACACTCTCGAAATACTACAAACTACTTGGAAAATAAAACAAAGTGCGTAAACCGCACTTTGTTTGTTATTCTAATCCTTTTTTCTCAAGTTCCCTAACTCTAATTTCTCCCGTTCCTCGAGGGATTTTGACGGAATGCACAGTGCTCGCCTCAAGCTCTTTTGCGATCATATCCGTCGCTTCTGAAGGATCGATCTTATCACCACAAGTATAAACGTCGATCGAGGCATACCCATGCTCAGGGAAGCTATGAATCGTGAGGTGAGATTCAGCAATAATGACAGCACCGCTAATTCCCTGTGGTTCAAAAGGGTGAAAAACGACTTCACGGATTTCCGCTCCAGAATCGAGTGCAGCTTTAGCGAATGTTTCTTCTATAAAAACCAAATCGTTCAATTTCTCTTTATTACAATTCCACATTTCAGCTATGATATGATGGCCAAGTGTTTCGATGATTCTTGCCTCCCTTGATTTACTCATTATAGTTTCTATAATAAGAAATCTATTTATACAACGTTTCTCCCCTCTGAAAAGAAATGTTAAACTGATTTTGCATAGCTTTCTTCACTTGAAGGTTATCATTTGACACCTTATGTTTAAGTGTTTAAACTTAAGAACAAAAAGAGAGTTAAAGGAGTAACCGCTATGACATCGATACCTACTTTGGTTGGAAACCATAAAGATTATTTTCATACCGGCGAGACAAAGGAGTTTAGCTTTAGAAAGCAGCAGCTTGAAAAATTAAGGGATGCGATCAAGGAGTATGAGGAAGAGGTACTACACGCATTGAAAACGGATTTACATAAATCAGAGTGGGAAGCTTATACGACGGAAATCGGATTTCTTCTTGAGGAAATCAAGTTCACGATCAAGCATTTGAAGGAATGGATGAAGCCAGAAAGTGTTAAAACACCCATGACGCACATTGGATCAAAGAGCCATATTCATTCAGAACCTTTCGGCGTTACGCTCATAATCGCACCTT
Source organism: Alkalihalobacillus sp. CinArs1 (assembly GCF_947387515.1). GTDB lineage: Bacteria > Bacillota > Bacilli > Bacillales > Guptibacillaceae > Guptibacillus. The sequence goes on along the minus strand of NZ_CANDOB010000001.1, from coordinate 710,147 downwards.
GGAACTATCCGTTTCAGCTTCAACTTGCTCCACTTGTTGGAGCGATCGCTGCAGGTAATTGTGCAGTTTTGAAACCTTCTGAACTTACCCCAACAGTATCACATGTTCTTGCCAAGTTGATTCGAGAGAACTTTGAGGAGAAGTATATTTCGATCGTCGAAGGTGGGGTTCAAGTAAGTACGGAACTGCTAAAGCAGCCGTTCGACCATATCTTTTTCACTGGCAGCGTCCCTGTTGGAAAAATTGTCATGGAAGCAGCAGCGAAACAGCTTATTCCCGTTACCCTTGAGTTAGGTGGTAAAAGCCCTGCTATTGTAGAGAAGGATGCAAATCTGACCCTCGCTGCCAAGAGAATCATGTGGGGGAAATTTACGAATGCAGGTCAAACATGCATAGCGCCTGACTATCTCTACGTTCATCGCGACGTTAAGAGTGATTTACTTAAGAAGATGCAGGACGTACTATACGAATTCTATGGTGATGATCCAATATCAGATGAGAAATATGCGCATATTGTAAGTGATAAGCATTTTGAAAGACTAAAGAGTTTTCTTAGCGATGGCGATGTGATAATCGGTGGTCAACATAAAGCAGAAGAGAGGGTTATCGCTCCAACGCTACTCGACAATATCTCATGGGAAGATCCCATCATGCAAGATGAGATCTTTGGGCCGTTGCTACCGATCCTTGAATTTGACGACCTTCAGGACGTCGTCACGGAAGTGCGTAAACGACCGAAGCCACTAGCTCTTTATTTCTTCTCTGAAAGTGATGAGAAACAGGATTACATTACAGACAACCTTTCTTTCGGTGGAGGGTGTATGAACGATACCCTTATGCACATTGTTTCACCATATCTCCCGTTTGGAGGAGTTGGAACGAGCGGAACAGGTAGTTACCATGGAAAGGCGAGTTTCGATGCATTTTCTAATACGAAGAGTATCGTAAAACAAACGACCAAATTTGATTTCTCTTTCCGCTACCCATCTGCTAAAAACGGGTTGAAAATAATAAAGAAAATAATGGGGTAAGAAGCCCTTACTCCTTTACAATTTCTATAGAAATGGATAACGCTTTTTCTCTTTAGTATCTTAAACTATCGTGATATGATAACGAGAAAGCTACTCCCATCTTTTAAAGGTAGGGTTACTTTTGATAGGAGGATACAAATGAGTCTTAATAAAGGAATTATTAGTCTTGGGGAAGCGCTGATCGATTTTATCCCTCTAGATATGGAAAATACAACGTATCAAAAAAGTCCAGGTGGTGCTCCTGCAAATGTCTCTGTAGGGTTGTCACGTCTTGGAGCAAAATCTACGTTTCTAGGCAAAGTCGGCGATGACGTACTAGGACGTTTTCTTAGAGACACATTACGCGATTATGGTGTAGATGTCTCAACGATGATTTTGACTGAAGCTGAGCGAACGGGTGTTGTATTCGTTACGAATGCTGAGGATGGTGAGCGAAGTTTTGACTTCTACATAAACCCAAGTGCAGATCGCTTTCTACATGCAGAGGAAATTGTAGCTGAGGTGTTTGATCAGCATCGGGTTCTTCACTTCGGTTCGATTTCGATGATCAGTGAACCGTCGAGAAGTGCAACAAGGAAAGCAGTTGAGATCGCAAAAGAGAAAGGTCTCCTCATTTCGTATGATCCAAACCTTCGTCTTGGTCTTTGGGAAAGTGAAGAACGTGCGAAAGAAATTATCGTGTCGATGCTTTCTGAAGCGGATATCTTAAAGTTATCTGATGAAGAGCTGACGTTCATAACCGGAGAAGATGATATTGAGGCTGGGATCAAAAAGCTCTCACACTATCAGATTCCAGTGGTATTCATTACGAGGGGTGGAGAAGGAAGTCTTGTTTTCACACCTGATTATTCCCTGCAGGTTCCGGCGATGAAGGTAGAGGCAGTAGATACAACAGGCGCAGGAGATGCATTCGTATCTGGAATCTTATACTGCTTTAATGAGTATGAAGGTGATCTTTCAAGCTTACCGAAAGAAGAACTTAGGAAGATGACGCAGTTCGCAAGTGTATCAGGTGCCCTTGCAGCATCAACCAAAGGGGCTATGACAGCTCTGCCTACGCTATCTGAGGTTCAAGAGCTTTTAAAGACTGGAGTTTAACCATCTCGCTTTGCGAGGTGGTTTTTTTACGGGTTGAGTGAGCTAGCTTGTGAGAGAATGGTACGGTACAATCGTAGTGGATGACTTAACGGAGGTGCTAATGAAATGAACAAAGACTTTTTACTAGAACTACTTGCAACGCCGTCTCCTTCTGGAGCGGAAATGGAGATCCAGCATAAATGGGTGAACTATGTGAGTGAGTTTGCTGATGAAATGCGTACAGATCATGCAGGAAATGTTATCGGCATTTTAAACCCTGACGCAGAGTTTAAGGTGTTGCTTGCCGGCCATTCCGATGAAATAGGCTTTATGGTTAAAAAGATAGATGATAAGGGCTTTATTCGCGTTGAAAAGCTAGGTGGTATCAGTCATAAGCCAGCGATCGGGATGAAGGTTACGATCTTTGGAACGCATGGAAAATTGAACGGTGTGTTTGGGGTTAACGCAGAACATCATGGTGGTGCTAAAGGCGAATTTACATTCGAAGATCTATATATCGATTGTGGAGCAACTTCTAAAGAAGAAGTTGAGAAATATATTGAAATTGGAGATTTAGCTGTATACAAGAGGGATGTTGAGTTCCTTCTAAACGATCGAATCAGTGGTAGAGGACTCGATAACCGAACAGGTTCTTTCATCGTTGCTGAAGTGTTGAAGGAAGTAGCGAAGCGAAATCCGAAGGTTGGTGTTTATGCAGTAAGTACCGTTAACGAAGAAACCAATATGGGTGGGGCTTATTTCGCTGGAGCAGGAATCAAACCAACGATGGCGATCGCATGCGATGTAACGTTCGCATCTGATTATCCTGGTATCGATTCAAGTAAACACACAGATGTAAAGATTGGTGGAGGACCAGTTATCGCGAAAGGTGCGCCGATTAATATTAAGATTAATCAAATGTTACTTGACGCTGCAAAGAAATTAGATATGAAAGTACAATATGAGCTAACTCCTAGAATGACGGGTACAGATGCGGATAAGCTGCGTTTAACTGGAGAAGGCGTTCCGGTTTCCCTGTTGTCTCTTCCTCTTCGGTACATGCATGCTCCTGTGGAAACTGTGAGCTTGAAAGACATGGAAGAAGAAATCGCTCTACTTGTTGAAATGATTGCAACGTTAACGGGAGAAGAAAGTGTCAATCCTTTAACGAAATAATATTGACAATTTTGTGAAAATAGTGCTAAGCTAACAGAGTGAAAAAATTCGAAAGGGAGTGTGTGTGATGGAGCATGTTAAAAGAATGGCCTTATTAATTTCATGTGAAAGAGACGCACATTGCCCAGGTGTAATGATTTAATTGCTACAAGGGGTGAGAAGCGTCTTAGACGTGCGCCCTATTTAATGTCTAACGTATATCAGGCATAACCGCGTGCGGTTATGCCTTTTTTTGTTGGGCAATTTTATCGTCATTCACTTGGGTGGTATTGCTGAAAGGATTGGGGGGAAATGGATGTTTGCAATTTTAGGAAAGTTAAGCTGGTTTTTTAAACAGCATTGGAAGCGATATACGATTGCAATATTTTTACTTGTGTTCGCGGGGATACTCGAAATGATCCCACCGAAATTAATCGGTATGGCGATCGATGAAATTAATATCGGAACGTTAACTTGGGATCGGTTACAAAATTACCTGCTCACATATGGAGCATTGTTGATCGCAGTGTATTTTATTACGTACATTTGGATGTATCAGTTATTTGGTGGGGCGTTTTTAGTTGAGAGAATGTTACGTTCGAGGTACATGAAGCACTTATTGAAAATGACTTCGACATTTTATGAGAGAAATAGAACTGGTGATCTTATGGCGCGAGCTACGAACGACCTCAAAGCAGTCTCCATGACGGCAGGCTTCGGTATCTTAACCCTGGTAGACTCAACCGCATTTATGATAATCGTTCTTGCGACGATGAGCATACTCATCAGCTGGAAATTAACGTTAGCAGCTATCATCCCTCTACCTCTCATGGCGCTTGCTATGAACAAGTATGGAAAAATCATACACAGACGATTCACCGCTGCACAGGATTCGTTTGGAGAGATGAACGACCAGGTATTAGAATCGATTGCAGGTGTTCGCGTTACAAGGGCTTATGTTCAAGAACGTGCGGATCAAAACAAGTTTCGCCGTTTAACAGAAGACGTATTTAAGAAAAATATCGATGTAGCAAAAATTGATGTATTATTTGAGCCTACGATTAAGGTACTCGTTGGAATCAGTTATTTGATCGGTCTTGGGTATGGGGCATACCTTGTCTTTCATAATGAGTTAACGCTTGGTGAGCTTGTCTCGTTTAACGTTTATTTAGGAATGCTCATATGGCCGATGATCGCAGTAGGCGAGCTCATCAATGTCATGCAAAGAGGAAATGCATCGTTAGATCGTGTGAATAAGATCTTAACCTATGAAGAGGACGTAAAAGAACACAAATCTCCTAAGACTCTTAAAAGTCCAGGTGAGATCACATTTGAGCATGTGACGTTCACTTATCCTTCTTCTGAAGTAAAGAACCTTGAAAATGTATCGTTTACTCTATCAAAAGGTGAAACACTTGGGATCGTAGGCCGTACCGGAAGTGGGAAGACGACACTTCTGAAGCAATTGTTAAGAGAGTACCCTCCTGGCGAGGGAGTAGTAAAGATTTCAGGAATCCCTATTCAAGACCTTTCGCAAGAAGCACTTCAAGGGTGGATCGGCTATGTTCCACAAGAACAAATCCTTTTTTCTAGAACGGTAAGAGAAAACATACTTTTTGGAAGAAGCGATGGTACGGAGCATGATGTGAACCGTGTCCTAAGGTTAGCTGACATTCAAAAGGACATTACGACTTTTCCTTCAGGACTCGATACGCTTGTTGGCGAAAAAGGGGTCGCTTTGTCAGGAGGACAAAAGCAGCGTGTTTCCATTGCAAGAGCATTAATGATTGACCCTGAAATATTAATCTTAGATGATGCGATGTCAGCGGTGGATGGTAAAACAGAAGCACAGATCATCTCCAATATACGAAACGAACGAGCGGGGAAAACGACGCTCATCGCCACACATCGGTTATCAGGTGTTCAGCATGCAGATAAGATCATCGTACTTGATAATGGAAAAGTGTCTGAACTTGGCACTCATCACGAGTTGATTCAACACAACGGTTGGTATAAAGAACAGTTTGACAGACAGCAGCTTGAAGATAATTTGAAGGAGGTGCTGTAAGTGAAACGACACGTTGGGAAACGCTTAGTTCAGTATGCACTTCGCTTTAAGAAGACGATCCTCATCGCGCTTCTACTGCTTACTGTTGCTGTAGCCGCTGAGCTATCTGGACCGCTGATTGCAAAACGGATGATCGACAAACACATCCTTGGGATAGAGAACCCATGGTTTGAAACTGACCAAGGAGAAGAAGCGGTTACGTATAAAGGGGAATGGTATAAGCGAAGTGATCATTTCGCAAGCGGTGAAGAAAAAGGAAAAGAAGTTAGAATTCTTCAAGTAGGAAGAGATTATTATTTTGTTGATGAGCCTATTCCATTCGATGGAGAGAGGACTGTTGAAGACGGGGACATCATGATTTCAAAGGACAGTAATACGGTTACCTTGGAAGCAGAGAAGCTTACGAATAATGAACTTATCAGCTTTTACAAGCCGGAGTTTGAGCCGCTTATTTGGTTGATTGTTCTTTACTTCGGATTGCTGATATTCGCATCGTTCTTTGAATATGGGCAAGGGCTGTTGTTACAGACATCTGCTAACAGAATCATTCAGAATATGCGTACAGATGTCTATGCTCAAATTCAAAGGCTTCATATTAACTATTTTGATAACCTCCCGGCTGGGAAAGTTGTATCGAGAATCACGAATGATACTGAAGCGATCCGTGAGCTTTATGTCACTGTACTCGCTACGTTTTTCACTAGTATCATTTATATGACAGGTATCTTTGTTGCTTTATTCTTTTTAGATGTGAAACTGGCGTTCATCACCTTAGCAATTGTACCGATTTTAGTTATTTGGGTGATCGTCTATCGTCGTTTTGCCTCTAAATATAACAAGGTCATTCGTACTCGAATCAGTGATATCAATGGGATGATAAACGAATCGATTCAAGGCATATCGATCATTCGAGCATTTAAACGAAGCTCGCAAACTGAAAAAGAATTTGAAACGCTTAATGAAAGTCACTTTACTTATCAGAACAAGCTTTTGAACTTAAATTCACTCATGTCTTACAATCTGGTAAACATCTTGAGAAATATTACGTTCGTTGCCCTCATCTGGTATTTTGGAGGAGCATCATTGACCGCTGCTTCAGTCGTTAGCCTAGGCGTGCTCTATGCATTTGTCGATTACTTGAATAGACTATTCCAGCCTGTTACAAACATGGTGAACCAATTGGCGAACCTTGAACAAGCGCTCGTTGCGGCAGATCGTGTATTTGAACTCCTCGATGAAAAAGGGGAAGATGTTGCAGACGGAGAGCTTAAACCATATGAAGGAAATGTTGCTTTTAACAATGTATCGTTTGCATACAAAGAAGAGGAGTATGTTCTTAAGGACCTATCCTTCACTGCCAAAAAAGGCGAAACCGTTGCGCTGGTGGGCCATACTGGTTCAGGAAAGAGTTCGATTATGAACCTTCTATTCCGGTTTTATGACAATAAAAAAGGCACGATCACAATCGATGGTAAAGACATTCAATCGATACCAAAGCAACATTTAAGACAGCATATGGCGATTGTATTGCAAGATCCTTTTCTATTCACTGGCACAATCGCATCAAATGTGAGCTTAGATGATCCTTCGATCTCAAGAGAGAAGGTAGAAAAAGCATTGAACGATGTTGGAGCAGAGGAATTATTGAAAACTCTACCGAAAGGCTACGATGAGCCTGTCATTGAAAAAGGTAGTACGCTTTCTTCAGGACAACGTCAATTGATTTCATTTGCTCGTGCACTAGCATTTGATCCAGCCGTTCTCATCCTGGATGAAGCGACATCTAACGTAGATACTGAAACAGAAATCGTGATACAAAATGCATTGGATACGCTGAAGAAAGGGCGTACCACATTCATTATCGCTCATAGACTTTCGACGATTCGAGAAGCCGATCAGATCCTTGTTCTCCACCAAGGGGAGATTGCTGAAAGAGGAAGTCATGAAGAGCTAATGCAAAAACAAGGTAGGTATTACCAAATGTATCAGCTCCAACAAGGAAAAACGATTGAGCGGGCAGTATAAACGAAGCCGGGTCCCTACTTACGGGACCCGGCTTTCTATACATAGAATCTACCTAGAAGATGGGCGAAACCCGGCTGCTTTTGCATCTTCCTCCGAGCAAAACATTTCTTCTGCTTTTGTTATATCGTAATAAGCACCATCTTGAACATGGTAAATCTTCTCACCTTTAGAATTAATGTTTCCTTTGATTTTACACTCTTCATTAGGTTGCACCGAAGGAGCTTCTCCTTGAAAGCCGTCCTCACGCACATAGTCTTCAATGCTCCAAATCCCGACTCCTTCTTTTTGGGCAGTTCTTTGAAGGGATTGGAAATCTTCCAAGTACTTCACATTAGGCTGATAAATATAGGCGACTCTAGCCAGTCCTTTTTCTAGTAGCATTTCATTAAACATCTTTTCATCGATCCATACATAAGCGAGTAAGCGTCCGTACTTATCTCTTTCTGAGATTCCTATTTCTAAGTCGATTTCTTCACCTTCGAGCGTTTCTTCTGCGAAAGAAGAAGCTTCTGGTCCGAAGGGTTGAACGGGTTTTGAAGGATGTTTCGTTTCGGGCGTGTCTACAAGTAAGAGTCGAACAGTTTCAGCCTTGCCATCAAGTGATACTTTAATCGTGTCACCATCAACGACTTTCGTTACTTCTGCGGAGATTGTCTTCGAGTTTTGTCCTGTTTCAGTTGCACAAGCACTCATAAAAAAGAGTAATATCAACAGGAATGTAATATTTTTCACGTAAAACTCCCTTTGGTTCTTGATTTAAAAATACCTGCATAAACTAAATGGGGGTGATGCGGATGGGTCACGTGTGCCTTTACTGTGAGAAAGAATTACTCTTTCCTTGGGAAAGAAGAAGAATCGTGTGTGACGGATGTCATTATGCTATTTCGGATAGTTATCATGAAGATTATCGTACGATTAGTAAAAGAAACACTGAACAAAAATCCCGTTAGACTCAGCGGGATTTTTTTGTTGGTTTAATACCTTTTAACAGCTAACGTACAGCGGGAGATACAAATAAGATCATCCTGCTCATCCACAATTTTAATTTCCCAAACCATCGTTCTTCTTCCGATATGTACTGGTTCTGCAACCGCAGTGACAATACCATCTTTCTTGCTTTTTAAGTGATTTGCATTGATTTCCATTCCAAAAGCGGCTTCGTTTTCTCCGTTTAGATGTAAGGATCCTCCGATACTTGCTGCAGATTCAGCAAGTGCAACCGAAGCGCCGCCATGAAGAAAACCAAGCGGCTGATGAGTATTGGGTCCAACAGGCATTTGAAGAACGACTTTTTCAGGGGTCAACGTAACAGCTTCTATTCCTAGCGCTTCTAATAACGTGTTTTTAAATTCCATGTCATCTCCTCCTTTTACTACTTATCAGTATACAATACTATTGCAATAAAAAAGACAAAAGCCCTTCGGGGCTTTTGCCTAAATGATCGTTGCTAGAAACAATCCGATTGCCATAAGTAGGCCGAATTGGGTATGCATTTGTGCAGTGGCCTTCATTGCAGGCATCATCTGGATCGCTTCTGTTTTGCCATCAAAAAGCTTAATCGCTTTAAACGCCTTCGGAAGGCTGAGTAACACTAATAATAACCATAGTGAAGCGTCGATCGTGATGATCATGACCACAATCCAAAGGAAAGAAAAGATAAACATCCATTCCAATGATAGGACAGCTTTCTCATGGCCTAATAATATCGCTAATGTTTTTCGCCCTTTTTCTTTATCTCCTATCCGATCCCGGATGTTGTTAGCCATTAAGATTCCACCAACAAGCACGGAGATAGGCAGTGATAGTAATACGCTATCGAGAGTAATGACTTCAGCTTGAACATAAAAAGAAAGAAGTACTAAGATAAGTCCCATAAAAAGTCCGGCTGCTATCTCACCGAACGGTGTATAGGCGATCGGGTATGGACCACCTGTATAATAATAACCTGCAGCCATACATACAACTCCGATGACTGCGATCCACCATGTTGTTAGTATACAAATATAGACCCCTAGAACGATTGCAATTCCAAAAAAGATAAAAGCAAGTTTTAGTACTGTTTCAGCGCGAACGCCATCTCGAACGATTGCTCCACCGATACCAACACTTCCAGCATGATCGAGACCGCGTTTGAAATCGTAGTATTCATTAAACATATTCGTTGCGGACTGAATCAAAATAGAAGCAACCATCATTGCCATGAATAATCCAAAATGAAACGGGTTATCTTGAACGGCTAGCATAGTGCCGATAATAACTGGAACGAAGGCAGCTGTTAATGTGTGTGGACGAAGCAAACGCCACCACACCTGCCAAGTTGGTTTCGAAGGCGAGTCTTTACCCAGCTTATTTGTGCTGTTTGTTAAACGCTCTTCCATAATAATGTGTCTCTCCCTCAATCTGTAACTTCAATAAAATGACCCCTATAACCATTATAGTGTAAAAAAACGGATAAGGGGTGTCAATGTTTAGTTGAGGTATGAATAAAAAATGATCACCTTTGCGCTAGCAAGGTGATCCAGTAAATTCTAATAATACGGGTAAGGATATGGTCTGAAGAACGCGATTCTTCCTAACCCAACCCCTACTAGTCCTCCGAGCAATCCACCAGCAAATGCTCCAAAAAAATACATTCCGGGTCCTCCAGGTTGCTCTGGTCCGCAACAGTTATCTCGCAATGGACGGATATAAACGAATTCATCATCTACTTCTTCAATATGGCCACGATGTAGTTCGCCATCGTGACAACGAATTTCGACACATTGTCCGACGTGTTGACGACAAACTCCGTGATAATAATGCCTGGACAAATTAGACCCTCCTTTGTTGACTTTTTATAGACGCTGTGAAATGTCTACATTAACTATCCTATGCTCGTTATTTTTTTTGCTAAGGGCATTAGCGGAGTATCGATATGATTTTTTTCTTGAAGGATAGGGAAACTAACAATAGAATATTCGAATGGTAAAAACCGCTTCGTTGACAGTTTTAGTGGGACAGGTGTATCCTTTAATTAACTGTGGCCGAGGCTGACTCGGTCTGCTTTTGCATGGAAAGAAAGTTGGGGGGAGAAGTCAGTGTCTATCATACAGCATCAAGAACTATATAGCCTGCTTCATCAAGGTGTAAGTGAGGCGAACAAACGGGGAACGTCTGTACTTGTTAGCCAGGTGCTACAAGTAGGTGCTGTCGATCCCCTCTCCTTTTATGCAGCTGGTTCGTCTTTATATAATAACGATCGAACGTTTTGGGCAGACCCTGAAAATGATACAACGATCGTAGGGCTCGGAACGTTAAAAGCCTTTCAAGCTAATGAGGAACGATTCCAAACGATTGAACGTGATTGGAAGAAATTCTTGGAGAACTCTTTAATAGAAGGCGCACCTTCAAGGCCAGGAGTTGGTCCTGTATTACTCGGTGGGTTTTCATTTGATCCTGATGCAGCAAATACTGAGAATTGGTCAGGATTCCCTGAAGGCGGAATGGTCATTCCAAAGCTGATGTTAACAAAAGCTGGAGACGATCTATGGCTAACGCTGAATGCGGTTGTAGATGAGAGTGATCAAGCCGATGAGCTATCTGATCAGCTTCTTCATCACTATAATCGAATTTTGGATATGATGCCTTCCGAACAGGGTGATTCAACTACAAACTTCACTGTTGAAGAAATCGAACCAGAGCAATGGAAAAACACGGTACGCAGTGCTGCAGCGAATATAAGAGATGGCAAGCTAGAAAAAGTAGTACTTGCGAGAGAAATAAAGCTTCGTTCAGAAGAGCCATTCTCTTCTTCTAAAACGCTGCTTAAGCTGAAAGAACAACAAAGCGATAGTTACTTGTTCGCTTTTAATTACAATGATAAATGCTTTATCGGTGCATCACCTGAACGCCTCGTTAAGCGAGATGGACAGCAAGTCTATTCAGCATGCCTTGCTGGTTCGATCGACAGAGGAGATACAGATAGTGAAGATAAGGAACTTGGAAACGAATTATTGCATGATAATAAAAATCGAATCGAACATGATCTTGTAGTCCGAATGATTCGTACAGCAATGGAAGAAGAATGTGAGTTTGTACAAGTACCGTCTACTCCGGAGCTATACAAAACGCCTCACATTCAACATCTATTCACACCAGTCGTTGCACGGGCTCGTAAAGGGACAAGCTTATTACGAATGTTAGAACGCCTACATCCAACCCCTGCTCTTGGAGGATATCCACAGCATCAGGCAGTTAAGGAAATACGACGAGTAGAAGGTATGGATCGAGGCTGGTATGCTGGTCCGGTTGGCTGGATCGATTATCAAGATAATGGTGAGTTTGCTGTCGCTATCCGTTCTGGTTTATTAAAAGGACGGGATGCATCGTTGTTCGCAGGATGTGGAATTGTCGGAGACTCAGACCCACATAGTGAATATGAAGAAACAAAGATGAAGTTTAAACCGATGTTAGCAGCGCTTGGAGGCAGCCAATATGAATGATCAACGCATCCTTTCAAAGTATGTAGGGGCATTTGTTGATGAACTTTCTCGTTCCGGGGTTAATGATGTTGTCATTAGTCCTGGTTCGCGCTCTACACCATTAGCTATGGTTATAGCAAATCATCCTACGATCACTTCTTGGGTTCATGTAGATGAACGGTCAGCAGGCTTCTTTGCGCTGGGTATTGCAAAAGCCCAAAAGAAGCCTGTTGCACTTTTGTGCTCTTCTGGTACAGCAGGTGCGAATTACTATCCTGCAGTCATTGAAGCAGCTCAATCAAAAATACCACTGCTCATCTTAACGGCAGATCGACCTCCTGAGTTAAGAGATAATGGTGCACCACAGGCGATCGACCAAAATCAACTGTTTGGCAGTTTTCCAAAATGGTATATGGAAGCGTCGATGCCAGATGCTTCTCAATCTTTAATTCGATACATAAGAACTGTGGCTTCACGAGCTTCGGCGATTTCTTTACAAGCTCCATCGGGCCCAGTTCACTTGAATTTTCCTTTCAGAGATCCACTCGTTCCTGATTTATCAGATGAAACGATCTATCAAGAAGGAAGAGCTAACGACGAGCCATGGGTGACTGTTCCAGGAAATAGTATAAATATTAATGATCTTGAGATTGCTTCTTATGTTGAGATGTTGATGAAGAAGAAAGGATTGATCGTAGTCGGCCCACAAGAAGATAAGGGACTCTCAGATGCGGTTCGAAAGCTTTCGGAAGCAACTGGCTTTCCTATTTTTGCAGATCCTTTATCTAACTGTCGAGATATGAATAATCCTATGGTGATCGAAAGTTACGATGCACTATTAAAAGGTGAAAGTAAAACACTGAAGCCTGAAGTGGTCATTCGTTTCGGAGCGATGCCCATCTCAAAAGCATATATGCAGTACATCGATAAATTAGAGGACGTGCATCAGATCGTGGTCGATGAAGCGGGGTGGAGAGACCCAACCCTTAACAGTTCGCACATGGTCGTTGCGTCACCTTTCTCATTCTGTCAGCAGCTTCTTGAAAATCTTGATAAAGATTCGAAGCGCGTAGACTATGAGTGGAGTGAACTTTGGCAAACGATCAATAAGAAAGCAACCGATGTTCTTCTTGCTGATCAGAGTGAAATGTTTGAAGGGCACATCTTTAAAGAACTCGCTAATCTCTTATCAGAAGAATCCTTGCTTTTCGTTGGAAACAGTATGCCGATAAGAGATCTCGATAATTTCTTCTTACCAAAGCATGGTTCTCCTACCATAATGGGTAATAGAGGTGCGAATGGAATAGACGGCGTGGTTTCGACAGCGTTAGGCGCGAGCGTTTCATTCGATTATTCGGTATTGATAATAGGAGATTTATCTTTTTATCATGATATGAACGGCTTGTTATTAGGAAAGCTATACGGCTTGAATTTAACAATCATCGTAATGAATAACGATGGCGGGGGCATCTTTTCATTTCTACCACAGGCAGAGAAAGAACATGAAAAGCATTTTGAACGTCTATTCGGAACGCCAATAGGTCTCGACTATCGACATGCAGCTGCTTTATATGGAGCTACATTTGAACGAGCATCTTCGTGGGAAGAATTTAATGAATTGTTTCATGCTTCTAAGAATCATAAAGGATTAAATATTATCGAAATACCTACTGATCGAAATCTTAACAAGGTATTGCATAGAGACGTGTTTTCGAAGGTTTCAGAAACAACAAGTGCAGTGTTAAAGGAGTTTAAGCTATGATGATTTCTACCCATGGCTTACAATTTCATGTTGATGACAGGGGGAAAGGAGAAGCGATCGTGTTCCTACATGGATTTACTGGTGCGGTCGATAACTGGACTCCCTTCACTGAAGACTGGTCTGACCGATATCGCTGTATAGCAATCGATCTCATCGGACATGGTAAAAGCAGCAAGCCAGAGGACCCTGCTTATTATTCGATGGAATCTATGTCACAGTATTTGAAAGATATCTTAGATCAGTTGAACGTAAAAAATGCTAATGTAATCGGTTACTCTATGGGTGGTAGACTTGCTCTTTCTTTTGCAGCGCATCATCCTTCATATGTGAAGAGCCTCATTCTTGAAAGCAGTTCCCCTGGGCTAGAAACGATTGAAGAGCGAGAAGAAAGAATTTTGAAAGACGATGCACTTGCGAAACGTATTGCGGAAGATGGCGTGGAAAGCTTCGTTACTTTTTGGGAGGAAGTCCCATTGTTCAGAACGCAAAAACGTCTACCACAATCTCTACAAAGGGAGCTTAGGAAGCAGCGTCTTACTAACTCAACAACAGGACTAGTAAATAGTTTAAAGGGTATGGGGACAGGTGCGCAGCCTTCCAATTGGGATAAGTTAAAAGCCATTTCGATTCCAACTTTACTACTAGTTGGTGAATACGATAAAAAATTTGTATCGATCGCAAATCGCATGAACGAAAGGCTTCCTAATGGTCAAATTGAGGAGATTATTGACGCAGGACATACAATTCATTTAGAACAACCGCAAATCTTTGATAAAATGGTAATAGGTTTTCTAGGAAAACTAAAAGTAAGACAAAATTAATCTACATATGAAAGGAGTATTTCATCTTGATTGAATGGACTACTGAAAGAGAATACGACGATATTCTTTACGAAACACATGATGGGATTGCGAAGATTACAATTAACCGACCAGAGGTACGAAACGCATTTCGTCCAAAAACCGTTAATGAATTGATCGATGCTTTTGCATATGCAAGAGATGATTCCAATATCGGAGTCATCGTTCTAGCAGGTGCTGGAGATAAGGCGTTCTGTTCTGGTGGAGACCAAAGTGTAAGAGGACACGGTGGGTATGTTGGAGACGACGAAATCCCTCGTTTGAACGTTCTAGATTTGCAAAGACTGATCCGTGTTATTCCAAAGCCAGTTATCGCAATGGTATCAGGATATGCAATCGGTGGCGGTCATGTATTACACGTTGTATGTGACCTTACGATAGCTGCTGATAATGCTATTTTCGGTCAAACAGGTCCTAAAGTAGGAAGCTTTGATGCTGGTTATGGTGCTGGTTACTTGGCACGTATCGTTGGTCATAAGAAAGCTCGTGAAATCTGGTACCTATGCCGCCAGTACAATGCAGAAGAAGCAAAAGAGATGGGACTAGTTAACACCGTCGTGCCTCTAGAGCAATTAGAAGCGGAAACAGTACAGTGGGCACAAGAAATGCTTGAAAAGTCACCAACAGCACTTCGTTTCTTAAAAGCATCATTGAACGCTGATACCGACGGTCTAGCTGGTCTACAGCAAATGGGCGGAGATGCAACGCTATTGTATTACACGACTGATGAAGCGAAAGAAGGTCGTGATTCATTTAAGGAAAAGCGCAAGCCGGACTTCAAACAGTTCCCTCGCTTTCCATAAAAAGTACTCGACAGCTTGATGGGTTTCCATCAAGCTGTTTTTAACGATAAAGAAAGGAGAGGTACTGATGGAGACGATGCCAAATTGGCTGCATAAGCGTGCTTATATGACCCCTGATAGGATAGCCGTTATCGATGAAGACAAGACGGCATGGACGTATAGAGAACTGCAGAGAAAGTCCGTTCAAATGGCAAATGCATTAAAAAAGCTCGGGATAAAAAAAGGCGATCATGTGGGTTTTTTAATGGGAAATGGGATTGAAACAGTAGTATGCATGCACACGCTGATGTATTTAGGAGCAATCATCGTTCCATTAAACTTTCGCTTAACAGACTCTGAGCTTTCCTATCAACTATCAGATGCTGAAATATCCTATTTGATTTCAGATATAACCTATGAAGAAAAGGCGATAAAAGCCGCTGGCTCACAGGCTACTATTATTTCTTGGGAAACGCTTCAACCAGGTGCAGACCTCGAAGAAGGGCTGCAAGTGACGATCTCTTTAAATCAGCTCCATACAATCATGTACACGTCCGGAACAACTGGAAAACCTAAGGGCGTCATGCTTACTTATGGGAATCATTGGTGGAGTGCTATCAGTTCAAGTTTGAACCTTGGATTACATATAAATGATCGGTGGTTAAGCGCTGTTCCTATGTATCACATGAGTGGACTATCCATCTTGATACGTAGTGTTATTTATGGCATCACTACCGTCATTCATTCCCAGTTTGACCCTCTTGCCGTAAATGAATCGATCCGGAAAGACGGCGTTACGATCGTATCCGTCGTAAGTACTATGTTGAAACGAATGTTAGATGACCTTGGGGACACAATTTATCCTGATACGTTTCGATGTATGCTTCTAGGTGGTGGACCAGCTCCTTATCCTCTTCTTTCAACTTGTCAGGAAAAGAACATACCCGTGTATCAAACTTTTGGAATGACCGAAACAGCGTCACAAATCGTTACACTCTCACCAGAATATATGTTGAGTAAACAAGGATCAGCAGGTAAAGCGCTTTTTCCTTCAGAGTTAAGGATTCTTGAAGATGGAAAGGTAGCAGGTCCTTACCAACATGGTGAGATCCTCGTAAAGGGGCCGACTGTTACATCAGGATATTACAATCGTGAACGTGCTACGAAAGCTTCGTTAGTAGACGGTTGGCTGCACACTGGAGATCAGGGCTATATCGATGATGAAGGCTTCTTATTTGTTTTAGACAGACGAAAAGATCTCATCATATCGGGTGGAGAGAACGTTTATCCTGCCGAAATCGAAGCGGCACTTTTAGAACATAGCGCCATCATCGATGCCGGGGTGACAAGTGTACCCGATGAAGAATGGGGCGAAGTACCAGTCGCTTTTGTTGTATGTCGAACGAAACAGGTAACTGAAAAAGACCTACTCAGCTTTCTGTCTGAAAAACTAGCTCGATACAAGCAGCCTAAGAGCATAACGTTTCTTGATGAACTTCCTAGAAATGGGGCAAATAAATTACAGCGCCGCCTATTGGGGGTAAAACGATGAAACTCAAAAAAGTCACTCTTCGCCATGTGAAGATGAAATTGAAATCTCCATTTGAAAATAGTTTGGAGAAAGTAGATGATCGGCACCTGATCATCGTTGAAGCGATCGATGAGAATGGCATATCCGGATTTGGTGAGGGAGTTGCCTTCACAACACCCTGGTATACTGAAGAGACGTTGACCACTTCCTGGCATATGCTGAAAGACATAATCGTCCCAAAGTTGAAGAAGCTTACTTTCCATCACCCCTCTGAAGTGTCAAAGGTTCTTAATGTTATCAGACGGAATACGATGGCGAAATCAGCCATCGAAGGAGCAGTATGGGATCTATATGCAAAGAGGGAGAATATAAGTTTAGCTGAGGCCTTAGGGTCATCTGCAAAGCGTATCAAAGCGGGGGTAGCGGTTGGAGCGTCCTCACAAGAGCATATGCTCGATGAAATCGGACAGAGAGTAGCAGAAGGATATGAGAGAATAAAAATTAAGATCAAGCCTTCTCAAGATATCGAGCTGATCTGTGCGATTCGAGAGAAATTTCCTTTGATCAATTTGATGGCTGATGCCAATTCCGCTTATCGTCTACATGATTTGCCTAAGCTACAGAAACTTGATGAGTATGAGCTTATGATGATTGAACAACCACTAGCGGCTGACGATATTGTGGACCATGCTTTACTGCAAAAACACCTCACGACTCCGGTTTGTTTAGATGAAAGTATCACGTCTTACAACGATGCGAGAAAAGCGCTTCAGCTTAAGAGTTGTAAGATTATTAACATCAAACCTGGTCGGGTCGGCGGCTTACAAGTTAGCAAAGAAATCCATGATTTATGTTTTGAACAACACATCCCAGTTTGGTGTGGTGGGATGCTTGAGTCAGGTATCGGGAGAGCTCATAATATAGCGCTTGCTAGCTTACCAGGGTTTACAATACCAGGTGATCTATCTGCCTCTTCTAGGTATTGGGAAAAGGACATCATTAAGCCAGAAGTAACGGTAGAAGATGGCTGCATAACCGTCCCAGATGGACCTGGAATAGGGTATGAAGTAGATCGAAGGGAACTCAGTCGTCTCACGTTGAATACATTGACTTTATAATGAGAAAGATTTGTAGCATAATAGGTCGTAAAGTTCTAGTAGGAGAGAAGACCTCTGACTCCCGTGGTCCAACGGGCGTTCGTCCACAGGAAAGCAAGAGGTGTTCAAACTCCTGCGGCATAAGGTCCACAATATTTTAGATTTCCCAAAAAAGCTGAAAAGGAAGGACCGGTTTGGTCCTTCCTTTTGATTAAGATTCTGATTGATTGATGAGTTTGGCGTCGAAAATGAACGGTCCAAACGGAATCACTGACGATACTACAGCGAGAAAAGCCTTTAGGAAAGACCATTTCTTCACTAGCGTTACATATAGGATCACTGCGATATAAAGCACAAACAATCCTCCATGAATCGCGCCGACAATCGTTACTGCAAGAGGCATATCTAACATATATTTAAGTGGCATCGCGATTCCGAGAAGAAGTAAGAAGGAAATACCTTCAGCAAAACCGACGCCTCGGAACATTTTTAAAGGCTGTTTTAACAACGCGTTCACTCCTTCAGTACTAACTGATTTAATGTGATGAAATTCACAATCATGATACTTCATAGTATAAAACAAGTATATCAGCGAAACAACATCCTTAGACATGAAAATTCATCGATTTGTTGACAGTTATAGGTGATGAATTTATCCTTCCACAAAATAGTAAAAAAGCTTCTGTTTAAATAAATTAGCTTGATTCTTATGTTTCTTATCAAGTAGAATTAGATAGGTGAGCTAATAATTATCTTGAAGGAGATCAATATGAACAGCAAAAAAAAGGCGATTTTCATATACATCCCTAAGTCCAAGGTCGACGAAGTCAAGAAAAACAGTAATAATGATAAACGCTAATATAAAAATGCGCCTAGAACAGTGATTCTAGGCGCATTCTTTGTATGACTTATATAAATGATAAGATTGCAGCGATCAGTGCGATAGCACCAATAATCATTAAGATTGTTCTAACCATATTCTTTCCTCCTAACAACATGTTTTGTAATAGAATCTAGAATAGTGCGTTAACTACAAATAGTACAACGACAACAATTCCTATAATAACGAGTACCTGCTTTAACATGTCTTTTCCTCCTTCAAAGTAGCCATATCGTTTGCTACTTCTTTTATTCCCTACTTAATTTTTATATCAAACCTTTTTCAACAAAAAATTTCTATCCTGGTCTAGTATTTTAGAATTCTCATCTCGTAACCTTTTTATTCAGCAAGGAAGAATCAATCATTATCATTGCGTAAAAAAAAATGCTGCCGAGAAAAATCTCGACAGCATTGCGTCTCCTTAAAAAGCGTGGTAAATCTATAGCTTATTGATGCGTATACATTCTTTTACGTTCATTTTGAAAGAATTCCTTTAATTCTGGGTTGAGATACTCCGGCTCCTCATCATGTAGGTTCAATCTGATCAGCTTGCCTTCTAGGTAATCCATTATCCCAATGATCGTTCCGTTTGCAAGCTGTTTCTGAAAGATGGTTTCATACCGTATGCTGCTCATCGGAGCCCTCCTGTTGCGTCGTTTTTTTATACTATAGCATGTATAACGCATGAAAATGGGCTGTTTAACATCTCTTAAATAACTTGTAATCAAAGCGCAACAAAGATTATTGGTATGACATATTCATCGTTTAAGGATTGCTTTCTGAGAGATGATCATTGGTTTTTTGCAGAGTGGGCATTCCTTTTCATCCGGTTGTTTACCGTTGATCTTCATCCATCCTTTGCAGAAATCACTTGAACAGATCCATGCTTTTACATGAAGGTCTGATAGTGGTTTCTTGTTCTTGAATGCTTCAGTTAAAAAACGTGATACAGGAGTCTGTTTTCCTAGATGTTTTTCTGGTGAGCTAATATAGATCTCTTCTTTGGCTCTAGTGATTGCTACATAACAAAGCCTACGTTCCTCTTCTAAGTCCGCAGAAGGATTTTTAAGGTAGAGGTCTTTTTGAGAGGCTTCTTTATCCTTCATCGATGTTAACGCTGATACATGCGGAAGAATCGTTTCTGAAGCACCGATCAAGTAAACGACGGGATACTCAAGCCCCTTAGCTTGGTGAATCGATAACAAAGAGAGCGCGTTTTTGGTATATGGCTTCTTTTTATGTTCATTAAACCGAGTGATAATTCGATCGACATAACCTAGAAATTCAGGCAATGTTTCAAAACGTGAGCTAGAGAATTCGAGTTCGTCCATCATTTCTTTCAGCGTTGTTTTATGAACAGTTATCGTTTCATCATTCGCGTTATCTAAATGCTTCATGTAGTCTTCCCGTAACAACTGAATGGCCTTCTTTGGATGAAGTCGTTTTGCTTCCTTTATCAAGCTGATTCTCTTCTCGATGGCTTTCTGTTGGAAAGGTCTCAGCGTTTTCCATGAAGTAAGATGGCGTAGTGGAAAGTCGATCGGGTCTACGAAATTCTCCATCTCTATATGGCGCATTCCTGCTTCCTGGTTAATAAAGAGAGAAGGTAGGATTGCTGCCGTTGCATCGAGGCTATCGTGCTGATAGGCGAGTCTTAGGTGATCAAGCATGCCTTTAATAATTGTTTGTTCATAGAATACTTGCTTCATTCCTTGGGCGTTAAATGGTATATCTTGCTCGACGAGTTGCTCAAAGATCGCTCTTGCATTCGTATATGTTCTTGTAAGGATGACGATATCTTTCCATTCTCGTTCCTGTTCCCTAATGTTTTCAAGAACGATGGTGGCTTCTTCTTCAGTTGTTGCAGGCCGTATATACGATGGTTTACTTCCCTCTTTATCAGTCGCGTTCATCCATTTCGATCTTCTATACTCGTTATGTTTGATTATATGATTTCCAAGTCCGACGATATCTGGGGTGGATCGATAATTTGTATCGAGTGTGACAACTTTTGCATCAGGATAGGTGCTATCAAACTCAAGAATGATAGAACTGTTTGCGCCATTAAAGGAATAGATGACCTGGTCATCGTCTCCTACGACAAATAGATTATTTTGTGGTGCAGCGATAGACTTAATCAGTTCATACTGAATTGGATTCGTATCTTGAAACTCATCAACGAGCACATATTGAAAACGCTTCTGCATTTTCTGAAGAAGCTGTGGATTGTTCAAGAATTCACGGTATGTAAATACAAGAATATCATCAAAATCCATGTAGCCATTTGAGGCTTTCCATGTTTCATATTCTTGGTATGCTTTCTTTAATTCTTCTGTTTCTTTCCCCTCGGGCACCTCGTGTGGCTCAACCATTTTAACCTTACAGGAAGAAATCGAAGAAAGCATGATTTCAGGTAAAGAACTTTGTGTACTATTTAATTTTTTCAAGATATTCTTCATAATGATTTGTTTATGGCGTTCGCTGTTTAATATTTTCTGGTTGTATCCAATGCTTCTCAATAGTTTTAAAAAGATTGAATGAAAAGTACCAGCTGTTAAACTGTTTGCTTGAGAAGGAGCAACACCGGGAAGCGCGCTGATTCGCTGCCTCATTTCTTCTGAAGCTTTTCTTGTAAATGTAATCAGTAAGATATTGGAAGGATCGATTTCTTTTACCGTCATAAGGTACGCTGTTCGCGCAGTCAGTACTGATGTTTTCCCACTTCCAGCACCGGCGATTGTTAAAAGAGGTCCGGACGTATGTTGTACAGCTTGTATTTGGCGATCGTTTAATCGTATGCCTGAGCTTAATAGTTCTAAAAAGAAATCTCTATCAAGCTCCGTTTTCGCAAATCCTTCACCACCGGTTGATGTTAATGGTGCTGCCAGGCTGGATTCAGATATTGCTTGGTGGGGAGTTTTCGTAAAATTCATGATCATCACCTGAACTTTATTCTATAGATTCATCCGTTCATTTTAACACAGATTTAGGAGTCGATTAGTTAGAAATAGAAAAGATTAGTTTAATAGAGATTCGGGTAATGTTCCTATACGAATAGTCGTGAGGAGGAAAGGCAGTGGAAAGCGATGTTCTTGTAATAGTCGACCATGATCGGAAACAATTTCATGTAGCTAATGACGAGAAAGAAAAATCGTATTACGACCTTCTGGTTGAAGAGGCAAACGAAGCTGGAAGGGATGTTGGCGTCTTTTATTCCCACCTCAATGTAGAGCAGACGATCGATGCAGCACAGCACGAGTACAAAGGATACACTCACAGGCAGGATAGCCCTGTTTAAAAAGATTGAAGGAGGATGAATATGATTAAGAAAACGTACTATGTTACTCCAAAAGGTGAGCTTCACGAAACAGAGATCGAGGGTCATCAATTAAACTCTTTCAAGATTAAAGCGAATCATGAAGAATATATGAAGATTCAACAAGCGATTGAGAAATTAAGATCACAAAAATATGTTCAACAGCATGATTTCTTCTCAACTAACCATTTCGATGAGAAAGAAGTTGATAGTCATCGCGATTGGACAGATAATGCGATTTATGATCTTTATTACCTAGTTCATCAATTAGGTACTCCAGAAACAAAAGCTCAGATCGAACAAATGGGAGTGTTGGATGCATTGAATACCCATACTAGAAAATAGCAAGTTAAAAGCTGTCGCCTATGACAGCTTTTTTTTATGCCATGCTATCTACGATGAATGAGGACAAATGCCGTATATTTTTTCTTTTTCTCCGCTCATGCCCTTCCTAAAATAGGTTTTTGACATAGAGTATACTGTAGTAATTAATTATTTTGGGGGGATACGTATATGGGTAAAGAGCAACACGGTGGTTACGGAAAAGGCTTTGCTTTGATCGTTGTTCTATTCTTGCTATTGATTATCGTTGGAGCAGGTGCGTTTGGAGGAGGCTGCTGCCCACCACCTCAAGTTGGTGGAGCTGGATATAATCCATATTGCTAAGGTATAAGCTGTCGAAGGATCGACAGCTTTTTTTATGTAAGTTGGTCATAAGAATTGAAAAGGTTTCTTAAATTGAAACTTTTCAATCTATTCGATCGTCTTATAAGTAGAAGAACAGCACTAGTAATCGTAGTAAAAAAGTATATTTATCAAGATGAGCGGTTTGACACCGTGATAAATGAGGAATTGTATCTATAAGACACAAACAACATGAATTAAAGGATGGGAGTTAAGATGAGATACATAAGCATGCTATTACTACTTTGTTTGGTGAGTATAACTGCAGGCTGTGGAGCTGATTTAACGAAAGTAGCCCAAAACCACACTGAAATGATGGTTTCAAGCTTTGAGACAAAAGCCCAAGCAAAGTCCACAGAAGTTAAGGAAATAGATGAAAAAAAGGTAACGAATGAACTGATAGAACGTATTATTCAAAAAACTGATGAGAATTACAGAGTTGAAAAGTTCTCCTCAAAAGAAGAAATAAGTAACCATTTACAAGGTGTTGCATCAGAGGATCTAGCGAATGAAATTACAGACTTCTATTATGAAGAAAATGATGGGGGACTGTACTTAAAGCCAACGGAACTTTTCCCTTGGGTTGATTATGAAAATGAGTATGATCTTAAAAAGGTAAACGAATTCGAATATAAGCTTGTGCAAACGAACGAAACTGATCTTTACGGAACATACACGATCGAGATCGAATTCGAATATTCGAATAACGACTGGATCATACAAAACTTTACGATTCAATAAAAATGGGCATAGGCCCATTTTTATTTTTTTTCAACAACTTACCACATGGTT
This sequence comes from Alkalihalobacillus sp. CinArs1, assembly GCF_947387515.1. Taxonomy (GTDB): domain Bacteria; phylum Bacillota; class Bacilli; order Bacillales; family Guptibacillaceae; genus Guptibacillus. Next base: position 686,627 of record NZ_CANDOB010000001.1, on the reverse strand, counting down.
GTTACATGTATTTTTAATATCTCTGCGTTTCAAAACACTCTAATCTAATCTGGTAAATTGGACATCCAATCTGTACTCTTTTACAATAAAGTAAGAAACTAAAAGACGAGGTTATCAAATGAGCGAACTTACGTTTACGGATTACTATCATAATCAGGTGAGACTTTCTTTTAAGGATCACCCTTATTCGCTTTATCCAAAGCATGTTTGGGTCATTTGTCAGTTTGGAGGAAAATGGCTTCTGACCGAACATTCTAGAAGAGGCATTGAGTTTCCGGGTGGAAAAGTTGAAGAAGGGGAAACTGCAAAAGAAGCCGCAGTCCGAGAAGTTTATGAAGAAACGGGTGGCGTAGTGAACACAATACGGTACGTAGGCCAATATCGCGTAGAAGGCAAGGGTGGAACGATCATCAAAAACGTCTACTATGCAGAAATTGATCACCTAGTATCAAAAGAGGACTATATGGAAACGAATGGTCCAGTATTGCTTCAAGATCTCCCCACAGATCTTCCGACGAATGAACGGTATAGTTTTATGATGAAAGACAACGTACTACCATTCTGCTTGGAGAATTTAAACAAATCAATGTAAAAGAGTCCAGTTGAAAAACTGGACTCTTTTATATCATAAAACAAGAGTGTAAAGAATTCAGTGTTGAATAAGAGTGGTCATTGAGGGATAAATGGTATTAAACAATTGGATCTCGTTTTGGACTTATTCTCATCAAGTAGGATACAAGCTGAAACTAGCCTTCGTGAAGGCTAGTTCCTTATTAGTTTTCTTTCAATCCATTCTACAATCACATACATGATCGATGAAAAAATTGCAATCATAACAAGGCTAAGTAGAACGAGCGTGAAATTGAATACCTGAAACCCATAAATAATCATGTAGCCTAGCCCTTTTTTTGATACGAGAAACTCCCCAACAATGACGCCTACCCAGGAAAGTCCTACGTTTACTTTCAATGTAGAGATAATTGCTGGGAAAGAGGCTGGTAAGATTGCTTCCAGAAAAGTTTGTTTTTTGTTGCCTCCAAAGGAACGGATGACTTTGACGAAATTAGGTTCAACGGTATGAAATGCATGATAAACCACTAATGTTGTAATAATGATTGAAATGGAAGCTCCCATAGCGATAATCGAAAGGTATCCTGGACCGAGCGCTACGATAATAATTGGTCCAAGAGCTACTTTAGGCATGGAATTTAGCACGACAAGGTATGGATCAGCTATCTTAGAGGCTTTTTGCGACCACCATAATCCTGCGGCAAACAAAGTCCCTAAAGCTGTTCCTAGTATAAAGCCAGCTACCGTTTCGAGGAGGGTTACGGTAGTGTGAACGACTAATGAACCATCTAATAACTTTATAAGAAACAGTTCACCAATTTTTGAGGGATAGCTAAATAGTAATGGATCTACCCATGATAATCTTCCAGCTAGTTCCCATAAAGAGAAGAAAGCGATTAGTATAAAGAGTTGCCATGTAAATACGATTCGCTTTTCAATCTTTAATTCATTAAGGTAATGAGCATGCTGTTTTTTTAGCTGGGGGCTATTCATGTGATTCGAGCTCCTCCCAGATCGATTGGAAGTGATTACCAAAGTCTGGATTATTTCTTGCTTCAAACGGTGTGAGTTCTCTGAGATGCTCTGGAATTTCAAAGATCTTTGCTAGCTTTCCAGGACGCTTCGATAGAAGAATAACTCTGTCAGACATCGCGATTGCTTCACCGATATCATGAGTAACGAGTAACGCTGTCTTTTTCCTAGTTTTTAAGATAGAAGATACAAGGTTCTCCAGTTTCAATTTCGTTTGGTAATCGAGCGCTGAAAACGGTTCGTCTAACAGTAGCAAATCGGGCTGTGTGGCGAGTGTTCTAACTAAAGCTACTCGCTGCCTCATCCCACCCGACAGCTGGTTTGGATAGGCATTTTTAACATCACCTAAGCCCATTTCTTCAAGAAACCCTAACGTTTTTTCTTTATTCTCTGTCGTAATCTGGTCGGTAAGCTTTAAACCGAGTAAACAATTCTCTTCGATTGTCTTCCACGGAAACAAATAGTCCTGCTGCAACATGTATCCTACTTGTTCAGTCGGTGCAGTAATGGCCTTGTTCTGGAGTGTTATGGTTCCGCTAGTGGGAGATTGCAATCCTGAAATGAGAGAAAGAACAGTCGATTTACCACATCCCGAAGGTCCGAGCAATGATACGAACTCCCCCTCATCAATATGAAAAGTAAGGTCTGAGATTGCGACTTTTGCAGATTCTTTCGTGAAATAAACATGTGTGATGGCATCAAGATGAAGAAATGACATTGGATTTCCTCCTATTGCTGTGCTTTTTCTGCAAAGGTGGTATCCACTAAAGTCTTATGATCGATCCGTTTCGGGAGTTCCCCCGCTTCATCCATAATCGTTTGTAAATTGTTCCACTCTTCTTCATCTAGAATTGGATTTGTAGCATAAGAATGCTGACTTTTATAGCGGTCAACAACCGTGGTGATCAATGACAACTCGGTGTCTTCAAAGTAGGGTTGAATGGATTTTGCGATCTCTTCGGATGAATGAGTGTCTACCCAAGCTTGTGCTTCATAAATAGCAGCTGTAAAACGTGTAGCAACATCATCGTTTTTCTTAAGGAAGCTATCCTTAGCCATGTAGACTGTATAAGGAATCTTGCCGGATTCTTTTCCGAAAGAAGCGACGATGTGGCCGAGTCCCTGAGCTTCAAATATACTGGCAGTCGGTTCAAAAAGCTGCACAAAATCTCCTTTTCCAGAAGCATAGGCATTTGCGATGTTGGCGAAATCAATATTTTGGATCAGCGTCATATCATTGTGAGGATCGATGCCTTTTTCCTTCAGAACGAACTCTCCTGCCATCTGAGGCATTCCACCTTTACGCTGACCAAGAAATGTACTTCCTTTTACATCGACCCATTTAAAATGCTCCATCGCCCTTGAAACAAGAAAAGTGCCATCTGTTTGTGTGAGTTGCGCAAAATTAATTACTGGATCAGAAGTCCCTTGAGCATACACATAGATAGAGGTTTCAGATCCTACGAGTGCGATGTCTGCTCCATCAGATAAGAGCGTCGTCATGGTTTTGTCTCCACCCCATGTGGTGGTTAGTTCAACATTGATTCCATGCTTCTCAAATATCCCTTCAGACAATGCAACATATTGAGGAGCATAGAAGATGGAGCGGGTTACCTCGGCAACTCTTACCGTGTTATCACTGTTATTACTACATGCAGACATAAGAAAAAGTGAACATATTGCGATAAATATGATCGTTTTCGTCATCCAGCCTTTTGGCATTTGAATAACCTCCTGTTGCCATTCAAAATAGGCACATTGAAATACTATAGCTTATGTAGAAAGCATCATTGTGTGTTTGCCTACAGGCAACAGGAAATAAAAAAAGCACCCGCTGAGGGTGCTTTTTGAATTATAGGTTAATAGTAGGTCCTGCGTTTTTAATCTCATCTGAAACGTTTGAGAATTTCTCAAAGTTTTTCACGAACTGAGTCGCAAGTTCTTTTGCTTTCTCATCATATTTATCTTTGTCATTCCATGTTTGCCTCGGTTGAAGAACTTCTGCAGGAACCCCTGGGCAATGGGCAGGAACATGTAAACCAAAGATCGGATCTTTTTTCGTTTCGACACTGTCGAGCTCTCCATTAAGAGCAGCATGAACCATCGAACGAGTATAAGATAGTTTCATACGCTCACCTTCGCCGTAGCTTCCGCCTGACCAGCCTGTGTTTACTAGGAAGACTTCAACATCATGTTCCATGATTTTTTCACCCAACATTTCTGCATATCGGTGAGCAGGAAGTGGTAGGAACGGTGCACCAAAGCAAGTGGAGAACGTTGCTTGTGGAGACGTAACCCCTCTTTCAGTTCCGGCTAGCTTACTTGTGTAACCAGAAAGGAAGTGGAACATCGCTTGCTCTTTTGTCAGCTTACTGATTGGCGGTAGGACCCCGAAAGCGTCTGCAGTCAAAAAGATAATCGTGTTAGGGTGACCCGCTACGCTCGGAACCGCAATATTAGGAATGGCGTCGATTGGATATGCAGCACGCGTATTTTCAGTTAAACTTGTATCATCATAATCAGGCAGTCTCGAATTGTTGTCTAGTGCAACGTTCTCAAGAACAGTGCCGAATCGAATTGCATCCCAAATTTGAGGCTCTTTTTCTCTAGACAAATTAATACATTTGGCGTAGCAGCCACCTTCGATGTTGAAGACCCCGTTCATCGACCAGCCATGTTCATCGTCACCGATCAAGCGACGGTTTGCGTCTGCTGATAGTGTCGTCTTTCCTGTACCTGATAGACCGAAGAAGAGAGCCACATCGCCTTCTTTTCCTACGTTCGCCGAACAGTGCATGGAAAGGATATTTCGCTCAGGTAGTAAGTAGTTCATGACAGTGAAGATCGATTTCTTAATCTCACCTGCATACTCAGTGCCACCGATTAAGACGGTACGTTTTTCAAATGAAATAATAATGAACGTTTCTGAATTCGTGCCGTCTTTGTCTGGGTTAGCTTGAAAACCAGGGGCAGAAATGACAGTGAACTCTGCTTCATGTCCTTTTAATTCAGATTCATTTGGGCGGATGAAAAGCTGATGTGCGAACAAGTTGTGCCATGCATATTCATTGATAACCTGGATGGGTAGTCTTGCTGATTGGTCTGCTCCAGCGAACCCTTTGAAAACATAAAGATCTTTTTTCTCTCCCAGGTAATCCAGAACCTTAGTGTAAAGGCTTTCAAAATGTTCTGAAGAGATAGACTGGTTTGTTTTCCAGTTGATTTTGTCTTTTGTTGATTCTTCACGGACAATGAACTTGTCCTCTGGAGAACGTCCAGTGTATTTGCCTGTTTCAACACGAAGAGCGCCAGTGGATGTTAATGTTCCCTCTTTCATCGATAGTGAACGTTCTACCAGTTCAGAAACTGATAAATTAACATGCGGATTATTCTTATTTAAAATGGCATCCAAAAGTGGTGAAGAGAAGGAAGCTGTTTTCATACGTTAAACCCATCCTTTATAATAAAATTTCATCAAGATCTTTTCTGAACTTGTTTAACTCAAAATTAGTATAACACATTCATTTAATTATTCTATACTAATCTATGGATTTTTCCTTGAAAAGTGAAAAAAAGGTGAATGACCTTTCTAATTAGGGCTTGTGTCATTAGATTGACAGAGAAAGCGAACTACGATATTATATTTCGAGAATGGATACTCTTATCCCGAGTAAGCGGAGGGACAGGCCCTATGAAGCTCAGCAACCAACTCCTCATATAGTGGATTAAGGTGCTAACCTGCAAGACTTATTGTCTTGGAAGATAAGAGGCGAAAGGCAAGAGACTTCAGCTCCTTTCCCTTTATGATGAAGGAAAGGGCTTTTTTATTGTCGTTTTTGGAAAAAAGCGTAATATTACCGTTTATTATTGAATTCGATGTCTCGTTTCGACAACACTATTAGGGAAATGAGTACCGTATCCATTACACTATATTAAATAGGAATGAATCCTTAAGGAGGTACTTAAGTGAGTAATCGTCGTTTGTTTACTTCTGAATCAGTAACTGAGGGGCATCCAGATAAAATATCAGACCAAATTTCTGATGCGATTCTGGATGATATTCTTGCGCACGACCCTAATGCGCGCGTTGCATGTGAAACTACAGTCACGACTGGACTAGTGTTGGTTTCCGGAGAGATCACTACATCTCACTATGTAGATATTCCGAAAGTCGTTCGTGAAACGGTCCAATCGATTGGATACACACGTGCTAAATATGGTTTTGACGCTGAAACATGTGCAGTCCTTTCATCGATCGATGAACAGTCAGCTGATATTGCTGCTGGTGTGAACGTGGCTTTAGAAGCACGTGAAGGCCAAATGTCTGACGATGAGATTGAATCGATTGGCGCTGGTGACCAGGGGTTGATGTTTGGGTATGCTTGTAATGAAACTCCTGAACTTATGCCTCTACCGATTTCTTTAGCTCATAAGTTGGCACGTCGTTTAAGCGAAGTAAGAAAAGAGGAAATCCTACCTTATCTTCGTCCGGATGGCAAAACCCAGGTTACAGTAGAATATGATGAAGAAGGTAAGCCGGTACGTATCGATACGATCGTTGTCTCTACACAGCATCATCCAGAAGTTTCGCTTGAGCAAATTCAACGAAATATTAAAGAGCACGTCGTTAAACCTGTTGTTTCTCCAGAATTGATCGATGAAGATACAAAGTATTTCATTAATCCTACTGGTCGCTTTGTAATCGGTGGACCTCAAGGTGACGCAGGGTTAACAGGGCGTAAGATCATCGTGGATACTTACGGCGGATATGCACGTCATGGTGGTGGCGCATTCTCAGGTAAGGATGCTACAAAGGTTGACCGTTCAGCGGCTTATGCAGCGCGCTACGTAGCTAAAAATATCGTAGCAGCAAAACTTGCTGATCGTTGTGAAGTACAGTTGGCTTATGCGATTGGAGTAGCTCAACCTGTATCGATTTCGATCGACACGTTTGGCACTGGAACCGTATCTGAAGAGAAGCTAGTACAACTGGTGCGAGATAACTTCGACCTACGTCCAGCAGGGATCATCAAGATGTTAGATCTGCGACGCCCAATTTACAAGCAAACGGCTGCTTACGGCCATTTTGGACGTACAGACATCGAATTACCATGGGAGTACACTGATAAAGCAGAAGCTCTTAAAAAGGGTGCTGACCAATAAAATAGTAAGCCTATGAGGCCTAGCAAGCTGTCGAGATATTCTCGACAGCTTTTTTGTGCGGTTTAAGTAGCGTAATGGTTATATAACGTCATATGACAGAACTACCCAACGCGCAAAAGCCATTTAATGGTAAACTTGAAATAGTTGAGATTTAGTTAGGGGGGCTACCATGTCAGACGTTTTTGGACAGAAAGTTGAATCGCTAGAAGAGTTACGATCGATTGGAGGAGAGCCGGGGAAGTTAGCTGCCAACAAGGTGATCAACTTCTTAGATGATAACTGTGAACGATTTATCTCACATTCACCTTTCTTAACAATCGCTACAGCATCTCATTCGGGAAGCGATGTATCCCCGAGGGGAGACCAACCAGGATTTGTGAAAGTGATCGATAAAAAACACCTTCTAATCCCCGAAAGGCCGGGGAACAAACGGATGGACTCCCTACTGAATATTTTGGAGAACCCCAATGTAGGGTTGTTATTTCTTGTTCCAGGCAGGGAGGAAAGCCTTAGAATCAACGGTAAAGCGAGTATCGTTAAAGAGGAAGGCTTACTTAAAGACTGCGAGGCATTTGGGAATATTCCTTCTTTAGGAATAGGAGTCGAAGTGGTCGAATGTTTTATTCATTGTGGAAAAGCATTAAAGCGTTCTCATCTTTTTAAGCAAGACTATTGGCCGAATACAGAAAAGTTACCAAGTGCCGCAAAGATGCTCGCAGACCATGCGAAGCTTGAAAGCAATTCTGTTAGCAAGACCTTGAGGGAAAGTTACTCACAGCGCCTATATTGACTGTTGAACAGAAATGGCTCCTAACCCCTTATAAATGTTTGGTCTTCCGATAGAGCAATAAATTAGGTCATGCTCATTGGCGATCTTTCTTGCTTCTTCCAACGTGAATAAGTTATGTCCATCCACGAGTAAAGGCAATCTTTGACGTTTCACCACTTGACCCCAATCAACATTCTGAATAAGGGGTAATTCGGTTAATAATAGCAAAGCATCACAGTTTGAAACAGTATCGTTCATCAACGAACGGTACTGGCTCGAGTGGTGATGTTCCATAGAAGGATCAAAGAATCTAACTTCAGCCCCTTCTTCTTCAAGCCGTTTTGATACAAGGTCTGAAGGAGAGGGAGCCTCTTTTGTATATGAATCTCCTAAAACCCCAATGATTGAGCCGTGTAGTGTTCCTAGAAAATCTTTAAGTTTTTGTGTGAGAATTTCGGGTTGATATCGTTCGATTTCCTCTATCAAATTAATAAGCTTTGAGCCAGAAAACGACTGGTTTTCCATTTCTCGAAACGTTGAAACGTTCGATATGCTTTCGTTACCTTGATAGAAAGAGCCTGGATGTCTTGAGTGATGTCCCATTCGTGGATCTGCACGGAGTGCCCCGTGTATAACTTCCACATCTGCTCCGTATCTCTCTGCCATACCTGCGATCATATTTAGGCAAGAACTATTTAAAGCAAGGTATGTGTGGCACGCATATTTCATCAATTCAGCGCTAGCATAATCCATAAATTGAAGAGCGTTCGTCAGTGGAGAATAGAATGACTCCATCAATCGACACCCCCTCAAAGAGGAGGTACCTATAATTAACTCAGATGGATGTGTAAAATCTTTCACGATCGTCCCCGGTCGTGAGAAGTCTGGATTGTGAATAACTTCGAAATCTTGTTCAGTCAATCCTTGTTCGATAAGGATATTATGGATTCTGGTCGTAGTTCCAGGTGGCACCGTACTCTTGATAATAAATGTTTTGTGAGATTGAACGCTCACTGCAATTTGTCTGATGAAACGGTAAAGGTTCGTAAGATCTGGAACTTGGTCTTCATTTGTTTGAAGTGATTCGGTGAATAGGAGATAGCTAGCTTCTGCAGCGGCAGCCAGTTTATTTGTGGAGAAGGCTAACATGCCCGTTCTTAGGGCCTCATTGTATCGTTCCTGTAAACCACTTTCATTGAAAGGAACAGACCCATTCTTAAGTGCTGAAATAATTGTTTTATCATCATCAGCGCAAATAACGTCATACCCATTTGCTGCAAACGTAGCTGCTGCTGTGACTCCTATACGGGTTGCTCCAAATACTGCTAATTTCATGTCACTCTTCCTCTCAGGGTTTTAGGCGTACTGCGCGACTTTTTTGTTTCCGATTACAGTTTCATAATCTTCAACCAACCTGCCGAATATAGCATCCCAGGATTGAATAAGGGCATACCTTCTACCTTCATACCCCATCATCAAACGTTCGGTCGGGTCTTCTAGTAACCTTTCAATAGAACGTATATAGTCTGCTTCTGAATAAGGAGAACAAAGGACACCGTTACGGTTGTGAGAAACCACTTCGATCAACCCGCCAGCATTTGCTGCGATAACTGGTGTGCCTGATGCGAGAGACTCAAGCGCTACATTGCCGAATGTTTCGGTAGCTGAAGGAAAAACGAATAAGTCTGCACTCGCATATAGCTCAGAAAGCTCTTCACCATGCTTATAACCAGTAAGGGTTACATTATCTGGGAGATTCTCTCTGAATTTCGGTAAGGATGGTCCATCTCCTACGACTAGCCATCGTGAGTGGTCTTTGATCCCTTGTGGAAGCTTCCACATTATCTTTCTGAGTGTTTCGAGGTTTTTTTCTGGAGCAAGTCTACTCACAAATAAAAAGATATACTTTTCTTTGATGGCATACCGTTCCCTTACAGCATTAGACTTTTTGGAGGGAGAGAACTGCGTACAATCTACCCCTCGTTTCCATAACTTAAGCTGATCAAACCCTTTTTCTTGAAGGCGATCGAGCGTATCTTTAGACGGAACGAAGATAGATGAGAACGGTTGGTGAAACCAAAGTAGATACTTCCAAATAAACGGAGCGGACCATTCGAGATGATAATGATTGAGGTAAGAGTCAAAGTTCGTGTGGTAAGAAGCCACCATGGGAATAGAAAGTTTTTTTCCATAATGGAGTCCGCTTAATCCGATATTAAATGGGGTAGCAATGTGTAATAAATCTGGATTGAAACCCTGTAATTGTTTCCGTAACAGCCCTAACTTAGGGAGAGCCATCCTACATTCTGGATAAAGGAAGAACTTTGTACTGGCAAAACGATGGATGTTGCTAGAGAATAAGTCCACATCATTATTCGAATCAGGAGCAAACAATTTGTACTCGATCGAATGCCTCTCCATGTATGAGGTCAATCTCCCGAGAGTTTTTGACACACCGTTTACTTCTGGATAGTAGGTGTCCGTGAAAAGCGCTAACTTCATAATCGTCCCCCCATTCCTCTAATTAAGCTAACCAAATTGCAGAAATAAAAGCGCTGCCCATTCCAAGTATGATTCCAACAAGAACATCCGATGGATAATGATGACCAAGATAAATCCGTGAGAGAGCTACTGTTGCTGCAATCGCCAGTAATGGGATTACAAGAGATGGAATGACTAGGATGTATGGTGTGACGACAGAAAAAATAGCTGTCGTGTGGCCTGAAGGGAAAGAATGGTCCTTCAATGGATATACAAGCATTTTTGTCTCAGGTATCGCTAGATAAGGTCTATTTCTTGGGTAATGTTTTTTTATGAAATGTACGGGAAGGTGACTTAAAGTAAGTGCCACGGCACTTTGAAGTGCTAATGTTTTGTACGGAAAAGGTAAGAATATGAATAATAACAATGTGCTAATAATCGTTGCACGTGCACCACCTATGTGTGTGATGGTTCCCATGAAGGTAGTAAGGTATCGAGAGTGACATTTTAAGTTTAAGAACCGAAAAACAGAACATTCTTGTTCGTGAAGCCAGCCAACTACTTTACTCAAAATAATCCCCCTTCACTTTTTGTTACTTTCATCATAAAGGAGGCGTTTAGTGGGACTATTAAGGACATATTAAAGAATCATTAAGATTTATTTTGCAATAGTAAACAAAAAAAGAGACAGGCTAAACCTGGTCTCTTCTCATCATATTAAAGCGAAGTAAATAACATACCCGATCGCGAGTGCTGTACCGATTAGATAAACTAAGTAGATAGGATTGCTGAAAAACGACGCTTTTACTTTTGCATCACCTTGATTTTCGTAATCACCTTTTTGATTTTGCCCGAGGCGGTAAGTCATGAAAGCTCCGATTGCCAGGGTGATGATGACCAAGACGATCAAAACAATCGTTAATTTGTACAAGGTAGTCACCTCTATCCAATAGGATTGTAGTGGTAATTTTCCACAAGCCTACCGGAATTATACGCGGTACTCTGTTTAAAGAGGCGATTGTGCTTTGTAATATGCCGCCTTCTCCTTGTATTCTCTTCTTATGCGGTCCATATCAAGCTTGTCTTCATCTGTCAGGTCTCTAATAACTTTCGCTGGCCGGCCGAATGCAAGGGTGTTAGCTGGTATTTTCTTTCCAGGTGGCACAAGGCTGCCCGCTCCTACGAAAGCACCTTCGCCTATCTCTGCACCATCCAAAACGATCGACCCCATTCCGATAAGGGCATTCTTTTTGATGTGGCTACTATGAAGAATAACTTGATGACCAACTGTTACACCATCTTCTAAAATGAGCTTAAGATTAGGACTTTGATGAAGAACTGAGTTATCCTGAATATTCACTCCTTTTCCTATAATGGTAGGTGAGACATCACCTCGTATCGTTGTATTAAACCAAACACTGCTGCTCTCCCCAATTGTCACATCACCCGTAATGGTAGTATAATCCGCAATATAGGCTGTTTCATGAATGACAGGTTTTTTTCCTTTATACTCATACAACATAAGATCCCAACTTCCTATCGATAATAAGTACTTATAAACGTAGTGTAACAAAAAAGAGTCGGATAAGGGGGCAATACCCATGAAGATAAAACAAACTGAAGGTGCAAGAGCGGTAATCGTTTTAGTTCACGGAGCAGGGGAGCATCACGGCCGTTATGATTGGCTTGTTTCCAAATGGTTAGATGAAAGGTTTCATGTGGTTTTAGGGGATTTGCCTGGGCAAGGTGAAAGTTCGAGGAGAAGAGGTCATATCGATTCATTCGATCAATATATCGAAACGATTGAAAAGTGGGTTAAAGCAGCACATGAATTTCAACTGCCTGTCTTTTTACTTGGGCATAGTATGGGGGGACTTGCTGTTATCCGTACTATTATGGAGAAAGAGCTTTCGTTATCAGGCGTTATCCTGTCATCTCCTTGTGTTGGACTTGTTAATCCACCAAAGAAAAGCCTTGATCTCGTATCCAAAATGTTAAACCCGATCGTTCCTTCGCTTCGGTTAAATTCACAGCTTGAGCCCGGACTTGCAACTAGAAACAAAGATTTCCATGTAAGAGATCTTGAAGATCCGCTTATTGTGAAAAAAGTATCAGTAAGATGGTATCGAGAATTAGTGAAAGCAATGAGGATAGCAAACGAAGGCGCGAAAGCTTTCTCTGATCTCCCTCTTCTATTAGTACAGGCCGGTGATGATCGTATCGTAGATAAAAAGTCAGTGAGGTCATGGTTCGATCGAATCCCTTCAACCGATAAGTCTTATAAAGAATGGGAAAATTTTTACCATGAAGTATTCAATGAACCAGAACGTGAAATTGTTTTTAGGTCCGCATTGTCATTTGCACAACTGAGACTCGATCTGTTGGAAGATATAGGTGTGGAATTAAACTGACGATTAGGGGTGGAGTTTATTGAATGTACCTACTCAACCATGGACGTTGATGTTAAACATTTACAAACGTGTGTTACCGAGAGTGCACAAAGAGCTGAGTGAGTGGAAGGAATTTGCCGAACGAATTCCGAACAAAGAACTTCGAACGCAGGCGATCGCTAGTATTGATTCCAAAACTTTTCACTGTGAAGGTGGGGCCATCTATGGGTTGCTCGCAGGTAATAATATTGATCAATCGATTAAATTCATAGCCGCCTATCAAACGATAAGTGATTATCTCGATAATTTATGCGATAGGAGCACTTCGCTTAACCCTGAAGATTTCAGTGCTCTTCACGAATCGATGATCCACGCACTTTCTCCTAAAGTAGAGCTGACGTACAATTATTATCGCTATAGAGAAGAGCAAGACGATGGCGGTTATCTTAAAGCGTTAGTGAAGACATGTCAGGATGTGGTGAGAGAACTTCCTAACTTTGAGGAAGTTCAGCCTGCGCTCCTTGAACTATGTCGATACTACTGTGACTTGCAAATACATAAGCACGTGATTCCGGAAGAACGTGTTCCAAGGTTAGAGAAATGGTTCAATTATAATAAAGAAAAACTACCAGATATGTCTTGGCATGAGTTTTCTGCATGTGCAGGCTCCACACTCGGCATCTTTTGTCTCGTTTCTTATTCACTTGGGGGAACGATGCCAAAAGGTAGTACAGATCGTATTAAGAAAGGTTATTTTCCATGGGTCCAGGGTCTTCATATTATGCTTGACTATTTTATTGATCAGGAAGAGGATCGTGTTGGTGGAGATCTAAACTTTTGTTTTTATTATCAAGACAATGATGAACTCGCAGCACGTGTAGGGCATTTCATTAAAGAAGCAGATAAGAGTGTGAAAAACCTTCCACATTCGAACTTCCACCGTTTGATTAATAAAGGACTCCTTGGAATTTATCTTGCAGATAAAAAAGTCATGAGACAGAAAGATGTACGGTCGCTTGCTAGAAAAATCATCCAACAAGGTGGGAAGTCGAGTTTGTTTTTCTATTTTAATGGGTGGGTATATAGAAGGATCCATAAGGCTTCTCAGTAAAAAAGGTATAAAAAACGTCTCTTCGTGAGAAAAGTAACCTATAGAAACTTGAAAGGGGACTTCCATAATGAAGAAACGGTATTACGTAGCGGTTGGATCTGGTGAAATTTTAGAAGACCAAGGGGCTTCATCCTATAACTTTGAAATAGATGCCGATGAAGAAGATGTTTTTCATTTAAGTGAACTATTTGATTTAGCTGACACAGATAGTCGGTTATCGCTCTATCGAGCGCATGTGCCTACAAATTATCATGAAGATAAGAATAACCATGATTACGATGATCATCTTCAACAGATCTACAGAAAGATCCACGAGCTTGGAACAGAGCGTACAAGAGAGCATATCGAATCGATGGGAATTCTATAAAACATAGGGGCAGCTTGAGCTGCCCCTATGTTTTGCTTATTGCGAGTACATATGGTGGGTTGTTCTTTTGGTTTATAAAACCATATCGTAATACTTGGTAATCACGTTGGTCTAATTCAGATGTGAATTTAAGTACAGCGTCACTTTCTTTTTTACCTTCTTGATGACCAGAGTAAACGACAACGATCAACAGTCCACCGGGTTTTAGTAGTTCTAATATAGAAGAAACGGCTTCTAGCGTATCCTTCGGATTGGTGACGATCGATTTATCACCACCTGGAAGGTAACCAAGGTTAAAGATCGCTGCTGCGACTTGTCCTTTATCTGTCTCTTCGATGGTGTCTAATACATGAGCATGGCTGCTGTGAATCAAGTTTACTTGTGAGAGGTGCCCTTCTTTTTCGAGGCGCGCTTTCGTAGCTAGCAATGCTTCCTCTTGAATGTCATACCCATAAACTTTACCTTCTTCACCAACACGTTCTGCAAGATAGAGCGTATCGTGTCCGTTCCCGCATGTTCCATCTATGGCGATGCTACCTTTTTCAAGGACGGAATCTAACAGTGTTCTCGTGAAGGGGAGTATCCTTTGTAGTGTCATGTTGTTACCTTTCCTCCTGTTGCAAACTTTCCTTGCCAAGTGTCTCTACGAATCATTTCATCTCTTATCGCGTTTAATACACCGAACTTATTGGTACTCCACATTGGACCGATCAACAGCTCTGCAGGACCATCACCAGTTATCCTGTGGATCACCATGTCTTCAGGAATTACTTCTAACTGATCGACTACCAAGTTCACATAAGTATCACGGTCTAAGAAATCGAGCATGCCTTTCTCGTACTGCTTAACCATAGCTGTGTTACGCAAAAGGTGTAACAGGTGAATTTTGATTCCTTGTACGTCTAGTTTTGATACCGCTCTTGCAGTTTCCATCATCATTTCAGGTGTTTCTCCAGGTAAACCATTTATGATGTGTGAAACGACGTTTATATTATGTTTCCTTAGTTTTTCTACCCCTTCAACATAGCAATCAAAATCGTGAGCTCTATTGATCAGATCACCTGTATGGTCATGTACTGTTTGTAATCCTAACTCCACCATTAAAAATGTCCGCTCGTTTAGTTCAGCTAAATAGTCGACTACGTCATCCGGAAGGCAGTCTGGACGGGTTGCGATCGAAAGACCAACTACGCCCTCCTGTTGTAATATGACTTCATATTTTTCACGAAGTTCGTTAACTGGTGCGTAAGTATTGGTGAACGCTTGGAAGTAACCGAGGTATTTCGCATCTTTCCACTTCTTAGCACGAGTTCGGTCTTTTATCGTATTAAACTGTGTAACGAGGTCATCTCTTCGATCACCTGCAAAATCACCAGAGCCACTAACGCTGCAAAACGTACAACCTCCGTGTGCGACTTTCCCATCTCTGTTTGGACAATCGAACCCTCCATCTAAAGGTACTTTAAATACCTTATGACCGAATGTCTGACGTAGGAAATGATTAAACGAGTAGTAACGCATGTCAGTTCCAAAGTGGTCGGGAAGATAATCAAATTTCATAATTGGAGCAACTCCTCTTTCGAACGGCGCCCGTCCAGAATAATAATCAAATTTTATCACTTTCAAAAGGCTTCTCCAAACCTTTTTAAATGTTTGGGAATATTTAGGTCGTGGTAAAGAAGACTATACACAGATAAAGAGGTGAGCGTATGAAAGATAATGAAAAGCGTCATAAAAAAGGCGAAACGAATAATCCAGAACAGCTTCCAGATCAAGAGCGAAGTCAGCTCGATGAAGATGTTTCTGAGATGAATGTAGACCCTATTCCACTTGAAGACCTGAAAGAAGAGCAAAAAGAAGAAAAGCAGAAACCAAAATCCAAAGATGACTCAGCTAGTCAAAAGAAATATAGAGAAGGATAACGCACCCACAGTGGTGCGTTTTACCTTGTTTAGAGTTCTCTTTGTTTTCTTACCTTATTGCTTTCGTATCGTGTCAGGCCTCATACGGAAATCTTACTGTTGAAAGATTTTTCCTAATGTATAAACCCCTATGTGACCGTCTAAAATGATAATGTTCTTGACAATTTTCTGAAGTATTCATACAATACAAACTATATACTGAGATTAAACTGAAAGATTATGATGAGGAATAGTAATAAAGCTTCTACTTTAAGAGAGTTAACGGGTGGTGAAAGTTAACATAGAAACTTTATGAACTCGCCTTTGAATTGGAATCCTGAAAGATAGTAGGGAGCCCCGTCCGCCTGCGTTAAAGGTTTTAAGTGAGTGCGATTCAGCACTAATCCGGGTGGTACCGCGGGTGATTGTGAATAACAGATTCTCAACCTCTCGTCCCTGTTTATAGACAGGGATGGGAGGTTTTTTATTTTATGGATAGTTGGAAGGAGAGAGCTAGCATGTCTTTTGATCACAAATCGATCGAAAAGAAATGGCAACACTATTGGGAACAAAATAAAACGTTTAAAACGACTGAAGAAGCAGAGGGAGAAAAAGTTTATTTTCTCGATATGTTTCCATATCCATCAGGAGCAGGTCTGCACGTAGGCCATCCAGAAGGGTATACAGCTACAGATATATTGTCACGTATGAAACGAATGCAAGGGTACAACGTATTGCATCCGATCGGTTGGGATGCGTTTGGTCTTCCAGCAGAGCAGTATGCTCTTGATACAGGTAACAATCCACGTGAATTTACTCAGCAAAACATCAACACGTTCCGTCGCCAAATCAAGGAACTTGGATTCTCGTATGATTGGGATAGAGAAGTAAATACGACCGATCCAAACTACTACAAATGGACACAGTGGATTTTCACAAAACTATATGAAAAAGGTCTTGCTTACGTAGATGAAGTTGCTGTGAACTGGTGTCCAGCTCTAGGAACGGTTCTAGCTAATGAAGAAGTCATCGATGGTAAAAGTGAGAGAGGTGGACACCCGGTAGTACGTAAGCCAATGAAACAGTGGGTGTTGAAAATCACAGAGTACGCAGACCGCTTGCTAGAAGATCTTGAAGATCTCGACTGGTCTGACAGTATAAAAGAGATGCAGCGCAATTGGATCGGCAAGTCAGAAGGTGCTGAAGTAACGTTTGAAATCGACGGACATGATGAATCGATCGATGTCTTTACGACTCGTCCTGATACACTGTTCGGAGCAACGTATATGGTTCTAGCGCCAGAACATCCTCTAGTGGAACTTATTTCAACTGATTCTGAAGCTGCAAAAGTAAAAGACTACCGTGCAAGTGTGCAAACGAAGAGTGATCTTGAGCGTACAGAACTTTCGAAAGAAAAAACAGGCGTCTTCACGGGGGCATATGCGATCAATCCGATCAACAACGAGAAGCTTCCGATCTGGGTCGCAGACTATGTTCTAATGAGCTATGGTACGGGAGCTATCATGGCGGTTCCTGCTCATGATGAGCGTGACTACGAGTTCGCAACAGCTTTCGACCTACCGATAAAAGAAGTTGTAGCAGGTGGAGATATTTCGAAAGAAGCTTACACGGAAGAAGGGGAGCATGTTAATTCAGACTTCCTGAACGGACTTGATAAAACAGAAGCGATCGCTAAGAGTATCCAGTGGCTTGAAGAAAAGAACAAAGGTAAGAAAAAAACAACATATAGACTTAGAGATTGGTTGTTCAGCCGTCAACGTTATTGGGGAGAACCAATTCCAATCATCCATTGGGAAGACGGAACGATGAGTGCTGTTCCTGAACAAGATCTTCCAGTCACACTACCTGAAACAACAGAGATCAAGCCTTCAGGAACGGGAGAATCTCCACTTGCTAACATTGAGGATTGGTTAAATGTAGTTGATCCAAAGACTGGTATGAAAGGTCGCCGTGAAACAAATACCATGCCTCAATGGGCAGGAAGCTGCTGGTATTATCTTCGTTACATCGATCCAGATAATGATGAGATGTTGGCAGATCCAAAGAAACTTGAAAACTGGCTTCCTGTAGACATGTATATTGGAGGAGCGGAGCATGCTGTTCTTCACTTGCTATACGCTCGTTTCTGGCATAAAGTGCTTTACGACATTGGCGTCGTTCCAACGAAAGAGCCGTTCCAGCGTCTACGAAATCAAGGGATGATCCTTGGTGAAAACAATGAGAAGATGAGTAAATCTAAGGGGAATGTCGTTAACCCGGATGAAATTGTTGAAACGCATGGAGCAGACACACTTCGCCTTTACGAAATGTTTATGGGACCATTCGAAGGTTCCATCGCATGGTCAAGCAATGGATTAGACGGTGCTAGAAGATTCCTTGATCGTGTGTGGCGCTTATACGGTGAAGGTGACCTTTCAAAAAGCTCGATCTCAAAAGAAGCATCAGAGGATGGCCTAGAGCGTGTTTATCACGAAACGGTTAAGAAAGTTACGGAAGACTTCGAGGGCTTGCGTTTTAATACGGCGATCTCTCAAATGATGGTCTTCGTGAACGAAGCGTATAAGCAAGATTCTTTACCATTCAATCTGATGGAAGGTTTTGTTAAGCTTCTATCTCCAGTAGCTCCTCATCTTACAGAAGAATTGTGGGAGGTGCTTGGTCACACTGATACACTCGCTTATGCAAGCTGGCCAACGTTTGATGAGAACAAGCTGACTGTTGATGAAGTAGAGATCGTCGTGCAAGTAAATGGAAAGTTACGTGCTAAGATTTCGATCCCTGCTGAAGCAACTCGAGAAGAAATGCAAGACATTGCCATGGCTCACGAGAAGATCGAAGGACAACTTGAAGGAAAAACAATTCGTAAAGTAATCGCTGTTCCTGGAAAGCTTGTGAATATTGTGGCTAACTAAGTTATTAAAGTGAAATGAGTGAAGCTAGAGGTCATAATGACCTCTGGCTTTTTTTGATTTATAAAGGTATCGAACCAATCACTCTTTTTAGTGAAAAATAATAGTATGGGTTATATTTGTGACATGGTATCACTAGAGACTTCTTGTTCAAAAGCTTGCCAGATTGATTTCTTGAATTAAAGATAAAAATGATGTAGGATTGTTTTGGTGAAGAAACCATTCAATGAAAACAATCGTTCAGGAAGGAGTATGTTAAATGAGTAATGAAGTTAAGACGATTACACCTGAAGAGGTTCAAGAGCTACTAAATGAGGGAAAAAACGTATCGCTAATCGACGTTCGTGAGGATGAAGAGGTAGCAGAAGGAAAGATTCCTGTGGCTAAACATATTCGTCTTGGTACTATTCCTGAACGACTTGATGAGATCAACAAAAACGAAGAGCACATCATGATTTGTCGCTCAGGAAGACGAAGCGAGCATGCATGTGAATATTTACAAGAAGCAGGATATGAAGTGAAGAATATGGTAGGCGGTATGATGAAGTGGGAGGGTGAAGTAAAGTAACCCTCCTAAGAAAAGGAGAGAATCCAGATGACACTATGGGGCATGGCTATCGCTGTTGCGGCAATAACGATTGGGCTATGGAAAGTCGTTCATCCCTATACGTATTTAAAGCCGATCAATGTTGATCCCTTTGATGATGATAAATACTGCTTGATCGATGTAAGAGATTACATTCTTTCGCACCGTACACCGTATGAGAAAGCAAAGAACATCCCGCTTTCTTATCTCGGTAGACAGACAAGGGAAAATGATGTTTGTGATAAAGAAATCGTTGTGCTTGCAGAAGACCGCAAGGCTGCGAGGATGGCTGCAAAAATATTGTTAAAGCAATCGAAGCAGCCTATTTATTACATGACAGTTTCATCATAAACTGGAACGCCTTTAGAAGACTTTTCTGAAGGCGTACCATTCGCCTATTAATCCAACTAAAATTATAGGATTAATTATATTTTTTCTTTTTAAAATAGGTCTAGAAGCCTCCCTTTTCTTTGTTATAATAAGGAAAAAGATAACTTAGAGGTGTCGTCATGAGGGCAGAACTTATTCGCGCTATGATGGATTTACAGGCATTGCGCCAATTTCAACCTGGAAACGGAAGTCGAAATCAGCAGGCAGCCACTCCTTTTCTTGAAATGCTAGAACAGGCTATTTCATACACTTCATCTGATCAGATAACTACATACGACAGTACGTCTTTAACAAAGCAAACTCCGGTGGAGTCATTTAAGCCTACTGGTCATTCAACAAAGTCACTAGAAATAGATGGATACATTCAGCAACTCTCCGATGAACATCAAGTGGATTCTAAACTAGTTCACTCCATTATTAAGCAGGAGTCAGGGTATAACCCATCAGCAGTTAGCCATGCAGGTGCAGTTGGACTTATGCAGCTTATGCCTGCGACAGCTCGTGGGCTCGGGATAGAAGATCCATTTGATGCTAAGCAGAATATCGAAGGCGGCGTCAAATACATTAAGCAAATGTTGAGTAAATATGGTGGGAATACTGAACTTGCTCTAGCAGCTTATAATGCCGGACCGGGAAATGTTGATAAGTATGGAGGTATCCCTCCATTTAAAGAAACACAAAACTATGTATCTAAAGTTATGAAAAACTATTTAGCATAAAGCAAAGCTGTCTCACACGACTGCTCTTTAGCGGACGTGAGGAGGCAGTTTTTTTATTTTTTTAAAAGAATTTTGGGATGCTTTGTGAGATACTACATGGAGAGGTGAAGCACTATGAAAGATTTTAAAGGAATGGGTTTAGATATAAGTTTGGTTGAATCCCTTGAATCACAAGGAATTGAATCACCCACTGACATACAGAAAGAAACGATCCCGGTTATGCTTAAGGGGCAGGATGTGATGGCTCAGGCACAGACTGGAACAGGGAAAACTTTCGCTTTCTTATTACCGATATTAGAGAAGGTAGATACAGAAGCAGATCATGTACAGGCTCTAATCGTTACGCCTACACGTGAGCTGGCTCTTCAAATCACCACTGAATTATTGAAACTAGTTAATGGGCGGTCGGAAGTAAACGTTCTTGCCGTATATGGTGGACAGGATGTAGAGAAGCAGATATCAAAGCTTAACAAACACGTTCATATTGTAGTAGGAACGCCTGGGAGATTATTAGATCACATTCGAAGAGAGACGATCGACCTTTCTCAAACAAACTTCCTTATACTTGATGAGGCAGATCAAATGCTGCATATAGGTTTCTTAAAAGAAGTTGAGGATATTATTTACGAAACGCCAGATAGTAGACAAACAGCTCTCTTTTCAGCTACATTATCGAGTGATATTCGTAGCTTAGCAAAACGATTTATGCGTTCTCCTATAACGATAAAAGGGAAAGAGAAGGGAAAGACGGTTGAAATTGTACAGCAGTACATGATCGAAACAACAGATCGAAGAAAGTTTGGAGCCTTAACGGAGACGCTCGATGAAGCACGTCCTTTCTTAGGCATCATATTCTGTCGTACGAAACGTAGAGTGAGTAAACTTTACGGAGATTTAAAAGCGAAGGGTTATTTAGTTGACGAACTACACGGAGATCTGTCACAAGCAAAGCGGGAGAGCGTCATTAAGAAGTTTCGTGAAGCAAAAATTCAGTTTCTTGTCGCGACCGATGTAGCTGCAAGGGGACTTGATATCGAAGGGATTACACATGTGTTCAACTACGATGTACCTCATGATGTCGAAAGCTACATTCACAGAATTGGAAGAACAGGTCGAGCTGGTGAAGGTGGTACAGCATATACATTTATCGCTTCTAAGGATAAGCAAGCAGTTCCAATGATTGAGAAGGGGATTGGTAAGCGTATCGAACGCAAATCTGTAGAGAGCGCTCTACCTTCGGGGGATGACCGTGATCCTGCACGTGGTAGAGAAGATAGAAGTCGATCGCATGGCAGACGGAAAAACAGTCGAAGTGGTGGCAGAAACAGAAGGTAAAAAAAAGGTATCTGCAATCGCAGATACCTTTTTTACCTTTCAGCTGCACTTTTTCCTGCCGTGAACCCAGTAACGAAAGCTGAAGTGATGTTATATCCACCGGTATAACCATGGATATCTAGCACCTCACCACAGAAGTAAAGTCCTTTCGTAAATTTCGAAGCCATTTCTTTTGGGTGAATTTCTTTAAGAGAGACGCCTCCACCAGTAACAAACGCTTTGTCAATCGGTAACGTACCATCGACAGCCACTCGGAATTGTTTTAGTGAGCGAACATATTCTCGTACTTTTTCTTTCGATAGATGTGCGTACGTCGTATCTGGGGATAGTCCAGCTCTTTCGAGTAGAAACAGCATGTAGCGCTCCGGAACTTTTCCTTTCCAGATATTTTTAATTGCCTTTTTAGGATCTTCTTTCGCAATCTTCATATGTTCGCGATACAATTCTTCTTCATTTTGGTCAGGTACTGCATCGATTTGAAGGGGAATAAATTGTGCGTTGAACTTCTTTAATGCTTTGACAACATATTGACTACAGCGTAATACTGCTGGTCCAGAAAGTCCGATATGTGTGAAGATCATGTCCCAACGGTGTGTCTTTATCACTTTTCCTTTAGGGTTCAAAACTGACAAAGCTACATCACGGAGCGAAAGACCTTGAAGCTCTTTATTTTTGATAAAGGGCTCGCTCGATGTGAGGGGAACTTCGGTAGGATAAAGCTCTGTAATCGTGTGTCCCCCTTCCTCTGCCCAAGCATACCCGTCTCCTGTTGAACCAGTGTGAGGAACTGATTTTCCTCCAACTGCAACGATGACGTTCGAAGCCGTTATCTTCTCATTCGACTTCAGTAAGACACCTGCAACAGCACCGTCTTCATAAAGGACCTTTTCGACAGGTGTATTTACCTGAATCGTTACGTTAAGTTCTTTTACCTTATTAAGGAGTGCGTTCACGACAGACTTTGCATCATCCGTAACAGGAAACATCCTGCCGTGATCTTCTTCTTTAAGCTTGATTCCCAAGCCTTCAAAAAACGAAATGATATCTTCATTATCAAAGATATTGAAGGCGCTATATAAAAATTTCCCATTTCCAGGAATGAATTTAATCAATTCATCGAGGGGGAGTCTGTTCGTTACATTACATCTGCCGCCACCAGAAATGGCAAGTTTTCTACCGAGTTTATTTCCTTTATCAACGAGTAGGACAGATGCTCCATGCTCAGCAGCAGCTACAGACGCCATGAGTCCAGACGGTCCACCACCAATCACGACAACATCATACTTCATGCTTACACCTCTCTCATTTTGCTACAAACAAACATACCATAATTCATTTAAAATAGAAAAGTCACGAATCATAGATAATGTTTGTTGTTCCTTTATAAATAGCTTAAAATGGAGAAGTGTCTATAATTGACTGTAGAAAAAAGGATATTATTGACGAATTTATATAGAGTAATGGTAAGAAGTAGGAGTTGGAGAAATGTCTGATTCGAATGTGGTTAGAGGGACGATGCTGTTGACAGCAGCTACCCTTTTTTCGAGAATACTTGGAATGATTTATATGTTTCCTTTCACTGCCCTAGTAGGTACTTCAGGGATCGCGTTGTATAATTATGCGTATACCCCGTATACGATTATGCTGAGTCTTTCAACAGTTGGAATTCCACTTGCTGTTTCAAAGTTTGTTTCAAAATATCACGCGCTCGGAGATTATCGAACAGGAAGACGATTATTCAAATCCGGATTGCTGCTCATGACGTTCACAGGGTTTATTGCATTTCTAATTCTTTTCTTCCTTGCAGAACCGATTGCACGGTTTGTAATCGAGGAGGGAAGTAAAGGGAATACCATTGCTGACGTTACACTTGTTATAAGGGTTGTCAGTCTTGCTTTATTGATCGTACCAATCATGAGTTTAACGCGAGGGTTTTTCCAGGGGTTACAATCGATGGGACCAACAGCCGTGTCTCAGGTTGTGGAACAGATCTTCCGTATCGTATTTATATTAGTAACTAGTGTTATTATTATGCGTTTTCTGGACGGAAACGAAAAGACTGCAGCAACGTTTGCAACGTTCGGTGCGTTTGTGGGGGCTGTAGGAGGTTTAATGGTTGTTTTCTGGTACTATCGTAAGCGTAAACCTAGCTTAGATCGTAATTTAGAGGAAAGCACGGTTGACCATGATGTTTCATTAAGTGATATGTACAAAGAAATCGTGACATACGCGTTCCCGTTTGTCGTCGTGGGACTTGCGATTCCGTTGTACCTGCAAGTCGATACGTTTTTTATCAATCCAGCTCTGCAAAGTATCGGCTATGATGAGTCTACTTATGAAGCTGTCTTTGCCATTATTACAGGGCTTGCTCATAAGTTGATCATGATTCCTGTTTCGCTCGCCACTGCGCTTGCGATGACGATTATTCCAGCAATTACAAAATCGTTTACGTCACAAAAAGAAGGCGCACTCCAGAAACAGCTTACCCAGACATTTCAGATGTTGCTATTTCTGACAACGCCCGCTGCGATTGGGCTTGCAGTGCTTTCTGAGCCTGTGTTTCGCGTTCTTTATCCAACGGTAGATCAAGACTTAGGAAGCCATTTGCTGATGTGGTACGCTCCGACAGCAATCTTGTTTGCTCTCTTTTCTGTTACAGCTGCGATTCTACAAGGAATCAACAAGCAGAAGTTCGCAGTATATAGTTTGCTTTCAGGACTTGTATTAAAAGTTTCACTAACATACCCTTTAGTGGTCTTACTTGAAGGAAAAGGAGCAATTATTGCCACTGACATAGGGCTAATCACGTCTGTAATCGTTACTGTTGCTATCATTAAAAGGTATACAGATTTTCAGTTTGCATTTGTTTTTAGAAGGATTTTACTGATTGGAATTTTCGTTACGTGTATGGCTTTCGCTGCTAAATTAGCAACGATGCCTTTAGAAAGTGCAATGCCTGATCTATATCGATCTCAAAGTGAAGGTGGAAGCATGTTGTTTTCTATCGTTAATTTACTGATCGGTATTGGGGTAGGTGGGGTACTCTATCTATGGCTTTCTTACCGTTCGAATCTCGCTGGACTCGTCCTAGGAGAACGGTTCAGTTTCCTTAAAAGACGCTAAAAATGAAGGCCGCTCGGCCTTCATTTTTGTGAGGTGAAAGAGTTGTTTTTCTTTTTATTCGTAGTAGTTCGTCTCGTCAATCTCTTCTTCTCGGATTCCGAGGTACCTCTCGATTCTTCTCACTCTTCTATTTAGACGATTTAATCTTCTTCTTATCTGGTTGAATTGTTCTTCTGTATAATTATAGCCTGGATAACCTTGCCCACCACCAGGTCCTCCGCCTGGTCCACCACCCGGATATTGCGGGTAACCTCCTCCGCCATACCCAGGAAATTGCTGCCCCTGTTGTCGATAATCCAACGTTGATGACCTCCTTATTAAGACTACGAGATAGTCTATGAAGGAACTGGGCATAGTTGCTGGGCGTTTATCATGGTTACACTGAATTTTTTTGGTACCAATTCAATTGCTCACCTATTCCGAGTCCTTTGAGAGGTACTTCATAGTTAAATTCATACTGCTTCAGCTGAGGTTCAATATGTTTTCTATACACGGAGCCACCATGCAAATAAACAGTAATGTTAGAAGGGGACTCTTGCTCTCTAAATTGTGAAATAAGCTTTTGCGCCCATTCCTCTCGTTGATGGTGTGTTAATGTTTTAATAGATAGATCGTATGGATCCATCATATCGTCTGGTAATAAAAGCCCGTCTTTGGCATTATAAAAATACATTCTGTCGTAGTGATGCAATGCGTATTCTAATGTTTTTTGAAATAAAGGGCTTTGATAAAACTCCGTAACCGGAGCTGATTTTGTACTTTTCTTTCGTGCGGTAGCTAAAAGTCCAACTTTTTCAGTCATTCTATCACTCCAAACGTACAAATTAGCATTTACCGGTTACTTACCCTAGATTTACAATAATTATGCTCATATTTTATTTTTTTTGGAAATTACATGGAAAAAGGAGCGATTGAACATGCGTATCGATAAGTTACTTTCTAATATGGGATATGGAACAAGGAAAGAAGTAAAAAAAATCTTAAAAACAGGTGCGGTTAGAGTGGATGAGTCAGTCATCAAAGATGCTAAACAGCACGTCGATCTTGAGAATGATCACGTTACAGTTAATGGGGAAACCGTTGAATATAGAGAATACATCTATATCATGATGAATAAGCCCGCAGGTTTCATATCGGCAACTGAAGATGAAGAGGAAACGGTAATTGATCTCCTTATTCCAGAAGATCAAATTTTTAATCCTTTCCCAGTTGGGCGCCTAGACAAAGATACAGAAGGATTACTAGTTATTACGAATGACGGTAAGCTAGCTCACCATCTCACATCTCCAAAACACCATGTTCCAAAAACTTACTATGCAAGGATCAATGGACGTGTTACAGAAAAGGACGTTGAGGCATTTGAAAATGGAGTTACGTTAGATGACGGGTATAAGACTAAGCCAGGAGAGCTAACGATCGTTGAAGAAGGACCTATTTCTCAAATCGAACTCACTATTCACGAAGGTAAGTTTCATCAGGTAAAGAGAATGTTCGAAGCGGTTGATAAAAAAGTCATCTATTTGCAAAGAATCAGCATGGGTGATCTTGTACTTGATCAAGATTTAGATGTAGGAGAATATCGTGAATTGACTGAAGAGGAAGTAGAACTCCTTAGAAAGTAACCCATCGTTTCTTTTTTGCAGACTAAGGGAATACACCTTGTAGTCAGTAAAGAAGGAGAGGATAGGATGTTAAAGATTGGGAATGAACTAATTAACTTGCGTATCAACGATGAGCAAACTGTGAATCAAGTCTACTTTGATGAATCGTTGAATGCAGCGACCTATTTAGAAATCAGTAATGATAAAACGAAACAAAAAAATCTTGAGCCGGATCATCATGCTGAAGACGTCTTAAATTCAATTCAAGCTTCAGGTGGGCAATATACACATGATAATTATCCTGTTACGGATGATGACTTTGAAGTTTCTGAAAAAGAGAGTGTGTTTATCCCTTATTCAGGATTGTCATGGAACGGTAGTCAACCTGTGATAAACAACCGAGAGGACGAAGTTAAACCGACAGAACTCGCAAATCACTATTCGTACAATTTGTTATGTAAAGCAGAAGTTCATACTGAAGACGGCCAAAAGCTTGGTAAGGTAAGAGATGTTTATATTGCTAAGACAGGAGAAGTTGAGGGTCTTGAACTTTCTGAAGGGTTCCTTTCAGATTTCTTAATGAGTGGACAACCTTATATGAAGGTGAATGAGTCGGTAAAGCTTGTAGATGGGAACGTGATTGTTCCTAAAGATTTTCACAAAGAATTAGCTAAATAAACAATAGAAAAAGCCGTGGACTAGTCCATGGCTTTTTGTGTATCATACTTTTGAATTTTGCTTGTAAGTAAACTCTTTAACCAACTTTTACTTTCTTACTCGTAGTAGTCCATACTCCACGGTTTGGGCTTTTGACTAATTCATTATAGGCCAGGACATTTAAATCTCTTTGAACTGTTCGTTGGGTAATACCAAACTCTTCAACTAACTCCGTTGTACTGACGGTACCATGCTTGCTAATAAATAAATAGATAGACTTGATACGGGTCATCATTCGATCAGTTGAAGTAATACTCAAAGAACCACTCCCTAACGTGTAATCAATGCCATACTCTTAGAATAGTTTCTCACTATTAAAACAATATGAAGGAAACGTAAAGATATACTTAATTTTCTGATGATTCCCTCATTAATAAGATGAAAGTCTGATTGGTCTGAGTGCTTCGTATTAAACTGGAAGTGATTTCTAGCTGTTGTGGGTAAGTCCCAACTTGGTGTAATGATAAATAAGGATTTTCTAACTTTCACAGTAACATATCGGCATTGTTAGTATAATAGTATAATTCCACCTCTATTGCCAATTCCCTTTAATTTACCTGTTTACACCTCCTCTTTAAAGTTTATTTTACAATATCTCGGTTATTTCGGCAAAAATTTTCATGCCATTGTCTACATCTTCCTTCTTCTTCCCTCCTTTGCTATTCTTATAGGAGCAGGCTATAGAAAGGAGGAACATCATGTTCGTTCGATTATTCATTAAGAATGCACTAAAGCTAAATAACTGGTTTATGTTTTATACGACAGTCGCTCTCGTCGCAATCAGTTCGGTCATTATGAGGCTGATCGAACCGGAAACCTTTCCCACACTATTCGACTCGATGTGGTGGGTGATGACTACTGTAACCACTGTAGGCTATGGTGATTATTTTCCATTGACAGTTGGCGGTAGGTTATACGCCATATTCCTTTACATTGTTGGAATTGGACTCTTAGGGGTCGTCATAGGGAAATTAGTGGACGGAGTAGCAGAACTGAAAAAGAGGAAGGAGGAAGGGAAATTGAACTATCACGGACAAGATCATATCGTCATAATAGGTTGGTCACAGAAAGCTTCCTATGCAGTATCGGAAATTGTGGATTCGGATAATTGTGAAATCGTCATAATCGATAAACTTCCAAAAACACCTATCGTTGCGGATCATATCCATTACATACAAGGTGATGCTGCAGAAGAAGCAGTCCTCAAGAAAGCTGCGATTACAAAGGCCCGGGCAGTACTCGTTTTCTCAGATGATTCGATTCATGATTCGTTATTAGCAGATGGAAAGTCTCTAATCATCGCAAGCTCTATTGAGAGAATGTCAACTGAGATACATACGACAGTAGAAGTGATGAAGGAAGAACATATTAAGAATTTCGCCCATGTCCAGGTAGATGAGTTCGTACTATCCAATGAAGCGATCTCTCGTATGGCTGTACGAGCTGCATTTACAAAAGGGATTTCAAGCGTATACTCTCAGCTGTTGAGTAGAGGACACGGAGAAAATTTATATGAAATTCCTGTAAGGAAGGAATGGACAACTTATAAAGATGCGTTTGAGGCATTACTTCAACAGGGGGCAACACTCGTTGCGGATCGAAATCGCATGGACATCAATCGCCGTCTTGATGAAGCGATACCAGCCGATGCAAAGCTATTTGTGATTTGTGATAAGCCGGTTTATCAGAGTTTGATCGGGAAGGAGAGAGGTTCATGAGTGAAGTGAATTGGTCAGAAGAGGTGCTTAAGAGAAAAGAAGCGCTTTTATCAGATCTTAATGGCTTATTAGAGATCGAAAGTGTGTTGAACGAAGAGGATAGTACTGAAGAGGCTCCGTTTGGCTATAAGGTGCGAGAAGCATTAGATTATATGCTTCGCTTAGGAGAGCGTGATGGCTATCAAACGAAAGATGTTCACCATGTTGCAGGTCATCTGGAATTTGGAGATGGAGAAGAAGCGATCGGCATTCTTTGTCATGTAGATGTTGTACCTGCTGGTAGCGGATGGACAAGCCCCCCGTTTAAACCTGAACTTAGGGAAGGAAAGCTCTATGCAAGAGGAGCGATCGACGACAAAGGACCAACGATTGCGGCCTACTGGGCGATGAACATCGTAAAAGAATTATACCCTTCGTTATCGAAGAGAGTGCGAATGATCGTCGGTACTGACGAGGAAAGTTCGTGGCGTTGTGTAGATACGTACTTCAAGCAAGAAGAAATGCCAGTGATGGGCTTTGCGCCAGACGCAGTCTTTCCAATTATTTATGCAGAAAAAGGGATCGCTGATTTTGAATGGCATTTCCCAGCTGTGAAGACAGAGCAACATGATCTAGTGTTAAAATCATTCGGTGCCGGTGAACGACTGAATATGGTTCCAGATTTCGCTAGTGCTGTATTAATAGGTGAAGAGAAGGTGCTTTCTGAACTAAAAACGGTTTTTGAAGAGTTTGTATCTCAAAGACATTTGAGTGGGAATACATCATTAGATGAATCGTTGACCATCGAGATAGAAGGAGTTTCAGCGCATGGATCTAAACCTGAGCAAGGGAATAATGCAGCGTTCAGATTAGCAGAATTTCTTTCAGGAGTAGGTCTTGATACGGGCGGAACGACTTATATCGATTTCATTACAAAGTGGCTCACCGATGATTTCAAGGGTGAAAAGCTGGGAGTGAACTGTGAGGATACCATTACGGGCGATTTAACCATGAACGCAGGAACGTTCTCATACACAGCTTTACACGGAGGTAAAATAGGCATCAATCTTCGATACCCTGTTACATGTGATTTTAGTGAGGTGAAAACTCAGTTTGATAAAGTTACGGGACCTGAGGGAATTACGATGAACATCATTGATCATATGACACCCCATCACGTTCCTGAAGATCATGAGCTGATTCAAAGACTACAAAGAGTATACGAAAAGCAAACGGGAGACGTTGCTGAGCTTCTTTCAATAGGAGGCGGAACATATGCCCGGTCATTAGACGCTGGAGTTGCATTTGGCGCGTTATTCCAAGGTAAACCACAGATGGCCCACCAAAAAGATGAATACGTAGAGGTTAGTGATTTGCTGAAAGCAGCAGCGATCTACGCGGAAGCGATTTATGAACTAGCAAAATAACAAACGCCATGGCGGTAAGCCATGGCGTTTCACGTTATAGGGAACTAAAAAGATCGCTAGATAAATACCTTTCTCCTGAATCACACGTCATCGTTACAACGACTTGGTCAGGGGAAAGTCGCTGAGCTACTTTCATAGCTGCGTAAACGGCTGCTCCTGATGAAGGACCGACAAGAAGTCCTTCTTGACTTGCAAGTTTACGGGTTACTTCGTAAGCTTGTTCGTCTTTTATCTGGATAATTTCATCATAGATCGAGGTATTAAGAATATCAGGGATAAAACCAGGACTCGTTCCAACGAGCTTATGTTTTCCAGGTTTGCCTCCTGAAAGAACAGGAGATCCTTCTGGCTCTACAACATGAACAGTCATGTTCGGGTAATGTTCTTTTAGTACTTCTCCAGTGCCGGTTACGGTTCCACCCGTACCTGCTGTGGAAACAAAAGCGGCAGGGGTAACTCCTAGTTCGTTCATCGCTTCAATAATTTCCAAAGCAGTAGACGTTCGATGTGCATCCGGATTTGCAGCATTTTCAAATTGCATTGGAATAAAGCTGTCTTCAATTGTCTCAGCTAATTCCTTTGCTTTTTTGATTGCACCAGGCATTTTCTCAGAAGCAGGAGTCAAGACTACTTTTGCACCGTAAGCTTTAAGGAGTTTGATCCGCTCTTCTGTCGCGTTGTCAGGCATGACGATGATGGCAGGATATCCGCTAGCAGCAGCGTTCATTGCTAGTCCAATCCCTGTATTACCTGATGTAGGTTCGATAATGGTCGATCCGGACTTGAGTAATCCTTTTTCTTCAGCGGTCGCAATCATGTTATAAGCTGCTCGGTCTTTTACACTTCGGCTTGGGTTAAAATATTCTAGTTTTGCGTATATTTTAGCACCATCAGGATTCGGAACCCTGTTTAATTTAAGAAGAGGAGTATTACCGATAAGTTCAGCCATGTTTTCGTAAATCATGTGTCCACATCCTTTCGAAATTTATAAGAGTTTATCTTTATCCAATAAAAGGTTAAAGTTAAGGATAAGTTTTATTGTGATGCTTCTTTTACTGTTCCCTATTATAGCAAATGATAAAGTAGAGGATAAGAAGTCGGCTCAAAAGATAAATGCAAGAAGATTCAGTTTTTTGGTAGAATATAATCATCTAAAGGAGTGGGGGATAGATGAGCACCCATTATTTCATTGCGATCACGCTCGAAGATATGAAATCTGAGCTGAAGTCAGTGCAGAAAAACCTAGATACATCTCTATTTAAGCATGTTGTTGAACCGGATGATTTTCACATTACATTGCAGTTTCTTGGTGAAGCGAAGGAAGAGCAATTAAGTGATTTAGGTGAACAACTAAAGGAAATAACTGAGAATGTAAGTTCATTTGAGATCACGCTAAATAAAATCGGGACATTCGGAAAATTATCTCAACCTCGTGTACTGTATGTAGATGTGGAGAAGACCAAGAGCCTAGAGCATTTACATCAGATGGTTGCCGAGGCTTGTAAGGATTCCGGTTTCAGAGTCGATCGCCGAGAGTATCGTCCTCATATTACGCTCGCTAAAAAATGGCGATATCCAGAAAAGAAAATAGGGAGAAATACCCCAGATATTCATAAAGCATCGCAAGAAATCTCAAGTATTGGATTATTCAGAGTGGCACCGTTTGAAATACCCAGGTACAAGTGTGTAGCGCGTTATGAATTTAAAAAGTAACCTTTTCATCACCATACTCCAACTCGCATTATTGTTTGGGTTCTATCTTATAGGCGTCTCAATCCAAAAGTTATTCGGTTTATTAATTCCAGGAAGTGTAATAGGAATGGTACTTCTTTTGGTTTGCCTCTATACGAACCTATTACCAGAGCAATGGGTTTCAAAAGGGGCTACGTTTTTATTGAACCACCTGCCGCTATTTTTTATCCCTGTTACTGTTGGTGTCATGAATCACTTGGATTTCTTTAATGGTAAAAGTCTTTGGTTAATACCGATCGTTCTTGTCAGCACATGGATTATTATGATCACAACTGGCTTCATTGGTCAGACACTTGTAAATCGAAAGGAATAGCGTCATGTTTTTATTACAAGCCATGTTTTGGCTCATCTTTACAATTGCAATCTATTTTATTTTTACTCTTCTCTATCGACTTCTGCCATATCCATTCCTAATTCCAATCTTGACTTGCACGGTCTTGCTAGTAATCTTGCTCACATCTTTTGATGTTTCTTATGATACATATTTTAGCGGTGGAAAGGTTATCGATGCATTTCTAGGACCAGCGATCGTTGCTCTTGCCTATCCCTTATATAAACAAAGAAAGCTCCTAAACAAGTACAAAAACGAGCTTCTTTCAACTGTCCTATTATCAAGCATGTTAGGAATTCTTTCAGGTTATTGGCTTACCCTCCTGTTTGGATTTGGAGAAGTGATTCAGTTCTCCTTTGTTCCGAAGAATGTGACGACCCCTGTCGCTATGGAGGTTTCAAGAATGATCGGTGGAGAACCAGCCCTTGCCGTTATTTTCGTAATGATCGCTGGAATAGGAGGAGCTGTAACGGGTCCATGGATTTTGAAACTATTTAAGATTACAAACTTCCTTGGGGTCGGTATTGCGTTAGGGGGAGCTTCTCATGCGATTGGTACAGCAAAAGCGCTCGAATACGGTCAAGAAGAAGCAGCGGTTAGTTCGATTGGTATGAGCCTTTGTGCGCTATGTGTCTCGGTCTTAGCTCCTATCTTAATAAATTGGCTATGAATTCAATTAATCAAGCGGTCATTTTCTATAAGAGAAAATATGATGATGTGTAAACACCTTTGTAAAGGATGGGATCAATGAGAAATCACTCTAATTATCAAACTGATAGTCACGCTTTTACTGCTTATTGGGATGATTTCAATGTGATAACAGTAATGGTAGAAGAAGGTATAGACGATCATCAAGGCTTTACGTTAACGGATGGTCACCTTGATATCAATCTAGAGATCAATGGTGATTTCAAACTTGGCAAGAAGAGGATCGTTTCATTGTTAACAGATTCAGACTACCATCCTGGCACAGAATATTACCTCATCCACTCTAGTGGTGAAGAGGCGTTGGTGATGACAGGTAAAGTTGTCCGAACAAAAGCCTTTGATGAAAAGTACCATTACGATGGTGAACTTGGCAATTCACTAACGAAGAAAGGATCTTTATTCAAAGTCTGGGCACCTACTGCTACCAACGTTATTGTAAATATTTATAATGACTTATTTCAAAAAGTAGATGAACTCCCAATGATACGACAGGATAAAGGATTATGGGATTGTGAAGCGAATGGCTATGGAGAAGGAACTTTATACACGTATAGCGTTCGGGTTAACGGGAGTACGAAGGAAGTAGTGGACCCATATGTTAAGGCGGCTACCTCAAATTGTAAATTTGGCATGGTCACAGATCTTTCTAATACCAACCCTCCAAATTGGGATCCTACGGTAAAACCAGCGCATGCGAAATCCTCAGATTCAATCATTTATGAATTACACGTTAGGGATTTTAGCATCCAAACGAAAAGCGGTCTAAAATATAAAGGGAAATACAAGGCTTTCACAGAAGAGTTACCAGAGAAAGACGGCATTCCACAAGGACTGAACTATATAAAATGGTTAGGTGTTACGCACGTTGAATTGCTTCCTATTCAGGATTTCGGTAGCGTAGATGAGATGAAAGCAGAGCCACAATACAATTGGGGATACGACCCTATTCATTACTTTGTTCCTGAAGGTAGCTATTCTACAGATTCTCATCATCCTTATACGAGAATACGTGAAGTGAAAGAAATGATAGCTGCTATTCACAACAAAGGGCTAAGGGTGATCATGGATGTGGTTTACAATCATGTGTACCATCTAGAGGCTTCTAATCTAGAGAAAATCGTACCAGGATATTATTTCCGATACGATCATGGCGGGAAGCCTTCGAACGGTACAGGTGTTGGAAACGATACAGCTTCTGAAAGAAAGATGATGAGAAAACTCATCATCGATTCTGTCACGTACTGGGCGAAAGAATTTGGAGTGGATGGATTTCGGTTTGACTTAATGGGCATTCATGATAAAGAAACGATGAAAGAGGTTCGCTATGCGATTGACTGTATCGATCCTACCATCTTACTATTTGGAGAAGGATGGCATCTGAACACCATCTTACCTGATTATCGTAAGGCAACGATTTCACATGCTAAGGAACTTCCAAGAATCGGCTTTTTTAACGACCGTTTTAGAGATTCTGTTAAAGGAAAACTATTTGATACTCATTCTTCAGGATTTGCTACTGGAAATTTCTCAGTTAAAGAAGACGTGAAGAAGTGTATAATGGGAAGTGTTGAGGATTATTTTATTACAGCATCCCAGTCGATCAATTATGTTGAATGCCACGATAATCATACGTTATGGGATCGATTGAATCGCAGCCATCCTCATTCTAACGAAGAAGTTAAACAACAGATGCACCGACTCGCAACAGCGATTACGATTCTTTCACAAGGAATTCCTTTTTTGCATGCCGGTCAGGAGTTTTTTAGAACGAAAAATGGGGTTGAAAACAGCTACAAATCACCAGACAGGGTCAATAAGTTTGACTGGAGAAGGATGAGGGCTGTAAAAGAGAACGTTACCTACTTGAAGGGTCTTATCGAAATCAGAAAGTACTTTTCTGCCTTGCGTATGTCAGAGATCCATGAGATGCACAGCATTCAATTTATTGACTCCCCTGAATCGATGATCGCTTATCGAATAGATCAAGAGCACAGTGACGATAAGATTGTCGTGATTCATAATGCCGGTCATCATTCTGAATGGATTTATATTGGTGAGGGAGAGAAATGGATAGTGGCTAATGGTACAGAAGCAGGAATCGATCCATTAGATAAAACACATGACAGTTCTATTTTTGTAGCGCCTTTAAACACTGTTGTATTAATAAAGATGGAATAAAAACATGAAGAATTCATTAACCTGTGTTATAATTTTTTATTCGTAGGCGGTTTTGAACAACGTCCAGAGATTCTGCCGCCAAAGCAGAGGACAAAACTTCCAGAATCTACAAACTAACAGAAATCGAAGGTGAATTTGTTGGAGAACATTTTAGGCGAAGGCTGGCAGGTGACCCCTGCTGGCGGAGCGACAGGTGAAGCATACTTAGCTCAATATGGAGACGAGAAACTATTCCTTAAGAGGAACTCCTCGCCTTTTCTGGCTGTTTTGTCGGCGGAAGGAATTGTACCGAAGCTTCTCTGGACCAAAAGACTTGAGAATGGGGACGTCATTACAGCCCAGAAATGGCTGCCTGGGAGAGAGCTGAAGGCGTTTGAGATGAAAAAGCCTAGAGTAGCAAAGCTGCTAAGGAAGATCCATCGTTCTTCAGAACTTCTTAGAATGCTTCACCGTCTTGGAAAAAAGCCTCTATCCCCAGATGTAATCTATCATGACCTGATCATGAAATTTGATGGTCATCATAGAAAAGATCCCGAAGTGGAGAGTGCTTTGTCTTATTTAGCTTCAAACAAAGACAATCTTGATCATGTAGAAAAAGTCGTTTGTCATTGTGACGTCAATCATAATAATTGGATGTTCAGTGATGAAGGAAATCTATACTTGATTGATTGGGACGGGGCTGTCGTTGCAGATCCAGCTTTAGATATCGGAATGCTGCTATATTGGTACGTACCAAAAAATGAATGGGCAGACTGGTTAACTCATTACGGGTTGTCAGTCACAGAAGGGCTGAGAAAAAGGATGTACTGGTATGTGCTCGCTCAAACCCTATTATCCATTTATTGGTACGATTATAAAGGTCTCTACGGAGAAGTGGAATATTGGAAGAGAGATCTTCTTAATCTAAATAAAAATCGACTTACTGATAATGATTGATGGTATCTACCCACTGGCTTAAATTTGGCTGGTGGGTTTCTATATGGTTTAATAAATCGGCTTGTTGCGCTCCAGTTGTACTGTACTCCTCTATCTGATCTAAGACTTGTTTGATCTCAGGAGCGATCACATGGTTTTGTTTTAACAACTTTGCAAGCCTTTGAACTTGTTCACATTCAGATGTTGTACCTGTGCAATCAGTACGGTGGTTGGTTAAAATATCAGCTAAGATCGCGAGCTGATGTTCATGCGTGAGTGGCATTGTTCATTCCTCCTTTGATCATTCTATTGAGTAGGATGACATGAACTGAGCCTTATTATGTAAAATCAATAAAAAAACACGGACATATTTGGTCCGTGTAAGCTTGTTGAGAAACCTATGTCATTAATCGGTGTGCTCCCTATGCCGTAGTCGATGACGATCGCATGCTTTCCGCGGACGAACGTCCAAGCCCGAGGTGAAACCCACACCCCGGTCTCGGCCGTCCGTACGACCGCAGGAGTCCGCGATCGTCTCTCCTACTTGATGAGATTTAATCAAAAACGAATCTTCCGCCCAATGGTTTAACAGACGAGTAACGTTAATTGAAACGGAGATGGTCGTCTACTCTCATCGCAACACCGAGACTTTCTCTACACTCTAACACGGACATATTTGGTCCGTGTTTTACTTAGTGTCTCCTTTTGCGCCCCATCCAAATAGAGCGAGCACTGACAATACTATAACGATCCATGGAGCCCACATGATTAGAAAATGTTCCATAAGATAACTCCTCCCGTTTGGATTGATTTTAATACAAGATAACATATATCGAGAGTGATTGCCTTTATGAGACCTTCCTATTCGGAAAGTTTCATGGTAAAATGTCGATTGTGTGAACGATAGGCAAATAAGGAAGTGAAAGTATGCGTCAGCGCAATAAACCATGGGCAGAGGATATGTTCGCGGAACATCCTACCTTAGTACCAAATGCTCCGTCTGAGTTAAATGGCAAATGGAGCGAGGTCTTCGGAAACAATAATCCAATTCATCTGGAAGTAGGAACAGGAAAAGGCCAATTTATTATCGGAATGGCTAAGCAATATCCTGATATAAATTTTATTGGAATCGAGTTATCCCCGAGTGTAATGGTTTCCGCTTTGGAAAAACTTATCGAGGAAAACATCACGAACGTTCGATTGCTGAACGAAAATGCTCAGAACCTAACGGAGCTTTTCAACGAGAATGAGTTGAGCAGAATTTATTTGAATTTTTCTGATCCATGGCCAAAAAATAGACACGAAAAAAGAAGATTAATGTATCGTACATTTTTAGATCTTTATAAAACAGTTTTAAAATCACAATGTGAGATTCATTTTAAAACGGATAATCAGGGTCTTTTCGAATATGCACTCCACAGTTTCTCAGACTATGGAATGGTGCTTCATGAAGTGAGCCTTGACTTGCATCAGAGTGATTTTGAAGGAAATGTCATGACTGAATATGAACAGAAGTTTTCCTCAAAAGGCAGTAGGATTTACCGTTGTGTCGCTCAGTTTCGATAAGAGAACCGAAAACGGTTCTTTTTTTGATAATATTTGAAAGCGTTTACTAAAGAGAAAAATAAACTAAGTAGGTGAAAGGAGATCGTCATGGAGAAATTTCAGCTAGGCTCTTTATCGATTCACTGGTTAAGAGGGGGCGTTACTCACATGGATGGAGGAGCAATGTTTGGTGTTGTTCCAAGGCCATTGTGGAGTAAGAAATATCCGGTTAATGAACGCAATCAAATCGAGCTAAGGACAGACCCACTTCTTGTTCAATGGCAAGGTAAAAATATCCTTATCGAATCAGGGATAGGTTCTGAGAAGCTATCAGAAAAACAAAAAAGGAATTATGGGGTAAATGAAGAGTCTGACGTGAAAAACAGTTTAGCGGAACTCTCGCTCTCCGTAGAAGATATTGATATGGTATTGATGACTCATCTGCATTTCGATCATGCATGTGGACTAACAGAGCCTGCAGGTGAAGGGTATCGATCTGTATTTCCAAATGCAGTCATTTATACTTCTGAAGTTGAATGGAATGAAATGAGACACCCGAATATTCGTTCTAAGAATACATACTGGAAAGAGAACTGGGAAGCGATCGTGAATCAAGTTCGCACCTTTAACGAATCGATAGAAGTTCTACCTGGATTAAAGATGCACCACACTGGTGGCCATAGTGATGGACATTGTATTATCACAATGACCGAAGATGAACAAAAGATCATCCATATGGCTGATTTGATGCCTACTCATGCTCATGTGAATCCACTTTGGGTCCTGGCTTATGATGACTATCCGATGACGTCGATCTACGCCAAGGAAAAGTGGATAAATGAAGCTGTAAAAGAAGAAGCGTGGTTTATCTTTTATCATGATGCGAGTTATCGTGCGCTGAAGTGGAACGAACGCTATGAAATTATTGAGGAAATAAAAAGAGAAAAGTAAGTAATGTTAAAAAGACTGCAGCATATGCAGTCTTTTTCTTATGTCTAAATGAACGGTTTTAAACGTTTGTTGATTGTTTTTGAATTTATTTGAACAAAAATGATTGATTTATGAAAGTGCTTACACTATAATGGGTTTAACATAACTAAGACAGGAAGGTGAACATGTGCTAACAGCAGAACGCCATTTCATCATATTACAAGTACTAAAAGAGCAAGGGAATGCTACGGTCCATGAATTAAGTGAAGCCACAGGAGCTTCTATCTCAACGATACGTCGTGATCTTGTTCAACTTGAAGAGTTAGATAAGTTAAAACGAGTACACGGCGGTGCCACTCAATACAGGACAAAATGGACTGAACCATCGTTAAATGAAAAGTCTTCACAAAACTTGACCGAAAAAACGTCTATCGCAACTTATGCAGCCAGTCTTATTGAAGACGGTGATTGCATCTTTCTTGATGCAGGTACGACAACCCAAAAGGTAGCAGAACAATTAAGAGGTAAAAACCTAATTGCTGTCACTAACGGTTATCAAGTAGTCGAAACACTTCTCGCAAATGGTATCACGACATATTTGATCGGAGGTAAGCTAAAGCCGAATACAGGTGCGATGATTGGTGGCAAAGCTCTAGAGGGGATCTCTACTTATCGTTTTGATAAGAGTTTTATTGGAATTAACGGCATACATGAGTCTTTCGGATATACAACCGCCGATCCTGAGGAAGCCATCATGAAGAAAACAGCGATCGATCTTTCTAAAGAATCTTATATAGTAGCTGACCATTCAAAAATTGGGGAGACTGCTTTTAGTAAGGTTGCCGAACTACATGAATGTACGATTATAACCAGTCATTTTACAGAACCGAACCTAGATAAGATCAGTGAACAAACAACAGTAGAAGTGGTGAAATTATGATATATACAGTTACATTAAATCCGTCAGTCGATTATATAGTCGGGTTGGAGCATTTTGAGGCAGGTCAGGTTAATATTGTGAATCATGATAAGAAATTTGCAGGTGGAAAAGGTGTCAACGTCTCAAGAGTTCTTCATAAGCTTGGTTATGCTTCTAAAGCGCTAGGATTTATTGGAGGTTTTACAGGAGAATTTATTGAGACGGCACTCAAAGAAGAGGGGTTATCTCCACAGTTCATTAAAGTAGATGGAGATACCCGGATCAATATCAAGTTGAAAGCAGAAATGGAAACGGAAATTAATGGACTTTCACCTGAGATAGATGAATCATCGATTGCATCATTGTACGAACAACTGTCTGAACTAGAATCGGGTGACATCGTCGTGTTGGCTGGTAGCGTTCCTTCAAGTGTGCCATCCTCAATTTACTCAAGTATTATTGATTCTCTTCCCGAAGGTGTGGAAGCCATCGTTGATACGAAAGGGACTGCATTGCAAGAAGTAGTTGACTCAAAACCCTTCTTAGTCAAACCAAATCATCATGAACTTGGTGAGTTCTTTGGTGTACAGATCAATTCGGTCGAAGAAGCAACTTCATATGGTAGAAAACTTCGAGACCTTGGAGCACAGAACGTCATCATTTCCCTTGCTGAGAAAGGCGCCGTGTTTTTATCCTCAGAAGGTGATTTTATAGGCAACGCGCCAAAGGGTGAAGTGAAAAACTCTGTAGGAGCAGGCGACTCTGTCGTCGCTGGATTTCTAAGCATGTACTTATCTAAAAAAGATTTAATAGATGCTTTTCACACTGGAATCGCTGCTGGTAGTGCAAGTGCTTTTTCTAACGAGTTCTGTACAAAAGAAGAAATTGAAACATTAAAAACTCAAATAACAGTTCGTTCTATATAAGAAAGGGGAGAATATCGGGATGAAGATAACAGAGCTTTTAACAAAAGAAACGATTATCCTTAATCTTGCGTCAAAAACGAAAGAAGAGGTTATCGATGAGCTCACTGATAAACTAGATCGTGCGGGAAACTTAAATGATGTAAGAAGCTTTAAAGAAGCAATCCATAAACGTGAGCAAGAAAGTACTACTGGAATAGGGGAAGGAATTGCAATTCCACATGCAAAGACTTCAGCTGTAAAAAAACCAGCGATCGTCTTCGGACGGTCTCATGAAGGAATTGACTATGATTCGTTAGATGGTCAACCGGCTCACCTTTTCTTCATGATCGCAGCTACTGAAGGTGCGAACCAGACCCATCTTGAGGCTCTTTCAAGACTTTCCTCATTTCTGATGGATACTAATTTTAGAAGGGTTTTAAATGATGCTAAGTCAACGGATGAGGTATTGATTGCTTTCGATTCTAAAGAAGAAGAGCAGGAAATAGAAAGCAGCACGGAAGAAACCTCACAAGGAGCAAAGTTGTTAGCGGTTACAGCTTGCCCGACAGGTATCGCTCATACTTATATGGCAGCAGATGCTTTAAAGTCAAAGGCTTCAGAGCTTGGTTTGGCATTAAAAGTTGAAACGAATGGTTCTGGTGGTGTAAAGAATAGATTAACGGATCAAGATATAAAAGAAGCAGATGGTATTATTGTCGCAGCAGATACAAAAGTAGAGATGGAACGCTTCAAAGGTAAGAAAGTGATTGAAGTTCCTGTAGCAGAGGCAATTAGAAAACCAGAGGAATTATTAAAACGTTCAGCTAGTGGTGATGCTGAAGTGTTTCAAAGCTCTCGTTCATATGAAGATGAAATCAATGAGAAGAAAAATGAGAGAAAAGGGAAACAGCCCGTTTTTTATAAGCATCTGATGAACGGCGTATCAAACATGTTACCACTTGTTGTTGGTGGTGGTATCTTAATCGCTTTATCGTTTATTTTCGGAATCAATGCAGCAGATCCAGAACATCCAAGTTACAATCCTTTTGCAGAAGCACTGAGTACGATCGGTGGAGGCAATGCATTTGCACTTATGATTCCTGTTCTTGCCGGATTTATCGCAATGAGTATTGCCGATCGTCCAGGTCTTGCTCCTGGTCTTGTAGGTGGCTTGATGGCCTCGACGAATGGGGCCGGCTTTCTAGGTGGCCTAATCGCAGGTTTCCTTGCTGGTTATGCTGTACTTTTACTTAAAAGACTATTTTCAAGTCTTCCTCAATCTTTGGAAGGAATCAAACCAGTTCTGCTTTATCCACTATTCGGTATCTTCATCACAGGTATGATCATGATGTATGTTGTGATCGAACCGGTCCAAGCTTTAAATACTGGATTAGAAAGCTGGTTAGGCGGACTTGGAACGACGAACAAACTCCTACTTGGTTTAATCCTTGGGGGTATGATGGCTGTAGACATGGGTGGACCGATTAACAAGGCAGCGTTCACGTTTGGAATCGCGATGATTGACGCAGGAAACCTAACTTATCATGCAGCGATCATGGCCGGAGGAATGACACCTCCATTAGGATTGGCACTAGCGACCACGATCTTTAAGAAACGTTTTAATAAAACAGAAAGAGAAGCTGGAAAAGTTGCTTATGTCATGGGAGCTTCGTTTATAACAGAGGGGGCTATTCCATTCGCAGCTGCTGATCCCGGGCGGGTTATTCCTTCTATCATCGCAGGTTCTTCGGTTGCAGGGGCTTTGACAATGCTCTTTAATATAGCGCTCCCAGCTCCACATGGCGGAGCATTCGTAATGTGGTCTGTAAACAACATTTCGATTCAGCATATTCTGCTTTATCTCCTTGCAATTGTAATCGGTACAGTCGTAACGGCAATGATGGTAGGTATTCTGAAGAAATCCAAACCGCAGGTGTAAAAGTGAGAGGCTTCATAAGAAGCCTCTTTATTTTGCATTTTGCTCATATCAGAGGCGGAATCACCATCATAAAAGGCGCGCTTTAAAGTTCTTTAGCTCATTTCATTGCGTTTTATCCAATTATTGTAAAAAAGTGAGTTGTGATGAGATGGTGTGAGAAGGCGTGAGATTGCATATATCAGCATCTCGTTCATGCAAATGCATCCCAGGTTTAAATGATAGCGTTTTCACTACCTATCTTGTACAAATGCTTTTTATTTCCTCTATAACGGTTGATGCGTATAAGAAGCAGTGTTAGTATAAATGACCGTAGACGAAATGTCAGATGATTTGTCGGAAATTCAAAGGAGGAAATCATGCTACAGAATAAAACCGTAACGTTTATCGGAGCGGGTTCAATGGCAGAAGCAATGGCAGCAGGAATGATCGAATCGGGTACAATTGAACCTGAACGTATTATTATGACGAATAGAAGTAATGAAGAAAGACGTCAAGAACTAATGGAAAATCACGGAGTTCTTGCAACGCAAAGTATAGAATTCGCTGTGCGTGAAGCGGATGTTGTAATTTTAGCAATGAAACCTAAAGATATTGAAAAAGCTCTTAAGGGAATTGAAGAATATATTACGAATGAACAGCTATTATTATCCGTTCTAGCTGGCGTTCCATCTGCTTTCATCGAAGAAAGCCTAGAAGGTGAGCAGCCAGTGATTCGTGTGATGCCGAACACTTCAAGCATGATTGGAAAATCAATTTCTGCACTTGCAGCAGGAAAGTATGTAGATGAAGAGCAAATTACAATTGCAAGAGCGCTTATCCGTTCTATTGGAGATACAGTAGTAATCGATGAAGAACAAATGGATGTGTTCACTGGTGTTGCAGGTAGCGGACCAGCATATATCTATTACGTGATCGAGAGCTTAGAGAAAGCCGCTGTTGAAGGTGGGCTTGAAGAAGAAACAGCTCGTAAGATGGCTGTGCAAACAGTACTCGGAGCTGGAATGATGGCAGAACAGTCTGAGGATTCTCCTTCAGAACTTAGAAAGAAAGTCACTTCACCGAACGGTACCACACAAGCTGGACTAGAGGCACTTTATGAAAACGGCGGTGGAGATGCATTTGTTGAAGCCGTAAGAAACGCTGCAGTCCGTTCAAAAGAAATCAGCAGTCAGTTCGATGAAGAAAACGAGAAAAAGCCAGTAATGCAATAAGTTATAAAGAACCGGTCTTCCGGTTCTTTTTTTATTGATGCTAATTTAAGGGAGATGTTACAGAATGTTCATTTCTAAAAAATGTTAGTAGAATAATAGACAAAATATGATATGATAATAATTGGATGATTTGTAGTTGGAAGGAGGAAA
This sequence comes from Alkalihalobacillus sp. CinArs1, assembly GCF_947387515.1. Lineage (GTDB taxonomy): Bacteria > Bacillota > Bacilli > Bacillales > Guptibacillaceae > Guptibacillus. The sequence continues at coordinate 642,835 of NZ_CANDOB010000001.1, read as the reverse complement.
TAATGATGAAAAAAGGGATTTTTGCTCTTATTTTAGCTCTTTTAGTCGCATTTCCGTTTGCAGGTACAGCTGTTCATGCTGAAGCAGATGTCAGCGATGAAGTTAAGAAGGGTGTCGCTAGCTATATTGGAGAAGAGCACTATGACTATGACAAAGGGTCTCTTTCTATTGAGGAATCTGAGAGTTTTGAAGTAAGTAGTTCAGCGGATAAAGAATTTAGTCAAGTAACGATGATGGTTGTAGAATTCCAAACTGTTCGTGATAATATCTTCTTTGAAGATCACAAACAGGTAATCTTCTATGATGCTGATGCAAATGCAGTACTTCCTGATACAAAGGTACTTGACCTAGATCAAGCAAAAGAATTTAAGGACAGTCATGCTGAAGAAACTGGTTCTCATCTTCATATGGGAGTTGTATTGTTCCTTCACTTTCTTATGATCATAGTTCCAGCAATTATTATTTATGTGTTTATTAAAGGCTGGTATACGACTCTTGGCTTTAAGTTAAAGAACAACGTATATAAGACGAACGCAACGTTCTAAACTGCTATGAAATAAAAACAACCCTCTACCTACTTGGTAGAGGGTTGTTTTTATTGTTTTTGAAGTTCTACAATTGTACCTGTATTTGCGTCGACCACGAAATCCATCTGTTCCAATCGTCCTGCTTTTTCACATGTTAAACCACCAGAATAAACGGTGAAAGGCACGTCGAACTTCTTGATTGAATCCGTTTTCATATGAATCCATGATCCTTTCACTGCGTATGAGTGTTTAACTGCTTCTTTAACAGATTTAAGAGCCTTTTCAGGCGGAATCGTCGATTTTTTGCACGTTGCCAAAGAAGTTGCTGCCAAAGCAGCCCCTGCTCCGATAAGTGCACCTAACAACAAGTCTTTCATCTTCACGGTGTTCACTTCTCCCTTCTATTCACCTCTATTGTTGTTTCCTCTTTTAGTATATCTGAAGTTGATTCATGTACCAACTACTTAAGCTGAAAATTCAAACGACTAGCAACGCATAATGGAATTCGATACAATGAAAGAGGTATATATTGAAGAGAGGGGATACATATATGAATAAAGAAACGCTGTCACTATTCAAAACGTTGACTGAGCTTCAAGGTGCTCCTGGATTTGAGCATGACGTAAGGAAATTTGTTAAGGGTGAACTTAGCAAATACACAGACGAGTTAATACAGGATAACTTAGGAAGTGTTTTTGGGGTAAAACGCAGTGAGAACAAAGGTCCTAAAATTATGGTTGCTGGTCACATGGATGAAGTAGGATTTATGGTAACTTCTATTACAGACAACGGCATGCTCCGTTTCCAAACGTTAGGCGGATGGTGGAGTCAGGTCCTACTTGCACAACGTGTTCAAGTCATGACCGCTGACGGACCGATACCAGGAGTAATCGGTTCCATCCCTCCACATCTTTTAGATGAAGCAAAACGTCAAAAACCGATGGCGATCAAAGATATGCTTATCGATATTGGTGCAGATAACAAAGAAGATGCTGAAAAAATTGGAGTGCGTCCTGGTCAGCAAATCGTTCCTACTTGTCCATTTACACCGATGGCTAACAATAAGAAGATTATGGCCAAGGCTTGGGATAACCGCTACGGAGTGGGACTTGCTATCGAGCTTATGAAAGAAATGCAGAATGAGGAACTACCGAACGAACTTTATTCTGGAGCTACTGTACAAGAGGAAGTTGGGCTTCGAGGCGCACAAACTGCAGCAAATTTAATCAATCCAGATTTGTTTTATGCTTTAGATGCAAGCCCAGCAAATGATATGACGGGTGATAAGAGTGAGTTTGGTCAACTTGGTAAAGGAGCCCTCCTTCGCATATACGACCGCTCTATGGTTACACACCAAGGTTTAAGAGACTTCGTTCTCGATACTGCTGAAAGTAATGATATTCCGTATCAGTATTTTATTTCTCAAGGTGGAACGGATGCAGGAAGGGTTCATCTTTCGAATAATGGAGTACCATCAGCAGTGGTTGGCATTTGCTCACGATATATTCATACTTCTTCATCAATCATCCATGTTGATGATTATGCAGCGGCAAAAGAACTTCTGTTTAAGTTGGTAAGAACAACAGATCAAAATGCGGTTGACCAGATAAAGAGTAGAGTTTAGAAGGAAAGGAGCCGATCGGCTCCTTTTTCAATGTAATTCTCATTAAAGGAGGCATAATCATGAAAAAAGTTGCTGTAGGTTCACTTAACCCAGTAAAACTCGATTCAGTTAGAACATTAACCACATTTGAAGTGAAAGGGTATGATGTCTCATCAGGAGTCTCAGAACAACCATGGGGGGATGAAGAAACTATTTTAGGTGCAAAGCAGCGAGCATTCGCGGCACTTGAAGAAGGTCAGAGTGATATCGGCATAGGGTTAGAAGGTGGCGTGCACCAGATCGGTCATTTATTGTACGTTTGTAATTGGGGTGTACTTGTTGATCGTAACGGGAAGGAGATTGTGGCAGGAGGAGCTCGATTTCCTTTACCGGATGAAGTTAAGCAGAGGTTGGAAAATGGAGATGAACTAGGGCCGGTTATGTCGGAGTTTGCGAGTCGAGCCAATGTAAACAAAAAAGAAGGCGCCATCGGAATCGTTACGAAGGGCGCCATCACAAGGACTACGATGTATGAGCATATTGTAAAAATGCTTTTTGGTCAGTATGAATACTATTCGGATTAATTACTTTCGAAAATATATGAAAGTGCTCGAAGCGCTTGTTCAGGAGTTTCTACTACCACCTGTGCTTTATTTGCTAACTCTTTTAGCGGGTGATGGAGAGATTCGGGTCTAATCAAAATAAGAGGTTTCTGAAGTGTGATGGCCGTAGCAGCGTCCATCGCACTATTCCATTGCTTGTATTTTTCACCGAACAAAGCGACCACAACATCTGACTTTCCTAGTAGTACTTGTGTTCTAAGGTTGTTGATTTCTGAGGCTGCTTCGTCTTTAAATATGGCGTTCGGTTGTTCACCTTTAACTTCCTCTCCTATGTTATCTGAGCGGTCGTGGTTTTCCATCGGCCCTACAAATAAAAGAGGAAGATCCATTTGCTTCGCTTTTTCTTTAAGTTCGTTACGCCAGTCATCATGTATTTGTCCAGCCAAGTATACGGTAAGTTCCAAGATATAACGCCTCCTATAGATAGTAACGCTGTCATTGTAGCACAATCCCTTCATTGTTCCCAATTATTTGAATTGAGAAACGATTATGCTTCTTCAGCGTTATTCCTTATAAATTGTGTATACTAATGTGTGAAGTTTATTGGAGGGAGAAACAGATGAGAGATTTATTGAAAAGAAAAGGTGTGTCTTTATCACCCCATACATATTTTGTAACGGCACTTAGTTACATGGCACTCGGCTTGTTTTCTTCGCTTATTATTGGTCTAATCTTAAAAACGATTGGGGAACAGCTTTCATGGGCTAGCTTCCTTATTCCAATAGGAGAATTAGCAATGAGCCTGATGGGGCCTGCGATCGGTGTAGCTGTTGCTTATGGTTTAGGAGCTCCACCCCTCGTACTGTTCGCTTCTTTATTAGCAGGTGCGGCGGGAGCGGAGCTTGGTGGTCCAGCTGGAAGCTACGCTTCAGCAATCATCGCTGCTGAATGTGGAAAGCTCGTATCAAAATCAACCAAGCTTGATATCATTATTACTCCGATGGTCACTATATTCGCTGGTTTTGGAACAGCAACAATAGCGGGTCCTGGGATTAATGCGCTCATGCAAAATTTTGGTTCACTTATCATGTGGGCAACAGAGCAACGACCAATCGTTATGGGAATCATCGTTGCCGTTTTGATGGGCTTAGCATTGACTGCGCCCATTTCTAGTGCCGCGATTGCCATTATGCTTGGGTTGGAGGGAATTGCTGCTGGTGCAGCAACGATCGGATGCGCTGCTCAAATGATTGGTTTTGGAGTTAGCAGCTATAGGGAAAATGGGTTCGGGGGCTTTATTGCTCAAGGATTAGGAACATCGATGCTCCAAGTAGCAAACATCGTTAAAAATCCATGGATATTACTACCTCCAACATTAGCAGGTGCAATACTGGCACCGTTCGGAAGCGGTTGGATCGGAATGCTAAATAATCCTCCTGGTGCAGGGATGGGCACGAGTGGTTTTGTAGGTCAGATTATGACCATCAATGTAATGGGTGCTAGCTACAATGTGTGGATCGCAATCCTTCTATTGCATATCGTTGGACCAGCATTGATAAGTTTGATAATATCCGAGGTAATGAGGAAAAAAGGTCTTATTAAGTCAGGGGATATGAAGATATCAACTGAGTAATCATAGGAGGATATACAATGAAAACTTTTGATAAGCACGAAGACTACGTCCAAGCGATGAACGAAGGGAAATCTGTCTTTTTATTCTCAGCAGATTGGTGCCCCGATTGCCGCGTAATCGAGCCATTTCTACCAGAACTGGAACAAGAGTATAAGGAACTGACTTTCTACTATGTAGACAGAGATCAACATATTGAACTTTGTCAGGAATTAAATGTTTTTGGAATCCCAAGCTTTGTTGCATTCAACGAAGGAGAAGAGACTGGACGTTTTGTAAGCAAGAATAGAAAAACACGTGAAGAAATCGAAGACTTTTTATCAAGTGTTAAATAAGAAAAACAAATGTCTAACTTAGCTTCAGGCTGTTGATAAAGTCTTACGAATGAAGAATAAATCAACATGAGCGTAAATATTCGTAAGCATTGTAGGTCGGAAAGTTGGTTTGAAGTATGCTAGTAGGAGTGGGTCCCTCTTGACTACCGTGGTCCAACGGGCGTGTGTCCATAGGAAAGTATGAGGGATCCAAACTCCTCCGTTATAGGGAGTACAACATTTTAAGGTCATTAACAACCTGAGCTATGTCTAACATAGCTTTGTTTTTGTCTATAGAACTTTCATGGTATCATAAAGTGACAACTCTAATTGAATGTACAGGGTGGTGAAAAAATGGAACCGAAAGATTTGCGAAAACTGTTAGAAGAACGGCTGCAAAGTGAAGACCGTGAACTTACATATAATAAGAAAGAAGAGAAGCTTCGAATCGAAACAAAGTGTTCAGGAAAAGGGATGAGTCTCTCTTTAAAAGGACTTGCTGCAAAATATGAAGAACGTAAAGAATCCCTTCTTGATGAAATCGTGCATCATGTTGAAGAAACGTTGAAAGCGATGAATGATAACCAGGAACTAAGCGGAAGCGAAAGCAACATCTTCCCTGTTATTCGATCTGGTTCATTTCCTTCAGAAACTGAATCTGGTGTACCGCTCGTTTTCGATGAGCACACTGGAGAAACAAGGATCTACTATGCCCTCGACCTTGGTAAATCGTACCGCTTAATCGACAAGAATTGGCTGGAGAAAGAGGGCATGACCAAAGAAACGCTTCAAGAAGTATCGAGGTTTAATGTTCGAGGTCTGTCGACTGAAATGAAAACAGATACAGTGGCGGGGTGCACCTTCTACTTTTTAAATACCAATGATGGCTATGATGCGAGTCGAGTGCTGAATCAATCTTTATTAGAGGAGATGGCATCTAAAGCAAAAGGGGAATTAGCCGTAGCAATTCCTCATCAAGATGTATTGATCTTTGCTGATATTGTGAACGAACGTGGCTATGATGCACTTGCACAGCTAACGATGCATTTCTTCTCAAATGGACTAGTACCTGTTACTGGACTACCCTTCATTTACGAAGATGGCAAATTAGAACCTGTCTTTATCCTTGCTAAAAATAAACCAAAAGAAGATTAACATTAAAGGAGAACACGAAATATGAACTTGTTTTATAACAAAGAAGGTATTGGTGACACATTGATCGTAACGCTTGGAAGTACAGATCGAGAAGACCGATCTGTAGAACGAAAGGGTAGCGTTGCGCGTGTATTCAGCCAAGAGTCAAATCAAACTGTAGGATACAATATCTTTGATATTTCTAAGAGCTATAACATCGATGCAACGGGTGTTGTAGAAGAAAGTGAAGAGTTGATTTCTGAAGTGAATCGTATCCTTAAAGAAAACGGTTTTGAGGATGAATTAGTATACGATGCATCACCAAAATTTGTTGTTGGACTGGTTGAAGAGATGACCAAACACCCAAATGCTGACAAACTTAATATTTGTCAAGTTAACGTAGGTGACGCTCGATTGCAGATCGTTTGCGGTGCGCCAAACGTTGATCAAGGCCAAAAAGTAGTTGTGGCAAAGGTTGGTGCGGTAATGCCTTCTGGTATGGTTATTAAAGATGCAAGTCTACGTGGTATTGAATCTTCTGGGATGATTTGCTCAGCAAAAGAGCTTGATCTTCCTGATGCACCAAAAGAAAAAGGTATTTTGGTCCTTTCAGAAGACTATGAAATTGGATCAGAATTTAAGACCTACTAGGATTTTATCTAGTAGGTTTTTTCTTTTTACTGTTTTTGTGTAGGGATATTGGACCGATTTTACTAATTTAGACTAAGAAGCATCTAAAATAACGAAAGATTTTAGAAAGAGCCTTACAATGACAGGGGAATTTCCGATAAAATAGAATAACAAAAGCTAAAAGGCTTAACTAGAAAAGGTGATTTTAATTGGGCAATAACTGGTTTAAAAAAGCACTGAATAAATTATTTGATGTGAATGAAGAGAAAGAAATGGATGATCGTGCTGATGAGGGGGCGAGGCAGTCTAAAGAGTACCCAAAAATAGACCGGAAAAACTCAATTGGGAGAATCGAAAGTGGAACGAGAAAGAATGAAGCGAGAATCGTTCACCAATATCCCAGAGAAGGAAATTTTCGATTTCCTTTAATTCCTGATGAGTCTTATAAAAGCGGTAGAAGAGCGGAAAGTAAAAAAACTACACAACAGCCTAAGCCTGCTGATTCGAGCGACCGATCTCATAAAACCAAAAATGAAAATTCGAATGTTAGGGCCGTTTCAAATTCGAGTTCAAGTTCAAACCAAAATAAAGCGAAGACATCGAGTGAACAAATAAAAGAAGATACTCCAAAGAAGTTTAGCGGTGTTAACTTTAAGCCTACTGATATTCCATCACCGATTTATGGCTTCAGTAAGCGTCCTGTAGTGGAGAAAGTTGAAAGAGCGATTAAAGAAAGTGAATACAGGCATAAATATACACCTCTAAACGAACATAAAGTTATCGATCAACTCATACACAAACCAACTGATTATCGATCTGAGGAATCAGAAATAAGAAGTTATGATCTAAAAAATGAACATACAGAAGAAGTGAAAGAGGATAAACCTTTATCTTCTACAGAGCCTAACAAAGGCTTTGATCATACAGATGAAGCAAACCATATTGAAGAAGTGTTAGTTTCAAATTATGAAGAAGATAACCAGGCGGAGGATACAACTGAGGGGATTGAAAACGATGCTCCCCAATCTGATCGAGATAGCGAGAGAGAGTTTGATGAGTCACCTTTACGTAAAGAGCTCGAGAATGATGATCAGAAAGATTTAGAGCCGTTAAACGACCAGGGAGAATCCAGCGGCTCATACATTGAGAGAGCGATTCAAGCTAGTGAATCACCAGTCGAAATAGAAGATGAAGTGGAAATACATGAAGAAGTAACAGAGGAACAAGAGGATGTACAGGAAGAACTTATAGAAGAAGTACTAGGGAAAGAACAAGAAGATGGACAAGAGGATACGCCAGAGGAAACACAAGAGGAAGTACTAGAAGATGGACATGAAGAAGCTTCTGAGAAAGATATAGGAACCCACTCACTTACAGAGGTAGACGATAAAGAGACATTACAAAACGTAAGTGAAGTTTCTGCTATTACGGATGAATCAAAAGAGTCTCAAGCAGAAACAGTTGAAGAGAGTGGAGTGACGCAAAAACATAAAGAAAACAAAGTGGAGAAAAAGAGAGAAGAGGGCCGGCCGAAGCCACAAGTTCCATATAACGTAATGATGCTTGCAAGTGATAGAAGACATCTTGTGAAAAAGCCGACGTCAAACGGAGAATATAAGCTCCCTCCTATTTCCCTCTTGGATATTCCACCGCGTGACGAAGGTAATGATGAACAGTGGCTCAAAGATCAGCGTGAACTGCTGGAATCTACCTTGAAGAACTTTAATGTGCAGGCAAGCGTGATCGGAGCTACGATGGGACCAACCGTTACTCGCTTTGAAGTACAGCCGAGCCCTGGTGTTAAAGTGAACAAAATCACAAATCTTAGTGACGATATTAAACTGAGCCTTGCAGCAAGAGATATTCGGATGGAAGCACCGATTCCTGGTCGGAATGCGATTGGTATCGAAGTTCCTAACCCAAGAAGTCGCCCTGTTTTTATACGGGAAGTCGTACGGAGCGGTGTTTTTCAATCGAAAGACTCTCTACTGAATGCAGCGTTAGGTTTTGACATTGGCGGAAATGCTAAAGTAACAGATATTCAAAAAATGCCACACGGTTTGATTGCAGGTGCAACAGGGTCTGGAAAAAGTGTGTGTATCAATTCAATTCTCGTAAGCTTGTTACTAAATTCAAATCCTGCAGATGTGAAAATGCTCCTAATCGACCCCAAGATGGTAGAGTTAGCGCCGTATAATGGTCTACCACACCTTGTCACACCTGTTATCAATGATGTAAAGGAAGCGACTACAGCATTGAAATGGGCAGTGGATGAGATGGAAGAGCGATATGAAAAATTTGCAGCTGCTGGTGTAAGGGATATCAAACGCTATAATGACAGAGCGATCGAACATGGTGAACCACAGCATAAGTTACCTTATATCGTTGTAGTCATCGATGAATTGGCTGACCTTATGATGGTTTCTCCACAAGATGTTGAAGATGCGATATGCAGAATTGCTCAGAAGGCTAGAGCATGCGGCATTCATTTGCTTGTAGCTACACAGAGACCTTCTGTTGACGTTATTACTGGCTTAATAAAAGCAAACATCCCTACACGTATTGCCTTTTCTGTTTCATCCCAGATCGACTCTAGAACGATCCTTGATTCGAGTGGAGCAGAAAAACTACTTGGAAAAGGGGATATGCTCTGTTTAGAGAATGGATCGTCTAAACCAGTGCGTTTGCAAGGGAACTTCGTGTCTGATGAAGAAATCGAGCGTGTCACATCCTATGTGAGAAAGCAACGTAAGCCTAATTACTTGATTGCAAAAGAGGACCTTGCAAAGAAGCAACAATATAACGAACAAGAAGATGATTTGTTTGAGGAAGCGTGTATGTGGGCGATCGATCAAGGTCAAGCATCATCCTCCGCTCTCCAAAGACGATTCCGCATAGGCTTCAATAGAGCTGCGAGATTGATCGAAATGATGGAAGAAAGAGGGTTAGTCTCTGAAGCAATGGGAAGTAAGCCAAGGAGCATTCTTATGAGTAAGGCTGATTTTGAAGAGACGTTCCTAAAAGATATGCACGTATAGTGCATATCTTTTCTACTTGTTTTATCCAGGGTTGTTCTATATGATATAGAGTGTGTAAAAAGATATGTTTTTTTATCTTAATAATTAAGAATACTAGTAACTATAGAGCTCACATTCGAATGACGAAACTACTTGAAGGAGCCCCAGAATGAAAGAAATTGAACTGAAAATGCAAGGTGAAATAAAACGTTTAACAAATCGCACGTTTAAATTTGACGAACGAGTGAAAGAGGGCTGGTTTTCAGCAGTCTACTTTTTGAAAACGTGTGAGATCGTAGAAGAGTATAAACCGGATAATATCGTGACGATGCAGTTCTTCCAAAAGAATGATGCTGTCCTTTGTGGGTCAGACGAAGCAATTGCTTTGATTAAAACGTTCGCAAAAGATCCTGACTCACTTGAAATCCATTCATTAAAGGATGGAGATAAAATATCACCGTTCGAAACGGTGCTGAAAATTAAGGGACCATATCAAAACTTTGGTTTTCTTGAAGGGATAATTGATGGAATACTAGGCAGAAGAACGTCAGTTGCTACGAATGTATATCATGTTGTTAAAGCAGCGAGATCTTCAGGTATTCAAAAACCAGTTATCTTTATGGGTGATCGTGACGATCATTATACACAACAAGCAGGAGATGGTTATGCCTCATACATTGGTGGATCTACAGCGCAAGCAACACACGCTATGAATGAATGGTGGGGAAAAAGAGGGATGGGCACGATGCCGCATGCTTTGATCCAATTGTTCAAAGGAGATGTGGTCGAAGCATCAAAAGCGTACCATTCTAAATATCCTGAAGATGATTTGATCGCCTTAGTAGATTATAATAACGACGTGATTACAGATTCTCTCAGAGTAGCTAGAGAGTTCGGTGATACATTAAAAGGTGTTCGAGTCGACACGTCTAGAACGATGGTCGATCAATATTTCTGGAGAAATCCAGATGTGCTTGGAACATTTGACCCTCGAGGCGTAAATGCTGAATTAATATTCGCGTTAAGAGAAGCTCTAAATCAAGAAGGTTTCGATCATGTTAAGATCGTTGTGAGCGGAGGATTCACAGAAGAAAGAATTCGAGAATTCGAGGGCCAGAACGTACCGGTAGATATTTATGGAGTTGGGAGCAGCCTGCTGAAAGTAAACATCGGGTTTACCGGAGATAATGTTATTATCGACGAGGAGCCAGAAGCGAAAGCAGGTAGGAAATATCGTCCGAACCCTAGGCTAGAACGAGTAGAGTAAGGAGACAGGGGAAAATCCTGTCTTTTTTAGCCAGTGTTTATCGATTATTGGAGCATCCCCTTATTTATGCTATAATGCGTTATTGTACAGAATTAGGGAGCATGATTGTAAAGATTTCATATAATAAAGAAGATATTCGGTGTAGAAATGAAAGTGTGGAGGTTCTGAAATGACTATATATCACTTTGTTGGCATTAAGGGCTCCGGAATGAGCGCACTTGCGCAGATCTTGAACGACATGGGTTACAACGTTCAAGGTTCTGATGTTGAGAAACGCTTTTTTACCCAGGAAGCCCTTGAGCAAAAAGGTATTACCATTCTTCCGTTCTCAGAAGAAAATATTGATGAGAACATGATTATAATCGCCGGCAATGCGTTTGATGATGAACACGAGGAGTTAGTTCGCGCTCGAGAGATGAACCTTCCTGTCTATCGTTATCATAAATTCCTTGGTGACTTTATTCAAAAGTTCACCAGTATTGCAGTGACAGGTTCACATGGCAAAACATCAACCACTGGGCTGCTCGCTCACGTAATCGGCGAAGCAGAACCAACATCCTTTTTAATCGGAGATGGTACCGGAAAAGGGGTTAAAGATAGCCAGTATTTTGTATTTGAAGCATGTGAATATCGCCGTCATTTTTTATCATACCAGCCTGATTATGCGATCATGACAAACATCGATTTTGACCATCCGGATTATTTTTCAGATGTCGAAGATGTTTTTTCAGCGTTTCAAGAGATGGCTATGCTTGTTAAAAAAGGAATCATCGCATTTGGTGACGATGTTTACCTTCAGCAAATTCAAACAAAAGTGCCCGTAGTCTTCTACGGTTTCGATGAGCAGAACGATTTTCAAGCTACGAATATTAAAGTAGACGAAAATGGCACAACGTTCGATGTACATGTTCGTGATGATTATTATAGAACGTTCCAGATCCCTACCTATGGGAAGCACAACGTCCTAAACGCACTTTCCGTAGTTGCGTTATGCCATTATGAAAACCTTCCGGGTGATGCTGTACAAAAGCAACTTCAAAATTTCAAGGGCGTAAAGCGTAGGTTCACCGAAAAAACTGTGGACGATCAGGTGTTGATCGATGATTATGCTCATCATCCTACTGAGATTAAAGCAACGATTGAATCTGCTCAACAAAAGTATCCGAACCGTGAAGTGGTCGCTATTTTCCAACCTCATACTTTTACGCGTACGAAAACGTTCTTAGATGACTTTGCTGATAGCTTAAAAGAAGCAGATGTCGTTTATCTTTGTGACATTTTTGGATCAGCTAGAGAAGAATCAGGTCAATTAACGATTGATCATCTGATGGAAAAGATTCCGAACTCGCATCTTATTACTGAGGAATCGATTCAGAAACTGAATGATCATAATAAAGGCGTTCTCCTATTCATGGGTGCTGGTGATATTCAAAAATATCAAGCTGCTTATGAAACGGAGAAAGCGTCACTATAGCAAGGAAAGGCCAAGAGCCTTTTCTTGTTTTTATTTTTTAATGAAAAGCCTTTCATAGAAGAAAGTCACAATTTATCCAATTTCTTCTCTGAAAAGAAAGTTTGTAAAAAAGGAATAATGGATATTCTAACGAATAGTAGTAGTAAGGTTGGCTCATTTTGTTACTTTTTGTGAAATGCCAAACTAGTGTTTATAAGAGACCAATCAAGGGAACACAGTTAGAAAAGGAGGTGCCAGGAGATGGAGATTATTCTTTATTTGAGTGTAGCTATTATTGCCATTGCATTTGCAGTACTTGTATATTTCGTTGCACAAACATTGAAATCGTTAAAAGACACGCTTAGTAACACAGCAAAAACTCTTGATAGTCTTGAAAAACAAATGAATGGTCTTACTACAGAAACAACAGCATTGTTACATAAGACTAACCTTCTTGCAGAGGATATTCAGGGGAAATCAGAAGCTCTGGATACGGTATTCGTTCAAGTGAGAGAGGTTGGAACGTCACTAGGTAAGATGAACAGTTCATTGAAGAACATTTCAGAGAAAGTAACTGATGAAGCAGAGCGCCAATCAGAACAAGTAACCAAAGTTGTTCAATGGGGTAATGCTGCGATGCAAATCTGGCAGAAATGGCAAGTAAAGAAAAAAGCGACAGATCAATATATCGATTCAAAATCTTAGGAGGTTGATCACATGTCAAACGAGAACAATAACAATAATATTAACACAAAAGATTTTATCATCGGATCATTAATCGGTGGAATCGTAGGTGCAGCTGCAGCCCTACTATCTGCTCCAAAATCAGGTAAAGAGCTTCGCAGTGACTTGAACCAGCAAGCTGGTGTAGTAAAAGAAAGAACGTCTCAATTCCGCGATACAGCTGTTGAGCGTGGAACGGACTTTGCGAACCGTGCGAAAGAGAAATCAAACACAATTTACAAGCAGGTATCTGATCAATCAAACAATATCGTTTCAAAGATCAAAGAGCGAAAAGCTAACTCTGAAGATCCTGAAGTGCGTGCACAAGCGGACGAAGATGTTGAAAGCTTTCAGCGTGACTTGAACGATCATTTTGTTGAGGATGAGCCAGCTACAAACGAAAACCCAACTAGACACCAGTATCAGCAAGACTAATGAACGAAGGAGGAGCAATAAGTGCTTCTCCTTTTTGTATGCTCTCTTTTCCTTTATAATGGGGATTAAGAAGGAAAGGATGATGATCATATGGCAATTAACAAACTTTCAACACTAGACGACTTTTCAAAAATAAAGAACGAAAACAACAAGATTCTAGTATTCAAAAATAGCACGACTTGTCCAATCAGTGCTCAGGCTTTTGAGGAGTTTGAGAAGTTCGCTGAAGATTATGATCAGGACGTCTATTACTTAAATGTACAGGAAGCAAGACCCCTATCAAACGATATTGCTGAATCTTATGGAGTGAAACATCAATCGCCACAGGCGTTACTGATCGATGGTGAAAATGTGGTATGGAATGATTCACATTGGAGAATCACATATACTTCTTTAAACGATGCTGTGAAAAAAAATTGAGGGAAAACGGCTCTATGAAGCCGTTTTTTATTCACTTACACGATTTAATGCTTAAAAGCGTCTAAGAATTAAACTAAAAGTAGTGACATTTTATTTTTCTTCGTATATAATATCCCTAATCACTTATATAGATAGGGAGTGGAAACATTATGGCTAACATTCAGATTGACGAGTTGAGAGAAAAACTAGACGAGATTAACTTGCAGTTGCTCGATTTAATTAACGAGCGTGCAGAAATAGCACAGGAAATAGGCAGAATTAAGAAATCTCAGGGGATCAATCGTTTTGATCCAGTACGAGAACGCAAAATGCTTGATCTGCTAGCAGAGAAGAATGATGGGCCGTTTGAAACGTCCACTCTGCAGCATATCTTTAAAGAGATTTTCAAAGCGAGTCTTGAGTTACAAGAAGATGACCATCGAAAAGCTCTATTGGTTTCACGTAAGCGTCAGCCTGACAACACAGTGATCGACATCAAAGGCGAAAAGATTGGAGCTGGTGGTCAAGTATTGATCTCAGGTCCGTGTGCAGTTGAAAGCTACGAACAAGTTGCGGAAGTTGCAAAGGCTGTTAAGAAGCAAGGCTTTAAAATGCTTCGCGGAGGTGCTTTTAAACCTCGTACTTCACCATATGATTTCCAAGGTCTTGGTGAAGAAGGTCTTAAAATCTTAAAACGGGTTGCGGATGAATATGATCTAGCAGTTGTAAGTGAGATCGTAAACCCAGCAGATATCAAAATTGCTGAGAAATATGTGGATGTTATTCAAATCGGAGCACGAAACATGCAGAACTTTGAATTGTTAAAGGCAGCTGGTTCAGTCGATAAGCCTGTACTTCTCAAGCGAGGTCTTTCAGCAACGATTCAGGAGTTTATCAACGCCGCTGAATACATTGTCTCAAAAGGAAATACACAAGTAATGCTTTGTGAGCGTGGTATTCGAACTTACGAGAAAGCAACACGCAACACGCTAGACATCACTGCAGTACCGATCTTAAAGCAAGAAACTCATTTACCTGTATTTGTAGACGTTACACATTCAACAGGTCGAAGAGATCTTCTACTGCCTGCAGCAAAGGCTGGACTTGCTATTGGAGCAGATGGAATCATGGTAGAGGTTCACCCTGACCCAGCAGTAGCGCTTTCAGATGCGGCACAACAGCTTGATATTCCTCAATACGAGAAATTCGTAGATGATTTAAAATTGAGCGGGCTTTTCAACCCAGCGAAAGCTGCACCTACTACGTAGTAACCAAAAACAGACTGTCGAGATATCCCTTTCGACGGTCTGTTTTTTTGCGTTATAATGGATTTCTATCTAACTTGTGAAAATTTCTTTATATTAAAGCAAAAAAGTTATAAATGTGCTATCTTTAATACAGTTACTTTCTTGTGAAATAAAATACATACGCATATACCGTATAGGGTGATAGAATAATACCGAAACTTATAGGTAGGAGCGACTGCGGGAAATTTGCAGTCAGAAGGATAGTATCGTATCATTAACTAAATCAAAGTCCGAAAGAGCATGAAGGAGGATTATCGTGAATACAACGATTTATGATGTAGCAAAAGAAGCAGGAGTATCCATGGCGACGGTATCGAGGGTTGTAAATGGAAACCCTAATGTTAAACCTGCTACAAGGAAAAAGGTCCACGAAGCAATCGAACGTTTAGGCTATCGACCTAACGCAGTAGCACGTGGTCTTGCTAGTAAGAAAACGACGACTGTTGGTGTAATCATCCCTGATATATCCAGTATTTTCTTTGCTGAGCTTGCTAGAGGTATTGAGGATATTGCAACGATGTATAATTACAATATCATCCTCAGTAATTCAGATCAGAACAAAGAAAAAGAAATCCATCTTCTTAACACGATGCTTGGTAAGCAAGTAGATGGAATCGTCTTTATGGGCGGGGAAATTACTGAAGAACACGTTGAAGAGTTTAAACGCTCACCTGTACCGATCGTTTTAGCTGCTACACTTGAGAAAACAAATGAGGTACCATCTGTTAACATCGATTATCAACAGGCAGCTTATGACTTAGTATCGGAGTTCATTGAGAAAGGTCATAAGAAGATTGGACTAGTAAGTGGCCCTCTTGAAGATCCTATCAATGGTGAAGAAAAGTTCCTAGGTTACCGCAGAGCACTTGAAGATGCTGGGTTAAAAGTGGATGAAGACATGGTTGCTATTGGTGATTACACATACGATTCTGGAATCGAAGCGATGACTGGATTTATTGAAAAAGACAACATGCCGACTGCCATTTTTGGAGGTACTGATGAGATGGCACTCGGAATCATTCATGGTGCTCAGGATAATGGCTACAAGGTTCCTGAAGACCTCGAAGTTGTTGGCTTTGATAACACAAGACTTGCAACGATGGTTCGACCAACGCTATCTACAGTCGTACAACCTATGTACGATATTGGAGCTGTAGCAATGCGACTCTTAACGAAGTTCATGAACAAAGAAACAGTGGAAGAACAAACCGTTGTCCTTCCTCACCGTATTCAGCATAGAAACTCAACTAAGAAGTAAATTTTGCATAAAAAACGAACCTGGAATTCAGGTTCGTTTTTTTATTGGCTGATCTGATAGAGCGATCTTTCTAACGTAAGCTTATTCTTTTCTGTAATTTCACTCTTTCTTGGAATAGGTTCATAAAGGTCTTGAGGATCATGCCAAGTTTTCGGTAGTTCGAACGGTGCTAAAGACTGCCACCGTTCAATCCATTTTTCTGGAAGAGAACCTGAAGCATTCTTGTTCTTCATCTCGAGCCAAATTCTAGACCATGCTCTTGGAACGACTCTCCATACATCGTATCCCCCGCCACCGACAGCAATCCATTTGCCTCCGCAATATTCATGCGCAAGCTCATGTGCTAGTCTAGGGATAAATTCAAAGCTCTTCATTGAAACGGAAAGATGGGTGAGAGGATCGTAATAATGCGCATCTGCACCATTCTGAGTAAGAATAACGTCAGGCTTGAAAAACTCGATTACTTTTCGAAAAGAGGTCTCATAGACTTCCTGAAAAGATTCATCTTCAGTAAACGCATCGATCGGAACGTTAAAAGAGAAGCCATAGCCTTTGCCATGACCTTTTTCATTAATATTTCCAGTACCAGGAAACAAGTAACGACCGGTTTCATGAATTGAAAGGGTGCACACATTCGGATCATCATAGAAAGCCCACTGTACGCCATCTCCATGATGAGCGTCAGTATCGACGTAAAGAACTTTCGCGTTATATTTTTTCTTCATATACTCGATTGCGATGGAACTGTCATTATATATGCAAAAACCAGAGGCTTTTCCGCGAAATCCATGGTGTAGTCCGCCACCAATATTTAGAGCATGGTTTGCTTTTCCATCCATCACAGCATCGACTGCAGTTAACGTTCCCCCTACAAGTAGAGCACTTGCTTCGTGCATATTTGAAAAAATCGGTGTATCCTCGGTTCCTAAACCGTAGTTAGAAGCAACAGAAGAGGCAAGCGTTCCTTTTCCAGCATCTTTTACTGCTTGTATATAAGCTGGATCGTGAATCAATGCTATCTCATCGTCAGTCGCAATGCGAGGCGATATAATATCATCCTTTGATAATACGTTAACTTCTGTTAATAGATCATGGGTTAATTGAACCCTGATATGGTTGAAGGGATGGTTGTCACTGAATTTGTAGTTTAAGTAATCTGAGGAGTAGACGAATAATGAATCACACTTCATCTCTTAACACCCGGCAAACTTGGCCAAAGCACCTCATATCCCTCAGCCTTAATATCATCTACAACAGCTGTTGGATTCATCGTTTGAACTCTAAACACGATGTTTTTAAACCCTTCGTTATGGCTACAAGGATAAACTAGCACACTTATGATGTTCACGTTACGTTTCCTGATAATCTGTGTGATATCTGCGAGCTTTCCTGAGACGTTTTCTACTTGAACCTCGATATGTGAACTTGGTTGATGTGCTCCTGTAAGCAGGATTAACGTGTGAAGCATATCTGTTTCGGTAACGATGCCAACCACTTTTCTATTCTCTATGATTGGGATACAGCTAATTCGATGTTCATAGAAGACAGTTGAGATTTCTTCTACGAAATCAAGCGGATGGGCGGTGATCACATCTTTTTTCATAATAGAAGAAAGAGAAGACTGTAATACTTCTCTGTTAGGGTCCATATCGAGGATTGAGGGACTAGCTTCTTTTACATCCCGATCTGAAACGATTCCTACTAATTCTCCATCATTATTAACAATTGGAAGATGACGTATATTCTTTTCTCTCATCACTTTAATGCCACTAGCAATCGTTTGCGATTCGTTCAGAGAATACACGTTTCTATTCATTATTTCCTCAATGATCAAGTCCTCTCACTCCTTTAAGTCTCAATACATGAAACGGTTTTGAAAGCGTAACGCGTCAAAAGCTTGTATGGACTCTCGGTCTACCCTTGATCCAATCTTAGCCATTAAACAATTGGCAGGGTGAGAGCTTATTTCTGGGTCATCAGTGGCATACCATTCTAATCCACCAGCGTTCATCATTTTTTCCATCACTTTTCGATAATCCCATACTGACAAGCCAGTTCCTCTAAGGTCCCAATGCCAATAATACTCAGTAGTGATTACGATATAATCATTCATCGCATCATCCATAAAGGATGTTCTTAGCAAGCTTTTCCCAACCTTAGCGTTGCGATATTTAGGAATAACTTCAATGGCTCCAAGCTCAAGTAAGTTTTCCATATTTCCTTCTGACCATCGTTCCATAGGATCTGGGTACAAATATGTCACGTAACCAACAATGGTTTCACGTTCTCTTGCTACGATGATTCTTCCTTCTGGAAGTCCAGCAATTTCTATTAACGCCTTATGTTGCTGCTCGGGTGGGCGAAATGCTACCAGATCTTTATGTAAATGATAGGAGGCCAGGCGGTCGGGAGTAATTGGTCCCTCGATAATTAATTTTCCATGTGGAGTGTTCCATTCGATTGCATTATATGTCTTTTGATGTTCCATCTAGTCACCACCTTAATAACGATCTCAGCTCTTATTATACATGATTACACGTAAATGTAAGGGGTTTCAGAATGATTTTATTAACTTTTGTTATTTGTTAAAATATTACGAATTTATGTTATACTATCAGTGAAATCATTGAAAGATGTAGAAGAAGGAGGAGAATTACTTGGAAATGAAATCGCTTTCCGCAACTCGTGGAAATCACAATCTACAGGATTATGAAGCTACTTATGAGAATTTTGAATGGAAAGAAGCAGAAAAAGCATTTTCCTGGAATGAAACTGGGAAAGTGAATATGGCTTATGAAGCAATCGATAAGCACGCTGAATCCGATAGGAAAAATAAAGTAGCCCTCTATTTCTCTGATTCAAAAAGAGATGAAAAGTATACGTATAGTGAAATGAAAACCTTAAGTAACAAAGCTGGAAACGTGTTGAAGAAGGTTAATGTTGAAAAAGGTGATCGAGTTTTCATCTTTATGCCTCGTTCTCCTGAACTATATTTTATTTTGCTTGGATCTTTGAAGCTTGGTGCGATTGCTGGACCATTATTTGAAGCGTTTATGGAAGGGGCAGTGCGTGATCGACTTGAAGATAGCGAAGCAAAAGTACTTGTTACTACACCTGAGTTGCTCGATCGCGTACCTGTAGATGAGCTTCCTCATCTAGAGAGCGTCGTGCTTGTTGGGGATAATGTGAAAGAAGAAGGACCTTATATTGATTTTCACCATCATTTTGAAACGGCTGATAAAAACCTGAAAATCGAATGGGTGGATCGTGAAGATGGAATGATTCTTCATTATACGTCAGGTTCAACCGGGAAACCAAAAGGTGTCCTTCATGTTCATAATGCTATGATTCAACATTACCAAACAGCACAATGGGTGCTGGATCTTAAAGAAGATGATGTATACTGGTGTACTGCAGACCCGGGTTGGGTTACAGGTACATCTTATGGAATTTTCGCACCTTGGCTAGCAGGTACATCCAATGTTATTCGCGGAGGACGTTTTAGCCCAGAAGATTGGTATTCTACCATTGAAAAATATGGTGTGACCGTCTGGTATAGTGCACCTACTGCATTCCGTATGCTTATGGGTGCGGGTGATGAAATCGTAAAAAATTATGATCTCTCTACACTTCGTCACGTACTCAGTGTAGGTGAACCTCTAAATCCTGAGGTTATCAAGTGGGGTAACAAAGTGTTAGATCAACGTATCCATGATAATTGGTGGATGACGGAGACTGGTGCACAGCTCATCAGTAATTATCCTTCTATGGAAATTAAGCCAGGTTCTATGGGTAAACCAATCCCAGGTGTTCATGCAGCGATCGTGGATGATCAAGGTAATGAGCTGCCAGCTAACCGTATGGGCAACCTTGCTATCAAAAAAGGATGGCCTTCCATGATGCGTGCAATCTGGAATCGTCAAGAAAAGTATGAAAGTTACTTTATGAAGGGCGATTGGTACGTGTCAGGGGATTCTGCATATAAAGATGAGGATGGATACTTTTGGTTCCAGGGTCGAGTTGATGATGTGATCATGACTTCAGGTGAACGAGTCGGTCCATTTGAAGTTGAGAGTAAGCTTGTTGAGCATTCGGCAGTTGCTGAGGCAGGTGTGATCGGAAAACCAGATCCAGTACGTGGTGAGATTATCAAAGCATTTATTGCACTTCGAGATGGTTACGATCCGTCTGATGAACTGATGGAAGAAATTCGTAATCACGTAAAGAAAGGTCTTGCTGCACATGCAGCACCTCGTGAAATCGAATTCCGAGATAAGTTACCTAAAACAAGAAGTGGTAAGATTATGCGTCGAGTATTGAAGGCATGGGAGCTCGATCTACCAACTGGTGATCTATCTACCATGGAAGATTAATAAAAAGTAATCCCCGCAGCTACTGCTGCGGGGATTTTGCTATCCATTGCTGGATGACTCTCCATTACTATTCGAGCTGTTGCTTTGATTAGTGTTGGAATTATTGGAACTTGAATTATTGGAACTTGAATCATTGGAATTTGAACCGGAGCTACTATTGTTCCCTTCTCCAGAATCGTTTCCTGAGCTTTCACCGTTCGTCTCTTCATTCCCATCGTTTGAGTCATCGCTGTTACCGTCACTTGAATCATCATTGTTATCTTCACCGGAACCATCATCTTCATCTTCTTTAGGAGGATCTGGTTTTTCTTCTTCTTCTGGCTTATCAGACCAATCTCCAGATGTAACTTTTGCAGAAGGAGATGATTCATTCCCGGCAACATCTACTGCTGTAACATAGTAAGCATAAGAACCTGAAGGAATATTGAATGAACTTCCATCAGATGCTTTCACACTACCTAGCTTAGTAAATGAATTACTACCATTTCCTGCACGGTAAATGCGATAACCCACAATATCACTTTCTCCTGATTCGTTCCAGTTAAGAGTAGAGCCGTTTATCGATACGTTACCGATTGCGCCTGGCTTCTTGCCATTTTCTTTAGCGACAGTTCCCTCGGAAACGATGTTCAAGTTTTCGAATTTAGATGGAAGAAGGGTACTAAGGTCGATACCTTCAAAGTAATCTTCTTTAATCATAACGCCGCTTGTGACAAATTCTGCTGGTGTTGAAGAAAGTGCTTCATAAGTTTTCCCTTTAATGACCACATATCTTCCTTGTGTCAAACTGTCATCGACTTCTGTTGGTACGTATTTAGCATTAAACAAATCAGTTTGAACAAGTCCAGCTTGCTGACACAGATCAGATGCGAGTTTTCCAGATATTCCACAGAACGACCTTCTAACAATACCAGTAGGCATATCGAATCGTTTTTGTGGATCCATTATTTCAGGATTTGCATCATATGCTGCATTAGCAAATAACGCCCAAAGGTTTTTATTCCGTTTTGAATACATGTTTGAGTTCATGCTCATTTCTATATCGTAACCTGTCCATACTCCTAGGGAAACATTGGGATTTACAGCTACAAACCAAGCATCCTTATAATCCTGACCTGTACCAGTCTTACCAGCCCAATCCGTAGAGAATTTTAACTTCCCAGGTATATCCATAGCAGTACCCTGACTTATTACATCTCTCATCATATCAATTGTTAAGTATGATGTTTGAGGACTAAAAACATCTACAGGTTCTGACTTCTGTTCGAATATAGTATTTCCATCACGATCTACAATCTTTTCTATCATATAAGCATCTACGAATTTACCACCGTTAGCAAAAGTACCAAAAGCATTTGTATTCTCTTCTACACTTACACCACGTTCTAGGGAGCCAATAGAAGTTGCTAGGTTGGCTCGATCATCTACTGTTAGTGTACTGAAGCCCATTTTCACTAAATAATTCGTAGCTTCCTTTTGATCCAGTTTAGAATAGATCCTTGTTGCTGGAACGTTATAAGATCTCTCTAGTGCTTTTCTAGCTGTAACTAAACCATGATATCTTCCACCATAGTTCTTAGGGAGCCACATCTCATCTGAAGGAATATCGGGAATGATATACCCAGGTTGAACTTTACCTACTTCCATAGCTGGAGCATAATCAAGTAGAGGTTTCATTGTTGAACCATTTGCACGATAAGCTCCTGTAGCATGATTTAATTGTTCTACTTTAAAATCTCTACCACCAACAAATGATAGTATTTTACCGGTTTTATTTTCTATTAAAATACTACCAACCTGCATTGGAAATTCTTTTTGAACCATTTCTCCAGTTTCAGGATCCTGCACTGATGCCGTTTTCGGTGCTTCGAAATAGTTAGAGTTATCAAGGACGCTATCCTTCGCAGAATTCATTTTCTCATACATTTCTTTATCAATTGTTGTATGAATTTTGTATCCGTTCTTCCGAAGCTCTTTCTCTGCATTTTCCATAAACTCAACAAATATCTCTGAGTTTTTCTTTATATCTTCCCAACTATGACCCATGAATTCGGCAATATCTGCTGGTGATCTTGTTGATATATTGGCATTGTAAGAAATTTGATTATACTGATCTATACTTTTAGCCAGCTTTTTGCCATCGTATCCTTCTTCATCGGCAAATTGCATTGCAAGAGCACGCTTTGCTCTGTCTTCAATTTCGAAGGTTAAATAAGGGTGTTTCTCAAAGGGTGATGGAGAAGAATCTGTTAAATTTTTTTCGATATCATATTCTTTTGCTTTAGTGTATTCTTCCTCAGTTATCGACCCTTCTGTATACATGCGGTAGAGGACAAAATTCATCCGGTCGATACCAGGTGTAAGATCATCTTTCACGACTCCTGAGTTTGTAAAAGGAGTGTATGTATACGGGTTTTTCGGTAGTCCTGCAATGAAAGCTGCTTGTGGTAGGTTTAATTCACTAGCGCTCACACCAAAGATTCCTTGTGCTGCAGATTGAATACCTGCAATGTTTCTGCCAGAAGCATTTCGACCGAACGGTACGACATTAAGGTATGCTTCAAGAATTTCTTCTTTTTCAAAGAAGTTTTCAAGGCGCAAAGCTAAAAGCATTTCCTTCGCTTTACGTTCAAACGATACTTCTCTCGTTAATATTTGGTTTTTCACAAGCTGTTGAGTCAACGTACTACCACCGGTACGATCTTCAGAGTTCGTGAGCTCTTGAAGAATCGCTCGGCCTATTGCTTTTGGAACAATGCCTTCGTGGTCATAAAAATATTCGTCTTCAGTTGAAATGACTGCCTTTTGTACTAAAGGGGACACGTCTTTTAAATCGACTTCCTTTCGCTCTATATCAGACCGAAAGTTACCGAGAAGAACATCGTCAGCAAAGTATATCTCACTTGTTTCTTCATAGTTATAGACGTCTCTCTTCATCTCATCATAGGAGCGAATCGGTTCATCTTTTACTAGAGATGCAAAGTAACCTGCACCAACACCTCCGGCAAACAAGCCGCCCATAAGCCCAAGTACTAGAAAAATTAAGAATAAATTCCAAACAACTTTATAAGCGATCCTTGAGCCAGTTAAGATGTTGTACTCTTGCAATCTATCGATGAACGCGTTCCACTTCGACCTGATAGAAGAAAAAAGCTCTCGCATTCCTATACCTCCTCAATTAATCCTATATATTATAGCATATCTAGTCGATATTTGTATAAAGCTTCCTTAAGGAACAGGGGCTAGAATTGACATTGAGGTATAAAGTATGATATTAATTTAGTTAGATTTTTAAACGGGTATGCGAAGAGTGGACGAAGTAGCGTTTTTCTCCCTATTTCAGAGAGTTGGTGGCTGGTGTGAACCAATATAAAGGGAAATGTGAATTACTTCCATGAGCATCTGGTGTGAAGGGAAATGCCTGTGTAGCATCAAGACGGACCAGGCCGTTATCCTGATGAAGTGGGAGGAAGGTTATTTCCTTCAACAAGGGTGGTACCGCGATCAAACTCGTCCCTTACCAGGGGCGGGTTTTTTATGTTGAAATTTACTTTAAAAGGAGTCAGTATAATGCATATTTTAGATGAACTAGAAGCTAGAGGGTTAATCAATCAGGTAACTGATGAAGAGGGTCTTAAGAAAGAGCTTTCCGAAAACAGCATTGGAATCTATTCTGGTTTTGATCCGACTGCAGATAGTCTGCATATAGGACACCTTCTTCCAGTACTTGCTCTTAGAAGGTTTCAGCTTGCTGGTCATACACCGATCGCATTAGTTGGGGGTGCGACGGGACTTATTGGAGATCCGAGTGGACGTGCGAATGAGAGGACACTAAATTCTGAGGATATCGTTCAAGAATGGACGAACAAGCTACAAGGACAGCTCGCTCGCTTTCTTGATTTTGAGACTAGTGAAAACCCAGCAAAAGCTGTGAACAACTTTGATTGGATCGGCGGGTTAAACATCATTCCATTTCTACGTGATATTGGAAAGAACTTTGGATTGAACTACATGCTAGCAAAAGATTCTGTTTCATCCCGTCTCGATGCAGGAATTTCTTTCACTGAGTTCACGTACATGATCCTTCAGTCTTATGATTTTCTTGAATTGTATCGTAATGAGAACTGCCGTCTGCAAATCGGCGGTAGCGATCAGTGGGGGAACATTACTGCTGGACTAGAATTGATTCGTAAAGAAGAAGGATCAGAAGAAGGGGAACGTCCTAAAGCGTTTGGCGCAACGTTTCCACTCGTTACAAAGAGTGATGGATCCAAATTTGGTAAATCAGAAGGCGGCGCAATTTGGCTTGATGCAGACAAAACGTCTCCTTATGAATTCTACCAATTCTGGATCAATACAGATGATCGCGATGTAGTAAAATTCCTTTATTACTTTACTTTCTTAAGCGTCGAAGAAATTAAAGAACTTGAAGCTTCTAATAACGAAGCTCCTGAAAAGAGAGAGGCTCATCGTAAATTAGCTGAAGAAGTAACGAAACTTGTTCATGGTGATGAGAAGCTTCAGCAAGCGATCAACATTTCAAAAGCTCTGTTCAGCGGTGACATAAAAGAGTTGACTGCAGATGAAATTCGTCAAGGTTTTAAAGATGTACCTTCTTACCATGTTGAAGAGGAAGAAAAAGGCTTGATCGATTTGCTTGTAGAAGCTGGTATCTCATCTTCAAAGCGACAGGCTAGAGAAGATATTAAGAATGGTGCTATCTATATTAACGGTGACCGTAGTCAAGAAATGGATAAGGTCATTTCTTCTTCAGATCGGATTGAAGGACAATACGTTATTATTAGAAGAGGAAAGAAAAAATATTTCCTTCTTACATTCTAATCTTGCAAGGCCGGTAATCATAATGTGATTACCGGCCTTTTGCTATCAGCATAAAAAATAAAAAAAACTCGGACAAAAAGTCCGAGGTTTTTAAGAAACAGCTTAACGAGAGTAGTACTCAACGATAAGAGCTTCAGTGATTTCTGCAGGAAGTTCAGAACGCTCAGGAAGGCGAGAGTACGTACCTTCAAGCTTATCTGCATCAAAAGTAAGGTATTCTGGAACAAAGTTGTTCACTTCAATAGCTTCTTTGATGATGTCAAGGTTGTTAGACTTCTCACGAACACCTAGTACTTGACCAGTTGCTACGCGGTAAGAAGGAATATCAACACGCTTGCCATCAACTGTGATGTGGCCGTGGTTAACTAGCTGACGAGCCTGGCGGCGAGTACGAGCTAGACCCATACGGTAAACTAGGTTATCAAGACGAGATTCAAGAAGAATCATGAAGTTCTCACCATGAACACCTTTCATTTTACCAGCATCATCGAAAAGACGACGGAATTGACGCTCAGTCATGCCGTACATGTGACGAAGCTTTTGCTTTTCTTGAAGCTGAAGTCCATATTCAGAAAGCTTTCTACGCTGGTTAGGTCCATGTTGACCTGGAGCGTAAGGACGCTTTTCCAATTCTTTACCTGTTCCACTTAGAGAAATACCAAGACGACGAGAGATTTTCCAACTTGGTCCTGTATAACGAGCCATAATTAGCTCCTCCTTTATCACTATTTTTATTGGTATAAAATAAAAACAGTGTCGCGATTCCAGATTATGCACATTATGTTTTCACACGCCTTCACCTTGCAGCCGGAGGTTACGCGGCGCACCTATTAATAGGAACATAATGAAATCATAAGCCGTCACGATGCTGCCATTTCTATTTTACACAACTGTCATTGTACCTTTTCTATCGACTCGTGTCAACTTGCTTCGTTTCCTCGCTAGTCAGGTATTTCTACAAAAACTGAAAATCCTCTTCACCTTATTTAAGAAAGCGCTTACAATGTAATTGTATGATACATAGATTGGAGATAGAGGGGGAGCTACATTGAGAAAAGAAAGTCGATTTGAAACTAGAACGATTCATGAAGGTTATGATTCTCATACACATCATAACAGTCTTGCATCGCCTATATATCAAACTTCTACGTTTACGTTTGAAACTGCCGAGGCAGGCGAAAAAAGGTTTGCAGGGGAAGAGCCGGGATATATCTATTCTAGATTAGGAAATCCTACTGTGAAGATGTTAGAAGAACGGATCGCTTCACTAGAAGGAGCAGAGGCTGGTTTAGCGTTTGGATCAGGAATGGCTGCTGTTTCAGCAGTCCTATTCCACCTAGTTCGTTCAGGTGATCATATTTTGTGTTCAGAAGGTGTTTATGGGTGCACATTCGGATTATTGCAATTAATGAAAGAAAAGTTTTCAGTAGAGCATGACTTACTACCTCTTGATTCAAGAGAGCAGATCTTGCAAGCAATTCAACCAAACACGAGTGTCATCTACATTGAAACACCGATCAACCCCACTTTGAAATTGATCGATTTAAAGATGATCTCTTCAATTGCCAAGGAAAGAGGAATCACCGTCGTAGTCGATAATACCTTTTCTACGCCGTATCTCCAAAGACCTTTGGAATTTGATTGCGACATCGTCTTGCATAGTGCAACGAAATACATTGGTGGACATGGTGACGTTGTAGCTGGTCTAGTCGTTGGTGATCATGAGATGATTTCTTCAATTGCGAAATCGACACAAAAGGACATTGGAGGTATCTTATCACCATTCGATGCTTGGCTTTTATTAAGAGGGTTGAAAACACTGCCTCTTCGCATGGACCGCCATTGTGAGAACTCGCAATCAATCGTTCACAAATTGAAGGAACATCCTAAAATTAAGAAAGTCATGTACCCTGGTTTGGAAGAGTCTCCGTCATATTCGATCGCAAAGAAGCAAATGAAAAAGCCTGGCGGGCTCATATGTTTCGAGCTAGAGGGCGGGAAAGCAGAGGCACAGGCCTTCATGAATAGACTCGAAATGATTAAAATTGCTGTAAGTTTAGGTGATGCAGAAACACTGATACAACATCCTGCTACGATGACACATGCGGTTGTACCAGAAGAAGAAAGAGTGAGGATGGGAATCAATGATTCACTTATTCGAATTTCAATCGGTCTAGAAGCTTGGGAAGATATTTGGGCTGATATAGAGCAAGCGTTAGAAATGTAACTCCGATTAAGTCAATAAAAACAGCCGCGGAATCTCGCGGCTGTTTTTGGTTCATTTATAGATTCTTTTCTAATGTAGTGATAAACTTCTTTAAATATTTTTCATCCGTTTCATCAAATCGTCCAACGCTTGGGCTATCGATATCAAGAACGCCAATAATGTCGTTAGAGGAACGAATTGGAATGACAATCTCTGATTGAGAAGCGGCATCACAGGCAATATGTCCTGGGAACTCATGAACGTTCTCAATTCTCATGGTTTTACCTTCTTTCAAAGAAGTTCCGCATACGCCGCGACCGTTCGGAATACGGACACATGCTGGTAAGCCCTGGAAAGGTCCAAGTACGAGCTGGTCGCTTTCTTTTTCATATAAATAAAAGCCAACCCAGTTAACATCGTTCAGAAACTGATTCAATAATGCAGAAGCATTTGCTAAATTTGCAATTTGGTTTGTTTCATCTTCAATCAGCGCTTGTAGCTGCTTGATGACCATTTCATAATCTTTTTCTCTCTTGCCTGAGTAGGATTCGACTTCAAACAAGTTTATTCACCTCAACTTTGTATCGAAATTATGCTAATCATATCAAAACTTGGAGGTTATTACACATATTTTGTCGCACGATTAATAAAGGATAGTTTGGGTGTTCAACGAAAAAGTAATAGTACGAAAGAAATGGAGGTGGTTCCAAAATTGAAGCAGGAGCGAGATACAGTATCGAAGCGAAACGTCATACAGGCCGCCATTCAACTCTTCAATACCAAAGGATACAATGGAACTTCAGTCCGTGATATTGCCAATAAAGCAGGCGTGAACGTCTCGTTGATCTCTTATTACTTTAATGGGAAGAAGGGACTAGCTGAGTTTTTGATGACGACTTTTCTAGAAGGCTATGTCAAAGAGTTAGAGAACGTTCATAAAATGTTAGATAATAAATCTGCAAAGGTTTGTTTAGTCGAAGCACTACGATCGATTATGATCTATCAACATCAAAATAGACAGTTAGCGAGATTTGTTCATAGAGAAATTACGTTCGATTCAGTCCTTGTCCGAGAAATCATGACCACCTATTTATCAAGAGAAAAATTTTATTTATCGAAAATTTTTGAGGCCGGCTTTTCAAATAAGGAGTTTCGCCCTCAGTCAGTCGATTATGTCGTCATGCAGTTAAGAGGGATGTTGTCGATGCCTTTTCTGCAGCCCCAATATATATTAGAAGTTCATCATATTCAGCCTAATGAAGCCTATTTTATTGAACGATATACGAAGCAGTTATTACAGTGGGTTGAGTTATATGTATGTCGAGAGACCTCGGTAAAACAAAAGCCGTTCGCTATGAACGGCTAAGTGGATAAGAAAAAGATATAGGTTCTAACTGCTCTAAACCTTGACCAATCCCTTTGTAACTATGGGCGTCTGATCCATAGACAAGAGGGATTTTTCTGCTTATCGCTTCATTCACGACCCAAGCAGGGGGATAAGGTTCTTTACAAAGAGGCTTCACTGTTCCTGCCCCATTGTAGTCAAGTGATAGCCCCTGTCTTTTTACTTCATCTAAAATGGAGGTCACATAATTAGGTGAGAGCGTGTCACATGGAAACTGTTTTTGAAACTTATTCACTAAGCTAATGTGGCCGATTCGCTTTGGCTTATTAACTCCTAAATCTGAAGTTAACGAAGAGTAGACTGTTTCATAGTATTTTTTATGGACATTCTCGACTGAGCCTAACGATCTCACTAGCTCCTCAAATGACTCTGGACTATAGTCGAGGCACGTGTACTCGTTATTATGTTTAATAAAATGAACAGATAAGATTGAATCATCTAATTTTGGTCCGAACTCATTTAAAAAGTTCTTCGTTTCTTCTTCATACCCTTCTATGTAGTCAACTTCTAGCCCACAATTGATTTCTATTTTATCGCGGTATACATCTTTGATTTCTTCGACTGCTAAAAGGTATTCTTCTAATGTTTGATGTGACATTCCGCTGTCTTTTGATGGTACTGGGTCTATGAATCTTGGGGGAAGAGGTGCATGCTCGGTAAACGTTAATCCAGTAAAGCCTCGTTTTATTGCTTCTTCAACATAGCTTTCGAGAGGATCAGTAGATCCGTGTGGACAAAATGGAGAATGGACGTGGCCATCGTACTTTTTTCTCATATATAAGCACCTCTTTCAAGAATTCAAAAAAATTATAACATTATCAAGGAATTTGGCTGTCGAATATTGAATTTATTTAGTCAAACAGGTAATTACATGGTATCATAATACCGTTACCAAATTTCAAACACATATAATTAATTCTGTACATATAAATGAGTTTTTACGTTTTCATTTACATAAATTGATGATGTGGAAGAAGGGGTGCTTCCGTTGGAGTATATTGTCATTGCCATTATACTGATGATAGCCGTTTTTATTTACGGTGCTTATGCGAGAAGAAAAATATTTAATGAAATAGATCGCCTTGAAGAGTGGAAGATCGATATTCTGAATAGGCCTGTAACTGATGAAATTTCAAAAGTTAAGGGACTCGTTATGTCTGGTCAAACTGAAGAAAAGTTTGAAAAATGGCGTGAAGAGTGGGACGAAATCGTCGCTGTGAAGCTTCCCAATTTAGAGGAGCAGCTCATGGATACAGAAGAAGCCGCTGAAAGATATCGCTTCAGAAAAGCAAGAGCTAAACTAGAAGAAACACAAAATCGTTTAGAACATGCTGAAAAGAGAATCGAACTATTACTGAAAGATATCGATGAACTTGTTTCAAGTGAAGAACAAAACCGAACCGAGATCTCTTCAGTACAAGAGGACTTCAGAGAAGCCAAGCAACGCTTATTATCTCAAAATCGCTCGCTAGGGGAAGCGTTTCCTGTGCTCGATAGCGAGGTTGAAGCCCTCCGCGATATGCTCAAAAAATATGAGCAGTTGACAGAAGAAGGAAATTATCTTGAAGCTAGAGATGTGTTAGTCCAAGTACAAGAGCGGTTAGACGTTGTTCAAGAGAAAATTTCAATTACACCTGAAGTGATCGTACTTGTGAATAACCAGATTCCTTCGCAGCTTAAGGAGCTTGAGGATGGTACTTCTGCAATGGAATCAGAAGGCTATGTTCTAGACCATTTAGAAATCGATACGAAAATCGAGGAAATTTCTTCTGAGCTTGAGCAATGGAAGACGGCGATTGAAACGACAGAAGTTCAATCGATCAAAACCGAGATTGATGATGTACGCGTGAAGATTGAAGGGTTGTATGACCAGTTAGAAAATGAAGTGGAAGCTAGACACTTCGTTACTCTAAAAGTAGAAGAGCTAGAACATGAATTGATGAAAACGAACAATCACCTTCAAGAGCTCCAGGAAGAAAGTAATGTTGTTCAATTGAGTTACAGATTAGAAGAACAAGAGCTTAAGGCGATAAAAGAACTGGAGATGAAGCTATCTGATCTTTATGTGAGATTCCAAGCAGTGCAAGATGCTGTCGATAACAACCAACAGGCATATTCTTTGCTTGCTGAGAATGCAATCAAACTAAAAGAAGATTTAGCGGCTGTAGATGAAGAATTGAAGATTCAAAAAGAAAATCTTCACATGCTCCGAAAAGACGAGTTAAGAGCATTAGAAACGATAAAAGAATTAAAGCGAAAGCTGATCGAATCGAAGCGATTGATGAAGCTAAGTAATATACCTGGTATCCCTGAGTCTTATCTAGAAGGATATGAGCGTGCTGAAGATATGATCGTGGAGTTAAATGATCGATTATCTGATGTCCCGCTAGATATTTACCAGATTAATCAGGTGCTTTCTGAAGCTGAAAGAGTCGTAGCTGAAAGCTGTAAATCTACACAGAAGCTTGTTGAAGATTCTGTATTAACAGAGAAACTTATTCAATACGGGAATCGCTACAGAGGTAAGTACAGAAGCGTAGATGATCTCCTATTGAAGGCAGAAGAACATTTCAGAAATTACGAATACGAAGAAGCCCTCTCAACTGCAGAAGCAGCTATTGAGAAGGTAGATCCACAAGTGCTGGAATCGTTGAAAGAGGATGTTCGAGAACCTGTAAATCAATAAAGAAAAGAGAGCCTTCCTCATTAGAGGAAGGCTCTCTTTATGGTATTTTCCAACTAACTACTTGCTTTAGTTGGTTTTTGTGATTGAGATATTATCAATCCTATGATGATTCCTAAAATCGCCGGTAACAGCCAGCCGATTCCTTCGCTGTAGAGCGGTAAGAAATTCATGAATTCTAATTTTGGAAGAATATTGCCTTCTAAGGCTTTAGGTATACTGACTATGATCGTAAATGTAATCGCCCATTTGTATATAGAACGATGCAGTGGAACTACAAAATTAATGAAAGTTAAGAAGATCAATATTATCGCAATCGGATAGATAGCGATTAAGACTGGTACCGTAAATGCAATAAGCTGGGACAGTCCGAGGTTCGCTACAAAAGCACTAAAAGCCGTAACGATAAGAATAACAGTTTTATATGAAAGTTTTGGATAAGCTTTTGAAAAATATTCCCCACAAGCTGTCACAAGACCAATGGATGTTGTTAAACACGCAAAAGTGATTGCAGCTCCCAGAAGGATCGTACCAAATGTTCCATATAGATAGTTCGCAACACTCGATAGGATTGCGCCACCGTTATCAGCAGAGACTACGATATCAAGATTTGTGGCACCAATATATGCGAGAGACAAATAAATGATCGTTAATCCAACCGCTGCAAGTAAGCCGGCTTTTAGAACAGAAAAGGCGACGACTTTTTTATTGGTGACTCCCTTGTCATTGACCGCTTTTATGATGACGATTCCAAAAACAAGTGCGGCTATTGCATCCATAGTGAGGTAACCGTCTAAGAACCCTTTAAAGAATACGCCATTCTGATAACCCTCTCTTGGAGTTGATAGTTCATCTGGTAGATTAACGAATGCTCCAACAATCAAGCTTCCAAGAACTACGATTAATATAGGGGTTAAGATATTCCCAATTCGATCTACAAGTTGAGTAGGGTTAAGAGCAAACCAAAAGGTTAGTCCAAAGAATATCAACGTATAAATGAGAAGCGGCATACCCGTTGTATTCGCCGTTTCACTTAAAAAAGGGACTACCCCTATTTCAAAAGCTACGGTACCTGTTCGTGGAATCCCAAAGAATGGGCCGATCGCTAAATAAAGAATTCCAGTGAAAAGAAACCCGAATGTAGGATTTACTTTTGAAGCGATATCCTTCAAGCTTCCACCAGTCAATCCAATAGCCGTTACACCTAGCAAAGGTAAACCAACACCAGTAATTAGAAACCCGATAATCGCTTCACCAATATTTTCTCCTGCTCCTTGACCAAGCGCAGGAGGGAAAATCATATTACCAGCACCAAGAAAAAGTGCAAAGAGCATCAATCCAATTGTAAACGTTTCCTTTTTTGTTAATTTCGCTTCCATCAGTTGTCCTCCCGATCCATTCAAACGCGTGTCGTAATTTTCGGACTTCATATTAACACAATTTATCGACAAAACATAACAAAGTCGTAAATGTTTTAAAATTCAAATAATAATAAGCCACTGTTGATAAGGTTTGTCGTTAATTGGAAAAATGGACCAATAGTTTTGGTAGATTATATAGAAAAAAACTTTTAGGAATTGTGAGGATTATGTTTGGCTATCTGTAAACCCTATGGTAAGATTATTAGTTGGAAATTAATAACGACTGAGGGTGTCATAAAATGATTTATCTGGATAATAGTGCCACTACCCAGCCCTATGATGAAGTCATCGCGGCTTTTAAGAAAACAGCATTCGATTATTTTGCGAATCCTTCTTCTCTGCATCGAAAAGGTGGAGAGGTAGAGCGATTAGTGAGACAGGCGCGGAGAAGTATTGCTTCTTTGTTAGGTGTTGAAGAGGAAGAGGTGATCTTCACGTCAGGCGGAACTGAAAGTAACAATCTAGCGATAAAGGGAACCGCATTCGAACATATGAAGCGTGGAAAACACCTAATCACGTCACAAACCGAGCATGCATCGAGTATGGAGTCGTTCCGACAGCTAGAAAAGATGGGATTTGACGTTACTTACCTCCCTGTTGATGGAGAAGGACAGGTTTCAAAAGATGATCTAGTTGAAGCACTTACGAAAGATACAATCCTTGTCTCCCTTTTGCACGTTAATAATGAGGTTGGTTCCATTCAACCGATAAATGAACTAGGTAGTATAATAAAAGAGAAGTCTCGCGCTTTGTTTCATGTTGATGATGTTCAAGGAGTTGGAAAGGTAGCAAGTGATGTTCATTCAGTAGCCGATCTCGTCTCCTATTCAGCTCATAAGTTTCATGGCCTAAAAGGGAGCGGACTATTAGTTAAGCGAAAAAATGTGTCACTATTTCCGCTGCTTTCAGGCGGAGGGCAGGAGAATGAATTCCGATCAGGTACAGAAAATGTTCCAGGTATCGTTTCTACTGCTAAAGCACTTAGGCTGTATATGCAGAAGTCACAATCTAATGTTAAAAAATTGAATGATTTAAAGATAAAGTATATAGAGAAGTTAGAAGAAATTAAAGAAGTTGTTATGAATACACCAACGAAGAGCGCTCCTCATATCATCAATTTCTCTGTACCAGGCATAAAACCAGAAGTATTGATCCACGCTTTAGAAGAAAAAGACATTTATGTATCAACACGTTCTGCTTGTTCTTCTAGAACAGCTGAACCAAGTCATGTACTGACAGCATTAGGTGTTTCTAATTCTAGAGCTAGCGCAGCGATTAGGGTTAGTTTATCTTACGAAACAACTGAGCAAGAACTTGATGTGTTTCTGTTAGAATTAACAAAAGCAATTCATAAACTAAAAGAAGTAATGAGGTAATAACACAATGTATGATCATATAATAGTCC
Organism: Alkalihalobacillus sp. CinArs1; assembly: GCF_947387515.1. GTDB lineage: Bacteria > Bacillota > Bacilli > Bacillales > Guptibacillaceae > Guptibacillus. Next base: position 608,240 of record NZ_CANDOB010000001.1, on the reverse strand, counting down.
GATATGGTGAAATTGCACTAAAAGGAAAAAATCGAAAAGGGTTCATAAATTCACTCAAAAAACGAGTGAAGAAAGTGACGTCAGAGTTTGAAAATATCATCGTAACGCAATCCTTTGATCGGATGGTGATCAAACTGAATGGTCAAGATCCTGAGCCCATTTTAGTAAAACTCAAGACAGTTTTTGGTATTCATAAGCTAAGTGTCGCAGTTAAAGCAGAGTTAGATCTTGAAGACATTAAAGAAAAGTCATTAACACTTATGCGTAATCAACAAACTGAAGGAATCAAGACTTTCAAAGTAACGGTTAAGCGTCCTAACAAGCAGTTTCCACACCGCTCTCAAGATATGAATAGAGAGATCGGTGGATATGTACTTCGTAATACCGAGAACTTGACGGTAGATGTACACCATCCCGATCGTGAACTGAGAGTTGAAGTGAAAAATGATGGTGCATTTATTAGCTGTGATCACTCAGAAGGTGCTGGTGGCTTACCAACGAATCAAGATAATAAAGTGATGCTCATGCTATCAGGAGGAATCGATAGTCCTGTAGCGGGATATTTAACGATGAAGAGAGGCGTGAAAATTGAGGCTGTTCATTTCCATAGCCCTCCCTTTACAAGTGAGCGCTCAAGACAAAAGGTAGAAGACCTGACAAGAGTACTGGCACGATATGGTGGGGATATCCGCCTTCATATCGTACCGTTTACAAACACGCAGAAAACCATTCATAACGAGATGCCAGATAACTATAGCATGACGATTATGAGAAGAATGATGATGCGAATTACTGAAAGGATCGCTGAACAGACTGGGGCATTAGCGATTACGACTGGTGAGAGCTTGGGACAAGTTGCAAGTCAAACCATTCAAAGTATGAACACGATCAATGAGGTAACGAACTATCCTGTTCTCCGTCCGTTGATCTCGATGGACAAAGTAGATATTATGAATATCTCAAGAGAAATCAATACGTATGATATCTCAATTAGACCTTATGAAGATTGCTGTACGGTATTTTTACCAGAGGCTCCAAAGACAAGACCTAAACGTGAACATGCCAATAAGTTCGAGCAATACTTGCCTATCGATGAGCTAGTTGAAGAAGCGGTATCAGGTGTTGAAACAATCGTTATAAAAGAAAATGAGGATGATTTCGCCGATCTACTCTAGATTTCCAAGTTTTAGAGTTACTGCCATAACTTAATTAGGATAGCACTTCCTTTTCTATCAAACGATAGTGTCAAGGAGGTGAATTACCTTGGCTAGATCAAACAAACTTGTAGTACCTGGTGTACAGCAGGCACTTGACCAAATGAAGTATGAAATCGCTTCTGAATTCGGTGTGAATCTTGGACCGGATTGCTCAGCTCGCGACAACGGATCTGTTGGCGGAGAGATTACGAAGCGTCTTGTACAGCAGTCTGAACAGCAATACAGCGGTAAATAATTTCATAAACGTGGATAGCGGAAGAAGCTGATGCTTCTTCCGTTTTTTGGTGCAGTAACGCGAGTGAGAGAGAAAGCTTTCTGTAAATATTCAAAACCTTTAAACTTTTGTGTATAATAAAACTATTGAACTTAAAGGAGGAATCAACTTGCAAAATTTAATCGCACCTGAAACGTACAATCTCACGAGTGAGATTGAAAAGTTCACTAGTGACGAATCAAAGCTTGCCCTAAAGTGGAGAAATGATGAAGGTGGATATCAGGAAATTACATATACAGGCCTAATTGAACAGGCGAATCGAATAGCTAGTGCATTAACCACAAATGGCCTCTCTATGGGAGACAGAGTATTAATCATGATGCCAAGACAAATCGATACATATGCTGTATATATTGCTTGTTTAAAAGCAGGGCTTGTCGTCATTCCATCGTCTGAGATGCTGCGTAAAAAAGATCTAGTGTACCGTATCAATCATGCTGAAGCCAAAGCTGTTATTTGTGATTCTGCTTTATTTGAAGCTTTCGATGGCGTGGAGGAAGAAGCTCCGTCTCTTCAGCTGAAATTTACAGTTGGCAGAGAAGTGAACGGATGGATTTCCCTTCTTGAAGCATCACAAAATGAGAGCGCTTTTTTTGAAGCTGCGGAAACAGCACGAGACGATATGGCGTTTTTGTCTTACACGTCTGGAACGACTGGGAATCCTAAGGGAGTCGTACATAGTCATGGTTGGGCATATGCCCATCTTAGAACATCCTCACAATCTTGGCTCGACATTCAAGAGGGTGATAACGTTTGGGCAACTGCAGGACCAGGGTGGCAAAAGTGGATTTGGAGCCCGTTTGTAGCGACATTGTGTAGTGGGGCTACTGGATTCTTATACAGTGGCAAATTTGAACCAGAGACATATTTAAGCTTTTTAGGTGAGTATGATATCAATGTTCTATGCTGTACGCCAACTGAGTACCGTTTGATGGCTAAAGTAGACGACTTAGAGAAGTACGATCTACCTGCTTTAAGAAGTGCAGTGTCTGCTGGAGAGCCACTTAACAGAGAAGTGATCGACACGTTTAGAAGATGCTTTAACATCGATGTACGTGATGGCTATGGTCAAACAGAGAACACGCTTCTAGTTGGTATCCTTAAAGGTATGGAAGTAAAGGCAGGTTCTATGGGCAAACCGACCCCAGGTAATCAAGTAGAAATCATTAATGAGGAGGGGGAGCCCGTTCAAGTTGGAGAAGTTGGAGATATCGCTGTTCATAAAGACGTACCAGCATTATTCAAGCGCTATTACAAAGACGAAGAGCGTACGCAAATGGCGTTTAGAGGAGACTATTACTTAACTGGAGATAAAGCTTCAAAAGATGAAGATGGCTACTTCTGGTTTGAGGGAAGAGGCGACGACATCATCATAAGTTCTGGGTATACGATCGGACCTTTTGAAGTAGAAGACGCTCTTGTGAAACATCCAGCGGTACGAGAATGCGCTGTAGTCGCAAGTCCAGACGAAATCAGAGGTAACATCGTTAAGGCATATATCGTGTTAAAAGATCCTTCACAAGCAGGTGAGGAGCTTGTTCAAACGCTTCAGAAGCATGTAAAGGATTTAACAGCACCTTACAAGTACCCTCGTAAAATTGAATTTATAGAGGAACTTCCAAAAACGACGTCTGGGAAGATTCGTAGAATTGAATTACGTCAAAAAGAAAAACAAAGTGTATAACGTAATAAAGAGGACCTCCACGGTCCTCTTTATTTTTGGTCGTTCTTATTTTTTCTTTGCTGTCGTTTTAATCAATTGCTCAATTTTGCTTGCTTGATCGCCTGCGTTATCTTCTTCCATCGAAATGATGTATCGATCTTTGTTGGTGTATGTTTCTTCAACTGCTGTCATGAAAGAAGCTGGATTAAGATCTTCTTCAAGGAGCACATTCGCATAGCCGGATTTTTTAAAGGATTGTGCATTTAAGATCTGATCACCTCTGCTGGCAGCCCTCGAAAGTGGAATGAGCAACATTGGTTTTTTAAGAGCTAGGAACTCAAAGATAGAATTTGAACCAGCACGAGAAACAATTAAATCAGCCATCTTCAATAGATCAGGAAGTTCTTCGGAAACATACTCATATTGCTTATAACCCTTTTGATTGAGAGAGTTATCTAATTGACCTTTTCCTGTTAAATGAATGATATCGAACGTTTGGAGTAGCTCATCAAGCTTGTTTCTTACCGCTTCATTAATTTTCTTCGCTCCAAGGCTACCTCCCATGATTAACATCACAGGCTTCCTCCCATCAAAACCAGTAAACGATAAGCCGGCATCCCTTTTACCTTGCTTCAGCTCATCTCGAACGACTGCACCTATATATTCTGCTTTACTTTCAGGAAGGTGCTTAACGGTTTCGGGAAAAGTTGTGCATACTTTAGACGCAAATGGAATCGCTATTTTGTTTGCGAGTCCTGGCGTTAGGTCTGATTCGTGTATGATAACCGGAACTTTGTTTAATTTAGCTGCAATAACAACCGGAACTGAAACGAACCCACCTTTTGAGAATATAACAGAGGGCTTTTCTCGCTTAATGATGGCGAACGCTTCCCCCACGCCTTTTACTACTTTAAATGGATCTTTAAAATTCTTCCAGTCAAAGTAACGTCGTAATTTGCCTGTGGCCACATGATGATAGGTCACGCCGGAAACTGGTTCAACCAGCTCGCGCTCAATTCCATTTATTGAGCCAATATAATGAACATCCCAATTTTCTTTAAGAAAACGGGGTATTAATGCCAAGTTTACCGTAACGTGGCCAGCAGAGCCCCCACCAGTAAATAGTATTTTCTTCTTCAACGTATTGCCCTCACTTTCACAAATGTTCATAGCGTACTCCTTATTGTATCATGAGTTAAATTTGTACAAAGAGTCGTGTGTGAAAATCCAGAAGATTCACAGTACAGGAGTGTAATGATACAATATATCTACATTTTGATATTTTACATAGAGAAGGAGAGAATTTCAGTGGGGAAGCTTTGGTATGGTGGAAAAATCTACACCCTCGTCGATGAGGGACTCACAGTGGAAGCCGTTTATACAGAAGGTGGTCAGGTTGTGAAAACAGGTACGTTTTCAGAGCTAACCGATGAATTTGGAAATCATATACAATCCTGGCATGATCTAAAAGGGAATGTCATGATTCCAGGTTTTGTTGATAGTCACCTTCATATGATAGGTCACGGTGAGAAGCTTCTTCGACTCGATTTGTCTCTAGTAGATTCAGCTGAAGAGATGAAACGCTTGTTAGTTGAAAAAGTTAATGAATCTTCTCCTAATGAATGGATCATTGGTGAAGGTTGGAATGAAAATAATTTTCCGGATCGAAAAATATTCCATCGAGATGAACTCGATCGAATTGCTCCTAATAATCCAATGATGCTCACAAGAGTTTGTAGACACGCCATTCTTGCGAATTCGATCGCCATGGACCTAGCAGGCATAACAGATAGCACTACCGATCCTGAAGGTGGTGTCATCATGAGGGATAACGACGGAAGGGCCACTGGATACCTTCTTGATAAAGCTCAAGAATTAGTAAAAGACGCGATGCCAGAAGTAAGTCTTTCTTTTCTTGAGAAAGCACTGACTTCTTCTGTTGACGACCTCATTTCAAAAGGTGTTACAGGTGGTCATACGGAAGATCTTAATTACTATGGAGGATTTACTCGGACATACAAAACGTTTCTAAATGTAATCAATGGTACCCGAAAGTTTAGAGCTAATTTGCTTGTCCACCACGAAGTGATCGAAGAGATGAGGATGCAGGGTCTAGGTTTTGGGGATGGCACAGAATATGTTGAATTAGGTGCGATGAAGCTATTCGCAGATGGAGCTCTTGGCGGACGTACTGCTTTGTTAAGCGTTCCATATAATGATTCACCAAATACTTCTGGAGTCGCGATCCACAGTGTAGAAGGGTTAGAAAAACTTGTGCAAAAAGCAAGGGCTCATCATATGCCAGTTGCAATCCATGTAATCGGTGACCTAGCGTTAGAGTATGCGATCGATGCGATCGAAAAACATCCACCACATCATGGTCTCAGAGATCGTTTGATTCATACTCAAGTCGTTAACCAGGATTTAATCGATAGGCTAAAACAACTGCCGGTTATATTAGATATCCAGCCAAGATTCGTTGCCTCTGATTTCCCTTGGGTGATGGAGCGTTTAGGTGAAGAACGGATGAAATGGTCGTTCGCATGGAAAACGTTACTCGATAACAGAATTCCGATTGCAGGTGGGTCAGATGCACCAATCGAACCAGTTGATCCGCTTTTAGGGATACATGCGGCTGTGACTCGGAAGAGGCCGAACGACACTCATGATGGGTATTATCCTGATCAAAAGCTTTCTGTGTATGAAGCAGTATGCTTGTTCACAAAGGGAAGCGCATATGCGATAGGTAAAGAAAAGGAGCGAGGAATCATTAAGGAAGGTATGGATGCTGATTTTACAGTGTTAAACCGTGATATCTTTACTTGTGATCCTGACTTGATGTTAGACACAAAAGCCGTTATGACTGTCATCGATGAAACCATTCAATATCAAGACTTTGATTAATATGAAAAAGCACCGCAAACATGCGGTGCTTTTTTATTATAGAAAACTGCGCTGCACTTTGTGCCAAAACGAGTTGTCTTTCAGCTTGACTGTCTTGATTCGCTTATCTGGGATGCGGATCGTAAGTTTCTTTGCGTGTTGGATACTTAGTGCTTCGTTGTCGATTCCGATGATTGGATAATCGTTTCCATCTTGTACGACTTCAAGCGAGAGCGTTCTCTCGTCGCTCAATAAAAACGGAGAGCCGAGCGTTCTGTAATGATTGTTATTGAGTGAAGCAATTTCGCTAACCTGCATACATGCTAATTTCGGATCCACGACAGCTCCGCTAACAGACTTGCTATAAGCAGTACTACCCGTAGGAGTCGAAACGATCAATCCGTCTCCTCTGAATGTTTCGAAATGGAAGTCTTCTACATGAACATTCATCACTAGTGTTTTGATGATCGACGATCTAATCGTGCATTCATTTAAACAAAAGAAAGAAGATTCATCGTTAACATTAACCTCGATCGTTGGGTAACGTCTTACTTCAATTCCTTCTGATAGGATATTCTCGACCATTTCAGGCAAGTTATCGATGTGAAAATCACAATAAAACCCTAACTCTCCTGTAGAGATTCCAACGTAAAGGCAGTCTTCACGGAAACCAGTTTTTCTTACTGCTTGTAGAAAAGATCCATCCCCTCCGATACTCGCGATGATACTCGCGTCTTTCGGATCGTCTACAACATGAAAATCATATTTACTTGCAAGTTCTTTTAAAGGTTCAACTTTTTCTCGAAGTTCTTCAGTCTCTTTATAGAAGAAAAATAAATTACGACGATTTGGCATGTGAATTCCTCCTCCAACGATTGTCTTCTTAACTGTACCATTCTCTGAATTTAGAAAAAAGAAAAAATTAGCTATTTTATCAGTGCGTCCTTAGTTTATCTTTACGCCTTAAATTCATTCCTTACATTTCAAAAATGGTGCAGTTCGTTAATCTGTATGGTATTCTCGAAATTATGAAACCAATAACCGAGCAAAGACGTACATAAGGTAGAATGTAGAGGAGGTCTATTATGAATGGAAAACGATGGCTAGCGCTTGGAATTGCAGTGGTATTAATTATTGTTTCGATTGGATTCAATGTTGTTTCAAGCCTTGCCTTTGGAAACTGGCAAGAAGAATTGAATTCATCCGATGAATTTGCAGAAACGGTTATCGAAGAGGGGAAGAGCCTCAATAAGATCGTCGTTTTAAATGTAGAAGGTGTTATTCAAGACACAGCACAGGGCTCGAGCTTTTTACCTCAGGCAGGTTATAACCATGACGTGTTTTTGAAACGCTTAGAGCACGCTGGTGAAGATAATAGCGTAAAAGGGATTATACTCAGGCTCAACACTCCTGGCGGTGGAGTGGTTGAAAGTGAAGAAATTCATGACAAGATTCTCGAATTAAAAGAGAAAACGGATAAACCGATATACGTTTCAATGGGTAGTATGGCTGCTTCTGCAGGTTATTACATTTCCGCTCCTACAGATAAAATCTATGCGAGTCCATCAACCATTACTGGATCGATTGGCGTCATCATGCAGTCGATGAATTATTCTGAGCTTGCTGAAAAAGTTGGCGTGAAATGGGAAACGATTAAGAGCGGTCCTTATAAAGATATCATGTCTCCAAATCGGGAAATGAGTGAAGAAGAGCGTGAAATTCTTCAATCGATGATCGATAACTCCTATGAAGCATTCGTTCGAGTGATTAGCGAAGGAAGAGGAATGGATGAAAGCCAAGTGAAAGAGCTTGCAGATGGGAGAATCTATGATGGCCGTCAAGCAAAAGATGTTAACCTTGTTGATGGGTTAGGTAATCTTGAAGATACGATAAACGATATGAGAGGAGAACTTGGTGACAGCAAGCTTAGAGTCGTTCAGTATAAGCAGAGTTTTGGCTTCGAATCTCTGTTCGAAATGACGGCAGCTAAGCTGATGGGATCAGAAAAAGATCTGCTCGGAATCCAGCAGCTCTTATCAACTCCGCCATCACCGAAACTCATGTATTTATATTCTGAATAAGGAGGTAGGCAGAAATGGATGAGACAATGAACGTGCATACTGCCCCTCCTGCATCTGTAGAGGAATCCAGTGTTAGATATGCGGGTTTCTGGATGCGATTTTGGGCATATATCGTTGACGTTATCGTAATTGCAAGCTTGAACGGAATTCTGATTACACCTTTTGTGAAATGGCTTGAAATTCCTCCGGGCGAGCCGGGATTCTTACCTATACAAGGTGTTCTGACAGGAATCGTCTTCTATGCTTACTTCATCTTGATGACAAAATTCCTTTCTCAAACATTAGGCAAGATGTTGTTTGGATTAACTGTTAGGAAAGAAAAAAAGGAAGATCTCACGTGGGGAACTGTCATTTTTAGAGAAGGGATCGGAAGGTTTATTAGTAAAACAATTTTATTTGTAGGATATATCATGGTGGGCTTCACTAAGCAGAAAAAAGGGCTCCATGATATCTTTGCAGATACAATCGTCGTTCATGAAGAAAAATAATATTTTTGAATAAACCTGCCTCTATTGGGCAGGTTTATTCTATACATAATTGTTTTATTGAGTGGTGGGAGGTGGAGGGCAAACATGTATATCGCAGTCGGCATCATATTCATACTACTTCTATTAGTAACTTTGCTTATATTGTTCTCAACAGTCAAACTCACATTGATGGTGGAGCATTCTAAAGCAGTTGAGGAAGTGGCAGTTGAAATTACAGCGTTGTTTGGCCTCATTTCTCACTCTACGACGATTCCTTTAAATGATCTGCTTGAACAAAAAGAAGAAGAGTTAAAGGAAAAAGTGAGAGAACAGAAACGTTTTTCGCCACTAGAAGGAATAAAAAAGTCAAAGATATGGTTTAGTAGGGGGATGGAAAGTAGGAAAGCAGCTTCATTCATGCTACGAAAGACAAACATAAGAACTGTTCAATGGGAAACTAATATTGGAATAGGGAATGCAGCGACGACAGCAGTAGGAGCTGATTTATTGCTGAATACTAAAATAGCTTTATTTGCTGTTCTCTCACACTACACAAATTTACTAGCCGTTCCTCAGCTGATCGTTACGCCGATGTATGAAGTAAAAACAATTCAGACTTATATAAGATGCATGATAACTTTCAAACTGGGGCATGCTATGATCGCGGTGATTAAATTATTGAAGTCTCAGAAAAAGCTTCAGGAGGCTTAACGGTATAAGTGAAGGAGGCATTCATATGGGTGGGCATCCGATAGAAGGACTCATGCAGACAGCGATGGAAAACTTGAAAGATATGATCGATGTTAATACGATCATTGGCGATCCGGTAGAAACGCCGGACGGAAGTGTGATTTTAACCGTATCAAAAGTAGGTTTTGGGTTTGCTGCGGGCGGTAGCGAATTCATGCTTAAATCACAATCTCAGTCTTCGCAAAAGGATCAAAGTAAAGGAGAGCCTTTTGGTGGTGGAAGTGGTGGCGGTGTATCGATTACTCCGATTGCTTTCTTAATCGTAAGTGGTAGCGACATCAAAATGATTCATCTCGATAATACGACTCACCTTTATGAAAGGCTTTTAGACCTTGCTCCACAGGCGATCGAGAAAATACAAGGCATGCTTCAAAGCATGGGCAGCCAGGGAAAAGACAACCATAAGAGTAGTCAAAATGGTCAATCGGATCATTCTCAGTCAAGGCAATCTCAAGGCAAGTATCGCTCTCAGCAAAGAGGCCAACAACAAAATGACGAAAAACAGGATTTAGGATTCTAAACCCGGTTAAAATACCGGGTTTTTTTTATGTATGACAACACACCACTTTTCTTGAAATAATAACGAGTCACCGATATGATGAGGATAGTCGTACATACGACCAACTCATAAAGGAGGTTTTAACATGGCAAATATTACATTTAAAGGTACGCCTATGACTCTTCTTGGAGAAGAAGTTAAGAAAGGTGACACTGCGCCTGAATTTACTGTGCTTGCGAACGACTTGTCGGAAAAGAAGCTCTCAGATTATTCTGGAGTTCGTCTGATCAGCGTTGTTCCGTCACTTGATACTGGGGTTTGCGATGCTCAAACGCGTAGATTCAATGAAGAAGGTGCTAAGCTTGATAATGTATCAGTCCTAACGATCAGTGCCGACCTCCCATTTGCTCAAAAACGCTGGTGCGGAGCTGCTGGAATTGAAAATGCAATCACACTTTCAGATCATCGTGACTTATCATTCGGTAAAGGATATGGTGTTGCGATTGAGGAACTTCGCTTACTTACGAGAGCAGTTTTCGTTGTGAACAGTAAAGATGAGGTTGTTTACACAGAGTATCTCAGTGAAGCAACAGATCACCCTGACTATGAAAAAGCATTAGAAGCTGCAAAACAAGCTGACTAACAGGAAAGGACTTCGATGGTGTACATCGAAGTCCTTTTTAAAATCGTCTTCGCCTCATAAACGATGTTATTTGCGAAACGGTTCCTTACTGTTTACAATAGAATCGGCGAACTAATAGGCAGGAGGCCAAAAAAATGAACGAATTAACTGTAGAAAACTTATTCAACATACTCGATGAATCGACATTGGTTATTCAAAATAAATTAGATATGACTTATTTAGAAGCACTTGTTGAAACGGGTTTAAACTTGTTTGAAGAATCTGTGCTTCAAGAAGAATTAGACGATGAGACCATCGAACGTCTTAAGAAGCTATATGAACCACTTACTCTAGAAGGTGCAGAAAAAGAAACGATTCGGAAAGGAATTCAGCTTGCGATATTAAAAGGTATGAAAAAAGGTGTTCAACCTCATCATGCTATGACACCGGATAGTGTTGCGCATCTGATTGGTTTCCTCGTAAACAAATACACAGAAGTATTAAATCTTGAAGAAGTGAAGCTTCTCGACCCAGCAGTAGGTACCGGCAATTTACTGACTGCTGTCTTAAATCAGCTTAAAACACAAAAGGTCTTGTCTTATGGGGCAGATGCTGATGATTTATTACTGCACATTGGATTTATTAATGCAAACCTGCAAAAGCATCAAGTTGAGTTTTTACATCAAGATAGTGTAAAAGACCTTTATGTGCCACAAGTAAATACGATCGTTACAGATTTACCTGTTGGGTATTATCCGCATGAGGAAGTTGCTCTGAACTATACGTTAAAAGCTGATGAAGGGATGTCTTATGTTCATCACCTGTTAATCGAGCAAAGTTTAAATATGACAGAAGAATCCGGAATGCTCTTCTTTATGATTCCTAACTTCTTGTTCAATGATGAAAGAGGTCATCACATTCAAAACCTAATCAATGAACGATCGAACATTCACGGAATCATTCAACTTCCAACGAGCCTCTTTGCTAACGAAGCGCAAGCTAAAAGCATTCTTGTCGTTCAGAAAAAAGGCGATAAGGCTCTAAAACCGAAGCAAGTGATGATGGCAAAGCTCCCTTCTTTCTCCAACAGAGAAGCGATGGTGAATATGATGCAACAAATAAACGGATGGTTTCAACAGCTTACCTAACATCCGTTATGAAACGTTTACAAATCAGAATTGGCGGAATACTTTTATGTAAGCGGTTTTCATCTTGAATAAAGTCATTTTGGGTGTTTAAATAAGTAAGGTGTGAAAAGATAGAAGGGTATACCCCTTCTATTTTCGTGTCGTTAATCACAGTATAAAAGGAGCTGTCACATATGGCGAAAGTAATAGCAATCAACGCCGGTAGTTCTTCTTTAAAATTTCAACTTTTAAATATGCCGGAAGAAACTGTTATCACTAAAGGAATTGTAGAACGTATCGGTCTTGATGACGCCATTTTTACAATTGAAGTAAACGGTGAAAAAGATAAGAGTGTAACTGAGATCCCTGATCATGCAGTTGCTGTGAAAATGTTACTAGAGAAGCTGTTCGAACACTCAATTATTTCATCATATGATGAAATCGAAGGTGTTGGTCACAGAGTCGTACATGGTGGAGAGAAATTTAATGACTCCGCCCTCATTACGGATGAAGTAATGAAAGGAATTGAAGAAGTATCCGAACTAGCACCATTGCATAACCCTGCAAACTTGGTCGGAATCCGTGCTTTCCAAGAAATTCTCCCTGATGTTCCTGCTGTTGCAGTTTTTGATACTGCGTTCCACCAATCTATGCCTGAACAATCTTACCTATATAGTCTTCCTTATGAGTACTATGAAGATTTCGGGATTCGTAAATATGGATTCCACGGGACATCACACAAATATGTGTCTGAACGTGCAGCGGAATTACTAGGTCGTCCACTAGAAGAACTACGTCTTCTTTCGTGTCACCTTGGAAACGGGGCTTCAATCGCTGCGATCGAAGGCGGAAACTCAATCGATACGTCGATGGGCTTCACTCCACTAGCTGGTGTAACAATGGGTACTCGTTCTGGAAACATTGACCCTGCTTTAATTCCATTCATTATGGAGAAAACAGGACAAACTGCTGAAGAAGTGCTTAATACGTTGAATAAGAAAAGTGGTCTCCTAGGTGTATCAGGATTCTCTAGTGACCTTCGTGACATTACTTCTGAAGCGGAAGCAGGTAACGAACGTGCTGAGCTTGCACTAGAAGTGTTCACATCAAGAATCCACAAGTACATCGGTTCGTATGCTGCGCGTATGTCAGGTCTTGATGCGATTATCTTCACAGCTGGTATCGGTGAAAACAGTGATACAGTTCGTGCGAGAGTATTACGTGGGCTAGAGTTTATGGGTGTTTATTGGGATCCTGCTCTCAACAAGGTAAGAGGAAAAGAAGCATTCATCAGCTATCCTCACTCTCCAGTGAAAGTTATTATCATTCCAACAAACGAAGAAGTGGTCATTGCAAGAGACACAGTTCGTCTTTCTCAATAATAGGTAAGAGCATCTGCTTAGCAGGTGCTCTTTTTTTTATGGCGATTGGAAGTTTTACTCTGAAAAAGATACAATATAAACATAGTATTACATGAAGGGAGCGGTTGTGATTGGTATGGACTGAAAGAGAAGAGAGAAGGTTGGAAGAAATTAAGCAATGGGAAAAAGAGCATTTCGCTCAGCATGCTACTGATATTGAACGAACGTTTCAGAAGTGGTATGAATATCAGCTTAAGACAGTTGATTCAACCACAAGAAATAAGATGTATTCGGTCATTGATTCAGTATTGTTCCACATGCATGCTTTCATCCAAAATTCCCAGTCTCAAGTTGATGCAAGCAATCGTTTATTAACCGATGCACGGTTATTTAACCCTGAAATAGAACAAATCCAAGATATGAAGAAGCTTTCCGTCGACCAACTTGCTTACATAGCGGATCAACAGATTGCCCGACAGAAAATGGTTTCCCTTGCTCAAGGGGGACTTTCAGGTACAGGAAGTTTATTATTGTTAGGTCTAGATATACCGGCTGTTCTGGCAATAAACTTACGTACAGTGCAACTGATTGCGATGACGTACGGTTATCCGGTTAGCTATCCAGCCGAAATGATGATCGCTTTAAAAGTGTTTCATATGGCAACGCTGCCAAAGGGCCTTCAGAAACAAGGCTGGGTTGCTCTAGAAGAAGAAATTTCGCAGGGACATGAGCATCCTTACTTTTATGAAGGAAGTGAGGAGGTAGCTGATTTGAACTGGCTACAAGGTCCTATGAAGCAAATGGTAAAGGGTACTGTTTTGATGATGCTGAGGAAAAAAGTTATTCAAGGTATCCCGCTGTTTGGAATTGCGATTGGAGCTAGCTTAAATTATCGATTCACCCGATCGGTAAGTGAGTCTGCTCATAAGTTTTATCAAAAACGATTTTTAATGGAGCTACAAATGGAGCGAGGTGTATGAATTGAGCGTGAAAGAACATAAGGCAAATGCACCCTCGTCTATACGTGTACTTATTGTAACAGTCAGTGATACGAGGACACTTGAAACCGATAAAAGCGGTGTGCTCATGTCCCAAATGCTCGAGGAGAAAAATCACCACATTATTGATCGAGTTGTTATTAAAGATGATAAAGAAGCGATTGAAAACGCAGTGGAGCGTGGTGTAACTAACAAAGAAGTTGATGCGATTTTGCTGAATGGTGGTACAGGCATCTCAAAAAGAGATGTTACATATGATGTGATTGCCAATATGCTTGAGAAAGAGCTCACTGGGTTTGGAGAGCTGTTTCGAATGCTAAGTTATACAGAAGATATCGGATCTCCCGCTATGTTATCACGGGCCATCGGAGGCGTATTAAGTGAAACGGCTATTTTCGCATTACCTGGATCCTCGGGAGCGGTTAAATTGGGTATGTCGAAATTAATCGTACCTGAATTGCCTCATGTAGTAAGAGAAATAAATAAGTGAATAAGGTGATTGATCAAAAGGGCTGCCGTTCAACTATGGCAGCCTTTTACTATACATCGAGAGTTTATTTTGTTGTGATCAAAAAGGTCTTTCTGTACCACAACCATAAATCATTAATAATCGAAGCAAGATCAGCAATTTGCGTGTTCAAACTGCACGAGGTTTCAAAATTTTCTTCATTACTTAGCTGTGATTGTTTTTCCATAATTTTTCCTTCAAGTTCAATGATTCGATCTGGAATCGTACTTCTAATTTGTTCCCATCTGAGTAAGATCTCTTCCTGTTCGTCTAGGGCAAGCTCCTCCCAAAACAGTTCAAGGATTGGGACATCGATTTGTAATCGCTCGTCTCGATAAAATGTAAACATTTTCTTCCCTCCTTACTAGATGATAACGTGTCCTTCCTTTGATATTTAAAAGTGGGCGGGGAACACTAAAGAAGCAAGACTGAATCAAAGGGAGGTTTTTTTGGTGAATAAAAATAAAGATGAATTGATCTATGATCAAAGCGGTGAAATGACTGTGCATCAGCAGTTAAGTGAATCATACCAAAGCGGCGTCATTGATCAAGATGAAGCCGTTAAGCAAGGAAAAAACAATAAGTTTCCTCCAAAACAAGATAGAAAAAGCTATTATTAGGTTGTTAGAAAGTTCATGTGTTACACATGAACTTTCTTGCTTTTTCTATTACAGCCCCATTTCTTAATGCCAACGTATAGGAGAGAGGTTAGTAAAAACGATAAAAATCCTGGAGATAATGAAGTGGGGAGCAGTAAGTAAGTGCACATTCCGAGTGCAATAGCGCTAAACCCTGCTAGGTTGATTACATTCTCTTTATTATTCATCGATGAAAGCAATTCGGTTGTAAAACGAGCTTTTTTTATGATGAGAAAGTCGGTAATGATAATAGCAGACAGAGGAATAACGAATGCACCTAATAATGAGATGAACTGTTCAGCTTCATCGACAAGCGCTGGAAATGCACTCAATGCAATTGCACATATCCCAAGTACAATAGCGCTTTTCACCCTTCCTAAAGTCGGGAAGGTGTTTAAGAGGCTATAACCGCCTGTATACGCATTGCTGATATTAATCGTAAACATCGAGCATAGTGCGGCTACAAAGATAAAGGTTAATAATATTCCTGAGTCAGTATAACGACTTGTAATGAGAAACGGATTCCATGATTCTGAAGCAGAGGCTGTATACGCAGCTAAAACAGCGGTAAATAAAAATCCTATAGAATTGCCTACAAACAATCCAATAAAAGCATGTTTTGCTGTACGAGCATACCTCGTCATGTCAGATGAACTACTCACACCTGATACATACTGTACGAACGCTAGACTTGAATAGAAAAACACAGTGGAATACTCAGGAGCTTCATGACTCGATAATATGGAAGTAAATGGTTTCCCTCCAACATCCGAGGTAATGAAGACAATGATCATCGAAACAGTCCCCGCAAACAACAATGGGAGGATGAAGACGGTTGCTTTCTTAACTGCATTAAACCCTACTAATGCAAGTGTAGCCATAATCGTTGCTAAAAGGAGAGTGACTGGGAGGAAGGGCAGCTTGATCGAAAGGACGCGATCGACCAATTCGACAGCCATGTAGGTTCCCCCTATAGTTTGTACTGCAAACCAGTAAAGTGACGTAATGGTTCGTACAGGTGACGCAAAATATTGCGCGCCTTTATGTCCTAGGAAGGAACGTACTGCATATTGTGAAGGAATTCCTTTCCTCGCACCTGGGAAGGAGAGAAAAGAGACGAATATAAAAGCGAGCATCGCTCCAAATACAGTAGAAAGCACTGCCCAGGTAAAAGACAATCCACCTTCTAGAACAGCAAGAGCTGGAACTAAGAAATTACCGGCATTTACTGAAATCGTCATTTGAATCATCGCGTATTCGTACCAAGATGTTGTACGTAAGTTTTGTGGCACAGATTCTAGACCGAATCGTTCAATTTTCAGTTGCTGTTTGTTAGTTGAATTCATGGAGACTCCTTTTTGTGTGCTTACTTCTATTTTAGTTTGGTAAAGAGAATGTTGCAATCTAGAAGTAGAGGAATAATTATCAAAGTTTTTTCTCAGCATAAAGAAGAGGTGATCTTATGAAAAAGCTAAGTGTAATCCTAGCAATTCTTATGGTGAGCGTCCCTTTTCGGGTAGAAGCATCTTCCTTACAAAATAGTTTCTTGTTCAAATGTACTGTCATCTCTCAAGGTGTTGAAAATGAATGGGAATTTTCAAGCCCGAACGAATACGAGGTGGAAAAGGGGAGCTTAGTTAGAAAAGGTGCTGATGCGAAGGAAGATGTAACATCACTCTATGAACACCTGAACGTTTCAGAGCTTTCTCAGGTTGATGAACTGGTAACGAGAATAAAAAAGTATGGCTATGACGCAGACCGGTTCGAAATGAAATGGATGGATGCTAATGGGAGACTCTATACGTGGGTTTGGGATAAAGAGGATAGTGAGTAGACTTTAGAGTTTGGATCCGATAAGATGAGAAAAGATTGATCAAAGGAGTTAAGAAATGAGATATAGTTTCGCTGTTGCAGTTGGTGGAGCGGTTGGGGCTCTCCTACGAAGTACGGTCGGCACTATGATGAACGGTGTCCCTTTCTCAACTTTTCTCGTCAATATCATCGGCTCGCTTTTATTAGGTTTCTTTTACCGTTTTATTCAAAATAATACCCTTTCTGAATGGAAGAAAAAGCTGATCGCAACGGGGCTTATCGGTTCTTTTACGACGTTTTCTACGTATTCTTTAGATCTATTCGTTTATTTAAAAGCAGGTCAGTTCATGACTGCTTTTCTTTATGGAATGGGTAGTGTTGTCTTAGGACTTTTGGCCGCTGTAATCGGTGTGTTCCTTGCGAAGCGTGTTAGGGGGGAGTAGCTTGCAATGGTTGTTGATCGCGGTTGGTGGGGCTGCAGGAGCGCTATTAAGGTATATCGTTACTCTATTGTTTAATAAAATGAGCTTCATGCAAGGATTCCCGTTAGCCACATTAATAGTTAATCTGGTAGGAAGCTTTCTATTAGGCGTCGGTTACGGATCAAGTGAATTTGGGCCAGCAGTCTCGACTGGTTTTCTTGGTGCTTTGACGACATTTTCTACTTTTATTTACGAAACAATCGATCTATCCTCTAACCATAAGTACCTCGCTATTATTTATCTGGTGATCAGTACTTGCGGTGGGTTGTTTATGGCAGCTTTAGGTTATATCCTTGTTGTATAAAGAAGCTTTGAAAAGGGTTTCAAAATTTTTTGGAGGAAAGGTTCCTAATTGGTAATCGGAATGTTATGATGATAGAGGTTTTGAGAAAAACCCTTCCATTTATAGTTTGAAAGTCGAAGGAGGATTATATATGCGTATCGGAGTACCGGTAGAAATAAAAAATAACGAAAATAGAGTGGCTATGACACCCGCTGGCGTCTTAAGTCTTACTAATTTTGGTCATGAAGTGCATATTGAAAAGGGAGCAGGTATTGGATCAGGTTTTACTGATGAACAATATATTGAAGCTGGTGCTCACCTTGTGGATACTGCAAGTGAAGCGTGGAGTATGGAAATGGTTATGAAAGTTAAAGAACCATTACCAGAAGAGTACGGTTATTTCCGTGAAGGACTTATTTTATTTACATATTTACACTTAGCAGCAGAACCAGAGCTAACTCGAGCTCTAGTTGAAAATAAGGTGATCGGAATCGCATATGAGACCGTTCAAGCACCGAATGGCTCGTTACCTCTTCTAACACCTATGAGTGAAGTAGCTGGTAGGATGTCAGCCCAAATCGGTGCGCAGTTCCTAGAAAAGCCAAAAGGCGGTCTAGGTATCCTTCTCGGCGGAGTCCCTGGAGTTAAACGAGGAAAAGTTACCGTAATAGGTGGCGGGGTTGTAGGTACGAACGCAGCTAAAATCGCTATGGGTCTAGGTGCTGACGTTACGATTATGGATCTTAGTCCTGAACGTATGCGTCAATTAGATGATATCTTCGGTACTGAAATCAACACGATGATGTCTAACCCTCTTAACATCGCTGAAGCTGTAAAAGAGTCCGATCTCGTTATCGGTGCTGTTTTGATACCAGGTGCAAAAGCACCAAAGCTTGTAACAGAAGATATGATTAAAGACATGAAGCCTGGATCTGTAATCGTGGATGTTGCGATTGATCAGGGTGGGATTTTTGAAACAACAGACAAAATTACAACTCACGATAATCCGACTTATACAAAACACGATGTCGTGCATTATGCAGTAGCGAATATGCCTGGAGCTGTTCCACGTACGTCAACGATCGCTTTGACGAACGTAACAGTACCATATGCGATTCAACTTGCAAATAAAGGATATAAGACTGCTTGTCTAGAGAACGAACCACTTCTAAAAGGAATCAATACGATGGACGGATTCGTAACGTATGAAGCAGTGGCAGACGCTCACGGTTTAGAATACAACAGTGCAAATAAAATGTTAGGAAGTAATTAATACTTTGTTAAGCAGCTGAGATCAGCTGCTTTTTTCTTCTATAATGAAAGGGAAAGCATTGAGCGAAATAGAAGGAGGGGAATGGTCATTAAATTTTGGAGAAAAAAAGAGAAAGGCATTGTTCCTTCTGAATCATATAACGTGATCGACGCTTCACTTGAAGATATCCGTCGAGCTGTTAGTGAATTTGCAGACCAGAAGCGGGAAGGAATATCGCTTAAAGTTCTCGTACTTGAAGATAATAGAATAGATATGACGCTTCTTGCTCCGTTTTTAAAAGGCATTCCGTCAAATCCGTTCTATATGTCTAGGGAAACCTTTGAACTTTTCACAGAACAGGATCGTGAAATACCTCGGTGGATCGATAAAGTGCAAAATGCTGTAGATTCATATGTAAGATTAGAAGATGAACTTCCTATAATAGAAGGAGACCCCTATCATAAAGTAAGCATCTATAAGTTACAAAAGAAATCGTTGATCGATGAAAAACCACCATTTGATTTCTATATCACGATGGAAGAACATATGGTAAGTCGTTTTAAAAAAACGTGAAACTTTTCGCGAGTGAATCCGTAAATAGAGTATAGGATAGGGGGTGTGAATATGAGTTTTCTTTCAAAGTTATTTGGCAAAAAAGACAAAGAACAGCCTAAGATAGAAGACAGGAATGTTTTTAACATTCAAGTGGGGGATATCATCACGTATGACCTTGAAGATTACGAAGTTGTTGGGACACTAACGTATAACAACCAAGGATACAAGTGGTATGCCTATCAACTGCAAGCTGGGTCATCTTCCATTTGGTTGAGTGCTGAGATGGACGATGAGCTGGAGCTTGGAATATACAAAGCAGTAAAAGAGAAACTCTCTAAGCCCATACCTCAAGAAGTGAAGGTCGATGGTACAACATTCCACCTTGATGAAAGTGGTAAAGCGCTTGTGTCGGGTACAGGTAGAGGTAGTAACCTTAATGGACAACAAGTAGAATACTATGACTTCTCTGATAAGAATGAAGATGAATTTCTGTCAGTTGAAGTTTGGGGTACAGAAGTAGAAGTGAGCAAAGGGTATGAGATTGAGGAATACGAAATTAAAATACTTGCAGGAAGCAAATGAGAGGATGAAATAAATGTTTAAAATGTTTAAACGAGTAAAAACACTCATGTCATCAGAATTGAATGCTGCGCTAGATAAGGCAGAAGATCCGGTCAAAATGCTAGAACAGTTTATGAGAGATATGGAAGCGGATATCCGTGAAGCTGAAACAGCTGTAGCAAAGCAGATTGCTAACGAAAAGATGCTCAAGAAAAAATGGGATGACGCTAATGCGATGGTAGAAAAGCGTCAGGAGCAAGCTGTGAAGGCACTCGAAGCCGATAATGATGAGCTTGCTAAAAGAGCATTAGAAGATAAAAAAGACCATCAAGCAAAAGCTGAAACGATGAAAGAATCGTACGAACGAGCAAAGGCTGATGCAGATTCATTAAGAAGCAAGCTTGATGAGATGAAAGAAGAACACCGCCAAATGAAATTGAAGAAAGATAGTCTGAAAGCACGAGCGGAATCTGCAAAAACAAAAACAAAGATCAACCGTGCAATGTCTTCAGTCGGTAGCGACGATTCCAAACGAGGTTTTGAAAGAATGGAAGAAAAGGTTCTTCAATATGAAGCTGAAGCTGAAACGAGCGAAGATATGCGCTCTGCTGATCGCTCTTTAGATGATGAACTAGATGCCCTCGATAAGAACAATGGAATCGACGATGAGTTAGCAGAACTTAAGAAAAAAATGGGGAAAGAATAACTCTTTCCCCTTCAAGGGGTGGAAGGATGAAAAGGCTGACAGGATTAATTCTGTTGACAGCATTCGTTCTACTCATATCGGCTTGCGGTATCACGAAAGATATTCAGGAAGTCGTAGAGGATCAATACCAACTTGAAGATGTTGTGGAGAGTAGCGTGGACACTGGTGATGTTTCTAGGATTTACACAGCAGGTGGTAAAGATATTCCAGCTGTCTCCTCCTATCTTCAAGAACAAATTAAACCGAATGAAGTCAGCGAATTAAAAGATGGTAAACAAGTTCTTGTGTATGACGATTATATTGTATCGTTGACAGAAGGTGAAAGTGATTCGAACACACTTGTAGAAGTAGCAACGATCGGATTCGTTAGAGACAATTATCAGCCAAGTTTCTTCGATGGCTTATTAGCTTATTACATACTTGATGAGATTCTCGACGTTGACGATTGGGGGAAGAAGCAAAAAAAACGTTGTTCTAATAGCCTTGGGAATTGTTATGGAGGCTATCTATCAACTGGAGGAAATTACAAAGGACCTTCAACAATCCCCTCATTTAGAGGTTCTGGAAGCCGTGGCGGAGGACCAGGAACAGGAAAATAAGTAAAGGAGAGTTATTAAAATGGGGCCATTTTTGTTAACGTTCGTCTATTTTATTGCAGCAATCGTAGTCGTTGCAGCGGGGTTAATCATCTTTGAATTGATTACCACTAAATATAAGGATTGGCAAGAGATCGAAAAAGGAAATACAGCTGTCGCACTATCAATAGGTGGAAAAATAATCGGTATATGTTTAATCTTAGCTTTCTCGATCTATCACAGTTCAGATGTTTTAGACACTGTCATTTGGGGTGGATATGGTGTTGTTTTACAATTAGTCGCTTATTACATCTTTGACTTTCTCACAAGACGTTTTTCAGTGGAACAAAAGCTACATGAAGGTGTGGTAGCAGTAGGGATCGTATCGATGTGTGTGTCGATCGGACTTGGATTTGTAGTGGGGGCATCCATTACATAAGAATATGACAGCTGAAGGTGAAAGACATGAGTAGGGTAACAAATAAGAGCAGTCAGCTGTATTGGGCTTCAGGGATCGTTTCAATTTGCGGCATCATCTTTGAAGTGCTTTTTGGTGCATTAGGCTCTTACATTTTAGGGGATGGTGTAAAGCAGTATACGATTACGATTTCTTTGTTTCTTACAGGCATGGGAATCGGAGCTTCTTTGAGTGAAAAGGTAGTCAAACACCTTATAACAAGGTTTATTGTCATCGAACTTATGATTGGAATCATAGGTGGTATTTCAAGCTTTGCTGTTTTTGGAATTACTTCTATCGCAGGTGAAGAGTCAACCGCAATTTTCCTTTATAGCATTATTCTCATAGTAGGTGGATTAACTGGTCTTGAATTACCTATTTTAATTAGAAAAGCGAATGAAATAGGCGTAGAGATGAACAAAAGTACCGCGCGGGTACTTTTTTCAGATTATGCAGGTGGACTTGTAGGTGGACTGTTGTTTGCCTTTTATCTTAGACCAGAATTTGGACTAGTTAAGTCAGCATTTCTCGTTGCATTGATCAATATATTAGTTGCGTTCTGGATGATCATATCATTTAGAAAAGAAATTGTGAGAAAAGGGATATATATCTTTGCTGCATCAGTTGCACTAGTCACAATGATTGCAGGAGTATTGTTCGGTGAGGAAATCGCTTTTTCATTTGAGCAACGTCTCTATAAAGATCCTATCATACACTCTGAAGAAACAGCTTATCAAAGAATCGTTCTAACAAAGGAACAGGGTGATCTCAGGCTATATTTAAACGGACAGCTGCAGTTTAGTTCAAGTGATGAGCATCGCTACCATGAAACTCTCGTTCACGTACCGATGGCTGCAAGTGTGGAGAAAAGTAACATCCTACTCTTAGGAGGTGGGGATGGACTTGCTGTTCGTGAGCTGCTTAAATATGATGAAGTCGATTCGATCACGGTTGTTGATCTTGATCCGCGCATGGTCGAACTCGCGCGTGCCAATCACATGTTAGAAGAGTTGAATCAACAAGCGTTTGATGACGACCGTGTCAAGGTAGTGAATGCTGATGCGTTTAAATACTTGGAGAATGAAACTGAGCTATTCGATGTGATCATAAGTGACCTTCCTGATCCAAATAATGAATCTTTGAACAAACTATATACTTGGGAATTCTACTCATTGGTAAGAAACCACTTAAAGCCTGAAGGAGCCATGATGGTGCAGGCAACTAGCCCTGTATTTGCAACAGAAGCTTATTGGACGATTTCAAAGACCATTCAGGAGACAGGGTTACATACAACAAACCTTCATGTAGATGTTCCGAGTTTTGGGAATTGGGGATTCGTTTTAGGTACGAGGACAAAGGTTAACAGTGAAGATTTAAGAATCAAGGTCAAAACCGAATATTTAACGACAGAAATTGTTCCATCTTTAACTGCATTTGGTAAAGACGAGGATTCTACAATAATAGAGGACGGAAATGAAGTAACCATCGAGCCAAACACTTTGATTCGGCCGAATCTTATCGAAAAATATGAGAGAGCTTGGCAACAATATTAGTTTAGTAAATTGTTCTAAGGGAAAAAAACAGATGAATCCATTTTTAAGCATGTAAAGGAGCGGTTTTGATGCAAGTAACATTTCATGGGCATTCAGTAGTTGAGATCGTAACTGAAAAAGCAAAGATTCTTATCGACCCGTTTATTACTGGTAACGAACAATGCGACCTTGATGCTAACGAGGTAACGTGTGATGTTATCTTACTTACACATGGTCACAACGACCACGTTGGTGACACTGTTGAAATTGCAAAGCGAAATGATGCGCTCGTTGTCGCACCTTTCGAACTTGCGACATACTTAGGCTGGAAAGAATTAAATACACATCCGATGCACATAGGTGGAGCACACGAATTTGATTTTGGAACGGTCAAGCTGACGCAAGCTTTCCATGGTTCAAGCTATATGGATGAGGAAAGTAAACAGATTATTTACACAGGTATGCCTGCTGGAATTCTGTTTACTGCTGAAGGTAAGACAGTTTACCATGCTGGTGATACCGCGTTGTATTCTGATATGAAGCTGCTTTCAGACGTGAAGATCGACCTCGCCTTTATCCCAATCGGTGATAACTTTACGATGGGACCTGATGATGCGGCTATCGCTACAGAATGGATTAATGCAGACTTAACTGTACCAGTTCACTACAATACGTTTCCTGTCATCGAACAAAACCCAGAAGCTTTTGTAGATAAGTTAAAAGGAAATAAGGGCAAAGTAATGAAGCCCGGGGATACAATTAAGTTATAGTTGACGTTACTTTAAAGAACCGATGTGTTTTATCATCGGTTCTTTTTTAACGTGTTAAATGGTCATGCTCTTTCATATCCTTTTATAAGAATGTTTAGGGAGGAATGAAAGTGAAGCAACGACTTTTTTTATCCGTTCTGTGTATTCTTTTTTTAGTATATGATGCAGTGCCGCGTTTTCAGTTTGATCTAACATTAGAAGGGGCATTTTTTGGCTTGTGGTTAGTGTTTGCTTTAATGGCATTGGGAGGAAACTTCGTTGGCTTGTACTTTGGGAGAAAAGAGAAAAACCCAAATATTTCGCGTCCATTGGCAGATTCTAAAGTAGAAACGAGAAAAAAGCAGTACAGCCGTTGAAGTTGCACACATTAGTTATGTATAATGAAGTCAATTCAAACACCACTATAACAGAAGAAGTTTAGATAGTGATACAGATGTGACCATAGAAAGCATGGTGAAAGTAATTGACAACAAAACACGAACAGATACTGGATTATATCGAGACGCTAGAGGTAGGAAGTAAGATTTCCGTTCGGCAGATTGCAAGAGAGCTTAAAGTAAGCGAAGGTACAGCCTACAGAGCGATTAAAGATGCTGAAAATAAGGGAACTGTTAGTACGATTGAGCGTGTAGGTACGATTCGAATTACTAAGAAAGAAAAAGAAAACATCGAAAAACTTACTTATGCAGAAGTCGTTAACATAGTGGATGGACAAGTGCTCGGTGGTAAGAACGGACTTCATAAAACATTGCATAAATTTGTGATCGGGGCAATGAAACTTGAAGCGATGATGCGTTATGTAGACCCAGGAAGCCTTCTTATTGTAGGAAACCGTGATAATGTCCATAAGATCGCTCTTGAAGCAGGTGCAGCTGTTTTGATAACAGGGGGATTTGATGCAGAAGATGAAGTGAAAGCAATGGCGGACGCATATGAACTTCCAATCATTTCGACCTCTTACGATTCCTTTACTGTTGCGACGATGATCAATCGAGCGATTTATGATCAGTTGATTAAAAAAGAAATCGTTCTAGTAAGTGACATTTTAACGCCATTAACCAAGACGAGCTTCCTCGTTACGACAGAGAATGTAGGGCGGTGGCATGAATTAAACGAAGCCACCCTTCATAGTCGATACCCTGTTGTAGATCCAAACATGAAAGTTCAAGGAATCGTTACTTCCAAAGACGTTTTAGGGGAACAATATGAGACTCCTATTACGAAGGTGATGACAAAACACCCATTAACTGTGAATGAGCAAACGTCCGTGGCTTCAGCAGCTCACACGATGATTTGGGAAGGAATCGAGATGCTCCCAGTGCTTGATCAGTACCAGCGCTTAATCGGAATCGTTAGCAGACAAGATGTTCTAAAAGCGCTGCAGCTCATTCAGCAACAGCCGCAGATCGGGGAAACCTTTGATGATTTGATCACAAGTAGGTTTAATGATGTGTCTACAAATACTGAGAGTCGATACATTTGTGAGGTGACTCCACAAATGACGAGTCTTCTTGGAACACTTTCCTATGGCGTATTCACGACCCTTGTAACTGAAGCGGGAAGCAGGGTCTTGAAGAAGTATAAAAAAGGTGATCTTGTTGTAGAAAACATCACGTTATATTTTATTAAACCTGTTCAAATCGATAATACGATTGAAATTATTCCGAAGGTCCTTGAAGTCTCACGTAAGTTTGGAAAGGTAGATGTTGAAATTTATCATGAAGGAACTGTCGTGGGCAAGGCGCTGATGATGGCGCAATTAATCGACCGGTAAATCAAAAGCGCCATGAGAAAACTCATGGCGCTTCAGCGTTATTTGTTCATGCTTTCGTATTCTTGAATAGCGAAAGGCTGGTAATGTTTATATTTCTTATAACCTACGACGACATTAACAAGTCCGAGTAAAATGAATACCGCACCAACGATATATGTAACCATCGTGATGTAAATAGTGAACGAATTGATAGCAAAGAAAATGAGAAATAGCCCAAGTGCAATGCTAGCTTTCGAATTTAACCACTCTTTGGTTGCAACTCCGTGAGATCGGAATGACTTCACGCGGTAAAACAGATAAAATACTATTGAGAATATAATTAATATAAAAAAGATTGGCATGTATGCTTTCCTCCATATGTTAAAGGCTCGTCTCTATTGTATAGAACTTATGGTTAAAAATCTATGACGATTCCCTAACAAATAGGAAAGGATATGAAAGGAGTAATGAAATGAAGGAACAAATTTTAGATGCAATTGAAAGTTATGAAACGATCATTATACACCGCCATGTAAGACCTGATCCAGATGCCCTTGGCTCACAAGGTGGGTTAGCTTCGTTAATCAAAGCAACGTTTCCAAAGAAGAAAGTACTTGTAGTAGGAGAAGAGGAACCTTCTCTTATGTTTTTAAACAGAATGAATGAGGTTTCAGATGAGGAATATGAAGATGCTCTTGTAATTGTTTGTGATACGGCAAATCAGCCTAGGATTAGTGATGATCGCTACAATAAAGGGAAGTTGTTGATTAAGATCGATCATCACCCAAATGAGGATCCCTACGGCGATATTCTATGGGTAGATACGTCTTCAAGTTCTGTGAGTGAAATGATCGTTGATCTATACATACATGCTAAAGACCGTGGATACATGCTTTCAGATGAAGGTGCGTTTCTTCTATATGCAGGAATCGTTGGAGATACTGGAAGGTTTATGTTCTCAAATACGACTAAGCGAACATTTGAATATGCAGGAGAGCTTCTTAAACATGGGATAGATACTGGTGCTCTTTATAACGAACTTTATAAAACAGAACAGCATATAGCAAGGCTAAATGGACATGTTCTTCAACATTTTGAAATGAATCATGGGGGAGCAGGTTGGATTAAATTAACGAATGATACGATTTCCTCCTATGGTGTCACTGCGAGTGAAGCGTCACAGCTCGTGAATTCGTTCTCAAACGTTGCAGGATTAAAAGCGTGGGTCTTTTTCATTGAAGAAGAAGATCAGATCAGAGTACGCCTTCGTTCAAAAGGACCAGTGGTTAATAGTATTGCAGCAAGGTATAACGGAGGTGGTCACCCAATGGCCGCTGGAGCAACTGTCTATACATGGGAAGAGGCAGATCAGGTGTTAGATGAGCTTGATAAAGCCTGTAAAGACTATTAATTTGTACACAAATAAAGACCGGCATCCTCAAAATGAGATAGTCGGTCTTTACTAATTAGGCTTGTGGAATAGGAATGAACCAAGAACCAAAGTTTGTCACGTCCTCATGTACGTCGATATTGAGCGATTGCAGTTCCTTTTTTATCATTGTTGCTAATTCCTTGGTTTCAGCGTATGCTGAGCGTCCGTTCATTAAATCAGCTACCTTTGATTTCGCTAGCTCTTTGCGATTGATAACCATCGCTGCACCTCCATATAAACTTATTGTACTCTTATCATATACTACAAGATATAGAAATGCGACTTTTCTGACAAAATGTCACAAAATCGTATAATCTTTTTATTGAATCAAGCGAATCGAAAGAACAACTTCAACAGTTGTATACACGATCATTTGCTTGACTTCAAACCCATATTCTATATCGTTTATCAGTAATGATTTATTCTCGAGTGATTTAATAATAAATGACCTCGTGTGCGCTACCGAACCAAGGTCCTTATTTAATAAATCATTCAGTTCGTCTTGGACAGCCTTTTTCAATTCGTGTTTCGTAAGAGAGTTTAGAGATAGATCTTGGTCCTTTTCGAACGTGACGACGATTCCTTTAATGTGAAGGGTTTTTTCAATATCTTCATTATCGTAGTTCTCTTGATCATCTAACAATGTTCTATTTTGCGTTTTAAGATCAGAAATCTTTATCTTTTGCTCCTTTATCGTAGTAATTTGCTTCTCATACATGATTCCAAAAAGCATTAAGAAGAATAACCATCCAAAAATAACTCCTACGGATAGACCTGCAAGGAATTTCTGCCACCCTTTTCTTGTATAGACTTGTGGTACTCTCATCAGTGTGATCGTTCCTGTGTAAACCAGTTAATGACTTCCATTCCTGCTTGCGCTCCTCCTAAAGCACAGAATATCCATAAAAATTGCCGCATGATTTCATCTGGAGATCCACTGAGGAAGCTCCTCTCCATATTGTTGATCGTATCGAACGTCCCACCGATTGCAGCTGCAATCGCCCAAATTTTTAGTCGTTGAGCCACAACATATATCCAGTGCAGAGGTGGTTCTCCTGAAAGAAATGCTCCGATTCCACCAATGATAGACCCACCAACAATCACTCCAAAAGCAACAAAAAAAGCGATGATCAATGTGACGAGTGTTACTCTCTCCATTGGAAACTCCTTCTTTCGTAGTTTAAGAATATTGAGCGCGCTTATAGTGAGTATCGAAAACTAGCACATATCATCTAGTCCACCTTTAGTAAAGACTATGCGAAAAGGAAGGTGGGTTATGCTTGATAATGTTTGTTTGAGAAGGAAAGAGTATCTATAATGGAAGTAACAGTAAAGTGAAAGTGGGATTTCATATGGAGTTTGTACATCTGCGTGTTTATAGCGAATATAGTCTTTTAGATAGTCCGAGCAGAGTAAGAGAGCTTGTGAAAGCAGCAAAAGAACAAGGATACACGTCACTTGCTTTAACGGATAAGGGGACAATGTACGGAACGATTCCATTCTATAAAGCATGCGTTGAAAACGGAATTAAACCGATAATCGGTCTAGAGGTTGAAGTACTTTCTTCGAATATGACTTCAACTGAGCCTAGACGTTACGATAACTTAGTGCTTCTTGCAGAATCGAATGAAGGTTACCATAATTTATTGAAAATCTCTACGATCATAAAGCACTCTAGAAAGAAAAAACCTTCCATTGAAAAAGAAGAACTGTTAAATCTTTCAGAGGGAATCATCGCGTTGACTGGAGCAAGAGGGTCTGTGATCGGAGACTTACTCTTAAAAGGCGAAGAAACGGCTGCATTACAGTACGCGGTTGAGTACAAGAGAGCTTTCTCATCGGGCTTTTATTTAGAGATGCAAGATCATTATATACGCGAAGAAAGGCAGCTGAATCAGCTGATTTACAGGTTTGCTAAAAAAGCACACTTACACCTTACCGCAACGAATGCGGTGCATTACATATCAAAAGGTGATGGAGAAGCGCATGATTGTCTTAAGTGCATTGATAGCGGAGTGCGCTATGAAGAGAAAGACCATGTAAGTCTTCCTAACCATGAGTTTTATTTAACGAGCAAAAAAGAGATGATCGAACGTTTTGAAGGGTATCATGATGCGATCGAATCAACCATCCACATTGCAGACAAGTGCAACGTGAACTTATCCTTCGATCAAACACACCTTCCTGAATACCCGGTTCCTAATAGACAAAGTGCTGATGAGTACCTTGCGACCTTATGTCGTGAAGGAGTGAAAGCTCGCTATGGATCAGCAAATCAAACGATCGATGATCGCTTACATTATGAGCTTTCGATCATTAGTAAGATGGGGTTTAGCGATTACTTCTTAATTGTATGGGATTTTATGAAGTACGCTCACGAGAATGGGATGATCACAGGACCAGGAAGGGGATCTGCAGCAGGATCATTAGTCGCTTATTTATTAAATATCACAAATGTTGACCCTATTGAGCATAATCTCCTTTTCGAACGGTTCCTAAATCCTGAGCGAGTCACGATGCCTGATATCGATATTGATTTTCCTGATGTACGTCGTGACGAAGTAATCGACTACGTACACGAGAAATATGGGCACGATCATGTTGCTCAGATCGTAACTTTTGGAACGCTTGCAGCTAAGGCTGCGATACGTGATGTGGGAAAAGTGTTGGAAGTAGATACTAAACTGCTCGATGCGATGTCAAAAGCAATTCCTTCTCAACCTGGCATAACGTTACACGAAGCGAGAGAGGCATCTTCAGAGCTTCGCAAGGTGCTTTCAAATTCAGAAGAATGCGCGAGAGTCTTTGAAATCGCGAGCACGATCGAAGGTCTGCCTAGACATACTTCAACACATGCAGCTGGCGTCGTTATTTCTGCTGCTCCTTTAACTGATTATGTTCCTTTACAAGAAGGTCATCATATTAGCTTAACTCAGTTTCCGATGAATGACCTAGAAGAAATAGGATTATTGAAAATGGACTTTCTTGGGTTACGTAATCTAACGCTGATCGAGGGGGTTTTAAAGGATATCGAACGTAATACAGGTGAACGTGTATCGCTCTCATCGATCCCAATGGATGATGACGGGACATTTTCTTTGCTTAAAGCTGGAGATACAACAGGGGTGTTTCAACTTGAATCTGATGGTATGAGGCAAGTGCTTCGAAAGCTGAAACCTACTGAGTTTGAAGATATTGTTGCAGTAAATGCTCTTTATCGACCAGGTCCAATGGAGAATATTCCATTATTTATTTCGGGTAAGCATAATGAACGACCCGTCCACTATCCACATTCTGATCTAAAGTCGATTCTTCAACCAACTTACGGTGTGATCGTGTACCAAGAGCAAATTATGCAGATTGCATCTAAGCTAGCTGGATTTTCTTTAGGAGAAGCTGACTTATTAAGAAGAGCCGTTTCAAAAAAGAAGCGAGATGTGCTCGAATCTGAACGAGAGCATTTCATAAAGGGCTGCTTAGCAAAAGGATATACGAAAGCAACGGCTGAAGAAATATACGAGTATATCGTACGGTTTGCAAACTATGGATTTAATCGTAGTCATGCTGTTGCATACAGTATCATTGCTTACCACCTTGCGTATTTAAAAGCTAACTATCCAAGGTATTTCTTTGCGAGTTTATTAACATCCGCAATTGGAAATCAGGATCGGTTATCTAGCTATTTGTCAGAGTGTCATCAGAAAGACTTGCAGATCCTTCCCCCCTCAATCAATAAGAGTAACAGTACGTTTACTGTAGAAGAGGAAGCTATCCGATTTGGTTTATTACCAATTAAAAACGTTGGAAAAAATGCTATCGAGGAAATTGTAATGAAAAGAGGAAACGAGGCTTACAAAAGCTTATTCGATTTCTGTTCGAGAGTGTCACTAAGAATTGTAAACAAACGAGCGATTGAATCAATGGTTTTTGCTGGCGCGATGGATGATTTTCAGGTGGGGCGTTCATCTATTCTAGCAACGCTCGAATCTGCTATGAACTTCGCTTCTGAACAAGGCGACCCGGATCAACCTGGTTTATTCAGTAGTTCCGAGTCAGAACCTCCTTACGAAAGTGTCCCTCCTTTTGAAGAAAAGGAATTACTCGCGTTTGAGAAAGAAGCGATAGGATTTTATTTATCTGCAAATCCAATCGATCCTTATTTGAAGAACATCCAAGGCTATCAAAGAACGGTCATTTCTGAAGGATTAATGTTTTCTGATCGACAGCCTCTTCGAATAGCAGCAGAAGTGATAAAGTCAAGAAGTATCCGTACAAAAAAAGGTCAAATGATGGCATTTATTACGCTTGAAGATGAAACTTCTGAAATGGAAGGTGTCGTTTTTCCAGATACATGGGAAGAAACGTCAACAATTCTTCAAAAGGGCGAGTTTGTTTATATAGATGGGGTTGTGCAAAAAAGAGGAGAAAGTACAAATATTGTTGTTTCTAGAGCAAAGAGGCTAGAAGACATTACTCCTAAAAAAATCTCTGATATATTATTCTTGAAAATCGAAGAGCATCATCAAAAAGACGATACGTTAGATAAAGTAAAGAGTGTATTGAGAGAAAATAAGGGTGATTCTGCTGTAGTGCTCTACTATAGCCAATCAGAGAAAACAGTTAAACTAGGTAAAGAGTGGTTTGTTCAACTATCCACGACTTGTATCGATCGGTTAAAAAATTTATTAGGTGAGAACAATGTAGTTAAAAAGACTCGATAAATTCTTTACAGCAATTGGTGATTTGTTATAATGGTGAAAATAGAGTGGTCTGACCACTTTCTATACAAACGAGGAAATGAAGATATTAGAGCATATAGCTTCTGAAGAAGGAGAGTGGGTTAATTGTCTATCACAAGAGAAGAAGCACTACATATTCACAGAGTTAACCAGGGAAAACTAGAATCTAAATCCAAAGTACCAGTGAGGAATGCAACTGATTTAAGTCTTGCCTATTCACCAGGTGTTGCTGAACCTTGTAAGGAAATCTATGATGATAAGAATAAAGTATATGAGTACACTATGAAAGGAAATATGGTAGCTGTCGTTTCTGACGGTACTGCTGTGCTCGGTCTTGGAAATATCGGGCCTGAAGCATCGTTACCTGTTATGGAAGGAAAGGCAGTGCTGTTCAAAAGTTTCGCAGGAGTTGACGCGTTCCCGATTTGTTTAGATACGACGGACGTGGATCAAATTGTACAGACTGTTAAACTGATGGAACCCACTTTTGGCGGGATCAACCTTGAAGACATCGCTGCTCCAAATTGTTTTGTGATCGAAGAAAGACTTAAAAAGGAAACGAACATTCCGATCTTTCATGATGACCAACATGGTACAGCAATCGTAACTGTCGCAGGACTCGTCAATGCATTGAAACTATCCGGTAAGTCGATGAGTGAGATCAAAGTGGTGATCAACGGTGCGGGTGCAGCTGGAATCGCTATTATCAAGCTATTAAACCGTTTCGGTGTGAAAGATATCATCATGTGTGACTCAAAAGGAGCAATTTATGAAGGACGTCCTTACGGTATGAACGACGTTAAAGCGTCAGTTGCGAAATATACGAACCGAGATCAAGCGGAAGGTTCACTCAAAGAAGTTATTTCGAATACAGACGTATTCATTGGTGTTTCAGTTGAAGGAGCACTAACAAAGGAAATGGTCTCCTCTATGAACGAAGACCCAATAATTTTTGCGATGGCGAATCCGGTTCCAGAAATTATGCCAGACGATGCTAGAGATGCAGGCGCAAGCGTAATTGGGACAGGTCGTTCAGATTTCCCTAACCAAATTAATAATGTGTTAGCTTTCCCTGGTATTTTCCGAGGTGCCCTTGATGTCCGTGCTACACATATTAATGAAGATATGAAAGTAGCTGCCGTTCAGGCGATTGCAGAGCTTGTGAGCAGCGAAGACTTGAATGCTGACTATGTTATTCCTGCACCATTTGACCCAAGAGTGGCCCCTGCTGTAGCAGCGAGTGTTGCAAAGGCCGCTATGGAAACAGGAGTAGCACGTATTAATGTAGATCCTGAGGTCGTTAAAGAGAAGACGCGTTCTCTTGCAATCATTTCTGAAGAAGGAAAGTAAGTGGGGAAGACGTTACTTTCTCGCTTTTTTCTTGAATAGGACGATGGCCAGTGAAGAAAGGGTGTTGATTTTCCGATATGGAACAACAAGGGAAAGTCTACCAGAATATCTTAGATAAAATTAAAGCGATTATTTATAACGATGGTTTGCAAACCGGTGATAAGCTCCCTTCTGAAAGGGAGCTTTCTGAGCGGTTAAATGCAGGAAGATCATCAGTAAGAGAAGCTTTAAGGTCGATGGAGATGCTAGGACTCATCGAAACGAGACGTGGAGAGGGTACGTTTATATCAAATGTAAAAAACCATCGTTTAGTCGAAGTAATCGCTTCTTTCATACTTAAAGATACGAAGTCAAGGCACGATTTATTAGAGACTCGTCACCTTATTGAGATGGACATATTGCGTTTGGCTTGTGAACGTATTTCAGATGAGGAACTAGACCAATTAAAGTCGATGCTTCATAATCGTGACCCTGCTTCAAAAGAGGATATTTACTCAACAGAGTTTGACATAGCATTCTTCCGAATTATTACATCCGCAACAAAGAACCATCTGCTCATGAGATTATGGGCTGAGCTTTCAGACTATCATCAGACGATCTGGCATCACTTAACGTACCGCCCAGTTACTTATTACGAAGAATTGATCGAAGCCTTAACGGCACGTAATCAAGAGAAGGCCATTCGTCTGTTGTCCGAGTATGACAAAGATTATAAGCAGCAAGATATTTATGGTGAAAGGAATGGTCACAATTGTTAAAAGATATCTTTAATAAGAAGAAAAAGTATGCAACTGTTCCTTCTGAGAAAATAAAACAAGATGTGCCAGAAGGGATAATGACGAAATGTCCTGGATGCAAAAGTATTATTTATTCAAAGGAACTAGAGAAGTCAAATAAAGTATGTGTGAAATGTGGTTATCATCACCAGATGAGCTCATATGAACGTATAAAGAATACGCTAGATGAGGGCAGCTTCGAAGAGTTCAATGCAGGGATGATTTCTGAAAACCCTCTAGCGTTCCCTGACTATGTCGAAAGGCTCGAGAAAGATCGCAAAAAAACTTCCCTTAACGAAGCAGTTGTTACAGGTGAAGGTACAATCGATGGTCATCGTACGGCGATTGCCGTTATGGACGCTCGATTCCGGATGGGAAGTATGGGTTCTGTTGTCGGGGAAAAAATAACTAGAGCCATCGAACATGCTGATAAAGAGAAGATCCCGTTTATTATCTTCACTGCTTCAGGTGGAGCAAGAATGCAAGAAGGTGTACTTAGTTTAATGCAGATGGCAAAATCGAGCGTAGCATTGAAGCGCTTTGGTGATAACGGAGGTTTATTCATTTCAGTTATGACCCATCCTACTACTGGAGGAGTTTCTGCAAGCTTTGCTTCGGTTGGAGACTATAACTTTGCTGAGCCAAAAGCACTGATCGGATTCGCGGGTAGAAGGATCATTGAACAAACCATTAGAGAAGATTTACCGGAAGATTTCCAAACATCAGAATTTCTACTCAATCATGGGCAACTCGATTCAGTCATTCATCGTGCTGACATGAAAAAGACCCTTTCAACAGTACTCATGATCCATAGTAAGGAGGTGACCAATAGTGGCAAATAGACTTGATTTTGAACGACCTGTTCAAGAATTAGAAGATAAGATCGAAGAGTTAAGATCATTTATGGATGAAAAGAACATTGACCTTTCAGATGAAATTTCTCGTCTTCAAAAGCGTTTGGCATCTATGGAAGAAGAAATTTATGGAAATATGACAGCTTGGAACAGAGTTCAACTTGCTCGTCACCCTGAACGTCCGACCACACTTGATTATATTGGTCGCATCTTTGATGACTTTATCGAGTTACATGGTGATCGCGTTTTTGGTGATGACGAAGCAGTTGTTGGAGGAATCGCTACCTTTGAAGGTAATCCTGTCACAGTAGTTGGTCATCAGCGCGGGAAAGATACAAAAGAGAACTTGAGAAGAAACTTTGGTATGCCACATCCAGAAGGGTACCGTAAAGCCCTTCGTTTAATGAAGCAAGCAGAAAAGTTCAATAGACCTGTTGTATTTTTACTAGATACAAAAGGTGCATTTCCAGGTAAAGCAGCAGAAGAGAGAGGTCAAAGTGAAGCGATCGCTCGAAATCTAATTGAAATGGCTGGTTTGACTGTTCCGATTGTGTGTATTGTAATCGGTGAAGGTGCAAGCGGGGGAGCGCTAGCGATTGGTGTAGGAAATCATGTGCATATGCTAGAAAACTCCTGGTACTCTGTCATTTCACCTGAAGGTGCTGCTGCACTTCTTTGGAAGGATTCTAGTCTTGCTCAACAGGCTGCAGATACAATGAAAATTACGGCACCAGACCTGAAAGAGCTAAATGTAATAGATGAAATCGTCCCTGAAGCAAAAGGTGGCGCTCATCGAAATGTAGAAGAACAAGCTGAATCCATCCATAAAGTACTAAAGAAATCTTTGGAAGACCTCTCTAAACTTTCCAAAGAGGAGCTTGTCGAGCAACGCTATGAAAAATACAGAAATATTGGACAATATACGTTTGTAACCGATACCATTGGCTTAAAATAAGGAAAGTGCTTTCCCGCTTAGGGGAAAGCACTTTTTCATGGGCGCTCTTTGCTATTGTGTTCAACGGACGTATTTGATATTTTAATAACACAAAGAATTAATGAGGTGAACACGTATGAAGCGTATTGGTGTATTGACCAGCGGAGGAGACTCACCTGGAATGAATGCCGCAATTCGTGCTGTAGTCCGTAAAGCGATCTATCATGATATTGAGGTCTTCGGAATTTACCACGGATATACCGGATTGATGAATGACGAAATAAAAAAGATGGAAATCGGCTCTGTAGCTGATATTATTCATAGAGGCGGCACAATGCTATATTCTTCACGTTGTCCTGAGTTCAAAACGGTTGAAGGGCAATTAAAAGGGGTAGAGAACCTTAAGAAACATGGAATTGAAGGCCTTGTCGTCATTGGAGGAGATGGTTCTTACCGAGGAGCTCAAAAGCTCACTGGCCACGGGTTCCCTACGATTGGTATTCCTGGAACCATCGATAACGATATTCCTGGAACTGATTTTACGATCGGGTTTGATACGGCGCTAAATACTGTTATTCAGGCTATTGATAAGATTCGTGATACAGCAACTTCTCACGAACGTACATACGTGATCGAAGTAATGGGTCGTGACGCTGGAGATATCGCTCTGTGGTCGGGGCTTGCTGACGGTGCAGAATCTATCCTTATTCCTGAAGAGAATTACGAAATGTCCGATATTCTCGCTCGTTTAAAACGAGGTCACGATCGCGGAAAACGTCATAGCATCATTGTAGTTGCAGAGGGCGTTGGAAGTGGAGTTGAAATCGGAAAAGAAATACAGGAAGCAATGAATATGGAAACTCGTGTTACTGTTCTTGGTCACGTACAGCGAGGTGGTTCACCAACCGCAACGGACCGTGTGCTAGCAAGTCGTCTCGGTGCTCGTGCAGTAGAACTCTTGCTAGAAGGTGCTCAAGATAGAACGGTTGGGATTCACAATAACCAAATCATCGATTTAGATATTAATGAAGCACTTAAGATGCCTCATAAAGTGGATCAGAAGATGGTCCAGCTTGCGAGAGAACTTTCAATCTAAATGATACACTTTTGTATTCATCCACAAAACTGTGGGTGAATAATGGTGTTTGCTGGATAAATACCACGCAGAGTTGGATAAAATTATTAAAGAAGAGCTTTTAGGAGGATACCTATGCGTAAAACCAAAATCGTCTGTACAATTGGACCTGCAAGTGAGGACCAACAAACGTTAGAAAAATTGATGCAGGCTGGAATGAATGTTGCACGTCTTAACTTTTCTCATGGAGATTTTGAAGAACACGGCAACCGTATTAAAAATATTCGTGAAGTATCAGAAAGAATTGGCAAGAATGTTGCGATTCTACTCGATACGAAAGGCCCTGAGATTCGTACGCACAACATGGAAAATGGTGCGATTGATCTTGAAGCAGGACAACAGCTTATCGTATCGATGGAAGAAGTTGCGGGTACAACTGAAAAGATTTCAGTAACATATCCTGACCTTGTCAATGATGTTCACGAAGGTTCAAAGATCCTTCTTGACGACGGTCTTATCGAACTTGAAGTGAAAAGCATCGGAAACAATGAGCTTTACACAGAAGTATTGAACAACGGTACCCTTAAGAATAAAAAGGGTGTTAACGTTCCGAACGTAAGTGTGAAGCTGCCTGGTATTACTGATAAGGATGCAGCTGATATTGAATTTGGAATTGAACAAGGCGTCGATTTTATTGCTGCTTCATTTGTTCGTCGTGTATCTGATGTGTTAGATATCCGAAAGCTTCTTGAGAAGCATGATGCAACTGATATCCAAATCGTTCCAAAAATTGAAAACCGTGAAGGTGTCGATAACATCGATTCTATCCTTGAAGTATCTGACGGTTTGATGGTAGCTCGTGGTGATCTTGGCGTAGAGATCCCTGCTGAGGAAGTACCACTCGTACAAAAGCAACTTATCAAAAAGTGTAATGCACTAGGTAAACCTGTTATTACTGCAACTCAGATGCTTGATTCTATGCAGCGTAACCCTCGTCCAACTCGTGCAGAAGCAAGTGATGTTGCCAATGCGATTATTGATGGTACAGACGCGATCATGCTTTCAGGAGAGACTGCAGCAGGATCATACCCAGTAGAAGCAGTTCAAACGATGCATAACATCGCTTCTTACACAGAAAAGTCTCTTAACTATCGCGAGCTTCTTTCAATGAGAAGTAAAGAGATCGAGACGAATACGACGAATGCTATCAGTGAATCTGTTGCACATACTGCATATAACTTGAATGTACCTGCGATTTTAACAGCTACAGAGAGTGGACACACGGCACGTATGATTTCTAAGTATCGTCCGAAAGCGCCGATCGTTGCTGTAACAAACACTGCAAGTGTATGCCGTAAGCTTGCGCTTGTATGGGGGGTACATGCACAAGAAGGGCGTAAAGTTAAAACCACTGACGAAATGCTAGAAGTTGCAGTTGAAGCTTCAATTCGTTCAGAAATCGTTAGTCATGGCGATACAGTAGTCATTACAGCTGGTGTACCAGTAGGTGAATCTGGAACTACGAACTTGATGAAAGTTCATGTTATCGGAGATATTCTTGCAAAAGCACAAGGTATCGGTAAAACATCTGTATCAGGTCGAGTGGCGATTGCTAAGAACGCTGATGAAGCGATCAGTAAAGCTGACGAAAACACAATCATCGTAGCGATCGGTTCTGACAAAGAGATGGTTCCTGCTCTAGAAAAGGCTGCTGGTTTGATCACAGAAGAAGGTGGTCTGACGAGTCATGCAGCTGTTGTGGGGCTAAGTCTTGGTCTTCCAGTAGTCGTTGGTCTTGAAGATGCGACGAACCTGTTTGAGGATGGTCAAGAGATTACGCTTGATGCAACTACAGGAATTATTTACAAAGGAAAAGCAAGCATTCTATAAAGCCTAACAAAGACTGTCGATGAAATTCGGCAGTCTTTTCTTATGTTTCTTGAATGAACGTTTAAGAATCGGTATATTACGAATAAATACAGAAATCATTTATAATAAGAGTTAACGGGATCGTACATCTCGAATTTAATTAAAGGGGCCCTAAGACATGTTTCGTATCATGCTACTTTTTATCATCATTGTTCCGGCACTTGAAATAGGTTTGTTGCTCCTATCAGGGCGGACGTTAGGCTTGATTCCCACTATATTATTAATAATAGGAACAGGAGTACTTGGAGCCTGGCTCGCAAGAAAAGAAGGCTCTGAAGCAATACAAAAGGTAAACCGTCAAATGCAAACTGGTCAGATGCCTGGTGATGCGATTCTTGATGGCTTGTGTATATTAGTCGGTGGGGTCGTGTTGTTAACGCCAGGCTTTATTACGGATGCGATCGGTTTCTTACTTTTAGTACCTGCAACTAGAAAGCCTTTCAAGCGCTGGCTGCGAAAGTTTCTAGAGAAACGAATGAATAATGGTCAATTCGTTTTCATCAGAAGATAAAAACAAAAAAGCTGTCGGAACTCATCTCGACAGCGTGAAGCTGAAGGCGTATTCCCTTCAGCTTTTTCTTTTGTTTTCTCCTATTATAAAATGCCATACATCTTTAAATACATTAGCATGATACAACGTCTTAAGTACAACTAGAAATACAGGACCAATGATTAAGCCGATAAAACCAAAAATTTGAAACCCAACAAACAATGCGATTAACGTTGCGAGTGGATCAAGACCAATGTTAGAAGATAATACTTTTGGTTCGACTAGTTGTCGTTGAATGACAACGACTCCATAAAGGATGGCTAGTCCAATCGTTAAACCGTAATTACCAGTAAGGAATGAATAGATCATCCATGGAACGAATACTGCTCCAGTACCGAGGTACGGGAGAAGGTCAACAAGTCCTATGATGATCGAGATAGTTACTGCATACTCTACCCGGAGAATGAGCAAACCTATGAGAACGATAGCAGCCGTCATCGATATCAATGTAAGTTGTGCTTTAATGAATCCAAAGAGCGCTTTTCTGAGATCTTTATAAACGGACCCAATACTTGTTTGGATGTCACCCGGTGTTTTTTTCTTTACCCAACTAATAAATTTATACCAGTCTTTGCTGATGAAGAAAGTAGCTAGCAAAGAAAAGATCAACACTGTAATGATCGTTGGTAAGCTGATGATGATGGAACGAATCCCTTCGACGAGTGCTTGAAGGATATCTGTAACAGCCGTCGTTACAGTGGTACCGATCGATTGTATGTTATCCATGATCGTTGTTTGCTGATCTTTATTCAAGTCTTTGAATAGGTCTTCAAGCTGGTTATACAAAGGCAAAACGTGTGAAACAAATAGTTCTTCAATAAACGTAACGATTTCTCTAAAGTTCTCGGGAAGAACGTCAGCTAAGTAAACGACTCCTTGCACGATTTCGTTCACAAGCAGGGTTAAAAAAGCTGCGAGAACGCCGATTAAAAAAACGATCGATAGTGCAACTGAAGCTGGTCTTGGCATCTTTACTTTACGTTCTAGTAGATCGACAAGTGGGTTGATCAAAAAGGCTAGGAGCAAGGCGATTACGAAGGGATAAGCAAAGTGCCATATATAATATAGTAAAAATAATCCTAACACAACAGCTGCTATAACGATTAAAAATCGGAGAATGCTGTGTATATAATGCCAGTTCAATAAAGCGCCCCCTCCTATAACATTCTACTTTAATAATACACTTGTTCGATTCATGCAATCAAATTCATTTTAGCTGAATTCGTGAAAAATTTTAAAATGTTTGTTATGCTTAAAGAAGCGTTCTGGTTATTCACTAGGAATCTTCCTTTTAAAGTACATCAAACCTGTCGTTTTGTGAGGAAAGAGTATGGGTGTGTTTTTTTGTCGAGGCTATAAACTGAACTACCGTTCAGACTAGGTTTCTTGCCTTTAGAACACGTATTCAATAGGCTTTTAAGAAAAAAAAGGAAGTCGCCAAATTTTGCATATTCATTCACAAATGTCAGATTTTTGTTTATAATGGAGACGGACGCACCTTCTTTGTACATAAGATTCCTTTTTTTTGGAGTGTTTGTAAAGCGTTATCAAAGCAGAATTTTTAGAAAAAAAGAATGTTAATATGGAAAAGGAGAGGGAAAGTATGACGACTACTCGCGGATTAGAAGGCGTTGTTGCAACGACGTCATCTATCAGTTCAATTGTAAACGATGTCTTAACATACAGAGGTTACAACATTGATGATCTTGCAGAAAATGCTAGTTTTGAAGAAGTAATCTATTTGTTATGGAATGATAAACTACCAAATAAGGAAGAATTGAAACAGTTTTCTTCTAAGCTTGCAGAAGAAGCGGCTATTCCAGAAGAAATCATCAATCAAATTAAATCTTATCCAAGTGATAAGGTGTCTCCTATGGCTGCGCTTCGTACAGCAGTTTCTACTCTTGCACTCTATGATGAAGAAGCAGATGATATGAGTGAAGAAGCGAACTATCGTAAAGCGATTCGTCTTCAGGCGAAATTACCTACAATCGTGACTAGCTTTTCACGTATTCGTGAAGGGAAAGAACCGATCAGTCCTAAGAAAGATTTGAGCTTTGCGGCTAATTTCCTTTACACGTTGAATGGCGAAATGCCAGAAGACGTAGCAGTGACTGCAATCAATAAAGCACTCGTGCTTCATGCCGATCATGAGTTGAATGCATCAACATTTACTGGCCGTGTATGTGTAGCCACACTTTCTGATATTTATTCAGGTGTGACTTCCGCGATCGGCGCTCTTAAAGGACCACTTCACGGTGGCGCTAATGAAAGAGTCATGAAGATGCTGACTGAAATCGGCAGCGAAGAGAACGTAGAGTCTTATCTTCATAACGCGTTTGAGAAAAAAGAGAAGATCATGGGCTTTGGTCACCGTGTGTACAAAACTGGAGATCCTCGTGCGAAACATCTTAAAGAGATGTCCCGTAAGCTTACTGAGTTGACTGGAGAGACAAAGTGGTATGAGATGTCTGCAAAGATGGAACAGATTGTGACATCCGAAAAAGGATTACCACCAAACGTAGACTTCTATTCTGCTTCTGTTTATCACAGTCTTGGTATCGACCATGACTTATTCACACCGCTATTCGCTGTAAGCCGAGTATCTGGTTGGATCGCTCATATCCTAGAGCAATATAGCAATAACCGCTTGATCCGTCCTCGTGCAGAGTACGTAGGCGCAACAAATCAAACATACGTTAATGTAAAAAACCGATAAGACCACTAAGGGAAGGAGCATTCCTTCCCTCTCAAAAAAATGTAG
Organism: Alkalihalobacillus sp. CinArs1; assembly: GCF_947387515.1. Taxonomy (GTDB): domain Bacteria; phylum Bacillota; class Bacilli; order Bacillales; family Guptibacillaceae; genus Guptibacillus. Next base: position 566,011 of record NZ_CANDOB010000001.1, on the reverse strand, counting down.
ATTTCAATAGGAGGAATATCAAATGGCTAATGGAGAAAAAATTACCGTAAATAATGGGGTACTAAACGTTCCAAATCATGCAATTATTCCATATATTGAAGGCGATGGAACAGGTCCAGATATTTGGGCAGCAGCATCTCGCGTACTTGAAGCTGCGGTTGATAAGGCATACTCTGGTGAAAAGAGTATTACTTGGAAAGAAATTTATGCAGGTGCGAAGGCACATGATAAGACAGGAGAATGGCTTCCTGCTGAAACACTTGAAGCAATTCGTGAATACATAATTGCGATTAAGGGGCCTCTGACGACTCCAGTAGGCGGCGGGATCCGCTCTCTTAACGTTGCTCTTAGACAAGAGCTAGACTTATTTACTTGTCTTCGTCCAGTTCGTTATTTCAAGGGAGTTCCTTCCCCTGTAAAACGACCTGAAGACACTGATATGGTTATCTTCCGTGAGAATACTGAAGATATCTACGCTGGCATCGAGTTCCAAAAAGGTTCTGACGAAGTTAAGAAAGTAATTTCTTTCCTACGTGAAGAAATGGGCGCTAAAAACATCCGTTTCCCAGAAACATCTGGTATCGGTATCAAGCCAGTTTCTGAAGAAGGGACGAAACGCCTTGTTAGAGCTGCGATTCAATATGCGCTTGATGAAGGACGTCGAAACGTAACGCTCGTTCACAAAGGAAACATCATGAAGTTTACTGAAGGAGCTTTCAAGAACTGGGGTTATGAAGTGGCTGAACAAGAATTTGGTGATAAAGTGTTCACGTGGGCTGAATACGACCAAATCGTAGAAGAAAAAGGCAGAGATGCAGCTAACGAAGCTCAATCAAAAGCTGAAGCAGAAGGCAAGTTGATCGTAAAAGACGCAATTGCGGACATCTTCCTTCAGCAGATCTTAACACGTCCTGCAGAATTTGATGTAGTGGCTACGATGAACTTGAACGGAGACTATGTATCTGACGCGCTTGCTGCTCAAGTTGGTGGGATAGGAATTGCTCCTGGAGCGAACATTAACTATGAGAGTGGTCATGCAATCTTTGAAGCAACTCACGGTACTGCACCGAAATATGCTGGTCTTGACAAAGTTAACCCTTCTTCAGTTCTTCTTTCTGGAGTATTGATGCTTGAGCACATCGGTTGGAACGAGGCTGCTAAACTTGTTTTAGATTCTATGGAAAAAACAATCGCAAGCAAGGTAGTAACGTATGACTTCGCTCGTTTAATGGAAGGTGCGACTGAAGTGAAGACTTCTGAATTTGGCGACGAACTAATCAAGAACATGAATTAATTAAACGTTAGAACTTATTTTCCTTTAAAGGGGTGGCGTCCGTATGACGATAAAACGCAAAAAAGTATCCGTTATAGGAGCAGGTTTTACAGGTGCTACGACAGCTTTCTTGCTAGCTCAGAAAGAGCTTTCTGATGTAGTGCTCGTAGATATTCCAAATCAGGAAGGTCCTACGAAAGGAAAAGCGCTTGATATGTTTGAAGCGAGTCCTGTTCAAGGGTTTGATTCCAAAATAACCGGGACGTCCAATTATGAAGATACAGCTGATTCTGACATCGTAGTGATTACAGCTGGGATTGCAAGGAAGCCAGGCATGAGTCGAGACGACCTTGTTAATACGAACGCTAAGATCATGAAGAGTGTGACACATGAAGTTGTAAAACACTCTCCAAATACTCTTATTGTTGTTCTAACAAACCCTGTTGATGCGATGACATACACCGTATTTAAAGAGTCAGGTTTACCTAAAAACCGCGTGATCGGTCAATCAGGTATTCTCGACACTGCTCGCTTCCGTTCTTTTATTGCAGAAGAGCTGAACATATCCGTAAAAGACATCACTGGTTTCGTATTAGGCGGCCATGGTGATGATATGGTGCCTTTAGTCCGTTACTCATTTGCTGGTGGAATTCCGTTGAGTAACCTCATCTCGGAAGAACGACTCGAAGAAATTGTAGAGCGTACTCGTAAAGGTGGAGGAGAAATCGTAAGTCTGCTAGGTAACGGAAGTGCGTATTATGCTCCTGCTGCTTCCCTTGTTGAAATGGTAGAAGCCATACTAAAAGACCAACGTCGTGTTCTTCCGACAATTGCTTATCTTGAAGGCGAATATGGTTATGATGGTTTGTATCTAGGTGTTCCAACAATCATCGGTGGAAGTGGAATTGAGGAAATAATTGAGCTAGAGCTTACGGATGAAGAAAAGCAGCAATTAGATAAATCTGCAGACTCTGTTCGTAAAGTAATGACTGTACTAAATTAAAAAGATGATCCGGTTCAAGCCGGATCTCTTTTACTAAAATAAAGAAAGCGCTTTCTTAAAAAGGGGGATGGATGATGCTTTTAGGAAAAAAACGAAAAATCGGTAGAATGATTGAAGAAATTTCAGTTGGTGAAAAATTAGAAGTTACGGAAAAGATAGATGATCGTGAACTGTTATTGTATCTTGGAATTTCCAATGACAATAACCCTCTTTTCATACAGCATGATTACGCATCTTTAACACCGTTCAAAAAGCCGATCGTGCCACAGATCATGCTTCTGGCTATCGTTTCAGGTGCTATCTCAAAGTATCTGCCTGGACCTGGTAGTAGTATAAAGAAACAAGAAGTTACATTTGATAATCCAGTCTATCATTATGAAGCTCTTCATTTTGGTTTTGAAGTAATCGATGTGAACCAAGATGATCATGTTATTACTGTTAAAGTTGAAGGGAAGAATGAAGAAGGAAAGCTCGTTCTAAACGGAGAATTCGTTGTTTGCCCACCGTACCCTACAAAGTCTTTAACAAAGACAACAGCATTTGAGAATTTCTAAGAGCCACTAAGGCTCTTTTTTTATTTTAACGAGAATCGATAGAATCTCACGAGTTTATTTGGTCTTAGAATCCCCTATGTAAGCGCTCCTCGACAAGTATCCCTTTTTCAATTGCATAAAGAATAGTATTATGTAGGTATTCAGGAAAAAATAAATATGCCTGATGATCGGCTCTAACATAGATGAAACGGGGAAAACGCTTAGGGGGTAATCCAATGGCTCAGAAGATACTTGTAGTAGAAGATGAAATGTCGATCATGACATTGCTTCAATTTAATCTTGAACAAGCAGGATATGAAGTAGTAACAGCAGAAGATGGGGCTGAAGCTCTTCAAAAGATTGAGGTAGAAAAGCCAAACTGTATCATACTCGACTTGATGCTTCCAGAGATGGACGGTCTAGAGGTGTGCAAAGAGATGAGAAGCAGACATATTTACACACCGGTTCTCATGCTGACTGCTAAGGATGATGAATTCGATAAAGTGTTGGGTCTTGAGCTAGGTGCAGACGATTATATGACGAAGCCGTTTAGTCCTCGAGAAGTAGTGGCACGTGTAAAGGCGATTCTAAGAAGGATCAAACAAATGGAAGGCATGAAAGGTGCACCAGAAGAAGCGGAAAGAATCCAGGTTGGCGAATTGGATGTTTATCCTAATAATTACGAAGCTTATTTTAAAGGGGAATTGATGGAAGTAACTCCGAAAGAGTTTGAGCTTCTAGTTTATCTAGTGCGACACAAAGGACGAGTACTTACACGAGAACAACTATTGAGTGCAGTCTGGAATTATGACTTTGTAGGAGATACTCGAATTGTTGATGTTCATGTAAGTCATTTAAGAGAGAAGATCGAAGAAAATACCCGCAAACCGGAATATATTAAAACTATACGAGGGCTTGGATATAAGTTAGAAGGACCGTCGTCCTGATGAGACGGTTCCGATCTCGATTTTTAAACGGGCAATTTATTGTTCTATTTTTCTTATTTATCATGATGGTCGTAATCATCGGCAATATTTTTGAAGGAATTTTGTTTGCTGATGCTTCAGGTGAAGAACTTAAGAATATGTGGTTCATTCTTAGCATTTCTTTTGCCGTAGCGTATTTCCTTTTTGTTTATATTAGTATCAGCATTTCGAGTAGATTAACAAAGCCGCTCGAAGGTGCGCTTAAAGTTGCGAATGAACTTGCTTCAGGAAATTTTAAAGCGCGAACGTATGAATATAAATTAGACGAAACTGGACAGTTTAGCCACTCATTGAACATCCTTGCAAGAAACATGGAAAACATGACGAATTCCTATGAAATTCAGCAAAATCGGCTGATGACACTGATTGAAAATATGAATAGTGGTTTGATATTGATCGATGTGAAAGGGAATATCAATCTGGTGAATCGATTTTATAAAGATACGTTCGGTATCAATACCAGTGATTACATAGATGAACTGTATTATGAAGCCATTCCATATACAAAAATCGTTCAACTTGTAGAAGAAACATTATTGGTAGAAGGAACAGTTCGGAAACAATTAGAGCTCCCAGTTGGATTAGAGTACCGTCACTTTGATGTTTCCGGTGCCCCTATCCTTTCTCAGGATGATCAGATGAAAGGCGTAGTACTGGTCTTTCATGATATTACCGATTTAAAAAAACTCGAGCAAATGAGAAAAGACTTTGTCGCGAATGTATCTCATGAATTGAAGACACCTGTTACCTCTCTAAAAGGGTTTGCTGAAACACTATTGGATGGTGCTATGGAAAATAAGGAATTTCGTACGAGGTTTCTTACAATCATTCATGACGAAAGTGAACGGCTTCAAACGTTGATACAAGATTTGCTCGATTTATCCAAAATGGAACAGGCTCATTTCGCTTTAAATTGGCAGGATGCGAACCTCAAAGAAATTGTTGACGACTGCGTTCTAATGACAAAGAATAAAGCTGATAAAAAGGCAATTGAAGTTACGACTGCATATGAAGGGGAAACCAAAATTAAAGGGGACGTTCATCGACTGAAGCAAGTTTTCCTAAATCTAATCTCGAATAGCATTACGTACACACCTGAAAATGGAAGAATTATGATCAATGTAAAAGAGCAAACTGATTCGGTTGAATTTACAATCTCTGATACTGGAATAGGGATTAAGAAAGAAGAGCTGCCGAGAATATTTGAACGTTTCTATCGTGTCGATAAAGCTAGGAGCCGAAACTTAGGTGGAACTGGACTTGGTCTAGCGATTGTAAAACATCTTGTTGAAGCTCATAATGGGAAAATTTCTGTCGAGAGTGAACTGGGTGAAGGATCTACTTTTACGATAACTTTACTAAAAAAACGAATTTATTAAGATTTACGGAATTTTTACACTTCGTTTATATGCCCTTAAAATTATATCTGTAAAGTGATACTTGACCCCTTCATCATGACTAGAGCATGATTTAAGACGAGTTTTTACTCGTCTTCTTTTTTTTTGAAATTTTCATTCAATACAATAAACGACACCTGTTTTTTCATTCTACATGCCACCGTGGTAAAATGGATAAGACAGGTGTTTTTGTGATGGATACTTAAATTCAAATGATATAGGAGGTTTATCTTTGAAGAATAAACTTGTATTGATAGATGGAAATAGTATCGCTTATAGAGCGTTTTTCGCACTGCCCTTATTAAACAACGATAAAGGTGTTTATACGAATGCGGTCTATGGCTTTACAACGATGCTTTTGAAAATTATAGAAAACGAAGCACCAACTCATATGCTAGTGGCATTTGATGCTGGAAAAACAACATTTAGACATAAGACGTATACAGAATATAAAGGCGGAAGGCAAAAAACGCCATCAGAATTAAGTGAGCAATTTCCTGTTATTCGAGAGATGCTAGACGCATTTAATATCAAGCGGTTTGAAATTGAGAATTATGAAGCAGATGATATTATTGGCACAGTTGCTGACATGGCGAGTAAAGAAAACTGGGATGTGAAAATTTATTCTGGTGATAAGGACCTCCTTCAGCTCGTATCGAATAATGTTCATGTAGCGTTAACTCGAAAAGGCATAACGGATATCGATACATACGATCCTCAATTTTTGGATGAAAAATATGGAATAAAGCCTGAACAAATCATCGATATGAAGGCATTAATGGGAGACAACTCTGATAATATTCCTGGCGTTCCTGGTGTTGGAGAAAAAACAGCGCTAAAGCTCTTAAAGCAATTTGAAACACTTGAAGGCGTATATGATTCTATCGATAGCGTTTCCGGAAAGAAGTTAAAAGAAAAGTTAGAGGATAATAAAGATAAGGCGATGATGAGTAAAGAGCTCGTCACCATCTTTAAGGAAACGCCTCTCACGATTGAGATTAACGATATGGTATATGAAGGTTTCAAAACAGAAGAGGTGAGTACCCTCTTTCATGATTTGGGTTTTAAAACGCTTCTCGAACGCATCGGAGGAGAGAGTGAAGTAGAAGAGGAAATGGATGACCTTAAGGTTGAGTTCTTGGATGAAGTAAATGATGATCATCTCTTAAACCCATCTGCTTTAATTGTTGAAGTAATGGAAGAGAATTATCATAATGCTGAGATACAAGGATTTTCTCTTGTAAATAAAAAGGGGAATTTCTATATTCCTAGTGACGTTGCGCTTAAGTCTGAACGATTTCAGTCTTATCTTCAAGATGAAACAAAGAAGAAGTGGGTGTTTGATGCCAAGAGAGCTGTCGTCGCACTTGGTTGGAAAGGAATACACCTAAAAGGGATAACATTTGATTTGGTTATCGCTTCTTACCTTCTAAATCCATCTGAATCGACGCATGATCTTTCAGCCATATCAAAGCGGGAAGGCTTCTCTGTGGTTTCTTCTGATGAAGCGATCTATGGGAAAGGTGCGAAGCGTGCAGTGCCAGATGAACAAGAGCTTGCAGACCATTTGGTGAGAAAAGGATATGCAGTCTATCAGCTTAAAGAAACACTTGAGGAGCAGTTAGATAAAAATAACCAGATCGATCTTTTTCATAATCTTGAAATGCCTCTTACGTTGGTATTAGGAGAGATGGAAACCCAGGGCGTCAGCGTAGATGTTGAACGCTTAGAAAAAATGGGCAAGGAACTTAATAACAAGTTGAAAGAAATTGAAGGACGTATTTTTGAGCTTGCTGGTACTGAATTTAATATTAACTCACCAAAACAACTTGGAGAGGTATTGTTTGAGAAGTTAGAGTTACCGGTGATCAAGAAGACAAAGACAGGATACTCTACCTCTGCGGATATTCTAGAAAAATTAGAAAGTAAGCATGAGATTATCCCGGAAATATTATTATACAGGCAATTAGGAAAGCTAAACTCCACTTATATAGAGGGATTGCTTAAAGTTACATTTAGAGAGACTGGAAAAATCCATACCCGTTTTAATCAGGCTCTTACCCAAACAGGAAGACTCAGTTCTACAGACCCTAACCTACAGAACATCCCGATTCGTTTGGAAGAAGGCAGAAAGATCAGGCAGGCATTTATTCCAACGACGAAAAGTTGGGTGATGTTTGCTGCGGATTATTCCCAAATTGAGCTTAGGGTTCTTGCACACATCGCAGAGGACGAAAATCTAATCGAAGCTTTCCAAAAGGGAGAAGATATCCATACGAAAACCGCAATGAATGTCTTTGGCGTAACGAAGGTAGATGTTACATCAGAAATGAGAAGGCATGCAAAAGCAGTAAACTTCGGTATCGTGTATGGAATTAGCGATTACGGACTTTCACAAAGCTTAGGAATTACAAGGAAAGAAGCGTCTGAATTTATTGAGAAGTATCTCGAAAGCTTCCCGGGTGTAAAGCGTTATATGGATGATGTCGTCACACAAGCAAAAGAGGACGGTTTTGTTTCAACGCTTATGAATAGAAGACGGTACTTACCAGAAATTAATTCGCGGAACTTTAACCAGAGAAGTTTTGCAGAAAGAACGGCTATGAATACACCGATACAGGGGTCTGCCGCAGATATTATCAAAAAAGCAATGGTAGAGATGGATAAACGATTGAAGGATGAAAAACTCGATACAAGAATGTTGCTCCAGGTACACGATGAATTAATATTCGAGGCACCTGAAGAAGAGATCGAGACATTAAAACGCATTGTACCTGAGGTGATGGAAACTGCTATTGAATTGGTCGTTCCTTTGAAGGTTGATTATGAGTATGGCTCCACCTGGTATGATGCTAAGTAATTCGCATCAAAGGAGAGAGAATTATGCCGGAGTTACCGGAAGTAGAAACGGTTAAACAAACACTACAGGATCTCATTGTAGGGAAGAAAATAAAAGACGTTGTAATCAAGTGGCCAAAGATTATTAAAGCACCAGATGATATAGAAGAGTTTAAGATGAAGGTTATTGGCCAAACGTTTACAGGGGTTCAGAGAAGAGGGAAGTTTTTAAAGCTCATATTATCGGACGATGTGATCGTTTCCCACCTTCGAATGGAGGGGAAGTATAGGGTGTCAAGAAGTGATGAAGAATTTGATCATCATACCCATGTGTTCTTCACATTCGAGGATGGAACGGAGCTTCGTTATCACGATGTGCGCAAATTTGGTACGATGCATCTTTTTCCTTTAAATACAGAAGAAGATGTATTGCCTCTTTCACAGTTAGGACTCGAACCTTTTTCTGAGCAATTTACACCTGAAGTGTTACGAAGTGGATTTAAAAAAACACGACGTCATGTGAAAACGGTATTGCTCGATCAAACAATCGTAGTGGGTCTAGGGAATATTTATGTAGATGAAGCGCTATTTAAAGCTGGCATACATCCTGAGCGAGTGGCATCTTCTCTAACCTTTGAAGAGTTGGTCAAACTACACGGAGAAATTGTTTCTACACTTAAAGATGCTGTTGAAAAAGGTGGAAGCACGATAAGATCTTATGTGAATAGTCAAGGCAAGGTTGGTACGTATCAAGAAAGCCTCTTTGTATACGGAAGAGTAGGATTATCATGTAAGAAATGTGATGGTTTACTAGAGAAGAAAGTTGTTGGTGGGAGAGGGACGACCTATTGTCCTCGCTGTCAAGAGAAAAGGTGATTCGTAGCGTTGGAAGGGCTCTGTTCATATACTATCAAAGATTTTAGTATGGAAGGAGCTCGCCAATGCACTGGGTTTCACTGTTTTTTCTCGCATTTGCTGTAAGTGTCGATGGATTTGGAGCTGGCTTAACATACGGATTGCGTAAGATGAAGATTCCGTTTAAATCAATTATTATTTTGACGATTTGTTCAGCGGTATCAATGCTTGTTGCGATGGGCTTGGGCTCAATCCTTCAATTATGGATATCCGATACACTCGCTCAGAGAATTGGAGGAGGCATTCTAATTGCTCTTGGCGGATGGGTTTTGTATCAAATGTTTCGAGGAGGGTCCGATGCCGAGAAATCCGTAACGGAACGGACGTTACTTCACTTTGAGATAAGGTCTTTAGGTGTTGTCATCAGCATATTACGAAAGCCGACAACCGCTGATTTTGACGATTCTGGAACGATAACAGGGATCGAGGCGGTCATGTTAGGTGCTGCTCTTTCGCTTGATGCGTTTGGTGCAGGTATTGGTGCATCCATGATTGGATATGCCCCTCTTCAAACGGCTTTGTTGATCGCATGTATGAGCTCCCTATTTGTTTTCTTAGGGTTGAAATGTGGAAATCTCGCCTCAGGGATCAAATGGGTAGATAAACTTTCTTATCTTCCGGGCTGCTTGCTGATCATTATAGGATTTATGAAGATGTAAAAGGAGGGAATGTATGAAGATAGGACTTACCGGTGGAATTGCAAGTGGAAAGAGCACAGTTGCAGAAATGCTTAGAACCCTATCCATACCAGTAATTGATGCAGATGTCATAGCTAGAGAAGTTGTTGAGCCCGGTGAGCCAGCATTAGAAGAGATCGTTCGGGTCTTTGGTGAAGAGGTAAGAACGGATGATGGGTACCTTGATCGAAAAAGGTTAGGTTCGGTTATTTTTAGCAATAACGAAAAACGTTCGCTTCTTAATGAGATCATGCATCCTGCTATTCGTAAGCGAATGTTAGCGGAAGCGAAAGCATATGAAGAAAGCGGCCATAAGCATGTTGTGTTGGATATCCCTCTTCTGTTTGAAAGTAAGCTTTCCTATCTTGTCGACCGGACGCTGGTCGTCTATGTAGATTCAAAAACACAGTTGGAGCGACTCATCGAACGTGACAAGAGCTCTAAAGAAGAAGCAGTACAGCGAATCCGGTCACAGATTCCGATCGAAGAAAAAAGGCAGTTAGCTGATAAAGTAATCGATAATACAGGAACGAGAGAGGCAACAGAGAAACAGCTAAGGAACATTCTGAAGGAATGGAAGATCGTTTGAGTCAAAACACGTCGAAATGACGTGTTTTTTGTTTTAAGTGAAATTTTAATTATAGCTAATTAGGTGTCATACACCCATATCTCCCCTTTTTGCATAAATGGTGTAAATAAATCTTTTAAAACGCATATTATATGTTATACTAATCCTGAGAAAAACAAAAAAGAGTATAACACATAAATGGTGGGAGGAACGCTGGATGAAATCAAGAGTAGCGATTAATGGTTTTGGACGAATTGGGCGTATGGTATTTAGAAAGGCGATTACAGAAGAGAGTTTAGATGTAATAGCAATTAACGCCAGTTATCCACCTGCAACATTAAGTCACCTTATTAAATATGACAGTATTCACGGTACGTTCGATGGAGAGGTTACCCCTGTTGAAAACGGGATTAAAATAAACGGTAAAGAAATCAAAGTCATTAGTGATCGTGATCCTAGTAATCTCCCATGGAAAGATTTAAATATAGATATCGTAATCGAGGCAACAGGTAAATTTAATTCTAGAGATGGTGCAGGCCTTCATTTGGATGCCGGTGCAAAGAAAGTTATTATCACAGCGCCAGGTAAAAATGAAGATCTGACAGTTGTTATGGGGATAAATGAAAGCGAATACAAACATGAAAAGCATCACGTTATTTCAAACGCTTCATGTACTACAAACTGTCTTGCTCCAGTAGTCAAAGTACTAGACAAATCATTCGGCATCGTGACAGGAATGATGACTACGGTTCATGCCTATACGAATGATCAGAAAAATATTGACAACCCTCATAAAGACTTAAGAAGAGCGAGAGCGTGTGGTCAATCCATCATTCCGACAACGACAGGTGCTGCAAAAGCAATTTCAAAAGTGTTGCCACATCTAGAAGGAAAACTTAATGGTATGTCACTTCGTGTACCAACACCGAATGTTTCGCTTGTGGATTTAGTGGTTGATCTTAAGAAAGACGTAACTGTCGAAGAAGTGAACGACGCATTAAAAGCTGCTTCAGAAGGACCTCTTCGTGGAATTCTAGGCTACTCCGATGAGCCGCTTGTTTCCATCGATTACAATGGTGATTCTAATTCATCGATCGTTGATGGGTTATCCACGATGGTTGTAGAAAAGAACAAAGTAAAAGTACTTGCATGGTATGACAATGAATGGGGCTACTCATGTCGAGTAGTGGATATGGCAAAGTATGTTGGCGAGAAAATTCCCAGCAAATCCGAAGTAAGCGTTTAAGAAAGAAGCAGGGGCTAGACACCCTGCTTCTTTTTATTTTGTATCGGTAATGCTATTAAAGAGAGGCGAATCGTATTCCTTTAATCCCGAAAAATTTTGTAGTTGCAAATCTATTTTAAAAGCATTATACTATTTTTCGTGAACTTCTTTTATAGCAATTTGGCGTTGAAAACTACTTAAAGGGTTAGGACCTCATCGGACTAACTTTCCCCCGTGGTGGATTTTCAATACCGCATGCTAACCGCATGAGTAAAAATTAAAGGGGGATATTTAAATGGAAACAATTGGACGACACGTTATTGCTGAGTTATGGGGCTGTGACGTAGATAAGCTTAACGATATGAAACTAATCGAAGAAACGTTTGTAGAAGCGGCACTTAAGTCTGGAGCTGAAGTTAGAGAAGTTGCATTTCACAAGTTTGCACCTCAAGGTGTGAGTGGAGTTGTCATTATTTCTGAATCACATTTGACGATTCACAGTTTTCCTGAGCACGGTTATGCAAGTATCGATGTGTATACCTGTGGCGATCTTGATCCAAATGTTGCTGCGAACCATATTGCAGATGCGCTTGGTGCTGATACGAGAGAAAACATTGAATTACCTCGTGGAATGGGCCCAGTTAAACCTAGACTTAGAGAACAGGAATCAGCGTTTACTTCATAAACTATACGAAAAAATCTAGGAGTGCGAATGCACTCCTTTTTCTTATGCACACATTGCTTAGTGAATTGATTTCTTTACCGTTTCTTGCTATTCTAAAAAAAAATAAAGGAGGAACACGGTGGGGATAAAAGATTTTTTTACGAATAGAGCAGAAACAGGGGAAAATCACCCGAATGAAGCATTAAAAACACATTACTTTAAAACAACGAAGGAACAAGGTTATAAAGCAGCTAAGGAAGTACTTCTGAAACACTTTAAAGGAGAAATCGTAACAGATTCTCTCGATCGAGGAGAATTTGTGTTCCAAATAAATGGTGGAAAGAAAGCTCTTATCGTTGTAACTGTCGTGTCCGTAAGACCTTACAGAACGGCAATAGATTTCTCTGTATCGACAGAGACGCCATTGCCTGTTGATTTCGGCTATAGTAAACGCGTTATCGAGACAGCGTATCAAGCTCTACAAAAGCAACTCACATTTTTAGGAACAGGATATTCCGATTCTTAATAGGATTAGTGCACTTCTTTAATTTATGCTAAAATAAGATATAGAAATCTTGTGCGTTTGGTGGAGATGATCTGATGCGTTGTCCCAACTGTAATATAAATGGAACACGAGTACTGGATTCAAGACCTGTTCACGATGGCAGGTCTATTCGGAGACGCCGTGAATGTGAATCCTGTACATACCGTTTTACAACGTTCGAAACGGTAGAAGAAATTCCGCTTATCGTTGTGAAAAAAGAAGGAACAAGAGAGGAATTTAGCAGAGATAAAATTCTTCGAGGATTAATAAAAGCGTGTGAAAAAAGACCTGTTCCTCTAGAAACTCTTGAAAAAGTTGTAAATGAAATTGAACGTGACTTACGTAATCAGGGAGCTTCTGAGATTAGCAGTGATGTTATCGGTGAGCTTGTGATGGATCAACTTGCCAGAGTGGATGAAGTTGCCTATGTAAGGTTTGCTTCAGTTTATCGTCAATTCAAAGATATCAATGTTTTCATTAAAGAACTAAAAGAGTTGATAAACAGAGCGGAGTAAAGAAAGAGAGCTTAGATTAAGCTCTTTTTTTGTACGTTAAGACGACCTAATAAAGACTAAATTTAGTAGTGAAGTACAATAATAAGATAGAAGATAAAGGTGAAGCATATGCATTGGAAAGAACTACTACCTGTTGATACCCTTCAAGTGGAGGCTGCTGGCCTTCTTCATGAGTATGATAGAAAGATCCTAACTCTCTTATATCAGCCCTTAATCGGTGCAGAGGCATATAGTTTGTATATGACGTTGTGGAGTATGTATGAACATCAAGATCATGAATCAATGACACATCACAGCCTAAAGGTTATGCTGAGGTGGGATTTGAAGAAGGTTTTAGAAGAAAGAAAGAAATTAGAAGGAATCGGTCTATTGAATACGTATTTGAAAAAGGACCAAGATCCGAGACACTTTGCGTATGAATTACATCCACCTCTAACGCCAGAGCGCTTTTTCAATGATGGTGTTTTAAATATTTACTTATTTAATAGACTAGGCAGAAACCGATACAATGAACTGAAAAAACATTTCTCAAGTAAGTTGATCGATAGAGATAAATACGAGAACGTTACTGCTTCGTTCAATGATGTGTATGATTCCTTACATCCGTCCGAAATGGTTATGGCTGATGAAAATGATGAGCCACAAGTTCCAGCGGTTGGCAGAAGCGAAAACAAAGGGCTTGTGTTCAGTTCTCCCCGTTTTGATTTTGAAGTGATGAAGCAGCATATTTCTGATATGATTGTATCAAATCAAATGCTTAATAAGTCTGTTAAACAGACGATCGAGCGTTTAGCTTTCGTGTATAAAATCGAGCCATATGAAATGGCTCGAATTGTTGAACAAGCTGCTATTCATCATGATATGTTGACTGAAGATTTACTCCGTAAAGAGGTTAGCAGCTGGTTTGCATTAGAAAACAAAGGGAAAGTTCCTGCGCTTCAACTGAGAAAGCAGCCTGAGGAATTACAAGAATTTCATAAGAAAGAGCCATCAACCCAGGAAGAAAAAGCTGCCCAACGATACGAACAGATGACACCATATGACATCTTGCAAAGGGCTGCTGGAGGTGGTAAGCCTTCACAAGCAGATATGCGAATGGTTGAACGAATTATGGACGAGCAGAATTTAACTCCTGGTGTGATGAACGTACTGTTAGACTTTATTCTAGAAACGCAGGATAAGAAGCTATCGAAAAACTACGTAGAGAAGTTTGCAAGTCATTGGGCTAGAGCGAATGTGAAGACAGTGAGAGAAGCGATGGACTTGGCGATTAAAGAATTAGAACAACCATCACCTAAGAAAGCGAATAAAACTTCTAACCGTAACAAGACTTCAGCAAGGAAAGACAAAGTACCGGAATGGATTTCGAATCCAAAAGAACCGGAAATGTCTGAGGACGAACGCGCTGAAAAGCAAAAGCAGCTACAAAAGTTTCTAAGCAAATATAAAAAAGACTAATATAAGTAATGAGAGCGGGTGAAAATAGATGGAATCCATTCAAGAATCTTTTAATAAAATGCCTGCAAATAATAAATTTCAACAGAAATATAAGGAAATGAAAAAAGCAATTTTGTCTGATCCACATATTCGTGCATTTTGTGCAGAGAACGAAGAAGTCGATGAAAAAATGATCGACCGAAGTCTCGCCAGACTATACGAATACACAACGCAAACGAAGGGCTGTGAAGGGTGCGACGGACTATCTAATTGTGTGAACATGATGGACGGGTATGAACCTGAGCTATTTATCAATAGAACCGTGATCGATATTCGATACAACCGATGCCCTACTAGGATTCAAGAAGAAGATAATAAGAAACGCAATGAGATGGTAAAAAGCTATTACATTCCTAAAGAAATCCTGAACGCATCTTTTGCTGATATCGATGATGACGGGGGCAGAATCGAAGCGTTTCAAGCTGCTGATCAATACGTTGAAGATTTTGTCCCTGGTGAAACGTCTAAGGGACTGTACGTACATGGCGGCTTTGGGGTCGGGAAGACTTTTCTCCTCGGTGCGATTGCGAATCAGCTTGCAAAAGAAAAAGGGGTTCAATCTCAGTTCATCTACACACCTGACTTCTTTAGACAAATGAAGAGTGCGATTCAAGATCAGTCGATCGATGAAAAACTAAACTTCCTAAAAGAGACCCCTCTTCTTATTTTGGATGATATTGGGGCAGAGAATATCTCTACATGGGTTCGTGATGATATTTTAGGAACACTGCTTCAATACCGGATGACGGAGGGACTCCCTACACTTTATTCTTCAAACCTTGATTATGATTTGCTTGAAGAACATCTTGCTTATTCAAATAAAGCAGGGGTCGAGCTAACGAAAGCAAAACGGATTATGGAACGAATCAAACATTATACGACGCCCATCTTTCTTGAAGGGAAGAACAGGCGGAAATAAGGCACGATCTCTTCTTGCGTTGAAGCCATCCACTAGTTGTGGGTGGCTTTTTTATTGTTTCATTCATCTTTCCTGTAGTTCGGCCATATAGATGCTAATAAGAAGGTGGACAGGAGGGGGAAAAGTTGGTTTCACTTACGTTCAA
This sequence comes from Alkalihalobacillus sp. CinArs1, assembly GCF_947387515.1. GTDB lineage: Bacteria > Bacillota > Bacilli > Bacillales > Guptibacillaceae > Guptibacillus. The sequence goes on along the minus strand of NZ_CANDOB010000001.1, from coordinate 550,312 downwards.
AAACAAAGCAGACTATGATGTTCTACATGCAGCTCTATGCCTGAGAGGGAAAGAGACACTTGAAAATGAAGCAGAAATGGTTCTTTCCATACCGATTGAGCCATACGATTCAAGAACGTGTTTTGAAATTGCCGATTGCCTCGCCCACTGTGTTAAGACCACCTATGAAAAGGTATGGATGCAAAATATTTTAAGGACTAGCTATTATTTTAAAGATCGCGAGGAAATTGATGAGATCTGCGGTTTAGCAAGAAGCATAGGCGATGGGGATCGCATCGACGTCCCAAGAACTGAGGGATATCGTGAGAGGTTTACTATTCTTCGAGATGCAGCATTTGGTTGTATTGAGCAAGGAGGTACGATTTCGTTTGACTCATTTCTTGTTTTTAGGACGAGACCCTATCAAAAGCTTCTCTCTGCTTTAGTTGCTGAAGCAATTGATGAATACAAACTCGAGCAAGAGTATCAGAACTTCATTGAAGCACTTAGGCAGCTGCTGCAGCTTAGGAATCCGAAACAGAAGGAGGTGAACCTTCTTTTCGATGGGGAGTATCACCTTGTAGATGAGAAGGGGGTCAAGCTTGTTGTTGATTCAATGGACATGTATTTTGAAGAGCTTCCGAATGAATTAACAACTGATGAAATTGACCCGGATATTTTGTTGCCGCTTTTATATTTAGCACCCGAAGAAATAAATGTATTTACAGATGATATTGAAGAGGGACTGACTCAGACGATTCGTAATGTTTTTCAAGAGCGATTACGCTTTTTCCCATTTCACATGTCTAAAATATTTTTTTCGGGAAATCATTAGAAATAGGCTTGATTTTATGTAGTCAACTACTTATAATACCTACATAAACGTATATTGAAAATCGTTATGATAAGGATATGAGATGCTTTGTCAGCTTTCAGAGAGGGATGAAATGGTGCGATCATCCTAGTGTGAAAAGTATACTTACCACCTTTGAACACCGCTCAGGAAATAGTGCGGCGTTTGTGCTACGTTACAGCAGTCTGAGCCGCCTAGGATGATATCTTAGCGGGAAGCAGGGTGGAACCACGAGATCAACACTCGTCCCTTTTGGGATGGGTGTTTTTTATATGCATAAAAAAAGGAGTGAGGAACATGGCTGAATTAGTAAATATTACATTTCCTGATGGTTCTGTTAAGGAGTTTAATAAAGGTACGACAACAGAAGAAATTGCAAGCTCAATTAGTCCGGGTCTAAAAAAGAAAGCCGTGGCAGGTAAACTAAACGGTGAAACAATTGATTTACGACGCGAAATTGAGGAAGATGGAGCGATTGAAATCGTAACTCCTGAAAGTGAAGATGGGTTAGGAGTTCTTCGCCACAGTACAGCTCATTTAATGGCACAAGCGATCAAACGTCTTTTTAAAGATGTAAAGCTTGGTGTAGGTCCTGTTATTGACAGCGGTTTTTATTACGATATCGATTGTCCTGTTTCCATTACACCAGAAGATCTTCCGAAGATTGAAAAGGAAATGAAGAAGATCGTCAACGAAAACCTTGAAGTGAAACGTAAGGTAGTCTCTCGTGACGAAGCTAAAAAGATGTATGAAGAAATCGGAGATGACCTGAAGCTTGAGCTATTAGAGGCTATTCCTGCTGATGAGGACGTTACGATCTATGAGCAAGGTGAGTTCTTTGATCTTTGCCGTGGACCACACGTACCTTCAACTAGTAAGATCAAAGCCTTTAAGTTGCTTTCGATTGCAGGAGCTTATTGGAGAGGCGATAGTGATAACCAGATGCTTCAGCGTATCTATGGTACAGCTTTTCCAAAACAATCACAGGTTGAAGAATACCTACAGTTGTTAGAAGAAGCAAAAGAGCGTGATCACCGTAAACTAGGAAAAGAATTGAAGCTCTTTACAATTTCTCAAGAAGTAGGACAAGGTCTTCCGATCTGGCTTCCTAGGGGTGCTACAATTCGTCGTACAATTGAAAGATACATCGTAGATCTAGAAGAGCGCTTAGGGTACAACCACGTTTATACACCACACCTTGCCAACGTTGAACTGTATAAAACAAGTGGACACTGGGATCATTATCAAGAAGATATGTACCCAGCGATGAAAATGGATGAAACTGAGGAGCTAGTTCTTCGTCCGATGAACTGCCCTCACCACATGATGATTTACAAAAACGATTTGAAGAGCTACCGTGGCTTACCTTATCGTGTGGCTGAACTTGGTACAATGCATCGTTATGAAATGTCTGGAGCACTTGCGGGTCTTCAACGTGTACGCTCGATGACATTGAATGATGCACATATCTTCTGCCGCCCGGATCAAATTAAGGAAGAATTCATCCGCGTCGTTAAGCTCGTACAAGAAGTTTACGAAGACTTCCAGATCAATGACTACTATTTCCGTCTTTCTTATCGAGATCCAGAAGATAAGAAGAAATACGTTGATAATGATGAGATGTGGGATAAAGCACAGGCGATGCTGAAAGAAGCAATGGATGACCTTGATGTAGAATATGTAGAAGCAGAAGGCGAAGCTGCATTCTACGGTCCGAAGCTAGATGTGCAGGTGAAAACTGCCCTTGGTAAAGATGAAACATTATCGACTGTTCAGCTTGACTTCCATCTTCCTGAGCGCTTTGACCTATCTTACATCGGTGAAGATGGTGGCCAGCACCGCCCAGTTGTTATTCACCGTGGTGTCGTTTCCACTATGGAACGCTTTGTTGCATTCTTAATTGAAGAATACAAAGGAGCATTCCCTACTTGGTTAGCACCTGTACAGGCAGAAATCATTCCAGTTTCTGAAGTTCATCTTGATTATGCGAAGAAAGTTCAAGAGAAGCTTCAACGTGAAGGCATTCGCGTGGAAGTGGATGAGCGAAATGAGAAGATCGGTTACAAGATTCGCGAAGCTCAGATGCAAAAGATTCCTTACATGCTAGTTGTAGGTGATAAGGAAGTCGAAGGGGACGCAGTTAACGTGCGCCGCTATGGTCAGCAAGATTCTGAGACAGTTGCTCTTAGTGACTTTACTGCTAACATTGAAAATGAAATCAAGAATAAAAAGTAATGAGAAGCCGGCTTAATGCCGGCTTTTTCTGTTTGTGGATAAACATAGATCGTGTGGTCCCGATCCCGTAGGAGCTTGAATACCTCTTGCTTTCCTGTGGACGAACGCCCGAGCCTCAAATCGGACAAAATCGGTCCGCTCCGAGTCTCGAACGCCCGTTGGACCACGGGAGTCACGAGGTATTCCCTCCTACTAAAACGCCATAAATCAAAATTAAACTTTCCGACCTATAATACTAACAATTTTTTGCTATCAATTTGAATGGTTTATTCTTTGATTAAGACTTCAAATAAAGTGGATTGGAGCGGAAGGGTGCTCGACTCCTGCGGGACAGGTGAAGATCCCACACGAGCGTAAGCGACGAGGAAGCTCACCGCCCGCCCCGCGGAAAGCGAGCATCCTGGAGCGCAAATCACCACTATCACATTAGCGGATAGTTCTTAAGATCTTTTCAACAGATGTCTTATGCCAGCTTTTTATGTTAAGATCGAAAAGGCGATTGAGTAATTGCTCAACAATTTTATAAAAAACACTTGTCAGCGTCAGGAAAATCAGATATGATAATCAAGTGCGCTTCAAATGAATTCTTTCATGTCGCCTTGACATAGTTTGAAACAGCATGGTATACTGTCTTAGGTAAATTAAATATCGGAAACAAAGCAAGCAGAAGCGCCCGCTTCTCACCTGATTGACGCCGTTATGGCAGTTTGCAGGTATCATTGTTTATGTACTATGTAGAGAATGTGTGGGTGTCGTATGCGCCGACGCTTTTTTTAATGCTTTGAACCGGATAAATAATTTAAGGACATCTTGTTAGATGATCACATCGAACAATTAACCATGGAGGTGGCTGATTATTAGTAGAGACATGAACGTCAATGAGGGCATTCGTGCCCGGGAAGTACGTCTCGTTGGTGCAGACGGAAACCAAATTGGTGTGAAATCAAAAAATGAGGCATTAGATATGGCTCGAAACGCAAATCTTGACCTGGTTATGGTTGCTCCAAATGCAAAACCTCCAGTATGTCGTATTATGGACTACGGAAAGTTTCGCTATGAGCAGCAAAAGAAGGAAAAAGAAGCGCGTAAGAAACAAAAAGTTATTACCGTTAAAGAAGTTCGCTTGAGCCCGAATATCGAGGAGCATGACTTCAATACGAAACTTCGTAATGCTCGTAAGTTTCTTGATAAAGGCGATAAAGTGAAGGCATCGATCCGTTTCCGCGGTCGTATGATCACGCATTCTGATATCGGTAAAAAGGTGCTTGAGCGCCTTGCAGAAGATTGCAAAGATATTGCAACGGTTGAGTCCAAACCAAAAATGGAAGGACGCAGCATGTTCCTTATCTTAGCACCAGTCAGCGAAAAGTAATTCTTTAAGGAGGAACTCTCTCATGCCAAAAATGAAATCTCACAGTGGAGCATCAAAGCGTTTCAAGAAAACTGGATCAGGTAAACTTAAGCGCAGCCGTGCTTTCACTAGCCATATGTTCGGTCATAAGACTCAAAAGCAGAAGCGTAAACTTCGTAAAGCTTCTCTAGTGTCTGCTGGTGACTTCAAGCGTATCAAAGCGCTAATCTACAACAAAAAGTAATCGTAAAATCATACATTGATACACAATTAGGAGGGGTTTAGTATGCCAAGAGTAAAAGGTGGCTACGTAACACGTCGCAGACGTAAAAGAACGTTAAAACTTGCAAAAGGATATTTCGGATCTAAGTCTTTACTTTTCAAAGTTGCTAATCAGCAAGTTATGAAATCAAACATGTACGCTTATCGTGACCGTCGTCAGAAAAAGCGTGACTTCCGTAAGCTTTGGATCACTCGTATCAACGCTGCTGCTCGCATGAACGGACTTTCTTACAGCCGTCTAATGTTCGGTCTTAAGACTGCTGGAATCGAAGTAAACCGTAAAATGCTTGCTGAGCTTGCTATCAGTGACGAAAAAGCATTCGCACAACTTGCATCTAAAGCAAAAGAAAACTTGAAGTAATTAGATAAGCCACCCTCATGATATGAGGGTGGCTTTTTATATAAGGAGAATGAATTGATGACAGCTATAGTGCTTTACCTCGTGTGCATAAATGTGTGTAGTTACCTGTTGATGGGAGTCGATAAACGTAAGGCCAGAAAACGTAAGTCGCGTATATCTGAGAAAACATTATGGACTTCGTACATACTAGGAGGAGCGATCGGCGGTTATCTCGGAATGAAGCAATTCAGACATAAAACAAAGCACGCTTCGTTTCAGTATGGACTGCCACTAGCAGTCATTCTAAACGTTGCGTGCGTTGCAGGAATTTTTTACTTAATCAAATGAAGCATTACTAGCACATACTCAAGATTCGTTCTGTTTTAAATACCGTTTATCTTTTAGAAAGAGGCGCCAGAAATAGATAAAACCAGGAGTCAATATGAAGAATGCAACGATGTAGGTGATAATTAACGCACGAAATGTTGCAGGGTTTGTAAAACCTGTTTCGATCGTCACATCTGGATAGACAATGTAAGGCAAGTGTGCTGATCCATACGCATAGCTAGCAAGTAGATATTGAATAACGACGCTTACCATTGCCAAACGTGGGATGCCTTTTCCGTTTTTTCTAGGAATAAACAAGGCGATGTATCCAATAAAAAACGTGATGATCGATCCTACTAACCAAGGGGTGAATTCTAATAAGTTCTCATAAAGCCAGTTCGCTTCAAACCGGATCGTCAGCACGATGAGAGCAGCCATCGCAAGGGAGAGAGGACCTACTAGGATCGCGTCTCTTCTATAGATTTCATATGCTTCTGAATCCCCAGCAACGTTTGAGTAGTCCGCTAACAACAGAGAAGATAGAAACAATGTGCTAGAGATGGCGAAACCCATAAACGCATAAACGTTAAAACTAGAAAAGAGTGCGATCATATCAAGACGACCAGCCCCATCCGATGGTGTGATAAATCCTCCTTGTGTGATGGGTAATACTGCTATCAATAGAGCAGGAATGAGAAAGCCTGTAATTCCTGAAACGAGAGTTAAGAATTTTTTGTACTGCTCATTTGCCGAGTGTGAAAAAACAAGAAAGGCACTTCGTATTGCAAGGAAAAGAATGATGAGGCTTCCTGGTATGAGTAAAACCGTTCCGAGTGTGAACGTAGCACCTGGAAAAAAGCTGAACAGCGCAACGACAATTGCAACAATAAATACGTTTGTTACTTCCCATGAAGGAGATAAGTATCTGTTTGCAATGGAGGTAGCTTTCGTATTTTTCTTGTTTAGATAGACCATTGCCCAAAAGCCTGCCCCGAAGTCAATCGTTGCCATAACCGCGTAAATAAAAACAATCCCCCATATTAGTGTGATGGCATATAGTGCCTCTGACATGTCAATAACACCTCATTTTTAATTAGTGATCTAGCTCTTGTGCTACCGGGTTCTTTTTGAAGTAATAACGTAAGACTAGAACCGTAGAAATCATTAGAATGATATAGATGATTAAAAATAGCACAAATAAGAGTCCGATATTGCCAGAGGTCGTTACAGCATCTTCTGTTTTCATAACACGGTAAATAACCCATGGCTGTCTACCAGTACATGCAAAGATCCACCCGAATTCAATTGCCGTCATGGCCAGGGGACCAGCTGCGATAAAGGCCCACATAAGCCAACGTGGGAAGCTTCGTTTTTTGAGCAGTCTATACCAAGTGAATCCGGCGATCGAGAGTAAGATTAGCAGTGAGCCAATCCCGACCATCGCGTTAAATAACGTGTGAACGAAAAGAGGAGGCCATTCATCTTCAGGAAACTCTTCAAGTCCTAGAACTTCCGTTTCAAAAGAGTCATCTGCTAGATAACTTAAAGCCCATGGTATTTCGATCGCCCACTTTACTTCACGTTCCTCTTTATCTGTAAAACCACCAATTGCTAGCGGTGCATGCGTTTGTGTTTCGAAAAGCCCTTCTGCTGCTGCAAGCTTTTCAGGTTGATATGCATGCAGCTGCTGGGCTGATTCATGTCCATTGAGCGATGTTAATAGCGAGAAGATTCCTCCGATCGCTAACCCCATCATCAATGCTTTATGGTGAAATTTATATTCTCTTGAATTCCCTTTGAGACGAATCATTTTGTAGGCCGCAATTGAAGCGATAACGAATGCACCGGTCATCAATGCTGAAACAGTAACATGACCAGCCGTTACGATGAACGAAGGGTTGAAAAAAGCTTCCCATGGATCTACATTAACGAATTTGCCATCTATGAAATCGAAACCAGCTGGAGTGCCTTCGAAAGCATGAACATTCGTAATCAGAATGGCAGAAGCACTTGCGCCAATAGCAACTAGCGTTACGCTTACGATTCTCATAAGAGGAGATAGTCGATCAGCAGCGTAAACATAGATTGACATAAACAGAGCTTCTAGAAAGAAAGCATAGATTTCAATTTGGAACGGAAGCGCGATGACACGGCCGACGGCTTCCATGAATCCAGGCCATAGGAGGGAAAGTTGGACCCCTGCAATTGTTCCAGTCGGAATGGCGACTCCAAGAAGAACTGCAAACCCCTTTGTCCAACGTGTTGCCATAATAGCGTAATCTTTGTCTTTGGTCTTTTGGTACATCAGCTCAGCTACAAGAACCATCAGCGGTAGACCTACACCTAAGGTGGCATAGATAATATGTACGCCCATCGTCATTCCAAAAAGTGAACGGGCTATTACAAGCTCATCCATTTAAACAGCCTCCTCATACCGTATTGGTGAAATGCTCACTTATTGTCCACCTATTTCCAAAAAAATATTCTTTCACCTAACCGCAGGTTTTGACATAACTGCTCGTCTCATGTCATAAACGTAAAGGAGAAGGGGGGAACATCATGAATGAGCTTGTCCTGCCTCTCATCGAAGTTGTTTCTAACAGTGGAGTCTATGCCCCGCTCTATTTTATTGTATTGCACTTCTTACGTCAGTTTATCTTTGTGCCCGTCAGTGTCATTTGTATGGCAGGGGGAGTATTGTTTGGCGCAGTATATGGAACAATCTATTCCGTTATAGGAATTACGGTCGTAAGCATTGTGTTTTATTTTTTGATCAAGCGCTCTCCTTTGTTATTTAATAAGGTCACTACATTAAAGAAAAAATGGATGAAAAAAAGGATGCCCATGTCGGTTGGACAAATCGCAATTTTAAGGTTAATACCATTTGTGCACTTTCATTTCATTTCACTTTGCTTGATCGAAGTTTCAAGAAATTTTAAGGAATATTTACGATCATCTTTTCTTACAAATATCCCGCTCGCTTTGATGTACTCATTTTTTGGAACAGCAATCAAAGGGTTAGAACCCATGTTGATTGTTTTGATCATGATGGGATTGGTTATTTTATTTCACTTATTAAGAAGACGAGAATGGATCATGAAGTGGGATGAATTTTTTCAGCCTGTTCGATAAAAAAGACGACCTTGCCACGCGGCAAGGTCGTCTTTTATTATGAATTTTCTCTATGACGAAGAAACTCTTTAACTGGACTTTTCCATTCGATTTCAGCACATGGATACCGCAAGTCCATTTCTTTTTCCAGGAAATAAAAATCTTCTTTCTCTAGCAAATATAACTCAGAAGCATTCTTAACGCTCACAGAAATGGTAATGATATCGAAGGAGTTATCGGTCGTACCAAGGTACTTCTCTCCTTCAAACAGGGCTCCTTTGTACGTGACGAGAAAATTCTTTCGTACGTTCGACGTGTCATCTAAAAAATAGTATTGTTTATGATCGTAGGCTTTTTCAAGTTTTCTTTTAGGGTCGGCTAAAAAACGGATAACTGAGTACGCGATAAGTACCATTGCAGCAAGAATAACTAATCGAAACAGAACAATAATCATTTGGCAGCACCTCGTTTTCACTATGCTTCACTACTGTTTACGTTTATGATAAAGAAAGGTTTCAAAAAAATAATTAATTTAACGAGAGGACGATGAGATTGAACGTTAAACGTTTGTTTGAACTTCAAAAAGCATTGGACGAACGAATCATAGAAGAACATCAGCTACAGAATGACCTATTGTTTCATAGAAAGCTACTCGCTTTACAAGTAGAAGTGGGAGAGCTTGCTAATGAAACGAGGTGTTTCAAGTATTGGAGTACGAAATCGCCTGCTCCTAGAGATGTGATAGTAGAGGAATATGTAGACGGTATTCACTTTATACTATCGTTAGGTCTTGAACTTGGCATCTCCGACATTACAAATTATGAACAGCTCGATTCTAGCGGTTCTCCTGTTGATGCGTTTCAAAAAGTATATCATGCGATCGATGCTCTTGGGCAAAATCAAACCGAGGAGTATTTTAAAAAGTTGTTTGAAAAATATTTACAGCTTGGGGCTACACTCGATTTAAGTGTTAGTGAAATGGAAGATGCTTACCTGAAGAAAAACGAAATAAACCACCAAAGACAAAATGAAGGCTATTAGAACTAAAGCGTTCTCAATTGTGTAACATTTCTAAAAACGTTATAATGAACAATGAATGGATACATATAAGGAGGAACTACATATGACGAAGCTAGACGAAACGTTGCAGATGCTGAAAGAATTAACTGATGCGAATGGCGTACCCGGTAACGAACGTGAACCTCGTGACGTTATGAGAAAACATATTGAGCCACTTGCTGATGAAATGATGACCGATAACCTCGGCAGCTTGATCGCAATGAAAAAGGGAAGTGCGCAAGGTCCTAAAATTATGGTAGCTGGTCACCTTGATGAGATAGGGTTCATGGTGACTCGTATCGATGATAAAGGTTTCCTATGGTTCCAAACAGTTGGAGGCTGGTGGGAGCAAGTTATGCTTGCACAGCGCGTAAATGTTATGACAAGAAAAGGTAACATCATGGGTGTTATCGGTTCAAAGCCACCTCACATTCTTCCGGCAGAACAGCGTAAGAAATCGATCGACAAAAAAGACATGTTCATCGATATCGGCGCATCAAGCAAAGAAGAAGCGATGGAGTGGGGGGTTAAACCTGGAGATTCTGTCGTCCCTGTTTGTGAATTCACAGTGATGAACAACGAAAAGATGCTGATGGCAAAAGCTTGGGACAACCGTATTGGCTGTGCCATTGCAATAGAGGTGCTTCGTAAACTAAAAGGAGAAGATCATCCAAACACGGTATACGGTGTTGGAACAGTTCAAGAAGAAGTTGGGCTCCGCGGAGCAACAACTGCAGCAAACATGATCAAGCCTGATATCGGTTTTGCTGTTGATGTAGGAATTGCCGGAGATACACCTGGGGTATCAGACAAAGATGCTCAGTCGAAGATGGGTAAAGGTCCTCAAATCATCATGTATGATGCATCTATGGTTGGTCACAAAGGACTTCGTGACTTCGTAACCGATACTGCTGACGAGAACAACATTCCTTACCAATTCGATGCAATTGCAGGTGGAGGAACGGACTCTGGTAAAATTCACCTTACTGCGAACGGTGTACCAGCACTTTCCATCACCATCGCAACACGCTACATCCACACGCACGCAGCAATCCTGCACCGCGACGACTTCGAAAACGCTGTAAACCTCATCGTAGAAGTCATTAAGAAATTAGATGATGAAAAGGTGAAGGAAATTACGTTTAATTAAGAAAAGCGGAGTTTCGCGTTTAGACACGGAATCATTGGAGCGCTTGTAAAATAAAAGCTTCCAGCGCTTGTCGAGCCTAAACGGTCCCTCCGCTTTTCGATGTCTAGCTACAGCGGGCCAAATCCTCCGGTCGTTTCACCTTTGTGATTGAGACAAAAATCGTCTCATTCACAAAGGCTCCAACGCCCTGCGGATTTAGACGGCCCCCTTCCGCTTTTCATTTCTAACACAAAATCCGGTGGCTTTTGCCACCGGATTTTGCTTATTGTACGCCTTGAGCCATGTAAGAGAGCATTTGCTGACGCTCGTCTTCAGGGGCTTCTTTCCAAAGGACTTCGAAAAGGACACCAAGACCTGGTAACATTTTTTCTTCACCGCTTTGGATCGCATCGAGAATCGTTGCCTCTATCTGATCCTCATTGTTACCAGATACGTTAGCAAGGATGGCTTTTCTTAAGTTAAGGTCCATGCTTTCCACCTCACCTTTCTCTTTCGCTTGTATACCAAGCAATCTTAGTATGAACGAAAGAATGGAATTTCATGAATTGTATTGGAATCTTCTCGATCTTGCGTCTATAATGGAATCATTGAAAAATGAAGGAGAGCACTATGCTTATTGAATCTGTGAAAAATCAAAAAGTGAAAGACTGGAAAAAGCTACAGACGAAAAAAGGACGAGAGAAAGCATCTTCGTTTCTAATCGAGGGACCTCATATTATCGAAGAAGCAGCGAGAGCAAATGCGCTCGTGCAAGAAATCATAATTTCAGAAAGCACTGATTTCGAGATTGATCTGTTTAAAGATCGACCAGCCGTCTATACTGTTACTGATAAAGTGATGAAAGAATTAACTGCAACTGAAACACCACAGGGCATTTTGGCTGTTTGTAAAATGTCTGAATCAAGTTTAGCAGAAACCGGAAAGTTTATTCTCTTAGATGCAATTCAAGATCCAGGTAATTTAGGTACGATCATTCGTACAGCACATAGCGCAGGATATGATGGTGTGTTGCTTGGTCATGGAACAGTGGACCTTTATAACAGTAAGGTACTGCGTTCTACTCAAGGATCGCTTTTTCACATCCCTATAAAAAAAGTAGATCTGCGCCACGCCGTGAAAGACTTAAAGGATGCTGGTGTTTCGGTTTACGCAACGGAAGTTAGCGGTGGAACTCCTTATCATCAGTTACAGGGTCCAGAGCAGTTTGCTGTGATTATGGGGAATGAAGCGAACGGCGTTTCAAAAGAACTCCAAGAACTTGCTCATGACAAGGTGTATATTCCGATCTACGGTGGGGCTGAATCATTGAATGTAGCTGTTGCTGCCGGAATCCTTATGTACGGGTTGATGCCTTCATAATCATGCTTGCAGACTGAGCGTTTTTTTTCTATAATTATAAAGAACTTCATTATATTAAAAACAATGATAGAGAGTAGTAAATTGCCTCTTCCTATTAAGGGAGGAAATGCCTTGACTGAGAGCATTTCTATAGGAACGCTTTTGAATTCACTCTGGAGTTGCCGCTTGATACCCAAAAGCGGACCGGTTATGAACCGTTATCGTTTACCAAGGCTGATGTTACATATCAGTGAATTAGGGTGGTACCGCGAACTCAAATCTTCGCCCCTTTCCGTGGGGCGAGGATTTTTTTGTTTTTTAAACGAGTAAGGTTGTCACAATTGTGTTGTACAAACTGAAGTGGGTATTTTTTACAAAGATTGAAATGGAGGTAAAAATGATGGAAGAACGGTTACAAACACTTAAAGAAGAAGCATTGTCTCAAATTGAATCTGCTTCTTCAATGAAGGAATTGCAAGATATTCGTGTAGCATACCTTGGAAAAAAAGGACCGATCACAGAAATTTTAAGAGGTATGGGAAAACTTTCTGCTGAAGAACGTCCGAAGATGGGACAGCTGGCTAACGAAATTCGCGCAGCGATCTCTGAAAAACTTGATGAGAAAACACAGGTGATGGAAAAAGCAGCTGTTGAGGAAAAGTTAAAGCAAGAGACCATCGATATTACATTACCAGGTCGTCCTGTCAATAAAGGAAACCATCACCCGTTAACGAGAGTGATCGAGGAGATTGAGGATCTCTTCCTCGGTATGGGCTTCTCTATTGCAGAAGGTCCTGAAGTGGAAACAGATTATTATAACTTTGAAGCGTTGAACTTGCCTAAAGATCACCCAGCTCGTGACATGCAAGACTCTTTCTATGTGACAGAAGAAACGTTACTTCGTACGCATACTTCACCGATGCAGGCAAGAACAATGGAGAAGTTAAACGGAGAAGGACCGGTAAAAATTATCGTTCCAGGTAAAGTTTATCGACGAGACACGGATGATGCGACTCACTCTCATCAATTCATGCAAATCGAAGGACTTATGGTCGGGGAAGACGTTCGCATGAGTGACCTTAAAGGGGTACTTCAAGCTTTTGCTAAAAAGATGTTTGGTGAAGAAAGAGAAATTCGTCTGCGTCCGAGCTTCTTCCCGTTCACTGAACCATCTGTAGAGATGGATATTTCATGCTTCAACTGTGGTGGAAGCGGATGTTCAGTTTGTAAGGGGACTGGATGGATTGAAATTTTAGGTGGCGGAATGGTACATCCAAATGTGCTCCGTATGTCTGGATTCGACCCTGAGAAAGTGACCGGCTTTGCTTTTGGTATGGGGCCTGAAAGAATTGCAATGCTCAAATATGGCATCGATGACATTCGTCACTTCTATACAAATGACAGCAGATTTATCAAGCAGTTCAATCATATATAAGCGTAAGGAGGAGAAACAATGCTCGTATCATTAAATTGGCTAAGTCAGTATGTAGACATTGAAGGATATTCAGCTGATGAATTAGCTGAACTGATTACCAAAGGCGGTATTGAAGTTGAAACAGTTGAAAGTTTGAACAAAGGGATCAAAGGCGTAGTGATCGGTCATGTACTTGAGTGCGCTTCACATCCTGATGCCGATAAACTTTCTGTTTGTAAAGTGGATATCGGAGAAGAAGAGCCTGTCCAAATTATTTGTGGTGCACCAAATGTGGCGAAAGATCAGTATGTTGCTGTCGCAAAAGTGGGGGCTGTTCTCCCAGGAAACTTCAAAATCAAAAAGGCGAAACTTCGTGGAGAACCTTCGCACGGAATGATCTGCTCTCTACAGGAACTTGGTGTAGAAAGTAAGCTCGTTCAAAAAGAATATGCTGAAGGAATCTTTGTATTCAGTGACGAGGTAACACCTGGTGAAGATGCTCTAGAATACTTAAACCTTAACGACACGATCCTTGAGCTAGGATTAACGCCAAACCGTGCAGACGCAATGAATATGATCGGTGTAGCGTATGAAGTAGGCGCAGTATTGAACCGTCCGATCTCACTGCCATCACCTGAACTTGTTCGTTCAGAAGAAAGTGCTGAGAATCATGTGTCAGTCCGGATTGAAGATGAAGAGGACGCTCCATACTATGGCGCGACGATCATCAAAGATGTTACCGTACAACCTTCCCCGCAGTGGCTTGTAAACAGACTTGTTTCTGCTGGAATCAGACCGATCAACAATGTGGTGGATATCACAAACTTCGTATTACTCGAGTATGGTCAACCGCTTCATGCTTTTGACTATGACCGTTTTGGATCAAAAGAAGTCATGATTCGACGTGCGAAACAAGAAGAGAAAATCGTAACGCTCGATGATACAGAGCGGACGTTATCGAGTGATCATCTCGTTATTACGAACGGTCATACTCCTGTAGCAGTTGCAGGTGTGATGGGCGGAGCTGATTCTGAAGTTCAAGGAGATACTACGACTGTTTTGCTTGAGGCTGCTTATTTTAATAGCAAGCTCGTACGTAAGTCTTCAAAAGATCTAGGGTTGCGGAGTGATTCAAGTTCTCGTTTTGAAAAAGGCATCGACCGCAATCGCGTTGTTCCAGCAAGCGAACGAGCAGCACAGCTAATACAGGACCTTGCAGGCGGAACGGTTTTAAGAGGTGTTGCTGAGCAAGGAGCTCGTCACGTTGAAGCGAAAGATGTAAGTGTTGAAGTAGCTAGAATCAATCAAGTATTAGGGACTGAGATTTCGGAATCAGAAGTTGCGGCTATTTTCGATCGCCTGCAATTTTCTTATAAAAATTTCGGTGGAACGTTTACCGTTCAAGTTCCTCCACGTCGTCCAGATATTACGATTACGGAAGACTTGATCGAGGAAGTTGGTCGTTTATATGGGTATGACAATGTACCAGCTACCCTTCCAATTACAGAAAGCACACCTGGACAGTTAACGGATTATCAAGTAAAAAGACGTCGTGTTCGTCGCATGCTTGAAGGAGCTGGACTTTATCAAGCAGTAACCTATTCCTTAACATCTCCAGCAAAACGTGTTTTCTTCTCAGACGAATCACCTGAAGCAATTCGTTTAGCTATGCCAATGAGTGAGGAGCGTAGTGAGCTAAGAACGAGCTTATTACCACATCTTCTTGAAGCTGCTCAATATAATATCAATCGCCAGCTTGAGAATATTGCACTATATGAAACGGCATCAGTCTTCTTACCATCAGGATCAGAGCTTCCGAAAGAGGAAGAACATCTTGCGGGGGTAATGACTGGTTTATGGCAAGAGCATCCTTGGCAGAAAGAGAAAAAGCCTGCGGACTTCTTTGTAATGAAAGGAGTAGTGGAAGAACTAGCGGTTGACCTCGGACTTCAAGATCGTCTTTCTTTTGTTCGTGCTCAAGAGCCTAAGCTACATCCTGGAAGAACGGCAGCTGTTCATCTCGACGGTGAGGCAATCGGCTATCTTGGTCAACTTCATCCAGAAGTTGAAAAGGAACTAGATTTGAAAGAAACGTTTGTGTTTGAAGTAAACCTTGAGAAGATGTTAACTGCAAACGTGGAGCATCTTAAATACGCGAAACTTCCTCGTTTTCCATCGGTAACACGTGATGTTGCATTAGTTGTTGATGAGATGCTCGAAGCGTCCGAAGTAAAAAATGTTATTCAAGGCGCTGGTGGAAGCAAGCTAGTCGATATCAATTTATTCGATGTGTATCAAGGTGAGCATTTAGAGGAAGGTAAGAAGTCGCTTGCCTTCTCATTAAGATACTACAACCCAGAACAAACGCTAACTGAAGAAGAAGTGAAGAGTGCACACGATCGCGTACTACAAGCTGTCGAAGAGCAGTTTGGAGCGGCGTTACGTAGCTAAATACTTCATCTCTTTTAAACTCAAGGGCTGTCGAGTAATTCTCGACAGCCCTTTTCATGGTATCAGGTAGAAGATGCTTTAAGGTTTTTAAGAACATTGATTACAAAAAAGACGATCGATAGAAACAAAACAAAGCTCCCGATCATAACGAGTAGGATTAGAGAATCGTTTCCATAGAGCAGGAAACCAAGACCTAGCATGAATAAAGGAAGGGATAGGTTGAACAGCCAAAAATGAAGCTTTGCCATAAGGTTGTTGGAAATATCGAATTGGTGGTAGATCAAGCCGAAGGCAGCCATTGTTGCCCAACCAACTAAATTAACATGCGCATGTAAACCTGCTAGGGTATGGTCATGTGCCATCTCCATAAATATCCCTATCCCAACACCGATCAATAGGTACACAGCTGCTAATTTAATGAACGTAATTCCCATCATATCCTCCTCCAGTCTTTTTTGCACTACTTCCAGTATATTGTAAAATGAGATGGGTATTACATCTCTGTGGATACTGTAGATAGAATAAAAAAAGAGCTGAAAATAGATTTCAGCTCTTTTGTCTTATTTAGATCTCTTTGCCTTTTCAACTAGCTTTATAGCTTTCTGACTATTAGCGAAATGTACTTTTGCAACTTTATTTAGAACATCTTCACCGTGCTTTTGAATTAATTTCGCTGCTGCCTGATCCACGACTGGACCAGCTCCTTTTGGAAGTTCCACATTGTTTTCTTTGCCAAGGCGATTCATTTCCATAACGAAGGAGTACCTTGCTATGATCGATGCTGCCGCAACCGCTAGATGAAGTTCTTCGGCTTTTGTGGCAAAATATACCGAATCTTTAACGATCGTAGGCTGTCCTTTTAAGTAATTGAAGTATACTTCTGGTTTAGCAAATTGATCGACGAGAATCGCATCATATGAAGGGACTTTTTTCTGAACGTTTTGAATGGCTTGATTATGTAGTAAAGCCTTCATTTTACCCTGGTTCATCCCTTTTCTCTGCATTGCATTGTATTTTTCATTAGGGAGAATAAGCAGGCTATATGGAATCGTCTTAATCAGATTTTTAGCAATTTCGATAATCTCTGGATCTTTCATTCCTTTTGAGTCTCGTACCCCTAATTCTTTTAATAGAGGCATTTGCTTTTTATCTACAAATGCTGCCACGACCGTCATCGGTCCAAAGAAATCTCCTGTGCCAACTTCATCACTTCCGATCGCAGATAACGATGAGATGGTAGAGGGTGGTGCGTATTGATGGTCACAGACTTTCTTAGCTGATTTCTTCTTAGGTGAAGGAGCGTCTGCAGACTGCCATGGTTTTGCTTCTGTTTCAGCCCCCGCACCTTGAAACAGAACTTTACCTGATCGGTATGCTGTAATAGTACAGGAAGGCAACTTAGCTACAAAAACGCTTCCTGGCGGTTGTTTATCGGTTAACATGCTGTTGTATTTATTTTTCATTTCCGTCATAATGGATGGTAATACAGTTATTACTACCTGTGACATATAAAAACTCCCTTTTCTAGCTATACTGCAACCTATTATAGCAGACTGTACCTACAACAAGAATTATCCAATTTATTTTTCAACAACTTATTTTCGTGATATGATACAAGTTAGGATTCTTTCTCATGATAGGAGGCTTATTTGGTGACAGATAGTCATGATAAAGTTCGCACTACAGTGGATATCTATGGTGAACAATATAAAATAGTTGGCGATAAAAGTCATCAACATATTCAAGAAGTCTCTACTATAGTCGATGAGAAGATGCGTGAAATAAAGGGCATGAATCCCTATCTCGATACAAAACGACTAGCGGTATTGACTGCAGTAAATATAGTTAACGAATATGTGATGATTAAAAAGGAACTTGAAGATTTGAAGAAAAAACTTAGAGAAGAGGAATAACGTAAGATGGTTGATCTAATTCTTTTGATAATACTAGTGAGTGGATTTTTAGTTGGCTTGCGTAGAGGATTGATCCTACAAGTGGTCCACTTAACTGGTTTTATTGTATCGTTTATCGTTGCGTATGCATACTTCCGTGACCTTGCACCTCATCTTAAGCTCTGGATACCTTATCCATCACTAGGCGGCGAAGCGTCTGCTTCAGCAATGGTGTTCGACGCAATAAATTTGGAAGCTACATATTACAGTGGAATAGCTTTCGCGCTCTTGTTCTTTGCTACCAAAATCGTGATGCAAATTATTGGATCGATGCTGGACTTCCTGGCTGAACTTCCAATATTAAAAACAGTTAATGGCTGGCTAGGAGGTTTGCTTGGATTTGTGGAAGTCTATATCGTTGTATTTCTCTTCCTTTTTCTTGCAGCTCTTTTCCCAAATGAAACTGTACAAACAGCAATTTCAGATTCGGTGATCGCTGAGAGCATCGTGAAGCATACACCAGTGTTAACAGAGCAAATTAAAGATTTATGGAGCACACACGTCGCATAACCCTTCAGCATGAAGGGTTATTTGTTTGTGATAGAATGAAATGAGAAAAAACCTTTGGTTAACGATTCTTATGAAGGGTGAGATCGAACATGAATAAAAAGAGCGTTATAAAATACTTAGAAGAAATAGCTGTCTATATGGAATTAAAGGGTGAAAACCCATTTAAGATTTCTGCCTTTAGAAAAGCTGCTCGTGCACTTGAAACGGATGACCGGAGTATGGACCAAATCAGTGATCCTGCAGAGCTAAATGGAATTGGAAAAGGGACAGCTGCGGTTATTAATGAAATCATAGAAAACGGAGAATCAGAAACCCTAGAATCGCTGAAAAAGGAAGTGCCTTCAGGGTTAGTGCCACTCCTCAAGCTGCCGGGGCTCGGTGGTAAGAAGATTGCAAAGCTCTATCATGAGCTGGGCGTCGTAGATATGAAAACTCTTGAAGATGCATGTAAAGAGGAAAAGATTCAAGAGTTGCCTGGTTTCGGTAAGAAGAGTGAAGAAAAGATCTTAGCCGCAATCGATGAAGCTGGCAAGAGACCCGAGAGGTTATCGATCGCATATATGTTACCTATCGCAGAAAAAATAGAACGTCAGTTAGAAACATTAGAGGGAATCGATCGATTTGCTAGAGCGGGAAGCTTAAGAAGAATTCGAGAAACGATCAAAGACCTTGATTTCATTATCGCCACGACCCAAGCTGCAGACGTTTCAGAACAGCTTGTTTCATTAGAAGGTGTGTCGAAAATAGTGGTCAAGGGAGATACGAAGATAACGCTTGAAATGGATGACGAGTTTTCTGTTTCAGTTGATTTTAGACTCGTAAAACCTGAAGAATTCGCATCCACCCTCCATCACTTTACTGGATCGAAAAACCATAACGTCAAGATGCGTCAAATTGCCAAAAATAAGGGCGAGAAAATAAGTGAATACGGCGTAGAATCGATTGAAACAGGTGAAGTGTTAACGTTTAAGGATGAAACGGAATTTTATAACCATTTTGGATTGTCGTATATACCACCAGAGATTAGAGAAGATAGTGGAGAAATTGAGGCTGCTCAGGAGTCAGAGTTCGAACTCGTTTCATTGAGCGATATTAAGGGCGATCTTCATATGCACTCTACATGGAGTGACGGTGCCTACACAATTGAGGAAATGGCAGAAAGAGCAAGAGAAAAAGGCTATTCGTATATAGCGATAACAGACCATTCTCAGTATCTTAGAGTGGCAAATGGGTTAACACCAGAACGGTTACGTCAACAAAGAGCGGAGATCAACCGATTGAATGAAAAATGGAGCGATTTCAAGATCTTTGCTGGTGTAGAGATGGACATCCTTCCTGATGGTACGCTAGATTATGACGATGAATTATTAGAAGAGATGGATTTTGTTATTGCTTCCATTCATTCATCATTTACTCAGGATGAAGAGACGATTATGGCAAGGCTCGAGACCGCATTAAGGAGTCACCATGTTGATTTGATCGCCCATCCTTCTGGTAGATTATTGGGGAGAAGAAAAGGTTATGCACTTAATCATGAAAGACTGATTGAACTAGCTAAAGAAACAAAAACCGCGTTAGAATTGAATGCAAACCCGAATCGCCTCGATTTAGCTGCATCATGGCTTAGGAAAGCGCAGGAAGAAAATGTGAAAATAATGATCAACACAGATGCCCACCACATGGACATGCTCGAGCATATGGAAATTGGAGTCTCGGCAGGCAGAAGAGGTTGGTTAAGAAAAGAGAGTGTACTAAATACGTATACGGTAGAAGAGCTCGAGGCATTCTTCGACCGTCATAAATAAATTACTGCTTTATAGGAGGAACGAATCAGTGAACAGTAGAGTGTTGCGACTGCTTGAATTTGAAAAAGTGAAAGAAAGACTCGGAAAGCACGTGTCCTCTTCTTTAGGAAAGCAAAAAACAGAACAATTAGTCCCATTCTATGACTTAGCAGAAGTGAACAGTCATCTTGATGAAACGGATGAAGGAAGAACCGTTCTTCGTTTGCGTGGCCAAGCTCCTCTAGGTGGAATCAGAGATATACGCTCGAGCTTGAAGAGAGCTGAAATTGGGGGAGTCTTGAACCCTTCAGAGCTTTTAGACATTTCGAGTACGATTTACGGTGGGAAGCGATTTAAAACCTTTTTGGAAAATATGATTGAGGACGGAATAGAGCTCCCTCTCTTAGGAAGCCTCGTCAGCCAAATTATGAACGAGACAGAACTAGAGCATGAAATCAATGCATGTATTGATCAAGATGGTGATTTGCTGGATTCTGCAAGTGACGCGTTAAGAAGGCTGCGCACGCAGTTGAGAAGCTATGAATCAAGAGTAAGAGAGAAATTGGAAAGCTTAATACGCTCTTCGAATACAAGAAAGATGTTGTCTGATGCACTCGTGACGATCAGAAATGAACGGTACGTCATACCTGTTAAGCAGGAGTACAGAAGCTCTTTCGGTGGAATGGTTCATGATCAATCATCTTCAGGTGCGACACTCTTCATCGAACCTCAGTCAGTAGTGTCGATTAATAATCAGCTCAAAGAAGTGAAGGTAAAAGAAAAACAAGAAATTGAGCGTATCCTTACTGAGTTAACTGTAAAAGTGGCTGAATCAGCAGAAACTCTAAGACATAATGTCGACATGTTAGCAGAGATCGATTTTATATTCGCTAGAGCACTATATGCGAACGAGCTGAAAGCAACTAAGCCTACTATGAATGATGAAGGGGCATTTGAAATTCGCAAAGGTCGACACCCGCTTCTTCCACAAGAGGATGTTGTACCGATCTCAATAAAGCTTGGAGACGATTACTCATCTCTTGTTATTACAGGACCTAATACAGGCGGGAAAACCGTTACGTTAAAAACAGCTGGTCTGTTAACGCTTATGGCTCAATCAGGTCTTCATATTCCTGCTGAAGAGAATTCTTCTATGTCTGTCTTCCAACATATATTCGCAGATATTGGTGATGAACAGTCGATTGAACAAAGCTTAAGTACGTTTTCTTCTCACATGACAAATATCGTTGGTATTCTTGAAAACCTCGATCACAATAGCCTCGTGTTGTTTGATGAGCTTGGTGCAGGTACGGACCCTCAAGAAGGTGCAGCACTGGCGATTTCAATTTTAGATTATGTTTACAATAGTGGAGCAAAAGTTATCGCTACTACTCACTATAGTGAACTAAAAGCCTATGCCTACAACCGTGAAGGGGTTATGAATGCGAGTGTAGAATTTGACGTTGAAACGCTACGTCCTACATATCGGTTGCTAATTGGTGTTCCTGGAAGAAGTAATGCCTTTGAAATTTCAAGAAGACTTGGACTAATGGAAGTCATTATAGATGATGCTAGATCTCAAATATCAAGTGAAAGTAATAAAGTAGATAAAATGATTTCTTCACTTGAAGACAGTCAGAAGAAAGCGGAATCTGATCGCGAAAGCGCTGAAGTGATTCGTAAAGAAGCAGAAGCTTTGAAAAAAGACCTTGAAGCGCAGCTTGAAAAGTTCGAAAATCAACGAGAACGAATATTAGAAGAAGCTGAAAGACAAGCAGCCGAAGAGGTTGATAAAGCAAAAGAGAAAGCGAAAAAAATCATAAACGACCTTCGCACATTCCAGAAAGGTTCTGTAAAAGAACATCAGTTGATCGATGCCCAAAAGCAGCTTGACGAAACTAAGCCAGAACTTAAGAAAACAAAACAGCCATCTAATAAGGCGCAGGTGAAATCCTACAAACCAGGTGATGAAGTAAACGTCATTAGTTTTAACCAGAAAGGACATATCGTTGAGCAAGTTGGTAAAAACGAGTATCAAGTACAGCTTGGTATAATGAAAATGAATGTGAAAGCGAATGACCTTGAAAAGGTAAAATCGAAACCCGTAGTAGAGAGAAAGCCGCTCGTTTCAGTACGTGGCCGTGATAGCAGTGTTAAGACTGAGTTAGACTTAAGAGGAAAACGATACGAAGACGCTCAGGTGGAAGTAGAGCGGTATATTGATGATGCGCTTCTAGCTGGGTATCATCAAGTTTCGATCATACATGGTAAAGGCACTGGCGCTCTAAGGAAAGGCGTTCATGAATGGTTGAAACGTCACTCTCGTGTGAAGACACTTAGAATGGGTGGAATGAATGAAGGCGGTGGCGGCGTAACCGTCGTCGAACTGAAATAAGGAAAGGAAGCTCAGAGATGGATCAACTTTGGGATAGTGTAGCTTTTCAAACGGCAGCCAACTATAGTGTCGTCATCGTGTGTATGATTGTATTTCTCTCGGCTTTTGAATTTGTTACCTCTTATCGTAACTGGGATGAGGTCAAGAATGGCAATTTAGCCGTTGCTCTAGCAACAGGTGGTAAGATCTTTGGGATCGCGAATATCTTTCGATTCTCGATCGAACACAACGATTCGCTAGTTACCATGATGGGGTGGGGGATATTCGGCTTTGTTTTATTATTGATCGGATACTTTACTTTTGAATTTTTAACTCCTAAATTTCGAATCGACGAAGAAATAAAACAAGATAACCGTGCTGTAGGATTCATTTCGATGGTCATTTCAGTTGGACTTTCATTCGTCATTGGAGCAGGGATCAGTTAAGGGGAGAATGTAATGGAGACGTTATGGAAAGTATTAATGGTAGTTGCAGGGATCTTTTTTATCGCAGGTATCGTTTACTTACTTTATTTTGTGTAGAGAAGACAGGTGAAAACCTGTCTTTTAGCTTTGTTTGAAAAAAATTGAATATTATTGACCGGATAACTGCTAATAAATACATTCAAATCAATTTAACTTTCCAATGAGTGCTATCCAATCTTTCTTGGCTCTATATATCGTTGTAATTTCTAATTATATAAACCTTCATATAACGCTGATTGGAGCGGAAGGATGCTTCAATCCTGCGGTATCAGCGGGACAGGTGAGATCCCACAGGAGTGTAAGCGACGAGGAAGCTCACCGCCCGCCCCGCGGAAAGCGAGCATCCTGGAGCGGAAATCTCGCTATATTATTGAGAGATAACTCTTAATGTTTTCTCAACAGTCTAGATAGACAGGTGCAAACCTGTCTTTTTTTATTTAAATAAGACAAGTTGTGACGAAAATTGCCAATCTATTCAAAAAAATCAAAAAAAGATAGGATATTTTCTTGTTTTTCATTATAATTATTTTATAGAGAGAATAGGGTTTGAAAGGAGAGTTGAAAGGGAGGTTGAAAAAATAATGGAGAATATTAGCGAAAAACCGTGGTTCTCGCATTATGATGAAGGTGTACCGCCCGTGATGGAGTACGATAATAAGCCTCTTCATCAGTACCTAAAAGATGCTGCTCAGAACTATCCAAATAAGAAGGCAGTTCATTTTTTAGGAAAAGAACTAACGTATCAGGAGCTTTTCGATCGTGCGAATCGATTAGCAAATTCTTTAAAGGCGCATGGGCTTGAGAAGGGCGATCGAGTATCGATCATGCTGCCGAACTGTCCTCAAGCTGTTATTAGTTATTATGCAGTACTTATGGCAGGTGGAATTGTTGTTCAAACGAATCCGCTTTACATGGAACGAGAGCTCGAGCATCAACTAACAGATTCACAAGCAACGATTATTATCTGCCTAGACCTTGTATTACCAAAAGTGTTAAAAGTAAGAGATAAAACATCGTTAGAGCATGTAGTTGTCACAAAGATCAATGAGTACTTGCCTTTTCCTAAGAACTTGCTTTATCCTCTCGTTCAAAAGAAGAATAAGCAAGGTCCTATCG
Organism: Alkalihalobacillus sp. CinArs1; assembly: GCF_947387515.1. Taxonomy (GTDB): domain Bacteria; phylum Bacillota; class Bacilli; order Bacillales; family Guptibacillaceae; genus Guptibacillus. The sequence continues at coordinate 526,201 of NZ_CANDOB010000001.1, read as the reverse complement.
TCGAAATACCATTGAACGAAAGCATCCACACCTTTCACAGCTGGGTGAAAAATGGAAAGTTGAATGAAATCGATCTAGACATCGATCCTAAAGAGGACTTGGCTTTGCTTCAATATACAGGTGGGACAACAGGTCTAGCAAAAGGAGTCATGTTGACTCACTACAACCTCGTAGTGAATACAATGCAAATGATTGTATGGAATCGAGATATTACTTATGGCGAAGAAAGAATAATGGGAGTACTACCTTTCTTCCACGTATATGGTATGACGTGTGTTATGAACTTTTCGATAATGTATGCCTCTAAGATGATTATCTTGCCTAAATTCGAACCGAGAGACACGTTGAAGACGATTGACAAACAGAAACCAACCTTGTTTCCAGGTGCCCCAACAATTTATATTTCACTACTGAACGAGCCTGACTTCGACAGCTATGACCTCTCTTCGATCAAATCATGTATTAGTGGATCAGCACCACTGCCGATCGAAGTACAACAGAAGTTTCAGCAAAAAATCAGTGGAAGGCTCGTGGAAGGCTACGGTTTAACAGAATCTTCGCCTGTTACACACGCGAATCCTATTTCAGATGGTAATGTCATCGGAAGTGTCGGGATGCCTTGGCCGGATACCGATGCTAAGATTGTGAAGCCTGACGGTGAGGAAGCTGAAGTTAAAGAAATTGGTGAACTTATCGTAAAGGGCCCTCAAGTGATGAAGGGATACTGGAATCGTCCTGATGAAACGGAAGCTGTCCTAAAAGACGGCTGGCTTTATACGGGAGATATGGCTTATCAAGACGAGAAGGGATACTTTTATATTGTCGATCGTAAGAAAGATATGATCATTGCTGGTGGATTCAATATATATCCTCGAGAAGTAGAAGAAGTGTTATATGAACATGAAGCTGTTCAAGAAGCGGTTATAATAGGCGTTCCGGATCCATATCGTGGAGAAACCGTAAAAGCATTCGTTGTCCTGAAGAGTAATAGCAATTGTACTGAGGAAGAGTTAAATCAACATTGTAGGCGCTTTCTTGCAGCGTACAAGGTTCCTCATTTGTATGAATTTCGAGATGAGCTTCCAAAGACTACGGTTGGGAAAATCCTTCGCCGAGTACTCGTTGATGAAGAAAAAGAGAAAAGCCAATCGCTTTAGCGGTTGGTTTTCTTCTTTAAGAAACTAGTGAAGATGATTGAAAAATTAATTAGAAAAATTCGCACATTTCAGCTTATTATGATATGATGAACTTGCAAATATCCTTGTATTCAAATTGAGCGCTCGCTCAGAAATCCGATATTGACAGTACCTGTTGTGTACCGCTACAATATAAATATGAATGAATGCTCATTCATTTCTGGTGGATGAGGTGTCGGATTAAGAATAAAGGAGAACTTGCTATGGTGGAAAAAGGGAAAAAGCGTGGCCCAAAGTATGACAAAATCATTGATGCTGCTGTAGTCGTGATCGCACAAAATGGTTACCATCAAGCGCAGGTTTCAAAAATAGCGCGTGAAGCCGGTGTAGCAGACGGTACGATCTACTTATACTTCAAGAATAAAGAAGATCTGCTTATCTCACTGTTTCAAAAAAAGATGGGAAGCTTCATCGATAAGATCGAAGCGCAGATAGCTGAGAAGAGCAATGCAGAAGAAAAGCTGTTAACGCTGATCGATATGCACTTCAGGCATCTTTCTTCCGATTACGAGCTTGCAATCGTCACCCAGTTAGAATTAAGGCAAACGAACAAAGAGCTTCGTGCTCAAATCGGTGAAGTACTTAAGAAGTACTTAACCTTAGTTGATCAGATTTTGATCGATGGCGTAAAGGCAGGCCTATTCATGGAAGAGCTTGATGTCCGACTCGCTAGGCAAATGATATTTGGAACGCTTGATGAAACAGTGACCAATTGGGTTATGAAGGATCACAAGTTTGATTTAGAAGCACTTGCAAAGCCTATACATCATTTACTGATCAATGGCTTAAGCAAATAGATATGTGTCCCGGAAATTCCGGGACTGCTTAGGAAGGAGTGGGAAAGTGGAATTTTTAAAATTATCGAAAGAAAACAAGGTAGCGAACATTTCCTTAGAAAGACCACCAGCGAATGCTGTTGCTACAGACGTACTTAAAGAACTGACGCAAATACTTAATGATTTAGAGAATGATTCCGAAACAAAAGTTATCTTGTTGACTGGTGAAGGCAGGTTTTTCTCTGCTGGAGCAGACATAAAAGAATTTACAACTGTTGATACCGAAGAAGGTTTTGGAGAGCTCGGAGGCATTGGTCAAACGCTTTTCGATAAAATGGAAGCGTTCCCAAAGCCGATCATAGCTGCCATTCATGGAGCTGCGCTCGGAGGAGGGCTTGAGCTTGCGATGGCTTGCCACATTCGCCTCGCAACGGAAAGTGCAAAACTTGGATTGCCAGAACTACAATTGGGGCTTGTACCAGGCTTTGCAGGATCACAGCGCTTGCCTGAACTTGTAGGCAAGGCGAAAGCTGCTGAAATGCTTCTAACGAGTGAACCAATCACAGGACAAGAAGCTGCAAACTTAGGCTTGGTAAATCAAGTTTATTCTGAAGACGAACTCCTTCCTAAAGCGAAAGAATTGGCTGAGAAGATAGCTCAAAAGAGTGCTGTAACGATGAGGTATGCATTAGAGTTATTAACTTACTCTAAACCAGCTAAGTTCAATGAAGGAGTAGCGAAAGAAAAAGAGTACTTCGGTAAAGCCTTCGTATCTGAAGATGGGCAAGAAGGTATTCGTGCTTTCATTGAGAAGCGAAAGCCGAACTTTACTGATAAATAAAGATAATTATCTCAGGGAGGGTAAAAAGAAATGAACATATTCGTAATTATGAAGAGAACATTTGATACTGAAGAAAAAATTGTTATTGAGAATGGCAAGATCAGTGAAGAAGGCGTTGAGTTTATTATCAACCCTTACGACGAGTATGCGATTGAAGAAGCAATTCAACTTCGTGACGACCACGGCGGTGAAGTTACAGTCGTTAGTATCGGTAGTGAAGAAGTGGAGAAGGAGCTTCGAACTGCTCTCGCAATGGGTGCAGATAAAGCGGTTCTAATTAATAATGAAGAGCTTGATGAGAGCGACCAATATACAACAACTGCGCTATTAGCCGCTTATTTCGAAGATAAAGAGTACGACATCATCCTTGGTGGAAACGTCTCGAATGATAATAGCACTGGACAGATTGGCCCTCGCTTAGCAGAGAAGATGGGTATTCCTTATGTAACGACGATCACGAAGCTAGATATCGATGGTAGCACAGCTACAATCGAAAGAGATGTCGAGGGGGATGTGGAAATCGTTGAAGCGCAGCTTCCACTGCTTGTAACAGCTCAGCAGGGACTTAATGAACCACGTTATCCATCACTTCCTGGAATCATGAAGGCAAAGAAAAAGCCACTTGAAGAAATAGATTATGATGAACTAGACATCGATGAAGATGAAATTGGAGCAAAAACAGAAACTCTAGAGCGTTATTTACCACCTAAAAAAGAAGCTGGAAAAGTACTTGAAGGTGAAGTGGACAATCAAGTACAAGAACTAGTGAAATTACTTCGTCAGGAAGCGAAAGTTATATAGGAGGGGTTTACAATGGCCAAAAAAGTACTCGTAATTGCAGAAAGTCGTGAGAATGAACTTCGTAATGTATCGTTTGAGGCAATCGCAGCTGGGAAAGAAATCGCAGCGGGTGGAGAAGTAATCGCAGCGATAGCGGGCGAAAATGTAAGCGCATTAACAGATTCGTTGTTCCATTATGGAGCAGATCGTGTCATCAAAGCAGAGAATGAAAAGCTTTCAACTTATACAAGCGATGGGTACGGGCAAGTGTTCTTGCAGATCATCAACTCTATCGAACCTGATGCGATACTCTTCCCACATACATCGATGGGGAAAGATGTAGCACCAAAACTTGCTAGTAAATTAGATGCTGGCTTAATCTCAGATGCTACTGCAATCGAATTAGATGGTGAGGATATCGTATTCACACGTCCGATCTATTCTGGTAAAGCCTTTGAGAAGAAGAAGGTAAAATCAGGTGTTATCCTTGCAACGATTCGTCCGAATAACATTTCTGCTCTTGAGAAAGATGAGTCACGTTCAGGCGAAGTTTTCTCTGAAGAGGTAGAGATTAAAGATCTTCGTACGATCGTGAAAGAAGTCGTTCGCAAGTCTACTTCTGGAGTAGATCTATCAGAGGCAAAAGTGATTGTTGCAGGTGGCCGTGGTGTGAAGAGTGAAGACGGTTTCGAACCACTACAAGAACTTGCTGACGTACTCGGTGCTGCTGTAGGAGCATCTCGAGGAGCGTGTGACGCAGATTATTGCGATTACTCGCTACAGATCGGGCAAACTGGTAAAGTCGTTACTCCAGATCTCTATATCGCGTGCGGTATATCAGGGGCAATCCAACACCTCGCTGGTATGTCTAACTCAAAAGTAATCGTTGCGATCAATAAAGATCCAGAAGCGAATATTTTTAATGTAGCAGATTATGGAATCGTTGGAGACCTGTTTGAAGTTGTTCCACTATTAACACAAGAATTCAAAAAAGTTCTCCAAACGAACTAAACAAAAAGCGAGCCGCGAGCTCGCTTTTTTACACGTTTTTTCTTCAGTAAATAGGGAAGAATGAGTGTGAGTCAAAAAAATGGAAACACCATGAGTATTAATGATATACTCAATCTGAGCCAATTGACGAATGTCAATATGGCAGAGCACATTGAGGCAACCGGCCTTTAACCTGGTATTCTCAAGTGATATTTGTTTAAGGAGGAAGATATAGAATGGCTATCGTACATGCGACAGATCAAAACTTTAACCAAGAAACAAGCGAAGGTCTTGTTCTTGCAGACTTTTGGGCACCATGGTGTGGACCTTGTAAGATGATCGCACCAGTTCTTGAAGAACTAGATGCTGAGATGACTGATGTGAAAGTGGTTAAAATCGACGTAGATGAGAACCAAGAAACAGCAAGCAAGTTTGGTGTAATGAGCATCCCAACACTTCTAGTTTTCAAAAACGGAGAAGTTGTTGACCAAGTCGTTGGTTTCCAACCGAAAGAAGCACTAGCACAAACACTTTCTAAGCATCAATAAACGATAAACATCAAGACCTCAATCCTTGAGATTGGGGTCTTTTTTATTTTTAAATTACAACAGTATTGACACTGATAATCGTTCTCGATATAATCTTGATGGATATCATTAGAACAGACAACGATGAAAAGGGGATTACATAATGAAAAGATCAATGATGCTATTCGCTTCTATTACACTTGCAGGAACTGTGCTTGTAGCATGCGGCAACGACTCAGAAAATGCTTCAAACACAAATGAGCAAACTCAAGAGGAATCAAGCAACTCTAACAATAACACGGAAGAGAATGCTTCAAGCGACATGTCAGTCGAAGAATCTGACTCCGTAAAACAAATTGAGGCTTACAAAGCTATAACGGAAGAACTAAATAAGATGAAAGAAGACAAAGAAGTAGATTGGGAAATGGTCGACGCTACTTATTCTGATGAACTGAAAAGTGCAGTAAATGAAACGAGTAATGAAATCGATCAGTTTATTACAACAGGAATTGAAGCAGGTAAATCTGGCGAACTAGATATGAACGTTGCTCGTCAAATGATCGATAAAGGAACACAATCCTATTTCTATCAAAAGCAAAAATCACTTCATGCAGCTGTTATTGAAGCAAAGGATGCTGGTGAAGATGAAAAAGCGATGCTTCACTTTAACGAAATTAAAAAGCTAGCTGAGAATGTTTTCATTCCGACAGCAGAGAAACGTGATTCTTATTACGAGCTTGAGGGTGATTCAAGCATCGTACAAAATATTAATAACGGCTTAGACGCTCAAGAAGAAGCTTTAAATAATGGAGAAATGGATAACTTTGCAGTGTACAAGCAAGTTACTGACAAATCCACATATAAGAGCTACTACTTAGCAGCTAACTCTTACGCAGAAAAGATTGATCAAGCAGTCCAAGATGGTGAAACAGAAGATCTGAAGATCATGCAGGCAGAAGCTCTTGGATTCTACCAGGCAATTCAAGGTTCTCTATCTGGTGGAGATGAAGAAGCGGCGAATAAGTTAAGCGAACTATTCAATATTAGTGAAACTGATCCAAGTACGATTAAATCAGACGAAGTTTCTACTTTGTTCACGAAAGCATTCATGGGCAAAATCATGAGCTATCATGAAAAGGTTGCTGCTATGGCAGATGAAGGCAAACTTACAGATGGACGAGAAGCTGCAATGGAAGCAAATGTCTTCATGAAAGCAATCGAGAAGCCATTGATGGAAACGCTCGGTGAAGAAGAAACGAAAGGTCTTTATACAAAAGGGCAAGAGTGGTTTGAAGCCATTAGCAACGATAAAGCTGATGAAGCAGCAAAATTAAGCGATGAAATTGTGTCTACGCTAAAAAGTGTAGTAGAATAAAGAAAGACGAAATTGGCCGCTTAAAGCGGCCTTTTCTATTGTACATGAAAGTTAGGAATGCTTAAGAGTTAAGAGGAAGTTTCTTTTTTAGTTGAGTAGTAGGAGTGCAGAATATGAACGTATTGATTACTGGTGGAGCAGGTTTCATTGGAAGCCACTTAGCCAAATATCTCATCAAAGAAAAACACAGCGTTACGGTCATCGACAATATGACTTCCTATTATGACGTAAAAAGGAAGGGCGATCATATAGACCAAGTGAAAAAGTTGGGAGACTTTACACTACATCAATTCGATTTACTAAATGAAGAGAAAACAATGAAGCATTTTAAGGAGCATTCCTATGATGCAGTCATTCATTTAGCAGCCCTTCCTGGAGTACAATATTCGCTTTTAAACCCACACGAATATATTGATCAAGATATAAAAACGACGGTAAATGTTTTAAAAGCGTCCGGTGAAATAGGCGTATCCCACTTTCTATTTGCGTCATCCTCATCCGTCTATGGCAATGCTGACAACGGTCCGGTGAAAGAAGAAGATGCTAACGGAAAGGTTTGTTCTCCATATGCCGCTGCGAAGTACGGAGCTGAATCCTTTTGTCATGCTTATCAATCACTCTATGGATACAAGCTTTCTATTCTACGATTCTTTACTGTGTATGGACCTTGGGGCAGACCGGATATGGCCATTCCTCTATTTATTAAAAAGTTTTTAAACGATCAACCTATCGAGATCTTTGGAAGAGAACAATCTCGTGATTTCTCATTTATCGATGATATTGTGAAAGGTATCTCGCTGACCTTGAAAAGACAATCAAGTCAATCCGAGATATTTAACCTTGGAAGCGGAACACCCGTATCATTAGATGAGTTGATCACGATATTACAAGAGTATTTCCCAGAAGGTAAACTGTTCGAACGCCCTCATCGAGCGGGTGATGTGAAGCATACGTGGAGCAACATATCGAAAGCGCAAGAGATGCTCGGTTACACTCCTGATATAGGAATAAATGAAGGAATACGGAGAACGGTGGAATGGGCAAAAAACTACTACAGATAATTAAATGGTTAACTAGCTTATCGCTCGTTGTTTTGTTTGTTTTTCTATTCGTTAAAGTGTTTACATTTGAAGATTTAAGGCAAACCATCTTGGCTCTTTTCAGCCATCCTATTCTCCTAGTACTCATGGTTGTAGGATATACAATTGCGTTTTTGTTACGTGCTTGGTGTTGGAGAATTCTTGTGAATCCGAATGTGCCATTCGTCGTCTACCTATCAGGAATATTCTATAGTTTGTTTTTTAACCATCTATTACCTTTTAAAGGTGGAGAAGCTGTAAGAGTGGGAGCCTTGGCACAACATCAGGATATAAAATGGACGAAATCGTTATCTTCCGTAGTGTCGTTAAGAGCTTTGGATCTTTTGTGGCTTGGTTTATTCGCAATGTTTGGAGCGAGTGCTATTGGAATCCAGCTGAATTCCGTTTTCTTTCTTAGTGCACTTGTAGCGATAGGAGTAGGAACTGTCTTTCTTTATCTCTTGGAAAAACACAACAAACTACCTGCTTTCGTATCAACACAATGGAATGACTTTACCTCTCTTGTGAAATCTAGATCGGGTTTGGTCATTATTTCGTTATCAGGCATCAGCTGGATCTTTGAGGGAATCGTCGTGTATGCTGTTGCGATTGTCGATATGGCATCGTTTAGCTATCTTAACGCAATGTGGGTGACAGCACTGTCCGTCGGTTCTGGTGTTTTGCAACTTGCACCTGGAGGACTCGCAACTTATGAAAGTGTGATGAGCCTGTCTTTGTATCGCTCTGGATTCCAGCTAGAAGATGCGTTTATGATTGCGATCATTACTCATGGATTTAAGTATTTATATTCCTTTGCTGCCGGTGCGGCAGCATTTTACATGTATCCTCTTAAAATGAATAAATTGAAATCGTTTGTAAAGTCGAAAGGAGAAACAGAATGAAACAAGCTTCAGGTTTTGAGAAGGTTGCAGCAAGGTGCTGGAATCTTTTGAACGAAGGAAAGCCCTTCACTCCTATTTTTGTTACGGGAACTTTATTGTTATTTTACATATCAGAGTGGTTTTCAGTTTCATTTTGGAGTGGGTTTTTATTCGGATTAGGAGCGGTTCTCCCTCTTCTAGTTCTTTACTATCATTATGATTTTCCGCTTTTCTTGAGAAATTACTTATGGCTTCCCTTGATAGGTTTTTTAATAATCTTTGACCACTTTTCTCTAACAGCATCATTGTTTGCAATAGCACTCTATTTCTTTTTTACGGTGTTTTTCTGGGGAACGCTATATTATCATCTGAGGATTGGAACGAGTTGGACGAATTTCACTCGATTTTGGAAACTCGTATTAAAGAATAGTGATTCAACGAGCGGAAATGCTCAGGAGCAGCTACCTAAAGTATTGCTGATCATAGGCATTTGGACTATGGTGACAGATTCATTTATCGGTTCTTCATTGTCCATCGAGTGGGACAAGTTGCTCATGTTGTATGGTGCCATCTTTCTGTTTAGCTACATTTTACACAAATATTTATTTGACTGGAAACCAACAATCAAACCGACCTATACAGAAGATGTAAAGTCTTCTAACAATAAGAATGAAAAAGTAATCATGATCGTCATCGATGGGATGAGAAAGGAACGGTTCCAAGAGGCACAAACCCCTTTTTTGGATTCGCTGAAAAAGAGTGGTACTGAATATAGCCAGATGGAAACTGTTTATCCAGCAAGGACAGTAGTATGTTTTTCATCCATGATGACTGGAACGTATCCTTTCGAACATGGAATCAATTCAAATATGGTTTGGGGTCGTGGCGTAAAAGTCGAGACGATCTATGATTCGTTGCGAAAGGTGAATAAGAGCGGTAGACTCCTTGGAATTGCTCATCTTGTTGATGCGATGGGAGATGACGTAGATACAGTAACGGCTGTGATGCATAATGATGTAGCCGATTCTAATATTATGGGTAGAGCTAGAGAGGTTATGAAAGAGAAGGATCCAGACTTTTTTACTGTCCAGCTTATTGGAACAGACCAAACCGGACACTCAAGAGGTGTTCTTTACGATGAATATATCCAAAAGATAGAAGAAGCTGATAGCCTTGTTGAAGAATACGTAAATTGGTTGGATGAGAATGGTTATATGGAAAATACCACATTGATCATATGTGCCGATCATGGGCAGGCTGATGGAATAGGAGGGCACGGACATCTTGACGAAGGAGAGCGATTCGTTCCTTTCTTTATGAATGGCCCTTCCATTAATGCAGGGAAAATAGTTGAAGACAAGCACAGTCTAACATCGGTAGCCCCAACTGTTGCACACCTTCTTGGTGCGCCTATTCCATCACATAGTAGAGGTGAAATTCTAACTGAAGCGTTCAACCACAGGAAGGAAGAGAAAGATTAATGAAACAACATGTTATTGTTTTCTTGCCAGCTCATAACGAGGAACAAGCTATAGGTGAAGTCATTCGCAAAATACCAAGAGACTTTCATAAAGACGTTAAGGTGAGTATTCTTGTCATTGATGATGGATCAACAGATCGAACGGTAGAAGTAGCAAAAGAAGCTGGTGCTGATCATATTTTCTCGAAAGAACATAACAAAGGTCTAGGAGCAGCGGTACGGACGGGACTTCAACAATCTGTTGCTCTTGGTGCAGATATTGGCGTCATGTTAGATGCTGATAATGAATACCCTGCCTGGCAGTTGCCGGAGTTATTGGCACCCTTGCTCGAAGGTGAATCAGACTATGTGATGGGGTCGAGATTTAAGGGAACGATAGATGGGATGCAACTTCATAGGAGGCTTGGGAATTACTTTTTCACATTTCTCCAATCCATTTTATTACGAAAATGGATTTATGATGGGCAGTCAGGGATGAGGGCATTCTCAAGACAGGCAATGGAAGAAGCAGAGATTATTCATGACTATAACTATGCACAAGTATTAACACTGAATCTTGTAAGAAAAGGGTTCCGCGTAACCGAAATACCGATCACCTATCAAGTTCGATCGACCGGTCAGTCCTATATAAAGTTTAAAGCGTATATGACTTCAGTACTTCCAGCGATTGTGAAGGAGATGTCAAGACCTGTTAAACGAGTACCTATTGATTATCATGCCCATCAGATCAAACCGATCGACTGGTCTCAATTACACACAGAAAAGCCATAACAAATGCATATCTGATATTGACTTCAATTCTGATAATCATTATCATTATCAATGAGGAGGATTCTCAATGAAAAAACACATCGCGCTCGTAGCACTCATCATCATGATTACATCTATGGTAACCACTCCACTAAAAGCTTTTGCGTATTCATACGGTGACCCCACTGAAGAAAAAGTAGCTGAAGCGTATAGTGAGATGGTAGCAAAGCTTAATGAATCTCCTCCAAACTATGATAAAGCAAGTGAGATATTTGCTACTGTAGAAGAAGAAATTCAATTACATATGGGTGACGACGCAGTTAGCGTGATTAAGTCCGCCCTCGAAAATGAAGATAAAGAAGAAGTTATTACGAACATGCAGAAAATACTCGTCCTCAATATCTCTAGGCGTCTTGAGAACGTGGAGGACAACTTCGAAGAATATGATACGACTCGAAAGCTAGTAGGGAAGGCTGATGCAACTTACAAAAAGCTTTCTCCTGTCGTAAAGCAAAAAAACGAAGAAGTGGATAGCGAGATTAAGAGCGATTTTGAAACCATCTTAAATTCGCTTGGTAATCCTGGTTTGTTCGGAGTAGGAGAAAAAGAATCAGATAAAGATCAATTTATTGAGAGTAAAGATAAAATTCTTACAGCGCTACAAGATCAATTTAACATGGAGTCAGTCGAGATTGGTCATTTTGGTAAAAGCGCTACCGACGATACGAATGACAATGGTAAAACTGAGTGGACCGACCTTGGTCAACTATCGAATTGGTTACCGATCGTATTGATTGTAATCGTCATTGCAGGCGTTGTGATCTACACAACTAGAATGCGTCGCCGTTCGTAAAGAACGTAGAAAGGGGAAAGGTAAATGGAAATTCAGGCATTGCTGATCATGTTCAGAGAAGTACTTGAAGCCCTTCTCATCATAGGAATCATCACAACATATATGAAACGAATGGGACAACGTCAATACAACAAATTTGTTTGGCTAGGCGCAGGACTTGCAGTTGTTGCAAGCATAGGTGTCGCCATGTTGTTTCAGGTAGTCTTCACTGGATTTGCTGCAATGGGAAGTGAAATGTACCTGAAGATCGCCATTATGCTGATCTCCTCAGTATTACTGACACAAATGGTGTTTTGGATGGCTGAACATAGCCGGGACATCAAAGGCAAGACTGAAGGAAAAATGACGAAGTATATAACGACAGGAAATATAATTGGTATGGTTATTCATTCGTTCCTCGTTGTTTTACGAGAAGGCATCGAAACGGTCTTCTTCTTCGCTGCGATTACAGGCGGAGATATTGGGAAAGGGTTCGAAGGTTGGGGAGCCATTACGGGAGTGTTAATTGCTGCTGTTGTATCGTATCTTTTCTTCAAAGGTACGATGCGTATCCCGCTCAAATCTTTCTTTAAGGTAACAGGAATTTTCATCGTCCTCATCGCTGGAGGGTTACTTGTTCAAGGTATCTCGATGATGCAGGATATTAGAATGATTGGAAGTGTCATGCCTCACGTCTATGACTTAACATGGTTCTTGCCTGAACATCCGATCGATTATGCTCATTATGTACGTGATAACGGCGTTGCACCTCTATTATCTGGCGACATCGGTATTTTCTTCAAGGCGCTGTTTGGATATTCTTCCATGCCTTCAATAGAAGAAATCGTAGCGTACATCGGTTACTTTGCTGTTATATATCTTCTTGTTACGACAAAGAAAGCTCCTTCAAAAGCTGAATCAGCTAAAGAAGAAAAATCCGCTATGTTCAAGGCAAACAAAATGAATGAAACTGCTGTAAAATAAACAATTAAGGAATACAAGGCGATGAGTCGCCTTGTATTTTTTGTACGTGAGAATGACCGGGACAGGTTTCTAAAGGATGATCATGATGAATATGAAAAAGCTATCGCTAAACGCATTATTTAAAACGTTAATATTATTAGTAAGTATCACTAGCATAGTTCTCATTAGTTTGTGGAGGTTTCATTATGCGATCGACCTTCCACGATCTTGGGACCAAGTCGACTTTGCTCTAGCTTTAAGCAGATTCGACTTATATGCCATGCAGCCACATTTCCCGGGTTATCCCTATTTTGTTTTAGGGGGAATGGTCATCCACAAGTGGATTGGCAATCCCTCGTTAGCTTTATCAACATTTAATAGTCTAATTTTATTGTCTAGTTCGATCCCTCTCTATTTCTTAAGCCGCAATATCCTTTCAAAAACGATCAGCTTACTGATTGTTGGAGTACTTCAGTCGATGGTTTTCTTGAACGTAATGTCGATTCAGCCTATGAGTGAAGCAGCCGCGGTTGGGATTCTATGGTGGTACATCTGGGGTTTACATGTTGCCTTCCAACGTAAAGCGTCTTCATTTGTTTTGTTATTACCCTCATTTTTATTAAGCATTCTGCTAGGAATTCGATTATCATATCTACCATTTGGAATCGGGTTTATCCTTCTCCTAATAAGTAGGAGATCTAGCTACACTTCTAACAAAACATATGCTTTGTTTATCAGTGTTCATCTTTTTATTGCGATTTGTTTTCAGCTTATTTGGGTTGTAGGACTAGCTGCTTCAGAAGGAGGAATCACTGCATTCTTAGAACTAGCACTTGGATTTTCCTCCGGACATTTTCAAGAATGGGGAGGTAGTGCTGTATCGACAACTTCTCCACTATGGATAAGAAGCTACGAACTCGTCGTAACCAATATAGGCTGGGTTGGACTTGCAGGACAAAGGCTCTACATTGCAGCAATGATTACTATTATGATAATTGGTTTTATTCTATTATTGAACAAAGTTAGCAGACAAAGCATCACCCCGTTTCAATGGACATATGGAATCATGTTTGCTCTATACTTCTTGTGGGCATTGTTTGCGCAGAATATTGATAAACCAAGACACATCCTTCCATTACCTGGAATGGTTTTGTTTGCGGTATTATTATTCACTACTAAGTATTCAGAAGGTTTCAGGGCACATCTAGTGAAACTTGGTTTGGTGATGTTGCTACTCTTTCAATCTTTTGGAACGTTCACAATGATGAGAGAAGCTCAGCACCCCACCGCTGTCCATCAGTTGAGTAGTTTTCTCTCGGAAATAGAAGAGCCTATCATGGTGTATACCTGGGAGGAAACAAGGGTAATGGATTATCTGGACGTTCATTATGAACATGACCGTGTATTCACATATGAAACCTTCTTGTCAGAAATACCTTATTATGATGAGAGAAGAATATTTTTAACGGATCGTGTCGTGAAGGGGTTTGAACAGCAAGGGGCACCGATAAGAAAATCGGTCACAAAGGTCGGAGCGTATTATTCCGATAAGATGTACGATCCTGTCTATCACGAAATTGTTTTGTACGAGTATAAGCGATAGGCATTATGATACAATAGGGGAACATAGATGCGCCTTGAATGGGTAGAGAGGTGAGATAGCGTGGAACAATTTTTGAAAAATAAGCTAGCTGTTCTACCCGATCAGCCTGGCTGTTATTTGATGAAAGATCGTCAAGGGACGATTATTTATGTTGGAAAGGCAAAGGTACTTAAGAACCGAGTGCGTTCCTATTTTTCAGGAGCACATGATGGTAAGACGCAGAGGCTAGTTGGAGAGATCCGCGACTTCGAATATATCGTTACTTCAACTGATTTAGAAGCACTTATCCTTGAACTAAATTTAATAAAGAAACATGATCCAAAATATAATGTGATGCTGAAAGATGATAAGAGCTATCCATATATCAAGATTACGGCTGAAGAACAACCTCGACTCATCACAACAAGAAAAATAAAAAAAGACAAAGGTAAGTACTTTGGTCCATATCCGAATGCTTATGCTGCGAGTGCTACAAAGAAATTGCTCGATCGTATCTATCCGCTCAGAAAGTGCCGAAAGATGCCAGATCGAGTCTGTTTGTATTACCACATCGGCCAGTGTCTTGCGCCTTGTGTAAAAGAAGTTACGAAAGAGCAGAACAAAGAAATGATCGACGGGATCACGAAGTTTTTAAATGGTGGTCACCAGGAGGTTAAACAGGATTTAGAACGTAAGATGGTGAGCGCTTCTGAAAATCTGGACTTTGAGCGTGCGAAGGAATACCGTGATCTCATGTACCATATTGAAAAAGTGATGGAAGCTCAAACGATTCAAACAAACGATGGCCTCGATCGTGATATCTTTGGATATAGTTTTGATAAAGGCTGGATGTGTGTTCAGGTCTTCTTTGTCCGTCAGGGGAAACTCATAGAACGAGATGTCTCGCTCTTCCCGTTCTATAATGAGCCTGAGGAGGACTTTTTAACATACCTTGGTCAGTTTTATCTACAGAAGAACCACCCTAAGCCTAAGGAGATCCTTTTACCTAATACAATCGATGCTCAATTAGCAGAAGATCTTCTTCACATCCCAGTACAACAGCCGAAAAGAGGAAAGAAGAAAGAGCTAGTTGAATTGACGATAAAGAATGCTAACATCGCACTCAATGAAAAGTTTTCTCTCATTGAGCGAGATGAGAAAAGAACGATCAATGCGGTTGAGAACCTTGGTGAACAATTAGGAATAGAAGCACCTCTTCGAATAGAGGCATTCGATAATTCGAATATTCAAGGAACAAACCCGGTTTCAGCGATGGTTGTGTTTTTAGATGGTAAACCGAAGAAGAATGAATATCGAAAATACAAGATAAAAACAGTAGAGGGTCCAAACGATGTTGGCTCGATGAAAGAGGTCGTTAGGAGAAGATACACAAGGTTACTTAAAGAAGATGGACCACTCCCAGATTTAATTATTATCGATGGCGGCATCGCTCAGATTCAAGCATCAAAAGACGTTCTAGAAAATGAGCTTGGTCTAGATATTCCGGTTTGTTCGTTAACGAAAGATGAGAAGCACCGAACATCCCACTTATTGATCGGAGACCCTCCAGAGGATGTGTACCTTCCTAGAAATAGTCAGGAGTTCTATTTACTTCAGCGAATTCAAGATGAAGTCCACCGTTTTGCGATATCGTTCCATCGTCAGCTCCGTGGAAAATCCATGCTGAAATCTAGTTTGGATGAAGTCCCAGGTATCGGACAGAAGCGTAAAAAGAAACTCTTAAATTATTTTGGATCGATCAAGAAAATGAAGGAAGCTGGCGTAGATGGTCTACAAGAGGCTGGTTTACCGAAGAATGTTGCTGAAGAATTGATGGCTCGTTTCAAACAAAAAGAAAATTAATTACGAAATTGTATTGCGGCGTAACTCATAGTTCGTTATAATAGTGAAAATTTAATAGTTCCACACTTCGATAAATTGAAGTGATGGTAGAGGCGCAAAAACCATCAGTATACCCAATGAGAGTGATAAGACTTGTTGACGTGGGTGGAAAGGGGAATTTGCCGAAGCGAACAGGTGCTTATACACCTTAAGCTGGACCTGCATTGAAGAAGTGCAGAGCTGTCATTCAATTCCTTCCCGGGGGTTGAATGGAGGACTATCTCACACAGGGACGTTTTCTTGAATTATGAAAACAACAGTGAGGTTTTTCTCATTGTTGTTTTTTTGTATATAGAGAGCCTAAATTACTTATTCAAGAAACTAGTTGTGAGTGAAAAATACAGTTATAGAGTGGAAAGGATGGAGAGAGTGGGACTTCGAGTAATGAAATTTGGTGGAACATCTGTTGGAGATGTCGAAAAAGTAAAGAACGTCGCATCGAGGCTTGCTGAAGCAGTTGATGCAGGGGATGAAGTTGTAGCAGTTGTTTCTGCTATGGGGAAAACCACAGATGAACTAGTGGGTTTATCAAAAAGCATCACAAATAATCCCTCCAAAAGAGAACTAGACATGCTGCTTACAACCGGAGAGCAAGTAACAACCGCTCTTCTTGCAATGGCGCTTCATGAGAAGGGTTACGAAGCCGTCTCACTTACAGGGTGGCAAGCAGGACTTAAAACAGAATCTGTCCATGGAAACGCGAGGATTTTGGATATTGATGCCAAAAGGATGAATCAGCATCTTGCAGAAGGAAAGATCGTCATCGTTGCTGGCTTCCAGGGTCTTTCTGACACAGATGACATCGCGACATTGGGTAGAGGAGGATCTGATACTACTGCTGTTGCGATCGGGGCTGCACTGAAAGCAGAGCGATGTGAAATATACACAGATGTAGATGGGGTCTATACAACTGATCCTAGATACGTAAAAGGCGCGCGTAAACTGTCAACGATTTCTTATGATGAAATGCTCGAATTGGCAAACCTTGGTGCGGGGGTTCTTCATCCTAGAGCGGTGGAGTTCGCGAAGAATTATAATATTCCACTCGAGGTACGCTCAAGTTTTACAAACGAAGTAGGAACCATAATTGAGGAGGTCGCATCCATGGAACAGAATTTGGTAGTGAGAGGGCTTGCGTTCGAAAGCAATGTGACAAAAATAACGATATCTGGTCTTCCGAATGAGATCACAACACTTCCATCGTTGTTTTCATCCCTTGCATCGAATGGAATTAATGTAGATATCATCATTCAGAGTACGAGCGAGAAGAATACGACGAGTATATCGTTCTCGATCGAAACAGCTTCACTTGATTTAACGCTAGATGTTCTGCGTCGCCTTGAAGTCAAACTACCATATGAAAACATTTTCTATGAGTCTGGACTTTCGAAAGTATCCATCGTTGGATCAGGTATGATCTCAAATCCCGGTGTAGCTGCACAGATGTTTGAAGTTCTTGCTGAACATGATGTTGAGATCAAAATGGTAAGCACATCTGAAATTAAGGTATCTACAATCGTACCTGAGGATAAAATGATCTATGCGATCGAGACATTACACGATCAATTCCAGTTGGATGAAAGAACACCAGTTAAGCAGTTATAAAAAAATAAGGAGGCCGCCTTGGCCTCCCTTTTTACAATCATGATTCGATTTTATCTTTTGGATCCCATTTGATTGTGATTTGGATTTCGTTTTTCTTGCTCGTTTCATAAGCTTCCGTTATGCACTGCAGCATGTATTGAAATTGTTCAGCAAGAAAACCAGCTTCTAACTGATAACAATCATTTCGACTAGTTTTTTTTCTTTCTTCTATTAATGGTGACTGAAGTAAGTAAGAGACCTCATTCTTTTTTTCTTGTGCGATGGTTAGAGCACCCCATCCTGCATCTTTAAAAAATTGCTCGATTTCTTCTCTCGTAGATAGAGGGAATTTTCTCGCGATATCTTTACCAGTCCAATAAAGAATGTTCGCTTGTTCAGTCCCTAATAGCTCAGGAAGAAGAACTTCTCTAAAAAGCTCATATCCAAAAGCTGTTGTGGTTACTTCATGACTATAATCGATGGTATTCGTGCGCTTTTTAAACATAAACTCCTCCAATTCGTCTCATATCATTATAACGGTTTGGAAGCGATTCCTCCATACATACAGGAAAAGAGAGGAATAATATCCTAGCAAATTTCATCTAGGAATTTAGAAAACTCAAAATGTACGCGTTTTCTTGACGCTCCTAAATGATGGGAGTACAATGAATATGTCACATATAAATCGACAGAAAGCGATGATTTCTGTGCATGCAAAGGCTTTTATAGTAGAATATGCAGTGGCAGATGGTAGCTTAACAACTTAAAAGGGGGACACACAAAACATGGCCGCAAGTCGAGACTTTGTCAGCCGAAAATTGCATTCGCTTCTAGGAGTAATTCCGCTGGGACTCTATGTTACGCAGCATCTAACAGTAAACCACTTCGCAACGAGAGGTCCAGAGGCATTTAACGAAGCTGCTCATTTCATGGAATCTTTACCATTCAGGTATCTCCTTGAAATCTTTGTTATTTTCTTACCGCTATTATTCCATGCGATTTATGGTGTTTATATCGCATTTCAATCCAAGAATAACGTAAGTAGATATGGCTATCTACGAAATTGGATGTTTTATATGCAGCGGATCTCAGGGATAATTGTTTTAATTTTCGTAACCTGGCATGTATGGCAAACTAGAATTCAGGCTGCGATGGGTGCAGAAGTTAACTATCAGATGATGGTGGACATACTAGCTAATCCTTGGATGATGATCTTCTACATCGTTGGAGTAATTGGTACAGTATTCCACTTTGCGAATGGTCTATGGTCCTTCTTCGTAAGCTGGGGCTTTACAGTAACACCGAAATCTCAGCGTGCAATGACATATGTAACAATGGCTATTTTTCTTGCTCTTTCAGTCGTTGGTATACGCGCGCTTTTCGCATTTGTTTAAGCAACAAACGAACTGTCTTCACCACCATACTGAAAGGGTACATATCCTTCAGTAAGAGCTAGCAATTAAGGGGGAACCGTTCTTATGAGTAATGGTAAAATTATTGTAGTCGGAGGCGGATTAGCCGGTTTAATGGCTACTATTAAAGCCGCTGAAGCTGGAGTTAGTGTCGATCTCATTTCGATCGTTCCGGTTAAGCGTTCTCACTCTGTTTGTGCACAGGGGGGAATTAACGGAGCTGTTAATACAAAAGGAGAGGGAGACTCTCCTTGGGAACATTTCGACGATACTGTCTACGGAGGAGATTTCCTAGCGAATCAACCTCCTGTTAAGGCGATGTGTGATGCAGCGCCTGGAATCATCCACTTGATGGACCGCATGGGTGTTATGTTCAACAGAACGCCTGAAGGACTGCTTGACTTTCGTCGCTTTGGTGGTACACAGCATCACCGTACTGCTTTTGCGGGTGCAACGACAGGTCAACAACTGCTTTATGCGCTTGATGAGCAGGTGCGTCGCCATGAAGTAGCCGGCCTTGTTAATAAATACGAAGGCTGGGAATTCTTATCCGCTATTATCGATGACAGCGGAGTGTGTCGCGGAATGGTTGGTGAAAACCTAACAACTTCCGAAATTAGAAGTTTTAAAGCTGATGCAGTCATCATGGCTACTGGTGGTCCGGGAATCATTTTTGGTAAGAGTACAAACTCTGTCATCAATACTGGTTCTGCTGCTGGAGCTCTTTATCAGCAGGGTGCGATCTACTCGAATGGTGAATTTATTCAAATCCATCCAACAGCGATCCCAGGGGACGATAAACTCCGTCTTATGAGTGAGTCTGCTCGTGGTGAGGGTGGACGAGTATGGACATACAAAGATGGTAAACCATGGTACTTCCTTGAAGAGAAGTATCCTGCATACGGAAACCTGGTACCTCGAGACATTGCAACGAGGGAGATCTTTGACGTATGTGTACGTCAGAAACTAGGAATCAATGGGGAGAACATGGTATATCTAGATCTCTCACATAAAGACTCCAAAGAGCTTGATATCAAACTCGGTGGAATTATCGAGATCTATGAAAAGTTCATGGGGGATGACCCTAGAAAAGTCCCTATGAAAATTTTCCCTGCAGTTCACTATTCAATGGGTGGGCTATGGGTAGACTTCAATCAACAAACGAATATTCCAGGTCTGTTTGCTGCAGGTGAATGTGATTATTCACAGCATGGCGGAAACCGTCTTGGTGCTAACTCGTTGCTTTCTTCTATTTACGGAGGAATGGTAGCTGGACCGAATGCAGTTGAATATATCAATGGTCTTGAAAACACAGTTGAAGATATGCCTTCTTCTCTATTTGAAAGTCATCAACAAGAAGAACAGTCGAAGCAAGATGCGATCTTGAAGATGGATGGAACTGAGAATGCTTACCAGATTCATAAAGAACTTGGTGAATGGATGACTGCAAACGTAACGGTAGTTAGAGATAATGAGAAGCTGTTAGAGACAGATAACAAGATCCAAGAATTGATGGAGCGTTACGAGAACATCAATATTAATGATACATCCAAGTGGAGTAACCAGGGAGCTTCTTTCACTCGTCAGCTTTCAAACATGCTTCAGCTTGCACGTGTCATTACTCAAGGTGCATATAACCGTAATGAGAGCCGTGGAGCGCATTATAAACCAGAATTCCCAGATCGTAATGATGAAGAGTGGCTGAAGACTACGATGGCGAAATACGATGCAGCTAATAACAAACCAGAATTTTATTATGAAGAAGTTGATACATCATTAATTACACCTCGTAAACGCGATTATTCGAAGAAGAAAGCGGGGGCTAAATAATGAGTGAAGAACGTACGATTACTCTCAAAATAAAAAGACAAGATGGACCTGAGTCCGCACCATATGAGGAAACGTTTACGATTCCTTACCGTCAAAACATGAACGTTATCTCAGCGTTAATGGAGATTAGACGAAACCCTGTTAATGCAAAGGGCGAGAACACTACTCCAGTTGTTTGGGAAATGGGCTGTCTTGAAGAAGTTTGTGGAGCATGCTCAATGGTCATCAACGGAAAACCTCGTCAATCATGTACTGCTCTTGTGGATCGTTTAGAACAGCCGATTCGCCTAGAGCCTATGACGACATTCCCAGTCATCAGAGACTTAGCTGTTGATCGTAGTAGAATGTTCGATGCGCTTAAGAAAGTGAAGGCTTGGATTCCAATCGATGGTACTCATGATCTTGGTCCTGGGCCACGTATGCCTGAGAACAAAAGGCAGTGGGCATATGAACTTTCCAAGTGTATGACTTGCGGCGTTTGTCTAGAAGCATGTCCGAACGTGAACAGCCGCTCAGAATTTATTGGACCAGCTGCGGTTTCTCAAGTGCGCTTGTTCAATTCCCATCCAACTGGTGAAATGAACAAAGAAGAGCGTCTTGAAGGATTAATGGATGAAGGCGGATTAGCGAACTGTGGAAACTCACAGAACTGTGTGCAATCTTGTCCTAAAGGCATTCCATTAACAACCTCAATTGCTGCAATGAATAGAGCCACTTCTCTTCAAACTTTCAAAAACTTCTTCGGTAGTGACCGATAAATATGTGTAAAAGGATCCCAAGAATGGGATCCTTTTTATTTCAGTCGTTCTGAAACGAAATATTTCTCAGGAAATGACTAAGAATGAAGAAGTCTGTCGGTAGAATTTCTGTACTTCACATCAAGAAAGTGTTCTAAATTATGTAACACGTCTGTCAAAAAAACATATAGTGTATGGACTATATTAATTTTGATGAAGTTGCTTTGTTGCCCTATCGAGGAGGGTGGAATGTTGAAAGGGAACCACTACCGACCGAAGCCGCTTTTAACTAAACGAGAAAGAGAAGTATTTGAACTGCTTGTTCAAGACAAAACAACGAGGGAAATTGCAGAAGAATTGTTTATAAGTGAGAAAACAGTTCGGAACCATATTTCCAACACGATGCAAAAGCTTGGGGTTAAGGGGCGTTCCCAGGCAGTAGTCGAATTACTCCGTCTGGGAGAATTAGAGATATAGAAATTCCGGCTTGTAATGAGCCGGTCTTTTTATTGACAGATCGTGAAAATAAAGCCCTCGTGGAAGGTTTTCTCATTGACGTTCCTTCAGTTATTTACTATTATTAATACGTTCATAGTTATAAATGAAACCGGTTTAATGAGGGGAACTTGAACATGAGGGGTCCATTTGAAATAAAAAAGGTTTTGAATAATAATGTTGTCATTGCGATAACAGAGCAAAATGAAGAGGTTGTGCTCACTGGTAAAGGAATTGGCTTCAATCAGAAGCATGGCGAAAAACTTGATGATACGAAAGTAGACAAGTTTTTTGTGCTTGCTAACAAAAATGAACAGGAGCAGTACAAGCTCCTTTTATCTGATGTGCCAGAAGCCTTCATTGGTGTTATGAATGATGCGATTTCACTTATTGAAGAGAACCTAGGTGCAGACTTAGATGAGCACATACATGTTGCGTTAACCGATCACCTATCTTTTGCGATTAAAAGACTTCGTCAAGGATTAGATGTGAAGAACCCTTTCTTAGTTGAAACACAAACGATGTATCCGAAAGAATACTCAGTTGCAGAAAAAGTGATTCAGCTATTAAAGAGTAAACTTAACATTGATCTACCTGAAGGTGAGGTAGGGTTCGTTGCCCTGCACATCCATAGCGCGATCACAAATAGAAGCCTTTCTACTTTGAATAAATACTCAGCACTTATCAACTTGCTCGTTTCCGTAATAGAAGATTCCCTTTCACTACAAATCAGTAGAACTGGAATCGATTATTTGCGGCTAGTTCGACATCTTAGGCATGCGATCGATCGCAGTGAACAAGATCTTCCTGTTGAAGCACATGAAAGACTAGAAAAAGTGTTGAAGGAAGAATATCCGCTGTGTTACAATATTGCATGGAAGTTGATTAAAATCATGCAACGGGAATTGAACACATCTTTTCCTGACGCAGAAGCTGTATACTTAACGATGCACTTGCAAAGGCTTTCTCCGAAATAAATGAATAAACGGTACACGTGTTACTGATACGATCAGGCATGAGTGGAACCGGTATGACTACAACTGATTGGGGTATAGTATATCCTGATTGGCTTGTTATACCTTCTACTCATGCCTTTTTTGTTTCATATATGATTTATTTGGGGATTAAAAAAAGGAGGATAAAAAATGTTTAAACAAGCGTTTGGTGTTTTACAGCGAGTTGGTAAAGCACTTATGTTACCGGTTGCAATTTTACCTGCTGCTGGTTTGTTACTTGGTTTTGGTAACGCATTCCAAAACCCTACGTTGCTTGAAAAGCTGCCATTCCTTTCAGCAGAGTGGTTCCAGCTCCTTGCTACAGTAATGGAAGAAGCTGGAGGAATTGTTTTTGCGAACCTTGCACTCCTGTTTGCTGTAGGGGTAGCGATTGGATTATCAGATGGAGACGGGGTTGCAGGACTAGCTGCGATCGTTGGTTTCTTGGTCATGAATATTACGATGGGAGTTCTAGAGGGAGTTTCTCCGGATCAGGTTGCAGATAGCGCATCCTATGCGAATGTTCTTGGGATACCTACTCTACAAACCGGTGTGTTTGGTGGTATCATCGTCGGTATTCTTGCCTCATTTATGTATAAAAGGTATTATAATATTCAACTTCCGCAATACCTTGGTTTCTTTGCCGGCAAACGATTCGTTCCGATTGCTACGGCTGTATCATCCTTAATTCTAGGAATCATCATGCTGTTTGTTTGGCCACCGATTCAATCAGGGTTAAATGCGTTTTCACATAACATGCTTGATGCTAACCCTGCTCTTGCTGCATTTGTTTTCGGTGTTATCGAGCGTTCACTCATTCCATTCGGATTGCACCATATCTTCTATTCACCATTCTGGTTTGAGTTTGGTCAATATATAAACGATGCTGGTGAAATTATTCGCGGTGACCAAAAGATTTTCTTCGAACAACTTAAGGACGGAGCAGAACTAACTGCAGGTACATTTATGACTGGTAAGTTCCCGTTCATGATGTTTGGTCTACCGGCTGCTGCACTTGCAATTTACCATGAAGCACGTCCAGAAAAGAAAGCGGTTGTAGCTGGGATCATGGGATCAGCAGCACTAACATCATTCCTTACAGGTATTACTGAACCTATCGAGTTTTCATTCTTATTCGTAGCACCAGTACTATTTGGAATTCATGCGATTTTTGCAGGACTTTCTTTTATGACAATGGAGTTGCTAAATGTTAAAATTGGTATGACCTTCTCAGGAGGTGTTATCGATTACCTTCTATTTGGTGTAATACAAGGTAGAACGGCATGGTGGCTTGTAATTCCTGTAGGCCTAGTCTTTGCGGTTATTTATTACTTTGGTTTCAGATTTGCGATTCGTAAGTTTAACCTTATGACGCCTGGTCGCGAAGAAGATGAGGAAGATGAAGTTGCTGATGACGGTCAAGAGGATACAGCACTTGCTTATAACGTGCTAACTGCTCTTGGCGGAGAAAGCAATATTACAAATCTTGATGCATGCATCACTCGTCTTCGTGTATCGGTTGCGGATAAGGGTGAAGTTGATAAAAATCGCCTGAAACGTCTTGGAGCTTCTGGTGTCATGGAAGTAGGAAACAACATCCAAGCTATCTTTGGCACACAGTCTGATGGACTGAAAGGGCAGATTCAAGATATTATTAGTGGAAAGACTCCGAAACCTATTAAGGAAGAACAAAAAGAAGAAAAACCTCAGACAGAAAAAACTGGTGAAGATCATCTAATTGCTCCGATCGAGGGTAAAATCTTGCCGATCACTGAGGTTCCTGACCAGGTATTCTCTGGTAAAATGATGGGTGATGGATTCGCAATCGAACCGACTGATGGATTAATTGTTGCTCCTGTTGATGGTAAGATTATCAATGTATTCCCAACGAAACATGCGATTGGAATCGAATCGACTAACGGTCGTGAAATTTTAATCCACGTAGGAATAGATACTGTTAATCTAAAAGGAGAAGGATTCGAGGTATTCGTTAGCGAAGGTGATGAGATTAAGCAAGGTCAAAAGCTTATGAAAGTAGATCTTGGTTATATTAAAGAACATGCGACATCAACGATTACACCGATTGTCTTCACGAACCTTGAAGAGGGAGAAAAAATCGACCTTGCAAAAGAAGGAACCGTTTCTCGTGAAGATAAAGAGATCATCACAATTTCTAAATAACATACTATTAATTTGAAAGAGGGATTTATTATGGCAGAGAAAAATTTTACAGTAACAAGTGAATCAGGAATCCATGCTCGTCCAGCAACAGCTCTAGTTAACAAAGCTGGTCAATATAGCTCAGATGTAACTCTTGAGTATAACGGGAAATCAGTAAACCTTAAGTCCATCATGGGCGTAATGAGCCTTGGAATCCAGCAAAACTCAGAAATCACAATCAAAGCAGAAGGATCAGATGCTGACGAAGCGATTTCTGGATTGACTGAAGTTATGGACTCTGAAGGTCTGGGCAACTAATGTCTAAACAATTAACTGGTATTGGCGCATCAGCAGGGATTGCGATTGCTAAAGCATTCGTACTTGAAAATCCTGCACTGGAAATTGAAGAGAAATCAATCAATGATGTAGATGCTGAGCTCGATCGCTTTAACGGTGCTGTTAGCATTGCGAAAGAAGAGCTTGAAGCAATTAAAAACCATGCCAATGAACAACTTGGAGAAGATAAGGCAGCAATCTTTGCTGCTCATCTTCTCGTTTTATCTGATCCTGAGTTGTTGAATGCTGTTAAAGACAAAGTAACAAATGAAAAAGTTAACGCTGAAAGTGCTATGAATGAAGTATCGAATATGTTTATTTCGATGTTTGAGAACATGGATAATGAATATATGAAAGAACGTGCTGCGGATATTCGCGACGTTTCTAAGCGTGTACTCGCTCACTTGCTTGGTGTTACATTTACAACTCCAGCAAGTATTACTGAAGAAGTCATCGTGCTTGCTGAAGATTTAACTCCTTCAGATACTGCACAGCTGAACAAGCAGTACGTGAAAGGTTTTGCTACTGATATCGGTGGTAGAACGTCTCACTCAGCGATTATGGCACGTTCGATGGAGATTCCAGCTGTCGTTGGTACAAAAACAGTTACTTCTGAAGAAATCGAAGGCAAGACTGTTATTATCGATGGCATCGATGGCAAAGTAATCATCGGAGCAACAGATGAAGAGGTTGCCTCATATACAAAGAAACAAGAAGAATACGAAACTAAGAAACAAGAATGGGCGAAGCTTGTAAATGACGCTACAACTACCAAAGATGGGAAGCATGTTGAGCTTGCGGCGAACATCGGGACTCCTGAAGATGTAAAAGGCGTTCTTGAAAACGGTGGTGAAGGTGTTGGGCTTTACCGTACAGAGTTTCTTTACATGGGTAGAAACGAGCTTCCAACAGAAGAAGAACAGTTTAAAGCTTATAAAGAAGTGCTCGAAAAAATGGACGGTAAGCCAGTCGTAATCCGTACTCTTGATATCGGAGGAGACAAAGAGCTTCCATATCTTAATCTACCAAAGGAAATGAATCCTTTCCTAGGTTTCCGTGCAATTCGTCTTTGCCTTGAAGAAACTGAGATCTTCCGTACGCAGCTTCGTGCGCTGCTTCGTGCAAGTGTATACGGAAATCTGAAGGTAATGTTCCCAATGATCGCTTCAGTAGATGAATTCCGTCAAGCGAAAACAATGCTGCTAGACGTGAAAGAGGAGCTTACTGGAGAAGGCGTTGACGTTTCAGATAGCATTGAAATCGGTATGATGGTTGAAATTCCTGCAACTGCTGCGATGGCAGATGTATTTGCTAAGGAAGTAGACTTCTTTAGTGTTGGAACGAATGACCTCATTCAATACACGATGGCTGCTGACCGTATGAACGAAAAGGTTTCTTACCTTTATCAGCCATACAACCCAGCTATTCTACGTTTAGTTAAAATGGTAATCGACGCAGCTCATAAAGAAGGTAAGTGGGCTGGTATGTGCGGTGAGATGGCAGGCGACCAAATCGCTATTCCAATTCTACTCGGACTTGGACTAGATGAATTTAGCATGAGTGCTACCTCTATCCTACCTGCTAGAAGTCAGATGACTAAGTTATCAAAAGAAGAAATTTCTTCTCATATCGATCATATACTTTCTCTTGCAACAAATCAGGAAGTTGTTGACTATGTGCAAGAACATTTCGCTACTGAAGAGCTATAGATCCCTATAGCTCTTCTTTTTTTGAATCGATTGCCTAATTGCATAAATAAACGGTAATGCTCTCCTCTTGCATTTGTGGAGGGTTACAATCAAAATAGATGTATGAAATAGATAGGGGGATCACGATGCCTGAAGAACTAACGAAAACACCAGCATCAATCGTTGATATAGAAAAGTCACTCCGTATGGTAGCAGGAATTATTAAGCAGCATGGACGTGAATTATTAGGCGAATTCTCACTAACTCCACCACAATTCCTTGCGTTGCAGTGGCTTTCAGATAATGGAGATCTAACAATTGGAGAACTATCAAATAAAATGTACTTAGCATGTAGTACAACGACTGATCTCGTTGACCGAATGGAGAAAACTGATCTTGTAAAACGAGTGAAGGACCCACATGATAGAAGAGTCGTGCGAATTCATATATTAGAAAAAGGCCAAGACATCATTAGAAGAGTTATCCAGAAAAGGCAAGCATATTTAGAAGAAAAAACGATGAAATTTTCTGATGATCAAATGAAAGCTCTTGAAGAGAGTCTTGCCTTGCTCTATAGCGAGATGGAGAAAAAATAACGTAGTGCAGATTTGAGAGGCGAAATACATTGAACAAACCGATAGGTATTATTGATTCTGGTGTTGGCGGTTTGACCGTTGCGAAAGAAGTAATGAGGCAGCTGCCAAAAGAGGAAATCGTGTATTTAGGCGATACAGCAAGATGTCCTTATGGACCAAGACCATCAGAAGAAGTAAGGCAGTACACATGGGAAATGACGAACTATTTACTTGAAAAGTATCAAATAAAAATGCTGATTATTGCATGCAACACGGCGACAGCGGTCGTTCTTAAAGAGTTACAGGAGCAGCTTGCGATTCCAGTACGTGGTGTGATAAACCCCGGAGCTCGTAGTGCTATTAAAGTAACTACAAATTCGCACATAGGGGTCATCGGTACAGCGGGTACGATTGCGAGCGGTGCATATGAAGATGCATTAAAGTCGATCAATAATGATATAAAGGTAGAGAGCCTTGCTTGTCCACCGTTTGTGCCGCTTGTAGAATCAGGGAACCTTGATAGCGATGAAACATATGAAATCGTCAGTACAACATTAAAGCCGCTTAAGGATAAAGGGATCGACTCAATTATTTTAGGGTGCACCCATTACCCATTACTCGAAAAAGTCATCCAATCCGTTATGGGTGATGAGATCTCAATCATTTGTTCTGGTGATGAAACGGCTTATGAAATAAGCGGAATTCTAGAGTACAGCTCATTGTTGTATACAGGGGATGAAAAACCATCTCATACATTTTTAACAACAGATTCAATAGGGAATTTTACTAAGATAGCCAATCATTGGCTCGAATATCCAGTTGAAACCGTAAAACAAATTGACCTCCATTCTTAAAGATGAATGGAGGTTTTTGTTTTGCTTGTTCATAAGTTTTCATTCCCGTGGTCTAAATTGGATTGTAGCTCGTATAAATGATAGTACAAACCATCTGAGGAGGGATAGCTATGCGTTTACGTGGGGCTATAATCACGGGTCTGTTGCTTTTATGTATGATAATAATATCTGGTTGCGGATTTGGGTTTGACAAAACGTTGAAAGAAATTGATCCACCAAAGGTTGACTACGCTGAAGAAGGTGAACAAGTAGATGACAGTAATGCAGAAGCTCCAGATACGTCTGAATCTACAGAGGGAGATTCTGAAGCATCTGCAAATATGTCTACTCGTGAACTATACTTGTTAGATTCGAATGGGATGGTCGTTCCGCAAACGGTTCAACTTCCTGCGGTTGAAGGAGCTGCAAAACAGGCGCTGGAATACTTAGTGATCGATGGACCGATTACAGAAATGCTGCCAAACGGGTTTCAAGCAGTTCTGCCAGCAGGAACGGTTGTGAATGGAATCAATCAGGTCGATGATACGCTCGTAGTGGACTTTTCAGAAGAATTCAAGGACTATTCTGCTGCATATGAAAAGCAAATATTAGAAGCTGTTACGTGGACGCTTACTCAATTTGAAGGCGTCAAAAATGTTAAGATTCAAATAAACGGATTTGACCAAACAGAAATGCCTGTGAATGGAACGCCGATCGGTGAAAACGTAAGCAGATCAGATGGAATTAATCATGAAATGGGCAACGTAGTCGATGTATCAAATAGTACTGCGGTTACGGTATACTTTATGGCTCAAAATGATGACTATACGTACTATGTACCAGTAACAAAGCGGATGGAAGGCGTTAAGAACGATGTGAATGGTGTGATTACAGGTCTCTTAGAGGGGCCTCCTGTACACTCAGGATTATTTAGTCAGTTCTCAAAAGACTTAAAACTACTTGATTCAGTAAATAAGGATGGCTTGCTCACTCTTGATTTTAATGAAGCGATCTTAACAGGAGCTGAGGAGAAGGTATTGGAGCAGGAGCTTCTAAACAGCCTCGTTCTTTCTCTTACTGAAAATGCTGATGTCAAAGAAGTTGCCATTACAGTCGATGGACATGAAGAGGTCATAGACGATTCAGGAAACGTTGTCTCTGAACCGGTTACAAGGCCTGTAGAGGTTAACAAAGTAGGTTTTTAAAATAGAATATGATAGGATGAAAGGGCAGGAATACTGCCCTTTTTTATTTTGTAAATGAAAGAAAGGCACAGGTTCCACAGGCACCGATGAACAGGAGGAAGATTATGAGAGTTGATGGACGTGAACATAATGAAATAAGAACTATACATATTGAGAAAGATTACGTTAAACACCCTGAAGGTTCTGTATTAATCTCAGTTGGGGATACGAAAGTGATTTGTAATGCTTCAATTGAAGAAAGAGTTCCACCTTTTATGAGGGGGCAAGGAAAAGGCTGGGTAGCTGCAGAGTACGCGATGCTGCCGAGAGCTACGGAACAGCGAAATATTCGAGAGTCTAGTAAAGGTAAAGTGGGAGGACGCACGATGGAAATCCAGCGCCTCATCGGACGTGCCCTTCGTACTGTCATCGACCTTGAAGCACTAGGTGAACGGACGATCTGGATCGATTGTGACGTTATCCAGGCAGACGGTGGAACACGCACCGCATCGATCACTGGAGCATTTGTGGCGATGGCACTTGCTATAGAAAAAGCCCTAGCAAATAAACAGATCAAGAAGATGCCGATAACGGATTTTCTGGCTGCTACATCTGTAGGGATCAATAAAGACGGTGAGGCTATCCTTGACCTCTGTTATAAAGAAGATTCGACAGCCCAGGTAGATATGAACATTGTGATGACAGGGAAAAGTGAGTTTGTGGAAGTTCAGGGTACTGGGGAAGAAGCAACGTTTACCATGAACCAAATGAACGAAATGCTTTCGCTCGCACAGTCAGGAATAGAAGAACTGATCATCAAACAAGCGGACGTAATCGGTGAGTTTTCGGAGAAAATCAAAGGAGGTACGAGTGAAAATGCGTAAGCTTCTTGTAGCCACGAAGAATAGCGGGAAAGTTAAAGAGTTTAAACGTCGCTTTGAAACGGAACAGTTACAAGTAATCTCACTCTTAGACATGGAAGAAGCACCGGATGTGGAAGAAACAGGTACTACTTTTGCCGAAAATGCCGTTTTAAAAGCTGAAACGATCATGCGTATGACGAATCAGATCGTGATTGCCGATGATTCTGGATTAGTCATCGACGCCTTAGATGGTGAACCTGGTGTTTATTCTGCAAGGTATGCAGGTCCAGAGAAAGATGATGAAGCTAACATCGATAAAGTGTTAACAGAATTAAATGACGTACCAGATGACAAGAGAACAGCTTCGTTTCAATGCGTGTTAGCTGTTGCGATCCCTGGTAAAAACACTGAAATCTTTTCAGGATCGTGTGAAGGTAGAATTGCTCATGAACGATCAGGTTATGAGGGCTTTGGCTACGACCCAATCTTTTTCGTTCCATCTTATCAAAAGACAATGGCTGAACTTTCCCCGGAAGAAAAAGATTCTATTTCACATAGAGGAGAAGCTCTTGATCGATTGGAAGAAGCATTTCAAGAACTACTATAAAATGAGGTGATAAAATATGAAGATACTCGTTGTAAGTGACAACCATAGCTCATCTGAAGAGCTCCAGAATCTCGTTCGGAGGCATCAAGAAGAGGTTGAATGTATGGTACATTGCGGTGATTCCGAGTTTGACTACGATGATTCGCGAATGACCTCTTTTCAGCTACGAGTTAGGGGAAATTGTGATTTTGATACACGATACCCTGAGAATGTTGCTGAGACAGTGGGCGGAAAAACAGTTTTTGCAACACATGGTCACTTGTACGGTGTTAAGATGAACTTGATGAATTTAGCTTATAAAGCAGAAGAGACGGGAGCGGACCTTGTTTGCTTCGGACATTCTCATGAAGCGACTGTTCATTTTGATTCAAATATTTTATTCCTTAACCCAGGAAGCATCAGCTTACCTAGAAAGCCAACGATAAAAACATACGCAATAGTAGAATGGGTACATGATGAAGTGCAGGTTGTTTTTTATGATCATCAAGGAGAACGGGTAGATGAACTTACAAAGACGTATAAGCTAAGTTCCTAGAACAATACTGTGAGAGTTTACTGTCAGATGATTGAGCAATTGGCCAAAATGCTTGCCCATCACTGACAGTAAAATCATCCAGTTTTTCTTAAGAATTGGTATTGACTTTATTATGTTACTTAGGTATATTTATATTTGTCGCTAGCCGGCAAACGATGTCCCAGTAGCTCAGCTGGATAGAGCAACAGCCTTCTAAGCTGTGGGTCGGGAGTTCGAATCTCTCCTGGGACGCCATATACATATTCTCAAAGTCTTTTATCTTTTAGATAGAAGGCTTTTTTTATTTGAAACCGTAGTTTGGAGAGCTCCCTGTTTTTAATACTCGTAGTTAGGGTACGTTAGTAATGACTGGAGGAAGAAAGCAAGGGAGTACTGTAACTTGAGTTTACTTCTTTATACTGATAAACTGTAAGCTAATCGTAGCTGCGCCTTTCCTGCTGAAAACTCTTTTAATAGAGAATATAAGAGAGTGGAGCGAATACGTCTATGGACAAAGAAAAACATGAAAGGAAAATCGTTTATTTTCCAAATGTGGCAGGCAAGCTTGCCGAAAAAGGAATGGCAGCCCTTAAAGAAAAGAAGATCGATCAGGCACATGAACATTTTCGTCAACTATTAGAGATAGATCCTGACCACCCACAGGGCCATTTTGGGTTAGTACTCAGTCTTGTAGAACTAGGAGAGTTGACAGAAGCCTCTGAACGTTGCGAAAAGATGATGCAACAGGGGATCGGAGATTATTACGACATTTTTCAAGTATACATATCGATACTGGTTCAGCTTGGAAAGTATCAAAAAGTAGTTACGATGATAGAAGCGGTTCTTCAAGAAAACCAGCTTCCGTCGAACATTGCGGAGTCGCTCTATCAGCTTTTACATTTTAGTAGAAAAATGACTGGCTACGACATCACTTCTGATGAACAGTATGAAGACGTTCCGGAAGAAGAAGCAGACATGTTGATAAGCTATCTCGAAAGTGAAAAGACGGAAAAACAATGGTTAGCGATTCAAAAACTGAGTAATATCAGCGAAGAGAAGGCTATACCTGCATATTTAGCATACATAAACGCAACAGGGAAAGACCCACTTCTAAAAAGTCTTGTTCTGCAAGTGTTAAGAGAAAAGAAACTAGATCAAGAAGTGACCATACATAAGTTTGGAAGAGAGATTTCTGTCAATCCGTCTGAGTTGACAGACATTTTTATTCAAGAATTTTCGTTAGATGTAAAGAAGAAATTATCTGATCATGTTGAACAGGAAAATCCAGTGCTGTTTGAAATGTGCATGCAGATCTGGTGGCACTATCTCTTTGCTATTTCTCCATTCGAAGCTGATCCAAAGAATAGTTCTGTTTGGGCTGCCGCAGTGCATATCGTAGCTTCTGAAATAAATGGAGAAAGCTATACTCGTCAAGAAATCGGAAGTATTTATGGGGTTAAGCCTTCGGAGTTTGAGGTGCCAGCTGATCGAATCAAGCGAATCGAGAATCAACCCTTTTATCGACCATTCGATTAGAAATAGCTGGAAACAGATCCTTTTCACTTGCGAATCGATTCAAAAATAGGTAAGCTGAACAATGGTAAAGGCAGTGTGAATCATACTGTATGTATTGAAAAGCACCTGCACTATGTTATAATAAAATGGTTGCAAACCCATATTTACTAGTAAAAGAGATCGTTTAAAAAAGCCTTCTGGCGCTTTTATACTCCAAAAAGCGTCATCTTTTTTTAAACGCTCGATTAGTGGAAATATATTTATTGTTGGAGGGAATGTGTAAATGACTGCAAATTGGGAAAAGCTTGAAGGTAATCAAGGCGTCCTTACAGTAGAAGTTGATGCTGGTGAGGTAAATACAGCACTAGACGAGGCGTTCAAAAAAGTTG
This sequence comes from Alkalihalobacillus sp. CinArs1, assembly GCF_947387515.1. Taxonomy (GTDB): domain Bacteria; phylum Bacillota; class Bacilli; order Bacillales; family Guptibacillaceae; genus Guptibacillus. The sequence goes on along the minus strand of NZ_CANDOB010000001.1, from coordinate 492,530 downwards.
TAAAACAGGTTAATGTACCTGGATTCCGTAAAGGAAAGGTACCTCGTTCACTATTTGAAAAGCGCTTTGGCGTAGAATCTCTTTATCAAGATGCTCTTGATATCATCCTTCCTAAAGCTTATTCAGAAGCTGTAGAAGAAGCTGGAATCGACCCTGTCGATCGCCCAGAAGTTGACATCGAGCAAATTGAAAAAGGTAAAAACCTTATCTTCAAAGCTACTGTTACAGTTAAGCCTGAAGTAAAGCTTGGCGAGTACAAAGGACTTGAAGTTGAAGAAGAAGACACTACAGTAACAGATGAAGATGTTGAAGCTGAGCTTAAAGGGCTTCAAGAAAAGCATGCTGAGCTAGTAGTCGTTGAAGATGGCGAGATCCAAGAGGGAGATACAGCAATCATCGATTTCGAAGGCTTCCTTGGCGAAGAACCATTTGAAGGCGGAAAAGGTGAAAACTACTCTCTAGAAGTAGGATCTAACACATTTATCCCTGGTTTCGAAGAGCAGCTAGTAGGTGAAAAAGCTGGAGCTGAGAAGGAAGTAAAAGTTACTTTCCCTGAAGAGTACCATGCTGAAAACCTTGCTGGACAAGAAGCTACTTTCAAAGTAAAAGTTCACGACATCAAGCGTAAAGAGCTTCCTGAGCTAGATGATGAGTTCGCTAAAGATGTTAACGAAGAAGTAGCATCTCTTGATGAGCTTAAAAAGACTACAAAAGAAAATCTTGAGAAGCAAAAAGCTGAAGATGCTGATATGAAGAAGAAAGATACGTTGATCGAAAAAGCAACTGAAAACAGCGAAATCGATCTTCCATCTGCAATGGTTGACTCTGAAGTTGATCGTATGCTTCAAGAATTTGAACAACGTCTACAGCAGCAGGGCATGAACCTTGAGATGTACTATCAGTTCTCTGGTCAAGATGAGAAAGCACTTCGTGAGCAAATGCAAGAGGATGGCGAAAAGCGTGTACGCACAAACCTTACTCTTGAAGCGATCGCTGATGCAGAAAACATCGAAGTTTCTGAGGAAGAAGTTAACGAAGAGCTTGCTAAGATGGCAGCTATGTATAACATGGAAGAAGAACAAATTCGTCAAATGCTAGCGATGCAAGGCGGCGACGCTGCACTTAAAGGTGACCTCCGCGTTCGTAAAGCAATCGATGTATTAGTAGACAACAGCAAAAAAGCTTAATAGATCATCATAGATAAACAAGGCGCATTATGCGCCTTGTTTATTACACAAATATGTTGTAATGAAAACATATATTTTAGATAAACATAGTAGTAGGACAATTACTCAATACATATTAAGTCTCCTAAGAGTCGTTTTGCTTCATAACCTTTTGCGTTATATGATACAATTTCAATACATAATCAGGGTTGAAAAACCATTGGTGAATGCCCGTTAGAATTGCTTATTAGTGATCAGCGTTTCTAAAGACGAAATAGCAGAGACCTTTGCAATTTCACTATTCGGATTTCATCGAGATCAACGGTTAGGGGTGATTTCATGTTTAAATTTAACGATGAAAAAGGGCAACTTAAATGTTCCTTCTGTGGTAAAACACAGGATCAAGTTCGAAAACTTGTTGCGGGTCCAGGTGTATATATTTGCGACGAATGTATTGAGCTATGTACTGAAATCGTAGAAGAAGAGCTTGGAACTGAAGAAGAGGTTGATTTTAAAGAGGTTCCAAAACCTCATGAAATCTGCCAAATTCTTGATGATTACGTAATTGGCCAGGAAAAAGCTAAGAAATCACTTTCTGTAGCTGTATACAACCACTATAAGCGTATCAACGCTACTTCAAAGTCTGATGAAGTAGAACTTTCTAAGAGTAACATTGCTCTGATCGGTCCTACTGGTAGTGGTAAAACACTTTTAGCACAGACTCTCGCGAGAATCTTGAATGTTCCATTCGCGATTGCTGATGCAACATCACTAACTGAAGCTGGTTATGTTGGGGAAGATGTTGAGAACATCTTGCTCAAACTAATTCAAGCTGCTGACTATGATGTTGAAAAAGCTGAAAAAGGGATCATCTATATCGATGAAATCGATAAAGTTGCTCGTAAGTCTGAGAACCCATCGATTACACGAGATGTATCTGGTGAAGGTGTACAGCAAGCACTACTTAAAATTCTTGAAGGAACAACTGCAAGTGTTCCTCCACAAGGTGGACGTAAGCATCCTCATCAAGAATTTATTCAAATCGACACAACGAACATTCTCTTTATTTGCGGAGGAGCGTTTGATGGCATCGAGCAAATCATCAAGCGTCGTCTCGGTAAGAAAGTAATTGGGTTTAGTGGTGAAGCTAAGCAAGATGACTTGAAGCCAGGTGAATACTTAAGCAAGGTACTTCCAGAAGATTTACTTCGCTTTGGATTGATTCCAGAATTTATCGGACGTCTACCTGTTATCGGAAGCTTAGAACCACTTGATGAAGAAGCTCTTGTTGAGATTCTTACTAAGCCAAAGAATGCTCTTGTAAAACAATATCAAAAACTTCTCGAGTTAGATGATGTTGAGCTTGAATTCGAGGATGATGCGCTAGTTGAAATCGCTAAGCAAGCGATTGAAAGAAAAACTGGTGCTCGTGGATTACGTTCAATCATCGAAGGGATTATGCTCGATGTGATGTACGATCTTCCTTCTCGTGAAGAAATTAAAAAGTGCGTTCTTACTGCATCGACTGTAAGTGAGAAAACTTCTCCTCGCCTCGTTTTAGAGGACGGATCAGTAATTGAAGAGGGCAAAGAATCCCCTAAAGAGAGCGCATAAAGAATCAACCAACCACGAATGTGGTTGGTTTTTCTTTTTGGATAATCCTTTCCAAGTTTCCGGTTTATGGAACACTACCTCAGGAGATACTAATGCTATTGATTATTCTCCAGGAGGTACTTGTTATGAATTGGACAGGTGTTGCACTCGCTATACAATTGTTTTTTGGGATTGTAATTGGTTTATATTTCTGGAATCTACTAAGGAATCAAAGAACCCAGAAAGTTTCGATAGATAAGGAAGCTCGAAAAGAAATGGAGCAGTTGAGAAGACTTCGAAACATTTCGTTGAGTGAACCGTTATCAGAGAGAATAAGGCCTTCTGGTTTTTCTGAGATTGTTGGTCAAGAAGAAGGGATACGAACTCTTAAGGCAGCCATCTGTGGGCCTAACCCCCAGCACGTCATTATTTATGGACCGCCTGGTGTAGGAAAAACGGCAGCAGCAAGGCTTGTGCTAGAAGAAGCCAAGCGAAACAGAATGACACCGTTCAAACCCTCTGCGATTTTTGTTGAACTCGATGCAACGACTGCACGGTTCGATGAGAGAGGAATTGCAGATCCGCTGATTGGTTCTGTCCATGATCCTATCTACCAGGGTGCTGGTGCGATGGGACAAGCTGGCATCCCACAACCAAAACAAGGAGCGGTCACGAATGCGCATGGCGGGATTCTGTTTATTGATGAAATAGGAGAACTTCATCCTATTCAGATCAATAAGCTGTTAAAAGTCTTAGAGGACCGAAAAGTTTTCTTAGAAAGTGCGTATTATAGTGAAGAAAACTCGAACATTCCTGCTCATATCCACGACATCTTTCAAAATGGATTGCCTGCTGATTTCAGAATGATTGGGGCTACAACGAGATCTCCTGATGATATTCCTCCAGCTATTCGTTCACGATGCATGGAGGTGTTTTTCAGAGAGTTGACACAAGATGAAATTTCGAAGATAGCTGCTCGCTCTGCAAAGAAGCTGAATCTAACGATTGTAGAAGAAGGCATCGACCGAATAAGCCGGTATGCTAGAAATGGACGGGAAGCCGTGAATCTTATGCAAATCGCGGCTGGTCTAGCGATTACCGAAAACAGAAATAAGATCACTGCGGGTGATATGGAGTGGGTCATTCATGCGAGCAGATTAACTCCTAGGCCAGAAAGAAAAGTACCGAATCGTTCGCAAGTAGGATTGGTCAATGGGTTAGCAGTTTATGGCCCAAACACTGGGGCCCTCCTTGAGATCGAAGTGACAGCCGTTAAGTCGGATCAAGGCAAAGACGGTAGTGTCACTATAACGGGCATTGTTGAAGAAGAGAGCATTGGCAATCAGAGCAAATCCATAAGAAGAAAAAGTCTCGCTAAATCTTCAGTGGAAAACGTGTTAACGGTGTTAAAGTCGATGGGAGTCCCATCAACCCTTTACCACCTTCATATTAATTTCCCTGGTGGTGCACCTGTAGATGGTCCATCAGCTGGTGTCGCGATCGCGACAGGAATTTACTCTGCGATCAAAGGGAGTCCGATCAATAACAGAATTGCCATGACAGGTGAAATTAGTATTCACGGAGCGGTTAAACCTGTCGGAGGTGTGTTCGCAAAAGTCTCAGCTGCACGGGATGCTGGAGCTAAGATCGCGATTATCCCTGAGGAGAACAACGAAGAGATGCTTAAAACAATAGAAGGTATTACCGTAATGCCAGTCAACCATCTTTCACAAGTATTCGATGTAGCGTTTTTGTTAGAAAAAGCAGAAGAGTTTCCATCTTTTTCTATAGGAAAAACTCAGCCCGGCAGCTAAGTCGGGCTTTTCTACATGCTCATAAGTTTTTTATCCGTTTGAGCAGGGAAGATTAGACAAGTATAAGAAAGTTAGGATACAATGAAGTACAACTTATCAACAATGTGGACTCGGAAATAGAGTATAAATAACGTAATAGTTTGTTGTGTGGAGGTGCCTTAGATTGAATAATGAACATAAAACATTGCCATTACTTCCTTTAAGAGGATTGCTTGTTTATCCATCAATGGTTCTTCATTTAGATGTTGGCCGTGATAAGTCAGTACAAGCACTAGAACAGGTTATGATGGATGATCAACAAATATTTCTTTCAACGCAGAAAGAAGTAGAGATAGAAACTCCTGAAGAAGATGATATATACCAGGTCGGAACGCTCGCTACCGTAAAACAAATGCTGAAGCTTCCAAATGGGACGATCCGTGTCCTTGTGGAAGGAATACAGCGTGGGAAAATTGTTGATTTCAAAGAAAATGAGAATTATTATGAAGTACAAATTGAGCGGATTGAAGAAGCGATCGATTCTTCAATCGAAGATAAAGCTTTGATGAGAACGGCGCTCGATTTATTCGAACAATATATTAAAGTATCAAAAAAAGTTACAGCTGAAACGTTTGCTTCTGTAAACGATATCGAAGAGCCGGGTAGGTTAGCGGACATCATCGCATCACATCTCTCTCTTAAAATCAGACAAAAGCAAGAAATTCTTGAAACGTATAGTACCCATGATCGCTTGAATAAGTTGATTGAAATTCTTCAAAATGAGAAAGATGTCATCGACTTAGAAAAGAAAATTGGACAGCGTGTAAAGCGTTCTATGGAGAAAACGCAAAAAGAATATTACTTGCGTGAGCAAATGAAGGCAATACAGAATGAGCTTGGCGAAAAAGAAGGAAAGACTGGTGAGATCGCTACATTAAAAGAAAAGATTGAAGAAGCGAACATGCCAGAAAACGTTCAGGAAATGGCTTACAAAGAATTGGATCGCTATGAAAAGATTCCTCAAAGTTCAGCTGAAAGTTCTGTTATTCGCAATTATATCGATTGGTTAATTCAATTGCCATGGTCAAAGGAAACGACGGATAACCTTGATATTCACCATGCAGAAAAGATTTTAAATGAAGATCATTATGGACTTGAAAAAGTGAAAGAAAGAGTACTTGAATACCTTGCAGTTCAACAGCTAACGAACTCACTAAAAGGACCTATCCTATGTCTTGTAGGACCTCCTGGAGTCGGAAAAACTTCCTTAGCTAAGTCTGTTGCAAGGTCGATTGGACGTGAATTTGTTCGCATTTCTCTAGGCGGCGTTAGGGATGAAGCTGAAATTAGAGGTCATCGTAGAACGTACGTTGGCGCGATGCCGGGTCGAATTATCAGAGGGATGAAGAAAGCTGGAACGATCAATCCTGTTTTTCTTCTAGATGAAATCGATAAGATGTCGAATGATTTTAGAGGCGATCCTTCTGCTGCGATGCTTGAAGTATTAGACCCTCAACAAAACAATTCATTTAGTGACCACTATATTGAAGAGCCGTATGACCTTTCTAAAGTCATGTTTGTGACTACAGCTAACAATCTTGCCACAGTCCCTGCTCCGTTACTGGATCGTATGGAAGTGATTCAGATTGCAGGTTATACAGAAATCGAAAAGGTTAACATCGCAAAAAGTTACCTTTTACCTAGACAGTTGAAAGAACATGGTCTAAAGAAAAGTAACCTTCAAATAAGAGATGAAAGCCTCACTAAGTTAGTTCGCCATTATACGAGAGAAGCTGGGGTTCGTAACTTAGAACGCCAGATTGCTACGGTCTGCCGTAAAGCGGCTAAACTCATCGTATCTGGTGAAAAGAAGCGTGTCGTGGTAACAGAGAAAATGTTAGAAGAGTTATTAGGACATCCTAAGTTCCGCTATGGAGAAGCAGAAGCAGAAGACCAAGTAGGGACTGCAACCGGACTTGCGTATACGACAGCGGGTGGCGATACATTAGCGATCGAAGTGTCCCTGTCACCTGGTAAAGGAAAGTTGATTCTAACAGGTAAGCTTGGAGACGTTATGAAAGAGTCTGCACAGGCAGCATTTAGCTATATTCGTTCTCGCTCTAAGGAGCTTTCGATTGATCCTGCTTTCCATGAAAACAATGATATTCATATTCATGTCCCTGAAGGAGCTACTCCAAAAGACGGTCCTTCAGCAGGTATTACCATCGCAACGGCACTTGTTTCTGCGCTAACTGGTAAAGCCGTTCGAAGAGATGTTGGTATGACAGGGGAAATCACCTTGCGTGGCAGGGTGCTGCCTATCGGTGGCTTGAAAGAAAAGTCATTGAGTGCTCACCGTGCAGGTCTTACGACAATTATCATGCCAAAAGAAAATGAGAAAGATCTAGAAGATATCCCTGAGAGTATAAGAAATGACCTTACATTTCTACCGGTGAGTCATCTAGATGAAGTGTTAAAAACCGCACTTGTGGGGGAAAAGAAATGAAAGTAACGAAATCTGATTTTATTATTAGTGCTGTTAAGCCTGAACAATACCCTGATGATCACTTACCTGAAATCGGTCTTGCAGGTAGATCGAACGTAGGGAAATCTTCATTAATCAATACGTTGATAAATCGTAAGAACCTTGCGAGAACGTCAGGTAAACCTGGTAAAACACAGACGCTTAACTTTTACCTTATTAACGAACTGCTCTATTTTGTCGATGTCCCAGGCTATGGATTTGCTAAGGTCTCAAAAAAAGAAAGAGATGCATGGGGCCGCATGATTGAAACGTATCTAACGGATCGTGAAGACTTAAAAGCAGTCATTCTAATCATAGACCTAAGACATGCGCCTTCCAATGATGATGTGATGATGTACGATTGGTTAAAACATTATGAGATTCCTGTCATCGTTGTGGCTACTAAATCTGATAAGATCCCTAAGGGGAAGTGGGCAAAGCATCTTAAGGTTGTGAACCAAACCTTAAAATTAGAGCCGACAGATAAGCTCGTTACGTTTTCTTCTCAAACAGGACAAGGTAAAGAAGATGTCTGGAGTGCAATTAAATCATATATTTAATGATGGACCTGGCGTAAATGCCAGGTCTTTAGTATGTAGGGAAGTACGGTGTTGGATTAGAATAGTCGTTGATGGCAAAGGGGTTGTCATGATCTCTTTTAAACCATTGGGACGGAATGTTCTTTTTGGATTAATTCAAATTAAGTAGGAGAGACGATCGCGGGCTCCTGCGGTAGAAAAGGCGGCCGAGACCGGGGTGTGAATTTCACCTCGGGCTTGGACGTTCGTCCGCGGAAAGCCTGCGATCGTCATCGATTACGGCATCGGGAGCACCGAATAATGACATAGGCTTCTCGACAAACTGGAGACTTGGCGTAAAGCCAGGTCTTTTTTATAGGTCCATTTTTCTAAAAATTGAAAAAACAAGGTTTGTATTGCCATTATGTTGGGAATAGGAACAAATGAGAGCAAACATCAGTATGAGTCCACTCAGTCCATACTTTGGTGATATTTGGGCTCTTAGAAGGGATGTGAGTAAAAAGTGACAATTGAATGAAATATCTAAATATTGGTATGATTGCAATACCGCAGTTTACATAACATTAACTGCTATTCGAATAGTCGTTAAGGGGGACAAGTTTAATGAAAAGAAAGTGGAGTTTTTTAACAGCTGTGTTACTATCTCTCGTTTTAATTCTTGCAGCATGTGGAGGAGGAAACGAAGGAAATAGTAATAATGGCGGTTCAGAAGGGTCTGGAGAAGAAGGTAGTAACTTAGAACTAACCGAAGACGGGAAATACCGCTATGTTGTTTCTGGTGAATTCCCTCCATTCAGTACAGTGGACGAGAATGGAGACCTTTCAGGCTATGATGTAGCAGTAGGAAAAGCGATTGCTGAGAAAATTGGTCTTGAGCCCGAAGTAGAAAAGTTTAAGTTTAGTGGTATGGTATCAGCGATTAAATCTGGTCGATATGATGCAGCTGTAGCGAGTCATACGATTACTGAAGAGCGAAAGAAAGCAGTTAACTTTAGTGAACCATACTATTATTCTGGTCCAGTACTTTATGTTCAACCTGGTAGCGATATTAAGAGCGTAGAAGATCTAGCTGGTAAAGATGTAGCAGTTTCCAAAGGGTCAACTTACGAAAAGTCAGCTCAGGAATATACAGATAAGATCTCTAACTACGATAGTGACCAAACAGCACTACGTGCGTTGAGTGAAGGAAAGCATGACGCTGTTATCACAGATGATATTACTGGTAAGCAGGCGATCGAAGAAGGATTTAAAGTTGAAAAAGTTGAGCAACTCGGCACAAGTGAACAAGCAGTAGCGATCAAGCAAGAAAATAAGAACTTACTTGAAGCTGTTAACAAAGCGATCATGGAGCTTAAAGAAGATGGAACGCTGAAACAACTTAGTGAGGAATACATCGGAGTAGACATCACCCAGAACCCTGACAATGAGTAAGGAAAGGAATGTGTGCTAGCGCACACATTCTTTTTTACCAGTAAGCGTTTATTGAAATCGAAGGAGCTGATTGTTCTTGCCTACATTCTCTCATTTTTTTGAAACACTATTAAGTAGTTACCCTGTCTTTTTTGAAGGTCTCTGGCTAACCATTCGGGTAACTGCAGTATCCATTTTAATTGCCGTATTTATCGGTTTACTTTTTGCTTTATTTAAAATATCCAAAGTTAAAGTATTGAATTGGATCGCCAATGTGTACATAGCTGTAATACGAGGAACCCCTCTAATCGTTCAAATCTTTATTTTCTATTTTGGTTTAACGGAATTTAATATCCCGAAATTTTGGGCTGCATCTATTGGGTTAGCTCTTCATAATGGTGCCTATATCGCAGAGATCTTTCGTGGTTCGATTCAATCCATTGATAAAGGACAAATGGAAGCAGGGCGTTCACTTGGTATGAGTCATACGCTTGCAATGAGACGGATTATTTTACCTCAGGCATTCAGACGCGCACTGCCTCCACTTGGAAACCAGTTCATCATTGGATTAAAAGACTCGTCTCTAGCAGCATTTATAGCCCTTCCTGAGTTGTTCAGTGTAGCAACTACACAGGGAGCAAGAACATTTGATGAAATGACTTATCTATTGATCGTAGCAGTTTACTATCTAGTACTCGTTCTCATCTTTACACTACTGGTTAACCTGCTTGAGAAACGATTGTCCGCGAGTGATTAAGAAGAGAGGTGCAGTATAATGGCAGAAAAAGGTGAAATGATTCGAGTAGAGAAACTGAACAAGTCGTTTGGAGATCTTCATGTATTGAAAGATATCGATATGGAAGTGAAAGAGAGTGACGTGGTCGTATTGATCGGTGCGAGTGGATCCGGTAAGAGTACACTTCTGCGTTGTATGAACTTCCTTGAGATAAAAAATAGCGGGAAAGTCATTATAGAAGGACAAACGATCGAACCAAATAAAGATAATTTAAACAAAGTTCGTCAAAAGGTCGGAATGGTGTTTCAGCATTTCAACTTATTTCCTCACAAGACGGTATTGAATAATGTAATAGAAGCCCCTTTACAGGTGAAAAAAATGAAGAGAGCTCAAGCAGAAAAAGAAGGCAGAGAGCTCCTCGCAAAAGTTGGTCTAGCTGATAAAGCGGATGTGTACCCAAATAAATTATCAGGAGGCCAAAAACAGCGAGTAGCTATAGCGAGATCACTTGCTATGAAGCCTGAAATCATGTTGTTTGATGAGCCAACATCTGCTCTAGACCCAGAATTGGTCGGAGAGGTTCTTTCAACGATGAAGGAACTTGCCAAAGAAGGCATGACGATGGTAGTCGTTACGCACGAAATGGGCTTCGCCCGTGAAGTAGCTGACTGGGTCGTTTACATGCACGATGGAAAAATAGTCGAAAAAGGAAAACCGGCAGATATATTTAACGATCCAAAAGAACAAAGAACGCAAGACTTTTTGAGCTCGATATTATAAGCATAATAAAGAAGTGAGGATTCAAGCATGTGCTTGGATCCTCACTTCTTTTTGACTACTAAGTAAACCCCTATAAGGATTAAGGCTAAAGGCCAGAATTGCCCAACAAACGAAAAGGTCGATGCGAGCCAGAGTTGAAAACCAGTGTAAAGCAGCTCGATAATAGATAGGGCTAATAGTAGTAACCCTGGTATCAAACCGGATTTTTTAGTTTTGTAGTAAGTAGCAAGGTAAGCCACACTTAATATTAATGAGTACATCCCCCACGTATTAGGCCACAGTGCGAGTTTATTCACGAAGTAGAAGTGAACGCCGAGACCCAATATGAGCACACCAGGGAATAACAACGCCCCTTCTTTTGATATCAAACCCTGTATGATCATCGCAACACCGATTAGAATCAGGATGATTTGCCAGCTTGTGATTTGTTCAGAGATGGGCAAACTTAGAGTTTGGACAAGAAAATATAGACCGATTCCAATAAACAGAACGCCTGGAAAAACACTTTGTCGTTTCAAGAAATGAGCCTCCTATTGTCAGAATTGCACGTTCTTTGCTAAACTTTGCGTTTTCTGGTACATTATTAGTGGTATGACTACTTATAATAACGCTTAGATACTTTTTTACATCATATCACATCTTGTTTCAAAGTCTGTTCACAATTTGAAACTCTGTGATTTTTGTCACATGTTAAAATAATAGTAATTGATAGTATAAGAACATGTTCCGGGTTAACAATATTTGGGGGTGGAACGATGCACATCCTGGTCGTAGGGTTGAACCACAAAACAGCCCCTGTTGAAATACGAGAGAAACTTTCGTTTCAGGAAGAGACATTACCTGAGGCGTTAAATAAGTTGCGTCACTCTAAAAGTATTCTAGAAGCCGTCATTCTTTCTACGTGTAACCGTACCGAGCTTTACGTAGTAGCTGATCAGCTTCACACAGGGAGATATTATTCTAAAGCTTTTCTATCCGAATGGTTCGGTATTGAAAAAGATGAATTTAGACCTTATCTAGAAATTCGAGAAAACGATGCAGCGACAGAGCATCTTTATCGCGTTGCGGCAGGGCTTGATTCACTTGTTGTAGGAGAAACACAGATTCTTGGCCAAGTGAGGAATGCTTTCCTACTTGCACAGGAATCACAAACTACTGGCACGATATTCAATCAGCTTTTCAAGCAAGCCATCACACTAGCAAAACGCGCTCACTCTGAAACAGAAATTGGGGAAAATGCTGTTTCTGTCAGTTACGCAGCAGTTGAACTTGCTAAAAAGATCTTCGGTGGGCTCGATAACAAGCATGTAGTTATTCTGGGCGCCGGTAAGATGGGTGAATTGACAGCCAAGCATTTAAAGAGTAATGGCGTAAGTCAAGTAACCGTCGTAAACCGTACTCTTGAGAAAGCATCTGAGCTTGCTTCACAATTCATGGGACAAGCACGTTCGATGGATGATATTCATACAGCTTTATCTGATGCAGATATTCTGATCAGTTCAACAGGATCTTCGAATTACGTGTTAACTGAAGACAACGTAAAACCTGTATTGAAAAAGAGAAGAGGGCGTCCTCTGTTCATGGTAGATATCGCGGTTCCACGAGATCTTGACCCTGCATTGAACAGCATGGATTCAGTATTCTTGTATGACATCGATGACCTTGAAGGGATCGTCGAGTCGAATATTGCTGAAAGAGAGAAAGAAGCTGAAAAGATTGAACTAATGATCGAAGAAGATCTTGTACAGTTTAGAGAGTGGTTGAACACACTTGGAGTTGTGCCGATGATTTCAGCTTTACGCTCAAAGGCGCTCTCAATTCAAGCTGAAACGATGAAGAGTATTGAACGGAAGCTTCCGGATCTTTCCGATCGTGAAAAGAAAGTTCTCAGTAAGCATACGAAGAGTATTGTTAACCAACTTTTACGAGATCCTATCGTTCGAGTGAAAGAGATGGCTGGAGAACCAAACGCAGAAGAGTCTCTCGAGATCTTCACTAAGATCTTTGCGATTGAAGAAGAAATCGAACGGGAACTTCATAAGCAGCGCGTACAAGAAAACGAAGAAAAAAGAAAGCAAGAAACCTTTGATTACTCAGCCTTATTAAGAGCATCAGAAGTGCGCTCCTAGGAGAGGAGACATGAGTTGTGACGAACGTCAGCTGGCTTTATGATTTAACCATTTCTCTTTACGCACTAAGTGTATTGGGGTATTTTATTGACTTCTTGCAAAACAACCGGAAGGCAAATCATATTGCCTTCTGGTTGCTTTCTATTGTGTGGATTTTGCAATCAACTTTTCTCGTAACGCAAATCATTGCAATCGGCGGTTTTCCAATTTTGACACCTTTTGAGGGGTTATTTTTTTATACTTGGGTGATTGTTTCATTATCCTTATTGATCAATTGGTTTTTCCGAGTCGACTTTTTTGTGTTCTTTGCAAATGTACTCGGTTTCATCTTGATGACCATCAACCTATTTGCGACGAGGGAACAAGCTTCAAGTATGCTAACAGAACAGCTCATGTCTGAGCTCTCTGTCATACATATCACCATGGCATTTATTTCTTATGGCGCTTTTTCTCTTTCATTTATTTTCTCAGTCATGTACTTAATTCTCTATCAAATGTTGAAAGAGAAGAAGTTGAGTAAAAGACTATGGCGTTTTGGTGATTTATCACAGTTAGAAAAGCTTTCGTATTTATGTACTGTTCTAGGTGTACCGCTATTATTATTGAGTTTGATCTTAGGTATCGTTTGGGCGAATCTGAAAGTAGATCAGTTTAGTTTATTGGATACGAAGGTAATCGTTTCATTCATCGTACTTATTGCATACAGCATGTATTTATATCAAAAGGTCGCCAGAGACATTGAGGGAAAGTCACTTGCACTTTGGAACGTTGGCGCATTTGTAGTCGTCCTGATTAACGTATTCTTATCAGGGGCATTTTCACAATTTCATTTCTGGTATAGCTAATGAGTAACACAACCAAAGTTTGGGGGATAAAACATGAGGAAGATAATTGTTGGATCACGTAGGAGTAAGCTAGCGATCACACAGACAAAATGGGTGATTAGCAAATTAAAAGAAATCAATCCTGAAGTTGATTTTGAAATAAAAGAGATCGTTACTAAAGGAGATAAAATCCTCGATGTTACCTTATCCAAAGTTGGTGGAAAGGGCCTCTTCGTAAAAGAAATCGAGGATGCGATGTTAAAGGGAGAAATCGACATGGCCGTGCACAGCATGAAAGACATGCCGTCCGTCCTGCCAGAAGGATTAACGATCGGGTGTATACCTGAGCGTGAAGATTTCCGAGATGTTCTTATCTCTCAATCGAAGCAATTGTTCCGAGAGCTTCCTGAAGGAGCTATAATCGGTACGAGCAGCCTTAGACGTGGCGCACAATTAAAAGCGATTCGACCTGATGTAGAAATCAAGTGGATCCGAGGAAACATCGACACTCGCTTACGTAAACTTGAAGAAGAAGATTACGATGCGATTGTCTTAGCGGCAGCAGGCCTTCATCGTATGGGGTGGTCAAAAGAGATCGTCACTGAATACCTAGATGCTGATCTATGTGTACCTGCAGTGGGACAAGGCGCACTTTCGATCGAATGCAGAGAAAGTGATGATGAGTTACTAGGTCTTCTCGAAAAACTTAACGATGAGCACACAACGCAAACTGTATTGGCTGAGAGAGCTTACCTTCATACGTTAGAAGGCGGCTGTCAAGTACCTATCGCTGGCCATGCGGTATTAAAAGATGGAACCATTTCATTAACTGGACTTGTAGGGGAGCCTGATGGTTCTGTAGTCATCAAAGAAATGGAAACAGGTTCTGATTTCAAACAAGTAGGAGTCACACTTGCGAATAGGATGAAGGAGCAAGGTGCTAAAGAGATACTAGATCGTGTGAAGGAAGAACTCGATCAATGATTTCACCGCTCTCAGGGAAACGTGTATTAGTCACGAGAGCTCGGGGGCAGGCAGCTACATTTTCGAGGTTAGTTGAGAAGCATGGGGGAGTTTCTGTAGAAATTCCCCTCATTGCGTTTAAACCACGCTTACACGCGCTACAAACATTGAATGTCTCAGGCTATGAGTGGGTGGTTTTTACAAGTTCGAATGGAGTTCGCTTCTTTTTTCAAGAAGCTACCCTACCAGCAAAAAGTAAAGTGGCTGCAGTCGGCAGTAAGACAGCAAAAGAACTTAAAAAACATCATGTTGCGATCGACCTACTTCCAGAAGATTATACGGCAGAAGGATTGATCTCAGCGCTTTCAAGAGAGGGAAAACCTGAAGAGACAATCCTGTTACCAAGAGGGAACTTGAGTCGAAAGGTCTTGCCACAGCAATTAGAGAAGCTCGGATTCAATGTAACCGATCTGACGATTTATGAAACGGTTGTTCCTGAGGAATCTCAAGCCCCATTAGTAGAGGCTATTAGTAAGAGGGAGGTCGATGTCATAACGTTCACATCATCTTCCACTGTTCATCATTTTGTTGAACTGCTTCAAACAAAAGATTTGCAAGAGAGTTTGAAAGGGATCACGATAGGAGTAATTGGACCTATAACAGATAAAACGCTTCGATCATACGGATTGAAAGCAGATGTTGTTCCAGATGAATATACGATCGAAGGATTGCTACAAAGTTTAGAGCATTACTTTGAAAATAGGGAGGATACTAATGAACGCTGATAATTTTCGACGTCATCGTCGCTTAAGAAGATCTGAATCGATGAGAGCCATGGTTCGAGAAACGTTTTTACATAAAGAAGATTTAATTTATCCTATCTTCGCTGTTGAAGAAAATGATGTGAAGAGAGAAGTGCCTTCGATGCCAGGTGTGTTTCATTATTCTTTAGACCACCTGAATGCGGAGATTAAAGAAGTAGTCGAGTTAGGTATTCAATCTGTCATTGTATTTGGTGTACCAAACCATAAAGATGCCGTTGGATCAGAAGCTTACTGTGAAACGGGGATCGTACAACGCGCGATCAAGCAAATTAAAGAAGAGTTTCCGGAGCTAACGGTTATTGCAGATACTTGCTTATGTCAGTATACAGACCATGGTCACTGTGGCGTGATCGAAGATGGCTATGTCCTAAACGATCAATCACTAGAACTATTAACGAAGACTGCTGTTTCTCAAGCTGAAGCTGGCGCAGATATCATCGCACCTTCTAACATGATGGATGGGTTTGTAGGAGCGATTCGTAAAGGACTAGATGAAGCTGGGTACGTTGATGTTCCAGTAATGAGCTATGCGGTGAAGTTTTCTTCTGCGTTTTACGGACCTTTCCGCGACGCTGCACACAGCTCACCACAGTTTGGTGATCGAAAGACATATCAAATGGATCCTGCAAACCGACTGGATGCAATCAGAGAAGCTGAGAGTGACATCGAAGAAGGCGCTGATTTTTTGATGGTAAAACCAGCCCTTTCATATCTTGATATCATCCGAGAATTAAAGGATCGATTCCCTCTTCCAATGGTTGCTTATAACGTAAGTGGGGAATATTCGATGATAAAAGCAGCTAGCCAAAATGGGTGGTTGAATGAAGAAGAAGTTGTCTTAGAAAAATTAACGAGTATGAAGCGAGCGGGCGCAGACCTTATCATTACTTATTTCGCAAAAGACGCAGCACGCTGGTTAGATAAATAAGAAGAGAGAGGAGTATCTTTTATGGGAAATTATGATCGTTCCAAAGAAGCGTTTCAGGAAGCTACTAAAGTAATGCCAGGCGGGGTGAACAGTCCTGTGAGAGCATTCAAATCAGTTGGACTTGATCCTATTTTTATGGAGAAAGGAAAAGGATCGAAGATTTATGATATCGATAAAAATGAATACATCGATTACGTCTTATCTTATGGCCCCCTCATCCTTGGACATGCCGATGAAAAGGTAGTGAATAGCTTGAAGGAAGTAACGGAGCTTGGTACTAGCTTTGGTGCTCCGAGCACGTATGAAACAAAGTTAGCAGAGTTAGTAGTAGAGCGCGTTCCTTCAATCGAAAGCGTTCGTATGGTGAACTCTGGAACTGAAGCAACGATGAGTGCGCTTCGACTTGCTAGAGGATATACAGGACGTAATAAAATTCTTAAGTTTGAAGGGTGCTACCATGGACATGGCGATTCCCTATTGATCAAAGCTGGTTCTGGTGTTGCGACACTCGGACTTCCAGATAGCCCAGGAGTTCCTGAAGGAATCGCAAAGAACACGATTACTGTTCCATACAATGATCTTGAAAGTGTCCGCTATGCATTTAAAGAATTTGGTGATGATATTGCGGGAGTAATCATTGAGCCAGTTGCAGGTAACATGGGTGTTGTTCCCCCTCATGCTGGATTTTTAGAAGAACTTCGTACGATTACAGAAGAAAACGGTACTGTTCTTATCTTTGATGAAGTTATGACTGGATTCCGTGTTGGATATAATTGTGCACAAGGTTATTACGGAGTTACACCTGATCTCACTTGCCTTGGGAAAGTGATCGGTGGAGGACTTCCTGTAGGAGCTTATGGTGGTAAGAAAGAAATTATGGATCAGGTTGCTCCGAGTGGACCGATTTACCAAGCTGGTACATTGAGCGGTAACCCACTTGCGATGACAGCCGGCTATGAAACGCTATCGCAGCTAACACCTGATAGCTACAAAGAGTTTGAACGAAAAGCTGAACGACTAGGAGAAGGACTTTCAAAAGCGGCTGAGAAGTACAACATCCCTCATACTGTAAACCGTGCTGGATCGATGGTTGGATTTTTCTTCACAGATGAAGATGTTGTGAACTTTGAAACTGCTTCATCTTCAAACCTAGATTACTTTACTAAGTATTTTAAAGAGATGCTTGACCAAGGCGTTTCGATTCCTCCATCTCAATTTGAAGGTCTCTTCCTTTCTACAGCACATACAGATAGCGACATCGATCAAACGATTGCAGCTGCAGAAGTAGCTTTCTCTAAACTAAAATAATACCAAACCTGTTAGGGGCATCCCTAACAGGTTTTTTTATGTTCTTGTACAGATAGCGTGGATTTTCGATGTTTTAGACATATTCTTAAATCCAATTCATAAACGTGTAATGTATGGATAATGTTCGAAAGGAGGAGAAAGCATGCAGAATGATTCACATTTGCATTTCTCCGTTGAGGAGCAGGTATGGTTAAAGAAAGGACAGGAAGTTGAAGAGGTTTTATCGATTTCTCTAGACCCTGAAATTTCCATTGAAGAATATGAGGATTACGTAGCAGTTAAAGGGTGTTTGTATTTATCAGGTGAGTATTTGCAAAGAGAGTATGAAGATTACGAGGATCGCGAAGATGAGACGTCCGTCTATCGTTCTGTTCATGAAGTAGAAACTCGAGAGGATGGAACTGCTACGATCGGACATCGTTTTCCGGTAGATATTACAATTCCATCGAGCAGGATCAGTAAGTTAGAAGATATTTTTGTAACGGTCGATACGTTCGACTACACGCTGTGCGAAACGAATTGTTTACAGCTAAATGCAGATATTTCGATTAGCGGTATCCAAGGAGACGCAGGATATCCAAATTATGAAAATGACTCAGAGGTTGAATACGATGATGAGGTAGAACTTGAAGAAGAACGTTCATCAGACGAATCTGTTTGGGAAAATGATGTGAAATATGTGAGTGATGAGGCAGAAGAACCTGTTATGTTTCCACAAAGCAAAAGGACGCCTCAAGTTGATATGAGGGCGAAAGCTTCACAGACAGATGAAGAGCCTGCAGAAGTGCAGTACGAAGCTATGAACAATGAAACAAACTATGATCTATTAACAAGGATGGCAGGTCAAAATGCAGAATCCAGTTACTATAATCATAACGAGGAAAGTGCACAGAGGGGTAACTATGAAGCTGAGTATGATGAGTATAGTGATTATGCTGAGGCTTCAGAAGAAACCGTAGAAGAAAGAGAGCCAGTTCGTGAAGAAAATGCTTTGTATTTAACGAATATGCTAACTAAAGATGAAGAAAATTTTTCGAAGATGAAGATGTGCATCATTCAACCAGGCGACTCTCTAACAGAGATTGCGGAGCGTTACAGAGTTTTGCCGAGTCACCTAGCACGAGTGAATCGACTTGATGAAGAAGAAGTGACAGAAGGACAGATCCTATACATCCCCGTTAACCGGTAATAGGTGTGAAAAGGGGTAGTACACATGGACATAACGACTGTGGTTAAAAAGCAGTATGAATTTAAGGATTTGCACTGGAATCATAAAGAATCTGCATTTCATACACATGTTGGGTTGAAGAGAGTAAATTATTGGCGGGATCGGAAATTGCTTGAGTATCATCTCAACTTCCGTGACCGTCTTTTTTCTAAATCAGGAATCATGTGCAATCGGATGATACGTACGCGTGATGGTGCTCCATTTGTTCAACTTGGAGGCTCATTTATTACGATACATGATGTTATTGAGTCAACGGAAATAATCAACGATCCAGAGTTCCTAGGCTTTTTGATCGCCTCATTACTTGAAGTTGGAAGCGAAGTTCCTTATTACAATGAGGTAGACCTTGGAGAGTTTCCTTATAAGGAGGCTCTTAAGAACTTACAACAGTTGAAGCATAAGAATCAGGAAGTTTATTCTTCTTTAGTTCGCTATATTCCAAAAGTGAAACAAAGAAAGTCATCACTCCTCATGAATCCAACATGTTATGACGGGAATGCGTTGAAAATGGTCATGGGACAATACTACTATGATTTGAGTAACAGCCTTCCAAAGCCTGCTCATCAAGTAATCCGACGTGCGCTCCTTACCGACTCCTATACGGAAGAAGATAGAAAAGCGTGTTGGGCAAGTTTACACAATGCGATCTCAGGTGATTTAGTTGATCGTGTGAAACTTACACTTCTAGCACCATGGGAATGGACTGACTGCGTTAGAGAGATGCAGGATTGTGAGGATGAAGAAGAGGTTTATAACCGATATAAGAAAGAATGGGACACGATGATGGAACTATATGAAGTTCTAAAGCTCTCTACTAGGAGGACAATCTCCTATGAATAATCTTAATGCAATTTTATTTCAATATGACATGACTCTTGAACATTACGAAAGATATGGAAAAGTATTGAAAGTTACAACGAATCAAGGAACTTTTGCACTTAAAGAAACAAGATTAACAAGAGATCGAATGGATTGGATGCTGTATTTAGAGAACTACTTCAGGGAATTAAAGTTTAATGGATATGTACCGTTGATCAACACAAAGTATGGTGATACGTTTGTAGTGGTAGAAGATCGTGTGGTGTATTTATCTCATTGGATCGAAGAAGGAAGTGTTAATCCGTCATTAAAAGAGTCTCAGATGATTCAAAGGCTAGCAGAATTACATGGGTATTCCGTAAAGGATCATGCCTTTTCTGAAGAATCCATCAAGCATTTCTATGAAAAGATGGTCGTACTCAGAGAAAGTCGTCAGTTCGAAATGGAAAAGTACGTTAACGATATTGAAAAACGCATCTATCTCTCTCCATTTGAATTGGCTGTTGCGACCCATTTTCATCAACTCATGAAAAATTGTGACCTATCAAAGTCACGACTAGACTATTGGTTTGAACAAACGAATGAAACGAAACGATACAGAACTGTGCTCTGTCATGGGAAGTGTTCAGCTTCTCATTTTGTTGTAGGAAGAGAAAAGGGATATTTCCTTAACTTCGAAAAATCCGTAGTAGACTCTCCAGTGAGAGATCTTACGTACATGATTCGTGCTTCGGTACCACCGTTTCAATTCAACCCAGATACGTTAGTCTCAAACATTTCTCACTATGAAAGTCAGTTTGCTCTGCATGAAGAAGAAAAGGATTTGCTCGCAAGTTATTTGTATTTTCCTGAATCGTTGTTTAACAGTGTGACACATTTTCTATCGAATCAGAGAGATTGGTCACACATGAAGCATGTCCGTCATTTCACCAAAAAAATAGAAGTGATGAATGGAATTACGACGACACTACAAAATATGCGTGCTTAAATCCATTCAAAATAAAAACACACTTCTAATGCTACGAGGATAATCAAGATAAGCACATCCACTGAAGTTGGAAAGAGAATCGTTCTTATCGCCTGAAAGAAGATAAAAGGCGGTACGAATTGCGCCAGTATGTCTCTGAATTTGTAAAAAGCCGGTGGAAGCTGATAGCGGTTGAGTCCTCCAAATCGCTTTTTCATGTATAGGTCCCCTTCATAGTACTCTCGATACAATCAGGTTATGTTTGGACAGTAGTTTGGGTGATTAAGTAAAAAAGAAAGTGGTTATGATAGTAAAAAGGGCTAATAGTATCTTGACGGTTTTTTATACAACAGGTAAACTTATGAATACAAATAGTCGACAGGCAACGATAGGGAGTAGTAAAATGTGAACCCTTCAGAGAGAGAAATCATTCGCTGCGAGATTTCTTAGGAACGTAACATTTGAAGTCGCCCTGGAGCTGTTTCTCTGAAATCGTAGTAGGAGAGACCGGTGAATCCGTTATTCAATGAAGCGTACAGCTTCTCTCTTTTTTCTGGAGCTGTAAATAAAGGTGGTACCGCGAAACTTCTTTCGTCCTTTTCACTAAGGATGGGAGAAGTTTTTTTGTTTGCTATCGACTTATTGATTGGAAAGGATGGATGGTAATGGCTAATAAAGAGCTAACGATGCCGACAAAGTATGATCCACAGGCAACTGAACAGAAATGGTACCCGTATTGGGTAGATGGGAAGTTTTTTGAAGCAACAGGTGATAAGGACAAAACGCCTTACACGATTGTTATTCCACCACCGAACGTAACAGGTAAGCTGCACCTCGGGCATGCATGGGATACAACGCTTCAAGATATCCTCTCTCGTTTTAAACGAATGCAGGGTTATGATGTACTTTGGTTACCGGGGATGGACCACGCTGGTATTGCCACTCAGGCAAAAGTAGAAGGAAAACTACGCGAAGAAGGGACTTCTCGCTATGATTTAGGAAGAGAAAAATTTCTTGAAAAGTCATGGGAATGGAAAGAAGAATATGCAGACTTTATCAGAAGTCAATGGGCGAAGCTTGGCTTATCTCTCGATTACTCTCGTGAGCGTTTCACGCTTGATAACGGCCTTTCAAACGCCGTTCGTGAAGTCTTCGTTAAATTATATGAGAAGGGTCTCATCTACAGAGGCGAATACATTATCAACTGGGATCCTCAGACGAAAACAGCTCTTTCTGATATTGAAGTTATCCATCATGAAGTAACAGGACACTTTTATCACATGCGTTATCCACTCTCAGATGGCTCAGGGCATATCGAAATTGCGACGACGCGTCCAGAAACGATGCTCGGAGATACAGGGATTGCTGTACACCCTGAAGATGAGCGATATAAGCACCTTATTGGTAAGAAAGCGATCCTTCCGATCGTAGGACGAGAAATTGAAATCGTAGCTGATGATTATGTTGATATGGAGTTTGGATCTGGTGCAGTAAAAATCACTCCGGCACATGATCCTAACGACTTTGAAATCGGAAATCGTCATGACTTAGAGCGTGTTCTTGTGATGAACGAAGACGGTACGATGAACGATAATGCTGGTAAATATAAAGGGATGGATCGCTTCGAATGTCGTAAGCAGCTCGTTAAGGACCTTCAAGAAGCAGGCACACTCTTTGAGATTGAAGAGCATGTTCATTCTGTAGGGCACTCTGAGCGAAGCGGTGCAGTTGTAGAACCTTATCTTTCAACGCAATGGTTCGTTAAAATGGGACCTCTTGCAAAACAAGCGATCGATCTTCAGAAATCTGAGGACAAAGTAAACTTCGTACCTGAACGATTTGAGAAGACGTATCTTCATTGGATCGAAAACATTCGTGACTGGTGTATTTCACGTCAACTGTGGTGGGGACATCGTATCCCGGCTTGGTACCATAAAGAAACAGGCGAAATCTATGTTGGTGATGAAGCACCAAAAGACATCGAGAACTGGAATCAAGATGAAGACGTTCTTGATACATGGTTTAGTTCAGCTCTATGGCCTTTCTCTACAATGGGATGGCCTGATGAAGAAGCAGAAGACTTCAAGCGCTATTACCCTACGAATGTACTCGTAACAGGTTACGATATCATCTACTTCTGGGTAGCTCGCATGATCTTCCAAGGCATCGAATTTACTGAACAGCGTCCGTTCAACGATGTATTGATTCACGGTCTTGTAAGAGATTCTGAAGGACGAAAGATGAGTAAGTCTCTTGGTAACGGAGTAGATCCGATGGATGTTATCGAGAAGTATGGTGCTGACTCTCTTCGCTACTTCCTTGCAACTGGTTCTTCACCAGGGAATGACCTAAGGTTCTACTGGGAAAAAGTTGAGTCGACTTGGAACTTTGCGAATAAGATTTGGAACGCTTCTCGTTTTGCCCTAATGAATATGGATGGCATGGAATACGATGAGCTCGATCTTACTGGCGAAAAATCAACCGCTGATAAATGGATTTTAACTCGACTGAACGACACTGTCGACCAAGTAACAAGATTGATCAACAACTATGAATTCGGTGAAGTTGGAAGATACCTTTACAACTTTATCTGGGATGATCTATGTGACTGGTATATCGAAATGGCGAAGCTGCCATTGTATGGTGAAGATGAAGCCGCGAAGAAGACGACTCGTTCTGTTTTAGCTTACGTGTTAGATCAAACGATGCGTATGCTTCATCCATTTATGCCTTACCTTACTGAGGAAATTTGGCAGCACCTTCCTCATAAAGGAGAATCAATCACTGTCGCTAGCTGGCCAGAGAAACAGGATGCCCTTCACTTCCCGGATGCAGCAGCAGACATGGCTTTACTTACAGAGATCATTCGATCTGTTCGTAACATCCGTGCGGAAATGAACGTTGCACCAAGTAAACCGATCGAACTGCAGATCAAGCCAAAAACGGCTGAAGCTGAAGCACAGCTTGAGAAGAATAAGCAGTATATCGAACGTTTCTGTAACCCAGAAGCACTAACAATTTCTGCAGATCTACAAGCACCTGACAAGTCGATGACAGCAGTCGTTTCAGGAGCAGAGTTATTCCTACCGTTAGAAGGTTTGATCAACATCGATGAAGAGATCGAGCGTCTTAAAGGCGAGTTGAAAAAGCTTGATTCGGAAGTAGAGCGAGTTCAAAAGAAACTTGCTAACGAGAAGTTCATCAGTAAAGCACCTGAAAAAGTTGTTGATGAAGAGCGTGCGAAAGAGAAGGACTATTTAGAAAGAAGAAGTAATGTCGAAGCACGTATAAACGAATTGAAAAAATAAAGGTATGGCGAATCTCTCAAAAGGAGATTCGCCTTCTTTTGAAGAAAGGTGAGAGAAAGGATGTTCACTACATATGATGAAGCTGTGAGCTGGATTCACAGCTTATTAAATCACGGAATCAAACCTGGGCTCGAACGAATGGAGTGGATGCTTGAACAGTTAGGTCATCCTGAAAGGAGATTGAAGTTTGTTCATGTCGGAGGCACCAATGGTAAAGGCTCAACGGTTACGTACATGAAGCATATCCTGCAGGAATCAGGGTATGAAGTAGGCACGTTTACTTCACCTTACATCGAATCGTTTACAGAACGAATTGCTTTGAACGGAACACCTATACCAGAACGTGATTTGGTAGAGGTATGTAATCGTGTATATCCAATTGTAGAGGAAGCATCAAACACCTCACTTGGATCTCCAACAGAATTTGAAGTGATTACCCTTATTAGTTTAGTGTACTTTGGTAGCGTTTCATATCCTGATATCGTCTTAATGGAAGTTGGACTAGGCGGGCGTTTAGACTCAACAAACGTCATTCACCCGTTAGTATCTGTGATAACGAACGTTGGATTCGACCACATGCATATCCTTGGAAATGACTTGGAACAAATTACGTTTGAGAAAGCAGGGATCATTAAATCTGGAGTCCCTCTTATTACTACTGCTGAGAATGAGCTAGTTCGATCGATGTTAGTTGAAACGGCGGAAAAGAAAAGTTCCAAAAGCTATAAACTGGGCGAAGAGTTTAAGGTAAGTGCCATTTCATCTACAGATGAAGGAGAACACTTCACATTTCATTCTCCATATCGAACGTTAGAAGATATCCAGATTGAGATGAAAGGATCCCATCAGGTAAAGAATGCGTCAGCCGCACTGATGACGATGGAATATTTAAGAGTGTTTTATGGCCTTCATATCGAAGAAGAGATGATCAAACAAGGGTTAAGTAAAGCAGCATGGCCAGGAAGGTTCGAGCTTATGCTTAAAGACCCAGACGTCGTGATCGACGGAGCACATAACCCAGAAGGGGTAGCTAGTTTGGCTGAAACGATTAAAACGCGGTATCAAGGTGGTTCAATATACGTAGTGTTTAGTGCGGTGGGTGACAAAGATATCGAATCGATGTTGGAACCCCTCTATCCTATTGTGAAGGATATTACGTTTACGACGTTCGACTTCCCTCGAGCGGTTAGCGCAAGGCAGCTATATGAAAGGTGTTCGTTTACGAGAAAATCGTATGATGAGAACTGGACCTCAGCGGTACAGGCTATCATGACGAAAGCTGATAAAAACGATCTCGTCTTAATAACTGGATCTCTTTATTTTATTTCAGAAGTGAGAAGTTTTCTAAAAAGTTTGAAATAAATACAAAATACTAGGACTTTTCCTTCATTTTTTGCTATTATAAACTTAAACAATTTCAAAATTGGAAAATTATTCTTCAAAAGGACGGAAGATGGAAGGGGGAAGAAATTGAATGCAAGTATGACTGTCAAAGTGTGGATCACTTGGTTAATCTTTTGGCCCACACTTATCTTTGCAACCTATACCTTCTTTCCCCCTGATTTATCAGGAAACGTGTTAGATATTCTAGCGCTGTTCGCACTCCTTGCAGTTGTCTCCATGATGCCGATCAATGTAAAAGGGATCGACATCTTCTTTATTCAGGGCATATCGCTCACCGTATTTCTAAGATATGGTCTATTCGTAGAAATGATTTTAACTCAACTTTCTATCCTGGTCTTTCTGCTTAATTTGCGAATAACGAAGAAAGAAAGCCATCGTTACCCTGTCAATATGCTCATGTTTATGATGATCTCACTTATTTCGGGTGGTTTGTTCTATGCCCTTGGTGGGACTGTGGGAGAATTTTCCGGTAATGCGATGTTTCAGGTACTACCTGCATTAGCGTATACGTTCTCTTTAATCTTCGTTAATCAAATCTTGCTTCATTTCTTGAAAGTGTTTGTGTATAAAGAAGCAGACACGACCTTTTTCGGAAAAGATATGGTTTGGGAAGCGATCACAACTGCGGTCACGCTCCCAATTGGCTTCTTGCTTTATATGCTTCATACATATCTTGGTGCAATCGCCATTCTATTCGTAGGTGTGCCATTCATCCTTATCTCTTTAATGTTAAGGTTGTATTACTCTAGTCGAAAAGTAAATGACCTCCTTCATAAAACAAGTGAAATTGGTCAGCAAATTACACAGCGACTCGATACGGATGACATATTGAACTTATTTCTTGAAAAAACGACTGACATGTTCGAAGTCGATCACGCCTATGTAATGGATGCTGAAAATGTAAGAAGACTTTCTCTCATCAAGACATACGAACGTGGAGTAGGGGTCATAGAGGGCCCGGGGGATAGATCACCTCAAGAAGGAATAAGCTCAATCGTATGGCGTAGTGGTAGAAGTCGCTTGTATAGCAAGCGATCTCAATGGAAGAGTTTAACGACTGGTGTAATACCTCTTTCAACAAACTCAATTATTTCAGTGCCGATGAAGCGAAATAAAAAAGTAGTAGGCATCATTACCCTCACGTCTAATAAAGTACGATCCTATGAAAAACAGCATATTCTCGTATTGCAAATTCTAGCGAACTATTTAGCTGTTGCCATCGATAATGCAAAGAACTATGAGGAAACGAAGCGAAAAAGTGAAACGTGTCCGTTAACGAATTTGTACAACTATCGGTTCTTTGAAGAGTTGCTAGATGAGAGGTATCTAGCCTATGAAAAAAATCATAGTCCGTTCTCCATCATCCTTTTAGATATCGATCACTTCAAAAAAGTAAACGATACGTTTGGACATCACAGTGGCAATGAAGTTTTGTGTGGCCTTGCGAATCGACTTGTCGAAGAAATAGGGAATAGAGGGACGGTGGCTCGATTTGGAGGAGAAGAATTTATCATTCTTCTCGATCATGCTTCACACGAACAAAGCTTTCAGATTGCTGAAGATTTAAGGTTCGTCATCGCCGATCAACCTTTTGAAATTTTTAATGATTTGGAAAATGGGAATCGCCAGGTCATCTACATTACTGCTAGTATTGGCGTCGCGACAGCTCCAGATCAAGGAGAAGATGGTCAAACACTAATTAGAAACGCAGACCGTGCGATGTACACGGGAGCGAAGCAACAGGGACGAAATCGTGTTGCAAGCTATGTCGTAGGATAGAAAAAGCCCGCAGCTTCATTTGAAGCTGCGGGCTTTTCGATTGCTTATCAGTCTTTGGAACGATCGATAGGTACTGGTTCATTCACAACTTTGATATACGGTTCCTCCGTCTTTAAGTCTGAGTAGGTTTTAATGATATCAGGGTTATATGAGATTTGAAGTCTTGAAGGCTGGTTTTGTTGGTAACTTGGGAGTTGGAAGTACCCATCACCATAATTTACAAATTGAGCGTTTTTCGGATCATAATCTCTAGACTTTCCTTTTATCGCATTCAAAACGATTCTCCTTGCTGATATCCCCCCATCGATATGGACATTTGAACCCACACCATACATTTCGAATTCTCCTTCAGAGTAGAAGAACCCGCGGATATTACTAGGAGTATCTTCATAAACGGAATTATTACTTATATGGATATCTCCTTCTGCAAAAACAATGAGTGAGCCGTCCTTGCCATTTTCTATTAACGCTTTCAAGGTTGAATACTGTATGTTTACATCACCTTTAACATAAATAATCGCATTAAACTCTACCTCGGCATTTTCGATAGATAAGTTTTTATCGACATAATAGGTTCCGCTAACCTTTAACTTGTGTTTATTAGTGCCTAGAGATGAATTGTAATTCCCAATAATCAGGTCTTCACCTATGTATGCGCCATTTTTAATCGAAGTTGAGCTATATGAAGATGTATTTCCAGTTAGTTTCAAGTCTCCATTAACGCTAAATCGTTTAAAGGTGTTGTTACCAGAAAGCTCAATGCTATTAAATTCAGTAAATCCGTATTTGTTACTATAAGAGTATGGATAAACGTTGCTGTTTGGCATGTTCTGATTACTTATATTCGAATCTGAATAGAACTTATAAGTAATTGATTCACCATTTATTAAATAATCTCCAAAGCTATATTTAAATGTGCTTTCCCTTTCTTTGATATCGATCGGATCTCGAACAGGCTCACGCTGCTCGATCAGAGGATAATCGTCTCCTAAAAATGCTTTGTTAGCTGCAACTTCTAGATATTTACTATCGTTAAAGTTCATTCTTTTAATATGGTTTTTATATTGGGGTTCGTTTATGAAGTTATAAATCGAGCCACCTAAAACCATCCTCGCTTTTTGGGGAGGGCCTGCAACACTCTTGATCGTAGGTAGGAATGTATCGATCCAATAATCTTTATTCCCATAGATAGCAACCCCTTGATCAGTGGTAATGAGATCACCGTCCACAAGTAAATCTCCTTGAATGTCAACCGCTCCATGCAAAAATAGGTTTCCTTCCCCTTTCACATCACAGCTCGGGTCTTTTGGACAAAGCTGATAAGCACCAATCGCGTATTTAAGAACTTCTGGAAACGAGTCAGGACCGATCTCCAATGATTTCGTGACGGTCTTCACTTCGTTATTAACTGTACCGATACTTTCGACTTCGATGAGTCGTCTTAATGTGTTTGAAGTAGTAGATACATTTATAATTTTCGCTGAGGATTCACCCGTGTCGTGAGTTAATAAGGTAGGGGCCTTGTAATTATTGACGGTGCGATCAATCAATCTAGTAAAGTCGTCTTTTTGAAGGCCATTATTTCCGAGACCTTTTCTCAAATCAGCTTGTATTGATTGAACGAGTTCGTCGACTCCTTTCTCTGCTACGAACGTTGCCTGTACATCGTCTTCCCGAAGTTCAGTCCGTTTTGTTCCGCTTACAGTTGCACTAAGTAGAGATAAACCGAGAACAGTGAAAATCAATGTGACGAGTAATACTAGGACAAGACTTGACCCACGTTCTTCTGACAATTGTTTAAGGTTCATCTGCACCCTCCGTAATAAGACCTATTTCGCTTATGAGTGTTAATGGTTTTGCATGATCAGTTGTTTTATCTTTAATCGTAATCCTGATTTGGAAATTACCTGAAGAGGTTTCTTCAATAGAGGATCCAGCTAGATCAAACGAAGAACCGTTTAAAGCAGTTCCGTTCAATAACGCGTTCCCATTCTTAAAACCTATCGTAGTGGATTTGTTGATCGTAAGGAGATACGTATCTTTATCTGAATCAAAGTTTCTTGATGTAATTTCATTTTCTTTTATTGGGTAGAGCGTATTGATGAATGACGTCATCACGACATCTGCTTCATCTCGGAATGCGGCTTCGGCACTGATCTTTTGATATGAATGAAGGCCATTAAACAAAAAAGCATAAATTGCTAACGAAACGATGGATACAAGAACGAGTGTGATGAGAACTTCTGGGAGAGTTAGTCCTTTAGTGTTACGGAGATATCGCAGCATGTTTAACGTACCCTTCTACTGAAGTTTCAATCGTTGGCTTCTTAGCCAACGTAACATCGACGCGGACGTCAACTAAATCTATTTCTTGTTCATTTTTATCCTGTGAAACAGAAACATTAATCGCATATTCATGGTTATTTATCTTAACTTGATAGTTTTCACACGATGGTTTTGAACGGTTTATACACTTTTTATAATTATAAGGACCACCCGCTAGCCCATCAGTTATGTATGTGTCGGGGGATAGCTGAATTCTTTCGAGTGTAGCTCGTGCAAGATTTACAGCTACTAGTTTTTGATTGTTATAGGAGGAAATGGTGTTCGATTGGTTAAAAAAAGACGAAGCAACTAGTACGACAGATGTTAACAATGTAAGAGAAACCAAAACTTCTATTAACGTAAATCCGTTATCGTTTTTGAACAATTTCCAAAAACCCCCAATAAAAGAAATGATTAATTAATCAGAGTAATGTTTCCAATTCTTTAATACTATTATACAATAAACTACATAAATTTCTTTTTAATGTTAGATTTTGATAATATTTTTATTTTTAGGAGGTGAGCCAGTGGATTATTTGTTGGCTTTAGTTGGGGGAGGCTTGCTTTTACTACTTTTGATGGTTACACCACTTGGAATCACTCGTACGCAACGATACGTTGTTGCGGGAATGGGCTCGCTATTAAGCCTACTTTTACTTGTGTTTAAATCGATTTATCCACTTCCAATTGCAATATTACTAGTTATTCTTGTAGCGATGGTCATCATGTATGGCTTATGGAAGAAAGCGCATCATCTGTTGATCTCTTCAGGTGGAAATAAAGAAGTATTAGAAGACTACTATAGCCGCTTGGATGTAGTAGAAGAGAAAGATTCTGATACAGAGCCAGTAAACGGTGAGTCAGAAGTTGTCGATAAACAAAGTGATGACCTTTTTCTAGAAGAAATAGATTTTGCTACATCTGAAGACCCTGAGGAATTAGAAGGTGCTGAATCAGAGCATGTACTAGAAGAGAGTGAATTATTAGAGGAAGAAAGCTTAGATCGCTCTAATATTGTGGATCGTGAATTAGAATTAGAAACTGATGCATGGCAGGACTTTGAAGCAGAAGAAAGTTTTGCGGAGGAAGAGGCACGCTCTGCAGACAAAGAACCATTGAAAGACATAGAAGATGAATCACATGTACTTATGGATGGTGAAGAAGTAGAAAACGACGAGGATGAAGAAGAGATTGAAGGGATCGATTTCTCTCTTAGACTCGAATCAACATTAGACATTGAGGAGAATGAGTCGACAACTGAAAGGTTGCAAGGTGAATCAGAAGAGGAAGCTTCCGGTGATTATTCTGAAGTTTCAGATAGAGCACCTCTCTTCGAATTTGATACAAAGGAAGAGCATGTTGGAGAAGATGATAACGTGCAAGACTCTCCGGTCGATGACTTTCAAGAGACATTAAATACAGAGACGTTTGAAGGCGATGAAGAGCCTTTAGACGAAGCAATTGAACATGTTCATGCTGAAGAAGAAAGCATTCTAGACTACGAGGATTCAGTAAATGGTTTTGAAGAAGCTGATACTGTGGCTGAAGTGGCCGAAGACCCTTCTGAAGAAATTGCTGGGCAAATCGTAACAATATTACGAGAGCAAGCGAGATTTCTAAAAGACAGCGGAAACAAAGAGGGCTATATCGATGTAACGGAACAGCTTCTAAGTTCACATTTAACAGATGATATCTATTTTGCTGTCGCGGCAGAATATAGAGATTTTCTTATTGAAGAAAACGAATGGATGAAACTAAATAAGCTTTTAGATGATATGAAGCAACGATGTGAATACCCACTCTTGCTTGAAGAAATCAATTACTTACAATCGTTATACAAACAAAAATGAAACAGGTGTGTGATGAAGGATGAAGAAAAGCAATCAAATCGTAGGACTCCCAATCATTAGTATCGAAAGTGGCTCGGAAATCGGGCATGTTAAATCTCTCGTCGTAAATGCGGCTGATAAATCAATCGATTTCTTAACAGTTGACCACCCAGACTGGGACGTTAGTGTTAAAGCTGTACCTTTCCGCAAAGTGATTGGAGTTGGAGAGTACGCAGTTATGATCGAAGAAGAGAAGTCGATTTTTGATCTGTCTGAAATACCGATCGCAAACGAACTAGTTAAGAAAAAAATCAGTATTATTGGAACGAAGATCATCAATAGGAAGGGTCAGTTCCACGGCGAAGTTAGCGAGTATTTGTTAGATGACAATACAGGGAGAATCGTGAGTCTTCAGTTCAATTCAAACGATTCAGAACAGTTTTTGTCAACAGAGCACGTGATTACGTTAGGAAAAGATCTTGTGATCGTTGCAGAAGAGGCGATCGATCATATTGTGAAAGAGCCTGAAGAACTACTCGACGGGAAGAAGACGGACCCACCTGAGGATCATTCAGCGCAACCTAAAGAAGAGCTTCCAAGAGAGAAGGAACAGCTACCTACTGCTG
This sequence comes from Alkalihalobacillus sp. CinArs1, assembly GCF_947387515.1. Classification (GTDB taxonomy): domain Bacteria; phylum Bacillota; class Bacilli; order Bacillales; family Guptibacillaceae; genus Guptibacillus. The sequence goes on along the minus strand of NZ_CANDOB010000001.1, from coordinate 460,728 downwards.
AAGACAACGGCTTTAAAGAAAAGCAAATCGCAATTCTTGAAGGAAAGAAGCTGCTGAAAGATATCTATACTCCTTCAGGTGAACTCTTGTTTGAAGAAGGCAGCATTCTTTCGAGAGGGGAAATTGAAAAAGCGCAGGAAACAGGTGTAGGTGTTGTGGTGGAAATGTCGATGCATGTATCAGGATAGAGGGGCGAAGTAAATGAGTTCTGAAACAAAGAAGGGTTTGATAAAAACTGCCGGTCTAATCGTCTTTTCAACTCTATTTGTTACGTCATTTTCATTGTTAGGCTCGTATACGTATGACGCAGCCTTAGGAGAAGGTACGTTACCACCGAACGCATTGATCGGTAGTGTGTCAGTATCAGGACTAGAACCACAAGAAGCAAGTGCAAAATTGACCGAATTGACAGAGGATTGGAAAGCATCTCAATTACTCTCTTTACGCTATGACGACCAATCAGTTTCACTTACAGGAGATATTTGGGATTTTCAAATCGATCAGACCGTACAAGAGGTTGCTCAAACGGAATCTAGTGATGTACCCCTTTATGTCTCTATCAATCAAGAGTTGCTACAATCCAAGATGGAAGAGCTTGCAGTAGATCCCGCGAATTTTAGTATGGAACTGCTGACGGAAGTGCTGATTGGCTATGCATCTACACTTGAAAGTGATGACATTCCGATCGATCTATCGAACTTTTATTCAGTAACGAGTGAGGTTGAGGAAATTTTCCGAAGTGAGGTTAAAGGCACATCTGAATTAATTCTTGTTCCAAATATCGTTGAAGAAATTGGCTCAGTGACGATAAAACCTGAAGAAAACTTTTCGGTACAACAAGTGTTAGCGAATGTAGGTGTGACGAATAAAGCAACTGAAAGTCTTAACCTGTTTGCTTCAGCAATTTTTGAAGTTATCCTTCATACGAATTTTGAAGTGCTAGAAAGGCATACGACTCTCGACATTCCTACCTACGGGAAACCAGGCATGAATGCGGCTGTGAATGTATCGAATCGAGATTTTGTTTTTTATAACCCTAATCCAACAAGCTACACGCTTCGGTTCGATTGGGAAACAGATACGCTGATCGCAACATTAACTGGTCCTACGTTTCCACTGCAGTTTAGACCAAAAGTGGAAGAAGACATTCTATCACCTGATACGATCATTCAATACTCTGCTTCTTTAAGTGGCAATAATAAAACGATCGTTGAAGAAGGAGAAGATGGTCTCTTAATTAAAACGTATCGAGAAACGCTTGATCAAGATGATCGCGTTATCAAATCAGAAAAGATACTAGAAGATTTTTATCCTCCTGTCCATCGAGTTGAGAACAGAGCATATCCTGAACCTCCTACGCCTTCTGGCACTGACCCTTCTGATAGTGGAGATCAGGACGGAAGTGGCGAGCCTAGTAATGGGGAGCCGAACGGTGAACCGAGTAGTGGAAATGATGGTGGAAGTGATAGCGGTTCAGAGTCATCGGATACCAATGGTTCATCAGGAGAAAATAGTGGAGAGGAGGATGAAGAAAAAGGTGAAGTAATTAAGGGATTAGAATACAAGAGGGAGGGAGATTGATGAGACAAACAAAGAAAAGACTAGGTGATCTCCTTGTTGATTCCCGCTTCATCACGAGAGAGAAGGTCGAAGAGGTTCTCTCTCAAAAGCCTAAAGGTATGAAACTAGGTGACGCACTCATTGAACAGGGAATCCTTACGGAGCAGCAGCTCATCGAGGTGCTCGAGTTTCAACTTGGCGTCCCACACGTGAGTTTATACAATTATCCGATCGAAGCAAATGTGATCGATATCGTTCCAAAGGATATCGTTAAGAAATATAACCTTATCCCACTAAAAATTGAAGACGATAAACTGTATGTGGCGATGACTGATCCGATGGATTTCTTCGCGGTAGACGATCTTAGACTTTCTACAGGCTTTTTGATCGAGCGAACGATCGCAACAAAAGACGATATCAACCGAGCGATAAGCAAATATTATGAGATCGATGACTCGATGGATGAATTGTTGAGTGATTTGCCTCGAGCTGAACGAGAAGAAGATCAAATAACTGACGAAGATTCTCCAGTCGTACGTCTAGTAAATCAAATCATCCAGTTCGCAGTACAAAATAGAGCAAGCGATATTCACTTCGATCCACAGGAAACAAAATTGCTCATTCGCTATCGAGTGGATGGTCACCTCCGAACCGAAAGAAGCCTTCCAAAGCATATGCAAAATGTTCTTACTGCCAGGGTAAAGATTATTGCAAACCTCAACATTACGGAATCAAGAGTGCCACAGGACGGTCGTATCAAAATCAACATCAACCATAAACCAATCGACCTCCGTGTATCCACATTGCCAACCGTTTATGGAGAAAAGATCGTTCTACGTGTTCTTGATATGAGTAGTACGTTAAATCAATTGGGGAAGCTAGATTTTCATCCGATTAACGAAAAGCGGTTTCGAAAGATGATCGAGCAACCAAATGGCATTATCTTAATCACAGGCCCTACTGGTTCAGGTAAATCATCGACACTATATGCAACGTTAAACCATTTGAATCAGGAAGAGACGAACATCATCACTGTGGAAGATCCGGTCGAATATCGGTTAGAAGGAATTAATCAGGTTCAAGTGAACGGTGCCATTGGGCTGACGTTTGCTAAAGGACTGAGGTCGATCTTGAGGCAAGACCCTGACATCGTGATGGTGGGGGAAATTAGAGATGCTGAAACGGCTGAAATCTCCGTTCGAGCATCGCTTACTGGTCACCTCGTCTTGAGCACGCTTCATACGAACGATTCGATCGCAACGATTGCAAGATTGATCGATATGGGTGTCGAGCCGTTCCTTGTAGCTGCTTCTCTCTCTGGAATCGTTTCACAGCGTCTCGTTCGACGTGTATGTAAAGACTGTCTTGAACGTGAAGCAGCAACTGAGCGAGAGAAAGAGATATTCAGAAAAAGAGGCATCACAATCTCAGAAATATCCCGTGGACAGGGCTGCGGAAACTGTAATATGACCGGCTACAAAGGAAGGATCGCTCTTCAAGAGGTGCTCGTGATGGATGATGTCATCCGTAAGAAAATCATGAACAATGAAGACATGAGCAGTATTCGTCAATATGCGATTAAGAAAGGAACAATATTTTTGATCGACGATGGATTATTAAAAGTGAAGCAAGGGTTAACAACAACTGAAGAAATACTACGCGTTGCTTTTAAAGAGTAGGTGATGGTATGAAAGAGCAAATGGATAAGCTATTACGGGCAGCATGTAAGTTAGGGGCCTCCGATGTCCACTTAACGATCGGAGTTCCTCCTATCCTAAGGATTCATGGTGATTTGAAGCGTTATGGAAGTGAACCGCTTGAGCCTAGCACAACTGAAGAGATGGCGAGGCTCTTGATACCAAAAGATCAATGGGCAACGTTTAAAGAAAATGGTGATTTAGATTTTTCTTATAGTTTAAAAGGCGTTTCGAGGTTCAGGATCAATGCTTTCCATCAAAGGACAAGCATCAGTCTCGCCATTCGTGTCGTTCCATCAGTCATTCCTTCTCTAGAGAGCATCCATGCTCCAGAAATTATTAAGAAGCTCTCGCTTAAACCTCAAGGGTTGATCTTAGTAACTGGACCTACAGGGTCAGGGAAGTCAACGACCCTTGCTTCAGCGATTAACTTTTTGAATCACACTGTTCAAAAGCATGTTATCACTCTGGAAGATCCGATCGAATACCTTCATAAGCATCGCAACTGTGTCATTGATCAACGGGAGATCGGGGCTGATGTTAAAAGTTTTGCAAGCGGCCTACGGGCAGCGCTCCGTCAGGACCCTGACGTTGTTCTTGTAGGAGAGCTTCGTGATCTTGAAACAATTCAAACAGCAGTAACAGCTGCAGAAACGGGTCACCTTGTGTTTGGTACGCTTCATACAAGTAACGCTGGCGCAACGGTGGATCGAATCATCGACGTCTTTCCTCCTAGCCAGCAGCCGCAGATTCGCATTCAGCTCGCTTCGGTGCTCGTCGGGATTATCTCTCAACGGTTGTTTCCTACAGTTGATAAAAAATCACGAAGGCCTGCTTTTGAAGTGCTTGTAAACAATCCAGCGATCGCGAACTTGATTCGTGATAGCAAAGTCTATCAAATTCCGAATGTATTACAAACTAGCAAATCGACAGGAATGGTAGAGTTATCGAGTTCGATCAGAACCCTGATCAAAAACGGTGTGATATCAAAAGAAGCTGCTGATCCTTATTTACAGGGGGAATAATGGCAATGAGCCAATTTCAATATGTTGGTAAAACAATGAACGGCAGAGTAAAGAAAGGCAATTTAACAGGAGCATCGAAACGGGACGTCATTCTGCAGCTAAAAGATAAAGGTATTGCTGTGATGGAGATTCAAGAAGTTGAGCCGTCTCTTCTAGCGAAAGACATCACGATAGGCAATCCTGTAAAGCTTAGGGATTTTGTCGTTTATCTGCGTCAGTTCGCAACTTTGCTACGAGCCGGGGTTTCAATCGTAGACTCAACAAGTATACTAGCTCAGCAAACGGAGAGTAAAGCGTTAAAACACGCGCTTCAAGACGTGGAGATCGAGCTCAGGGGAGGAAACCCATTCTCTCAATCTGCAGCAAAACACAAAAAAGTTTTTCCTCCGATGTTCATTAACATGATCTATGCAGGAGAAGTAAGTGGGAGTCTGGATAACGTGCTGGATCGTCTTGCGGTGTATTATGAGAAGCAGCATAAGACGAGGCAGAAGGTTATTTCTGCAATGACATATCCAGTGATTGTTGGTTTGATAGCAGTCGGAGTAGTCATTTTCTTGTTAGCTTCAGTCGTTCCTTCATTTGCGTCTATGTTGAACGATCTAGGAGGAGAATTGCCTGCCATTACTAAAGTAGTACTCGGCGCCAGTGAATTTGTTCAAGTTTTCTGGTGGTTGATAATTTTGGTTATATTGTTAATATTAGGATTTATTTCTATAATTCGTAACAAACCATCTAGTAAGTATTATTTTGATTATGCTATACTTAAAACACCGATATTCGGGAAGATTTTACAGAAAGCGACGATGGCGCAGATGACGCGAACATTAAGCTCGCTATTCTCGAGCTCGGTCCCCATTCTGCAGTCGATCTCGATTGTGGAAAAAGTTGTAGGGAATGAGGTGGTGGTCAGAGTATTGCGTGAATCTAGAACATCGCTTGAACAAGGGAAGCGCTTAACAGAGCCGTTTAAGCAGCACTGGATCTTCCCGCCTCTCGTAACGCAAATGATTGCGATCGGAGAAGAATCAGGTTCACTAGACGCGATGCTTGCCAAAGTAGCAGACTTTTATGAAGATGAGGTAGAAAACGCGACAGATCGGTTGAAAGCATTGATCGAACCTCTGATGATTGTGTTTCTAGCAGCGATCGTAGGTGTGATCGTACTGTCTATCATCGTTCCGATGTTTGAGATCTACAACAATGTGGGGTAGAAGAAGTTTACTAGTTTTAGACATCATTGTTCTTATACATAATTATTATTATTTTTATTTTTAGGGGGAAATTGGATGTTAAAACGCTTTTTAAAAAATGAAAAAGGTTTAACGTTGATCGAGCTTTTAGTTGTTATTGTTATTCTTGGTATTATTGCTGCGATTGCAATTCCAGCGATTGGTTCTTTGATCGATAACTCTAAGACAGATGCTCATATTGCGAATGCTGAGCAAATGGCAAGTGCGGCAAGAATGGCAATTGCTCAAGATGGAGATGGAACGAAGACATTTACTATGGAAACTTTAATTACTAAAGGATATCTAGAAGGAGTTCCTGAGTCTCCTGGAAATATGGGGGCTTACAAACAAAGTGACTCTAAAGTAGTTTATTCTGTAGATTCAACTTCAAATGCCCAAGTTTATACCGTTACATTAGTTGGAGAAACAGGGACATACATTGATAGTGAAGCAGTTTCCGATTTAGATAGAGATAGTGTTACGCTTGAGAGCACAACAAGTACACCATAAATGAGGTTAATAAATTTATCTTGATAACCCTCCCTCGGAGGGTTATCTCCTTATTAGAACCGATTCATTAACAATTAATAAACTATTTCGATAGAGGATGGAACGTATGGGGGTTGTATTACATAGTTATTTATTCATAGTTGGCCTTGTACTGGGGTCATTTTTTAATGTTGTGGGACTAAGGATACCTGAGAAGCGTTCGATCGTTACTCCTCGCTCGTCATGTCCATCTTGTCAGCGCGTGCTCACACCAATCGAGTTAATACCGGTTTTTTCTTATCTTATACAAAAAGGGAGATGCAGAGGCTGTTCAGCTAAGGTTTCTCCACTATATGCCGGTGTTGAACTCACAACGGCATGTCTTTTTACGATCGCACCGCTTCTGGTGGGATGGTCAAAAGAGTTGCTTATCTCATATGGACTCATTTCACTTTTAATCATCATCTTTGTTTCGGATCTCACATACATGCTGATACCAGATAAAGTGCTGCTTTTCTTTGGCGCTTACTTTATTCTGACACGAATTTTTGTACCGATGACGCCATGGTACAGTCCGTTTGTAGGCGCTGCGCTTGGTTTCTGTCTATTGCTCCTCATCGCCATCGTGAGTAAAGGTGGGATGGGAGGTGGAGACATTAAGCTTTTCGCCGTACTTGGACTCGTTTTTGGTTATCAAGATCTGTTGATCGTTTTCTTTTTCTCTACCTTATTTGGGACGATTTTAGGAATTGGAGCTATCGCTACGGGTAAAGCGAAGCGAAAGCAGCCGATTCCGTTCGGTCCGTCGATCGCGCTCGGTGCTCTACTCACATATTTTTACTCAGAAAAAATCATAGATTGGTATATTAGTTTTCTGTAGTGACAGGGGGAAAGATAAATGAACTTTTTGGGATTGAAGCCTCAAACAAAACAAATTAGCCTTGCCCTGAATGATCACGTGATCCGTATGGTTGAGGTCAATAAAGGGGACATGTCACTTCGTACATATCATGAACGGTTCTTACCTGAAGACATTATTAAAAACGGGAAGATCATCGAAAGAGATACGCTAAAAGATATCCTCATAGAATGTGTGGAAGAGTGGGGGATAAAAAAGAAAAAAGTACAGTTCCTCGTTCCTGATACCTATATGGTGCTTCGAAATGAAAAGATTCCGCTTACGGTCTCAGATGATGAAATAAAGGGACACCTTTATTTAGAAATGGGTTCGAGTATCAAACTTCCATTTAGCGAAGCGGTTTTTGATTATGAGCTCGTACGAACAACAGATGAACATAAAGAGATTTTATTGTTTGCCGCTCCAGAGAGTATCGTAACTGACATATCAACTCTATTAGAATCAATATCCCTACGTCCAGAGGCTGCAGATGTGACGGCTTTATCTTTATATCGACTCTATTATCACCATGGACTCATCGATCAGTATGAACCTACCCTCGTTATCCATGCAGGTATTCAGGCGATGAATGTTAGCGTTTTCTATAATCATCAACCTGCATTCATCCGACAAATCTTAATGGATACTCCATACTCGATGTGGGAGGTTCATTCGACTTCAAGAAGATCTGAAAGTTTAAAATGGTCTGGAGAACGAGATGACTTACAGGAAAAAATAGAAGAAAGCATTGCAGAGATCGAGCGGGTCATCAACTTCTACTACTATTCGATGAATCGGAGCGGAAAAACGATACAATCGGTTTTCTTATCAGGCGATTTTCCTGAAATCGATCTTCTTAACTTACGGTTAGAAGAAACGTTAGCGATTCCAGTTAAGGGCGAAACGAAAAGTGAAATCAAAGATGAAGATGGACTCGTGTTGCCGTTGAAATATTATACCGCGATGGGTCTTGCTTTGAAGGGGTGCAGTGATGCTGATCGAGATTAATTTACTCCCTAAGAAAACAAGACGATCTTTTTCTTTCATTTATATTCCTATATCTGTTGCAATGGTGTTACTAATTACCTTTATTATTTTTTTAGTCAACGCGAATCAACTTAACAATGAGCAAGCTGAGCTGGAACAAAAGCTTGAACGTTCGAACGAGCTATTATCTGTCATGCAAGGGAACGATTCTGAAATCGTTAGCTCTGCGGATACGTTACAACAGTATGTTACTTGGCTAGATTCGATTGAGTTTTCTACGGTGAAACTCTTAGATGATCTAGTAGCTAGACTTCCTGAACGTGGATTTTTCATGGAATATGCTTTTGATGGTGATGAAACGGTGACAGTGACCGTTCAATTCGATCAGATGAAGGAAGTTTCTCAATACCTAAATGCTTTGAACGAATCTGTGAATGTTACGTCAGCTAGTGTTCTTACCGTGCAAACGGCTCAGCTAACCGAAGAAACGGAAGAAGACAGCAGAATTTTACCGAGGTACGTAACGGATTATGAAATCGTTATTAACAAAGAAAACCTAAGAGCAGAAGAGGAGGAGACCGATGGATAATCGCACACGTAATCTCTTAACATTAGTCGGTCTACTGATCCTTGTCCTCGGTGTAACAATGTTTTACTTCTATAGTGTGGCCCCTAAAAAGCAGGAAGTGAATAGGTTGGAAAGGCAGGTTGAACAGAACGAGGAACTTATAGAACTTCTTCAGGCGAAAGAAGAACAAAAGGTCGATGCGTTCGACACGACGCTATTACAGCGTAAAGTTCCCGTTAAACCGTTGGTCGATCAATTTATTCTCGACTTGAATCGCGCTGAGCTCGTATCGAAAAGCAGCATCCATCAATTGGACTTCGTTGATGATGTACTGAACACTGAAGAATTTTCGGAGGAAGATGAAGAAGAAGCTGCTGAAGAAAGCACAGAAGAAAATGATATTCCAGAGGAACCAGCTGTAGCTCTTCCAGAAGGTATTCAAGCGGTTGACGTAAGTATGGAGATGACTTCTGACAACTACCCTTCTTTAAGAAAGTTTCTTCTCTCGATCGAAGAATTGCCTCGTATGGCTCTTATTAGCGGATTAACGTTTTCTGGAAGATCTGAGTCGATCCTTCCTGCAGATGAAGAGAACTTAGATGTTGCCTATATCGCGAATGTCGCAACTTTTTACATCCCTACATTAACGGATCTTGCTGAACAAACCCCGTCCATCGATTATCCAGAGCCTTCCGATAAAGATAATCCATTGTATGAAACGGTTGAAGAGGAAGAAGATGAGCAAGAATCTGCTTCAGAATAAAAGGAAGCTGCCGAACTGGCGGCTCTTTTTTATGCTTTGAAACAAATCTAGTAAGTCCTGTTCTAGCAAATCTCCCCATTTCATAGACTATAGTACAAGCCGCTAATGAGGGGGTAACGATATGAAAGATGGTAGAACCATTTCGATTCGTTTTAATGGTGAGAACAAGGATTGCAATCCTGAACTGCATAAAGAAGAAAGCGCAGCTGCTGAGGAGAAGGAATTTGAGTGGATTCTTCCTGAGCGAAGAGATTCGAAGAAGGTGGTCGACTTAAAGAAGCTTCAGCTTCAAAAGAAGAAACCTAGCGGGAAAAAACAAAAGCATATGCTGCCACTACGAAGGAAAAAGAAGAAGCAAAGAATAGTCTCAAAACCAATGGTCATACACAAGAATATCATGATTTCAGTTGCCTCAGCAGTATTTTTAGGTGTGATGTTCGGGTTCATCTTATTGATGGTGTTCTCAGGAAATGAGAATGCTGCACCGGTAAGTGGGAGTACGACAGAGGTTCCTCCCAAAGCGACAAATGTAAATACAGAAGAGCTGTCACTAAATCTTAAAGTTGTTCAGTCAGGCGTTTACAGTACAGAAGAATCTGCGCTAGAATTCCAGCAGAGACTTAAGGATAATGGGTTTCCGGCTGCAATTATTAATAGTGATAACTATTATTTACTGATTGGCGTATCTCAAACGACGGAAGGTCAGAACGCTCTCGCTGGTTATTTTGAGAATAAAGGGGAAGACGTTTACGCAAAAGAATGGAACATCAATGCGGAAGCCGTAAATGTATCAGAGGAAGGTGCTTCTCATTTAAAAGAAGGAAAAGAATTTATTGAACAGTTGGTGGCGATGGATCTAAATGGGTTAACTGATGAAGAGTTAACGGATGAGATGATAAAGAACGCAGAAGGCAGGTTAACCGAATGGAGTGAGAAGACCCCAGACATAGACGGGTGGACAAAAGGAGGAGGAGAGGAGCTAGTCACCTCATTGAACGGTGCTCTTAATGAGATGAAAGCGTACACCTCTAATGAAACGATCTCATCTCTTTGGTTAGCCCAACAGCATTTACTAGATGCACTTGTGTCTTATCAGGAATTGGTTGATAGCCTTAAATAAGCACGTGTTTGCGGAGTAAAGGATTTAAATGTAGGATAAAGGGGTAGCTAGTCATATAAAGTTAACGGTATTGGAAATAAAATGCTTTCTTATGCACATACAATGACGGAAACACACGAAAATTGTAAAGGAACGTCAAATTTTAAATTGTGGAAAGAAAAGGGATTTGATAAGCTGTTATCAAGCCCTTTTCCCACTTGTGAATCATTTACAAAAAAGGGTGGTATATATGAAGCACCTCGTTTTAGCCTCAGGCTCTCCGCGAAGAAAAGAACTTCTTGAGCAAATGAACCTCACTTTTGATATAATCGTAAGTCGTTTTGAAGAGCACATCTCACTTTCTGTTACACCGGCTGAACTCGTAGAACAACTTGCTTATGGTAAAGCGAGTGAAGTGTTTAACAGAACCCAGGATGCAGTGGTATTAGGATCTGATACAGTCGTCACGCTAGATGGTGACGTGTTGGTAAAGCCGGATAACCGCGAGCATGCGAGGCAGATGCTTACGGCTCTTTCAGGCCGTACACACACGGTTTATTCAGGTGTGTCAATCTTATCAGAAGGTCAGCAGTCCAGCTTTTCTGTTGCGACTGACGTTACATTCTGGGAATTAACTGATAGTGAAATCTCTCAGTATCTTGATACAGACGAGCCTTACGATAAAGCGGGAGCTTATGGGATTCAGGGCTTCGGTGCCGCCTTTGTTAAATGCATTCAAGGAGACTACTATAGCGTGGTTGGGCTTCCTATTTCTAGAACGCTGCGTGAACTCGCGGCTTTTGGAATTGTTCAAGAGATTCAGCATAAGTCAGACAGATAGATGAATCCAGGGAGGAAGCGTGTTGTTAAAAACACCACTATTAATTCGTGACTACCCAGAAGACGAACGCCCGAGAGAGCGTCTGATTAAGGGTGGTTCAGAGGTATTATCAAATCAGGAACTCCTTGCTATTGTTCTTAGAACAGGAACGAAGCAGGAGTCCGTCCTTGAATTATCTCATCGCATCATTCAACATTTCGAGGGGTTGCGCCTTTTGAAGGATGCGAGCATTGAGGAATTGACTTCTTTAAACGGTGTAGGACCAGCAAAAGCAGTTCAACTTATGGCTGCAATCGAACTTGGAAGGCGTGTAAGTCGTCTACAGCAAGAGGAACGCTACACAGTGCGCTCACCTGAAGATGGTGCGAACTACGTGATGGAAGATATGCGATTCTTATCACAGGAGCATTTTGTTTGCCTTTATTTAAATACGAAGAACCAAGTTTTACATAGAAAAACAGTCTTCGTTGGCAGCTTGAATGCTTCGATCGTTCATCCGAGGGAAGTGTTTAGAGAAGCGTTTCGTCGATCAGCTGCATCGCTCATCTGTTTTCACAATCATCCGAGCGGTGATCCGACACCTAGTCGTGAAGATATCGAAGTCACGAAAAGGCTAGCTGAATGTGGAAAGATGATCGGCATCGATGTGCTCGATCATATTATTATTGGGGATCAAAAGTTTATTAGTTTAAAAGAAAAAGGGTATGTGTAAAACATCTCATTATGACACGTTTTCCCACTACCGTTTTCAATACTGATGCAGTATAATCATATTTATGAGTTTTGCTTGAACTGAAGGGAGATTTAACATAAATGTTTGGTGGATTTTCAAGAGATATGGGTATAGATTTAGGTACAGCGAATACGCTGGCTTATGTGAAAGGCAAGGGAGTAGTTGTACGTGAGCCGTCTGTAGTAGCGCTTCGTACGGATACAGGTTCAATCGAAGCTGTCGGTAATGATGCAAAGAATATGATCGGACGTACGCCTGGAAATATCGTAGCCCTAAGACCGATGAAGGATGGCGTTATCGCAGATTTCGAAACAACAGCGACGATGCTTAAATATTTTATTAAACAAGCTCAGAAGAATCGTTCTGTGTTTGCACGTAAACCGAATGTGATGGTATGCGTACCTTCTGGAATCACTGCGGTTGAAAAACGTGCAGTTGAAGATGCGACTCGTCAAGCGGGAGCACGCGAGCCGTACACGATCGAAGAACCATTCGCAGCCGCGATCGGTGCTGATCTTCCTGTGTGGGAACCTACAGGAAGCATGGTCGTAGATATTGGTGGAGGAACAACAGAAGTTGCGATTATTTCTCTTGGTGGAATCGTTACGAGCGAATCGATCCGCATCGCTGGAGATGAGATGGACGAGTCCATCATTCAATACATCAAAAAGACGTATAACCTTATGATCGGTGAGAGAACTGCAGAGCAATTGAAACTTGAAATCGGATCTGCTGGTTCAACAGAGGGAATCGAAGCGATGGATATCCGTGGACGTGACCTTGTGACAGGTTTACCTAAAACGATCAGCGTTTCAGCAGAAGAGGTGTCTGGAGCACTTAACGATACGGTCAACAGCATCATCGAAGCTGTAAAAGTAACCCTTGAAAAAACACCACCAGAGCTTGCAGCTGACATTATGGATCGTGGCATCGTTCTGACAGGTGGAGGCGCATTGCTTCGAAACCTTGATCAGGTGATCAGTGATGAAACGAAGATGCCAGTCATCGTAGCTGAAAACCCACTAGAGTGTGTAGCGATTGGAACGGGTCGTGCACTTGAAAATATTCATCTGTTCAAATCAAGAGCTGGGATTACGTCCCGATCATCAAAACAGAAGTAGTTAGAAGGTGTTGTAAGGCATGCCGCAATTTTTTTCGAATAAAAGACTAATTGTTCTACTTGTCAGTATTATCGTTCTTGTGGCACTTATCGGTACCTCAATGAAAGAAAGAGATGCTTTGACGATACCAGAACAATTCTTCAAAGATTCAGTTGGTTGGCTTCAATCCGTCTTCTATAAACCCGCTAATTCAGTAGCGGGTTTATTTGAGAGTGTTGGAGAAATGAAAGATATGTATGAAGAAAACAAACTCTTGAAATCTAGATTGAATGAATTTGTTGCACTTTCTGAAGAGCTGAAAGAAGTAAAGCAGGAAAATGCTGAGCTCAAAAATGAGTTGAATATCGATCCCTCAACAGGGATATCTAACTATCAGACATTCCATGCAAACATGATTGCGCGTTCACCAGATCGGTGGAATGATTTATTGACGATCGATAAGGGTAAGCAAGATGGTGTAGAAGCGAATATGGCTGTGACGACACCAAAGGGCTTGATCGGCAAGATCAAAAACGTTCAGCCGTTTTCTTCCACTGTTCAGCTTGTAAGTGATGTCGACCGAACAAACCGAATCGCTGCGATGACGCAGGAAGATAAGAATGTATTTGGTACGATCGAAGGGTATGACTCCGAAAAAGACATGTTGATCTTTGCTAAGATTCCGGTCGATACAAAAGTGAAAAAGGGCCAAACGGTGATCACTGCAGGAAATGGTGGGATCTTCCCAAGAGGAATCGTGATCGGTGAGATCATGGATGTAGAAACGGATAACGTAGGAACAACTCAGACTGCTTACGTTAAACCTGCAGCTGATTTGTACGATATCAACAACGTGATGGTCATCGACAGAGGAGCACAAACGGTTACACCTTCATCTGAAGAAGGTGATGAAGAATGAAGCAGCTTCTTCTATCTGGAACGCTCTTCGTTCTTTTCCTCATCGAGGGAACCGTATTTCAAGTCTTTGCACCAGAGCAGTATGATTTAGAGTTTCAGCTGATACCGAGATTTGTAGCAGTTGTTGTGCTTTTGGTAGGTATGTATTTATCTCCTATGTTCGGAGTAATCTTTGGGGTGATCTTCGGGTTACTACATGATTTGATTTACACTGATCTTGTCGGTGTGTATATGTTTGGAATCGCAGTGAGCGCATACATAATTGGATATCTTGCGAAGGTGTTCCAACTGAATTGGTTTACTTCACTTGTACTTGTTTTACTTGGCTTTACTATGTTGGAGTTCTATGTTTATGAACTGTTTTCGTTGATTAACATCACGAACCTTTCATTTAACTCTTTCATCCATGACCGTTATTTGCCCTCTTTGATCTTGAATGGTATTTTCATGCTTATTGTTTACTTTCCTGTGAAGCGTTTGCTGGAAGAATTGTCAGAAAGCCGTAGACAAGAAAATTAGGCCGAAAAGAGGATTTTCCTCTAGCTACGTTGAAATATTCTATGTTGAGGTGAATGAAATTGGCTATGGCACAAAAACAATCACAGCAGTATGTCACGATAAAAGGTACGAAAGATGGCTTGAATTTAATATTAGATGATTCTTGCGCTTTTCGTGATGTCATAAATGATCTTGATGACAAACTTTCCGCTCGTCATATACAACAAACGGAAGGTCATACGATTACTGTTACAATCAAAGTAGGAAATCGTTACTTGACGATTGAACAGGAAGAAACGCTACGAGATCTTATTCAGTCAAAACAAAATCTTAAAGTTGATCGAATCGATTCCAATGTTATTTCTCGTGACGAGGCAGAAGAAGAAAGGAAGCGGACGACTGTTAAGTCCGTTGCAAGAACTGTACGTTCGGGTCAAATTTTAGAAGTAGAAGGAGATTTACTTTTAATAGGAGATGTTAATCCGGGCGGTACTGTGATGGCTGGGGGGAATATCTTCGTGATGGGAACACTTCGAGGAATCGCTCATGCTGGAGCATACGGTAATACGGATGCAGTTATCACGGCGTCTTTATTAAAACCTTCCCAACTACGAATAGCAGATTTAATTAGCAGACCACCTGATCAATCAGGCATTACAGATGCAGAAGCAGAATGCGCATACATTAAAGAGGGTACTGAAATAAGCGTAGATCGCGTTCAAATACTAACTAAAATTAGACCGAATTTGACAAGGTTGTAGACAGAAAGGGGAATGTTGTGTGGGAGACGCTATAGTAATCACTTCCGGAAAAGGAGGCGTGGGGAAAACCACGACTACAGCAAACATCGGAACAGCTCTTGCACTAATGGGCAAAAAGGTATGTCTAGTTGATACGGATATCGGCCTTCGAAATTTAGATGTAGTGATGGGGCTTGAAAATAGAATTATCTATGATCTCGTCGACGTCGCTGAGGGCAGATGCCGACTTCACCAAGCTTTGATCAAAGACAAGCGTTTTGAAGCGCTGTATATGCTGCCTGCCGCTCAGACGAAGGATAAGTCGGCCGTGCAGCCGAAGGAAATGAAGAAGATCATCGAAGAGTTGAAGCAAGATTACGATTACGTTCTTATCGATTGTCCTGCGGGAATCGAACAAGGATTTCAAAATGCGATTGCTGGAGCAGATAAGTCTGTTGTAGTAACAACACCTGAAACATCTGCGGTTCGCGATGCTGACCGTATTATCGGACTTCTTGAGAAAGAGGAAGGCATCGAAGCACCAAAGCTTGTTGTTAACCGCATTCGAAACCATATGATGCAGAGTGGTGAGATGCTCGATGTGGATGAGATCGTTTCGATCCTCGCAATCGATCTTTTAGGAATTGTCGGTGATGATGATACCGTTATCCGTGCCTCCAACAAAGGTGAGCCCATCGCACTCGACCCAAGTTCGAAAGCTTCTATCGCATATCGTAATATCGCTCGAAGAATTCTTGGTGAATCTGTGCCCCTTCTTTCTCTTCAAGAAGAGAAGGGTGTGCTTACAAAAGTAAAGAAATTCTTCGGAATGCGTTCATAAGAAACCGGCCATCGTGCCGGTTTTTTTGTTGGTGTCTCTGTATAAATCCAATGACATAACCCCTCCGGACAAGTCATAGACTGAATACTACGGCTAGGAGGGAGGGGTGAGCGATGGGAAGGGATATAAATGAGGTCAGAAAGCGACTAAATGCAAGGAAGAAACATCGTCATCCGGTGAGGTCGACATCGCATAGCGAAAGAAAAGGGGAGCAACCGCATTTCCATCAAACAGAGGTGACCTTTCATCCGTTATTTAATAAGCAGGCGTTTCTCATACGAGCTATGATTGCTGCTTGTTTGTTTTTAGGTGCAGGCATATTATTTAAATCCGAAAGTGAAAAGCTTCTACCAGTTAAGGGATATGTAACGAATATGATGGAGACTGAATTTCAGTTTGCAATGGTGAGAGATTGGTATGAAGGGAAGTTCGGTAATCCTGTTGCTTTGATCCCAGACGGGAAGGATACGACGACGGCGGGCGAAACACCTGTTTTTGCATTACCTGCAAATGGGAAGGTTCTTGAAGATTTCCAGTCCACTGGTAAAGGCATCATGGTAGAAACGGTCTTAAGTACAGAAGTAGAAGCCATCAATGCGGGTGTGATCACCTATGCTGGTGAAAAAGAAGGAATCGGCAATACGGTTGTCATCCAACATGCTGATGGAAGTGAATCTTGGTATGGCATGTTAGAGTCAGTCGATGTCTCATTATATGATTTTGTGAAAACAAAAGATAAATTAGGAAATGTGACGAACTCGGAAGATGGTAAAACAGGTACGTTCTATTTTGCAATAAAACAGAACGAGGCTTTCGTTGACCCTCTTCAAGTTGTCCCAATCGAATAATGCTTCGAAAGCTGACTATTCATCCGTTGTTTTGGGTCACAATAGGATTAGCGATCATAACGGGCAGATTCAGGGAGGTCATTTTACTCTTTAGCATCGTATTCATACACGAAATGGGTCATGCAGTGACTGCGAATTATTTTCGTTGGCGAATAAACAAGATTGTCCTCCTCCCGTTCGGTGGTGTAGCTGTTGTAGATGAGCACGGTAATCGACCCATCTATGAAGAGTTTCTCGTGATCCTTGCAGGACCATTGCAGCATGTATGGATGATTGGTGCTGGATTTCTCATCTTTGAGGCTGGATTAATCACCGAATCTCTGTTCGACCTTTTTTTGTTTCACAATCTGATCGTTTTATTATTTAACCTGCTGCCTATATGGCCACTGGACGGTGGAAAATTATTGTTTTTACTCTACACGATCCTCTATCCGTTTAAGGTTGCTCATCGATCGATGATCTACTCATCTGCATTGTTTTTACTCGTTCTTATCCTTATTACAAGTCTCTGGTTTCCTGAGCAGCTGAGTTTGTGGATCGTGATGAGCTTTCTAATCGCTGCACATATAAAAGAGTGGAAGCACCACCCTTATATTTATTTCCGGTTTTTACTCGATCGGTATACTAGGGTGTATGAGGGAAAAGAAGCAACGCTTTCTGTGATGCCGAATATGAGGTTGAGTGAAGTTCTCTCGAAACTTTACAGAGGGAGACGGTACACGATCACAATAAAAGGACTCGATGTGTGTGCGGATGAAAAAATGCTGCTGGAAGCCTATTTCCAAAAAAATCAGCTAAGATGTGCAGTCGGTACACTTTTCAGATAAACTAAAGAAAACGATCAAAGGGTGTAAAAAGGAATGCAGTTACTTGTTCTTGAGAAAGACGATTCGAGAGTAGTCGCTATTCAAAAGGAAGGCGACATCATCGACCTATGGATTGAGAAGCGTAATCGTTTCAAACCATCGCAGGGCGATATTATTCTTGGTGTCGTCAATAATGTGGTAAAGGGAAAGAACGCAGCTTTTGTTTCGCTTGGAGGAGGAAAGCCAGGCTTATTGAACGGAAGTGAAACGATAAAAGCGCAGAGGAACAAGACAGTCGGCGAGACACCTCCGGCTGTTTCTGATTTTTTAGAAGTCGGACAGGCTCTTTTAGTTCAAGTAAAGCATGAAGGGTATGATCGGAAAGGTCCTCTCGTCACCGAGCTCATTCATTTAGCGAGTGATACATTGGTTTATATGCCTTATGCAGGCTACTCTGCTGTGGCAAAGTCTATCAAAGATAGAGATGAATTGTTATCGATCGCAACAGACCATTGCGTTGGTGAGGAAGGCGTCATCTTCCGTACGAAAGCAAAAGAGTTGAGTGCTGATCAATTGGTCGAAGAGCTTACATATAAAAGGAATGAATGGAAAACAATTTTAGAGAAAGCATCTAGTAGGAATCCGCCAGCAAGAATTGTGAAATCGAATGACAGACTTGAAAAGCTGTACCCGCTCGATCGGATAGATCAAGTGGTGACAAATTCCTCAAACGCTGCTGATGAGTTCAAACAACTTGGGTTCAATCCAAGTCTTATTGAGGTTGATGAAAGTCACACTAACATAAGACTACTGAAGGAAAAGGTAGCTGAACTTTCACGATCAACCGTGAAGGTAGGAAAAGCGTTCGTTCATATCGAGTCGACTTGCGCCCTTACTGCAATCGACATCGACAGCGGGGGAGCGGCTTTTCAATCTATTGAAGAAACGCATAAAAGTGTAAACGAAGCTGCTATCCTTAAGATCTTGGAACAAATTAGATTAAGGAATATCTCTGGTACGATCCTGATCGATCCGCTCCCCATGGTAGAAAGTGACAAGAATGAGCTGTTACAACTTCTAAAAGAAGCCGCCAAAACGGACTCGAGAATGGTGGTAGGAGGCTTTACGAAATTTGGATTGATCGAGCTTCAGAGAAAGAAGGATGGTTTGCCGTTTCATAAGCTTTTGTTAGAGCTTGATTAACTCGAAATAATCGCATTGACACGGTATTTTCAGCTATGGTATGATTTAGTGGTTAGTTCGTTTGGAAGCACCCAAAGAGCTACAACCGCTCAAAATCAGGTTTCTAAGCTAGTGTTCTAGCACCTGTAATGGCGAGTCTGAGTATTAGAGGAGGTGCACGTATGTACGCAATTATTGAAACTGGTGGTAAACAAATCAAAGTTACTGAAGGTCAGGAAGTTTACATCGAGCTTCTTAACACAGAAGCAGGTGAAACTGTTACTTTTGACCGTGTGCTAATGGTAGGTGGAGATGACGTTAAAGTTGGTTCTCCTATCGTAGAAGGCGCTACTGTAACTGGTAAAGTTGACAAGCATGGTAAAGGTAAGAAAATCACGGTTTATAAATATAAGCCAAAGAAAAATTACCGTCGTAAGCAAGGCCATCGTCAGCCTTACACAAAAGTAGTCATTGACAAAATCAACGCATAAGGGTTACTGACATGATTCGTTTCAAAGTGAAACGCGATTCTCATGACAGAATCATTTCATTTTCTCTCTCTGGACATGCAGATGCTGGACCACATGGTTATGATATTGTGTGTGCTGGCGTATCTGCTGTAACGTTCGGGGCGGTTAATGCAATTGAATCCCTTTGTGATGTAGAACTCATAATTGACATGGAAGATGAAGGGGGCTATCTTAGTTGTACAGTTCCTGCTCGTTTAGAGCAGCGTACAGATGAGAATGTTCAACTTCTTCTTCGAGGAATGGAAGTTTCTATTTCCTCAATTGCCGAAGAATACGGTAATCATATTCAAATCACTCACACATAGGAGGTGGGACATTATGTTGAAAATGAACCTTCAGTTTTTCGCATCCAAAAAAGGTGTAGGTAGTACGAAGAACGGTCGTGACTCAATCTCCAAGCGTCTTGGAGCTAAGAGCGCAGATGGCCAAATCGTATCCGGTGGCTCTATCCTTTTCCGTCAGCGTGGAACTAAGATTTATCCTGGTACAAACGTTGGCCGCGGTGGAGACGACACTCTATACGCGAAAATCGATGGCGTTGTTAAGTTTGAGCGCCTTGGACGTGACCGTAAACAAGTAAGTGTATATCCAGTTGCGAAAGAAGCGTAAGCAGCTAAGAAAAACTCTAACCGTTCGGTTAGAGTTTTTTGATACGATAGACTTTAATAACTAACAGTCGAGTGACGATGCACGATGAAAAACAACTAGGGATCGATTTCTTTTGAAAACAATATGAAATGCAATTATTGTTATAATGAAGGAAATGGATAGAGTATTGGGAGTGCAAATATGTCTAAAAATTGGAATACCTTTGAAGTACTGCGCCATTCTCGACATGATTGGTTGAATCGTCTGCAGTTAATCAAAGGGAACCTGGCCCTCGATCACATAGACCGAGCTAAGGAAATTATCGAAGAGATTATTATCCAGTCAAGACAAGAAGCAAAATTATCGAATTTAAATGCCCCAAAACTTACAGAATATATACTGACGTTTAACTGGTGTAACCATTTATTTCAGTTGGATTTTGAAGTCATCGGGGATGAATACGATATATCTAGCTATGAAACAGAACTGATTGAATTAGTTGCTCGGTGTACAGAAGCGATCGAAGGACAGGTGACCTATCCTGCAGATCATCACTTACTGTTGACGCTTCAGCTGTATCATGAAGAAATTCATCTAGTTTTTGATTTTCAAGGTGAGTATGCTAATTCACAAAAGCTCAAAGATGAATTCGAGAATTTTGAAATCAAAAGTGCTCATCTGACTCGATTTGAACACTCAGAAAATGAGCTTGTAAGCACGTTTTTGATTAAATGAGGTGAAAGAATGTTTGTAGATCAGGTCAAAATATTTGTAAAAGCTGGCGATGGCGGAAACGGCATGGTAGCTTTTCGTAGAGAGAAATATGTACCAGACGGTGGACCTGCCGGAGGAGATGGAGGAAAAGGCGCAAGCGTCATCTTCGAAGTTGAGGAAGGTCTCCGTACTCTGATGGACTTCCGTTATAACCGTCACTTTAAGGCAAAGACTGGTGAACATGGTCGTTCGAAGAACCAGCATGGCCGTGGTGCTGAAGATATGGTCGTTAAAGTTCCACCTGGAACGGTCGTTTCCTATGCAGATACTGGTGAACGAATTGCTGACTTAACTGAGCACGGTCAACGCGCTACAATTGCAAGAGGTGGTCGTGGAGGCAGAGGAAATACAAGGTTCGCTTCTCCATCAAATCCTGCTCCAGAGCTATCAGAGAATGGAGAGCCGGGAGAAGAGAGAGAAGTTACTCTTGAATTGAAGGTCCTCGCAGACGTTGGTTTAGTCGGATTCCCAAGTGTAGGGAAATCGACGTTATTATCAGTTGTTTCCGCAGCAAAACCGAAAATCGCTGCGTATCATTTTACAACGATCGCACCGAACCTAGGTGTTGTCGATACGAAAGATGGACGTAGTTTTGTAATGGCTGATCTTCCTGGACTTATTGAAGGTGCACATGAAGGTGTTGGCTTAGGACATCAGTTCCTAAGACACATCGAGCGTACGCGCGTTATCGTTCATGTCATCGATATGTCAGGGATGGAAGGCAGAGATCCATTCGAAGATTATGAAAAAATTAACGAGGAACTAAAACAGTATAAGATGCGTCTTATGGAACGTCCTCAGATTATCGTTGCGAACAAAATGGACTTGCCTGATTCTGAAGAGAATCTGAAGATCTTTAAAGAGAAGCTTCAAGAAGACTATCCGATCTATCCGATCTCAGCAGTTACAAGACAGGGGTTACAAGAACTCCTATTTGAAATTGCAGATAAGTTAGAAACGACGCCTGAATTCCCGCTCGACGAGGAGAAGGAAGAAGAAAGCAGAGTCGTTTACCGTCATGAGAAAGAAGCGCCTGATTTCTATATAACGCGTGATGACGACGGTACATTTATTGTGAACGGTCCTCGTATTGAACGACTCTTCAAGATGACAGACTTTGATCGTGAAGACAACGTTCGCAGATTTGCTCAACAAATGCGTAGCTTGGGCATTGATGAGGCATTGCGTGAACGAGGAGCGGAAGATGGAGACGCTGTTCGGATCCTTGAGTTTGAATTTGAGTTTGTAGATTGATCTAAGCAGAAGACTGTCCAAGTGGGCGGTCTTTTTTGCAAATCTACTTGTGATTAGGAGAGAGGTGAAAGAAGTAATGAGTAATGGCGAGAAAAACTTTTTCTTAGTACGTGAAGACGTCTTATCCGATTCCATGCTAAAAACACTTAAGGCTAAGCTGCTGCTCGAAAGTGGCGCTGCAGATTCTGTAAGAGAAGCAATCGATCAAGTAGGGGTGAGCCGAAGTGCTTTTTATAAATATCGGGATACGATCCTTCCATTCCATACGATGATCATCGAACAGATCTTCACGCTCTCGATTCACCTAGAAGATCGCTCAGGAGCTCTATCTAACGTTTTGAGCACCGTTGCATCACTTGGGTGCAATATCCTTACAATCAACCAGACGATACCTCTTCAAGGATACGCGACAGTTATCTTAACGATGGAAATAGGAGAATCAGACTTGCAATTGAATAGCTTAATCGATAGAATCAAACAGATTGAAGCTGTGAACAATGCAGAAATTATTGGCTCAGGAGCATAGGGGGAAGACATGAAAAGTCAATCGAAAATTGGTTTTTTAGGTCCTGAGGGGACCTTTACTGAAATCGCTGCTAAAACTTTGTTCGAAAAAGAAGATAGAATACCGTTTCCTACGATCAAGACTTGTCTTGAAGCGGTTGAAGAAGGTCGTATCGATTATGGAGTCGTGCCATTAGAAAACACGATTGAAGGCTCCGTCAATATGACCCTCGATCTACTGTCTCAACAAGTTTCACTTCCTATAGTAGGAGAGCTTGTACTACCGATTCGTCAGCATTTACTCGTCTTACCAGAACTAGAGAATTTGAGTGATATCAAGACGGTTCAA
This sequence comes from Alkalihalobacillus sp. CinArs1, assembly GCF_947387515.1. Lineage (GTDB taxonomy): Bacteria > Bacillota > Bacilli > Bacillales > Guptibacillaceae > Guptibacillus. The sequence continues at coordinate 437,904 of NZ_CANDOB010000001.1, read as the reverse complement.
TCCCATCCTCACGCCATTGCTCAATGTCATCATTTTCTTCAACACGAACTTCCTGAAGTTGAATTGAAGAATGTTGCTTCCACGAGTGCAGCGGCTGAGTTTGTAAGGGATTCAGGTGATACTCGTGAAGCTGCCATCGGAAATGATCTTGCTGCCGAAAAATACGGATTAAAGATAGCAAGGTCGAACATTCACGATACAGAAGATAATGATACTCGTTTTTTAGTCGTACATAAAACACCTGAACCATTACCGAGGACGTCCCTTTTTAGAGAAGATCGGGTCACGTATAAGATTATTCTGCCGTCCGATTATCCAGGTGCTCTACATCAAGTGCTTTCTGCATTCGCATGGAGAAACCTCAACTTAACGAAAATTGAGTCCCGTCCGATGAAAACGGGCCTTGGGAACTACTTCTTCATTATCGATGTCGAAAGACCGAACAAAGAAATCTTGTTAAAAGGCGTAATGGAAGAGATTAAGGCATTAGGAATCGGAATCTCAGTGCTAGGTGAATATCCTTGTTTTGTAGTCAATGGGAAATAAAAAGGCAAGAGGGGAGCCCTCTTGCCTTTTGTTTTTCTTAAGATTTCGGTGAAGTTTTCTGTTCAGAACGATTAATTGTACTGTGGTTGATGAAGACTCTTATTATTCTCCTTGCGGATGGTAGCCTGTGCGGCCGCGAGCCTTGCGGATGGAACGCGGAAAGGTGAGCAGCTTACATAATCCAATCCCTTTTGGAAACAGAAATCGATCGACTCCTTTTCTCCGCCGTGTTCTCCGCAAATTCCCGTTTTTAAAGTAGGTTTTGTTTTCCTTCCTAGTTTGACACCGTTTTCTACTAATTTTCCAACGCCGTCCTTGTCTAGTGAAACGAACGGATTTTTTGGGAGGATGTCGCTCTCCACATAATGTTGGAGAAACTTGCCTTCTGCATCATCTCGACTAAAACCATAGGTTGTTTGCGTGAGGTCATTCGTTCCGAAAGAGAAAAAGTCTGCTTCTTCTGCAACCTGGTCGGCTGTTAGTGCAGCACGAGGGGTTTCGATCATCGTGCCAACAAGATAGTTAAATTCTTGACCTGTTTCTTCCTGCAGCTTATTTCCGATCGTGACCACGAGCTGACGCATCTCTTTTAGTTCGTTCACATGGCTCACTAGTGGAATCATGATTTCAGGTTTCACACTTATTCCCTTTTTTATCACGTTTGCCATCGCGTTAAAAATAGCGATAACTTGCATTTCATAGATTTCAGGGTGGATCATTCCTAAACGACAACCACGATGTCCTAACATCGGGTTAGATTCCTCCAATACTTTCACTTTTCGGAGGAGATTTTGTTTCTCTCGTAACTCGTTTGAGTCTGGATCCGTAAGTTGTAGCTTAGTCACCGCAACAAGAAGCTCTTCTTTGTCTGGTAAAAACTCATGCAGCGGTGGGTCTAATAACCGTACTGTAATGGGATGGCCCTGCATCGTTTCAAAAATTCCTTCGAAATCCTCTTGCTGCATAGGGAGGAGCTTTTCAAGTGCTTCCTTCCGTTCCTCAGTTGTTTCAGAGAGAATCATACTTCGTACTGTAGGAATGCGTGAAGCATCCATGAACATGTGCTCTGTACGGCAAAGTCCAATGCCTTTCGCTCCAAAATCGAGTGCTTTCTTTGCATCGATTGGATTATCTGCATTCGCTCGTACTTCCATATTTGCTTCTTCATCGGCCCAACGAAGCAGTAATAGGAAATCGTCAGATAGCTCAGGTTCGATCATCGGAATTTCACCGAGAAAGATGTGACCTGTTGAGCCATCGATCGTAATGGTATCTCCTTCATGAACGGTTGTGGAGCCTACCATAAATTGCTTCGCCTCAAGATTTATTTTTAATGAATCACATCCGCATATACAGGCTTTTCCCATCCCTCGAGCTACGACAGCTGCATGGCTCGTCATGCCACCTCTGCTCGTAACAGTAGCTTGAGCAGCCACGATTCCATGAATATCATCAGGTGTCGTTTCAGGACGAACGAGGATCACTCTTTCTTTATTCTTTGATCGTACCTCAGCTTCATCCGCATCAAAAACGACGATTCCTGTGGCTGCGCCTGGGGAAGCAGGCAAGCCGGTCGTTAACTGGCTACTCTTATTGTTAGGATCGAGGCGGTGGTGCAGAAGCTGACTTAGCTGATCAGGATCGACGCGTAGCAGCGCTGTCCGTTGATCCATAATCTTTTCCTTTACCATTTCTACAGCAATTCGAATCGCTGCTTGAGCAGTTCTTTTTCCTGTTCGCGTTTGAAGGATAAATAGTTTTCCGCGTTCAACAGTAAACTCAATGTCCTGCATATCTTTGTAGTGATCTTCTAATAGGTTGCACGTATCTACCAATTGCTTAAACACATCTGGCATTTCATCTTTTAGGGTGGAAATCGGGCGTGGAGTACGGATCCCTGCAACGACATCCTCGCCTTGCGCATTGATTAAATATTCTCCATAAAGCTTTGACTCTCCAGTGGATGGGTTGCGGGTAAAAGCAACGCCAGTTCCAGAATCTTCTCCCATATTTCCAAATACCATGCTTTGAATATTAACAGCTGTCCCAAGATGACCCGGAATGTCGTGGAGGCGGCGATAAAGGACTGCACGCTGATTGTTCCATGAATCAAACACGGCATCGATCGTAAGAAAAAGTTGGTCCTTAGGATCTTCAGGAAAGCTTCTGTTCGCTTGTTGACGTACGATTGTTTTGAATTCTTCGATCACTACTTTCCAATCTTCGGCTGATAGTTCTGTATCAGATTGGTATCCATGTTTTTCTCGAAAGTCTTCTAGCAGATGTTCAAAATGGTAGTGATCAATATCTAGCACGACGTTGCTGAACATTTGAATAAAGCGACGGTAAGAATCATATGCGAAACGAGGATTATTTGTAAGTTCTGCCATACCTCTTACTGTATCATCGTTCATTCCAAGATTGAGTACAGTGTCCATCATCCCTGGCATCGAATGAACAGCTCCTGATCGTACCGATACGAGGAGTGGATTGATCGGATTACCAAATTGTTTATCAGTCTTGTTTTCAAGTGTTTTTAATGCTTCTAATACTTGTGATTTGACTTCAGGAGAAATCGTTTGTCCGGCATCATAGTAGGCTCTGCAAGCGGCAGTAGATATTGTAAAACCGTACGGTACGGGCAATCCGATACGCGTCATCTCTGCTAAATTTGCTCCCTTACCGCCGAGTAGTTCCTTGCCGCCATTTTTGGAATGATCAAATAAGAATACAAATTTGTTGTCCATTATTTAAAGCTCTCCCTTTTATTAATGATGGATAAGATAATATCAGCTGTCTCTTCAATCGCTTTATTAGAAACATCGATCACTGGACATCCTATTCGTTTCATAATGTTTTCAGCGCTTGTCATTTCATCGAAGATTCGATCGAGTGATGCATAGTTGGCTGAGTTTGTTAAACCAAGACTTTTTAATCGTTCTTTTCTGATCTCATATAGTTTCTCAGGTGAAATCATCAACCCGATGCATTTCTTTCTTGGTACATTAAATAATTCTTGAGGAGGAGGAACTTCTGGAATGAGCGGTATATTCGCTACCTTATATTGCTTGTTGGCTAAGTACATTGAAAGTGGGGTCTTCGATGTTCTAGACACCCCTACTAACACGATGTCTGCATGCTTTAGTCCCCAAACTTCCTGACCATCATCGTATTTTACAGCAAACTCAATCGCTTCCACTCGCTTAAAATAGTCCTCGTCTAGCTTCCGCATTTGTCCAGGTTGACGACGTGGCTCTATATTAAATTTCTTTGTGAAGGCGTCTAACAAAGGTTGCATCAAATCAACAACGACCACTTCTTCTTGATGTGCTTTTGCGTCTAGATGGTGCTTTAAACCCTCTAAAACGATCGTGTAAGCGATGATGGAATTACTGTACTTGGACGCAGTAATAACATTGTTAATGTCCTGTGTGTTCTCTACATAAGAAAAGTGTTTAATATTGACTTCTCGGCCGAAAAATTGACTAGCTACAGCTTTCACCATTATTTCGGCGGTTTCACCTACGGAATCAGATACAACATAGACCGTTTCCTTATTCGTCACTATCAATCTCCTTATCTCTTAGAATTTAAATTCGTATGGACTAGAGTTCTATGTATAGAAAATAACAAACTAATGTGTCACTATATAATTATAAAAGATTTAAATATAGTGTAACAATTATTATATAGTATAACACTATTAATAGTTTTGTGTATCCTAAAAGTCAATTGGTTTTCAATAAAATTTAATGTTCAATCATTTATGCGTAATAAATGTAGGGGTAATATATTTCCTTATAAAAAAATTTGTTCAATAGAACTGTAAAAATCGTTCTGTTATACTTGGTTATACTACTTATGTTCAGAAAATTCAAATAAAATTACTGGAGGATAATCGATGAAATACAGTTTTGTTTCTCATTTGTACTGTCCAAAGTGTGGTAAGAACTATGACACAGAGGATCAAAATCAGCTATGTAAATGCGGATCGCCGTTACTTGTTGCGTATTACATGGAAGAGCTTAAGAAAGTGTTGCGTCCTGAGCACCTTAATGAACGTCGCCCTGATTTATGGCGTTATCATGAGCTACTTCCTGTCAAAAGGGAGGAGAACGTCGTATCACTAGGTGAAGGCATGAGTCCTATCATTAAGATGGATGTGGTAGGAAAAGACATGAACATTCCAAATCTTTATATGAAAGATGAAGGCCTTGTGCCAACCGGTTCGTTCAAGGCAAGGGGGGCAGCGGTGGGTGTCTCAAAAGCAAAAGAAGTGGGTGTGACGGAGCTTGCGATGCCAACGAACGGAAACGCTGGGGCAGCCTGGTCGCTTTACTGTGCAAGAGCAGGTATATCATCTACGATCGTCATGCCAGTTGATGCGCCGGAAGTAACAAAAAAGGAGTGCCTTGCGGCGGGTGCGAACCTTTTTCTTGTCGATGGACTGATCGGTGATGCTGGGAAAATCGTTGCGAACGCTGTGAAAGAGTATGGAATGTTCGATGCTTCAACCCTTAAGGAGCCGTATCGGATAGAAGGGAAAAAAACGATGGGGCTCGAGATTGCTGAGCAGTTTCATTGGGAAGTGCCGGATGTCATTCTTTATCCTACAGGTGGCGGTGTGGGGTTGATCGGTATATACAAGGCGCTTAGGGAGTTGCAAGAGCTAGGGTGGATCGATGAAATGAAAATGCCGAGACTCGTCGCTGTTCAAAGCGAAGGGTGTGCTCCAATCGTGAAAGCCTGGGAGGAAGGACAATCTTATGCAGAACCGTGGCAGGATGCCTCAACGATAGCATTTGGAATTAACGTTGCGAAAGCGCTAGGAGATTTTCTAATTCTTGATGCGATTAGACAGACGGAAGGGTGTGCGATATCGGTTAGTGAAGATTCTATCATGAGTGAGTTGAGGACGGTTTCATCTTTTGAGGGCGCATTCGTATGTCCTGAAGGTGCGGCGGCGTTCGCAGCAGCGAGAGCCCTTCGTGAGCAAAATTGGATTAAGGAGAATGAAAAGGTTGTTATACTGAATACAGGAGCTGGAATTAAATATCCTAATACGATTCAAGGAGATAGTAATGTGTTGCATCCAGAAGAGGCCTTAGTAATGGACAAGGATGTATCTCGTTAAAAGCTATCTCATTTTTACAAGCGGCACTTCAAAAATCATACATAACATTGCGATAAAAACGAAGGAAAGCACCCAAGTGAAAATCGGGTGACGCTGGTGCAGCGGGATAAAGGTAAACGTCGTCACGTTAAACAAAATCGACCACCATAATGACCAATCGTTATTGTATACAATATAATCTACCTGTAGAACGATCGCTTCAAGACCTGAGAAGATGCCCACCCACACGAGAAAACGGATCAATCGCTTTTTGAAGGAAGTTGGGTAGTTTGTTAAATAAATTAGGACGACAACAGGAAACTGAGTGAAAATGATCCAGAAATCAAGAAGTGTGTGATTAGGAAAAACACCCGTCACATCTTCCCACTCCCATGTCGGGTACTCGTATGTAATGACGTTATAAAGCACCGCATTGATGACCATATAAAGCATTGTTGGGTAGTACCGCTGCCAGTTCTTCCAGTCTCCGTAGCGGATGGAAGCTAGAAGAAAGAGTGCTGAAACAAAAATTGATATCATGATCTTCGCCTCTTAAACTCGTCGTTGCTTTTAGTATGCTCGAAAATAGAATCGATAGTAAATTATTTACAAATAAGCTTCGTGCAAAACTGGCTGATCATCGGATAGGTATTTAAGGATTTGGAGTATTACGATTTGTATTGAAATAGCTCGGGGCACCCTTCTACAACAGGGTGCCCCTCATAAAAATATTTTTGCTCTTACTCCAAAAGGAAACCCTTTTTACGCAATGCGTTACAAACAGCTTCAATTTGTGCTTCGGAATTTGCTTCGATCGTGTGAAGGTGGATACCTGAAGTTAGTTCAGAAAGTAAAGAAGCATTTGTAGCAGATAATCTTGCGATGAATTGATCAGCCTCAAGTCGATTGCTTACAAACAGTGAAGCCTGTAAATCCCCATATAAAGGGTGTTCAACCGTTACGTCCTTAACCGTACCGCCATTATCTACGATTGTATAGAGTTCTTCTTTCGTTTCTTCATGAGAATGTTTGCATGCTACAATACGTTTTGTTCGTTCGTTTTGTTTATTGTTTTCAAACATCACATAGCCTTGTGATGTTGCTATGATCGGTTCATTTCTAGCTTTTAAAAGGGATATATCCTGAACGATTACTTGACGACTCACATTTGTCTTTTGTGATAAATCGCTCCCAGTAAGCGGTCGATCAGCCTCTTGTAACCACTTTTTAATCAGTGAGCGCCTATCTTCTCCTAATATCTTTTCTCCATCTTTTGGCAAAACGAATACCCCTTTCTATCTAGTTCACCTTTATTATAGCTTCCACCATCATTAACTTGAATAAAAAATTGATGATACTATTATAGATAACTTATTTCGAAGAGGAAAGTGCTTATTTTTTTATACACGATACATATGAAAAGCCCTCACGGCATATTTATGTCATGACCTATGCCTAAAAAAAAGGTAGCAATCTGCCTAGTAGTGCATACACTGTACTGAATTTCAATGTACTGACTTTGTACAGGAGGGAGTTTTCATTTTGAAAATACATGTCGTTCAAAAAGGCGATACGTTATGGAAGATCGCTAAGAAATACGGCGTAAATTTTGAAGAGCTAAAAGCTGTAAATACGCAGCTGAACAATCCTGATATGATTATGCCAGGTATGAAAATTAAAATACCTTCAGGAACAGTTCCTGTTAAAAAGAAAGAAATGCAAATGAAGAAAAAAGAGATGTTCAAGAAGAAAGAAGCACCTAAACAGGTGAAACCAAAAGAAAAACCATCTATTAATATGCCGATCAATAATGAATTAAATATGGGTCTTAATATGAATATCATGCCTGAGAAAGAAAAACCTAAACAAGTAAAGCCTGAAATGAAGAAACCGGAAGCGAAAAAACCAGAAGCGAAAAAGCCTGCAGCAAAGCCTGAGAAAAAAGCAAATGAAAAGGCAGCAAAGGGAAAAGCTGAGAACTTATTTTATCCAATGAGTGACGAAGAAGTGTTGAGTGAATTTGAATCTTCCTCAGGAATGGGGATGCCTGCACCTCCAAATGCCAACCTCGGAAATGTAGCAGGTGCTCAAAAGGGTAATGGAGGCTATCCAGGATCCGTAGCCGGAGCACAAATGGGGCAAGGGAACCAGGGCTATCCGAATTCAGTGGCAGGAGCGTATATGAATCATGGAAATCAAGGTTATCCGGGATCCGTAGCTGGAGCACAAATGGGGCAAGGGAACCAGGGCTATCCGAATTCAGTGGCTGGCGCATATATGAATCACGGAAATCAAGGTTATCCGGGATCCGTAGCCGGAGCACAAATGGGTCATGGAAACGAAGGTTATCCGGGATCTGTGGCAGGAGCGTATATGAATCACGGGAATCAAGGCTATCCGGGAAATGTAGCTGGAGCACAGATGGGTCATGGAAACCAGGGTTATCCAGGATCAGTGGCAGGAGCGCATATGAATCACGGGAATCAAGGCTATCCAGGGTCCGTAGCTGGAGCTCAAAAAGGGAACTATTATGACGACATGGAAAGTGATGGTTCAGACGTCGCAGGGGCATATGAGGGCAATAACGGTTACCCAGGCTCAGTGGCTGGCGCATATCAAGGGAATAATGGGTATCCAGTAGCCGGAGCGCACATGGGCAATAATGGCTATCCAGGCTCTGTAGCTGGAGCGCATTCACCTAATCAGCAATTGGCAGGAGCTTATGGAAACAACGGTTACCCTGGTTCTGTAGCTGGTGCGCATATGGGTAGCAATAAAGAAAATTACTCCGGAGACATGGAAAGTAGTAACGGAATGGATGTAGCAGGAGCAGGAGCTTATGGAAACAATGGCTATCCAGGCTCAGTAGGAGGTGCTTACGGAAACAACGGTTATCCAGGAGCGGTAGCTGGTGCACACCAAGGTCCGAATGCGAATATGCCTGGTTATCCTTCCGTAGCGGGAGCACAGATGGGGAACCAGGGCTATCCAGGATCTGTTGCAGGGGCGTATAACTCTGGCAATCACCAATATCCAGGAGCAGTAGCTGGGGCGCAATCTCCATATGCTAATAAAGCGAATGAAGAATATCCAGAAGCAGTTATGGGCGCACAAGGAGGATATCCTAATCAAAACGTAGCTGGAATGATGTCCCCTTATCCAAATCAACCGATGGTTTCCCCTTATCAACAGCATGACTGTGGGTGCGGATCCCAGGTTTCTCCATACCAGCAAATGCCTTACGCAAACCCTTACTATGGGAACGCGAACATGGTGCAAGGAGCAAACAAAGCACCCATGATGGATTATATGGATATGGAAAGTAGCTATGCTGAGTCACGATAATCATCACGAGGAGCGTATCCTGCAAGGGATACGTCCTTTTTTTCATTCGATAACCTGTGTTAAATCAAATGTTTGCCGTGGTATAACTCATAATGGAAAGAATGTCTTCATAAAAGGAGCTAAAAGATATCAAACTGTATTGAAGCAGGTTTTGCTTTCACAAAAGTGTCCATTTTCGTTTATGAAAATTGTTCCTTTTGAGGATGGTGAATGGATAAAAGCTAGCGAGGGTCTGTATTGGATTTGTACGTTAGCTGAAGATGGAAACAGCCTTGATTATTCAAGAGTTGAGGAAAGAAAGCTTGCTGTTGAAAAGCTCAATCACTTTCACACAGAATCATATGGTTTAAGGGGAGACGGTTTATTTCTCGTTTCTTTGAAGAGAAAATGGATGAACAGATTGATGAAGTTTGAAGAAAGTGTACAAGGTGAAAATAAACTGATTAAGCTCTATACGAACATTGGACATCACGTTCTTGAAGAAATGGATGACGAATTGACTAACTTAGAGCATAAGGCGTTTGAAGAGGGCTGCATCGTTCATGGAGATCCTGCACATCATAATTTTATCTATAATCGAACGAAATTGATGCTGATCGACGGTGACCTCGTATCATACGCACCTAGAGAATACGATTATTTGCAATTGATGATTAGAATGCTTCCATTTAGCGAGTGGTCTCTTGATGAGTGGTTTTCTTTTAACATCCCTAGTATCGAAAATATCTTGAACAACCCAACTTATACAAAACTGCTCGCTTTTCCTGCAGATTTTTATCGTGAGTGGCTTATCGATCCTGAAGGAAGAGATGAACTTCTACGAAAAACACTCGTTGAACATGATAAGAGATATCCAGCTATGCTACGCCTTTTGAGTTAGTCCCTTTCTTGCCAAGACATAACAGATTAATTTGGAACACCTCCTGCCATGCTAATAATGAAAGGAGGTATTTCATATGAAAAAAACAGTAGTGACACTCTCCACATTGATGCTTGCTGGAGGTCTAATAGGGTGTACAGCAGATAACGAAGCTATGGACACGCGCTATAACGATTCGGGTCGACCAATCGGTTATTATACGAGTGAAGATAATAATAACGATTATCGAGAAGGCGCATTTACAGATATGATTGACAGAGATTATGCCAATGGTGTAAAAGCTCCCGATGAGAAGCAGATCGATAAGCGTCATGGTATGAATGGTCCTGGGTATATGCGTAACGGCGAGGATTATTCTGGATATGATAACAATCTTTCGCAGAGACTCTCAGATCGCATCGAAAAGCTTAAGACTGTTGAAGATGCACGTGTCATCGTGTATGGAGATCAAATCATGATCGGTGTTGAAACGAACAGAGACGACCGAGAAGCTGTTAAAGATCAAGTTCGTAGTGAAGTAGCAAAGCTCGCGAAACAAAAAAATGTTTCGATCTCGACTGATAAAGACGTTGTAAACAGAATGGGCCGTGTTGATGATCGCCTCGAAAATGGCGATGGGTTCGAAGAAGTTCAAGCAGATGTGAATGGCATTTTAAATGACATTTCGAGTGCAGTTCAACGTCCGTTTCAAAACAATAGATAATATAAGAAGAACAGGGTTCTCCCTGTTCTTTTTGTATGGTTCCGTTTAGTTTATCCACCTGATTTCATGTGTTATAGTATATGGACGAAATCAGGTGGAAGGGGATATTGACGATGGCAGGACATTCGAAGTGGAAAAATATACAACGAAGAAAAAATGCTCAGGATGCAAAACGTGGTAAAGTATTTATGAAGCTTGCGAAAGAGATTTTTGTTGCAGCCAAACAAGGTGGTGGGGACCCTGAGACAAACCCAGCCCTTCGATTAGCTGTTGATAAAGCAAAATCCTCGAACATGCCAAATGACAATATCGATCGTGCGATAAAAAAGGCTACTGGCGATTTAGATGGTGTTAATTATGAAGAGATCGTCTATGAAGGGTACGGTCCTGGCGGTGCTGCTGTAATGGTCGAACTCTTAACAGACAATAAAAATCGAACAGCTGCAGAAATTCGTCATGCGTTTAGTAAGAACAAAGGCAACATGGGCGAGAACGGATGCGTAGCTTTTTTATTCGATCGTAAAGGACTGTTTGTTATCGATCGAGCTGAAAATGATGCAGATGCTGATGAGTTGATGTTAGAAGTAATCGATGCAGGAGCAGAGGAAATGGAGACCCATGAAGATTCATTCGAAATCTATACGGATGCACAGGAATATCAAGCAGTAAAGGAAGAGCTTGAGAAGAGAAATATTATCTTTTCGTCTGCAGAAATTACGATGATTCCTCAAACATACGCTCCTCTTGGGGAAGAAGATGGAGTCGATATGTTAAAACTGATCGACATGCTCGAGGATAATGACGATGTTCAAGAGGTATATCATAATGCTGAGATAAGTGACGAGGTATATGAGAAGTTTTGAAGAGCTACATGGTGATGTAGTTCTTTTTTTGTACATATTATCTTCACTGCTGGGCACGCTAACAGAATCTAAAAGAAAGGTGCTAAAAATTGTGAAAAACCTATTCGGCTTTTTAGTAGTGCTTATTCTGATTATGGGTTCTTTGCCAGCACATGTACTGGCGGTTGAAAATGCCCAGAGTGAGCGTGAATTTGATGAAAAGCATTATCATATGGATGGACCTATGGTTATTGAAGTAATCCTAAGAACTAACTATGCAGATGGAGTTTCCACGGAGCAATCCATTCAAAAAACCGTCTGGTCTATGGAAGATTTCTGGAGTGAGTATGCGGGATGGCAGCTTGTTAACCAAGATCACGGTAAAATGGTCTTTGAACGCAAAATTGAAGATATTTCCCCGGCTATGAAGGAGAATGGTCATTTCGGACTTACAGATGATGGCGTTCTCACGATTTTTGAAGGAAAGCCAGATGAACAGAAAGTCATACAAACGTTCTTTCAAATCGACGTTGGTAAAGTAGAAAGCTCCAGACTTAAAGAGCTTGCTGAAGGTATTCCGATAGAGTCCTGGTATAACTTTGAAGACATGCTCCATACGTTTTATAAAATAAAGAAGTCACAACCTGTCCGTTAGGATGGGTTGTTTGATTTTTAGAGTAAAATGTGAGACTCGCAGAAACTCCGATAATTCTCTCTTTCAACAGAACGCAAGTGTTCTATTTCAAGAGTTCCAATATCTCCGTTTCTAAACGCTCACCTACACTTTTCATGCCTAAACGCCCTCTTCCGCTTTTCGTGTGATCCAGCTGCAGAGGGCAGGCTCTCGATCGCTTCACCTTATCAATTGAACACAAAGGGCGTGTTCATTTGATAAGGCTCCAGCGCTTGTCGAGCCTAATCGCCCTCTTCCGCTTTTCGTATGATCCAGCTGCAGAGGCCAAATACTCCGGTAGTTTCGAAATGTAGATTGAGACAAAAAGCGTCTCATTCTACATTCCTCCAACTCCTGCGTATTTAAACGGCCTCTTCCGCTTTTCTTATAATATGATAAAATAAAAAGATATAGAAATGCATGTTCGTATGCGATGGGGAGAGAGTTTTTTGATTGAGTATATTAAAGGTAATGTTGAATATATAGATACTGAGTATATTGTTATCGAATCGAATTCGATTGGGTATAAAGTTTTTTGTGGAAATCCTTTTACGTTTCAGAGGTATAGGGGGCAGTCTATTCAGATTTTCACGCATCATTATGTGAGGGAGGATCTGATTGCGCTTTATGGTTTTCCGACGAGAGAAGAGCGTCTTTTGTTTGAGAAGCTTTTGAATGTTTCAGGTATCGGTCCTAAGGGAGCGCTTGCGATTTTAGCTACAGGTGAGCCTGATAAAGTAGTTAGTGCGATCGAGTTAGAGGATGAGAAGTTCTTGACGAAGTTTCCAGGTGTCGGGAAGAAAACAGCTCGTCAGATCATACTTGATCTGAAAGGAAAATTAAAAGGATTCGGTGAGCCGCAGGAAGGTCTTTTCGCTGTGGAAGAGACAGAAGAAGATGGTACGCATGAACTTGAAGAAGCCATCGAAGCTTTGAAGGCACTTGGCTATGCTGAACGAGAAATTAAGAAAATAAAGCCTGGGCTTCAGGAAGAAGTGCTTTCGACAGATCAATATATTAAAAAAGCGCTTCAGCTTATGCTGAATCGTTAAGGAGGGGTCATAGTGGAAGAACGCATTCTATCAGGTGAGCAGGTCGGTGATGACTCATCCGTAGAATATAGCCTCCGTCCGCAGCGATTAAGTCAGTACATAGGTCAGGAGAAGGTGAAGCGTAATCTAGAGGTGTTTATTGAAGCGGCGAAAATGCGCGAGGAGCCACTAGATCACGTATTGTTATATGGTCCACCAGGACTTGGGAAGACGACTCTTTCTGCAATCATAGCAACTGAAATGGAAGTGAATCTCCGGACGACGTCTGGTCCAGCGATTGAGCGACCAGGAGATCTTGCTGCCATTTTAACGGCACTTGAACCTGGAGACGTTCTTTTTATCGATGAGATTCATCGCTTGCCGCGAAGTGTTGAAGAAGTACTGTACCCTGCTATGGAGGATTATTGTCTTGATATTGTTATAGGAAAGGGTGAGACTGCAAGATCGGTGCGTCTTGATCTCCCGCCTTTCACATTAGTTGGGGCAACGACGAGAGCTGGACTCTTAACTGCCCCTCTTCGTGACAGATTTGGAGTACTCAGTAGATTGGAGTACTATCAAGAGGATGAATTGCAAACAATACTCATGCGTACTGCTGATATCTTTGAAGTTGAGATGGATGAGGAAGCAGCTGTAGAGCTCGCTAGAAGATCACGCGGTACTCCTCGTATCGCCAATCGTCTTTTGAAGCGGGTAAGAGACTTTGCCCAAGTAAAAGGAGATGGAGTTATCTCGCTTTCCCTTTCTACTCAAGCATTAGAGATGATGCAGGTCGATCCTCTAGGACTTGATCATATCGATCATAAGCTTCTACTGGCTATCATTGAAAAATTCCGGGGTGGACCTGTTGGTGTCGATACGATCGCTGCTACGATCGGAGAAGAAAGTCATACGATCGAAGACGTTTACGAGCCGTATCTAATGCAGATCGGTTTCTTGCAGCGTACGCCAAGGGGACGCATGGTCACGCATCGCGTATATGACCATTTTGGGTTGAAGGAGCCTGAATAACATGGAGATTTCAAAGCTTTTTATTACGCTAGGAATCGTCTTTCTTGTTATTGGAGTGCTATGGTCATTCATTGGAAAGATGCCAGGCGATATCGTGATTAAGAAAGGAAATACAACGTTTTTCTTTCCGATCGTCACGTCGATTGTCGTGAGTGTCTTGCTTTCGCTTCTCTTTTTTATAATCGGCAGATTTCGATAATGGATGAAGCTATGGTAAGATCGATTGGTGGAATAGATATTTTTGAAGAACAGTGGTGAAATAAATGGACGTTAAAGATTTTGATTTTGAACTCCCTGAACATCTTATCGCTCAGACTCCATTGAAAGAGCGTGCTAAATCACGTTTGATGGTGCTTGATCCTGCAGCTGAAAAGATGGCCCACCGTGAGTTTTTAAATCTAGAAGAATATATTAAGCCAGGTGACTGTCTAGTATTAAACGATACGAGAGTTATGCCTGCAAGGTTATATGGTATGAAGGAAGAGACAGGAGCTAAGATGGAAGTTCTTCTTCTAAAGCAAATTGAAGGAGACCGATGGGAAACACTTGTAAAGCCTGCAAAGAGGGTGAAGCTTGGAACAAAGCTTACGTTTGGTGATGGCAGGTTAACGGCTGAGTGCGTGGAAACATTGGAGCACGGAGGACGTGTATTCGAATTCGATTATGATGGTGTTTTCTATGAAGTGTTAGACCAGCTTGGCGAAATGCCGCTTCCGCCGTATATTACAGAAACATTGGATGACCAGGATCGCTACCAAACTGTTTTTGCCAAGCATCGTGGTTCCGCCGCAGCTCCTACTGCCGGCCTTCATTTTACTGAAGAGATGTTATCGATGCTTGAAGAGAAGGGTGTTCACATTGCCTTTCTAACGCTTCATGTTGGGTTAGGTACGTTCCGACCGGTCTCTGTTGATAATATTTATGAGCATGAAATGCACGGTGAGTTTTATCAACTAACAAAAGGAACGGCCGATCTATTGAACCGAGTGAAAGAGCAAGGCGGTCGTATCATTTCTGTTGGAACAACTTCGACTAGAACGCTTGAAACAGTTGCTTCTAATCATAACGGTGTATTTGAGGAATCTTCTGGATGGACGGATATCTTCATTTATCCAGGGTATGAATTCAAAGCCATCGATGGATTGATCACAAACTTTCATCTGCCGCAATCCACGTTGATCATGCTCGTCAGCGCACTTGCAGGAAGACAGTTTGTTTTGTCTGCTTATAAAGAAGCGGTCGAAGAACAGTACCGTTTCTTTAGTTTCGGTGACGCCATGCTGATTTTGGAAGGGAGTTTGAAAGAATGACGGAACCAATCCGCTACGAATTAATAAAAACATGTAAACAAAGTGGTGCCCGCTTAGGGAAGCTCCACACACCTCATGGAACGTTTGAAACACCGATGTTTATGCCAGTCGGCACACTTGCGACTGTTAAAACAATGAGTCCTGAAGAATTAAAAGAAATGGGCGCTGGGGTTATTTTGAGCAATACATATCACCTTTGGCTACGCCCAGGACATGATATTGTGAAAGAAGCTGGTGGTCTGCATAAGTTTATGAATTGGGACGGACCGATTCTTACCGATTCAGGTGGCTTCCAAGTGTTCAGTTTAAGCGATCTAAGACAGATTGAAGAAAAAGGCGTTCATTTTAGAAATCATCTTAGCGGTGAAAAGCTTTTCCTTTCCCCAGAAGGAGCGATGGAGATTCAAAACGCGCTAGGATCTGATATCATGATGGCTTTTGATGAATGCCCTCCATATCCTGCTGAATATGACTATATGAAGAGCTCTGTAGAACGGACAAGCCGTTGGGCAGAAAGATGTATCGCTGCTCATCAAAGAAAAGATGTTCAGGGCTTATTCGGTATCGTTCAAGGTGGAGAATACGAGGATCTTCGAAAGCAAAGTGCAGAAGACCTTGTGTCACTCGACTTCCCAGGCTATGCGGTCGGAGGTTTATCTGTTGGTGAACCGAAGGATGTCATGAATAGAGTGCTTGATTTTACGACGCCTCATTTGCCAAACAATAAGCCAAGATACTTAATGGGTGTTGGTTCTCCCGACTCCTTGATTGATGGAGCGATCAGAGGAATCGATATGTTTGACTGTGTGCTGCCAACTCGTATTGCGAGGAATGGTACATTGATGACGAGCAACGGTCGTCTCGTAGTCCGAAATGCTAAGTATGCTAGAGATTTCCGTCCTCTAGATGAGAATTGCGACTGTAATGTTTGCAGGAACTACTCTAGAGCGTATATTCGCCATCTCATAAAGGCGAATGAAACGTTTGGCTTCCGATTAACGACTTACCATAATCTTTATTTTCTGTTAAACTTGATGAAGCAAGTTAGGCAGGCGATTATGGATGACCGTCTCCTAGACTTTAAGGATGAGTTTTTTGAACAGTACGGATTTAACTTGCCTGGTGCAAAAAACTTTTAATCCATAGATTGCATCATTGCTAGAAAGGGGTGAAATGTTTTGGGATCAACTTTAACGAATTTAATTCCGCTAATTTTGATGTTTGCAATTTTCTATTTCCTATTAATTCGTCCTCAACAGAAGAGACAGAAGAAGACTAGAGAAATGCAAGCGAGCCTTGAAAGAGGGCAAAAGGTTATTACGATCGGTGGTATGCATGGAATCATCGATGCAATGGATGAAGGTACGATTACAATCCGCACTACTGATGGAACAAAGGTAGTCTTTGATCGTGCAGCCGTACGTGAGGCCATTACTGAATAATAGCATCAAAAAATAGCGTCCCATTGTGGACGCTATTTTTTTTACGATTGTGCCCGGCTGCCCCGCACGTTTACTCCAATGATCCCACCGAGGGTACATACACCGAGATAGCCTGCATGAAAGACGAGTTGTTCTGTGTCCATTGTCGATCGATATCCTAGATACTGAACAAGAAATAATAGCACCATATACATAAGTGCGGTTCCTAGACCAAGCATCCACCCACGCTCTCCGCCTTTTCCTCCTGAAATAAAACCTCCGATAAAGAATGCAATGACTGTTGCTGTAATCACGATAGGAGCGATGCCTTGTTCGGATACTGAAGTAAAACGAAGAATAAGAGAAAGCAGTACGCTTGTTGCGAGAACCATCGTTACAATTGTGATCATCCCTGATCCCATCGCGCTGAATGCGTGTTTTGACCTCATGATAATCCCCCTTTTTTATATGAATGGTTTGTACATTCTATTCACACGTTCTTCATTTAGAAGTCAATCATGATTTAGGACAGCCCGTCATACGATTATAGAAAGTAGCTAGGAAAGGGGCAGCAGGGATTGGATATGAGTGTAGCACTGATTATTTTTGTTCTTGCTTATATAGGGATCATCACTGAGAAAATAAACAGAGCCCTGGTTGCCTGCGGAGGCGGATTGTTGATGCTCCTAGCAGGGATATCAACGGCTGATGAAGCATTTATGAAGCATATAGATTGGAATACGATCGCGCTTTTATTCTCGATGATGATTCTCGTTTCGATCACAAGCCAAAATGGAATTTTCGAATACATTGCGATTCAAATGGCTCAAAAGGTAAAGGGTCATCCTCTCCCACTATTAGCAGTTGTAGGGATTTTAACTGCAGTTGGTTCAGCGCTTCTCGATAACGTAACAACAGTTCTTCTGCTCGTTCCAATTATTTTAACGCTTACACGAATATTGAAAGTAACCTCTATGCCATTTTTGATCACAGTCATACTTTCCTCAAACATAGGAGGAACTGCTACATTGATCGGTGATCCGCCGAACATCATGATCGGTCAGGCTGTAAAACATCTAGATTTCAATGATTTTCTCTTTAACCTCGCTCCTATCGTAGGAGTCATCTACGTAGTCATTATTTCTGGTCTTTTGCTTTTCTACAAAAAGCGGCTTGTCGTTGATGAGGCTCACCGTAAAGCATTAATGAAGGTGAACCCTGAGGATTACTTGAAAAAAGGACCACTG
Source organism: Alkalihalobacillus sp. CinArs1 (assembly GCF_947387515.1). GTDB lineage: Bacteria > Bacillota > Bacilli > Bacillales > Guptibacillaceae > Guptibacillus. The sequence continues at coordinate 419,761 of NZ_CANDOB010000001.1, read as the reverse complement.
CTTGTAAAATCTTGTGTCGTACTAATCATGACCATTGTGGGATTTTTGCTTCATCCGATCCTTCACACAGACCTTACGAACATTGCAATGGCTGGAGCAGTACTACTCCTTCTCATTACTCAAAATGACCATAAGGTAGAAGAAGTATTTTCATCGATCGAATGGGTCACTCTGTTTTTTTTTATTGGGTTGTTCATTCTCATCGGTGGGTTAGAAGAAGTAGGTATCATTGATGAAATTGCGAGAGCCATCTTGCTTTATACAGAAGGTGACATGCCGAAGACATCGATCATCATTTTATGGGGATCGGGAATCTTATCTGCATTTCTCGATAATATCCCATTTGTAGCAGCGATGATTCCCGTCATAACAGAGTTCTCTGGATATGGGATGACGAATCTAGATCCGCTCTGGTGGTCGCTTGCACTTGGTTCTTGTCTTGGCGGGAATGGTACGTTGATTGGTGCTTCAGCGAATGTTGTGGTTGCGGGACTTGCAATGAAAGAAAACCATGAGATCAAGTTTGTACACTTTTTATTGATAGGCCTTCCAGTTGTGGTTGTGTCACTACTCATTTCAACTGTTTACATTTATTTCAGATACTTACTTCCCTTTTACTAAAGGGGAGTTTTTTTTTGTTTCCATTACCTTCCTTTATGTCGTGTGGATCCACTGGTCACACTAAGTATAAGAAAGTGAAAGGAGGCGATCTATGATGGAGTATTCAACGATGATCCTTAGAACACTGGTTTTGTATTTTGTTATCATACTCGTTTTTAGGATAATGGGTAAGCGAGAAATCGGCCAACTGAGTGTTCTAGATTTTGTGATCTCCATCATGATCGCTGAGCTTGCTGTGATGTCGATAGAGGATCCGAGTACGCCTATGATCAGTACTTTCATTCCAATCAGTGTGTTAGTTATTATTCAATTGATTATGGCACTTGTTTCTTTAAAGAGTGAAAAGATACGAGAGATTGTAGATGGAAAGCCTACGGTTCTAATCGAAAAGGGGAAGATCGATGAGCATGAAATGAAGAAGCAGCGCTATAATTTTGACGATCTCCTCGTCCAGCTTAGAGAAAATAATATTAGTTCCGTATCAGATGTTGAATTTGCCATTTTAGAACCGACTGGAAAACTCTCAGTTATCAAAAAAGACCAACAGGACACTGGTGATGAGGACTCATTCAGTTCGCTTCTGCCACTCCCTTTAATACTTGATGGAAAGATTCAGGGCGAGCATCTAGAGCGTTTAGGGAAGACGGAATTATGGCTTCGTCAGGAGTTGAGGAAAGTAGGTCAGAGGAATCTAAAAGAAATTTCGTTTTGTTCTCTTCATAAGAACGGAAATTTTTTTATCGATATGAAAAACGAGAAAAAGTAACCACAGAGGTTACTTTTTTATTTGGAGGTTTGATATCATTTGTAAGTGGCAGGGGTGTTAATGAACGTATTTTCCTATGATTGGCAGACGTCTAAGGTCATTTCTGTTGATAAGACCTAGTAGTAATAATAACAGGGCGTAAACAATCGTTGTAGAAATGATCGCAAAGATCGATCCAGGTATATCTGAAGGGGCATCGATCAACACTTTGTAGAAGAGGTGACCTGCATAACTTGCAAGAATGATGCTCGCGACGCCTTTCAAAACATCACTGACAACAATTGAAAACCCGATTGCTTTTACAAGTGTTGCAAAATGAAGAAGCGTTACGAGTAAAATTCCGATTACAATCCCAAGTGCAGCACCCATTATTCCTAGTTCCGGTCTGCTTGCTAAGAAGAAGATAGCAGCTAATTTCACCGCAGCACCGATAAAACTGTTAATCATAGCAGCCTTGGCTAAATCAAGTGCTTGTAATGCGGCAGCGAGTGGTCCTTGAAAATAGAAAAAGAAGAAGAATGGCGCCATCACTTGTACATAGATCGCAACGTGTGGGGCATCGTACATAATTTCAAGTAGTGGTTTCGCAAAGATATACATAATAACGACTGATAGCCCTCCTGCGACCATCGAGAGCCGTATCGCCTGACTTAAGCGGTGCTGAATTTGCTTATATTGTTTCTGAGCGTAGGCTTCACTGATGGCAGGGACTAGGGAGACTTGTAGAGAGAACGTTATAAAAGTCGGAAGAAAGAGGAGTGGAATGGCGAGCCCTGCTAAGTTTCCGTATTGTCTTGTAGCGATTGTTGTTGCTAAACCGGCTATTGCAAGACTGCGCACTACGATGATCGGTTCAAAGAAATATGAGAGAGATCCTATGAGCTGACTGCCTGTTGTCGGAAGAGAAATGGCCATGAGGTCCTTGAATGTTTTTCTTCCACCTTTCAAGTAGGAAAAGAAATTATTTCTTATTTTGATCCTCTTCTTCATCTTAAACATGGAGAACATATAGAGAAGTGACGCTAGTTCCCCTAAAACGACTGAGATCATCGCACCTGCAGCAGCAAACTCAACACCATAAGGCAAGAATGCCCCGGTAAGTATGGCGACTAAACAGATTCGAACGATTTGTTCGATCACTTGCGAGTATGCTGAAGGACGCATGTTTTGTAAGCCCTGGAAATAGCCACGAAGCACAGATGACATCGCAACGATCGAAACGACTGGTGCGATCGCAATCAGTGGATAGAATGTACGTTCATCTGTGAAGAATACCTTTGATAGAACAGGTGCGGCTAGTACCATAATCGTGGTGAACACGATACTTAATACGGCAGTTACAGATAAAGATACGATTAAGATGCGCTTGATCTTTTGCCTGTCACCTTCCGCATCTGCTTCTGCTACCATTTTCGAAATGGCTACAGGGAGTCCAAGTCTTGTTAGAGTAATCGTGAGGATGAGGGTAGGAACCGCCATCATGTATAATCCTACTCCTTCATCCCCCATGACTCTATACATAACAATACGATTGATGAACCCGAGAATCTTGGTGATCAACCCGGCGAATATGAGTAAAAGTGTGCCTCGTAAAAAGGTTTGCTTCGACATAAGTAAACCTACTTTCCATGCTTAGTATCCTTGCGAAATTATAGAAAAGCCTAGATATTTTTTATCACTATGTATATGCTTAGTAGGGGACAAAGCATGACAGGCATATGGGAGTGTTTTAATGAAAGACGAAATTAAACAATTTGTAGTAGAGAACCTCGATTTCCTTCCTCAAGAAGCGATCGTGGTAGTGGTTTCTGCCCTTCCAATCCTTGAACTTAGAGGCGGAATACCACTGGCGTATACATTTGATATCCCGTTCTGGGAAGCGTTTTTTCTCAGCTTATTCGGGAATGCATTGCCAATCATTCCGCTACTACTTTTATTCAAGCCGCTCAGTAATTGGTTGATGAGGTTTGGATGGTACAAGCGATTTTATGAGTGGTTATATCAACGTACGTTAAATAAGAGTAAAAATGTTGAGAAATATGGAGCGATAGGACTTATTTTATTTACTGCCGTACCTTTGCCTACTACAGGTGCTTATAGTGCTTGTGTGGCGGCTTCTTTATTTGCGATACGGTTTAAATATGCTTTTATTTCAATCTTAACTGGTGTAATCATTGCTGGCCTCGGTGTAGGTGCAGCGATTTATTCAATTTTTTAATAGGAGAGGAGACTGAAGGATGGAAGAGTGGAAGAACGAAGTATATCCTGCACTTGAAAGTAAGAGAGACGAGTTTCACCTATTAGGCTATGATAGGGCCACGATTGATGAGATCTGGAGTTGTCTCCTTGCACGATTAGAACGTAACAATGACAATGAAGAAATTAAGGTTCACCAATTAGTCAATGACATAATGAGGCTGTCTCCCAACGAGTATATGAACTGGTTGACTATTCACGCCTACAAAGGGACAGGCTGGATTGGTGAAGAAGAAGCGCATAATTAATCGAAAATTGACAGAAAAATCTATATTTCGGTATAATATGTAGTATTATGGCATTTTAACCTACATACGTTATTGCTGGTGGCTTAGAGAGGAGTTTTTATTCCATGGTAAAAAAAGGCCGGATAGTTACGTTCTTTTTAATTGTCCTTCTGCTAGGAGGACTGATTGGAACGACGGTCCTAGGAGTGACTAAAGACATTAAGCTTGGTCTTGATCTTCAAGGGGGCTTTGAAGTTCTATATAAGGTAGAGCCTGCTGACGATGGACAAGAGCTTGATAAAGACTTGTTGAATAGTACTGTAAGCGCACTTTATAAAAGGATTAACGTTCTTGGTGTATCAGAGCCTCGAATCACAATTGAAGGTGAAGATCGCATACGAGTTCAGTTAGCTGGTGTAAAAGATCAAAACCAGGCGCGTGAGCTTCTATCTACACAAGCTGAGCTAACGTTCAGAACTGTAGAAGATGAGGAGAAAATGGGCGGAGCGGATCTTAAAGAAGGAGCTGCGAAAGTAGTCTTTCAAGAAAATCAGCCTGTCGTTCAGGTGGCTTTAAAGGATCCACAACAATTCGCAGAGATTACACGAGAAATCATGCAGAAGCCTTTTCCGGATAACAGATTAGTCATCTGGTTGGATTACCAAGAAGGTGACTCATACAAAGAAGAAGCGCAAAAGCCTTCTGATGAGCAAAAGTTTATTTCCGATCCTTCCGTAAATGAAGTGCTGTCTCAGAGTACAGTGATTATTTCTGGACCACCTTTTACAATTGAAGAAGCTGAGAATTTAAAGGAACTATTGAATGCTGGATCGCTTCCTGTAAAGCTTGATGAGATTTATTCAACTTCAGTAGGAGCACAGTTTGGAGAACAGTCACTCGATAAAACCGTAATTGCTGGTTTCATTGGAGTCGGTTTAATCTTCTTATTCATGCTTTTCTATTACCGTTTCCCAGGCATGATCGCGGTGATCACGCTGAGTGTCTACATTTATCTAATCCTTGTCGTGTTCAACTGGATGGGAGCTGTTTTAACACTTCCTGGAATCGCTGCATTAATTCTTGGAGTGGGGATGGCCGTTGATGCAAATATCATCACGTATGAACGAATAAAAGAAGAAATTCGCGCAGGTAAATCAATGATGTCTGCATTTAAAGCTGGTGGAAGACGATCGTTCACTACGATATTCGATGCGAATATCACGACATTGATCGCTGCTGGCGTATTGTTCGCGTACGGTACTAGCTCTGTAAAAGGGTTTGCTGTTATGTTGATAACAAGTATTATCGTAAGCTTTTTGACTGCTGTTTGGGGTTCACGAATCCTACTCGGACTGTGGGTCAAGAGCAGGGCGTTGAATAAGAAGCCCGGACTTTTTGGCGTGAAGGAGAGTGAGATCGATGAGCTCTAAAATAAGAAATATTGATTTTGATTTTGTGAAACACCGTAATAAATTCTTTATGATTTCACTTGCCCTCATTGTACTTGGAGGTCTCGTGCTTGCGATTTTTGGTCTGAATCTTGGTATTGATTTTTCCAGTGGCTCTCGTGTCGACATCATGTCCAACGAGACGCTAACTACTGAAGAAGTCACCTCTGAGTTGGATAGTCTAGGGTTTGATCCTGAGTCCGTAACGCTTGCTGGTGGAGGAGATATGGCTGTTGCGGCTTTCAAAGATGAACTAGAGAAGGAAGAAATCGGTGAGTTGAAAAATCACTTTACTGAATTGTACGGTGCGGAACCAAACGTAAGCACCGTTTCTCCTGATGTGGCGGTCGATCTAGCGAAGAACGCATTCATCGCAGTTGCGATTGCTTCTGTAGGGATCATTATTTATGTTGCGATCCGATTTGAATGGCTGCAAGGTGTTGCGGCGATCGTAGCACTTTTTCACGATGCGTTCTTTATTATCGCGATCTTCAGCTTGCTACAGATCGAGGTTAACATTACATTTATTGCAGCTGTTCTAACCATAGTGGGTTATTCGATCAACGATACGATCGTCACGTTCGATCGGATTAGAGAGAATATGAAGTTAGAGAAGAAAGTAAAAACGTTTGAAGATGTCGCTAGGGTAGTAAACAAAAGTCTCGTTCAAACACTAGCTCGCTCGATCAATACAGTATTGACCGTCATCTTTGCAGCAGCAGCACTAACGATTTTTGGAGGAGAAGCGATCCGTCCGTTTGCGATCGCATTGCTGATCGGACTTGTTGCTGGAACGTATTCCTCTCTATTCATCGCCTCTCAACTTTGGGCAGTTTGGAAAGGGAAACAATTGAAGAAGAAGAAGTTCTCAACGGCTACAAATGAAGCTTAGAGAGTAAAAGCCATGGCATAGCCATGGCTTTTACAATCGTTTGTTTTGGATTGAATTCTATGGAAAGGCTATAGTGAATAGGCATAATAGGGGTGAAGATATGAATAAAGAAGAACGTTTTCAAAAAGCCGAGGTAGCAGCTCTTATTGGAATAGTGGCAAATATAATTCTAGCTGTTCTAAAGGGAGTGATCGGATACATATCGAATAGTCGAGCGTTAATTGCCGATGCTGCCCACTCTGCTTCTGATGTTGCGGGTTCGTTCGCTGTTTTAATCGGATTAAGGGCTGCAAAACTTCCTCCTGACCGAGATCATCCTTATGGTCACGGTAAAGCTGAATCTATTGCCGCAATTATCGTCGCAGTATTGCTTCTCCTAGTTGGAGTTGAAATCGGTATAAGCTCAGGGAGAGCTTTATTTGCACCTATCGAAGCCCCAGGTCAACTAGCGCTTTATGCTGCAATCATTTCAATCGTCACAAAAGAAGTCCTTTTTCGCTATAAATACAGGTTAGGCAAGAAGATAAACAGTGATGCGCTTATTGTGAATGCATACGAGCACCGTTCGGATGTCTATTCTTCGATCGCCGTTCTGATAGGGATAACAGGGGCACTTCTTGGCAGTTTTTTCAATATGCCTTGGCTTGTTTATGCGGATCCTGTAGCGGGTATATTCGTCTCCATACTGATTGGAAAAATGGCAGTTAAGCTAGGTTTTGAGTCGATCCATACGACTCTCGACCACGTCTTACATGATGAAGATACGACTCACTATATAAAAGCGATCAAAGAGATGCCGGGGGTTCTTAACCTTGATGAGTTTTATGCTAGAGAGCACGGTCACTATGTCATTATTGATATCAAGCTCGGAGTAGATCCTAACATCACTGTAAAAGAAGGTCATGATATAGGAAAAGCTGTCAAAGATCATCTGTTAGAACAAGAAGAAGTCCATGATGTGCTGGTTCATATAAATCCATATGAACCAAAGGAAAAAAGTTAATTGAAAAGAATAGACTTTTAATATGGGGAGGTTGAAACGATGAAGGGACAATGGGGACTGGTTGTTGCTCTTATTTTCGCATTGATTATAGCTGTATTTTCGGTGGTAAACGTTGATCCGGTTCAAGTAAATTATGTTTTCGGTACGTCTGAATGGCCGCTCGTGCTTGTCATTCTTGGTTCCGTTTTAATGGGAGCAATTCTTGTACTGGGGTTTGGAATGGTGAAGTACTACAAACTCAGTAGAGAAGTGAAAAGGCTTCGTAAAGAAAATCTTGCTTATTCAGAGCAACCTAAACAAACACCTCAGCCAGAGGAGACGCCTCCTGCTGAAGAAGTGGAGCCTGTAGACACTCATTCTAAGACTGAATCTGAGAGCAAATAGTAAGGACTCCTAAATATGCAGGGGTTTTGCAGAATGTTGAAAACTCTCAAGGAATCTGTTAACGAAGTAGTGGTGATATGTGGCTGCTTGTTTTTCACAGAGTGGTAGCTTTCTCTTCGCACGATGTTCCGTACATGTCGCATGTTGGGCAAGAGACCTGGAGTCCATTATCCTTTAGCTTTATTTCGTGTTGTAAAAAGGTTGGGTAGAATTCCCACATTCGTTTGTTAAGCAAATGGACGGAAAGTTCATTTTGGACTTATTCTACTCAAGTAGGAGAGACGATCGCGGACTCCTGCGGTCGTACGGACGGCCGAGACCGGGGTGTGGGTTTCACCTCGGGCTTGGACGTTCGTCCGCGGAAAGCATGCGATCGTCATCGACTACGGCATAGGGAGCACTGAATCATGACATGAATTTCTATAAAGGCTTGAACCTCTGCATATGCAGAGGTTTTTTGTTGATATAAAAGATTCATTCCCTAAACCTATGGTCAAATTTACGATAACTATATATAATAGACTGGTTAAGAGGTGATTCGATGTTAAAGTCTAAAACACGCTGGAAGCTAGCTGAATCGGATGAATCTAGCATCGATCAGCTCCAGAGTGAGTTAGGGATATCACGACTTGCTGCCTCTCTATTAGTGAATAGAGGGATCCAAAGTGTTGAGAAAGCCCGGAAATTTTTATATAAAGAAAATCTATCATACCATGATCCTTTTTTGATGGATGGAATGAAGGAATCGGTTCAACGAATTAGAGAAGCAATTACAAATCAAGAAAAGATCCTCATCTTCGGCGACTATGACGCTGATGGAGTAAGTAGTACTTCTGTTCTTATCTATACCTTCAAAGAACTTGGAGCGGACTTCGACTACTATATTCCGAATCGGTTCACAGAAGGATATGGTCCTAACGAAGCTGCATTCCGAAGAGCAAAAGAAGAGGGTTATGATTTAATCGTAACGGTTGATACAGGCATTTCAGGTGTACATGAAGCTGAGGTTGCTAAAGAAATCGGAATCGATCTGCTCATCACAGATCACCATGAACCACCCCCCGTTCTTCCAGATGCCCTAGCGATTATCAATCCGAAGAAACCTGAGTGCAGTTATCCGTTTAAAGGCCTTGCTGGTGTTGGTGTTGCGTTCAAGTTAGCACAGGCGCTTCTTGGTCGAATACCAGGTCACTTGCTCGAAATTGCGGCGATGGGTACGATTGCCGATTTGGTTCCCCTACAAGATGAGAACCGATTGATAGCGAGCGAAGGAATCCGTGCCCTTCAGCATTCTGATAAAGCGGGAATAAAAGCTTTATTAGAAGTATGCGGTTTGAAGGGTCAGGAGCTTAATGAAGAACACCTTGGCTTTGGAATCGGTCCTAGATTAAATGCGGTGGGTAGACTCGAGCATGCTGGTCCGGCGGTTGAATTATTAACGACCGAAGACTATGAATATGCTAAGCAGCTTGCTGAAGAGATCGATTCATTAAATAAAGCACGTCAAGAACTTGTGAATACAATGACAAAAGAAGCGATAGAAGAAGTGGAGATGAATTACCCACTAGATGACAATCGCGTGCTGATTATTGCTCGTGAAGGGTGGAACCCTGGCGTTATCGGAATTGTCGCTTCCCGTCTAGTCGAGAAATATTATCGTCCTACCATCGTGATGAGTATCGATCGTGAAAAAGGAGTAGCGAAAGGCTCTGCCCGAAGTATCGAAGGGTTCGATATGTTCATGAATCTATCCGAATGTCGAGATATTCTTCCACATTTCGGCGGACATCCGATGGCTGCAGGCATGACCATCGACTTAGAATATCTAAACGAGTTAAGAAGCAGACTGAACATACAAGCAAACGATAGCCTAACAGAGGCTGACTTAACACCACTCACGAAAATCGATCTGCATTGCGCGATCGATGATATTTCCCTTGAGACGATTGAGGAGATGAATTTATTAGCTCCGTTCGGAGTAAGTAATCCGAAACCAGTCGTTATGCTAAAAGACGTGAACTTGGCTCAGATCAGAAGAATCGGTAGTCAAGAAAATCATTTGAAGGTTTCCTTGAAAGAAGGAGAATCGACACTTGATGGGGTTGGTTTCAACTTTGGTTATGTATTTGAAGAGATCGCTTCACGTGCAGCACTTTCCGTTATTGGTCAGCTCTCTATAAATGAATGGAACGGATTAAAGAAGCCTCAAATTTTCGTTCATGATTTAGCTGTAGACGAATGGCAGCTTTTTGATTATCGAGGGATACGAGATCTCAGTAAAAGGTTAGAAAACCTCCCGCTTGAGAAACTTACGATGATTGCTTTTAGAGAGTCCACCGTTAGTAAACTAGGAATTCAACAATGGGAAGATTATGTGGTGCAGAACCCTCTTGAAGAAGAGTTATCCTTCGAGAATAACTATGTGATGTTGCTAGACCTACCTTATGTTGAAGAAGATCTTATCGAGCTTTTTCGTAAAGGTGGTATTCCAGAGAGAACGTATGCTGTATTTGAGCATGAGGAAGATCATTTCTTTTCAACACTTCCATCACGAGATGATTTTAAATGGTATTATGGATTTTTAATGAAACGGGGAAGCTTCCATTTGAAAGATGCCGAAAAGCTTGCAAAGCATAAAGGGTGGTCAAAGGAAACGGTCAACTTTATGTCACAGGTGTTTTTTGAGTTGAACTTTGTTAGAATGGAAGACGGACTTATTTCAATAAATCCACAATCTGTAAAAAGCGAACTTACTTCTTCTAAAACGTATAAGAGCAAACTTGAACAAGCAAAGCTCGAAAACGATTTTTGCTATTCATCTTATCACGCTTTGAAAAGTTGGTTCGATCGATCAGTAAATTGTTTCAGTAGCACTGAGGAGGCCATTAAATAAATGAATTACAAAGACTATATTGCAGTAGTTGAAGATTACCCTAAAGAAGGGATCCGCTTTAAAGATATTACCCCGCTCATGCAAAATGGTGAGGCGTACAGAGGCGTAGTTAACGACATCGCTGATTTTGCAAAGGATAAGAACGTAGACGTTATCGTTGGACCAGAAGCACGTGGGTTCATCGTCGGATGTCCTGTTGCTTATATTCTAGGTATTGGATTTGTTCCTGTACGTAAAGAAGGTAAGCTTCCTCGAGAAGTTGTTAAAGTGGACTATGGACTAGAATACGGAAAAGACGTACTAACGATTCATAAAGATGCGATCAAACCTGGTCAGAGAGTTCTAATCACTGACGATCTACTCGCTACTGGCGGTACGATCAACGCTACGATTGAACTTGTTGAAAAGCTAGGTGGAGTTGTTGTTGGACTTGCGTTTATGATTGAACTTTCTTACCTAGAAGGACGTAAGAACCTAGATCGCCATGACATCTTTACACTAATGACTTATTGATCACCATAGAGTGTCCGAAACATCTTTCGGGCACTCTTTCTCTTTAAAAACATGTGTGTCCACTTGTTTCCATCAATGAAAAGCGACATATTTTTCTTTATTACTTTACATGCAGGCTATTTTTAACGATAATAGAAGCTATATACCAACAGTAATTAAGGTGATTTCATGACCATAGAAGAGGTAATGCAAAGAGCGAAGCAGTATTTGTCGGAGGAAGATTTGTCCTTTGTACAAAGAGCTTACGAATACGCACGTGACTCACATGAAGGCCAATACCGTAAATCAGGTGAACCTTATATCATTCACCCGGTCGAGGTGGCTGGCATTCTTGTGAATCTTGAGGTTGACCCCGTAACAGTAGCTGGCGGGTTTCTTCATGATGTGGTTGAAGATACAGATGTAACCCTTGAAGAAATTTCGAACGAGTTCAGTCCAGAACTTGCTATGCTCGTTGACGGAGTAACAAAACTTAAGAAAATTAAATATAAATCAAAACGAGAGCAGCAGGCTGAAAATCACCGTAAGATGATGATCGCGATGGCTCAAGATATCAGGTGTATTTTGATCAAGCTTGCTGACCGTCTTCATAATATGCGAACGCTTAAGCATATGCCGAAAGAAAAGCAATTACAAAAAGCAAACGAGACGCTTGAAATTTTTGCTCCTCTAGCCCATCGATTGGGTATTTCGACGATCAAATGGGAGCTTGAAGATACGGCTTTACGTTATTTAAATCCTCAACAGTATTATCGTATTGTCAATCTCATGCAAAAGAAACGAGAAGAACGAGAAGGCTTCGTTCATGAGGTAGTTGGGGAAATACAAGATCGTGTTCAAGAAGTTTCAATCGATGCTGAGATTTCTGGACGTCCAAAGCATATTTACAGCATCTACCGAAAAATGACGAAACAGCATAAGCAATTCAACGAGATCTATGATCTACTAGCTGTTCGAATCATCGTAAATAGTATTAAAGACTGTTATGCGGTACTTGGAATCATCCACACGTGTTGGAAACCTATGCCTGGTCGATTCAAAGATTATATCGCAATGCCTAAAGCGAACATGTACCAGTCTCTTCACACAACGGTTATCGGTCCGAAAGGTGATCCTCTTGAGGTACAGATCAGAACATCAGATATGCACAAGGTGGCGGAGTACGGTATCGCTGCACACTGGGCATACAAAGAGGATAACGATAGTGCAGTAAATAGTTCTTTTGAGAAGAAGCTATCTTGGTTCAGACAAATTCTTGAATGGCAAAATGATGTTTCGAATGCTGAAGAATTTATGGAGTCTCTTAAGATCGATCTTTTTAGTGATATGGTGTTCGTATTCACACCAAAGGGTGATGTGATCGAGCTTCCAACAGGTTCCGTCCCACTTGATTTTGCTTATCGCATTCACACTGAGATAGGAAACCAGTGTATCGGTGCTAAAGTGAATGGAAAGATGGTTCCGCTCGATTACAAACTAAAGACTGGAGATATCGTAGAAGTTCTCACGTCTAAGCATTCGTACGGACCTAGTAAAGATTGGTTGAAGATCAGTCAGAGTTCGCATGCTAAAAACAAGATTAAGCAATGGTTTAAGAAAGAAAAACGTGAAGAAAATGTTGATAAAGGCCGAGAGCTTGTAGAAAAGGAAATCAAGGGGCACGGTTTTGAACTTAAAGAAGTATTAACTTCAGAAAACATTGCCAATGTCTCAAATAAATTTAATTTTACAAGTGAAGAAGATATGTATGCAGCTGTAGGCTATGGTGGCATCACTGCAGCTCAAATCGCTACAAGACTTACGGAAAAAGCGAGAAAAGAAAAGACGAAAGAGCAAGAAGAAGAGCTTGCGCGTTCCATTATCGAAGGGAAAACGCACTCTCCTTCTCAAGCACCAAAGCGTGCGGAGTCTGGCGTAAGGGTTAAAGGGATCGATAACTTATTGATTCGTCTATCTCGATGCTGTAATCCCGTCCCTGGAGACGATATCGTAGGATATATCACGAAGGGGAGAGGTGTATCCATTCATAGAAAAGATTGTCCCAACGTGAACGAAGATAACGCGAAGGAGCGACTTTTAGAAGTTGAATGGGAAAGTCATTCACCAAAAAGTTACAATGTAGATATCGAGATCAGTGGGTATGACCGAAGAGGGTTGCTGAATGAAGTTCTACAAGCTGTTGCAGAAACAAAGACAGATATGACGTCTGTTTCAGGACGTTCTGATAACAATAAGATGGCTACGATCAGCATGACGGTATCGATTCGAAATACCGCACACCTTCAAAAGGTTGTTGAACGTGTGAAGCGTATTCCGGATATTTATGCTGTTAGAAGAATCATGCAATAGCGTAAGAAAGGGAGTTCATAATGAAAGCTGTCGTACAAAGGTCAAAGTATGCGTCGGTTACAGTGAATGAAGAAGTTGTTGGTGAAATCGAATCAGGACTTGTTGTTCTGCTCGGTGTGACGCAAGAAGATACGGAAAAAGACGCTGCTTACTTGGCTGACAAAATAGTTAATCTTCGTATATTTGAAGATGAAAATGACAAGATGAACCTCTCTCTTAAAGACACTAGTGGTTCACTTCTATCGATTTCTCAATTCACGCTTTATGGGGATTGCAGAAAAGGAAGAAGACCTAACTTCATGAAGGCTGCAAAACCTGATGAAGCAAACGTTCTATACGAGAAGTTTAATGAGCTTGTCGTTGAAAAGGGAGTAGAGGTACAATCCGGTGTGTTTGGAGCGATGATGGACGTTCAGTTAACGAACGATGGACCGGTTACTCTTATCATCGATAGTAAGGAATAATAAAGCAGCAGGGCTAGTCCCTGCTGCTTATTTTTGTATTATCGGTTTTTATTAAGATAAGTGATGATACCGTTCGCAACGTTAGAGGTCATCGTTGCTTGATAATCGTTTTTGTTGATCTGCTGTTCTTCAAATGGATTTGACAAGAAGCCTAGTTCTAGTAGAACAGAAGGTGACGAATTATTACGTAGTACATAGTAATTTCCAAATCGCACGCCTCTGTCTCTAAGGCTGTTTGTATCAGCGATTTCCTCATGAATACTTGTAGCGAGTGACTGATGATGCTCATGATAGTAATACGTCGTAACACCACTTGCTGTAGGATCCACAGTGCTGTCGTAATGGACGCTAACGAATGCATCTGCCTGGTAGCGTTCAGAAAGCTCAGTACGTTCAGAAAGCGGCACATAACGATCGCCATCTCTTGTTAAGATAACGCGAATGCCAGCATCTTTAAGCTTTTCAGCAATCGTTTTAGTCGTTCGAAGCGTTATTAATTTTTCATATGTGAAAAGTCCTAGTGCTCCACTATCATGGCCGCCGTGGCCCGCATCTAATACGACAGTTTTTCCACGTGAATGGTTCGTACGCAGACCGAGGGAGGACCCTGTTGAGACGATCCAATCGGCGACAAAGGCAGTGGTCCCGTCCTGTAATGAGATTTCATACCATTCCTTTTCTTTTCCTACAATTTTGTATCTCTCATCTTTAGAACCTTGTAAAACAACGGGAAAGTCGATTCCGGGACCACTTCTAATGTTTGTAGAATGATAAAGTAACGTAAGATAGCTAGATGCAATGCTTTTAGACGTGTTGATTAAATACGTAGAATCGACCCAACCAGACTCACCGTTGCTGTATTGAATCAAGCTCCAGTCTCCTGATCGTTTCAGCTCAGAAACGACGGTACCCTCTGGTAGCTGAGTCAGAATGCTATTTTCTAAACCTGGTTGATCACGTACATTTAAGATTGAAGCAGCTACTTCTTTTTTTAAAGGTGTGGAAGATGCTTCTGTATCAGAAGAGCTTTCGATTAGCCACGTTGCCACCCACCCGATTCGGTCACCGAAGTGAATGGCTGTCCAATTACCTTCTGTTTCTGATACACGCCATTTTTCCCCCGGTTTTGTACTACCGATCACACTGTGGTCTTCACCTGGACCTGATCTTATTTGTAGATCAGATACAGTAGACTCAATCATCGCTATAGATTCATTAAGCTGAGCGGTATCGATCAACCATCCAGCAATCCAACCTTCACCAGTATCTAACTCTACTTGTAACCATTCACCTGAACTCCCTGTTATCGGTAGCGCATCACCGCTATGTACCTGTTTAAGAACGGGAGAAGAAAGCGATGGACCAGAACGAACATTGATTGTTTTTGTTATTTCAGCTTTCTTTTCAGCTGATACGTGAGCAGGGAGTTGGAATACTAGCAGTGCTAACAAAAATACATAAACGAAATATTTCAACTTGCAACTCCTTTCCTTGCCTCTACAATTTTCACATATTGCGATATTTCTTTATCGGTCAAAAAGAATCCTTCGTGAAGTTGTAAATATCATATTTTTTGGTGAAACTAGTATAACACTTCATAAAAAAAGGATGATAACAGTTGAGATCAACGAATAAAGAAATGATGAACGTTACGAATCCTCAACCAGAATTTGGCGTCGATTTTCATGATTTTTTACAGAAAGAGCAATGTCTATCAAATATGGAATTAGCAGAAGAATTCGGGCTATCCCTAAAAAGCATCAAAATCATGAAACAAAAAATGAAGCGATAGACATGATTTTACTAAAGTCAGTACAGTATAACGATGGTGTAGATTTTTAACACTAAAAAATAGGCTTGACAAAAAAATCATGGACTCGTATGATAGAAAACAATTCAGTAATTAGATACGTTGCTCCAATGAGGGAGAAAAGTAAAAAATGATAGGATCTTCAGAGAAAGAATGTCGTAGGCTGAGAACATTCTTGATTCCACATTTTTGAAAGACACTTCCTGGGATTGTTTCCGAACAGACTGCTTAGTAGGGAACAACGTTTACAGGCGTTAACTGTTAAAGCGGAAGGAATTAACTCCTTCTATTAGGGTGGCACCGCGGGTAACTCTCGTCCCTGAATGTATATTCAGGGATGGGGGTTTTTTTTAGTCCCAAATTTTGGGCTAGTTACGATTTAAGGAGGAGAAAATATGGGCTTTCACAATCCAAGAGGTACTCAGGACATACTACCTGGTACATCTGAGCTTTGGCAATATATAGAAGAAAAGGCGAGAGATATTTGTCGTAGATATAATTACCACGAATTACGTACACCTATCTTTGAGCACACTGAATTGTTTCAGCGTGGTGTAGGAGATTCAACAGATATCGTTCAAAAAGAAATGTACACGTTTGAAGATCGAGGAGGAAGAAGTCTTACCCTTCGTCCTGAAGGTACTGCATCAGCTGTTCGAGCGTTTGTGAACAATAAGATGTTCGGGATAGCAGAACAGCCAGTCAAGCTTTATTACATCGGACCGATGTTTCGCTATGAGCGTCCTCAGTCAGGAAGAATGAGACAGTTTGTTCAGTTCGGAATAGAGGCGATGGGGAGTAACGATCCTTCAATCGATGCTGAAGTGATTGCATTAGCGATCGATTTTTATAAAGAGCTAGGATTAAAAAATCTCAAGCTATACGTGAATAGTCTTGGTGACACAGAAAGTCGTGAGGCACACCGTAAAGCTTTGATGGCTCACTTTGAACCTCGCATCGGTGAATTTTGTAGCGATTGTCAAAATCGTCTAGAAAATAACCCTCTTCGTATTCTTGATTGTAAAAAAGACCGTGATCATGAACTGATGGCGACTGCGCCTTCTATTCTTGACTACTTAAACGAAGAATCAGAACAATATTTCAACAATGTGAAAAAAGCGCTCGATCACATGAAGATCGATTACGTTATCGATGAGCGTCTTGTTAGAGGGCTCGACTACTATAACCATACTGCATTTGAAATCATGAGCGAGGCAGAGGGCTTCGGTGCGATCACGACACTTAGCGGCGGTGGACGTTATAACGGTCTCGTTGAAGAAGTAGGAGGACCTACGACGCCAGGGATTGGGTTTGCGATGAGTATCGAACGTCTTCTGATGGCACTAGAAGCAGAAGGAGTAGAACTCCCTGTCGAAAAAACGATCGATTGCTATGTTGTCACGATGGGAGAAGAAGCACAGGCAATTTCAAATGGTCTTCTTCATGAATTACGAGGTGCTGGACTATCTGCTGAACGCGACTACCTCAACCGGAAAATGAAAGGTCAGTTCAAAGCAGCTAACCGATCGAATGCAAAGTATGTGGCGATCCTTGGTGATGAAGAGATTCAGAAAGATGAAATCAACATTAAAGAAATGGAAACGGGAGATCAGGAAGCAGTGCGCTTATCTGAGGTAACTTCTTACCTAACAAAGAAATTGAAGGAGGAAACGGGAGAATGATTGGAAGAAGCCATGATTGCGGCAAAGTCCGTGAGAGCCATGTAGGCGAGAAAGTTGAGATAAAAGGATGGGTGCAAAAACGTCGTGACCTCGGTGGGTTAATCTTCATCGATTTCAGAGATCGTTCCGGAATCGTCCAGGTTGTTTTTAATCCTGAAGTTTCGAAAGAAGCACTTGAGTTAGCTGAAAAGGTGAGAAGTGAATATGTTCTTGCCATTACAGGTACAGTCGTAGAGCGTGCAAAAGAAACAGTAAACCCGAATATTCCGACTGGTGCAGTTGAGGTTCATGCTGAAAAGCTAGAAATATTAAATGCTGCAAAGAACCCACCGATCGCTGTTTCAGATGATGTTGAAGTTGGAGAAGATATTCGATTAAAGTATCGTTATCTTGATCTCAGACGTCCAGTAATGCAAGAAACGTTTAAGCTTCGTCATCGTACAACAAAAGCAATCAGAGATTTTCTCGATCACAATGAGTTCTTAGAAATAGAGACACCGATGCTTACGAAGAGCACACCTGAGGGTGCACGTGATTATCTTGTACCGAGCCGTGTTCATGACGGGGAATTCTACGCCCTTCCACAGTCACCACAGTTGTTCAAACAGCTTTTGATGGTTTCAGGTTTTGAACGTTATTATCAAATCGTTCGTTGCTTCCGTGATGAAGACCTTCGTGCTGACCGTCAACCGGAATTCACACAGGTGGATATTGAGACGTCGTTCCTACCAAAAGAAGATTTGATTTCTATGATGGAAGAGATGATGGCTCTTGTGCTTAAAGAAACGAAGGGTGTAGAGCTTCCTACTCCGTTCCCTCGAATGACTCATGCTGAAGCAATGCGCCGATACGGTTCAGATAAACCGGACACGCGCTTTGGAATGGAATTCGTGGATGTTTCAGAACTTGTCAAAGACTCGTCATTTAAGGTGTTCTCTGGAGCTGTAGCTTCCGGTGGTGCAGTGAAAGGAATCAATGCTAAGGGTGCTGCAAGTAATTATTCACGTAAAGACATCGATGCATTGACTGAATATGTAAAAACATACAAAGCCAAAGGACTTGCATGGTTGAAGGTTGAAGAAGAAGGTTTGAAAGGACCTATTTCAAAATTCTTTGATGAAGATATGTCTAGTAAACTGATTGAAGCTTTTGAAGCTGAAGAGGGAGACCTCTTACTATTTGTAGCTGACAGTAAAACTGTCGTTGCAGACTCCCTTGGTTCATTACGATTAAAGTTAGGAAGAGAGCTTGGATTGATCGATGAATCTAAATTCAACTTCCTTTGGGTCATGGATTTCCCTCTAATGAGTTATGACGAAGAATTAGATCGTTACTTTGCAGAGCATCACCCGTTCACAATGCCACTTCAAGAGGATCTGCACCTTCTAGAAGAGGAGCCTGGTAACGTTCGTGCTGATGCTTATGACCTTGTATTGAATGGTTATGAACTTGGTGGTGGATCTCAGCGTATTTACCAAAGAGATATTCAAGAGAAGATGTTCCGTGCTCTTGGCTTTACGAAAGAAGAAGCTAAGAAAGAATTTGGTTTCTTACTTGAAGCGTTTGAATACGGTACACCTCCACACGGTGGAATTGCATTTGGATTAGATCGTCTCGTGATGCTTCTAGCTGGAAGAAACAACCTTAGAGATACCATTGCATTTCCTAAAACGGCAAGTGCGAGCTGTCTCTTAACTGAAGCGCCATCACCAGTTAGTGAAGAACAGCTAAACGAACTGAACCTTGAACTTAAGAAAAAACCAGTAACGGTTGAAAAGGATTAAGAAACACTAATAATTACCTAGTAGTCCTTTATTGAAATCAGTTATAAGGTTTGCTATAATTCAATTACAAGTTAACGAAGAGTCCTGAAGTGTACGTTTACTTCCATAATAATTTGAGCCAACACTTTTACAACGGGAGCCTGATTCTTTCTATTCCGAGTAAATGCCTCGTAAGCTGAGGACTTACAAAGAATAGAATAAGGCACCCACCTGCCAATGCAGGTTCAAAATTTATGGAAAGGACGGCACAGTTGGGGCTCTTCATTTTTTATGCCAAAAAACAAAGCAGCAGTTCATCATGAACTGCTGCTTTTTTAATTCATTTATCTAGCAAGTTTTTCAAGGTTTCCGTTTTTATCCATCTTGAATGCAGGACCTGCTGCAAGCTCTTCGGATTCATTGAGAACTACCATTCTTCTTGCTCGATCCATAATTTGAATCAGAGACTGATAATCTTCCTTCATTACCTGCTGCTCATTCTCTAGCCTTTTTACCTTTTGGTGAAGAAGAGCGTTTTCTTCTACGAGATCCTTATTTTCTAATTCTAGTTTTTGCATTTCAGATTGAAGTCTGCTAGTCGAATACTGAGAATGCTCCATATTTGTAAGGTAAGTAATAATGTCACGCATCGTAAGCTCAGTAGGTTTTTCTGTTGCACTAGGTCTTTCGTTTTGAACCTTAGTAGGTTGGATGACTTCACTGTATTGTGGAACCTGAGTTGTTTTCTCTCTTACAGTATAGTCGGCTTTGTATTCAGCTGGCTGTCTACGCTCAGCGCGCTTCATTTCTTTCCTTTGCTTTTTCGCAAGCTTTAATGCTTGCTCATAGCGTTGACGAACGATCGCGTTCCATCTAAAGCCGACTGCTGCTGAGGTACGACTTAGGCGATCTCCTACTTCTTCGAATGCGTTTAACTGTGTGCTTCCTTCCCGAACATGACGTAGTACTGTTTCAGCTAGCATTAAATCGTCTTCATGTGACCAGGCATCTTGTCTAACTTTCATATTGGCTCAACCCCTTTATATTCTGTAAACTTCATAGCATTTTTTGAAAGTAATCATAGCTTTGCCAGTATGAAAGAATTTATACAGAAGACTTGTAAATTTAAGGTAGATTGATAAAAGGTAGAAAGAAAACAGCAGTGCGGTGCACTGCTGTTACGGTTTCTTACTCTCTGATTTGATACGTTCATTAAAATAGTCTAACCTTTTCTGGACGGTTCTTTCGTGGCCGCGCTCGGTAGGTTTATAGAACGTTTTTCTTCTCATGTGATCCGGAAGATACTGTTGTGGAACATATCCGCCAGGGAAATCATGAGGATATTTGTAGTCGATTCCATGGCCGAGTTCTTTCGCGCCTTTATAATGGGAATCTCTTAAATGCACAGGAACTGTCCCTGTCTTTTCTTTCTTTACAGCTTCTAAAGCAGAGTCGATACCTTTGATGACCGCATTGCTTTTTGGAGCGGTTGCTAGGTAAAGGGCAGCTTCAGCTAACGGAATTCTGGCTTCTGGCATCCCTAAGAACTCAACGGAATAGCTGGCTGCATGTGCAACGAGAAGTGCGTTAGGATCTGCTAATCCGATATCTTCTGCTGCATGAACATAGAGCCTGCGAGCAATGAAGCGGGGATCTTCACCGGCATAAATCATTTTTGCTAGCCAGTATAGAGTAGCATCTGGATCTGAACCTCGTATACTTTTAATAAATGCCGAAATCGTGTCGTAGTGGTTATCACTATCTTTGTCATATTGAAGAACTCTTTGTTGAATCGATTCTTCCGCGATTGCAAGCGTGATAACAAGTTTTCCATCTTCGTTAGGCGAAGTTGTCAATACGGCGAGTTCTAATGCATTTAATGCAGTTCTTGCATCCCCGTTCGCTACATCCACGATATGTTCGAGTGCTTCATCTTCTATATGAAGCGAATACTTGCCATATCCTCTGACGTCATCGTTGATCGCCTGAAGAAGAACACGTTTTATCGTTTCATCCGTTAGGTGTTCAAAACGGAAAAGTCTTGATCTAGACAGCAAAGCTGGATTGATTTCAAACATCGGACTCTCAGTCGTCGCGCCAATTAGAACGACAGTTCCATCCTCAACATATGGAAGGAGTGCGTCTTGTTGTGATTTATTGAATCTGTGAATTTCATCGATGAACAGGACCGTTCGTTTGTCATCGAGCTTAACGCGCTCTTTCGCCTCGGTTGATAGTCTTCTAATATCGGAAACCCCAGAAGTAACGGCGTTCAATTGCTCGAAGTGTGCAGCAGTCGTGTTCGCGATAATGCGAGCAAGAGTCGTTTTCCCAGTTCCAGGAGGACCAAAGAAAATCATCGGGGTTAGCTGATCAGCTTGAATGGCTCTTCTCAAGAGTTTTCCTTCACCGATTATATGATCTTGACCAATAAATTCCTCAATCGTCCGTGGGCGCATTCTGCTAGCTAGAGGACCTGATAGCGTGTTTTTCTGTTTAGAAGAATAATCGAATAAATCCATCGTACATCCGCCCTTTCATAGATAGTTGAAACATACTACATGGTTTTTGGAAATGCAAGAAAAACCCTTTCGTGCTATAATAGCGAAGGTTTACTAACAGAATCGGCCATTAATGACTAAAAAGCAGGTTAAGAGGGATAAAATGAAGACGTATAAACAAGTGTTGGCTGAATTCTGGATGAGTTGGAGCGTTTTCGTAGCCGGCTTGCTCGTTATGACTTTTGGTATCGCACTCATGATTAAAGCGGAAGCTGGGAGTGCTCCATGGGATGTATTTCACATTGGATTGTACCACCAGGTCGGTCTTTCTATCGGAACATGGTCGATCATCGTAGGATTCTTAATCATAGCAACAACTGCTTTTATGGAAAAAGAGTGGCCAAAAGCAGGCGCATTTCTTAATATGCTCTTAGTCGGAATCTTTCTTGATTTTTACTTATGGCTTCCTATATTAAAAACACCAGACCATCTTCTAGGTCAGCTCATTATGTTAGCATTTGGAATCGTAGTGATGGGATATGGCATCGGTCTCTATATAGCAGCAGACAAAGGTGCGGGTCCAAGAGACAGTTTAATGCTCGTATTAACAAAAAGGACTGGCTGGAAGGTACAACATATTAGACTATCAATGGAAATTATCGTACTTGCGCTCGGATGGTTAATGAAAGGACCAGTTTCGATAGGGACACTTCTCTTTTGTATCTCGATTGGTCCAATCGTGGGTTATTCACTACCACAATGCAAGTACCTAGTAGCTCGATTGACGGAAAGAGGGATTAGAAATGAAGATTTCAACAAAGGGAAGGTACGGGTTGACTATTATGATGGAGTTGGCAAAAAAGCACGGTGAAGGGCCAACTTCATTGAAATCAATCGCTAGAAGCAACAATCTTTCAGAACATTATCTTGAGCAGCTTATTGCACCGTTACGTAACGCAGGACTTGTGAAAAGTGTGCGCGGTGCATACGGAGGCTATATTTTATCGAAAGATGCTTCAACGATTACAGCTGGAGATATCATTCGCGTTCTTGAAGGTCCAATCAGTCCTGTAGAAGTCATGGATGATGAAGAACCAGCGAAAAGAGATCTTTGGCTTAAGATTCGAGATGCCGTTAAAGATGTATTAGACTCCACAACACTCCAAGATCTTGCGACATATGAAGGTGAGGGAGAGCAGGACAGTTACATGTTCTACATCTAATGAAGAATACGGGTTAACTACCGTTTATAGAGGTGAAGGTTACATGAAAGCAATTTATATGGATCACGCTGCAACATCGCCGGTTCACCCTGATGTGATTGAAGTCATGACGGCTTCTCTTCACAACGAATTCGGGAATCCTTCTAGTATTCATCAGTTTGGGCGGAAGACGAGACATGCTCTTGATGAAGCAAGAAGTAGTATTGCAAAAAGTATCAATGCACATCCGAATGAAATTGTGTTTACAAGTGGTGGGACCGAGGCAGATAACTTAGCGATCATCGGTACTGCAAAAGCGAATGCCAACAAAGGAAATCATATTATTACATCAGCTATCGAACATCATGCTGCACTTCACGCATGTGAGTCTCTTGAAAAAGAAGGGTTCGACGTCACATACTTATCAGTCGGTGAAGATGGACGTATCTCGATCGAAGAGTTAAAAAATGCTATTCGAGATGAAACGATTTTAATCACGATTATGTATGGAAATAATGAAACGGGTACGATCCAACCAATAAAGGAGATCGTACAAGTATCAAAAGACCACAGCATCCCATTCCATACAGACGCTGTACAAGCTTATGGTCTGATCGACCTCGACGTCAAAGAGATTGGAATCGATATGCTTTCGGTTTCTTCTCACAAAATTAACGGGCCTAAAGGTGTCGGATTTCTTTACATTAAAGAAGGTATTTCCATCGCTCCGTACTCACATGGAGGAGAACAAGAGCGCAAAAGGCGGGCAGGAACAGAGAATGTTCCAGGAATCGTAGGTTTGCAAAAAGCAGCTGATTTAATACGTTCCGATCGTGAAGAAAGAATCGCTCTTTACCATAAGATGAAAGAAACGATGATTGCTATTTTTGAAGAAAACTCGATCGAATACGAGCTCAATGGTGATCAAGTGCATAAACTTCCTCATGTTGTAAATATCAGCTTTAAGGGTGCTAGTGTGGAGCCGATGTTGATGAATCTTGATTTAGCTGGAATCGCAGTCTCAAGTGGTTCTGCATGTACAGCAGGCTCCCATGAACCATCTCATGTTTTAAAAGCGATGTTTCATGATGAAGAACGTGCTCAAACGGCAATTCGCTTTAGCTTTGGGTATGGTAATACGGTTGAAGATGCAGTAAGA
The DNA here is from genome assembly GCF_947387515.1 of Alkalihalobacillus sp. CinArs1. Lineage (GTDB taxonomy): Bacteria > Bacillota > Bacilli > Bacillales > Guptibacillaceae > Guptibacillus. The sequence goes on along the minus strand of NZ_CANDOB010000001.1, from coordinate 395,828 downwards.
GCGGCGGAAGAAGTCGTAAAGATTGTCAATCGATTAAAGAAGTTATAAAATAGTTTCGACACAACGTTTGTGTTAGTAAAAAGGAGGTGCAACCATGACAGCAAAAAAGCCAGAAGATACGCGAGTCGTGGTTGGGATGTCCGGAGGTGTTGATTCATCTGTTGCAGCGCTTCTATTAAAAGAACAGGGCTACGATGTAATCGGCATTTTCATGAAGAACTGGGACGACACCGACGAGAACGGAGTTTGCACAGCTACGGAAGATTATAACGATGTTATCCGTGTATGCAACCAGATTGGCATTCCTTACTACGCAGTAAATTTTGAGAAGCAGTACTGGGATAAAGTATTTACTTATTTCCTAGATGAATATAAAGGTGGCCGTACACCAAATCCTGATGTGATGTGTAATAAAGAAATCAAGTTCAAAGCGTTCCTTGAACATGCGATGACGTTAGGTGCAGACTACCTTGCAACAGGTCATTATGCTCAGGTAGTAGAACGCGATGGCGAAGTGAAGATGCTTCGAGGCATCGATAACAATAAGGACCAAACGTACTTCTTAAATCAGTTAACACAAGAACAGCTTTCTAAAGTGATGTTTCCACTAGGTGGAATCGAAAAGAAAGAAGTTCGCGAAATTGCTGAGCGCGCAGGTCTTGCAACAGCCAAGAAAAAAGACAGCACAGGAATTTGTTTTATTGGTGAGAGAAACTTCAAAGAATTCTTGAGCCAATACTTACCTGCTCAACCAGGTAAGATGGAGACTCTGCAAGGCGAGGTCAAAGGGAAGCATGATGGTCTCATGTACTACACGATTGGTCAAAGGCATGGTCTTGGAATCGGTGGTGAAGGCGAGCCATGGTTTGTTGTAGGTAAAAACCTAGAAGACAACGTGTTGTATGTTGATCAAGGTTTCCATAATGAGAAGCTTTATTCCGATTCTTTAATCGCTGTAAATTCGAGCTGGGTATCAAACCACAAGATCGATGAACCTCTGAAATGCACAGCTAAATTCAGGTATCGTCAACAGGATTCAGGCGTCACCGTCACAATGTTGGACGATGATCGATTGAAGGTAACGTTTGATGAGCCAGTTCGTGCGATAACGCCAGGACAAGCCGTCGTTTTCTATGATGGTGATGAATGTCTAGGTGGAGCAACGATTGACCAAGTGTTCAAGAACGAAACTGAACTCACATACGTGTAATCACAGCCTCATTTCCATTGTGAAATGAGGCTGTTTTATAGGTGCGATAGATGCGCATAGATATGCTACACTAGAAATTAAGGTTAACGATAAGGAGTTTTTGTCATGAGTAATAAAAATGAACAAGCGATCAAAGCAATGAATGATGGTGAACTAGAGAAAGCTGTAACACTTCTTTATGAAGCGATCGAAGAAAGTCCAAATGATCCAGTAGCTTATACAAATGTAGGAAATCTGTTGGCACAAGCTGGTGAGCTTGAACAATCCGTTAAGTTCTTTGAAAAAGCGATCGAACTAGATGATACCCAAGCGACAGCTTACTACGGAGCAGGAAATGCTTTTTTCCAACTCGAACAATATAAAGATGCTGCAGATATGTACCAAAGTGCAATTCAAAAGGGTCTCGATCAAAGCGATGTGCATTTTATGATCGGTCAGTGCTTTATGATGCAGGATGCCATGCGCCTTGCACTTCCATTTTTCCAACGAGCGACAGAGCTAAATGAAGCTGATACGGAAGCTCGATTTCAATATGCAATGTGCTTAGCACAAGAAGGAGCGGTTGAAACGGCGCTACCTCAGTTTGAAAAGGTTGTGAAGGAAGAACCAGAACATGCAGATGCGTGGTTCAACCTAGGTGTTAGCCATGCCTATCAGGATGATGCGAATGAAGCTTTGAAATGCTTTGACCGTGCTCTAGAAATTCAGCCGGATCACCTTTTGGCAGGAAACGGTAAGAAGCAGATGGAAGCAGTGCTAAACAATAACGAATAAATTCAGGTTATTGGGGAGAAGTTTACATGGTTCAGGTGCAGGAAGAGAAAGGATTCATAAAAGGTAGACTCATACAGATGATCTTTTTTAATGAAGATAGTTTGTATGGAGTTGCGAGACTCCGGATCGATGCTACGAACGAAAATTACGACGAAAGAGAAGTCGTTGTCAACGGCATGATTCCTAGGCTATTAGAAGACGAAACCTATGTCTTTTATGGTCGTTTTACTGACCACCCACGCTATGGCAAGCAGTACGCGATCGATTCTTTTGAACGTAAGCTTCCAGAGTCGAGGTCGGGGCTCGTACAATATTTATCGAGCGATTTATTCAACGGGATAGGGGAAAAAACGGCTGAGGCTATTGTCGATACGCTTGGCGATCAGGCGATCTCAAAAATAATGAGAGATTCATCCATCCTAAGTCAAGTTCCGAAGCTGTCAGAGGAGAAAGCAAAAACCCTCTATGAATCTCTCATGGAGCATCAGGGACTCGATCAAATTATGATCAGGCTTACTGAGCTTGGTTTTGGTGCAAAACTTTCTATGAAGATCTTCAAAGAATATAAGCAGGAAACCCTTGAAATCGTTGAGAAAAACCCCTATCAGCTGATACAGGATGTGGAAGGAATCGGTTTTAGAAGAGCGGATGAACTAGGTCGGTCGATTGGAATCGAAGGAAAGCATCCGGAACGAATTCGAGCAGCTTGCCTTCATACGCTCAATGAGCAAACACTTCAGGAAGGACACGTGTACCTTGAATACGATGCTTTAATCAAGTCTGTAGATATGCTTTTAGGTGAAAAGATAGACGAAGCGGATGTCTCTAGAGAGCTTATTTCACTTTATGAGGAGGATAAGCTAATCCTAGATCGTGAGAGAATCTATCTCCATTCCCTCTACTATGCAGAAAAAGGTTTGGTTTCCGGAATTAATAAACTAATGACTCAAACGGAGTACGAAGATGCTTTTCCTGAATCCGAATTCTATCGAGCGCTTGGCGATTTTGAAGAGCGTCTCGGTATACAGTACGCACCTTCTCAAAGAGAGGCTGTTCAAAGAGCAATTTCTTCCCCTTTTATGATCCTAACCGGAGGTCCTGGTACAGGGAAAACGACTGTTATTAAAGGAATTGTTGAAATCTACGCAGAACTTAATGGGCTTTCGTTGGAGCTTAAAGATTACTCGAAAGAAAAACCATTTCCTGTATTGTTAGTCGCTCCAACCGGAAGGGCGGCGAAACGAATGAGTGAAGCGACAGGTCTCCCTGCTTTCACAATCCATAGACTTTTAGGTTGGAAAGGTGAAGCGGGGTTCGAACATGACGAAACGAATCCGGTTGAAGGCCGGCTCTTAATAGTCGATGAAGTATCGATGGTCGACGTATGGCTTGCTAACCAACTTTTTAAATCGCTGCCTGAACACATTCAAGTCGTTATAGTAGGTGATGAGGATCAGCTTCCTTCCGTCGGCCCAGGGCAAGTATTGAAGGATTTGATTCATTCTGAAGCGGTACCAGTCTGTAAGCTTACGGATATTTATCGTCAAGCAGAAGGTTCTTCTATCATTCAACTTGCTCATTCTATAAAAGATGGCGTTCTACCAGAGAAGTTTAGTACGCCTACACCCGACAGGAGGTTCTTCCCTTGTAATCAACAGCAGATTATCGAGGTTGTATCACAAGTGTGTGGGAATGCTCTGAAAAAAGGATATTCTCCTAAAGATATTCAAGTTCTAGCGCCGATGTACCGTGGCACAGCCGGGGTAGATCGGTTGAACAAAGAGCTTCAGAAGTTGTTCAATCCGCCGTCAGATCAACGCCGAGAGCTTCCACATGGAGATCTTGTTTATCGTGTTGGTGATAAAGTGCTTCAACTTGTCAATAATCCAGAAGAGCATGTTTATAACGGCGATATGGGTGAAATTGTATCGGTGTTCTTTGCAAGAGAAAATACAGAAAAGCAAGATCAACTCGTCGTTGCTTTTGATGGACAAGAAGTTGTATATGAACGCGGAGATTTTAATCAACTCACACATGCTTACTGTTGTTCCATTCATAAGTCACAGGGGAGTGAATTTCCGATTGTCGTATTGCCTGTCGTTAAAGGGTATTACCGTATGCTCAGAAAGAACCTCATCTATACTGCTGTAACGCGAAGCAAAGATTACTTGATCGTTTGTGGTGAAGAGCAGGCGATCAAGCTCGCGATTCAAACAGAAGATGATCAAATAAGGAACACACGACTGACTGAAAAACTACAAGAGACGCTTATTCCTCCGATGGAGATGAATGAAACATAAGAGAAGCCGATGGTGATCGCCATCTGGCTTTTTTTGTTTTTCGAAATTCCTACTGCCTGTATAGAACCATGTTGAAGTGGACAATATGGTAGGTATCTCTATGAATTGTTATACAGGAGGTTGAAACCTTTGGAATGTCCGAATTGTAAAAGTAAAAACATAGGTAAGATCGGTGCAAACCAGTTTTACTGTTGGAATTGTTTTGTTGAAATGTCGGTCGTGAAAGGAATGCTTTCTCTTCATCAGGTTGAGGAAGATGGGTCTTTAACGTCATTAGATGATCTGTTCGAAGACTATGATATGCGAATAGAAATGTAAGTAAAAGCAGGAGGGAGTGGATATGAAGAAAGAATGGAACTTTAATTGGGTCATCTATTTAACTACTCTCCTGCTCGCTTTTTTGTGCATTTATGTGTTTTTAAAACTTGCGCCTATTTGGAAGCCGATTCTTGATGTGATCGCGGTCCTTTTAGTGCCGTTTCTCATTGCATCACTCATCACCTATCTGCTGCATCCAATCATTGAAAAGATCCATAAAGAAGGTCTTCCTAGGTCACTAGCGGTCCTCTTAATCTATCTTTTGTTCTTTGGAGGGACTGGTTTCGCAATCTTCAAAGGTCTACCTCATATTGTGAAGCAGTCACAGGAGCTGATGGAAAACGTGCCGGTTTTCATGGAGATGTATCGTGAGGCGGTGCATCGCATCTATGACTACACCTCATCCCTACCACCCGCACTTCAAGATAAAGTGGACCAAGCTTTCAGGGATGCTGAAGAAGCGGTAAACCAAACACTCTCACTTGGAATTAAACTAGCGAAGAAGCTTTTGAGTTCCTTTTTTGTGATCATGATCATTCCTTTCATCGTATTTTACTTGCTAAAAGACTTCGAAACATTAAAAAAAACGATGTGGAAAATCATGCCTTTGAAATGGAGGGAGCCGGGTAAAGAGCTAGTAATTCGAATCGACGAATCGCTTGGTAACTATATTCGAGGACAATTTTTCGTTATCACTGTACTTGGTGTGCTTGCCGTTATTGGTTTCTGGCTAATCAAGTTACCATACGCGATCTTGCTCGGAATCATCGTTGGTATCACAGATATCATTCCATACTTCGGTCCGTTTCTTGGAGCAGCACCGGCTCTTCTCATCGCATCTACAGTGTCGATGAAAATGGCGATCATTACGCTAGTCGTTATTCTTGTCCTGCAATTTATCGAAAGCAATATTCTATCTCCATATATCGTAGGTAGAAGCCTTCATATTCATCCGGTCATTATTATCTTCGGACTGCTCGCTGGTGGTGAAATCGCAGGCATAATAGGGCTGATTCTAGCAGTACCTGTACTGGCTGTATTAAAAGCTTTAATCCTATATAAAAATGAACGCGAAGCAAAGCATTGACAAACGATTCTTTCTTTGACTATAATAACCGCAGAACATGATGCAAACACAATGACGGACCGAGTATGCTGATTATCGCTTTACGGGTATGAAGATATCCATCAGAGAGAAGCTCCAAGGCTGGAAGAGCTTCAAAGTGAGACAGCAGAACGCTAATCCTGAGTGCGGTTTAATCTCCGCCGTCTCAACCACGTTACGGTTGCTTGAGGTGATAGGCATAGCCTATAACCAGGGTGGTACCGCGTGAGTATATGATAGCTCTCGTCCCTGATTTATATCAGGGGCGGGAGCTTTTTGTATGGTTCTGCCCAAATGATTAACGATCACGAACAGTTGCTTAAGAAAAAAGGAGGATTTCATGATGAAGAATTTAACTTCAGCTGATGTAAGACAAATGTTCATAGACTTTTTCAAAGAAAAGAGTCATTCCGTCGAGCCAAGCGCTTCCCTCGTTCCGCACGAAGATCCAACGCTGCTTTGGATTAACAGTGGAGTAGCAACACTAAAGAAATATTTTGATGGTCGCGTTACTCCTGATAATCCAAGGATCGTCAACGCACAAAAGTCGATCCGTACGAATGATATCGAAAACGTAGGGAAAACTGCTCGTCACCATACATTCTTTGAAATGCTCGGTAACTTTTCGATTGGAGAGTATTTTAAAGAAGAGGCAATCGAATGGGGTTGGGAATTCTTAACGAGTAAAGATTGGATCGGTTTTGATCCAGAAAAGCTATCCGTAACCATTCATCCAGAAGATGATGAGGCATTCACGATTTGGAAAGAGAAGATTGGTTTACCAGAAGAACGCATCATACGAATCGAAGGGAACTTCTGGGATATCGGTGAAGGTCCGAGTGGTCCAAACACTGAAATCTTTTATGATCGTGGAGAAAGTTATGGTGAAGACGATCCAGAGGAAGAGCTATATCCTGGGGGCGAAAACGAACGTTACTTAGAAATTTGGAACCTTGTATTTTCACAGTTCAATCACAATCCTGACGGAACATATACACCTCTTCCTAAGAAAAACATCGATACAGGGATGGGGCTTGAAAGAATGGTGTCCGTTATTCAGGACGCAAAGACGAACTATGATACCGATCTTTTCATTCCAACGATTCGTGAAACTGAACGAATGGCAGATGTCAGCTATGGTGAAGCTAAAGAGTCTGACACAGCATTTAAAGTCATCGCAGATCACATTCGTACTGTAACATTCGCAATTGGAGACGGAGCGCTCCCTTCAAACGAAGGAAGAGGGTATGTGTTAAGACGACTTCTTCGTCGTGCGGTTCGTTTTGCGAAGCAAATCGGCATCAACCGTCCTTTCATGTATGAGCTTGTCCCTGTGGTTGGGGATATCATGGTTGAGTTTTATCCAGAAGTTAATGAAAAGCAAGACTTCATTCAAAAGGTCATTAAAAATGAAGAAGAAAGATTCTACGAAACGTTGAATGAAGGACTTGCGATTCTTTCTCAAATTATTAAAAAAGGGAAAGAGAGTGGAACTACCGTTATTTCTGGAAGTGATGTATTCCGTCTGTATGATACGTACGGCTTCCCTGTTGAACTTACGGAAGAGTATGCAGAAGAAGAAGGAATGGAAATCGACCGTACTGGGTTTGAGAAGGAAATGGAGATGCAGCGAAAACGTGCACGTGAAGCGCGTCAAGATGTTGGCTCTATGCAAGTTCAAGGTGGAGCACTTGGTGATCTTTCAGTAGCAAGTGACTTTGTGGGATATGATGAACGAACAGCTGAAACAGAAGTTGCAACGTTGATCAAAGACAAAGAAGTAACGGAGGAAGCAACAGAAGGAGACGAAATTCAACTCATCCTCAGCAAGACACCATTCTACGCTGAGAGCGGTGGTCAGGTTGCAGATCCAGGTGTCATCCGCGGAGAGGGAGTACTCTTACGTGTTAAAGACGTGCAAAAAGCTCCTAACGGACAACACGTTCATACAGCTGTTGTTGAGTCAGGTTCAATCAAGACAGGTTCTAAAGTAACTGCTGAAATAAATCCAACGAGCAGAGCTTCGATCGTTAAGAACCATACAGCTACCCATCTTCTTCACCAGGCTTTAAAAGATGTACTTGGTGAACACGTTAATCAGGCAGGATCTCTTGTTGGATACGAGCGACTGCGCTTTGACTTCTCTCACTTTGGACAAATTTCAGCTAGTGAATTAGAGGAAATCGAAAAGAGAGTAAACGATCAGATCTGGGCAAACATCCCAGTACAAACGATGGTGAAACCGATAGACGAAGCAAAAGCAATGGGTGCAACTGCGTTGTTTGGAGAGAAGTATGGTGATACTGTCCGAGTTGTACGTGTAGGAGACTACAGCTTAGAACTATGTGGTGGTACACATGTTCAGAACACTGCTGAAATCGGCCTGTTTAAAATCGTTTCTGAAGCGGGAATCGGTGCAGGTACGCGTCGTATCGAAGCAGTTACAGGTGAAGGTGCATACCAAGCCCTCAATTCACAAGTTGGCATCCTTAAAGAAACAGCTAATCTGTTAAAGTCAAACTTGAAAGATGTACCGTCTCGTACCGAGTCGTTACTATCCCAAATTCGAGATCTTCAGCGTCAAAACGAATCACTCACTTCGAAGCTAGCTAATGTAGAAGCAAAACAGATGTCTACTGAAGTACAGGAAGTCGATGGAGTAAAAGTGGTAGCTAAACGTATTGATACTGACATGAATAACTTGAGAACGATTGTAGATGATATGAAATCTCAGCTTGGTAGTGTTATCGTAGTACTTGGTAGTGGTGCTGATGGAAAAGTTCAACTAGCTGCAGGGATCACAGATGATCTTGTAAAAGAAGGATATCATGCAGGAAAACTAATCAAGGAACTAGCGACTCGTTGCGGTGGTGGCGGCGGTGGACGCCCTGACATGGCACAAGCTGGAGGAAAAGATCCGGAAAAGCTCGATGAAGCGTTGGCTTACACAACAGAATGGGTGAAATCCATTTCCTAATTAGGTTTCAGTAGTGTACAATGAGATTTAGAGGAACAGTTACGATTCTAGTGGGATCGTGGAAAGAGGTGTAAGGAATGAGTTCAATGGACAAAACAATGAAATTCAACTTTCCAGATGATGCAGATAATCATGATGTCCAGGAAGTTTTACTCACCGTTTACGGCGCTCTTCAAGAAAAAGGTTACAATCCGATCAACCAGATCGTGGGGTACCTCCTTTCTGGGGATCCGGCTTACATTCCTAGACATAATGATGCGAGAAGCTTAATTCGTAAGCTTGAGCGCGATGAGTTGATCGAAGAGCTCGTCAAGTCGTATCTTACACACAACCAGAGATAAGGAGACAGCATGAAAACACTTGGTTTAGATGTTGGCACGAAAACGATTGGCGTTGCAGTAAGCGATCTGATGGGGTGGACTGCGCAGGGTCTAGAAACGGTAAAGCGTGATCCGGATCAGCCAGATGTAATACCTGAACGGTTAATGGATATCATAAACGGGAATGAGGTTAGCAAAATTATTGTTGGCCTTCCCAAAAATATGAATGGTTCGATTGGCCCTAGCGGTGAAGCTTGTATGGAGTTTGCTGATCGTTTAAAAGAAAGCACAGATCTTCCTGTAGAAATGTGGGATGAGAGGTTAACGACAGTTGCTGCTGAGCGAATGTTGATCAGTGCCGATGTGAGCCGTAAAAAGCGAAAAAAAGTTATCGACAAAATGGCTGCTGTTATGATCCTTCAAGGATATTTAGACAGCAAGCAAATTTAATGAGGTGAAAACATGGAGGAAAAAGAAAGAATTATCATTCCAGATGAAAACGGAGACGAGCATTTATTCCAGGTACTATTCACATTTGATGTGGAAGAGAACGGAAACTCTTACTTAACAGTCGTTCCAGCTGATCAAGCTGATAGCGAAGATGAAGTTGAAGTTTACGCGTTCCGTTATGAAGAAGAAGACAATGAAGATCGTGACTACAAATTATTCCCAATCGAGTCTGATAAAGAATGGGAAATGGTTGAAGAAATGTTGAACACGTTCTCTGAAGAAGAGGACAACGAGTAACATATTAAAGGCCGCCGATGAATGAATCGGCGGCCTTTTACATTATTGGGAAGTTTTTATAGCATAAATAGACAAAAGGCTACAAAGTGTAACGGTTACCTAGTATAATACAAATTGGAAATTTTTTTGAGGAGCGGTAGAGCGAGTCGATCTATAGTATAATGGGAACGAGTGAAGGGGGCAGAGGCGTTGTCAGATTATAAAGAACAATACAAAGAGAATTTATTAAAACGCCAAAATGAGAATAGAACTGTAAGAAAAGTTGTATTTATCATTTTGTTACTACTTACGATTACGATGGCAGCTGTTATTACAGGTGGTTATTTCTACATAAAGAATACATTACAGCCAGTTGATCCCGATAGCGAAAAGCAAAAAGCTGTCTCGATTCCAATTGGCTCATCAACTTCATCGATTGGTGAAATTCTTGAGGAAAAAGGGATCATCAAAGATGGAACAGCATTTCGCTATTATGTGAAATATAAGAACGAAAGCGGGTTTCAAGCTGGTGATTATGAGCTTTCCCCATCTATGACGATGGATGAGGTTATTTCAAAGCTAAAAAGTGGAAAAGTGATGAAAGAATCAGTTGCTAAAATCACTCTACCTGAAGGAATTTGGATTGAGGATATTGCCGCTCGTATCGGTAAAGAGCTTGATATGAAGCCTGAAGAAGTTATCAAAAAACTAGATGACGAAGAGTATTTAAAGGCCCTGATCAATGAATATTGGTTCCTGACTGATGAAATCTTAAATGAAGACATCAGACATCCGCTAGAAGGTTATTTATTCCCGGCTACCTATGATTTTGAAGAAGAACCAACCGTAGAACTTGCTGTTAAGAAGATGCTAGAGAAAACAGAAGCCGTGTTAGCATCCTATCGAAGCGATGTCGAAAGTGGCGAACTTTCAATTCATGAATTTATGACGATGGCATCACTGATAGAGGAAGAAGCATCAGCGAAAGCCGACAGAGAGAAGATTTCTGCTGTGTTTAGAAATCGTATGGAGCAAGGCATGCTACTCCAAACAGACCCTACCGTCATTTATGCTAGAGGAGAACAGTCCGGTGAAATCACACAGAGTGAACTTGATGCGAATTCGCCATATAATACGTATCAAAAGAAAGGACTTCCAGTAGGTCCGATCGCAAATCCAGGTCAATCTTCGATTATTGCAGCAATTGAACCTGATCAGACTGATGATCTCTATTTCTATGCTCGCCCTAATGGGGAAACCATCTTTTCTGAGACGAATGCTGAGCACAATAAAGTTCGAGCGAAATATGACGAGGAATGGGATGAGTATTACAGAAAGAAAGAAGAAGAGGAAGCTAATTCAGAATAAGTTTCAGGGAATGGTAAGTACGACTACCATTCCCCTTTATTTTGTGATAAAATAGTTCGGGCTACATGAAGGAGGAACGTGGATGATATCCGATCATGTTGAACAATATTTGGAATCTTTACGACCAAAAAGGGCAGAATTGATAGAAGAGATGGAGCGATATGCACGAGATCATCACATTCCGATCATGGAACAGACGAGTCTTGCTGTTATGCTTCAGGTGATGTCTTTTCTAAACCCTGACCGCATTCTTGAAATTGGTACTGCGATAGGTTATTCTGCAATCCGTATGGCTGAAATGATGCCAGAGACGGAAATTGTAACGGTGGAGCGCGATGAAGCCCGCTACCATGAAGCAGTTTCCAACGTTGAAAAAGCAGGTTACGCTCATAGAATTAAGATTTTGTTTGGAGATGCGTTTGAGCTTTCGCAAGAGTTAAAATCGCATGGGCCATATCAATCACTTTTCATAGATGCTGCAAAAGGACAGTACAAACGTTTCTTTGATGAGTTCTATGGTAGCTTGCAGCCTCAAGGAGTCATTTTCTCAGATAATATTCTGTTCAGAGGAATGGTCGCTGAAGAAGAAATTGAAGAAAAACGATTTCGTTCTATGGTTAAAAAGCTTCGTGAATATAACGAATTTCTAATGTCGCATCCATCTTTGGATACGACGATTTATCCAATCGGTGATGGATTAGCAGTAAGTAAGAAAAACTCATGATGAAGGAGAAACCGGCGTACGGCTGTACGAACGGTTTTTCTATAATAGAAAGGGAAGGATTATGGTTAATAGACCTGTTGTAATTGGTGTTGCCGGGGGTTCAGGTTCAGGCAAAACTACCGTAACGAGAGAAATTTTTAAGCAGTTTGCTGATCAATCGGTATTAGTAATCGAACAAGATTCTTATTATAAAGATCAAAGTGAGAAATCTATGGATGAACGACTAGATACCAACTATGATCACCCACTCGCTTTTGACAATGATTTACTTATTCAACATGTAAAGGAACTAATGTCTTATAATTCCATTGAAAAACCTGTCTATGACTATACAGTTCACACAAGATCTGATAAAATTATTCCTGTTGAACCAAAAGATGTCATTATTTTAGAAGGTATTTTGATTTTAGAAGATGAGCGTCTTAGAGACTTGATGGATATCAAGCTGTTCGTTGATACAGATGCAGATATCCGTATTTTAAGAAGAATGGTTCGAGATATAAGGGACCGAGGTCGTACCCTTGATTCGGTTGTTGAACAGTACACTTCTGTTGTACGACCGATGCATTTACAATTTATCGAGCCTACTAAACGCTATGCAGATATTATAATCCCAGAAGGTGGTCAGAATCGTGTCGCGATCGATCTTATGACGACCAAGATTCATACCATTTTAGAGGACAAAGCAATGCTATAACGAATTAATGAGGTAATAAATACCTCTTTTTTTCATACAGTTTATTACGACTGATTGCCCTTAATTGATGAAGGAGTGAACAAAATGGCAGACGACAAAAAGTATTATATGACCAAAGATGGTAAAGAAAAGCTCGAGCAAGAACTTGAGCATCTAAAGACAGAGAAAAGAAAAGAAGTAGTAGAGCGTATCAAAGTTGCTCGTAGTTTTGGAGATCTTTCTGAGAACTCTGAGTACGACGCAGCAAAAGATGAACAAGCATTCGTTGAAGCGCGAATCACTACTGTAGAAAATATGATTCGTAACGCTGAAATTATTGAGGAAGATCAAAGTGCTTCCAATGTTGTAACGATCGGTAAGCGAGTGAAATTCGCAGAAATTCCTGATGGAGATGAAGAGGAATATGTCATCGTAGGAAGTGCTGAAGCGGATCCGTTCGAAGGTAAGATCTCAAATGATTCTCCTATGGCTAAGAGCCTTCTTGGCCGTCAGATCGGTGAAAAGGTTAACGTACAAACACCAGGTGGAGAAATCCGCGTTGAAATTTTAGAAGTGAAATAAGGAACCTGAAAAGGACGGCCGACCGGTCGTCCTTTTCTTTTTGGTTCTGCTTAGTTCAAAGCTCCTTGGGTTTGAAATGCCTTAGAAGAGGCGAGACTCTTACTGAGGTGAAGTGTATGGGGGTTCGAAGAATAACGATTGTCGCAATTCTTTTCCTTTTATGTTTTGGATTACTTATAGGACGCTTAGTTCAGATTCAACTTATCGATACGAATTCTTTTTCAAATCATGAAGTTAATCTTGTAGAAGCAAGTATAAATCAACGTACGCAGTCGTTTATTTTAAGTGATGGGAGAGGGACTCTACTCGACCGTAATGGTGAGCCTATGAGAGGTTCAATTCCATCATTGATTCTTTTTCCTTTCTTAAGTGAAAGAGAATGGCCGATCGATAAAGTTTCAGAAATAATTGATGTTCCTCCAAGTGAACTAAACAAAGCTTTGCAAGGTAAAACACAGCCTTTTAGATTAGATAAAACACTCACGAAGAGTGAAATGGTGAGCATAAATGATCTTAGAATACCAGGGGTTTACGCAGTCTATCAACCAGAATCGAAGGATCGATTAGCTAGTCATTTAATCGGAAGTGTCCGGACGAATCCAGAATTAATGAAGTCTAAATACCCTGAAAAATGGAACGAAGGGTTAGTTGATCAGCATACAAGGCTCGGAATTTCTGGTTTGCAGTTAGCTTTTGATCCTTTTCTAATCTCTGAAGGGGAGTCCAAGCTCTTGTATCACGCAGACCGTAAAGGTAATCCATTGCTTGGCCTAGATGTAAAAATGTTTACAAATGCTGACTCTTTCTATCCTCTACAAGTGAAAACAACGGTAGATACAGATCTTCAACAGAAGGTAGAAAATGCTCTAGATCAAACAAAAATTACGAATGGGGGAGCTGTATTACTCGATATCAAGAATAGTAATGTCCTTAGCATGGTGAGTAGACCAAACTTTAACGAAGATGATCCTTTAGGGGATGGTGCTACAAACAAAATGGTGAAAGGCTTCTTCCCTGGATCCGTCTTTAAAACAGTCATTCTCGCTGCAGCCTATGAAAATGGTATTTCTAATGAAAGGACGTTCGATTGTGATCGAAATGTTTATCGAGATGGTCCTGAAAAACGTGAACTTGGCGTACTAGATCTCAAAAGTAGTTTCGCAGCTAGCTGCAATGCAACGTTTGCCATACTCGCTGAAGAATTACTTGATAAAGATCCTGACGTCATCGAGAAAACCGCTGAAAAACTCGGTATTTCAACAACTGTAGGGTGGACCAATACACTCTATCACTATGAGGGTTTTCAGCAGTTTCCTGATGAATCAAAGCCCGTTTTCTTTGCGAATGAAAAGGATAAGCGCATCAGAAAGGCAATAGATCAAACGGCGATCGGACAGTTAAACGTAAAAGTAAGCCCTTTATCATTAGCAAACATGATGGCTACAATTGCCAGGGGCGGCGATGCAAAGCAGGTTAGAGCTGTTTCGGATATTCTCTATCAAAATAACACTACTTTTTTAAGCTTTCAGGAAAAGAAGCTTACCAGCAAAACCCTTTCATCTGACGTCGTTGGTGATCTTCAAAATGCTTTAAGAGAAGTAGTTGTGAGCGGAACAGGAAGATCATTTCTCGCTGACCTTCCAGTAGAGGTTGCTGGTAAATCAGGTACTGCAGAACCAGGCGGAAATGCGGACTATGATTATCAATGGTTTGTTGGTTATTTCCCATATGATGAACCACGGTACGCATTAGCAGTCGTAGATTTTGAAAGAAAAGATAAGGAGTACAAGGCATATGAAGCGTTTGGAAAGATTGTAAACACCTTATACTAGAAAATTTTTGGTTATAGAAGGAAAAGTCAAGCCTTAAACGAATCCTCTAGAGATGGTAGAATATGAGCAACAGTTAAATAGAGGAGTGGATGAACGTGAAATCACGATATAATGCTCGTCATTCAAAAAGAAAACAAAATATCATTTTAAACAGTCTTATTGGAATAGTAGGAGTAGTCATCCTGATTCTTATTGTAAATATCTTTTTTAATGGCGATAATACCGAACCAACTGCTGGGGAGGAAACAGCCTCTACTGAAGCAACTCAATCCGAATCAAACAATAGCAATACGGAAGATGCAGTTACTTCTGATGAGGCAAGCGATTCAGCAACAGATGAAGAAACTAACGATGACGCTAGTAATGAAGAAACTAAGAACGAAGAAGAGTCTCAAGATGACAAAGAACAAAATGACGAAAACGCTTCTGAAGAAGAGGAAGCTTCTAACGAGTCCGGTGAGGTCAATCTAGAAGGACCATGGCAACCTGTAGGAACATCTCAAGACAGTAGTAATCACGTATCAAGCTATGACAAAGGTAGCGTTGACTGGAACGAAAAGCTAGATGCTGTTGAGACAGTAGTCGGCTTTCCTAAAGAAGAAATGGTCGTACATTGGCTTGGTGGAAACGGAGGACCTCAAAAGTCTGAAGCAACTGTTAGTCAAAAAGGCGGCGATGGGACGCAGTATGTCGTTGAACTAGAGTGGGTCGATGAAAAAGGCTGGAAACCTGTCAGCGCTAAAGTAAAATGAATATGAAGAAAGGGAGCAGATCTCATGATTGAGGTCCGCTCCCTTTTTTATTTTGCTTTAAAATGTACAACGGCTGAATAATAGGGTCTGCCTGTTTTTTCGTTTGTTAACACCTGGTGCTGAACATGGTGAACGTGTAGCATCAAAGCCCGGTTGTTATCGATTTGAACTTGGATTTTCTTCTCGAGATCTTCAAGGGAAAACGACTCGAAAAATTCCACTTTGTCATCAATTCGTTCAAGAGAAAATTCCATCTTTGTCTCTCCTTTTCTTAATCCATCCTTCGCAATTTATAATTTTACACCTTAAGAAGAAAACTGACAAATTGATATGTAAAAAGGTTTGTGTTAAATTAGAACCATAAAAGCATATTATTCATACCTTAATACTATGAATTAAATTATGAAAGTGATGTGAAGATATAATGGGGAGAGAATTCATTGATTTGTTTGAGCGGTGGGCTGACTCTTATGATACGACCGTATCAGGTCAGGACGAAGAGTATCGTGATGTATTCAAAGGATACACTCAAATACTCGCTTCTGTAGCTCACGCATCTGTGGGTAATGTGCTTGAGTTTGGGGTAGGAACAGGTAATCTCACTGCTATTCTATTGGATAAAGGGTTAAGTGTGACTGGCGTGGAGCCGTCCAAAGCGATGAGAGACAAAGCTAAGGAAAGGTTCCCGAAGTTAACGCTTTTAGATGGGGATTTTCTAGATTATCCAGAGCTTGAACATTCGGTTCAAACGATTGTGAGTACGTACGCGTTCCATCATTTGACCGACACTGAAAAGGAAGAAGCTATTCACAAATATAGCCAACTACTGAGTGAGAATGATAAAATTGTATTTGCAGACACGGCATTCCAAAATGAGGATGCTAGGACAAAAATGCATGAAAAAGTAAAGTCACAGGGGTATTTGAATTTACTTCAAGACTTACAGACGGAATATTATACGACTATTCCGGTGCTAGAAGAATTATTTAAGAAAAATGGATTTGAGGTAGCTTTTACTCAGTTGAACGATTTTGTTTGGCTGATAGAAGCGGTCAAAAAATGAAACTGTAAAGGAGTACGTCATGAAGATCGGTATTATTGGAGCTATGGAAGAGGAAGTTAGAATTTTACGAGATCGCCTTGAGAACAGGAAGGAACATACCATTGCAAAATCTGAATTCACAACTGGTGAAATCGATGGGCAAGAAGTTGTTCTATTGAAATCAGGAATTGGTAAAGTGAACGCAGCGATCGGTACAACGTTATTGAACCAGCTATTCGAACCAGATTACATCATAAACACAGGGTCAGCTGGGGGCTTTAATCCTGATTTAAAGGTTGGCGATATCGTAATTTCAAGTGAAGTTCGCTACCATGATGTGGATGCGACCATATTTGGTTATGAATATGGGCAAGTTCCGCAAATGCCGGCTCTTTATGAACCAGAAAAAGTGCTTGTTGAAGCAGCAGAGAGAAGCGCAGAAAAAGTCACAGAGCATCAAGTCGTGAAAGGATTAATCGCAACCGGCGATTCCTTCATGAACGATGCAGTAAGAGTTGATTACGTAAGATCACGTCTTAAGAATCTCGATGCAGCTGAGATGGAGGCGGGTGCAATCGCTCAAGTTTGCTATCAGTTTAACACGCCATTTGTTGTGATCCGTTCTCTCTCAGATATCGCTGGAAAAGAATCGAATATTTCCTTCGAACAGTTCCTTGAGACAGCATCGATTAACTCAGCTAACTTGGTATTAAATCTTGTAGAGGAGTTGAAGAATATTGGCTAACAAAATGAACGTAGAAAGTTTCAACCTTGATCATACGAAAGTGGCAGCACCATATGTGAGACTAGTAGGCGTCACAAAAGGTCCTAAAGGTGATGAGATCTATAAATACGATATTCGATTCAAACAACCGAATAAAGCTCACATGGAGATGGCGGGTCTTCACTCGATCGAGCACTTGATGGCAGAAAACATTCGTAATCACTTAGATAACGTTGTTGATATAGGACCGATGGGATGCCAAACAGGCTTCTACCTTGCTGTTCTAAATCACTCTGACTATGATGAGATTCTTAGTGTACTTGATAAAACGTTGAATGACGTTTTAGCAGCGGAAGAAGTCCCAGCTTGTAATGAGGTACAGTGTGGATGGGCTGCAAACCATAGCCTTGAAGGTGCTAAAGAAATTGCAAACGAAATGCTTTCACATCGTGATGAATGGCATGTCGTTTTCGCAGAATAGTGAGATTTTTTGATGGATATTTATAATAATGTTCATGAGCTCGTAGGCCGTACCCCGGTCATCGAGCTCCATCATTTTGATATTCCAAAAGGTGTTCGATTATTTGCAAAGCTAGAGTTCTATAATCCAGGAGGAAGCATTAAAGACCGCCTCGGACAGGAACTCTTACAAGATGCAGTTGAAAACAATAGAATTCAGCCAGGTGGAACATTTATTGAACCTACAGCTGGAAACACAGGAATCGGACTTGCGCTAGCAGCTGTGAACAGAGGGTATACAGTGATGTTCGTCGTACCTGAAAAGTTTAGTATCGAGAAACAAGATTTAATGAGTGCTCTTGGTGCTCAGATCGTTCATACACCGACTGAGTTAGGGATGAAGGGGGCAATTGCAAAGGCGAAAGAGTTGCATGAAGAAATACCAAACTCATATATGCCGCAGCAGTTCGGCAACCCTGCTAATCCTGAAACGTATTACAAAACCCTTGGTCCTGAGCTTTGGAAACAGCTTGACTGTGAGCTTGACGTATTTGTAGCGGGAGCAGGAACCGGCGGTACATTCATGGGTACGGCGCGCTATTTAAAAGAAAAGAATCCACACGTTAAGACTGTGATCGTAGAACCTGAAGGATCGATTCTTAATGGCGGAGAATCAGGGCCTCATAAAACAGAGGGGATCGGAATGGAATTTCTTCCTGGATATATGGATGATTCCTACTTTGATAGCATTCATACAATTACAGACGAAGTTGCATTTCGACGAGTTAAAGAACTTGCAGAGAAAGAAGGATTGCTCGTAGGTAGCTCTTCTGGAGCAGCTCTAGAAGCAGCCCTTATCGAGGCGAGTAAAGCAGAACCTGGAACAAACATTGCAACAATTTTTCCGGATAGTAGTGAACGATACTTAAGTAAAAAGATTTACCAGGGAGGCATTTAGGTATGAAGCCGAAAACGAAACTAATACATGGTGGGATTACAGGTGATCCCCAAACTGGTGCAGTGTCTGTACCAATTTATCAAGTAAGTACGTATAAGCAAGAAGCCGTTGGTAAATTCAATGGCTACGAGTATTCTCGTACAGGAAACCCAACTCGTCACGCTCTAGAAGAGCTCATCAAAGACCTTGAGAACGGTCATGCTGGCTTTGCATTCGGCTCAGGTATGGCGGCTATTACATCAGTCATGATGCTGTTTAACTCAGGCGATCATGTTGTAATGACAGACGATGTTTACGGTGGAACATACCGTGTGATGACGAAAGTATTAAATCGTCTAGGCATCGACTCCACGTTTGTAGATACAACAGATCTTTCTGCTGTTGAAGAGGCGATCAAACCAAACACGAAAGCCGTTTTCATTGAAACTCCTACGAATCCGTTGTTGAAAGTAACAGATATTCGTAAAGTGTCAAATAAGGCTAAGGAACACAATCTCCTTACGATTGTAGATAATACGTTTAATACACCGTACTGGCAGAATCCAATCGACCATGGTGCTGACATTGTGCTTCATTCTGCTACTAAGTATTTAGGTGGACACAGCGACGTCGTTGCTGGATTGGTCGTTGTAAATTCACAAAGCCTTGCTGAAGAGCTCCACTTTGTTCAAAACTCTGCGGGTGGAATTCTTGGACCTCAAGATTCATGGTTATTGATCAGAGGTTTGAAAACACTTGGCGTACGGATGGAAGAGCACGAGAAAAATACTGCGAAGATCGTTCAATTCCTTAGCGAGCATCCAGATGTAGAGAAAATCTACTACCCAGGATTGAGCACACACCCTGGAAACAACATTGCTGTTAACCAATCAAGAGGTTTCGGTGGTATGGTTTCCTTTGACATTGGAAGTGCGGAAAAAGCTGATGAACTTCTTAGTAAAGTAAAGTACTTTACGCTCGCAGAAAGTTTAGGTGCTGTCGAAAGTTTAATATCAGTTCCAGCGCGAATGACGCATGCATCCATTCCTAAAGACCGTCGTGATGAACTAGGCATTACAGAAGGACTCGTCCGTATTTCTGTAGGTCTTGAAGATGCAGAAGACTTGATTGAAGATCTTAAGAATGCACTAAGTTAACGTTGAAATCCCCTTAACAAAGGGGATTTCCTTTTATTTGGAAATAGTTACATACCTCGTAGTGCACACTTCTATGCTAGACTAATAGTGTGAGAGGTGATCGCATCATGAAAGAACTTCAAAATAAGATGACAGACTACAAACGTTATGCATTTATTTTATTGAGTTTAAGTGTGTTTCTGTATATCGGTTCTTTTCTTCCTATGGAAGGGAAAACAGATGAAAAAGTCTTGATCTTGACTGGTGGAGGATTTCTACTAGTAGGTATCGCGCTGTTTTTCTATTCGCGTGCGATTGCCATACAGAAAAAAATAAACGATCTAGATACTTGAAACGAAACGTCAAAAAGGCCAAGTTTATTTAAACTGGCCTTTTTTTATTTCTTATAGTTTATCAATAGGTCATAATATCTTTTAAGCGTCCTTGCCATTTCTCGTCATCAAGGATGATTTGAAAGGATATTCGCCTGTTCTTTTGAAATGCATCAGCAGTTGTTCCTTCTACGATCGGTTTAAATTCAGAATAGCCAGTTGCACCTAGATATTTTGCATAATCCGTCCTCGCAAGCTTCGGATTAGCCTTCATGAGCTCTTTCACGACTGCAACCGATCGATCTGCTGATAGCGTCCAATTATCATAAGGAACTTTATCCGTATGACCTTCGATTAAGATGATGTACAGGTACTGACTGATGTCTTCCTCTTCTATTAAACTTGCGAAAACATCTGCGAGTTCGTTTAATACTACTTTACCTTCTGGACTAACTTCTGCACTCCCCGTATCAAAAAGAATGTCCCCTTCAACGGAAATCGTATTGTTAGGGCCCCTTACGATCTTATCTTTCCCAACGTTCTCTTCTAACTGCTGCTCAATAAGGTCGCTGATATGCTTTTTAACGTCAGCTACTTTCGCAAGTTCCTGCTTCATAACGGTTTGGTCATAAGCATCATAAATCATTTGAACGAACGCTATGATCGCAACGAATAGCATGACAAGCACAATCATCGCCATCATATCAGCGAAACTGGGCCAATAATGCTCTTCTCCGTTTTCAGATTGAAACCGCCTCTTTCTACCTTTCATCGGTTATCACCGATCATTCGAGAGTGAATTTGTTGTTGAGCTGCTGATTGCCTTCGAAGTTGATCTTCATAGGCCCGAAGCTGGAGCTGATACGATTCAGATAGGTGATGTTGAATATCTTTTAATTCTCTTGCAAGTCCTTGGTAGAGAGAATCCATACTGTTTGAAAGAGATCTTAGTTCATGTTGTAGCGGCTGATCTTTTTGATCTCTCTCCATCTTATACATAATCGGTTCGAGCGCTTCACGCTTGATTTTATCGATTGCTGTATACCAAGCTTTTTCAAGCTGGGAGACAGATTCCGCAAAGTCTTGAGATGCTCTGCCATACTGGTTTTGTTTTTCTTGATAGCGATAATACCACTCGTCTTGTGCCTGGTGGACCCTTCGCTCTAAATCTTCCTGTGAAGATTGGTAACGTTGCATCTGTTCATCTAATCCACGTAAAAAATGCTGTCCAGTTTCTTCAGATTTTTTCTGCGTTTCTTTTATTAAATGATCAGATCGCTGAACGAGCTGTTCAAACTTTCTCTGACCGTTTTCATGATGTCTTGAAAGAGATTGAAGCTGAGAGTCTAGCGTTTTCAGCTGACTAGATAATTCTAAAATCCCCTTGTTTGCTTTTTCCTGTACACCATCTAGCTGGGTGAATGACCCTTGTAATTTATCAGAAAACGATTCTAAAGTAGATGTACTTTCTGCAAATTGATCTGTGTATTTTCGCTGTGAGGTAAGGATAGCATGAACATCCTGCATCGCTTTTTCTAATCCAGCTGTAAAGTGAATCATGCTAGAGGAGAAGTCTCCTAGCGTTTCTTGGAAACTATCCTCAATTCGCCCTGCAAGCCTATCTAGGATACGTTCCATTTCATCATGAGGCTTTTCCTTGCTTAAGCTAGCATGTAAGTTATGGTCGAGGAGAGCTTCACAGTCTGAAATAATTTTATCAAGGTAATAAGCAGTCGTTCTTCCACCAGTAAGAACGCCATTTTGAATCAGGGTAAGAAACAGCGCATTCCCAATTCCTGCGATACTCGTTACAAAAGCTACGCTCATACCTTGGAACGGACTTGAAATCGCAGCGATAACAGATGCGAGGTCTAAGTTCGCATCTTCAGGTTTCTGTGATAAGAAGAGAAGTGTTTCTTGCATGGAAGCGATCGCGATCGTTAATCCAATAAATGTTCCTAGAATTCCAATGATAATAGAAGTTGGGGGCAGCTGCTGCATGAATCTCATCATTCCACCTGCAGGTACTCTGACTAAGCCAAAAATTGCAACAGATTCCTTGTAAAAATGCTTTTCAATTAAAGCCTGTGTATTGATGGGGGATATTCCTGCAAGGTGGTATGCTTTATACTCTTCGATCACCTTTTGAATCCACGGTGCTGCATACGTATTCGAATCGATCTGCATCTCAGAATTTTCAATATCTCGTAACCATTTTTTCATCTGAATGGCGATTTGAACGGTTGCTGTCACGCCAAGAACAGCCAAGAAACCGATAATAGCGAGGACAACAGTTGTCACGTTAAGCATGTACTCACCTCCGCTTTGTATAAGTGTATGTCCGTGTTAATAGAACTTTCATGGTTTCTTCTTTCAGATTCATTGTCGAAAATAAGTATATATTGTCGTAAAATAATATTTTTGCGAAATAATCAGGTAATTTAGTAAAAAAGGTTTACAAAACCATAAGACATCGATATACTAACCCTTGAAATCATTACAAAAAAAGGAGGTCGAACAAAATGATGGAAATGACAAAAGCAATCGCAGGAACTAAATATGCATCTTTCAAAATGGTTCGACCGGCGCCTATCAAGTAGGCATCCTTTTTATGAATTGGATATAAAGCCGCAGGTCGATCTCCTGTGGTATGAGTATATGTGCCGCAGGTAAAAGCCTGCGGCCTTTTTGTGTCCAAAATTTGAGAGGAGGAAAAGCGATGATGAAGTGTTTAGCAGCAAAGAAAAGGAAAAAGTGGGTCCCCTGAATTTTTATGTGAAAGGAGGTCGTTAGCATGGTACCATTCCATTTATTGATCATTACTAGAGTAAAGAATTTCATTGAACCAAGTCTCAGTTCAGAACTTCATAAGCGTGATATTCAACGCCAAGTAACTGAAAATGAGATGAAAGCAAGTCGAACTGGTTCAATATGGCTGTAATTAAAAAACACATTAAGGAGAAATGATCATGTTAACGATAAATTTATTGTTTATAAAAGTTGGAATTACAATTCAAGAGAAAACGATCCAAGAAGAGATTCATTATCAACAACTAAAAGAAGACAGAAATAATCGTGAAACCCATGTCTTGGGAAAGCAGCCATGGCTATTCTAATACGTTGAGAAAGGACTGAATGAATGTGGTGAATGGTTTAGGACAGACAATTTTAAAATGGATGGCAGTAGAGAAAGGCTTAACCTAACAGTTCGAGGAGGATTTATCATGACCTTACAATTATTATTCATAACCGTTAAGATAACAAAGAATCATAGAACATTAAGTCAAGAGTTAGATGAGAGAAGAAAACGTGAACTCATCGAGAGTATTGAATATAAGAAGAGTTTTTACATCTAAACACTGGTCAAAAGGCAGAACGGTTCAGTTCTGCCTTTTTGAGTATATTAAGGAATATAGAGCAACTTCGTTTTGAAAATAAGGTTGTGGGTATTGATAACAATAAGACATTGTATAAGAATAGTATTACTGGATGAAAAACATGATCTTTTTCGCCAATGAATTTATCAACATTAGGAGTGAGGAACTTGAGAGAACTTCAGAAACAGATTGTAGATGAATTAGGTGTACAGCCTTCCATCGATGTTAAAGAAGAAATGGAAAAACGAATTACCTTTTTGAAAGATTACGTTAAGAAAAGTGGTACGACAGGTTTTGTTCTTGGTATATCCGGGGGACAAGATTCGTCTCTAGCGGGGCGTCTCGCACAAATGGCCGTTGAACAGTTGAGAGAAGAGGGGACTGACGCGTCTTTCATCGCAGTTCGTCTCCCATATGGTGAGCAGAAAGATGAAGACGATGCACAAGCGGCTCTTAAGTTTATACAGCCTGATCAAACGGTGACGATCAATATCAAACCTGCTGTCGATGCTTCAGTATCCGCTTATCTTGAAGCTACTAGAAATGAGCTAACTGATTTTACAAAGGGTAATAACAAGGCCCGTGAACGGATGATTTCTCAGTATAACATCGCAGGTGATGAAAACAAGCTGGTCATTGGAACGGATCATGCAGCTGAAGCAGTTACTGGCTTTTATACGAAGTTTGGGGATGGTGCTTGCGATATCGCGCCACTGTTTGGTCTTAACAAACGACAAGGACGAGCCATTCTTGAACATCTTGGAATGCCAGAGCACCTCGTCGATAAAGTACCAACGGCAGATTTAGAAGATGATCGTCCCGCTCTTCCTGATGAAGAGGCCCTAGGAATTAGCTATAACCATATCGATGAATACTTAGAAGGAAAAGAGATTCCGGAGGATGCTGCGAAAACGTTAGAAAGCCATTACTTAAAGACGAAACATAAGCGAAATTTACCTCCAACCATTTTTGATAACTGGTGGAAGTAATCAGTAAAGATGACCCGAATAGGGTCTCTTTTTTTTGTGTAATTTAAATTGGGGGCATAAAGCTTAATTTGATTGGAAAGCATGTTCATAAAAATCTTTCTGCTACATAGGTTTCAAATAAGGTTGACCACATTAGTGCTTGAGCGCAAAGATTATATAAAGGGGCAATGAAATTGGCTCATTCAAAAGAGTACTATAACAATCTTGTAAAGAGTATTCTACAGATGCTTTCTTTAACAACTACCGTTACGATTGAAGAACATTTCCCAGGGAACAGAAATATAGGTGGTAAGTTTTCGTTGAAATCAGGAGCGATCACGCTATACCTTGAAGAAATCAAACTTCAATGTATTCGTGTGCTAGGAACGGATGAGAGGATGGTCGATTATTTTAAAATTATCTTGGCTCATGAAATCGGTCATTCGGAAGATAAAGACTTAGAACAACTCGCCAAACGTAAGCAAGTAGCCAAAAGTAATTATGAAAAGCACCAGTTAGCGATAAAAATTGAAGACAATGCATGGAACTTTGCGAAAAAGGTGTTTCCAGAGCTTTTACCTCTTATAGAGATAATCATGGATCACTCCATGTCAATCTACAAGAAATCCAGTTAATTTGACAGAAAATTCTGTGTACAAAGCGTTGAGAAGCTGATAAAATAAAACAACATACCGTTGCCATAGCCTAGTGCGTAAAGGTGTGAAGGGCATGAAAGTAATCAAGACATACTACCCTAGAGTTAAGACAATCGAAGTGTTTATGTTCCTTGTTTATGTGATCGTTGTTTTATTTGGCACTGCACTCCTGTGGGTCAAAGGTGATTTATCTGTTGAAAGATGGCAAACGTTTATCATGATTGGATTTATTTATATCGCATTCTGTGTATTGTTGAGCGTCTGTATCCGTACGCAGCGAATTGAACTCACAGAGAACGGAATGCACCACAAATTACTCGGTTTAAATCGAAGGGTAGTCGCCTTTTCTTCTGTGAAAAGAGTGACGTTTGGAAAAGTGAATGGCTCACTTGTCATAGCAATCGAGAAACATTTTGATAGGAAAACCACTTACGTCCCGTATATTCCATTTGAACAAGATTGGGATGAAATCGTCTCTTATATCAAACAGAAGAATAAGAAAGCGATCATTGCTATCTAAACGTCCATATGGGCGTTTTTTGTTATAATCTCGACATTCGGTAACATGTTCTTACCTTAAAGAATAGACTGCCATAAGCGAGGTGGGGCACTGGTGGAATGGTTTGAGATTGTTGGTGTTGCTTCTGTTGTGACAGGTTTAACGTTTATTCGTTTAAAATATGGTCGTAATTCAAGGCATTACCGCTATTTAAGGGAGGAGTATATGTCGGAAAAATGGTCAAGAGAAAGAAAAGCTCATCGAGATTAGTGAAAGTATGCTAATCCGGTGAGCTTTTTACTTTTTAAGGAATTGAAAATGGACAGACACAGCAGCCTCGACCTATACATAAGCTTAAGATAAGGTGTAAGCCCACCATATGGGAGGTGAGTATGTGTCGTTACTGGCAGCACTTGCTTACTTGTGTAAGGAAGTCCTTTTCTTCGTCTCATTTGTTAAAAACAACGCTTTCCCACAACCCTTGTCAAAAAAGGATGAAAGAAAGTATTTAGAATTAATGGCCCAAGGAGATGAAGATGCTAGAAATCGATTGATCGAGCACAATTTACGTCTTGTAGCCCATATTGTAAAAAAGTTCGAGAATACCGGAGAAGATCCGGAAGATCTCATCTCCATCGGAACGATCGGTTTGATCAAAGCAATCGAGAGTTATTCGACCGATAAAGGAACGAAGCTTGCTACCTATGCAGCTAGATGTATTGAGAATGAAATCCTAATGCATCTACGCGCTCTTAAGAAAACAAAAAAAGATGTCTCCCTTCATGATCCGATTGGTCAGGATAAAGAAGGAAATGAAATTTCGTTAATCGATGTTTTAAAGGCAGAAACAGAAGATATCGTTGACCTCATACAGCTAAATATGGAAAAGCAAAAAATATATGATTACATTCATATATTGGATGAAAGAGAGAAAGAAGTAATCGTAGGTAGGTTTGGTTTAAATCTAGAAAAAGAGTTGACCCAAAGAGAGATCGCAAAGAAGTTAGGGATATCAAGAAGCTATGTATCTAGAATAGAAAAGCGTGCGTTGATGAAACTGTTTCATGAATTTTATCGCAACCGAAAAGAAAAAGGAAACGGTGCATAGCCTGCCATTTGGCAGGTTTTTTTATGAAGTAAAAATTGGAAAGTGAAAACTGTTGATAAGAACAAGTGTTCTGCATATAATATGAACATAGGAAAAGAAGGGGGAAGTGTCATGTTCAAGGTATTACAGAACTGTCTTCAACGTCACCTCTCAGTCGACATGATCTATATGACTTCAGAACAAATGATCACAAAGCGCACGGTTACACTATATAAACTATCCCAAAATGAAATTAAAGGGTACTGTCACTTAAGGCGAAGCATTCGCACTTTCAAAGTGGATCGCGTTCTAGCTGTATATCCAACTATGGCATGGATCACAAAAAAGTACGGCATACAAAAGACAAGTCTCAGGTAAAGTACCTGAGACTTGTCAAATCATACTAACTCGTTTACTTTTACTCGACTGCTTTCTCATTCGTATTGTATGTGCTCAATATTTTCCTAGTCCAAACCTTATAACCCTCACCGTTAAGGTGTAGTCCATCAAAGGTGTACTCTTTGTTTAGTTGACCATACTTTAGAAAATCAGGGTGTAAGTCTAGATAGTGATAGTCATACAAACGTGTAAGGTTCTTTATTTGCTCGTTCAACGTCGTTATATCTTTGTTTCGAACGTTGTGCTTCGTTAGGTTCCTATTGATAGGAAGAATACTTTGCACGTATACAGTAGTGTTTGGAGATTGTTTTTTTAATAGATCTAGAATGTATTTATAATTGGCTTCAATTTTTTCTATCGATTGCCCAGCGATCATATCATTGATTCCGATCATGATATACAATCGTTCAGGGTTAGCTTTTGTGATCTCATCGATTCGGTTGATCACTCCTGTCGTCGTATCACCTGCTATGCCTCTGTTTAATACCTGATGGTCACTTAGCGCCTCCCCCCATTCATAATAATCCGTCAGGCTATCTCCTAGAAAAATCGTTTCACTTTCTTCATGCTTATACGAATCATAGATGCTTTTCTTCGTTTGATAATATTTTGTGTAATAAGTAATATTTTTCTTTTTAGATTCAGAATCATTTTCAGGCATCTCATTCGCATTCGTACGAATGAAATTTGATTGATTCTCAGCAATCAAAAGCAGAAGAGCTAATGCACAAGTAATAAATGTAAGGATGAATAATCTTTTCTTCAACATAATCACGCTCCTATAGAGTACGATAGCCATTATACCCTTTCTTCATCCAACTGAAAGGAAAAAGAAGACTTTTTTTATGAAAATAGTAAAAAAACCCCCCTGGATAGGGGGTTATAATGCAATGTGTGACTCTCTTGTTAGAAAGTCGACGTCTTTGTAATAGGAATCCTTCACGAGTAGGTTAGGACCGAGACACTTTACTGCAGGGCAATGACAGCTAACGGACTTAGCAATCTTACTATCTTGCCATTTCTGATAAGCATCATTTAAGTTTGTATGTTTAATATTCCCTAAAGGAGGCGTGTCTCCAAAGTCTGTTACGATTATATCTCCATCGAATATATTCATGTTAAGGCGTGACCGACCATCAGGATCATTTCGGACCGTAACATTAGGTTCAGCGTATAAGCGCTCCAAAAGCTTTAAATCCTCTGGATTGGAACTACATGGATAAAATGGCAGTGTACCGAACAATAACCATACATTTGGATCTCTATGATCCAGTAGTCTGTGAATGCCTTCTCGAATTTCTTCTAAGGAGGCAATATCAAGGTCTGAAGCGAAATCTGATGGGTACATAGGATGAACCTCATGCCTTTGACAACCCATATCAGCAATTTGCTTGTGAATCGCTTCAATATTAGGTAAGGTTCTACGATTGATCATCGTTTCAGCAGAAACCAACACGCCATTTGACGTTAAATCTTTGGCGTTCTCAACCATCCGATGAAAATACGCTTCACGTTGTGCTATGGTCGGCTTCTTATCCATAACTGCAAAGCCTATGTCTGTAAAATCATCTATGCTTCCATAGTTATGAGAGATATGTAAGACATCAAGATACGGTAAAATTTTATCATATCGTTTACGATCTAGCGTTAAGTTTGAGTTGATTTGCGTCTTCGCTCCTCTGTCATGTGCATACTTCAGAAGAGGGACCACATAATTCTTTACGGACTTCATCGATAGCATAGGTTCTCCACCGGTAATACTTAGCGCCCGAAGTTGTTCCACTTCATCCAAACGATCTGTTAAGAGCTGTAGTGGGAGTGGATCTGGATCTTTCGGTTGCAATGTATAACCTACTGCACAATGTTCACACCTCATATTGCAAAGTGTGGTTGTTGTTAATTCAATGTTAGAAAGGACCTGCGTCCCGTGTTCTTCTACGTCCATATAAGCTTCCCACGGGTCATTTGTGGGGGTTATGGTTGTTCTCATTGGATTCGACCCCTTTTTTCATTAAATTGCTGTTTCCTTCATTGTAGAACAATATGCAATATAAAAATAGCCACTTCAAGGAATTCAGAAAACTCCGCTAATCCCTATACAATAATGACAAACTCTACATAAGCTATCATATCTAGGGTGGAGTAGGTATTAAAAAGTGAAGGAGGGGGAGCATGAGTTACGGTTACGGTTATGGTTGCGGATACCCAGGGTACGGTTACCCATATCCACCGTATCCTTATCCAGGCTACGGCGGTTACTTTGCATTAATTGTTGTTCTTCTAGTATTGCTACTGGTTATTGGTGGAGGATATTACTACTATGCGAATTTTTACGGAAGAAAGTATTGATAGGTGACCACCTATCTATTTTTTTTATAAAAAAAAACAAACACTCGAGGTTACCCTCTTGTGTTTGTTTTGTTGGAGGATGATTTTAAATCATCTCTCGTTGTCTTTTCCCAAAGAGGGACCCCTTTTTGGTAAGCTGCTCTAGAAATCATATGACCAGAAACAGGAGCTGTCATGAGGATAAAGATAATCCCAAGAACCAGTTTCCCACTGACCATATTTTGTTCAATCCAGAAAAATAGAAAGGCAGCGATCAAAATTCCGGCGACGCCTAAGGTAGCACTTTTTGAAGCTGCATGAAGGCGCGTGTATACGTCAGGTAAACGAAAGACACCTAGGGCTCCAGAGAAAAGAAAAAACGTTCCGATGATCAAGATGATACTAATCACGATTTCTTTCAATGATAACACCCTTTTCTAAGAATTTAGCAATCGCTACAGTACCTATGAAAGCAAGTATCCCTATTAGAAGGATAATGTCATTAAAATACTGGGTCTCAAGCTTAATAGCAAGAATACCTGCGATCGCCATAAGGTTAATGCCGATCGTATCAAGTGCTACAGCACGATCTGGATTTGAAGGCCCTTTGATCGCTCTATATAAAAGAAAGAGTGTTGAGATTGCGATAACCACTATACATAGCGTTGATACTGTTGATAAAAGTGAGGTCATCTTGTCACCTCCATGATTGCTTTTTCGAAGGTTCCTTTAATTTCTTTAATCACTTCGTCAGCATCAGGCGCGTCCATTGCATGTACATAGATAAACATGTTGTCAGGTGAAACTGAAACAGAAAGCGTTCCAGGTGTTAACGTAATTAAATTCGCTAGCATCGTGATCTCCCAATTTGTTCTTACTTCGATCGGGACAGCGATAATTCCAGGTTCCATCTTTAGCTTAGGACTATATACAAGCTTCACAACTTGTATGTTAGCCATAATAAGCTCTTTGATAAATAAGAACAACAGCTTGACGATTGACCATAGTCTGTAGAAATAGAAACGATCGGGAATGAAGCGCTCCATGAGTAGCAGTAGAACGATTCCTGATAAATACCCAATAAAGAATGTGCTGAATGAATAACTTTCAAACAAAAACATCCATAAAACAGCGATGATCAAGTTAATAATAATTTGAATTGGCATGCCATCTACTCCTTCATCACCGAATCAATGTAGTTGATTGGATCTATCAATTGATCTCCAATCGTTTGAACGGTTGGGTAAAAGAATTCTGCACCAATCCCAAGCAGTACAGTAAAGAACAATAGAAATGCAGCGGGTGCTACTTTTTTGCGAATCGATATGCTCGGAACGCTTTCAAGTTTGTCTTCTCCCCAAAATCCTTTGATAAAGATTTTGATGATTGAAATAAGGATGAGCAGGCTAGTCAAGAGACCGATGACTGCAACAACATAATGTCCTTCTTCAAAAGCACCTCTTAGAATCAGTAGCTTTCCTACGAATCCACTAAAAGGAGGTAGTCCTGCTAGCGCAAGTGCTGCGATGAAGAACAACCAGCCGAGCACAGGTTGGTGTCTGATCAACCCGCCCATTTTTCGTAAGTCGGATGTGCCGCTGTATGCAGCCATGGCACCTACCAGTAAAAATAATGCTGCTTTAATAATCATGTCGTGGACAAGGTAGTAAATAGATCCCGCTAAGGCAGTAGTGGAAAACACGCCAATACCAAGAATCATATATCCTACTGCCGGTATGATGTTATAGGCTACGATCAATTGAATATTGTTTGTTGACAACGCACCGATCACACCGAATACCAATGTGAATGCAGCTAAAATGATGAATAGCTGATGGGTAAACGTAAGCTCGTAAACGAAGATCAGTGAAAACACTCTTAGTATTGAATATACCCCTACTTTTGTTAACAAAGCTCCAAATAGAGCTGAGATCACAGTTGGAGGGACGGTATATGATTTTGGTAGCCAGAAATATAAAGGAAATAATGCCCCTTTAGTGGCAAACACAAGAAACAGCAGAATAGCAATGGTCGTAAGAATGCCACCTTGCTCAACTTCCCCAACACGTTCTGCTAACTGAGCCATGTTTACGGTACCTGCAACTGCATAGATGAAGGATACTGTCGTTACAAACAAAATCGATGATAACAAATTGACAATGATGTATTTAAATGACTCTCTAAACTGCTCTTTCGTTCCCCCAAGAACAATCAATCCGTATGATGCAATCAGCAGAACTTCAAAGAATACGAACAGGTTAAACAAATCCCCTGTAAGAAAGGCACCACTCACACCAGCGATCAAAAGCTGAAAGAGTGGATAGAAATAAAACCTTTCTCTTTGCTCATCAAGTGAATGAAACGCATAGAAGGCGCAGGCTGTCGCAACGATATTAGCAGTTACGACAAGTACCATTGCAAGTGGATCTGCTACAAGGACGATTCCATAAGGTACAGTCCAATCTCCTGCTTTTAATACGAGTGTGCCATTTTGCACAACTTCGTAGGCGACCGCTGAAACAGCAATCAAGTTTACGATTACCATGACCTTCGTAATCATTCTTACGATAGCAAGTTTACTGTTGAAAAACACAAGAAAAATTCCGGTCAAAAGTGGAAGTAATATTGGCAGTATGACTAAGTTACTCATGTTCGTTTCCCCTTAATTTCTCCATATTATCCGTTCCGTTAGTTTGATACGCACGATACGCTAGCACGAGAAGAAATGAAGTTACGCCGAAACTGATTACGATAGAAGTTAAGATCAACGCCTGTGGTAGCGGGTCGGCATATTTCGTTACGTCTTCAGTTAATATGGGGGGATTTCCACGGTTAAGTTTCCCCATCGTAATAATGAAAAGGTGAGCACCGTGCGACAATAAAGCAGTTCCAATAACGATCTTTAATATTTGCTTTTGAAGCATCATATAGACCCCTGCTGTAAAAAGTAATCCAGCCAGCACGGACATAATAATTTCCATTATTCATTTCCCCCCTTCTTGTTCGGACGTAGTTTGATCATCGTGAAGATACCGATCGCAGCGAGACCTAGTACAAGAATTTCAAGCAATGTATCGAGACCACGGAAATCAACAAGAATGACGTTTACAATGTTGTCTCCTCCACCGAGTTTGTAAGAATTTTTGATGAAGTATTCAGAGATCGGTTCAAACATTTTCGTGCTATGAGAAGCAATTCCGATCAATGTTACGATCACACCAACTGAAATAGAGATCACCCAGTTTACAACCTTCGTTCTTGACGGAGTTTTCTCCTTATTAAGATCAGGAAGGTGATAGAAACAAAGTAAGAATAGTGCTACTGTTACGGTTTCTACGATAAGCTGAGTTAAAGCTAGATCGGGTGCTCTGAAGAACACAAACAGTAACGATAACCCATAACCTACGATACCTAGAACTAGAATTGCTGCTATTCTGTTATTCATAAAGATTGTTCCAAAAGCTGCAACCGCCATTACGACGGCAATCATTACTTCAGGCACGGCAATAGGTGCGAGGTCATCAGTTGATAAGTTAAAACCACCTGTTACGCTCATTGAGACTGCTAACAATACTACTGAGAAAGTAAGAATATAAACAAGGTAATGTCTTAGCGATCCGGTCATATATCGATTCGTTACCTTCTTAGAACCCGTCTCTAATCCATTCATAAATGCGTCAAACACTTTTGCTGCAGACATTTTACCAGGGAGAATATCGTATACTTTTTCCCATTTTGTTCGTGTTAAGTACAATATTGTTCCAAAAACAAGAACAGCTAAACTCATATACAATGCAGTGTTATTAATTCCATGCCAAAATTTAATGTGGGGGTCGACCGCTTTCCCTGTGATCGAGTCAACCATAGGTGCTAGTAATGATTTACCAAAAACATCTGGTACGATTGCGATGATAACGACAAGTGCTACTAATATCATCGGAGAGATCAGCATGCCTATTGGAGCTTCATGAGGCTGCTTTTCAAGTGTATCTCTCTGTTTTCCAGTGAATGTACGGAAGAACAGCATTACAGAATAGATAAACGTAAATATACTTCCTCCAACTGCAAGATAAGGGAAGAACGGTGCAACCGATTCTACGATTGGAGAAGAATGTTTAAAGAGAGATGCTTCGAAAAACATTTCCTTACTTAGAAAACCATTGAATATTGGTAAAGGGAATCCAGCCATTGAAAAAGCTCCAAAGAATGCAAGAGTAGCTGTGATCGGCATAAACGTAAATAGCCCACCTAGCCTACGTATATCTCTTGTCCCTGTTTCATGATCAACGATTCCTGCAACCATAAAGAGACTTCCTTTGAACGTTGCATGGTTAAGGATATGGAACACCGCTGCTAAGATGGCTGCTTTTGTCCCAAACCCAAGCATAGCCATGATCATTCCTAACTGACTGATGGTTGAGTAAGCAAGAATGGCTTTAAGGTCTGTTTTTCTAACAGCCATATAGGAACCCCAACATAAAGTCAGAAGTCCAAAGCCACTAACGATTAGAAAGAAAAGGTCAGTACCCGCAAAGACAAGGCTCAACCTTGCTACAAGATAGATCCCTGCTTTTACCATCGTGGCGGAGTGTAGGAAAGCACTTACCGGTGTTGGAGCTTCCATCGCATCTGGTAGCCAGGTATGAAATGGGAATTGCGCTGACTTCGTAAAAGCTCCTAACAGAACTAATATTAAGATGAATGAGAATAATGGTGACTCAACGATGAGATCAGCATTTTCAATGATTCCTCTAATGCTAGTTGTCCCTGTAAGATCAGACATGAGCAAGAACCCACCGAGCATTGCAAGACCACCAAAGACCGTAATAACCATTGATTTCAATGCACCAGCAGTTGACTTTTCACGCTGGTACCAATAGCCGATCAATAAGAAAGATGAAATACTAGTTAGTTCCCAGAACGTGTAAAGTACGAACAGATTATCTGATAGAACGACGCCAAGCATTGCTCCCATAAATAATAGAAGGTAAACATAAAAATGGCCAAGTTTTTCCGCTTTATTTAAGTAATAGATGGAATACAGAACAACGAGCGATCCGATTCCGGTAATCAGAAGCGCGAAAAATAGGCCAAGACCGTCGATATAAAGTGTGACGTTTACACCTAGTGAAGGAATCCACTCAAACGTTTTTAGAGTATGTACACCTTGTAATACATTTTTGATAAAAGTTAAAAAATACCCGAATAGTAAAATCGGCACTGCTAAAACAAACCATCCTAAGTGGACTTGTTTAACGCCCCGATAAATAAACGGGATGAAAAACGCTGCCAAAAAAGGAAGCAAGACAGCTGCATGAAGCATTCTATAAAACCCTCCCTAATTAAAGCTCACTATGAAAAAGTTCAAATGAACTTATTTTGCAATACCTCAATTGTAATCAAAAATCGACTCATTTTTCAACTTTTCATGCTCGAAAAATAACTTTACCGTATAAGTTTTCCAAACTTCGCCGATTCTATTTGCGAAAGGAGACATCTAATGATAAAATCCATATTTATTCTTACACTCATTTTTATCGGCGTAGTAGGTTGTGAATCAATATATGAAAGTAGTGATCCGACTCCCTATGGTTCGAGAGAATATTATCGAGTTGTTGACATTGAGCCAATCGGTGCAGCAATTTGGGAGGAAATGAATCTATCTAATGCATTAGCATCGATCAAACATCAGATAAAAAACGAAACAACAGTTAAAGATGTCGTTGTTTTGACGCATAATGAACAGGTCGTTGTAGCGCTTAAACCTTATGCGTATGATAGGGGCAAGATAGGAGATTTGCTTTCTAAGTATGACGGGGTGTTTAAGGATCAGGGGATGAATGTTGCGTTACTTACAGCTCCGAACCACTATCGTAAAGCAAAGCAAATGATGAGGTCAGAAGAGATCGATAGCGAGATCTGGGAATCTGAGTGGGGAGAATTCTTTCGTTAAAAACAAAAAACCAACCTTATAAGCTCAAGGCTGGAACAGTTAAACTCTTAATAATGTGACCTTTTCATTAAGACTTCTTCTCTCGATCTCTTTTTGGATTAATTTAATGAAGTCACTGCTTAGTTTAAGCTCTCTAGCTTTTACATAGGATTCGATCAACAGATCATCAGATAATTTTTCCAACAAGGCACCTCCTAATAATCTGGTTATTTTAACCGTTCATTCCGCATATAGTGTATGTGGATCTTTTATTTGCAGTTAGCTTACCACGTATGCACAATCAGAACAACCGTTCCGTTATCCACAGTTAATCGTGGATAAATTGTGGGTATATTGTTTATATACTTCAAATATTCAATAAAATGATGGTGGATTATGTGTATAAGGTTATCCACAGGCTGCCATTTTTACAAAATTTGTCGAAAAGTTTTAGTGATCATTCAAGATTTAGTATAGCCGGAATAGAAGGTTGTTGTACCTCTTGAAATTATTGATACAATAGGAATGTCATAAATACTAGGAGTGTTGCAATTGTTTAATTCTTTGTTACCTGATGAACATGTAGAAGATATATACCAAATCAAACCTGAGGCTCTTAAAAAACGAGGGGTTAAGGGGATCATTACTGATCTGGATAACACGCTTGTGGAATGGGACAGGCCCGATGCTACTCCAGAGTTATTAAAGTGGTTCAGACAGATGAGTGATGAAGGCATCATGGTTACAATCGTTTCAAATAATAACAAGAGTCGTGTAGAGAAGTTTGCTTCTCCAACTGAGATTCCATTTATTTATGAAGCGAAGAAACCAATGACGAAGGCTTTCCGAAAAGCCTTAAAGGATATGAAGATTGCCCCTGATGATGCTGTGGTCGTAGGAGACCAAATATTTACTGATGTACTTGGTGGTAATAGGATGGGACTTCATACTATACTTGTTGTTCCAGTAGCTAAAACTGATGGAGTTTTAACAAGGTTCAACAGAAAAATGGAAAGTGCATTCCTTTCTTGGATGAAACGCAAAGGGAAGATAAAGTGGGAGGAATAAGGTTGGAAAACGAAGGAATTATTTGTGCCGGATGCGGTGTTACTATACAAACTGAAGATAAAGAGGCATTGGGATATGCACCTCCATCAGCTTTACAACGTGACGTTGTGATATGTCAGCGTTGTTTTCGTCTGAAACACTATAATGAAATTCAAGATGTATCCCTTACAGATGATGATTTCTTGAAGATACTGAACGAAATTAGTCAAACCGATGCATTGATTGTAAAAATCGTAGACATCTTTGACTTTAATGGAAGTTGGTTACCAGGTATCCAGCGCTTTGCGGGTAACAACCCGGTATTGCTCGTAGGGAACAAAGTAGATCTATTACCAAAATCAACAAACAAGACGAAGTTGATTAAATGGATGCAGGGCAGTGCGAAAGAAAATGGTTTAAAGCCTTCCGAAGTGAAGTTGATGAGTGCTGCTAAAGGTGAAGGGGTAATGGATGTTGCTACTGAAATAGACCGTTTACGTGAAGGTAGAGACGTCTATATCATAGGGTGTACGAACGTAGGTAAATCAACATTTGTGAATAAACTGATTCAGGAATTTGGCGGCGACACTGAACAAATGATTACGACGAGCCAGTTCCCTGGTACAACACTTGATCTTATCGATATTCCTCTTGATGATGGAAATACGTTATACGATACTCCTGGAATCATCAATCATCATCAGATGGCCCATTTTGTCGATGCTGAGGAATTAAAGCTGATCAGTCCGAAAAAAGAAATCAAGCCAAAGGTGTTTCAGTTAAACGAAGGACAAACATTATTCTTTGGTGGGCTTTCCCGACTAGATTTCGTTGAAGGCGGACGTCAGTCCTTTATTTGTCATGTCTCGAACGATCTTTATATCCACCGCACTAAGACAGAGAAAGCAGATGAATTGTATCGCGACCACCTTGGAGAGTTATTGTATCCCCCTGGTGAAAAAACGAAGCATGAGCTCCCTGCACTTGTTGGTCATGAATTAAAGATCAAAGAAGATAAGATGGATATCGTCTTTTCAGGTCTTGGATGGGTTACCGTTTCAGGAAAAGGATCGACTGTAAAAGCATATGCGCCTGAAGGAGTAGGGATCTCGATTCGAAATTCACTAATATAGGAGGATCGCTATGGGGAAACTATTTGGACTAGTCGGCCATCCTCTTGGCCATTCTATGTCTCCTCTCATGCATAATACTGAATTTAAAGAGCTCGGGTTGCCGCATCACTATCAACCGTTTGATCTGAAAAAGGAAGAGCTTGAAGAAGGTATTAAAGCATTGAGGTTACTTGGAATCGAGGGATTTAATGTAACAATCCCTCATAAAGTGTCGATCATTCCTTTGTTAGATGAAGTCGAACAAGAAGCGATGGAAATTGGAGCGGTCAACACGGTTTATCGGAAAGACGACCTTCTGATTGGAGCAAACACAGATGGTCAGGGCTACCTTCAATCCTTGCTAAAGCTTATAGGAGAAGATAGTCTCATAGATAAAAAAATATTAGTGGTTGGCGCGGGTGGAGCTGCTAGAGCGGTTGCAGTATCCATTTCAAGATCCGGTGTAGGATCGTTAACGATCGCTAATAGGACGTTAGAAAAGGCTGAAGAGTTATGTAGGGTTTGTAGTACCTATGCAGATGTGAACGCCATACCGCTCGACACTGCGAGCTCATCTTTAGAAACTTACGATATCATCATCAACACGACGTCGATTGGCATGAGTCCAGAAACGGATCGCGTTCCGTTGCCTGTTAAAGGTATTAAAGATGAGACCGTTATGAGTGATCTAATCTATAATCCACTCGAAACGCTCTGGCTCACTCAAGGAAGAGAACAAGGTGCTATTACTGCAAATGGCATTTCGATGTTTGTTGAGCAAGGTGCACTAGCATTTGAAAAATGGTTAGGAATCAAACCAGATCGATACAGAATGCAGGAAACCGTTTTAAGAAAGTTAGGAGGACTATAATGTTAACAGGAAAGCAAAAACGATTTTTACGTTCAAAAGCGCATCATTTAAATCCAATTTTTCAAGTTGGTAAAAGTGGAGTGAACGAGAATATGGTGCAGCAAATAGAGGAAGCCCTTGAGGCTAGAGAACTTATTAAAGTAAGCATCCTTCAGAATTGCGATGAAGATCGTGATAATGTAGGTCATGAACTTTCTCGTCAAACTGATGCTGAGCTTGTTCAGATCATCGGAAATACGATCGTACTTTATAAAGAATCATCAGAGAACAAAGAAATCATTCTTCCATAATGGAGGACAAGAAAATGAGAGTTGGTCTCTTCGGAGGAACGTTCGATCCGCCACATATTGGGCATTTGACACTTGCTCAAGGAGTTCTTGAAGAATGTCAGTTAGATGAAGTGTGGTTCATGCCTACACACCTCCCACCTCATAAGGATGGAAAAGTGAGTGATAATCACCATAGAGCTGAAATGGTGCAGAGAGCAATCGAAGGTAATCCTTCTTTTAAAATCTCGTTGGTCGAGTTTGAAAGAAGCGGCCGTTCGTACACAGTCGATACAATCGAGATTTTAAAAGACAGCTACCCTGACATCGACTTTCACTTTATCGTCGGTGGCGATATGATAGAAGATTTGCCGAATTGGCACCGGATTGATGATCTATCTCAAATGATTTCTTTTATTGGTGTCAACCGTCCTGGTTATGAGCCTGGTAACGAGATGAAGAACGTAAGGTTGATCGATGTTCCTCAGATTGACGTTTCCTCTAGTTTGATTAGAAGTGCAATCATATCTGGTAGAAGTGGACGGTATATGCTGACTGAATCAGTACGGAATTATATCGTTAGGATGGGATTATATGATGAATAGAGAAGAAGCATATAAGCTTGTAAAACC
Source organism: Alkalihalobacillus sp. CinArs1 (assembly GCF_947387515.1). Taxonomy (GTDB): domain Bacteria; phylum Bacillota; class Bacilli; order Bacillales; family Guptibacillaceae; genus Guptibacillus. The sequence goes on along the minus strand of NZ_CANDOB010000001.1, from coordinate 356,360 downwards.
TCACCTAACTGAACATCGGTATGAACATACGATAGGTGTTACGAATACAGCGGTCGAGCTAGCAGAGAAGTATGGTGCAGATGTAAGAAAAACAGAAACCGCTGCAATATTCCATGACTATGCCAAGTTTCGTCCAAAAGATGAAATGAGGCAGATGGTGGTAGATTTTGGCTTGCCTAAAGATCTTCTTGATTACTCGACTGAACTCTTACATGCCCCAGTTGGTGCTATCTTAGTGAAAAAGGAAATAGGGATTAAAGATGGAGAAATCCTAGATGCCATTCACTATCACACTTCAGGACGTCCAAACATGACGTTGATTGAGAAGTGCGTTTTTCTAGCCGATTATATAGAACCGGGGCGGAAATTTCCTGGGGTGGAAGAAGTGAGAGAGTTAGCAACAGTTGATCTTGATCAAGCGATCGTACAATCCATTAAAAACACGGTAAACTTTTTGATGAAGAAAAATCAACCAGTTTATCCTGCGACGTTCGAGACGTATAATGATCTTGTCAGGCCAAGAGAGAAGGGAGAAACAAATGGAAGAAAATAACATGATTACGTTGGCTGCAAAAGCAGTAGATGACAAACGTGCAGAAGATATTATCGCTTTAAATATGAACGGTATTTCATTGATTGCAGATTATTTCTTAATCTGCCACGGAAATTCTGAAAAGCAAGTACAAGCAATCGCAAAAGAAGTGAAGGATCAAGCTCTTGAACAGGGACTGGAAGTGAAGCGACTTGAAGGATATGAGCAAGCACGCTGGGTGCTTGTCGACCTAGGATCCGTTATCGTCCATATCTTCCATAAAGATGAGCGAAATTATTACAATCTAGAAAAACTCTGGGGAGATGCACCACATCTACCTTTAAATGAAATTTTAGCGTAAATGGTTTCGTACGAACAATTTTCATATGTTTATGATCGACTAATGGAAGACGCTCCTTATGACAAGTGGCTTGAATTAGTTATGAACGAGCGGTCTAGAGGAAAAGTCTTGGACCTTGGTTGTGGGACAGGTGAATGCTCAATACGGCTTGCAGAAAAAGGGTATGATGTTACAGCTGTAGACCTCTCAGAACAAATGCTATCTGTTGCTCATGATAAAGCCATGAGGAACAATGTGAACGTTCATCTGATTCAACAAGATATGCGGGAACTAGAGACAAATGAACAGTACGATGTGATCACGATCTTTTGTGACTCATTAAACTATGTTGTTGAAGAAGACGGGGTGAAATCCACTTTCCAGAGAATCTATAATCATTTAAAACAAGATGGAATCTTATTGTTTGATGTACACTCGTTGCATAAGATCAACGATCTTTTTGTGGGTCAGACGTTCGCAAGCAATGACGAGGACATCTCATTTATATGGAATAGTTTTTCTGGAGGGGAAACAGGCTCAGTCGAGCACGATCTTAGTTTCTTTTTGGAAACCGATGAAGGTTTATACGAGCGTTTTGATGAATTGCACGTACAACGAACGTTTCATCTTGAGGAATACACTAGATGGCTAGAAGAGTCTGGATTTAGTGATATAAAGGTCACCGCTGATTTTTTAAATCACACTCCTACAGATACCTCTGAGAGAATATTTTTTAAAGCATGTAAAAAAGGTTGATTTCAAATGAAATCAACCTTTTTTGTACTTGTAGAAGGACTTCATTTATAGAAGTCGAATATAAATGGTTGCTGTACTTAGTTTTGCCTCGTCTCCTCTTTAAACTGCGTTTTAATCACTTTGCGATCTTCATCGAACTTTTTATGCGTACTTTGAATCACATGATTGAACATTTCACCGGTTTCATTTTCAAGCACTTTTAACCCTTCCCCAGTAACTCCTCCTTTAACAGTCACCTTCTTCTGCAGTGTTTCCAATGAGTAATAGTCCTTTTCGAGAAGCTTTCCCATTCCAATCAGCATTTCAGTCGTTAAAATCGTAGCCTGTTCTCTGGATATTTCTGTTTCTGAGACAGCACCATCAATGAATTTTTTAAGTAAGTAACTTAAGAATGCCGGGCCACAGCTTGCGAGATCTGAAGATACTCTTGTGACTTCCTCTTCGGTCTCGATAGGGGTCGAGATTTGTGACATAAGATACATGAGCTTTTCTTTGTTCGCCTCAGAGCATCGATTACTAAACGTAACAAGTGAAGCTCCGCTAAGAGCTCTATTTGTAATGCTTGGAATCGCTCTTGCAACATCACATGAAACAAAGGTTTCTAATTCCCTCACTTGGATGGGGCTCGTTATGGAGACGACAAGCTGATCTTCTTTCAACTCATTTCGGATACTTTTTAGTAATGGGAAATATTCATGCGGTTTAACACAAATAAAGATAATTTCTGAATTTCGAATGATCTCTTCATTGTTTTGAGCTACGTGGATTCCTTTGTACTGTTTCTTTAAAGAATGCGCTTTTTTACTTGTGCGGTTGATGATCATAAGTTGTGAAGGCTTTACTGCGCATGAGTCAATAAAGGAAGATATTAGGATCGTGCCCATATTCCCGGTACCAATCACCCCGATTTTCAATTACTTCCCCTCCTTCCACACGCATTTCTCCTAAATAGATATGATGGCTCCACGCATTTTATGTTTGTTGAACATTAATTAGAAAGGAATGAGCATTCGTTGGAATTTGTGAAAAGTCTTTCTCATCGTGAAAAAGGTATAATCGGGATAGCGATCGTTGTGGTACTTATCAGCCTGTTTCTTATCTATAGGTCAACGTCTACAGAGAATGAATCCTATTTTGAAGAGACAGAGATCAAAGAAGAGAAGGTCGAAGCGGAACCTCAAGTTGAGGAACTTCCCTACATAATGGTAGATGTGAAAGGAGCGGTCGTTAAACCAGGTGTATACGAGGTTAAGAATGATGCGAGGATCAAAGATATCATCACTCATGCAGGGGGGTTTTTGAAGGATGCAGATCAAAATCAGTTAAATTTAGCTGGAAAAGTGGTAGATGAAATGATGATTTATGTACCAGTAAAGGGAGAGGTAAGTGCGCAAATACCATCCCAAAATGATGAGAACAAGTTAATATCGATTAATTCTGCTAGTTTAGAAGAACTGCAGGAACTACCTGGAATAGGTCCAGCAAAAGCGGAAGCTATTATTGCATTTAGAGAAGAACAAAGCTTTACTGTAATAGAAGACCTCAAACAAATCAGTGGTATTGGTGAGAAGACCTTTGAGAAATTAAAGGATTTAATAACTGTAAAATAAGTGTGATTGACGATAGAGCACAAATCGCTCAAACTAAACGGTAGAATAAAGAACTTAGGGGGTATAACATGAATCGAATTTCGTGGGACCAGTATTTCATGGCCCAAAGTCATTTGCTTGCATTACGGAGTACGTGTACTCGATTGACAGTAGGGGCTACGATCGTTCGAGATAAGCGGATGATCGCAGGCGGCTACAATGGATCTGTATCAGGTGGGGTTCATTGTATCGATGAGGGCTGTTATGTGATAGATAACCATTGCGTGAGAACCATTCATGCAGAAATGAATGCAATCATTCAATGTGCTAAATTCGGTGTTCCAACAACCGGGGCAGAAATCTATGTTACCCATTTTCCTTGTATACACTGTTGCAAAGCAATCATTCAAGCTGGTATAAAATCTGTCGTTTACGCTACAGACTATAAGAACCACCCTTATGCGATTGAATTGTTTAAAGAAGCTAACGTACAAGTTCGACAGGTTGAACTTGAAGAGATGATTTTAGAGCAGAATAGTCAAGAAAAGTTAGATCTAACGGCTGAACTACTAGGGAAATTAACGGACGCAGGTTTAAGTTCTGAAGAGGTAAGGCCTTTATACGAAAAAGCGTCAAATCTCTATAGTAAGATGTGAGAGGTAACCTATGGTTAATACCAGCCTCAGCAATGACTGGCATCACAAGTAACGAATCACTTTATCCGATCTTGTTCTTATCCTTCCTTCTTATATGGTGTGCGAGGAAAGCTCCTCGCTTATCCATTTTTGTATTACTTACCTTTATCTCTTTTTATACTTATGCCGGTGTTAGTGATGCTCGAAATAATACGCATCTATCTGGAAAAGAATCGAGCATAATGGGAAACGTTCATTCGATCCCAACTATCGATGGATCCAAGCTTTCTTTTGAATATAAAACGATATCTAACGAGAAGTTAATGGTGGTGTACTATATAAGTTCAAAACGCGAAAAGGAAAACCTAAAAAGTCTTAAGGTAGGTTCATCCTGTACACTTTCAGGAGCATTAGAAGCCCCTCTGGCACCGGGTGTTTCATCACAATTTAATTATAAAAAACATCTCCAACATCAGCATATTCATTGGATTTATGAGCTTGATCAATTTCCTCAATGTAACCCCTCGCCTAAATCCCTAGGGACCCTTTTTCAGAATATAAGACAGGAAATACTTGTAGATATTGAGAAACACTATCCTGATGAATTAAAAGGCATATCAGCTTCCCTGCTGATTGGGGAAAGAGGTTTAATGGACCCTGATGTAGAAAAAGCGTATCGAGAACTAGGATTAAGCCATGTATTAGCCGTGTCGGGTTTGCACGTTGGAATCGTGTGTGGTCTGGTGTTTTGGGTGCTTATTCGTATAGGTTTTACAAGAGAGCGTGTATATGAGCTACTGTTCTTTTTGTGTCCTATTTACATGGTTATTGCCGGTGCTGCTCCTTCTGTAGTTAGAGCTTCGATCATGATGATGTTTATCTCCATGATTTTAAGAATGAAACGATCCCCTAACCCGCTTGATGCCATTTCTAGTGCTTGTGTACTCCTTTTGATCTACGATCCCTTTGTTGTTTACCATATCGGGTTTCAACTTTCTTTTCTCATAACATTTGCTTTGATCATCTCTTCAAAAAGTATTTTCCACAGGTATCAAACGCCATTCACTCAATTGTTTATCGTTTCACTGTTGGCTCAAGTTGTTTCCCTTCCCCTTATTTTATTTCATTTTTATGAGATATCCCTCCTCAGCTTACCTTTAAATATATTATACGTACCCGTAATCTCAGTCGTAATCCTTCCTGCTGTATTTGGATTGGCTATTTTAAGGTTGTTCCATCTTACTTCAATCTTTCAAGTTTGTTCTGCCGTCCTATCTTTCTTTGTGGAGATCATTCATCGTGTATTCGTATGGTTGAATCAGTTCAACTTCTCATTGATCTTTGGAAGTCCTCCCATGATTGTGCTCATCTTAGTGTTTATCAGTACCTATCTGGTTCTCTTGATATGGGAAAAGAAGACTGTGATTAAGGGAATGATCGCGTGGGTTTCTGTTATTTTCGTAATCTATATGCTGCCGTATATGAACCCCTATGGTACAGTTGCGTTTTTAGATGTTGGACAAGGTGATTGCATCATCATCACACTGCCTTTTCAAAGGCAAACCATTGTCATCGATACTGGTGGAACACCAGTATTTGGTGAGAAGGAAAGGTGGGAGCAACCACAAAGCCAATTTGATGTAGGCGCTGACATAGTCGTACCGTATTTAAAATCAAAAGGCATACGTTCTATCGATCTTTTGCTTTTAACTCACGGTGATTTTGATCATGTGGGTGGGACGATAGCAATTTTGAATGAGATTAGTGTTAAGCATATAATGTTGGATCGAAGTGATGAACAGACGAATACTGAAAAAGAGATCATGCAACTAGCGAATAAGAAGGGGAGTAAAATGTTAAAAGCAAGTGAAGAATTAAAATGGAATTCTGGTGGAGCGTTCTTTTCGATTGTTCAAGCTTTACAGGTTAAAGAAGAAAACGATGGTAGTATCGTTCTTTATGCGGAGCTAGGAAAGTATCGCTGGCTATTTTTAGGCGATATAGAAGAAGTGGGTGAAAAAGAGTTGCTTAGTTCGAATGACAACATAAAAGCTGACATCCTTAAGGTTGGGCATCATGGAAGTGATTCATCGAGTTCGGAAGAATTGATTCGTGGAGTCGATCCAAAGATCGCGGTAGTCTCAGCAGGAAAAGATAATCGCTATGGACATCCACATCCCGATGTGATTGCACGCTTTAAAGAACTAGGTGTGAAGATGATGAGAACGGATGAGAGTGGTACGATCACTTACAAATTTCTCTTAGGTAAACGGGGGACATGGCACGGTCAAAGAAACGAAAAATAGACTGCCTCAAGGCAGTCTATTTAGCTGATTGCTTTAATTGCCACAGCTGTGAAAAAAATGATGGAAAAGAATAGAAATGGTACAACAAATCCAACAGCTGATTCAACTGCATCATTGGACTTATGCTGAACATCTTTTTCGAACTCGTTCATTAGTCTTCCCTCCTGCTTCCCTGTTAGTATGAACAATCAACTACCTTCGTAGTCATTATGTAAGAAGGTATCATACAGGTGCATTTCATTCCATATTGTAACATGTTTTATATGAGTTGTCTTTATTGTGGTGTGGGAGATTTGTCATTTTGAAGAATATTGGATTAACAATGAATTCGCTCCCTTTCCTGTAAAGAGTTGTCACCTATACTTTATCTTTGCATAGGATATCCTATCTACTACAACAGAATATCGTTGGTGGGCGGGAGTCCTAGGCCCCTCTCATCAGCGTTTACTATAAATGGGAGGCTGGTGTCTGTAGCCGGCTTCCCTTTTATGCTTGCCAATAACGATGTCTCCAATTAGGATAGAAATGGACAAACGAAAATTGAGGTGTAGGATTATGTCCGTTTCGGAAATTAAAAAGAAGATAAAACAAGGCAATCTTGACCCCGTTTATCTTTTGACGGGTACAGAAGCATTCTTAATTCATGATTTAGTGAAGTTAATTATTGAGAAAGGACTTCCTGAGGAAGAAAGAGAATTTAGCTTAGCTACATATGATTTGAACGAGACGCCAGTTCAAGAAGCGATCGAAGAAGCAGAAACGATGCCGTTTTTAGGAGAAAAGAGAATTGTCATTTTGAAAAACCCTACTTTCTTAACTGCGGTAAAAGATAAAAGCAAAGTCGAACATAACATCGATGTGCTTGTAAAGTATGCAGAGAATCCTTCACCGTTTACTATTCTCATTATAGAAGCTCCTTATGAAAAATTGGACGAGCGAAAAAAATTAGTCAAATCCTTAAAAAAGTCAGGAGCTTTTGTAAAAGCCGAAGCTCTACAAGATCATCACCTGGGAGATTGGCTTCAACTAAGAGCGAAGGAGCTCAACGTAACTTTGGATAAAGAAGGGGAAGAGCGTCTCGTACAGCTCATCGGTAGCCACCTGATGTTGTTACAACAGGAAATTGACAAGATGGCTCTTTACGTTGGCGAAGGTGGAACCGTAAGCGAGGACATCGTCGACCTATTAGTCGCTAGGACGTTAGAGAACGATATTTTTGCGCTAATCGATCGTATCGTGAGAAAGGATCTAAATACAGCCTTTCGTATTCTTTATGATTTGCTGAAGATTAATGAAGAACCGATTAAAATCTTATCTTTAATAGGACGGCAATTTCGTATCATCTATCAAGTCAGTGAGCTTGCTAAACGAGGGTATGGTCAAAAACAGATGGCTTCACAGCTGAAGCTGCATCCTTATGCGGTAAAGATTGCACATCAGCAAAGTAAAGCGTTCAATGAAGCTCAGCTTTTATTTATTTTGGATCAAATTGCAGAGACTGACTATGAGATGAAAACAGGAAAGATGGAGAAAAAATTACTGTTAGAGCTGCTTCTAACGAAAATAAAAAGTATTTAAAAAAGCTGTTGGGGTTGCCCCCAACAGCTTTTAACATTTTTAGAAATTAAGCGGAGATCTCGTTATACATTTTAGCAAGACGAGATTTTTTACGTGCTACTGAATTCTTATGGATGATTCCTTTATCAGCAGCTTTATCAATGCGCTTAGAAGCTTCACGTAGAGCTGTTTGAGCAGCATCAACGTCTTTTGCTTCAGCTTTGTTTTCAAAGTCTTTGATAGCAGAACGCATTGCAGATTTGATCGCAATGTTATGAGCGCGACGATCTGAAGAAGTCTTAACGCGTTTAACCGCAGATTTAATATTTGGCATACCTTTCACCTCCTTGCAAGGCTTCACAATTCCATGTCATATCCGTGCATAGAACAAAAAACATTCTATCAAATAGATCGGCTAAATGCAATAGAGAATGAAAAGCTAATACAAAGGAAAGGCTAACATTTAAAAGATGGAAATTAGAGGTGAGCCTATGGTTGATTTAGATATGTACCAAGTGAGAACAGATTTAGCGGTTGAAGCTCAGGAAATGGTGAAAGAGAAAAAAGCAAAGGAAATGAAATCTGAAAAACCAGATGAGCTACAAGGTGTAATCGTAAAGGAAAGAGACCAAGAAGGGGTAAAGATCACCACGGTTGAAGTGACAGAAGCAGGGGAGAAAGAAATAGGGAAAAAAGCTGGCCATTATATCACGTTTGAAGTGCAAGGAATCCGTAGAAAAGATTCAGCTCTTCAGGAAACGGTTCAGAAAGTATTTGCAAAAGAATTCGCTGCATTTATTGATCAACAGGGCATAAAAAAAGACGCGAGTTGTTTAATTGTTGGGCTTGGGAATAGACAAGTAACGCCTGATGCACTCGGACCCAATGTTGTTTCGAACTTATTGATCACAAAGCATCTATTTGAATTACAGCCAGAGACAGTTTCAGAAGGCTTTAGACCTGTGAGTGCTATTACTCCTGGAGTGATGGGGATCACAGGAATTGAAACGAGTGACATCATTCACGGCGTTATTGAAAAAACGAAGCCTGATTTTGTTATTGCAGTAGATGCATTAGCTTCTCGTTCGATCGAGCGTGTAAATACGACTATTCAAGTTTCCGATACTGGAATCCACCCGGGGTCAGGTGTAGGTAACAAAAGGAAAGAGCTAAGCTTTAAAACACTCGGTATTCCAGTCATTGCGATCGGAATTCCAACCGTAGTCGATGCTGTATCGATTACGAGTGATACGATCGATTATATCTTGAAACATTTTGGACGTGAACTTAAGGAAAAAGATAAGCCATCTAAATCTCTTGCTCCTGCTGGGATGACCTTTGGAGAGAAAAAGACATATACAGAAGAAGATCTTCCTGATGCAGAAAAGCGTCAGACGTTCTTAGGTATGGTCGGCACGTTAGAAGACCATGAAAAGCGAAATTTAATCAAAGAAGTGCTAGCTCCTATGGGGCACAATCTTATGGTTACTCCAAAGGAAGTCGATGTTTTTATTGAAGATATGGCGAATGTTATTTCTGGAGGACTAAATAGTGCTCTTCATAGTGAAGTCGATCAAAATAATAGTGGCATGTACACGCATTAAGTCATAAAGAGTAACAATTTGCATACGCATAATGAATAGGACAGGCATTTAATACGGAAGGGGTATGGCTATGGTAGCCTTTTTTCTAAAGTGCTTTCTGCTGATCTCTTTATTGTTGTTCGGTGTTTTACTTGGAATGGAACAAGCTTCAAAAAATATGAATACAATGCAAGGAAGCGATGAGACAGGCGCGTTTCAGCTGACGAAAGCATCAGAAGGAGTGGAAGCTGAGATTCTTGGGACTTCCATCACCAATGAAGATATAGAAGAAAAGCAAAAGATCCTTGAGAATGCCAATGAATTTAATGTATTGGGTGATTTGGGGACGAAGATCAGTGGAGTAATTTCCTCTATGATTCAAACATTGCTCACTTTTATACTGACACTTGTTACTGAAGTTCTTTCTCTTTTTAAATAAAATAAGTCACAGAAGTGGCTTGTTTTTTTTGATGAAGAGTTCAGCAGGATTGCTAATTGATTATGGACAGCGGTATTGCTATAATCTATACTAGCGCAGTTTCGCCTTTAGGAGTGATTATAGATGAACCGTGAACAGAAATTAGAAAGACAGTCGAGGATTCGTAACTTTTCCATCATTGCACATATTGACCATGGAAAATCTACGTTAGCCGATCGGATATTAGAAAAAACCGGCGCCCTCACTGCACGAGAAATGAAAGACCAGACGCTCGATGCAATGGATCTGGAACGTGAAAGAGGAATTACAATCAAACTGAATTCCGTTCAGCTAACTTATACAGCGAAAGATGGCGAAGAGTACATCTTTCATCTCATAGACACACCTGGACACGTAGACTTCACATATGAAGTTTCAAGAAGTCTTGCAGCTTGTGAAGGTGCGTTGTTGATTATTGACGCAGCGCAAGGCATTGAAGCTCAAACACTAGCGAATGTGTACCTTGCTCTAGACAATGATCTTGAAATCTTACCTGTTATCAATAAGATCGATTTACCGAGTGCAGAGCCTGAACGTGTTGCTCAAGAAGTTGAAGATGTAATCGGTCTCGATACTTCAGACGCTGTATTAGCTTCGGCTAAAAACGGCATTGGAATCGAAGAAATCTTAGAGCAAGTTGTTGAGAAGGTTCCTGCACCTCAAGGTGATCCGGAAGGCCCTCTTCAAGCACTGATCTTTGATTCGCTCTATGATCCATATCGTGGTGTAGTTGCTTACATACGAATTACAGAAGGTTCCGTTAAGGTCGGCGAGAAAATTCGCATGATGGCTACTGGAAAAGAGTTTGAAGTTACTGAGCTAGGTGTATTTACGCCAAAGCCTCAGTCAAAGGATGAGCTAACAGTTGGAGATGTAGGTTTCCTTACTGCAGCGATTAAAAATGTTGGAGACTCCCGTGTGGGTGATACGATTACATCCGTAAAGAATCCTGCTGATAAACCACTACCAGGTTATCGCCGTATGAATCCAATGGTATACTGTGGGCTTTATCCAGTAGATTCTGCTGAATATAACGATTTAAGAGAGGCACTCGAACGTCTAGAGTTAAACGATTCTTCTCTTCAATATGAAGCAGAAACATCTCAAGCTTTAGGATTTGGCTTCCGTTGCGGATTCTTAGGTCTATTGCATATGGAGATCATCCAGGAACGTATAGAGCGTGAATTTAACATCGACCTCATCACTACAGCACCAAGTGTTATTTATCAAGTTAAGTTGACTGATGGTGAAGAGAAGATTATCGATAATCCAGCCTTGATGCCTGACGCCCAATCGATTACTGAAGTTCAAGAGCCGTTTGTAAAGGCTACGATCATGGCGCCTAACGATTACGTTGGTGCAATTATGGAACTATGTCAGGGAAAACGTGGAGAATTCATCGACATGCAGTACCTTGACGAGACGCGGGTAAACATCGTTTATCACATTCCACTTTCTGAAATCGTATATGATTTCTTTGATCAGCTAAAATCAAGTACAAAAGGGTACGCCTCGTTCGATTATGAGATGATGGGTTATAAGCCATCCAACCTCGTTAAGATGGATATTCTGCTTAATGGAGAAACGATCGATGCACTTTCCATCATCGTCCACAGAGATTTCGCTTACGAACGTGGTAAAGATATTACTGAAACGCTAAAAGAATTGATACCTAGGCAGCAGTTTGAAGTGCCGGTTCAAGCGACGATCGGACAGAAAGTTATTGCTCGCTCAACCATTAAAGCAATTAGAAAGAACGTGTTGGCAAAATGTTACGGGGGAGACATCTCTCGAAAGCGTAAATTGCTTGAGAAACAAAAAGAAGGTAAAAAACGAATGAAGACGGTCGGTAAAGTCGAAGTTCCACAAGAAGCCTTCATGGCAGTTCTTCGTCAAGATAATACTAAGAAGAACTAACCCGTTCTATTTGAAGAAGACATGTTATTTTTATAGTATTAGGTTAAGGAGACCGCAGAATTTTCTGCGGTCTTTAGATTATGATTAGAAAGCAGTGATTAAAATGGTCAACGCTGTTTATTTACACATTCCATTTTGTGATTATATATGTCATTATTGTGATTTTAATAAAGTGTTTATGCAGGGGCAGCCTGTGGTGGAGTATCTAGACCACATGGATATCGAGATGGAAAAGACGCTCAATCGCTTTCCTACATCTTCCATCAATACTATTTTCGTTGGGGGAGGTACCCCTACCGCTCTAAACGATCAGCAGCTAGAACAATTTCTGCACTCAGTGACTAGCAGATTCCAGCCATACGTAGAAGATGGGTTAGAGTTCACGATGGAAGCGAATCCAGGTAGTGTTACACCAAGTAAACTAGAAATCATGAAAAAGTACGGTGTGAACAGGCTTAGTATTGGGGCGCAGGCGTTTCAAGATTCTTTATTAAAACGTCTTGGAAGAGGTCATAATGTAGATGAGATCGGGGAGATCGTAACGATGGCCAAGCATGCAGGGTTTGACAATCTCTCTCTAGATCTAATGTTTGGACTGCCAGAACAAACGGTAGAGCAGCTTTCAAGTTCCATTGATGAAGCGGTCAAACTTGGTATCACTCATATTTCTTCTTATTCGCTTCAAGTTGAAAAGAAAACCGTGTTTTATAATCAATGGAGGAAAGGTGAGCTACCTCTACCGACTGAAGAAACTGAAGCTGAGATGTATGCTGAGCTGATTAGACGTTTGGAAGAAAAAGGGTTCAATCAATATGAAATTAGCAACTTCGCGTTACCTGGTTATGAGAGTCAACATAACATCACGTATTGGAAGAACAATGAATATTACGGAATCGGTGCTGGAGCGCATAGTTATGTTGATGGGGTGAGACGTGCGAACGCAGGTCCTCTAAAACAATATATGACTAAGATCGATGAACATGGTTTCCCTTATATGGATGAAAATGAACTTACAAAGGGCGAGATGATGGAAGAAGAGATGTTCATGGGTCTTCGCATGAGAGAAGGCGTATCAAAACAAACGTTTGAGATAAAATACAATCAGTCAATCGAATCCGTTTTCGGTAAGCAGCTAACAAATCTAATCGATAAGGAACTGCTTAAGGATACAGGAAGTCATATCGCTTTAACAGAACGAGGGTTTTTCCTAGGAAATGAAGTATTTCAGGAATTTCTTGCAGTGTAACCGTTTCGTATCGGTCAAAAGTATCGCCCGTTCAGCGTTTCAGAAGCGGGTCTAAAAGCAACGACCACAACACGTAACGTAATCATTGACAACTAAAATAATTTTCTGTTACCTTATTATTAGATTTAGCACTCGAGGAAACAGAGTGCTAACAGAGGTGATGAGAGGATGTTAACTGAACGTCAACTGTTTATTTTACAGATTTTGATCGAGGATTACATTCGAACTGCTGAAGCTGTAGGATCACGCACGCTCTCAAAGCGAAAAGAAGTAACGTTTAGTTCAGCTACAATTCGTAATGAGCTTGCAGATTTAGAAGATATGGGGTTTATTGAGAAAACTCACAGTTCTTCAGGTCGTGTTCCTTCAGAAAAAGGCTATCGCTTCTATGTAGACAATCTTCTATCACCGCCAGTCTTATCTAACAGTGATGTGAAAGATATTCACTCGCTTTTTGCAGAAAAAATGGTCGAGGTTGAGAAAGTTATCCAGCAATCTGCTAAGATCCTTTCTGAACTAACACAGTATACATCGATTATTCTTGGTCCTGAGGTTTTCGAAACAAAGCTTCGCCAGGTGCAAATCATACCACTCTCGAAAGAGACGGCCGTCGTAATTCTGGTAGCTGACAGTGGCCACGTGGAGAATCAAACCATTAAGATTCCACCATCTGTAAGCATGTCTGATATCGAAAAGGTCGTTAACATTATGAACGAACGTCTTAAAGATGTTCCATTAGTATCACTTAAATCGACCATGATGCAAGAGATGGCTACAGTTTTGAAAAAACACATAGAAAACTATAATCAAGTGAATACGATGCTTGATAATCTTTTTCTCTATACCAATGCAGAAAAAGTGTACTACGGCGGTAAGACGAACATTCTAGCTCAGCCCGAATTCAAAGATGTTGAGAAAGTAAGACTATTATTAAACACCTTTGAGCAGGATGATTTGATGTACAACATCCTTCGTCCTGAGAAGAAAGGGATCGAAGTTAGAATCGGTCAGGAGAATGATCTTGAGGCGATGCAGGAATGTAGTATCGTGACAGCAGACTACTTTATCGAAGGGAAACGTATGGGGTCTCTCGCTTTACTTGGACCAACGAGAATGGAATATCACCGTTCGATGAGTCTTTTAGGCTTTCTGGCGAATGACCTTACGAGTACATTAACTGAGCGATATCGAAGTTTCAAACACTGGTAATTTGGTAATAGTGAAAAGGGTGGGAGATCGATATCTTCCATCTATTTCTATGAATATACATGTAGATTACGTTGGGGAGGTGAAATTCGTGGAAAAGCAGAACAGTCATCATGAGGAAGAGATCGTAACTGAAGAAGCTGAAAATCTTGAACAAGAAGTTGAAGAAAATCAGGAATCTGAGGTTATCGAACCTGAAATGAATGAGGAATCAGAGCTTGAAAGCTTGCAGAAGCAAGTTGATGAGCTTGAAAATAAATATTTGCGTACACAGGCGGAGTATGATAACTTCCGTCGTAGAACGCGTGAAGAGCGCAGTGCTGATGCGAAATATCGTTCTCAAAAACTTGCTGAAGAACTTCTACCGGCAATCGATAATTTTGAGCGAGCGCTTGCTGTTCAAAGCGATCATGAAGAAGTGAATTCTCTACTAACTGGCATGGAGATGGTCTATCGTCAGCTAAAAGATGCTCTTGCAAAAGAAGGTATTGAAGAAGTAGGAGCACAAGGGGAAGAATTTAACCCTCACCTGCATCAGGCAGTTATGCAAGTCGAATCAGATGAGTATGATTCAGATGTCATTGTAGAAGTGTTGCAAAAAGGGTACAAGTTGAACGAACGTGTCCTTAGACCTGCAATGGTAAAAGTAAGTTCATAATTACATATGAAGATATAGGAGGTAGAAACAATGAGTAAGATTATTGGTATTGATCTTGGTACAACAAACTCTTGTATTGCTGTTATGGAAGGCGGCGAAGCGACGGTAATTCCTAACCCAGAAGGTAACCGTACGACACCTTCAGTAGTAGCATTCAAAGATGATGAAAGACTAGTGGGTGAGGTTGCAAAGCGTCAAGCGATCACGAACCCAAACACGATTCAGTCAATCAAGCGTCATATGGGTACAGACTACAAAGTCGATGTAGAAGGTAAGTCTTATTCTCCACAGGAAATCTCAGCGATTATCCTTCAAAAACTTAAGTCTTACGCAGAAGACTATCTTGGTGAAGGCGTAGAAAAAGCTGTTATCACAGTACCTGCATACTTTAACGATGCTGAGCGTCAAGCAACAAAAGATGCTGGTAAAGTTGCTGGTCTAGAAGTTGAGCGTATTGTAAACGAGCCAACGGCTGCGGCGCTTGCTTATGGTCTAGATAAAGAAGACGAAGATCAAACTATCCTTGTCTTTGACCTTGGTGGTGGTACATTCGACGTATCTATCCTAGAATTAGGCGGAGGCGTATTCGAAGTTAAATCAACAGCTGGTGACAACCGTCTAGGTGGAGATGACTTTGACCAAGTGATCATCGATCACCTTGTTGCTGAATTCAAGAAGGAGAACGGTGTAGACCTTTCTCAAGATAAGATGGCACTTCAGCGTTTGAAAGATGCTGCTGAGAAAGCGAAGAAAGACCTTTCTGGAGTAGCTCAAACTCAGATTTCACTTCCATTTATTACGGCTGATGCTTCTGGTCCTAAACACCTTGAGCTTAACTTGACTCGTGCTAAATTCGAAGAACTTTCTGCAAACCTTGTAGAACGTACAATGGGACCTACTCGTCAGGCTCTTAAAGATGCTGGCATGTCACCTTCTGAAATTGACAAGGTTATCCTTGTAGGTGGTTCTACTCGTATTCCTGCAGTACAAGATGCGATCAAGAAAGAAACTGGTCAAGATCCACATAAAGGCGTTAACCCTGATGAAGTAGTTGCACTTGGTGCAGCAATCCAGGCTGGTGTTATCGCTGGTGATGTGAAGGACGTTGTTCTTCTAGACGTAACACCACTTTCACTTGGTATCGAAACAATGGGCGGCGTATTTACAAAGCTTATCGAGCGTAATACAACGATCCCAACAAGTAAATCACAAACATTCTCGACTGCAGCTGATAACCAGCCTTCAGTAGATATCCATGTGCTTCAAGGTGAGCGTGAGATGGCTCAGTACAACAAGACACTCGGTCGCTTCCAGTTGACTGATATTCCTCCAGCTCCAAGAGGAACTCCTCAAATCGAAGTATCATTTGATATCGACAAAAACGGTATCGTGAACGTTCGTGCGAAGGATCTTGGTACAAACAAAGAGCAATCTATCACAATCAAATCATCAAGCGGTCTTTCTGATGAAGAAATTGAGAACATGGTGAAGGATGCTGAAGCGAACGCAGAAGAAGATAAGAAGCGTCGTGAAGACGTAGAAACTCGTAACGAAGCAGATCAGCTTGTCTTCACTACTGAGAAAACTCTTAAAGACCTCGAAGGTCAAGTAGAGGAAGAAGAAGTGAACAAAGCTAATGAAGCGAAAGACAAAGTTAAAGCTGCTCTAGAGAATGATGACATTGAAGCGATTCGTTCAGCAAAAGATGAACTTCAAGAAGTTGTTCAAGCTCTAACGACTAAGATGTATGAGCAAGCAGCTCAAGCTCAACAGGCTCAGCAAGCTGAAGGCGCTGGTTCTGAAGCGAAGCAAGATGACAACGTCGTTGATGCTGAATACGAAGAAGTTAATGAAGACGACAAAAAGTATTAAATAAGATAAAGAAAAAGTCAAAGTCAAGCGTATCTCGGCTTTGACTTTTTTCTTAGTGTAAGCACGTTCTTAATAAAAGGTGGCGCGGCCATTCTATCTTTCGTTTTAATATGACGATGCCGGCCTGCGGGTCTTGCAATATAGTATTGCAGTTCGTAATAAATCAATGGTAAGATAAAGGTTATGTGAAGAGAATCGGGAGTGGATACGATGAGTAAACGAGACTATTATGAGGTACTTGGCGTAAGCAAAGATGCCTCAGAAGCTGAGATGAAAAAAGCTTATCGAAAGCTTGCTAAACAATACCACCCGGATATCAACCAGGAACCGGGGGCAGATGAAAAGTTTAAGGAAATAACTGAAGCGTACGAAGTACTGAAGGATCCACAGAAAAAGGCGCAATACGATCAGTTTGGTCATACTGATCCTAACCAAGGATTTGGAGGCGCAGGTGGCGACTTTGGTGGCTTTGGTGATATTTTCGATATGTTCTTTGGCGGTGGAGGTCGAAGGAATCCAAACGCGCCTAGACAAGGTGCTGATCTTCAATACGCGATGACACTTACTTTTGAAGAAGCGGCTTTCGGAAAAGAAACAGATATTTATATTCCGAAAGAAGAAGATTGTTCGACATGTGACGGTTCTGGAGCGAAGCCTGGAACAACACCGGAAACGTGCCACCATTGTGGTGGAAATGGACAGCTTAACGTTGAGCAGAACACACCGTTTGGTCGTGTTGTAAACCGAAGAGTATGTCATCACTGTGAAGGTACAGGAAAGTTAATTAAAGACAAATGTAAAACGTGCCGCGGAAAAGGTAAAGTTGAAGTTAAGAAGAAGATTCATGTTAAGATGCCTGCTGGTATCGATGAAGGGCAACAGATTCGAATCACTGGAAAAGGTGAAGAGGGCGTAAACGGAGGACCTCCAGGAGATCTATTCGTTGTCGTCTATGTTAAGCCCCATGAGTTTTATGAGAGAAATGGAGACGACGTGCATTGTGAAATGCCGATTACATTTGCTCAAGCTGGTCTTGGGGATGAAATTGAAGTGCCAACCCTACACGGCAAAGTAATGCTGAAAGTTCCTGCTGGAACGCAAAGTGGCACGAACTTTAGGTTGAAGGGCAAGGGTATACAAAATGTACGTGGATACGGTCAAGGTGATCAACACGTGAAGATCCAAGTTGTAACACCGAAACATTTAACTGATCGCCAGAAAGAACTTTTACGTGAATTTGGTGAGATATCTGGGCAAGTACCTGAGGAACAGCATGAAAATTTTTTCGCTAAAGTGAAAAAAGCGTTTAAAGGGGAATAACAAAGGAGAAAGCTGGTAACAGGAAGCAGGTCTAGTGATTAGACCTGCCTGTTTCCTTTCCGAGAAAAAAGGATCCAAAGAGGAGTGGAAATGAATGAAATGGTCTGAGATTAGCATTCATACA
This sequence comes from Alkalihalobacillus sp. CinArs1, assembly GCF_947387515.1. Lineage (GTDB taxonomy): Bacteria > Bacillota > Bacilli > Bacillales > Guptibacillaceae > Guptibacillus. Next base: position 338,241 of record NZ_CANDOB010000001.1, on the reverse strand, counting down.
ACAAATGAAGCGATAGAAGCAATATCGAATATATTGCATGAAGCCGGTGCAAGTGGGGTGGTTATAGAAGACCCTATGGACCTTGTTAAAGTTTGGGATACCTCGTTCGGAGAAGTCTACCAGCTTAATCCAGATGATTACCCTGAAGAAGGGGTTGTTCTTAAAGCATACTTACCTGTGAATAGTTTTCTTGGTGAAACCGTTGAACAAATAAAGGAAGCGATCAATGGGTTGCTTGTGTATGATATCGACCTTGGACGAAACACAGTTCAGATTAGTGAAGTAAACGAAGAAGAGTGGGCAACAGCTTGGAAGAAATACTATAAGCCAGTCAAAATATCTGAGCGAATAACCATCACTCCAACTTGGGAAGAGTACACGCCGGTTAATACAGATGAGATCATTATTGAACTTGATCCAGGAATGGCGTTTGGTACAGGAACTCATCCGACTACTGTCATGTGCGTTCAAGCGCTTGAAAGAATTATCGAACCTGGTCAAAAGGTGATTGATGTTGGAACTGGCTCTGGAGTATTAAGTATTGCCGCTGCAAGCCTCGGAGCTGAGACTGTTGAGGCGTTAGATCTTGATGATATCGCTGTTAAGAGTGCGTACTTAAACGCAAAACTTAATAAGATTCATAATAAGATAGATGTCAGACAGAACAACTTACTTGATAATGTAGAGGACACGTATGACGTGGTCGTTGCAAACCTTCTATCGGAAATCATAGTGCGTTTTACTGATGATGTAGCGAGAGTACTTAAGCCTGGTGGAGCCTTCATTACTTCAGGTATTATTACTGCGAAAAAGCAAGAAGTTAAGCAGTCGATTATGGAACAAGGTCTTGTAATAGAGGAAACTCTCCAAATGGAAGACTGGGTTGCTTTCATAGCTAGAAAGCCCGTCGAGTAGGGAATTCGATGCAAAGATATTTCATTCGAGATGCTACCATTAATGATGAGACGATTAAGATAGACGGTGAAGATGTCAAGCATATAGCTAAAGTCATGAGGATGGAGGCGGGCGATGAAATCATCGTTTGTTCTTCTTCTGGACAATCAGCTGTATGCGAATTAACAAGTGTGGAACAGGGTCAGGTGTTAGCAAAGCCTGTTCGATGGTTAGATGAAGACAAGCAACTGCCTCTATGTGTGACCATCGTTCAAGGTTTACCAAAAGGGGATAAACTGGAGTTGGTCATCCAAAAAGGCACAGAGCTTGGAGCAGATCAGTTTGTTCCTTTTAAAGCAGAGCGTTCTATTGTAAAATGGGATAAGCAAAAAAGCGACAAAAAGCTACAAAGGTTAAATAAGATTGCAAAAGAAGCCGCTGAACAATCTCACCGAACGACGATTCCCGCAATCGATGAGCCTTGTACGCTCTCACAGCTTATCGCATTAAGCGAGTCTTATGACCATAAGATCATTGCTTTTGAAGAAGAAGCAAAAGCTGGAGAATCTTCAAAACTTGCTCAAACGCTTCAACAAGCGAATGAGAATGACCGTTTCCTAGTTGTATTTGGTCCTGAGGGTGGTCTCTCAGACAATGAAGTAAGAAAACTTGAAGAGTCAGGTTTTACTTCCTGTGGTCTGGGTCCACGAATTTTGCGAACTGAGACGGCTGCTTTATATGTACTTGCAGCAATCTCATATCATTTTGAATTAATGAGGTGATCCTATGCCTTCAGTTGCTTTCCATACATTAGGTTGTAAAGTTAATCATTATGAAACGGAAGCGATATGGCAGTTATTTAAAGAACAAGACTATGAAAGAGTCGAGTTCGATCATGCTTCGGACGTATATGTAATCAATACGTGTACGGTTACGAATACTGGTGACAAGAAGAGTCGCCAGGTTATTAGGCGTGCGATCAGAAAGAACCCAGATGCAGTCATCTGTGTTACGGGCTGCTACGCACAAACGTCCCCTGCAGAAATAATGGCTATACCAGGGGTAGACGTTGTAGTTGGTACACAAGACAGAGTTAAAATGCTCGATTATATCGAACAATATAAACGAGAAAGAGAGCCTGTAAACGGCGTAAGCAATATTATGAAGGCTCGAGTATATGAAGAACTAGAGGTACCTGCCTTTACTGACAGGACTCGTGCATCCTTGAAGATTCAAGAAGGTTGTAATAATTTCTGTACGTTCTGTATCATTCCATGGGCTAGAGGCCTCTTACGCTCTAGAGAACCAGAAGCAGTTATCGAACAGGCGCAACAGCTTGTTCAAGCTGGATACAAGGAGATCGTTCTTACAGGCATCCATACAGCAGGATATGGTGAAGACCTTAAAGATTACAACTTTGCTCAACTTTTACGTGATTTGGACGCAAAAGTGGATGGATTGAAGCGTATAAGGATCTCTTCAATCGAAGCTAGCCAAGTTACTGACGAAGTTATAGAAGTATTGAATGCTTCGGACAAAGTTGTGCCACACCTCCATATTCCACTTCAGTCTGGATCGAATACGGTTCTTCAAAGAATGAGAAGAAAATATACGATGGAAATGTTCGGAGAACGTCTTGAACGTTTGAAAAAGGCTCTACCTGGACTCGCGATTACGTCTGATGTGATCGTTGGCTTCCCTGGTGAAACTGACGAAGAGTTTAAGGAAACATATGATTTTATTTCGAAACACAAATTCTCAGAACTGCACGTTTTCCCATTTTCTAAACGTACAGGAACACCTGCTGCAAGAATGGATGATCAGGTTGATGAAGAAGTGAAGAATAAACGCGTTCATCAATTAATTGAGCTTTCGAATCAGCTTGCAAAAGAATATGCTTCTCAATATGAAGGTGAAGTACTGGAAGTAATTCCCGAAGAAAAATTCAAAGATTCACCTGAATCTAACTTATATGTAGGGTATACTGCTAACTATATGAAGGTAATTGTTGAAGCTTCTGAAGAAATGATTGGTAAGATCGTTAAAGTAAAGATCACGAAAGCTGGATATCCTTATAACGAAGGACAGTTTGTTAGAGTGATGAACGAAGAGGAACCAGCTTCAGCTGTTGCATCATTATAAATTAAGGACTGCCGAACTCCTTAAGTTTCGGCATACATAAGATTTGGAAGGATGATATGAAATGAACCAAGAACTAGCAAACATGATCGATCACACTGCACTTAAACCTGATACTACTCGTGAGCAAGTAGAAAAGCTTTGTCAAGAAGCAAGAGAGTTTAATTTTGCATCTGTATGTGTAAACCCTACATGGATTACATTAGCAGCTGACATGCTTAAGGGTGCAGAAGCGAAAGTATGTACAGTAATCGGTTTCCCTCTTGGAGCTACGACTACAGAAACAAAAGCATTTGAAACGAAAGATGCGATCGAAAAAGGTGCAACTGAAGTGGATATGGTAATCAATATCGCTGAGTTAAAAGCGGGTAACGATGACTATATCGTTAACGACATCAACGCAGTTGTAGAAGCAGCAAAAGGCAAAGCACTTGTAAAAGTTATCATCGAAACGTGCCTTCTAACTGACGAAGAGAAGAAGCGTGCTTGTGAACTAGCTGTTAAAGCTGGAACAGATTACGTGAAAACTTCTACTGGATTCTCTACTGGTGGTGCAACTCCTGAAGATATTAAGCTTATGAGAGAAACTGTTGGACCTGAAATCGGCGTTAAAGCTTCAGGTGGCGTACGTGACCTTGCAGGAGCTCAAGCAATGATCGATGCTGGTGCTACTCGTATCGGTGCAAGCGCAGGAGTAAAAATCGTACAAGGCGAAACTGCTGACACAGATTATTAAGAGTAACTAAAAAACCAATCCCTAGGGATTGGTTTTTTATATTGCCTTGCCGCCATGTAGGCGTTCGATCATAGTAGCAAGGATGCCGGCTAAAGGTAAGAAAAGCAGGGATGAAAACACATTGAATATGATTGAGACGTGAGCGAGTTGCACATCTGGTAATGTGGTAACGTATTCCACCATTCTACTGAACACGTCGATTAAAGGATAAAACAACAATACACCAAGAACATTGATCCAAATGTGTGCATAAGCTGATAATTTTGCTTCTCTCGAACTTCCGATACTTGCGAGCCATGCAGTTACACAAGTGCCGATGTTAGCTCCATATAAAATCGCAATTGCAGAAGGAAGTGTGAGCAAATCTTGATTGATGAAACTCATTGTAATTCCAGTCGTAGCTGAGCTCGATTGAATAAGCGCAGTAAGGATCGTTCCAATTCCTATCCCGTAGAGTAAACTCGTGTTCGTTTCGTTAATAATGTGATCGAAAAAAGATAAAGATGATAGCGGAATGGACATTGCTTCAAGCCCGTGCATCGAGACAAAGATACATCCTAGTCCAAACAAAACTGTTCCGATACTAAAAAGGATTTGTTTTCTAATCTGTAAGAAGATGAAGCCTACAATCAATAAAGGTATCGTAAACTGATCAGGATTCAATGTCATTAGTTCTGCTGTAATCGTAGTACCGATGTTAGCACCGAGTATAATACCGATTGATTGTCTAAATGTTAACAGCTTTGTGGCGATCAGCCCTACAGTTATAACCATGACAGCTGAACTGCTCTGGATGAGGGCGGTCACGAGCATCCCCATGATGAGACCTCGAAAAGGAGTTGCTGTCATCGAGGTTAACAGTCTCTCAACCTTAGCTTGAGAAAACGTTTGGAGGCCGATGCGAAGAATCGCCATACCAAATAGAAAGATACTGATAAAAACGATAAACGATGCCACGTAGGGACTCATATCTCGCCATCTCCTCTCCATAAAAAGTGTATGGACAGGACCGGAAACACATGCTTGTTTTTTATTAACATAAAAAAATCAAATAAAGAAATGTTGATAAACCGTTCGGCATGTATTATAATTGCAGGTGACATGTCTTTGTTAGAAAGTCATGTGTTATGATTGTGTATGTTTTGGAGGGAGGGATAGAGATGGCGGAAACTCGCGTGCGTAAGAACGAGTCGATCGATGATGCTCTGCGTCGCTTCAAGAGAACGGTTTCTAAAGAAGGCACTTTGGCTGAAGTTAAGAAGCGCAAGCACTATGAAAAGCCAAGTGTAAAGCGTAAAAAGAAATCTGAGGCAGCAAGGAAAAAGCGTAAGTTCTAAGAGAGGGTGTTAGGTCAGTGAGTCTAAATGACCGTTTAACAGCAGATATGAAAGTAGCGATGAAGAACAAGGAAAAGCAGAAACTATCTGTTATTCGTATGGTGAAATCTTCACTTCAGAATGAGTCCATTAAATTGGGTCATGACCTGACGGAAGAGGAAGAACTTACCGTTCTCACTCGCGAAGTTAAGCAACGCAAAGACTCCCTCCAAGAATTTGACAAAGCTGGTCGAAGTGATCTTGTGCAGAATCTCGATGAAGAGCTGTCGATTTTAACTGCCTACCTGCCGAAACAATTGTCTGAAGAGGAAGTCGAAACACTAGTTCAGCAAGTGATTGCAGAAACTGGTGCTACTTCCAAACAGGAAATGGGTAAGGTAATGGGTGCGCTTATGCCTAAAGTAAAAGGCAAAGCGGACGGCGGACTTGTAAATCGCCTTGTACAAAAGAACTTATCATAAATATGATCAAGCTAAATCACGCCCTGTGTAAGCAGGGCGTGTTTTTATGTATTGTGTCACAATTCTTGCTAGCTTTTCCTTATTCAATTTGTCATACTTATAGTAAATTACATACATTTTTGAAACCTGTTTGTGAGTTGATCCGTATATATAGAAAGCTTGAAAGGAGGGATTGACATCAGAAATGACGCCATCAAGCTAATGGGAATCATCGCGGTCTTAATGGCTATTGGATTCTCGTTCTTTGGACAAAGTGCAAACGGGCAAGGAGAAGGACAGGTCGTTTATTTTATACCTGTTGAGCAGGAAGTTGAACGTGGTCTAGAGGCATTTTTGAAGCGATCGATCGAGGATGCTGAAGAAGCTGGTGCAGACCATATTGTTCTAGAAATAGATACGCCTGGTGGTGCAGTAAACGCTGCGGATAATATTGGTGAAATAATCAAAGCAACAGACGTACCGATCACTGCGTATATCGCTGATAGAGCTTTATCTGCCGGTGCTTATATAGCTCTCAATACAGATCAAATCATAATGGAGCCAGGTGCATTGATGGGATCAGCGGCTATAATCGATCAATCAGGTAATACTGCTGGTAAGAAAGCTGAGTCGTTTTGGCATGCAGCGATGAAATCAGCAGCTGAATTGAACGATCGTGACCCAGAAATCGCGCTTGCAATGGCTGATCCAGACGTTGATCTACCTAAGTACAACGCACCAAAAGGGGAATTATTGACCCTTAATGATGTGGAAGCTAGTGAAGTGGGGTACTCCGAAGGTACTGCTGAGGACAGGACAGAGTTAGTGCAAATACTTAATCTTTCTGATGCAAAAATGATGGATGCTGAAGTCACCATAGCTGAAAAGATAGCTAGGTTCGTTACAAATCCAATCATCATACCCATCTTACTTTCTATTGGGAGTTTAGGTCTCGTATTGGAGCTCTATTCTCCAGGTTTTGGGATCCCTGGATTCATGGGTGCAGGTGCACTATTGCTATTCTTTTTTGGACATATGATAGCCGGTTTTGCAGGGTGGGAATCTATCTTGTTGTTAATAACTGGTATCGTCCTAATTCTTGTGGAAATCTTTATGCCGGGCTTCGGTATATTCGGTGTATTGGGAGCATTAGGAATTGTGGGGAGCATCGTGCTTGGCTCAGGTCAGTCATTACAGTATGTATTGATTGCAGTTCTGTTAGCAGTGGCAATAACAATCGGCGGCTCTTACCTCTTTATCAAATTATTTGGCTATCGAGGTTTTTTCAAAAAGATCGTTCTATCTGATTCTACCAAGTCAGAGCAAGGGTATGTATCGAACGTCTCTCGAAATGAGCTGATTGGAAATGAAGGTACTACGGTGACGCCATTACGGCCTGCTGGAATAGCAGATTTCGGTGATGAACGATTGGACGTTGTTACAGAAGGTGATTATATACCAGTAGGTACCACTATTACGATTACGAAAGTCAACGGATCGCGCATTGTTGTTCGAACCGTTAACAAATAAAAAGGAATTATAGGGAGGAAAACAATGGATACAGGTTCATTAGGTTTGATCATTATAGTCGGTCTTGTGATTATTGGTCTTGCGATCTTATTCACATTTGTACCGGTAATGCTATGGATTTCAGCTCTCGCAGCTGGTGTAAGGGTAAGTATTTTTAATCTTGTAGGAATGAGATTAAGACGTGTTATTCCATCACGTGTTATTAACCCTCTTATCAAGGCTGTTAAAGCAGGTCTTGATCTGAGTACGAACCAATTAGAGAGTCATTACTTAGCGGGTGGTAACGTTGACCGAGTTGTAAACGCGTTGATCGCTGCCCACCGTGCTAACATCGAACTTAGCTTCGAGCGTTGTGCAGCAATTGACCTTGCAGGTCGTGATGTGCTTGATGCTGTTCAAATGAGTGTTAATCCAAAAGTTATCGAAACTCCGTTTATCGCTGGTGTTGCGATGGATGGGATCGAAGTAAAAGCGAAAGCAAGAATTACAGTACGTGCAAACATCGACCGCCTTGTGGGTGGTGCTGGTGAAGAGACTGTTATTGCTAGGGTTGGAGAAGGGATCGTAAGTACAATCGGTTCTTCTCACGATCATAAGAAGGTACTGGAAAATCCAGATATGATTTCTCAAACCGTTCTATCAAAAGGTTTGGATGCAGGAACAGCATTTGAAATTTTGTCGATCGATATTGCAGATATCGATATCGGTAAAAACATTGGAGCTGTACTTCAAACTGATCAGGCAGAAGCAGACAAGAATATTGCACAAGCGAAGGCAGAAGAGCGCCGTGCGATGGCTGTTGCTCAAGAGCAAGAGATGAGAGCAAGAGTTGAAGAAATGAGAGCGAAAGTTGTGGAAGCTGAAGCCGAAGTACCAATGGCTATGGCAGAGGCACTGCGTTCAGGGAATATTGGTGTAATGGATTATATGAACCTAAAAAACATTGAAGCCGATACTGATATGCGCGATATGATTGGAAAATCAGATCAAGAAGAAGATGAGGATGATCGTTAATAATCCTCTCAGCAGATGGAGGTGACGATGTTGGAGGGTATTATTGAATTACTGTTAAATAACATCGTTTTCGTAATTATTGCAATCGGAGGGATCTTAAGTTTCTTCAAGCGAATGGGCTCGGAGGAAGAGGAAACAAAGCCTCCTTCTGGTCCTAGACGAAGCATAGGGCCAAATCAGGAGAATCCCTATTCATACGAGGACAACTCTTCAGAGCAGAGCTTTGATTTAAAACCGGAGCAGTATGATGCTTACGAAGAGGCTTTAGAACGTATCTCATCTAGAGATAATGCGTCTGAAGAACTTAAGGTGTATAAGCCAAATTCTTCAAAGCACCGTGAGTTTGGTGGAATTTCTATAAAGAAGAAGGATGTTAAGAAAGGGGTTATCTGGTCAGAGATCCTCGGACCTCCACGGTCAAAAAACCCGCATCCTTCAATGATGAAGATGAAGAATTCCAGAAGGTAATATAGAGGTCTCATTCATCTTATTAAGCCGTCGAGAAAAACTCGGCGGCTTTTTTGTATGGAAAATGGTTTAGAGTACTTTTATGAAAAAGTGATAGTTTGGCTTTGAATATCATAAAGATGAGATGAAAGGGGGAGTATCCATGGCAAAATGGAGGCATGGCCTAAAGGGATGGTTAACGAGTAGATTAAAGCTTCCTGCAGATGCAGTCATGGACTTACCGCGTATCACAATGGTGGGACAGCTTCATATTTACATAGAAAACCACCAGGGTGTATTAAAATTTTCTAATGAAGAAGTACGACTCCTCCTAAAACAGGGTCAGTTGTTGATAAAAGGAAAAGACTTCATGCTAAAAACGATACTGCCAGAGGAAATTTTGCTCGAGGGAAAAATCGAACACGTTTCCTACCTTGAGAGACCTGAAGACTTGTAGGGGGCTTTCAAGACCCGAACTGAATACAGGGGGTCAATGATGAAAGAATATATTCGAGAACTCTTTTCAGGATACGTTCGGATTAAAGTCGTGGGAAGTTATACTGAATTGTTTATTAACCGCTGTATCGAATACGGCATTCCCATCTGGAATATCAAACGCATAGATGAACAAACAATCGTATTATCCTTATATATTTCTGATATTAGGAGGATAAGACCACATTTAAAAAGGACGAGATGTAAGGTTAGAATCCATGAGCGAAAAGGATTTCCGTTTATGGTTCAAAGAATTGTTACATCTAGAGGGTTTCTTGCTGGAGTAATCGGTTCTATTTTATTGATCTTGATTTTATCCAATATGGTCTGGGCAATCTCCGTTAATGGTGCCTCACCTGAAGTAGAGCACAAGCTTAGAAAAGCTGCGTATGAACTTGGTATCAAAAAAGGGAAGTTCATTTTCCAGCTTCCTACCAACCAGGAAATCCAGCAGGAGCTCTCAGAAAGTTTGAAAGAAGTGACATGGATCGGTGTTAAACGAAATGGAACCTCTTATCATTTTCAGGTTGTTCAGAAACAACTTCCTGAAAAAGAGCCTGCCGCAGATCCTAGACATATCGTTGCAAAAAAGAAAGCTGTGATTACGAAAATGTACGTTGAAGAGGGTCAAGCTAAAGTGAAGGAAAATGCATATGTAAAACCAGGTCAGTTATTAATATCAGGGTTTATTGGGAAAGAAGAAAAAAGCCAACTCGTTCCTGCTAGAGGAAAAGTTTACGGTAGAACATGGTACGTCTCATCTGTTGATATTCCACTAAACTCTTCATTTGTGACGCACACGGGTGAGAGCAAAACGAATTATTCTTTCCGTGTTTATGGGTTCAATATTCCTATTTGGGGATTTAAAGCACCCGATTTTAAGCATTACGAAGTGAACGAGCGCGAAACAAATTTCCGCTTTCTTAAATGGCAATTGCCAATTTCGATTTCATTCAAGCATATGTTAGAAACGAAAGAGGTCGAGCGAACATATACAAATAAAGAAGCGGTTGATGCAGCACTGACTGTTGCTCGTGAAGACATTAAGGATAAAACAGCGGAAGATGCTGAAATTAAAACAGAAAAGATTTTGCACGAGAAGGTAGAGAATGGTAAAGTAAACGTAAAGATACACTTTGAAGTGATAGAGGAAATTGGAAAAAATATACCTATTGTTCAAGGAGATTGAGGTCTATTGACAGAACGAGTTGTTGACTTATCATTACAATTAGAAAATTCTAACGAAGCTCAGACTCTATTTGGTCCAGGAGATGAGCATCTCAAAATAATCGAAGAAGCACTAGAGGTTTCACTGGTTACGCGTGGTGAAGGGATAACTGTAAAAGGCAGCGAAGAGGCTGTTGATATGGTGAAGGACGTTATGTCCACCCTTCAGTCACTTATTAAACGAGGAGCTAGCATCTCTGGCAGAGATGTTGTATATGCATGTCAACTTGTTCAACAAGGCATGATCGAGCAGCTCCTTGAGCTCTATCAAGAAGAAATCACTACGAACGCAAAAGGTAAACCTATTAAAGTCAAAACTTTAGGGCAACGTCACTATGTGTCTGCTATGAAGAAAAACGACTTAGTATTTGGAATAGGGCCCGCAGGTACAGGGAAAACCTATCTAGCTGTCGTAATGGCGGTAGCAGCATTAAAATATAATCAAGTAAAGAAGATCGTGTTAACTCGTCCTGCTGTGGAAGCTGGGGAGAGCTTAGGTTTCCTGCCGGGTGATTTAAAAGAGAAGGTCGATCCTTATTTACGCCCTTTATATGACGCTTTGCACGATGTGTTAGGAGTTGAACAAACCTCACGCTTAATTGAGCGTGGGACGATTGAAATTGCCCCGTTAGCATATATGAGAGGTAGAACACTTGATGATAGCTACGTTATTCTAGACGAAGCTCAGAATACCACATCTCAACAAATGAAAATGTTCTTAACAAGATTAGGGTTCGGTTCTAAGATGGTTATCACTGGTGATATCACACAGATCGACTTACCAAAAGGCAAAGAGTCTGGACTCGCTGCAGCCGAAAAAATATTGAATCGAGTGAAAGATGTTTCGTTCATCTATCTTCAGCAAACGGATGTTGTACGTCATCCTCTCGTTCAAAGGATTATTGACGCGTACGAACATACCGATAAGTAATCATAAACTACCTGAGTTCTACACAAATAGAGCTTGGGTAGTTTTTGTTTTGAAAAGCTGTTTGATGTGCTTATTTTGTCTATTCTCATCCTTTTTGAAGAGAATTCTGATAAAATATTAGAAGGGTATTCGTGTTAAGGGTTAAATCTGTGAGGTGAAGCAATTGATGTTTACGAGGATTAAGAGCTTTATCCAGCATAATCTCCGTCATCTTGAAGGTGGTCAAATAACCAAGTGGTCGTTATATGCTGTAGCTGCAATCGTTATGTACGTAACCATGCTTTCAAATGTAATACCAGAGTCTTTAAATATTTCTTTGTATTCAAGAGCCAATCATGATATTGCTTCACCGATTACGATCGAAAATAGAAAAGCAACTGAAGAAGCACGTTCCAAAGCCGCTCAAATCGAAGGCAAATATGTTTATAGAGATGAAGTGCTGCAAGGTCAAGTAGACAATCTCAATGACTTGTTCTCAGGAATCGAGAAAGTAAAGATGACTGAAGAAGGCGATAAAACGGTCACAGAACAACTAACAGAATTAAGAACACTTTTATCATCTTCTATGGCAGAAGATATTAGCAATGATACGCTGAAACCATTATTAGAAGCAGAACGTACTCAGATCAGCTTAATTAAGGAACTTACGCTTTCTGAAGTGATGGAAGTAATGACAGATAAAGTTTCGATCGACAACCTAGAACAAGCACAAAGCGATGTTGAAACGAGCTTATCGTTAACTTCTTTGCCAAAGAATCAAAAACAAGCTATGATAACAGTTGCTCAACAGGCAATCGTTCCTAACTATTTTTTAGACCCTGAATTAACTGAGCAAAGTCGGCAGGAAGCGATTGAATCCGTTCAACCTGTTATGATTCGAGAGGGTCAGATCATCGTTCAAGAAGGTATGATCATCAATAGAGAAGTGATGGACAATCTTAGACTAGCAGGGCTGTTAGATGACGGCTTCGATCCCATCCCATATATCGGTTTAGCATTACTCGTCCTGTTGCTAACAGGTTATTTATATTATTTCGTTCAAGATATTGAAGATCGGGTGCGTACGAAAAACACGAATCTTTTAATTATTGTACTAGTGTTTTTTAGTACCTTGCTCGTATTGAAACTTTCTAGTCTACTCGGTACGGTCGAGTTTCCTGGTATTACATACATCGTACCAGCGGCTGTAGGATCTATGCTTATAAAGATGTTGTTTAATGAGCAGATTGCAATCGCTTCCAGTCTATTGTTCGCTGTATGTGCAGGTGTGTTTTTTAATGGAGAAATCACTGGACCTATGAACGCTTCACTTTCCTTTTATGTACTCATGAGTTCGTTGTCCGGTGTGTTTTTTCTTGGTAGAAGAAACCTCCGCTCGAATATTCTTAAGGCTGGTTTGCTCGTTTCATTGATAAACATTCTATCTGTGGCAATATTATTAATGTTGAAGAATGGTCAATATGGTGGTGTTGAAATCGGATACCATATGATATTCGCTTTCCTATCCGGGTTTCTATCATCTGTTCTTACATTAGGGTTGATGCCATTTTTTGAAGCTGGGTTTCGAATTGTATCCACTACCAGGTTAATCGAGCTATCAAGTCCGAATCATCCTCTTTTAAGAAAAATACTCGTTGAAACGCCAGGAACGTATCATCATAGTGTCATGGTCGCAAATTTATCTGAAGCTGCTTGTGAGGCGATTGGAGCGAACGGACTTTTAGCTAGAGTTGGAGCGTATTATCACGATATTGGGAAAACGAAGAGACCTCACTTTTTTATTGAAAACCAAATGAACATGGAAAATCCACATGATAAGATTGCTCCGCAGTTGAGTAAAACGATCATAATCTCTCATGCTACGGATGGAGCAGATATGTTAAGGAAACATCGCCTTCCGAAGGAAATCGTGGATATTGCTGAACAACATCATGGTACAAGTTTGTTGAAATATTTTTATTACAAAGCACTCGAGCATACAGACCATGGAATTCCAGAATCAGATTTCCGTTACCCAGGTCCTAAAGCACAAACAAAGGAAGCTGCTGTTGTAGGAATCGCAGATTGTATTGAGGCTGCTGTAAGGTCTATGCCGAAGCCGAGTCCTGACAAAATTGAGACGCTCGTTAAGAAGATCATCACAGAAAGGCTCGAAGATGGACAATTCGATGAGTGTGATCTATCACTGAGGGAGCTCGATATTGTAGCCAAAACGATACTCGAAACCTTAAACGGCATCTTTCATAGTAGAATCGAGTATCCAACAGAAATAAAAAAGAAGGTGACATCATGAGCATAGAAATAGAATTTCTTGATGAAACAGAGAAGATAACAGAGGAACATTTTAAGCTGATCAATGATTTACTTAGTTATGCAGCAGAAAAAGAAGAAGTAGAGGGTAGTGAACTGTCCATTACATTCGTTGATGCAGATAGAATTACTGAGATCAACCGAGAATACCGCGGCAAGGATTATGCTACAGATGTTATCTCATTTGCACTGGATGATGGTGAAGAAGATCCGGTTATTTTCGGTGAAGATTTCCCTCACTTACTCGGTGAAATTGTGATTTGTGTAGAGAAAATTTCAGAACAAGCAAATGAATATAACCATAGTTTCGAAAGAGAGCTAGGTTTCCTTACTGTTCATGGGTTTCTTCATCTACTAGGTTACGACCATATGACTGAAGAAGACGAAAAGGAAATGTTTGATAAACAGAAGGACATTCTGGAGCAATATGGACTTACACGATAGGAACTCAAAATCCAGGCTTACACGATTTTTGAATAGCTTCAAGTACGCGTCACAAGGGTTCAACTATTTAATTCGAAATGAGCAAAACTTTCTATTTCACCTCATCGTAGGGATGATCGTACTAATCATGGGACTCATTCTAAACTTATCATTAGTGAAAATGAGTATCCTACTATGTGTGATCGGAATCATGTTAAGTATTGAAGCCCTAAATACAGGCATCGAAAGAGTGGTTGATTTGGTTACGGAAGAAGAGCATCCTATAGCTAAGGTAGCAAAAGATGTATCAGCAGCAGCAGTCTTTCTTTTTGCGATTATTTCGGTTATAATCGGATTCCTTCTATTTTTTGAACCAATCACACGTTTGTTACAGTCATAAGGAGGCTACAAAATATGGATAAAAAAATGTTGATAGAAGAGGCAAGAAAAGCAAGAGAAATGGCATATGTGCCATATTCGAAATTCAAAGTAGGAGCAGCATTACTATCAGAAGATGGTACTGTATTTGGCGGGTGTAACATTGAGAATGCTGCGTACAGTATGTGTAATTGTGCTGAACGAACCGCTCTATTTAAAGCATATTCAGAAGGTCACACGAAATATAGCGCGATTGCAGTCGTTGCAGATACGAACCGACCAGTACCTCCGTGTGGAGCGTGTCGACAGGTTATCTCTGAACTATGTGACCCAGCTATGCAAGTGATCCTTACTAATCTAGATGGACAAATTCAAGAATTAACAGTCAGTGAATTGCTTCCTGGCGCATTTTCACCGGAGGACTTAAATGAGTAAAGAAGCGTTTAAATCGGGCTTTGTTTCCATAATCGGCAGGCCAAATGTTGGTAAATCGACGTTATTGAACCACGTGATTGGCCAAAAAATCGCCATTATGAGTGATAAAGCACAAACAACACGAAACAAAGTACAAGGAGTTTATACATCGAACGATGCACAAGTTGTCTTCATCGATACTCCAGGAATCCATAAACCTAAGCATAAATTAGGCGATTTTATGATAAAAATGGCCCAGAGCTCGCTGAATGAAGTTGATCTTATCCTATTTGTGATCAACGCTGAAGAAGGATATGGAGCAGGAGATCAATACATCATCGAACGTTTACAAAACGTCGATAGTCCTGTTTTCCTAGTCATTAATAAAATTGACCAAGTTCATCCAGATGAACTATTTCCATTGATCGATTTTTATAAAGATAAATATTCATTTGCAGAAGTCGTTCCTATTTCTGCTTTGCAAGGAAACAATGTGAATACCTTACTCGAACAGGTTATTAGTTATATGGAAGAAGGTCCTCAATACTACCCTAGTGACCATGTTACAGACCATCCAGAACGGTTTATTGTTTCTGAACTTGTTAGGGAGAAAGTCCTTCATTTAACGAGAGAAGAAATTCCTCATTCCGTAACTGTTGTAACCGAACAAATGAAACAGCGAGAAGGATCAGATGTGATCGATATCCACGTAACCGTCGTTGTAGAGCGGTCTTCTCAAAAAGGTATCATCATTGGAAAACAAGGAAAGATGCTTAAAGAGATTGGAAAGAGAGCAAGAAAAGATATCGAATCGTTGTTAGGATCAAGGGTTTACATGGAAATCTGGGTAAAAGTAGTGAAGGATTGGAGAAACAAAATGACTTCACTCAGAGACTACGGCTATAAAGAAGACGATTATTAAGATAAAATTTGTCAAATATTCCATCACATAAACCAACATAACAAAGGTCAAGCTACTTAGTAAGAGGAAAACTTTTTACAAATTGAAAGGTGGGATCTGAGATGTTGGAATTTACCTGGAAAGTGTTTTGTGAAACAGGAAACATCGATACTTATCTTCTTTTAAAGGAAATGGAATGCCTGGATACAGAAGATGCTGAGCCACTGATAGAACATGAAGAGGTGCCTCGTACACACTTGACATTGTGATGGAATTAGAGACAAGGAATGGGTTGGTGAAGCTCCTTGTTGAAAAAAGTAGAAGGTATTGTGATAAGAACGGTTGATTATGGAGAAACCAACAAAATAATTACTCTTTATACAAGAGAGACGGGTAAGGTTGGCGTCATGGCAAGAGGCGCAAAAAAACCAAAAAGCCGTCTTTCTTCCGTTTCTCAACTATTTGTATACGGACATTACTTATATCACCACACATCAGGACTTGGTGGGTTAAATCAAGGTGAACCGATCGACTCCTTCCGTTCAATACGTAATGATTTGTTTTTAACATCCTATGCAGCTTACGCTGTCGAGCTCGTTGATAAGTTAACGGAAGATAACAAACCAAATCCGTACTTGTTTGAAATGCTTTATCAGGTCATGCATGCGCTAGATGAAGAGAAGGATCCAGAAGTCGTACTGTTTATTTTCGAACTTAAAATGTTGCGTGTTGCAGGAATCAATCCTCAGCTAAGTTCTTGCGTAAATTGCGGGTTAGACAATGGGAAGTTTGAATTCTCTATACGAGAAGGCGGTTTTCTATGCCATCGTTGTTTGTCTATTGACCCTTACCATATTCCACTCAAGAAAAAGACGGCTGAACTTCTACA
Organism: Alkalihalobacillus sp. CinArs1; assembly: GCF_947387515.1. Taxonomy (GTDB): domain Bacteria; phylum Bacillota; class Bacilli; order Bacillales; family Guptibacillaceae; genus Guptibacillus. The sequence continues at coordinate 321,736 of NZ_CANDOB010000001.1, read as the reverse complement.
CCTGTTTTCACACATGGATCTTGGACGACTCGGCAATATTTCTCTAAAGACAGAAACAAAGAAAGAAATCAGAGAAGTATTAAACCAGTACTTTGATGCATATTCAGGCCTTTTTTTAAAATCGAAGAGATTTCTTGAGCAGTTGGATCGTTTTAAGCTTGAATAGCAAAAACCCTGGCACGTTTCCAGGGTTTTTGCTATTTAATGTTAATTTTATGCAGAAAGCTTAAGGATAAATCGAACACTTTTACGAAAAGTCATTAATAGTATATAATAATGAAAATAAAGTATAACATTTTAGTAAGGTGGTGAGCCAAATCGAACTGAATAACCGTCAAGAAACAATCCTTCAGATCGTAAAGAATGAAGGTCCAATAACGGGTGAACATATTGCTGAGAAACTTAGTCTAACACGGGCTACGCTTCGGCCAGATCTTGCCATTTTAACGATGGCTGGTTATCTTGATGCGAGGCCAAGAGTAGGGTATTTTTATACTGGTAAAACTGGTTCTCAGTTACTTACCGAAAAAGTTAAGAAGATTAAGGTAGACGATTATAAGTCGATTCCGGTTGTTGTGCAGGAAAACACGAGTGTGTATGACGCGATTTGCTCGATGTTTTTGGAAGATGTAGGAACATTATTCGTGGTTAACAAACAAGCTCACCTCGTTGGGGTCCTATCAAGAAAAGATTTGCTAAGAGCTGCTCTCGGTAAACAGGATTTACAGAGTATCCCGGTAACGATTATTATGACAAGAATGCCTAATATTACAGTTTGCTTTCAAGATGATATGCTTATTGACGTAGCGAATCGATTGATTGAAAAGCAAATTGATGCACTACCCATCGTCAAGGAAGTGTCTGAGGGTATGGAGGTAATCGGAAGGATAACGAAAACCAATATCACAAAAGCGATGGTCGACTTAGCAAAGAATGAAATTATTTAGTATAGGAGGTACATATGACAAATACAACAAATCGTGCGGTCGTATATGTTATTTCTGACTCCGTGGGTGAAACTGCTGAGTTAGTCGTAAAAGCTGCTACAAGCCAATTTGATCCTACTGACTTTGATGTCAGAAGGGTGCCATATGTTGAAGATACTGCGACGATACAAGAAGTAATGACACTAGCAAAAGAAATGAACGCGATCGTTGCTTTTACTCTTGTTGTACCACAGCTGCGAGAGTTTCTATTAGATGTTGCAGCAAAAGAACGAGTTCAAGTGGTTGATATCATCGGACCAATGATCGACCACATCCAAGAGGCGATTGGTAAAGAGCCCCGAAACGAGCCAGGGCTAGTACATAAACTTGATGAAGATTATTTTAGAAGAGTTGAGGCAATCGAGTTTGCAGTAAAATATGATGACGGAAGAGATCCTAGGGGAATTGGGCTAGCGGACATCGTCCTCGTCGGAGTGTCTAGAACGTCTAAAACGCCCCTTTCTCAATATTTAGCGCACAAGCGGCTTAAAGTTGCGAATGTTCCTATCGTCCCTGAAGTGGAGCCTCCAGAAGAATTGTTTAAAGTATCTGAAGGCAAGTGTTATGCGTTAAAAATAAGTCCAGAAAAATTAAATGATATACGAAAAGAACGTTTGAAAGCATTAGGTCTAAATGCAGAAGCAAGTTATGCAAACATGTCTCGTATTAAAGAGGAACTAGAATATTTCGATAAAGTTATCCATAAAATGAATTGTCAGGTAATTGATGTTTCCAATCGTGCAGTTGAGGAAACAGCTAATTTAATTCTAAGCTTGTACAGAGGGAAGCATTCGTCTTAATTCTATATGAAAAGCATACTACCAAGAAAATGTTCTGGTAGTATGTTTTTTTGCGATAAATATCTGTTCAATTTAAATAATTTAGTATATAATCAAATATTGTCAATAAAATTTGTCTATAATCATAATAATAACTTTACCGACCGCTACATCATTACAGAAGCGGTTAAAATTCTGAAAGTTAAAACATAAATGCTAAAAGAAGGATAACTCAGGGAGATGTAGAATAGAGAATTATGACGAAAAAGAAACTGACGCTTTTTGTCGATGCAGACGCATGTCCTGTCCCAATTAAAGAAGAGATCGTATCTTTTCAACCAGCACTTATGAATGCTGAAATTGTTTTTGTAGCTTCATATGCTCATATGAGCACAACGTTCCAAAGTGCAAGGTGGGTTATGGTAGACTCAGAAAAAGAAGAAGCAGATCTTTACATTCATCGCCATGTTACAAAGGGAGATATCGCCATTACACAGGATTATGGACTGGCAAGTCTTCTTTTACCAAAAGGCGTTTTTATTCTGTCCCCAAGAGGGAAAACGTACACAGAAGAGAACATTTCCACTCTTCTACATACGCGGTATCTAGCTTCAAAAAGTAGACGTGCTGGCAAACATACGAAAGGACCAAGGAAGTTTACGAACGAGGATCGTGAAAACTTTCGTAAAGAATTTATTAAAATTTTGTCGAAATATGAAGGAGATTATTTCTGTTTATCGAAACTATAAAAGCCTGTTGGTGATAAATGATGAGTGGCAGAATCCCAGAAGAAAAAATTGAAGCGATTCGCCGTTCCACAGATATTGTGGATGTAGTAAGTGATTATGTCCAACTGAAGAAGCAAGGCAGAAGCTTTTTTGGACTTTGTCCATTTCATGGAGAAAGTACACCTTCTTTTTCGGTAGCTCCTGATAAACAAATCTATCATTGCTTTGGATGTGGAACAGGTGGAAATGCCTTCTCATTCCTAATGGAGATCGAAGGATACAATTTCATAGAAGCTGTTCAAATTTTAGGACAAAGAGCTGGTATCGAGCTACCTGAAATCAATAGTGATCATCAATCGAGCTCCAAGGCTTCATCCGATAAAGATGTCATGTTAAAAGCACATGATTTTCTAGGTAAACTGTATAATTATTGCATGCTTAACACTTCGGAAGGGAATCAGGCTAAAGAGTACCTTGAGAAGCGTGGTTTTACAAAAGAAATGATTGAGAAATTTCAACTAGGGTTTGCACCTGAATCGTGGGACTACGCTACGAATTATTTAACCAAAAGAAATTACCCTCTTTCGAAGGTCGCGGATGCAGGTCTTCTCTCAAGAAGGGAGTTTGATGGAAAATACTTTGACCGTTTTCGAAATCGAATCATGTTTCCAATTTGGGATGCGAAAGGTAGAACGGTCGCATTCGGAGGGAGAATCGTTGGAAGTGGTGAGCCAAAGTATCTTAATAGCCCAGAGACTCCTATTTTTCAAAAGGGAAAGATGCTTTATGGTTTCCATCTGTCACGTTCTTCAATTCGTATGAAAGATCAAGCAATCCTTCTCGAAGGTTATGTTGACGTGATTAGTGCTTACGGGAATGGGGTAGAAAATGTTGTAGCGAGTCTTGGTACTGCTTTAACAAAAGAACAAGCACGTTTGATTCGTAGGCAAACTGATTCAGCAATCATCTGCTACGATTCAGATAAAGCGGGTATAAGTGCAGCGTTAAGAGCAGCCGAAGAGCTTCAAGAAGCTGGCTGTTACGTAAGGATTGCCAAAATGCCTGATGGTCTTGATCCCGATGACTATATCCAGAAATACGGTGGAGATCGTTTTGAAAAGGATGTAATAGGGGCAGCGCCAACTGTAATGGCTTTTAAAATGGAGTTTTTCAGAACTGGAAAAAACCTATCGGATGAAGGAGAACGAATCCGCTATATCGAAGAAGTACTCAGAGAAATAAGCGGACTGACAAAAGCTGTTGAACGGGATCACTATCTTAGACAGCTATCACAAGAGTTCTCGCTTTCGCTTGATGCTTTAAAACAGCAAGCGGCCCAATTTTATAAGGAGAGGAAGAATAAGAAGGATAATGCCCCTCCTAAAAGGGATAATAATGCTAGGAAAAATTTCTATGTGAAGAAAAAACTTCTGCCCGCGTTTCATAATGCAGAACGTATCTTACTTGCTTACATGATGCGTGATCTGGATGTAGCTGAAAAAGTTCAGGAAGAAGTTGGCGGTTCGTTCAATATTGACGAGCATAGTGCGATTGCAGCGTATTTATATAGCTTCTATGCTGCAGGCCATGAGGCAGATATCAGTCACTTTATGGAACAGCTCACTGATTCAAACCTTGTAAAGATTGCTTCTGAGCTTGCTATGATGGATTTAAATGACGACGTGTCGGATAAAGAGTTACAAGATTACATTCGACAGGTGTTAATTTATCCAGAATGGATAAAGATAGAAGAGAAAGAAAAAGAGAAAAAAGAAGCTGAATCCAAACAAGATTTTGTACAGGCAGCAAAAATCGCTATGGAAATTCTTGAGATGAAAAAGAACCTTAAAAATTCATCTTAAGCTTACGAATAATTGATGTGTTGAGATGTATGGAAGGAGGGGATCGAATGGCTGAGAAACCTACACGCCAGCCGGCGGAAGGTGAATTAACCATCGATCAAGTAAAAGAGCAGTTAGTAGAGCTTGGAAAGAAGACAAGCTTGATTACTTACTCTACGATCGTTGAACGGTTATCGCCGTTTGAGCAAGATTCAGACCAAATGGATGAATTTTTTGAGTACTTGGAGGAACAGGGTATTGAAGTTATTGAAGACAATACAGATAACCCTTCTCCGCAAGAAGTTCAAAAAGAAGAAGAGTTCGATTTAAACGACCTGAGTGTACCACCGGGTGTTAAGATAAATGACCCAGTACGTATGTACCTTAAGGAAATCGGTCGTGTAGACTTGCTATCAGCAGATGAGGAGATCAACCTTGCTCAACGTATTGAAGAAGGCGATGAGGAAGCGAAACGTCGTCTAGCTGAAGCAAACCTTCGACTTGTGGTAAGTATCGCAAAGCGATATGTCGGAAGAGGTATGCTGTTCCTTGATTTAATTCAAGAAGGAAACATGGGACTAATCAAAGCCGTTGAAAAGTTTGACTATCGTAAGGGTTATAAATTTAGTACGTATGCAACTTGGTGGATCCGTCAAGCCATCACTCGTGCGATTGCCGATCAGGCTAGAACGATACGTATCCCGGTTCACATGGTTGAAACGATCAACAAACTGATTCGAGTACAACGTCAACTTCTACAGGATCTCGGTAGAGAACCATCACCTGAAGAGATCGGTAAAGAAATGGAGCTTTCACCTGACAAAGTTCGCGAAATCTTAAAGATTGCTCAAGAGCCAGTATCTCTTGAGACACCGATCGGAGAAGAGGACGACTCTCATCTCGGTGACTTTATCGAAGACCAGGATGCTTTAGCGCCATCAGATGCCGCTGCTTATGAACTATTAAAAGAGCAGCTTGAAGACGTATTAGATACTCTTACTGATCGTGAAGAAAACGTACTTCGACTTCGCTTTGGACTAGACGATGGCCGAACAAGAACGTTAGAAGAAGTAGGACGCGTTTTCGGCGTTACACGTGAAAGAATTCGTCAAATTGAAGCAAAAGCGCTACGTAAGCTTCGCCATCCTAGCAGAAGTAAGCGCCTAAAGGATTTCTTAGAATAGAATAATCAGTAAAACTCTCTGGCTGTTTAACTACAGCAGGGAGTTTTTTTATTCTAGCTAAATTCTCCTAGCTAAAGATACATTTCTTGTCATTTATTTTACTGATTTTTCATTCGATTTGCAAATCCACATTTCGGTTAAAAAATTATGGAACCTTCTGTAGCAACCAAAAACCTAAGGAATTAACGAAAAATTAACATTGCATAATTATTTTATTTTTTTAAATGTTGAAAAAACAAAACATAAACGAGATAATAAAATGTAAGCGTATTCAAATAGTGTTTTAACAGGAGGTTCTTTAGCATGCATTTTGACTTAACAGAAGAACAGAAGATGATTCAAAAAATGATTCGTGAATTTGCAGATGAAGTGGTTGCTCCAGATGCAGAAAAGCGTGACAAAGAGAAAAAGTTTCCTTTAGAAATTTTTAAGCAACTGGGTGACCTTGGAATCATGGGCTTACCGTTCCCTGAAGAGTATGGCGGTGGAGGAGCAGATACGATTAGCTTTGCGATCGTTGTAGAAGAATTAAGCCGTGCTTGCGGATCAACGGGTATCACTTATTCAGCTCATGTGTCTCTAGGTGGCGCTCCATTAAACCTTTTTGGAACTGAGGAACAAAAACAGAAGTATCTTGCGCCGATCTGTTCAGGTGAATCTTTAGGAGCTTTCGGTTTAACAGAACCTAACGCAGGGTCTGATGCTGGGGGAACAGAGACAGAGGCCTATCTCGAAAATGGTGAATGGGTGATCAACGGCAGCAAATGTTATATCACCAACGCATCATATGCGAAGCATCTCGCTTTAACAGCAATCACAGATCGTAAAGATGGACAGAAGGAGATTAGTGCAATAATCTCGCCAACTGATGCTAAAGGGTTCAGAGTAATCGATAATTATGAAAAGCTCGGTCTTCATTCTTCTAACACAACAGAATTAGTTATGGAAGATGTGAGAGTGCCTGAAGAAAACCTTTTAGGAAAGCGTGGGGACGGTTTTAAGCAGTTTTTAATTACATTAGATGGTGGACGTATCGGCATCGGCGCGATGGCCGTAGGGATAGCTCAGGCGGCATACGAGAAGGCGTTGCAGTATGCGAACGAGAGAAAACAATTTGGACGTCCAATCTCTAAGTTTCAAGCGATTCAATTTAAGCTAGCTGATATGGCGATGAAGATTGAACTTGCCAGAAACATGGTGCACAAAGCTGCATGGTTAAAAGACCAAGGAAAACGATTTACAAAAGAGGCATCGATATGTAAGCTTTACGCATCCGAAATTTGTATGGAGGTCTGCGATCAAGCTGTTCAAATACACGGTGGTAATGGATACATGAGAGATTATCATGTTGAAAGGTACTTTAGAGATGCTAAGCTGCTAGAAATTGGTGAGGGAACTTCCGAGATTCAACGTACGATTATTGCTCGAGAAATTGGCTGTTAAACTGAACGAGCGCTCGGTTAGAATAAACGATAGGAGTGAGTGTATGTCGGAACTGCTTCATGAAACGATTGGTGAAATGCTTGAACGCCAAGTTGAACGTTATCACAGCAGGGAAGCTGTGGTTTATTCAAAAGAGGGATTACGCTATACGTTTAAAGAATTTAATGAGGAAGTTGACCGCACTGCCAAGGCTCTCATGAACCTTGGCGTTGAGAAAGGTGAGCATGTGGCAGTATGGGCGACAAATGTTCCGGAATGGCTTCTACTTCAATTCGCGACGGCAAAGGTTGGTGCAGTCCTTGTAACAGTCAATACAAACTACCAGAGTACCGAATTGGAGTATGTGTTAAAGCAGTCCGATGCTACAAGGCTATTCTTGATAAACGGGTTTAAAGGCACGTCCTACCCTGAAGCATTCCTTAGTCTTTTGAAACGTGACGATAAGATAGTGAATGGTAGTTGTGCAATAGGAGCACTGCCCCATCTAACAGATGTGGTATACATTGGATCTGACCGTTATGAGCAATTCAAATCTTGGCATGCTTTTGTGGACGGATATAAGAACATTCCGGAAAATCAGCTGCAAGAACGAAAAGAGAGCCTTACTCCTGATGAAGTGATCAATATGCAATATACATCTGGTACGACTGGGTTTCCGAAAGGTGTTATGCTCACGCACGCCAACATCCTGAACAATGGCTATCATATAGGACAATGCATGGAGCTTTCAGAAAAAGATCGCTTGTGCATTCCTGTTCCTTTCTTTCATTGTTTCGGCTGCGTACTAGGCACCTTAGCAGCATTCTCTTCAGGAGCATCAATTTTCCCAATAGTAGAATTTGACCCTGAACAAGTACTTGAAACGGTGGAGAAAGAAAAATGCACTGCCCTTCATGGAGTACCTACGATGTTTATATCTGAATTGAACCTTCCATCGTTTAGTAAATATGATCTGAAAACGTTAAGAACGGGAATAATGGCAGGTAGTCCATGTCCGATCGAAGTCATGAAGAAGGTCATGGATGAAATGAATATGGCTGAAATTACGATTGCATATGGGCAGACAGAAGCATCTCCTGTTATTACTCAAACTAGAACGAACGATCCAGTGGATTATCGAGTGAATTCAGTTGGTAAAGCTCTACCGGAAGTGGAAGTTAAGATTGTTGATCCGGTTACAGGAAATGACGTAGGAACAAATGTAACGGGCGAACTGTGTACAAGAGGGTATCACGTCATGAAAGGCTATTACAAAATGCCTGATGAAACTCGAGAAGCCGTTGATAATGAAGGTTGGTTACATACAGGAGACCTAGCTGAAATGGACGAGGAAGGATATGTGAAAATCACAGGCCGTTTAAAAGACATGATTATCCGCGGTGGAGAAAATGTTTATCCTCGTGAAATCGAAGAGTTTTTATACACACATCCAGCCGTTCTGGATGTTCAAGTAATCGGGATACCTGATGAGAAGTATGGCGAGAAGGTCGTTGCATGTATTCAGAAAAAAGAAGGGCACGACCTAACAGAAGCCGATATTCTGGAGTATTGTCAGAATAAGATAGCGAGATATAAAACGCCAGCACATGTTTTCTTTATCGATCACTATCCGATGACGGCATCTGGGAAAATTCAAAAATATCGCCTTCGTGAGACGGCAGTGAAATGGGTAGAGCAAAACACTGGAGTATAACCCACTTGATGCACCAGCTCAATTGCTGGTGTATTTTGTTTTATGAAGAATATTTGCTATGATAGAACAAGGTTAAACAAAGATTGACAAATATGTGATTTGCCACCGTTCCCCTTTTCTTTCATAGCGTTTTCAAGTAAAATATATAATGATTTGTTTACTCTTACATATTTGGGGAAAACTACATCAGCGAATCGGTACAAGGAGGAAAAAAAATGAAAAAGAATCCGCTTATTCCATTTGCATGGACAGCAGTCATCGGATTTATTCTCATTATTGGCGTTTCTTTTTGGGCAATGCAACAGGGAGGCGAAGAAGAAGCTTCTGGAGGAAAAGAAGGACAGAAAGCTGAAGCAGCCGCTCCTGAAGAGATCTATTCTCAGAACTGTGCATCCTGTCATGGTGGAGACCTTGGAGGACAAGTTGGCCCAGCATTAAATGCAGTGGGTAGTAAATTATCCAAGGATGAAATCCTTGATATTATCAACAATGGTAAAGGCTCTGGTATGCCTGCCGGTCTAATTCAAGGAGAACAAGCAGAAGCTGTAGCCCAGTGGCTTTCTGAGAAGAAATAAGATGTGTATTGAAGCTTTCTGTGCAAACAGAAGGCTTTTCTATTTGTTAAGAGCGAAATTGGTATGAAGGTGTAAACTGATGACTCTTAAGGGAAACATATAGTGAAAATCTAATAAGTAGTGGTGACATAATGAACGATAAACTATTATCAGAGCGTTTGAAAATGGTAGCGAGTTTTGTACCAGAGGCTAGTTCAGTTGCAGATATAGGCTCAGATCATGCATACTTGCCTTGTTATTTAATGAATCAACGAAGAATTTCCCATGCGATAGCTGGGGAAGTGAATGAAGGTCCTTTTCAATCTGCTGTTAATCAAGTGAAACGAAGTGGCTTTACAGGAACGATATCAGTAAGAAAAGGAAATGGGCTAGAAGTTTTAGAACCGCGTGAAGTAGATGTTATTACGATTGCAGGTATGGGAGGGCAACTGATTCGAAATATTCTTCTTGAGGGAATAGAAAAGTTAGAGGGTGTTTCTCGACTTATTTTGCAGCCAAATGTTGCTGCTCACCTTTTAAGAGAACGACTTGCAGATTTGGGATGGGAATTAGTAGACGAACGTATTCTCGAAGAAGATAAGAAGATCTATGAAGTTCTCGTTTTTGACCGCGGTGACGGTAACAAACCATATCAAGATTTAAGTGAGCGTGAACGTGCCAAAGCACTGCTATTCGGACCGATGCTTACTCTAGAGAGGAATCAGGCGTTCGTAAAAAAATGGAGCCATGAACTAGATAAAAGAGAACGAATTCTACGTTCTATGGAAAACTCTGATGCTACATCTGAAAAAGAAGTGCAAGTGAAAGATGAAATCCAATTAATTAAGGAGGTCATTTCATGAGTAAACAAGCTTCAGGACAAGCGATCATCCAAGAATTCGAATCTTGGTCAAAAAAGAAATATGCGGAAGACGGTGATCCGATAGGCCTGCAGGTTGGCGGTCTTAATAAAAAGATTAATAAGGTTATGACGACGCTTGATGTACTGCCGACAGTAGTTGAAGAAGCGATTCGTGAAGAGGTAGACTTAATCATCGCCCATCATCCTATCCTCTATAAACCGCTTAAGAAAATCAACTTGGATACTGAACAAGGAAAGATGATTGAACAGCTTATCAAACATGATATTACCGTTTATGCAGCTCATACAAACTTAGATGTTGCACCAGGTGGAGTGAACGATATGCTAGCGGAAGCGCTAGGGCTAATAAATACACAAGTACTTGTAAACACGTTCAAAGAGCCTTATAAGAAAATCGCAGTTTTTGTGCCGGCAACACATGAAGCAGAAGTTCGAGAAGCCCTTGGTCAAGCGGGTGCAGGGTTTATCGGTGGGTATAGCAACTGCACATTCAGTTCTGAAGGGACTGGCAGGTTCAAACCAACGGAAGGTACGAACCCATATATAGGTGAACAGGGCAAGATCGAGTCTGTAAATGAAGTGAAGGTAGAAAGCATCTTTCCTGCTGGTGAACAGACAAAGGTTTTGAGAGCAGTTTTAAAGGCACACCCTTATGAAGAAGTAGCGTATGATATTTACCCAATCGAGAATGAAGCAAAATCATATGGCCTAGGGCGTGTTGGTTATTTGGAAGATGAAATGACTCTTGAAGCCTTTGCTCAAATGACCAAAGACCAGTTAGGTTCTAAAGGTGTGAGGATAGTAGGCGACCTTTCTTCAACGGTGAAAAAAGTTGCCGTGCTCGGCGGTGATGGCAATAAGTTTATCAGTGCAGCACGATTTAGTGGAGCGGATGTGTTTGTTTCTGGAGATATTTATTACCATGTCGCACATGATGCGATGATGGAAGGATTGCAGATCGTCGATGCAGGTCATAATATCGAGAAAATTATGATCGAAGGAGTTAGGAAGAAGCTTCAATCGTTAATGGATGATAAAAAGTATTCGACTGAAGTAATAGGATCAGCAGTAGATACGGACCCATTCAAATTTAGATAAAAAAAGATTCCGTCCATGACGGAATCTTTTTTGTTTATTTCTTTACTTTTACTTTTGGAAGAATCTTTGAAGACGGAACATTTCGTTCTCTTCCCCAAGTTTCTGGGTTCTCTGCATCGTATTGATCTAAGAAACGAATGACTTCTTTTGTAATAGGTGTCGGAGTAGATGCACCAGCAGTAACTCCTACTGTTTCAACGCCATCGAGCCACTCTAACTGTATTTCAGTTACATCAGCAATTCTGTATGCTGGTGTGCCGGCAACTTCGATAGAAACCTGTGCTAATCGATTAGAGTTGTTACTCTTTGGATCTCCGACTACAAGCAATAGGTCTGTGTCACCAGCTTGTTCAGCTACCGCTTCCTGTCGAACCTGTGTTGCGTTGCATATCTCATTATGAATAACAGCATGAGGATATTTTTCCATGGATCTTTCCATGATTTCTTGAACATCCCATTGACTCATTGTCGTTTGGTTTGTAATGATGATGCGTTCTGAGTCGATGTTAAGATCATCCACTTCTTCTGGTTTCTCGACCAGGTGAACGATATCAGGAGCGATTCCCATAGCACCTTCAGGCTCAGGGTGTCCTTTTTTACCTATATAAATGACATGATAGCCTTCTTCTTTTTTCTCACGGATTAAATCATGAGTTACTGTGACGTCAGGGCATGTAGCATCAAGTACGGTAAGCCCCTTTTCTTCAGCAAGCTCTCTTACTTGTGGAGACACACCGTGCGCAGTGAAAATAACAGTTCCTTTATCGACCTGTTTAAGAATCTCCATGCGGTTAGGACCATCGAGCGTGATGATTCCTTCATCTTCAAACGCATCTGTAACGTGTTTATTATGAACAATCATGCCGAGAATGAAAATTGGCCTTGGTAATGTTTTATCCATTGCTGCGTTGCGAGCGATGACCATAGCATCGACTACACCATAGCAGTATCCTCTAGGTGAAATTTTCTTTACGTTCATCGAGTACCTCCTCAATCCAGATGGATTGTCGTATAACCTATCTTTGGTTAATTATAAAGCAGATTGAGGCATATCTCAATGAATTGACGTTAAACGTATAGTTTTGGCTTGGATTTGCTTGTATGATTTATATTCGCTTTTGAACTGCTTTTCGTACTCTTTTTCTTAGCTTTTGGGGGTGGTGCCTTCTTAGTTACATTGCTAACTTCTTCATTCGATTCTGTTTCTTCACTAACGTCGGTTTCTTCATCTTCTGTACTAGAAGAGTTTTTATATTCTTTAAATAAAGCAATCATTTCGGGCAGTTGTTTTACCATCGGACCATATTGTTGGACCATCGGTTTGATCGTATCTGCAGCTTGCATGACCTTTTGGACATTTTGTACCATACCCATCATGTCCATTCCGCCCTGCGAGCTTCCCTGTAATAAGTTCGTAAGCATACCACCAGCTCGTTCTGCTCCTCCAAAACCGCCGGCTTGCATACCTTGAAAAGATCCAGGAGGCATTGGAAGTGATTGAGTTGAACCTCCGCCTCCGCCTAACAGTCTAGATAGGAGCCCGCCCACTCCGGATTGAGTAGGTTGAGGAACGGTAGGACCTGGTGCTCCTCCAAATCCACCGGAGAATGGAAAACCCATCCCCGAACCTAAACCACCTGGAGGGGAGGGAGGGAATTGATTCATATGTTGTCCTCCTTTCCATAAGGTGACCATTGTATATTCTGATTAATAATAAGATATGCTGATAAAATTTGAAGGTGTGGGAACTTGAGATAATGGGCATGACAGAAGTAAGAAGGTTTGTATACACCAGTAGTATGTATGGCGTATTTGTCTAATCTGGTCTATAATACAAGGTGGATTAATGGATGGAGGAAAGATAATGAAACAACTTTTTAATAGATTAGAACTTAAACCGTTTTTAATCAAATCACTCGAACAACAAAATTTCACAAGGCCAACAGAAATTCAAGAGCGTCTTATCCCTGCGATTCGTAACGGAGAGAGTGCTATAGGACAATCCCAAACAGGATCTGGAAAGACTCTTGCTTTCTTATTGCCTTTAATTCATAGGATCGATCAAACAAATAATGAGTGTCAGGCGGTTATTACGGCACCCACACGCGAGCTTGCTAATCAAATTTATGATGAAGCAGTAAAGCTTGTGGCGACACTTCCTGAAGAAGAAGCGATTTCAATCAAACAAGCAGTTGGTGGAACAGATCGTAAACGAATGATCTCAAAGATGAAAAACACACCTCATATCGTGATCGGAACGCCAGGAAGAATTAAGGACCTCGTAGAAGAGCAGGCATTGAATGTGTATACGGCCTCGATGCTCGTTGTAGACGAAGCAGATCAAATGCTCGATATGGGCTTTATCGAAGATGTCGACTACATCGCTGCTAGGATGGCCCAGAAGCTACAGATGCTAGTATTCTCAGCTACAGTGCCACAAAGCTTACAGCCTTTCTTGAAGAAATATATGAACAACCCGAAGTTTGTTCAGGTAAATGCTGAAAAGGTGACTGCCGACAAGGTAGAGAATATTTTTGTACCTGCAAAATATCGAGAAAAGAATGATGTTCTTCTAAATGTAACGAAAGCAATCAACCCTTATCTTGCGCTAGTATTTACAAATACGAAACAAACAGCGGATGAAGTAGCTGATTTCCTTATTGAAAGTGGTTACGATGTTGAGAGGCTTCATGGTGATGTACAACCTCGTCAACGTAAACAGATCATGAAGAAAATTCAACGTGCTGAATGTCAGTACGTTGTGGCTACTGATCTGGCATCACGAGGAATCGATATCAAGGGTGTCTCTCATGTTATTAACTACGAGCTACCGAAAGATTTGGATTTCTATATTCACCGAGTTGGTCGAACTGCAAGAGCAGGACTAGATGGTATCGCGTATACGCTAGCAGAACCTTCTGATCAGCAGGCGATTCAAAAATTGATCGATAAAGGAATAGACGTTATCTATAAAGAAGTGAAGAATGGGGAATGGGTTGAAACAAAACCATTAACACCAAGGAAAAAACCTACCTCTTCTAAGCCAGATGTATTCGTACCAAAGCCTAAAAAGGTCAAGCCGGGTTATAAGAAGAAGATGGAGCGCGAACGCGAGCGTCTTCAACATAAGCGCAGAAAATAACCACAAAAGCCCTCTTAACATGAGAGGGCTTTTGTTTACTTTACCTGGTAAAAGCAGCTGTGCTATCATAAAAGTTGTGTTAAGAAAGGATGAAGATATATGCTTAAGATTGGATCCCATGTCTCTATGAGTGGTGACAAGATGCTCTTAGCTGCAAGTGAAGAAGCAGCATCGTATGGAGCTACTACGTTTATGATCTATACGGGAGCTCCACAGAATACAAGAAGAAAAGCAATTGAAAAACTTAACATCGAAAAAGGAACAGCACATATGAAGGAGCACGGCATCGGAAACATCGTTGTACATGCCCCATACATTATTAATATAGGAAATACGACCAAGCCTGAAACGTTTCAACTAGGCGTAGATTTTCTTAGATCGGAAATCGAACGTACTCATGCACTTGGAGCTCGTCAAATCGTTCTACATCCTGGTGCACATGTAGGAGCGGGAGCAGAAAAAGGCATCGACAAAATTATTGAAGGGTTAAACGAAGTTCTTACTGCGGATCAAGAAGTACAAATTGCTCTTGAGACGATGGCAGGAAAAGGATCAGAGTGTGGAAGAACGTTTGATGAACTTGCAAAAATCATCGATGGTGTCACACATAACGAAAAGCTTTCAGTATGTTTCGATACGTGCCACACCCATGATGCTGGGTATGATATCGTTAATAATTTCGATGATGTTCTAGATGAATTTGATAAGATTGTGGGAATTGACCGTCTAAAAGTACTGCACGTTAATGATAGTAAGAATGAGCGTGGTTCTCACAAAGATCGACATGAAAACATCGGCTTCGGCCATATTGGCTTCGATGCTTTAAATAAAATCATTCATCACGAGCAGCTTAAAGACGTGCCAAAGATATTAGAGACACCTTATGTAGGGGAAGATAAGAAAAACAAAAAAGCTCCATATAAGCTAGAAATCGAAATGCTTCGAGCACAGAAGTTCGATGATCATCTAAAAGAGAAGCTAATGACGAAGTAACAATTAAAAAAACCGCTGAAAAAGCGGTTTTTTATTACTCGTTGAGGAAGGATTTTATCAGCTTATTAACTTGTGATGCTACTCCAGGATTCACTTCACGACTAATTTTCATCAAAATTCTTTTTCTCTGAGCTTTGTTTGATATATCGATGTTTTCTTGTTTTAGTATCTGAACGATTTTCTCAGCATCTTTTCTCGAAAGCGTTAGATTATATTGCGAAGAGAGCTGAAGTAACTCATCAGTGGTGATCCTGTTAAGTTTGAAGTTAACAAGTTGAAGCTGAATTGGATTCATCACGATTCCTCCTTTGACTATCACATACTATGCATGTAGTCGTTCGAGGTGTTAACAAAATGCAAGGATGATCCATGGAATGGTATACTAATTTGTGAAATGTTTTATATAATAGTATCTACATATTTACTATGCCTAGGAGGGCAAAATGCAAAAAAAACAACATCGAAAAGAAAGTAAAACGCACCTTGTCTATCGGTTGTTGATGATTTCGATAGGCGCTTTTCTTGCCGCAGCAGCAATTGAATTATTTCTAGTTCCTAACCAATTGATTGATGGTGGAATCATCGGTGTTTCGCTGATTCTAGATCACATCACTCCGTTCAATTTTGCCGTGTTGGTCATCATCTTAAATATTCCGTTCATGTATTATGGGTACAAACAGATAGGAAAGACGTTTGCTTTTTCCACTTTGTTCGGTATTATTGGACTCGCAGCATTTGAGACACTCCTCCATCATACAGAACCTTTCACAACTGAACCCATATTAGGAACAGTTTTTGGAGGACTCACACTAGGAGTAGGCGTGGGACTTGTCATCCGTCACGGTGGATCGATGGACGGCACTGAAATCTTGGGTATCTTACTTACGAAAAAAGTTCCGTTTTCTATAGGTGAATTTGTCATGTTCGTCAATATTTTCATCTTCACCTGGGCAGGATTTGTCTTCAGCTGGGAAAACGCGATGTATTCAGTAATGGCCTATTATATTGCGTTTAAAACGATCGATACCGTAATTCAGGGGTTAGATGAGACGAAAGCTGTCCTTATCGTATCGGATGCATATGAAGAAATCTCAAATGCTATTCTTGACCGATTAGGTAGAGGGACAACTAAGCTTGTTGGTAAAGGCGGATATACGGATGAAGAAAAAGAGGTCATTTACGTTGTTATTACGAGGCTCGAAGTAACGAAGTTAAAAGGTGTCATATACGATATCGATGACCATGCATTCATCACGATTATGAATACTCAAGAAACACGAGGAGCAAAGTTCAAATCTCCTATTCATTAGACTTCCTATGTGGAAGTCTTTTTTGTTATGTGAAGGGACGTTCAGAAGCACTATAGTAGAAATGTTTGAGATTAACGTGATAGGGTATAACCTTAACTGGTGCTCTCCAGAATTAAATACCAGTTGTAAAGGAGTGCAAGACTATCAATTTTTCTCAACGAAATTCCAGAACGAAAGTATCAGTTATCACTGCAGTTGTTCTTACAATCGTACTAGTACTAGTTCTCATTAATTCTCATCTACTAAAAGAACAAGTTGCTGACGCTGAAACAACAGTCGGGGTTCTAGATAAGAAATCAACATCCCAGAACGATTCAATGAAAGCTCAAACGGAGCTTTTGAAACTGGAAAAAGAAACAGGTTATTCTTTGGATGCTAGCTCAATTAGTATCGAAGAATGGAAACAAGCAAAAGAATACTCAAAGAATTTTTATGCAGACAGCGATGGAAAATTTAAAGAGAAATGGGGATTGTTCCTAGCTTTTCAAGCGATGAAGTCTGACATCGATCCAGCCATTGTTTATGAGTTATTGAAAGTGGAAACTGGTGATAAGTTCGATCCTGAACTCACAGGTCCACAAACAAAGTATGGACGAGCATATGGAATGGCACAGTTCATGAAAAACACTGCCCCATGGATAGCAGATATGGCCGGTATCGATTATTCTGAAGAAAAGCTATTTGATCCCTATTATTCCATGACGTTATCGGTCACGTATTTAGAGTACCTTTATCAAAAATATGATAATTGGGATGAAGCCCTGACGGCTTATAACCGTGGCATAGCTGGTTTGGAGACTTACGTATTAGAAAAAGGAACGCCGAAGAGCGGTTATTCTGAAGAAATACAAGAAAAAGCAAGTCTCCATGAAAGTTAATACCGATATTGGAATAGCACCTGCGTTTCATAGGCGTGAAACGTGAAAAGGGACCCGGTTTGGGTCCTTTTTTATGTAGTGGCGTTCATTGGCTTTGCATGCTACAATTTCATTTGCAGCGGAAGGGTTTTTTTATAAGGAGTTAAGTAAAACGAGAGATTAAGCAAATGAAATTTACAAAACCACTTAATAAAGGTATACTACTAATGTAAATCGTAATCATTCTTATAAAAATAAAATGGCAGGTTTTAAATAATGACAAATACAAATATGGTGGATGCAACGAACGTTTCGTTTCATTATGGAGATCGTTATGTTCTAGAAGATGTGTCCTTTACTGTTCCAAAAGGTGCCTTCGTAGGATTAGTAGGGCCGAACGGATCAGGTAAATCAACACTAATTAAGATTATACTTGGTTTATTAAAGCCACAAAAGGGTCAAGTACATTTGCTTGGAAATCAGGTTAATAAATTTCAACAGTGGAGCAAGGTAGGGTACGTTTCTCAAAAAGCAAACAGTTTTAACTCAGGCTTTCCTGCTTCAGTATTTGAAGTCGTATCCATGGGGCTTACTAGCAAACTTGGCTTGTTTAAGTTCATGAACGCTAAGCATAAAAAAGCGGTATATGACGCACTCGCACTTGTTGGAATGGAAGCCTATTCCGACCGTAATATAGGGGAACTATCAGGTGGACAGCAACAAAGAGTCTTTATCGCTAGAGCATTAGTGAGTGACCCAGACTTTCTCATACTAGATGAACCTACTGTGGGCGTTGATGCTGGTTCTACAAGTGAATTTTATAATTTGCTCGGAAGATTAAACAAAGAGAATGGCATCACACTGCTGCTCGTTACGCATGATATCGGGACGATCACCGATAAGGTCACGCATGTGGCTTGCTTAAATCGAACCTTGCATTTTCATGGTGAAACGGAAGAATTTGAACAGTTTAACGAAAGTGACCTCTCTGACTTTTATGGACACCATGTACATGTTTTAAATCACGACCATGGTCATGGAGGAGTCTAGATGATTCAAGCATTATTGAAATTTGAATTTTTACAGAATGCATTCTTAGCGGGAATATTAATCGGTGTGATCGCTCCGCTTCTAGGAGTGTTTCTTGTCGTTAGAAGACAGGCGTTGATTGCTGATGCACTTTCTCATATCACCTTAGCAGGTATTGCCGCTAGTCTTCTTATGGGGAAATATGTAACAAGTTGGCAGTTCGTTAACCCTGTTTATATGGGGATGGGCTTTTCTGCAGTAGGCTCTTTGTTTATCGAACAACTTCGAAAAGTTTATAAGCATTTCGAAGAGCTTGCTATTCCGATTACGCTCTCAGGTGGAATTGGATTAGGCGTTGTTTTCATATCCTTAGCGGATGGATTTAATTCGGATCTTTTTAATTATTTGTTTGGAAGTGTAATTGCAATAAGTAGAAGTGATTTGTTAGCAGTTACTGTTATTACGATCATTGTCTTAGCTGTTGTGATCTTATTATATAAAGAGCTTTTCTTCCTATCGTTCGATGAGGAGCATGCTGTGGTTTCAGGAATAAGAGGGAAATGGATTCATATCGTCTTTATACTGATCGTAGCATTTGTGATAGCTGTATCGATGCAGATTGTTGGAGTCCTATTGGTTTCAGCACTGATGACCCTTCCTGTCGCTGCAAGTATTCGTATTGCGAAAGGATTTAAACAAACGATCTTCCTCTCCATCCTCATCGGAGAAGCTTCAGTGATCGGTGGATTGATTCTTGCCTACTATCTCGATATAGCACCTGGCGGAACAATCGTACTTTTATCTGCAATCATATTAGTCATAATTCTCATCTTAAAACGCTGGCAACAAGGGAAATCTTAATGTGAAGAGGTGGAAAGATGAATGTATCTAGTGCACTAGAAATCCTAAAAAACGAAGGATATAAATATACTGAAAAACGAGAGGACCTTGTGGTATTTTTTGCCAAAGAAAAAAGATATCTTTCTGCAAGGGAAGTACTGACGTATATGCAGAAAACATATCCTGGCATGAGTGTGGATACAATTTACCGAAACCTTACTCTTTTTAGAGATTTGGGTATCCTTGAGGAAACAGAATGGAATGGTGAAAAACGCTATCGCCTAAGCTGTGCGACTGATGCTCATCATCATCATCTCATCTGCCTTGATTGCGGAAGAACACGGCAAATCGAGGCTTGTCCAATGGACAATATTCCTGTTTACGATTCAGATTTTGAAGTAGTAGGGCATAAATTCGAGATTTACGGTAAATGCGGAGAATGTCAATAAGGTATGAAAGAAGCGGAAGGGGCTACCTTCCGCTTTCGTAATGATAGAGCCATTTTTTTGCTTCGATCCAACTGTTCATCCGAATCACTCCCGAGGGAACTGCACCTTGGTTATACGGTGTATTAAAAAGGATGACGGGAATGTTGCAGTCTTCAGCGATCGCACACGCATTATCGTGTTTATCTTCGAAGAAAACGTCAACTTGATGACGCTTTATGGATTCGATCTTGTTGTGTTTACCGATTAATTCAATATGATGATACGGTACATCGTTAGTGGTAAACCATTCTTTCGTCGTTTCAAACAGGTGATTCCCTCTTGCGCTAATGTAAACAAGCTCATAATCATCTTTCCATCCGTGTAAAGTGGGGTGAGCGTGTTCTGCCATAAACGCGTTGGAATAAATTCTTTCTTCATTTGCTTTTAACCAATTTATAAAATCATCTTTAGAAACATTTAATAGTCCTGCAAGATCATATTGTGTAATATCTTCAAGTACTAATTGTTTGTTGAAGGACGAATTCAAATAAGGTAAAAAGGTTTTTGGGCTTGTAATAGTTCCGTCGATATCAAGCCCTAGTCTTTGTAGTGGCATAAAAAAACTCCTTTTCATTCACTCTCCTTCAATCATATCATATTCAGTGGATCTCGATTGAGGAATTGGTAGTAACTTACTTAATAATAGCAAATAACCTTCCGTATCTTTGCGAATACTAAACATGCTCCACTACAGATTAAAGGTGAGGGATGTATATGACAGAAGACAGACGTGAGGATTTGGAACTTCTGGAGGAAGAAAGAGTTGATCTACAATCGGAAGAAGATTATCTCGAAGAATCAGCTGCAGAAGTAGCACCTTCTGGAGTTCTTGATCGTCCTTATTTACAGTCGCCTGAAAATGAACGTCCAAGAGCTGAGGAGCGCGAAGAACATTTTGAAGCTAAAAGACAGGAGCAAGAGAAAACTGGAGTCGGTGTGGGTATAGCCGCACTAGCTCTTTCGGTCATCTCCCTGTTCATTTTACCCGTCATATTTGGAGCAGCGGGTATCGTAGTAGGGTTTATAGCGAGAAGGAGAGGACTTACGACTCTAGGTAGCTGGGCTATCGGTGTCGGGGTAGCCTCAATGATCATTTCGTTATTCTTCGCACCGTTCTTTTAGTGGATAAATGTAAAAAGAGCCTGTTCATTTGAACAGGCTCTTTCTTTATGCGTTTGATTCAGCTTTTGCTTTTTCTTCTTCCATCTTCTTGTAATGCTCTTCAGCAATCTTATCGACTTCTTTTTTCAGTTCGTCAACCATAATTTCTTCCGGGACTTTTCTTATGATTTCACCATGACGGAAAAGTAGCCCTTCACCACGTGCACCTGCGATACCGATATCCGCTTCACGTGCTTCTCCTGGTCCATTTACTGCGCAACCTAGCACTGCAACTTTGATTGGAGCCTTAATCGTGGAGATGTATTCTTCAACTTCGTTGGCGATACTGATCAGATCGATCTCGATCCTTCCGCAAGTTGGGCAAGAAATCAACGTTGCTGCATTAGAAGCAAGTCCAAACGATTTAAGAAGTTCTCTTGCGACTTTGACCTCTTCTACAGGGTCAGCACTTAGAGAGATACGTGCAGTATTCCCGATCCCTTTTGAAAGAATGACTCCGAGACCTGCTGCGCTTTTTACAGTCCCTGCAAAAAGAGTACCTGATTCTGTAATTCCTAGATGCAGCGGGTAGTCAAAAGCTTTCGCAGCAAGTTCGTATGCTTCTGTTGCAAGGTTTACATCGGAAGCCTTCATAGACACAATGATGTCATAGAAATCAAGGTCTTCTAGAATCTTAATGTGATGAAGTGCACTCTCTAACATTCCTTGTGCTGTTGGATAACCATACTTTTCCAAGATCTTTCGTTCAAGTGAACCAGCGTTTACTCCGATACGAATAGGAATGCCTTTTGCTTTTGCTGCTTTAACAACTGCTTCGACTTTCTCTCTTCGTCCGATATTACCTGGGTTGATACGGATCTTATCAGCTCCACCTTCGATAGCTTTGAGAGCGAGCTTATAATCAAAATGGATATCTACTACAAGCGGAATGTTGATTCGCTTCTTTATTTCTGGAATGGCATTTGCTGCGCGCTCATCTGGACAAGCAACACGAACAACCTGACATCCAGCTTCTTCTAAACGCTCGATCTCAGCCACAGTGGCGTCGACGTCGTGTGTTTTAGTCGTTGTCATACTTTGAATGACGACTTCATTGTTTCCACCTATAGTCAAAGGACCAACTTTTACAGGTCTTGTCTTTGTACGGTGAGTAATTTCATTCATGCGAAAATCGCTCCTTTTACATGTAGGATCATACCTCATGATTAGATAGCTTGGATTATTCTTTCCTGCATAAGGATTTAGACTCATTAATAATACTATCTCATTGTAGCAACTTATGAATACGATTGACAAGAAATAATCACTGGGTTTCCACATCCATGTAAGATGGAACTTTATATTGTTCTCCTATTTGGATGTGTGTAGGGGGAATTCCGTTTAACTGTTTAAAATCATCTACCACAGTATCTATAGAAACTGGAATCGAACCGTTCGTCTTTTCAACAATTGAAAGAACTGTATCTCCCGCAGTTACTTTGTAGAGGACATAAGGCTTTTCTCCCTGCTCGTTAGATTCGGAAACAACTTGTACTGCAGGAGGATTATACGTTGCAAGAGTCCCGGTAGTTAAATCGTAATAGGTGGTGTGAAGGACGAGAATTATTATAAAAGCAGTTAGTAGTTTACGCATTGCAAACCCCGCTTTCTTAACTGTTTTTACTTTTACCTTATGCTTGTCCCACGAGGTTATTCCTCTGTTTTTCGAATTTTCTTTTCTTTGAGGAAGGACTGCAGTAAAATAACATGCATATAGGTGCATTACTTTCCTTACTTCTAAAATAAAGGAGAATGAATGATGATCAAAAAACTTTTACCATACTTATTAACAGTTAGTTTGCTTGTGTTCGTATTACCTATAGATGCATTGGCTGATGCCAGTGAAGGGGACGTCATCATTACGCTTGGTGAAGATTTATCAGAGAGTCAACAACAGGAATTATTGAAAGAAATGAATGCTCCAGAAGAAGCATTAACCGTTACGGTATCGAATGAAGAAGAACATAAATACCTTGGTGATTATATAAGTAAAGGCTTGATCGGAACACGTGCTCTTTCATCATCATCGATCACGATAGGCAAAAAGGATGAAGGGTTGAGTGTAGAAACCAACAACATCAATTGGGTAACCGATGAGATGTATACAAACGCTTTGATAACGGCTGGTGTTAAGGATGCTGACGTTTATGTCACTGCACCCATTGAAGTGTCTGGAACGGCTGCACTCACTGGTTTGATAAAAGCGTATGAAGTCAGCATGGACAAAGTGATACCAGAAGAGCAAAAACAAGTCGCAAATGAAGAGCTTGTAAAGACAGCTAAGCTAAGTGAAAGCATTGGAGCTGAAAAAGCTACAGAATTAATGACAAAGATAAAAGATGAGATAGCATCGAATCCACCTGAAACAGAAGAAGAGCTTAGAAGTCTAATTCAACAAATCGCAAAAGACTCAGGTATTGAATTAACAAATGAGGAGTTAGACGGCCTTGTTGCGTTATTTGAACGAATGAAGAATTTAAATATTGATTGGGACCAAGTTAGAAGCCAATTAGAGAATGCAAAAGAAAACTTGAATGAATTTCTAAACAAGGAAGAAACAAAGAATTTTATTAGCAAGTTTATTGATTTTATTAAATCGATCATCGATAGCATCGCTGGGGCGTTTCAATCATAAAAACCGAGAAACTTTTTTGATCTTCATTCGTATATAGGATAGAGGAATAAATAGGGAGGCGGTTTTGGATGGATATTTTAGCTGTACCTGCGATTGGATTCATCGTCGTCTTATTAGGGGTCTTATTCTTATTCGGGGAGATTCTAGTGCGCACAAAAGGTATTTTTGGACTGATTGGGATATTGATTTTAACGCTTTATTTCAGTTTCCACCTTACGTCGACAGTTTCAATCCTCTGGATGGGATTGGTCTTTGCAGTAGGTCTTGGTTTAGTGGTGCTCGACGGAAAGTTACTAAACGATGGTACGTTTGGATTAATCGGTATCCTTATCATGGTTACTGCTGTCGCGTTACCTTCACCTTCTTTCATATACGGACTTCTCGTATCTAGTGGTTTTCTATTAGGAGCAGCTGCATCATTCTTATTCTTGAAGGTATTCACTGCGAGGAAGATGTGGACGAAAATGACCTTAAAAGATCGATTAAGTGGTGATATGGGTTATAACTCGATGAATAGTGAATACAAAGACCTGGTAGGTCATACAGCAAAAGCGATCACACCATTTAGGCCAAGTGGAACGATCGAAGTGAATAATAAGAAGTATAGCGCTATTTCAGTTGGAAGATGGATCGATGAAGGTACTACTGTAACGATAACAGATGTGGATGGAACAAGAATCTTGATAGAAGAAAAAGTAGCTGATGAAACACTGCAAGTGTAAAGAAGTCCTCCCGGCACACCGGGAGGACTTCTTTTTGTTCTAACGATTATTCTTGCCTCTTTTTGGGGAGTGGAATTTCTTTCAGTACCATATACAATAGCAAGATCGCTACGAACCAGTATACTAAAAAGCCAAATGGAACTTGCGTACGTAACAGGCTCATAATAGTGAAAAATAACGTCGGTATCGTTACAGAATAGGCAGAAAGTATCCAAAGCTGCTTATAGGAAACTCTTCTCTTGGTCATATTTTTCAAGGTCAAACCAATTGTAGCAAGGACCGTCACACCTATAAATTTAAGACCTGTTTGTAAAAGATACACGACGAAAATGACAAGGGGTATAAAGATAGGAAGCAAATCATCGAGTGTTTGTGACAGTTCAATCACATCACTTTTTGTGAAACTCATCGTACTGAAGTTACTATAATCAAATTCCTGTAATGTACCAGAGTCTTTAATCATTATTCTGTCTCCTAAAAATGCAATGACAGTCTGATATCCTTCTACATCATCAGGTTTTGTTTCACCAGTAGCGTCAAAGATAAATGTTTCTCCGTCTTCCTTCGTGATATACGGCTCATCTTGATCAGCAGATAACGTTCCATCTACAAGTTTAAATTCAGGAACGTCACTTATATGGGATTTCAATTCATCGTAAGCATTCGTAAATGTAACGGTGGTTAGAATTCCAACTGGTACTGATGCAAGAAGCATTAAAAGAAAAACATATAAGATCGGTTTGCCAAGCTTTTGAAAACGAAAGCGCGCCATCATCTTTGGAGAATAAAGGCTGTAAAATAGTTGTTTAAATATGTTCAAATTCAAATCTCCTTCCATTAATTACACAAACCCATAAACTAGTTTAGCTTATATTCCACTTAGGGAACAATAAACTCGGTTAAAGTTTTTCATTCCCTTTGTGAATAAATCATTACAAAATCTATATTTAGTCTTTACAAAAGAAAGGGTGATGTAGATAATAGACAAGGGACTTTGTTGAGTATTGTCGAAAAAAATAAAATGGTGCAAGGGGTTGAAATGATGGAACTCAACGTTCAGGAGATGATCTTTCAGTTTGTGGGAGGTCTAGGTATTTTCCTGTTTGGACTTAAGTATATGGGTGATGGCCTTCAAAGATCTGCGGGCGATCGGTTAAGAGATATATTAGATCGCTTCACAACGAACCCATTCATGGGTGTGTTAGCAGGTATAGTCGTTACTATCTTGTTACAAACCAGTTCAGGCACTACAGTTCTTACAGTAGGACTAGTAAATGCAGGATTTATGACTCTTAAGCAGGCTATCGGAGTTATAATGGGAGCAAATATAGGAACAACTGTAACAGCATTCATAATTGGTATACCTATCAAAGATTACGCACTACCTATCCTATTTATTGGTGCAGCATTGATCTTCTTTGTTAAAAACAAAAAGATAACGTATCTTGGACAGATCATCTTTGGGTTTGGTGGTTTATTCTATGGTTTAGAACTGATGAGTAACGGTATGAAACCTTTAAGAACTCTTCAGGTATTCCAAGATCTTACGGTTAGTATGAGTGAAAACCCAATATTGGGAGTAGTCATTGGTACCGTATTTACTGTCATCGTACAGAGTTCAAGTGCTACGATTGGCGTTCTGCAAAGTTTATTCTCTCAGGATGCTATGTCCCTACAAGCTGCTATGCCAGTTCTATTCGGAGATAACATAGGAACGACAGTAACTGCTGTTTTAGCATCGATTGGTGCCTCAGTTGCAGCAAGAAGGGCAGCACTTACACATGTTATATTTAACTTAATTGGTACTACAGTGTTCTTGATTATATTATCACTGTACACACCTTTCATTGCATATATCCAAGATGCACTTAATTTAAATGCAGAAATGACTATTGCATTTGCACACGGTATTTTTAATGTTTCTAATACAATCATTCAGTTCCCATTCATTGCATTACTTGCTGTATTAGTAACAAAAATTATTCCTGGTGATGATACTGCGATCGAGTATAAGCCAAAGCACCTTGATCCGGTATTTATCGAACGTTCTCCATCTGTCGCGCTTGGACAAGCAAAAGAAGAAGTTATTCGTATGAGCGAATTTGCTTATAAAGGTGTAAAAGAAGCTTCGAAATATGTCACTTCAAAAGAGCAAAAAAGTGCAGAGAAAACTGCTCAATATGAAGACGCGATCAATAACTTAGACACAAAGATCACAGATTATTTAATTCAGCTATCTGCAACCTCTCTTTCAGCTGAGGAGTCAACTCGACATGGTATGTTGATGGACTCAGTTCGTGATATTGAGCGAGTTGGAGATCATATGGAAAATATCGTCGAGCTCGTTGATTATCAGATCAGCAACAAAGTGAAGATGACTGATGTAGCTATGAAAGATCTCGATCAAATGTTTGATCTTACGCTAACGACTCTCCAACAGGCATTTGATGCATTGGATAATTGGGATGTTGAGAAGGCTCGAGAAGTTGTGAAGTTAGAGAATAAGATCGATAAAATGGAAAGATCTCTTCGTAAGCAGCATATCATGAGGTTAAATGAAGGCGAATGTACAGGAAGTGCAGGAATCGTCTTTGTAGATATGATCAGTAACCTAGAACGTATAGGTGATCACGCTGTTAATATTGCAGAAGCAGTTATCGGAGAAGAGTAATAAAAAGTCGGGGCTTAGCTAGCCCTGACTTTTTTTATTCTATATAATAGAAGAAAAAGGGGGGCAACATGGATATCTTATACTGGGTACTCATAATAGCATCGTTTGTAGTGGCGTTTGTAGGACTAATCTATCCAATCATTCCATCGGTTCTTTTTATTTACATAGGATATATTGTGTACGGTGTATTTTTCGAATTTAGTTCAATGACAATTTCTTTTTGGATTATTCAAATTCTATTTACCGCGCTACTATTTCTTGCTGATTATGCTAGCAACTTATTTGGAGTCAAGAAATATGGAGGATCGAAAGCAGCCATATGGGGAAGTACTATAGGGTTATTGGTCGGACCTTTCGTTATCCCTTTTCTAGGAATTATTCTTGGTCCTTTCATTGGGGCAGTGGGAGCGGAGTTAATCTTTCATCGAAAACCATTAAGAGAGTCGATTAATGTAGGAGTCGGATCTTTACTTGGTTTTCTTGGGGGAGCGTTAATGAAAGGTGTTATTCAGGCAATAATGATTGTTATCTTTCTTGTTTATGTTCTTTAGTAATCTTGATGAAGGGACAAAACCATGCTATAGTAATTTCATCGCTGATTTTTCTGCAATAAAAATTATATCACAAAAGTTATTGACTTCTTTTTAAACTATATGGTATAGTTATTCTTGTCGTTAAGAGATATTCCACAGTAGCTCAGTGGTAGAGCTATCGGCTGTTAACCGATCGGTCGTAGGTTCGAATCCTACCTGTGGAGCCATATGGCGGTGTAGCTCAGCTGGCTAGAGCGTACGGTTCATACCCGTGAGGTCGGGGGTTCGATCCCCTCCGCCGCTACCATATTAACTTAACACAATGGCGATTGTGGCGAAGTGGTTAACGCACCGGATTGTGGTTCCGGCATTCGTGGGTTCGATTCCCATCAGTCGCCCCATTTACATTGGACCCTTAGCTCAGCTGGTTAGAGCTGACGGCTCATAACCGTCCGGTCGCAGGTTCGAGTCCTGCAGGGTCCACCATACGCGGAGGAATACCCAAGTCTGGCTGAAGGGATCGGTCTTGAAAACCGACAGGGGCTTAACGGCCCGCGGGGGTTCGAATCCCTCTTCCTCCGCCATCTTGAATTTTCATATCGTCGCGGGATGGAGCAGTTCGGTAGCTCGTCGGGCTCATAATCCGAAGGTCGCAGGTTCAAATCCTGCTCCCGCAACCAAAATAAACTTTTAACTACGTCGAATAAACATCGTTGTTAAAAGTTAATCGTAGTCCCTTTAGGGGCAACCTAAACGCATAATAAACAGTTACATCTTTAAATTGTAAAGACATTCTACATAACCATTCACGTTTAGATTGAATTATTAATTGAATTAACAATCATGGCTCTGTAGCTCAGTCGGTAGAGCAGTGGACTGAAAATCCACGTGTCGGCGGTTCGATTCCGTCCGGAGCCACCATATTAACATCGATTCACCACCTTGTAGGTGGTTTTTTTATGTTTACGATTCTTTATGTGTGGAATTATAAAAAGTGGTGACGATATCACGATGTTAAACATTTGAAAACAAAGGATAAATCTGCTACTGTAAAAATGTGATACATTGTGATCATGACTTGTGACGCAATAGTCACAAGGGTTACATACTTTTAAAGGAGGAGATTTACAATGGCTAAATTTGAACTACCACAACTACCTTACGATTTTAACGCTCTAGAGCCACATATCGACGAAGAAACAATGAAGATTCACCACGGCAAACACCACAATGCTTATGTTACAAAGCTAAACGGTGCACTTGAGGGTCATGAAAACTTAGCTGACAAAAGCCTTGAAGATCTTCTTGGCAACCTGGATGCTGTACCTGAAGGAATTCGTACTGCAGTAAGAAATAATGGTGGCGGACATGCTAACCACACGCTTTTCTGGCAAGTACTTAGTCCAAACGGTGGCGGCGAACCATCAGGTGACTTGAGCGAAGCAATCAAAAAGAAATTTGGAAGCTTTGAAAGCTTCAAAGACGAGTTCGCTAGTGCTGCTGCAGGACGTTTTGGTTCTGGCTGGGCATGGCTTATCGTTAAAGGTGGAGAACTAGAAATCACTAGTACTCCAAACCAAGATACTCCTGTAATGGAAGGCATTACTCCAATTCTTGGCCTTGACGTTTGGGAGCATGCTTACTATCTTAAGTATCAAAACAAGCGCCCAGATTACATCAGTGCATTCTGGAATGTTGTTAACTGGGATGAAGTAGCTAAGCGTTACGAAGCTGCAAAATAATCGCCAAAACCCCGACAGTATTGTCGGGGTTTTTTTATGGTTCTATCCTTGTATAGACGCTTCCCAGATGTTCTAATAGATAGCCAATAACAAGGTCTGTAACCGCACAACCATCATTGAAATCGTACTTGCTATAGGAAAAAATTTGATTTTCCCTGATCGATATGAAGAATGTAGGCAGCGTTAATGAATTTTTTTCTTCATTATATGTATGTGGCTGCTCAAGTTTTTTAGCAAAAGAAATCAGTTGTGATATAAGAGTATTCTTAATTTGATGAGAAATGACGTCCCCTGTATAGATAAAATAATACATCGAACTCTCCTTTCAAAAACATCTTACCCATTTCTAATCTTTCGCATAAGGAGACAGAATTAATACAAAATAAGGGAGGAGGAAAAAAGGGGAGTTTGCCATGAAAGTACTTAAACACGTAATGGGTGATATAGCTGTTACAAAAGATCTACTCTTATTATTAACGATCGGCGGATTGTATGCTTTGAGCATTGCTCTTTCAAATACGTTTGTAAACGTTTATTTATGGAAACAAACAGGTGAATTTGCAGATATTGCGATTTACAACCTTTCAGTTGTCATCAGTCAACCGCTTACATTTATTTTAGCTGGACGATGGGCTAAAAAGATGGATCGAGTGATTGTATTGAGAATCGGCGTAATCTTTTTGGCGCTATTTTATATTACGGTTTTACTACTAGGGCAAAATGCTGGCCAGTTGCTCGTCTTATTGGGAGCACTGCTTGGAATTGGGTTTGGGTTTTATTGGCTTGCGTTTAATGTATTAACATTTGAAATAACTGAGCCTGATACGAGAGATTTTTTTAATGGTTTTCTGGGACTTCTAACTTCTTTTGCTGGAATGATCGGTCCTATTTTCGCAGGAGTAGTCATTTCAAGTCTTGAATCATACACGGGGTACAAAATCATATTTGGAGTCTCACTGCTGCTTTTCTCAGCTGCGGTTATCTTGAGTTTTTTCTTAAAGAGGCGATCAGCGAAAGGCAACTTTTCATTCATGCGAGTTTTCAACGAACGTAAATCTAACAGCGATTGGCTAAATGTTCTTCATGCTCACTTCTTCCAAGGGTTAAGAGAGGGAACATTTATTTTTGTCATTGCTGTTCTCGTATTTATTACGACTGGCAGTGAGCTTGCGATAGGAACATTTGGTTTGGTGAATTCCGCTGTTTCATTCCTGGTTTATTACCTTGCGACAAGATTAATAAAACCACGTTTTCGTATAAAAGCAATTCTTTATGCAGGAATTATGCTATATGTCTCAGTGGTTATTCTTTTATTTGAATTAACGTTCCCGCGCTTGTTGCTTTACGGCATTTGTATTTCAATCGCTTATCCCGTTTTGTTTGTTCCATATGTATCACTAACATACGATGTGATCGGAAAAGCTTGGAATGCTGCGGAAATGAGGATTGAGTACATTGTAGTAAGAGAGGTGTATTTAAACTTTGGAAGGGTTGTATCGATCACTGTGTTTCTAATAGCGATCTCGATTTCAAACGATGTTCAAATCGTACCTACACTATTGATGATCCTAGGAATTGGTCATTCCATTATTTTCTTCTTCTATAGAAAACTCAAGATTGTTAGGGCTTTTAGTGAAAAGTCTGTAGAGCCAGTTCAATAGCTCATTATACCCTTTACAATTGGTGTATCACTAAGTATAGTAAATAAATATGGGATAGGGCACCTGTACTCTACAGGTGCCTAATTGTTTGTTGAAAGGAAGAATAACGTGAATCCTAATAGAAAGAAAAAGAACCACGTGCCGATAAGGTTAAATATATTATTCTTGTCCGTTTTTATTTTATTTTCAGTTCTTGTATTGCGTCTTGGCGTCATTCAAATTGTGGACGGTGAAGAATATGAACGGGTATCAGAGCAGACTGAAAATGTAACGGCAGAATCAAGTGCCCCTAGAGGAAAGATGTATGACCGTTACGGAAGAGTGCTTGTAGATAATAATCCCGAGTTCGCTCTTACGTACATAAGAACACAAAATACGAATCAATCAGAACGATTAGATCTTGCAAGAAAACTCGCCGAACTAATCGAGAAAGATTCTGAAGAAGTTACAGATCGGGATTTAAAGGATTATTGGATCGTGACTCGCCCAGAAGAAGCGAAACAGAAGCTCTCAGAACAAGAGTGGGAGAATTTAGATTCAACAGAGGCTTACAAGCTCCAAATAGAGCGCATCGATGATAAAGATTTAGCTGAAATAAAAGCTGATGAGACTGAACTAGAAGTAGCAGCCATAAAGAGAGCGATGGATAATGGGTACGCTCTTTCTTCTCAAACGATTAAGATGGGGTTAACGGAAGATGAGATCGCACGCATTAGTGAAAACCTCGGTGAATTACCTGGAGTTGATATTCAAGCTGACGCGACAAGGGAATATCCATATGGTGAGACGCTTCAAACAATCTTTGGAAATGTAGGACACATTCCTCGTGAAAGCCTTACTTACTACCGAATTAGAGATTATGATAGGAATGACCAAGTAGGTATTAGCTATCTTGAGAAGCAATATGAAGAATATCTCAAAGGACAAAAAGAAAAACAAAAATTTGTAACGGATAAATCCGGTGAGCCGATTGGTGAGCCAGAAGTAATAGAGGGACAACGCGGAAATGATCTTGTTTTATCGATCGATATCGATCTACAACAACAAGTAGAGGAAATTTTAGAAGAAGAATTACGTGATGCCAGAAAATATGGTGCGACTAGAGGGTATGTTGTGATGATGGACCCTGCTACTGGCGAAGTTCTATCAATAGCAGGTAAAGCTTATAATAATGGGAAGTATACGGGCAGAACCTTTGGTGTGATCGGAGATTCATATGCGATGGGCTCTACGATTAAGGGAGCTACAGTATTAACTGGGTATCAATATGATGTCATTAATCCCAACGATATGCTAGTAGATGAGGTGCTTCGATTTTCGAATGGTCAAACCAAATCTTCTTATACCTCTAGAGCGATGGGCAGAATATCGGATTTAGTGGCAATACAAAAGTCTTCAAACGTCTATATGTTTAAAATCGCAATGATGATGGCAGGGTATGACTACGAACCTAATAAGAGGAGTAGCTATAACCCTGAAGCGTACAATCAAATGAGAGAAGCATTCTCTCAATTTGGATTAGGTGTTCCAACTGGAATCGATCTCCCTGGTGAAAGTGCAGGTCTTAATGGAGGAATTGGGGTGTTCGGTAATTTACTTGATTTGTCGATCGGACAGTATGATACGTATACGCCAATGCAAATGGCGCAATACGTTTCTACGATTGCAAATGGAGGCTATCGCATTAAACCTCATCTATTAAAAGAAGTACATGAACCATCAGAAAGCGATACACTGTCCAATACTGTCCTTTTTCAACATACTCCTGAAGTATTGAATAAAGTAAAAATGAGCAAAGATGAAGTAGAACACATTCAAAGGGGAATGTGGATGGTTATGAATACGAAAGAAGGAACTGCAGGAACGAATTATAACTTCTTTCAGAGTGATGACTATGTTGCAGCTGGAAAGACAGGAACGGCTCAGATCGGAGAGGAGTACAATTTGACCCTTGTAGGATTTGCTCCTTATAACGATCCAGAGGTTGCCTTTTCTGTTGTCATACCGGAAGTAAACGATTCGAGCTCTGGCTTTGTTAATAAGAAAATAGGCGGAAGAATATTAGATGCCTATTTCGACCTCAAAAACAAGGCGAAAGTACCTAGTGGAAGTGAAATTGAAAATAAGGATAAAGAATGAGATAAAAAACCGCAGAAATGCGGTTTTTTCTTTTTGGTTTGGGAAGAGTAAGGATTAATCAGGTCTAAAGTCCTGCGCTTTCGACAACAACTTTCAATTATATGCAAGAAAATAAGGATTTCTACAAGCATTTACACTATCTTTACAATCGGTTTATATGCAATTAATAAACAAGCTGTATTCTTGTAATTGTGGTTGAGAGGTCAGTAGGAGTCCTAATGACCCATACAAAAAACACATCCATTTAGGGGGAAAAAGCACATGAAATTTAAAGGCATCGCATTAACGCTAGTAATGTCATTGATTTTGGTTTTCGCAGCAGCTTGTGGAAACAACTCGGAAAACTCAGGCGGTGAGTCTGGAGGCGGAGAAGAATTATCTGGCGACGTTATGGTAGACGGATCTTCTACTGTATTCCCGATCTTTGAAGCTCTAGCTGAAGAATATGCAGCTGCTCAACCTAAAGTTCAAGTTAGTGTAGGTGTTTCCGGTTCTGGCGGTGGATTTGAAAAATTCTCTAACGGTGAGACTGACATGAGTAACGCATCTCGTCCGATCAAAGAAGAGGAAGTTGCTGCACTAGAAGAAGCTGGTATTGAATTTACTGAATTCGAAGTTGCAAAAGACGGACTTTCTATCGTTGTAAACGCTGAGAATGATTGGGTAGATCAGCTTACAATCGAAGAACTTAACAAGATCTGGACTGGAAAAGTTTCAACATGGAGCGAAATTAACTCTGAATGGCCTGAAGAAAAGATCGAACTATTCAGCCCGGGTACTGACTCTGGTACGTATGACTATTTCAACGAAGTTGTTCTAGAAGAAGAGCAAATGAATAAAGAAGCAACACTTTCAGAAGATGACAACGTTCTTGTTAACGGTGTAACTGGTTCTAAAAACGGTATGGCGTTCTTCGGATATGCTTACTACCTTGAAAACAAAGATAATCTAAATGTTGTTCCAATTGTAAATGGTGATGGTGAAGCAATCGAGCCTAACGCTGAAACAATTCAAGATGGAACGTATGAGCCACTTTCTCGTCCACTTTACACTTACATCAAGCATTCTGCTGTTAAAGA
Source organism: Alkalihalobacillus sp. CinArs1 (assembly GCF_947387515.1). Classification (GTDB taxonomy): domain Bacteria; phylum Bacillota; class Bacilli; order Bacillales; family Guptibacillaceae; genus Guptibacillus. Next base: position 287,545 of record NZ_CANDOB010000001.1, on the reverse strand, counting down.
CGATGAAGCAGTATATGACTTCAGTAAGTATATAATCGAAAACGGTGGCGAAATGGCTGAAGCTGTTGGCTATGTAGCACTACCTGATGAAAAGTATACGGAAGCTATGGACAAGTTAAACGAGATAGCTGGAAAATAACGGATTGAAAAACGGTTGTGGTGAGGAGTAAATACGCTCCTCACTTTAACCTGTTTTGCTCTTGTGTGAGGGGGAGTAATATTATGGAAAGATCTATACGTCAAATGATTAAAGATAAAAAAGAAAAGCAAAAAACTCGATTAAACTTTATGGAAAAATTAGTCCCAGGTTTGTTGCTTTTGTGTGCTGTTCTATCAGTACTAACGACGTTAGGAATCGTATTTACGCTTATTGTTGAAACCATAACGTTCTTTAGTCGTGTTTCAATAATTGAATTCTTTACAAATAAAGATTGGTATCCTTTCTTTGAAGGAGATCCTGACTATGGTATTTGGCCGCTTATTTCAGGAACTCTTATGATTACAGTTATTGCTATGCTTGTAGCAATCCCATTCGGATTAGCTGCTGCCATTTATTTGAGTGAATATGCAAGTGATCGTGTAAGACGATTTATTAAACCGATATTGGAAGTACTAGCAGGAATTCCAACGATTGTTTACGGATTCTTCGCGCTAACATTTGTAACTCCGGTATTGCAGAACGTTATTCCAAATCTTCCTGTATTTAATGCTTTGAGCCCAGGAATTGTGGTTGGGATTATGATCATACCAATGGTCGCTTCCCTATCTGAGGATGCTATGAGTTCTGTTCCAAATGCAATTAGAGAAGGTGCTCTCGGACTAGGTGCAACTCGATTTGAAGTTGCGGTGAAAGTTGTTCTACCTGCAGCTCTCTCTGGTATCATCGCTTCATTTGTTCTAGCTATTTCAAGAGCGATCGGAGAAACAATGATCGTAACGGTAGCTGGTGGTGCTACACCTAAGCTAACAATGGACGTAACCGAGTCGATTCAAACAATGACTTCGTATATCGTTCAGGTGAGTCTTGGAGATGCTGGATTTGGTACAACGATCTACTATAGTATCTATGCAGTAGGGATGACGCTGTTCTTATTCACTCTGATCATGAACCTCATCGCTCAATATATTTCTCGAAGATTCAGGGAGGAATACTAATGCAATTAATCGATCAATCAAAAGTTAAAAGTAAAATGCAAACGAGGTTGATGAAGAACAACGTACTAAAAGGAGTCTTTTTTGGGGCTACTATGTTCGCGCTTGTTGTTCTCGTTATCCTCCTTTATCGGATATTCACTCAAGGAATTGGGTATTTAGACTTAGAATTCTTTCAAAACTTCGCATCACGTTTCCCTGAAAAAGCAGGAATAAAGGCTGCATTTTATGGGTCCCTGTGGGTTATGGGAGTCATTGCACCTGTTTCATTGATTCTAGGAGTTGGTACAGCGATTTACCTTGAAGAATACGCAAAGAAAAACCGATTTACGACGTTCATTCAATTGAACATTTCAAATCTTGCGGGTGTGCCATCTATTGTATTTGGTTTACTCGGTCTGACAGTATTCGTTCGTATGCTTGAGATGGGACGTAGTGTTCTTGCCGGTGGTTTAACGATGAGCTTATTGATCTTGCCGATCATCGTTGTAGCTTCACAGGAATCCGTTCGTTCTGTGCCGAAAGAATTAAGGGAAGCATCTTACGCAATGGGAGCGACGAAGTGGCAAACCATTCGCAGAGTCGTACTACCAGCAGCAATTCCAGGAATCTTGACTGGGGGAATTTTGGCACTATCAAGAGCAATTGGTGAAACAGCACCACTCCTAATGATTGGAGCTCTTACGTTCGTTGCCTATTTACCTGAGAACCTTCTTTCTGGTTTTACTGTTATGCCGATTCAGATCTTTAACTGGACAAGTCGTCCACAAACAGAATTCCATGACGTAGCGGCAGCTGGAATTATTGTTTTACTCGCTATGCTTTTAATCATGAATTCTATCGCTGTGTTAATTCGTAATAAATTTTCAAAACGTTTATAAGAAAAGTCGTGCTCTACTCATCAACATGAAAAGGGGAATGTTATCATGAAAACAATTATGGATGAAAAAAAGATCCAAAAACCTCAACGTGCTGAAGCTGAACAAAAAGCAGATGGTCAATCAGTATACAAAATTGAGAACTTCAACTTATGGTATGGGAAAGATCAAGCGTTAACGGATATTAACTTTGAAATTCCTGAACATAAGGTCACTGCAATTATCGGACCTTCAGGTTGCGGAAAGTCTACATTTATCAAAGCCCTAAACAGAATGGTTGAAATGGTGCCGATCGTAAAAATGTCTGGTGATATTAAATACCGTGACAATAATATCTTCGATAGCAAATATAAAGTGGAAGATCTTCGTACAAAAGTAGGAATGGTATTCCAGAAGCCAAACCCATTCCCGAAATCTATTTATGAGAATGTGGTATACGGCCCTAAAATCCACGGAATCAAGAATAAAAAAGTACTCGATGAAATCGTAGAGAAAAGCTTAAAAGGCGCAGCTCTATGGGAAGAAGTGAAAGATCGATTGAATGAGAATGCATACGGTCTTTCGGGTGGACAGCAACAGCGTCTTTGTATTGCGCGCTGTCTTGCAATCGAACCAGACGTTATCTTGATGGATGAGCCAACATCCGCACTTGATCCGATCTCTACACTTAAAGTTGAGGAACTCGTTCAAGAATTGAAGAAAGAATTCAGTATCATCATCGTTACGCATAACATGCAGCAGGCAGCTCGAATCTCCGATAAAACAGCCTTTTTCCTAAATGGTGAAGTGGTTGAATTCTCTGATACGAACAAGCTGTTTTCTAATCCATCAGATAAGCGTACAGAAGACTATATTACTGGCCGTTTCGGTTAAAAATTTCGGGGGTGACTGTTTATGGTAGTTAGAGAAAATTTCCAAGAACAATTAGATGAAATCAAAGCTCAACTGTTAGAGCTAGGTTCTCTTGCTCAGCTCGCTGTTGACGAATCAATTAAAGCATTGAAAAACCAGGATGTAGAGAAAGCTCTTGAAATCATCGATAATGATCACGAAATTAATGAACTCGAAGAAGAGATCAACGAAAAAGTAATTTGGCTTATTGCAAAAGAACAACCACTTGCTTCAGATTTACGTCGTTTGATTTCAGCGCTTAAAATTTCTACTGATGTTGAAAGAGTAGGCGATCTGGCTGTTAACATCGCGAAGTCGATCATCCGAATCGGTGATAAACCTTTCGTAAAGCCAATCGAAGAGATACCTGCTCTTGCTGAAAAAGCAAACAACATGCTAAGAGAAGTATTGTCATCCTTCTATGAAGAAGATGTGAATCAAGCGAAAGCTGTTGCGGATGCTGATGACGAAATCGATACGATGTATGGTCGATTGGTAAAAGAACTACTCGAACTCATGACAAAATACCCTGATAGTATTAGTCAGATTCAGCAACTCGCATTTATCTGTCGTTACATTGAGAGAATTGGTGATCACTGCACGAATATCTCTGAAAGTGTGATTTATGTTGTAAAAGGTAAACGATACGATTTGAACGCTTAATATGTAAGCCGCCTTCCTATATAGGAAGGCGGCTTTTTTTATGTTTATCTCTCGTACAAGTAATCTCTCGAAGGTTTGTGAAATACACTAAAATAGATGTGGACGAGGAGGGACAAGATGCCTAGACACTTAGTGATTGGAAACGGACAACTCTTGATCAATATGGATCAGTTCTTGCAGATCAGAGATATCTATTACCCTTATGTAGGTCAGCAAAATCATGTTCAAGGACATGCAAACAGGATTGGAGTATGGGTAGATGGGAATTTTTCGTGGTTACATTCATCCGAATGGGAAATAAACCCTGATTATGACGAAGATACTCTTGTTACTTACAGTTCAGCATACCATCCTCATCTTGGATTGAAATTAATATTTGAAGAAGGTGTCCATCAGAGGGAAATGTTGATGATACGTAAGATCACGATTCAAAACTTAGAAGAAAAAGAAAAGGAAGTCCGTTTGTTCTTTCATCAAGATTTAAACATATATGAAACTGAAGTAGGAGACACGGCTTACTTTTGTCCAGACACTAAATCCATTATTCATTACAAGCGGTATCGATATTTCTTGTTTAATGGAGAGGTAGATGGTGGAGGTATCGAGCAATATACAACAGGGGTCAAACGATTTCAATCTGCAGAAGGTACGTGGCGCGATGCAGAAGATGGTCACCTCCATGTGAATCCGATCGCACAAGGATCTGTTGATAGTACATTTTCGCTTGAAACGAAAATTGCTGCTAACTCTGAAACGACTGCCTATTATTGGATGACAGTCGGCAGAACGAAGGAAGAAGTTAACAACCTACATGCGTATGTGAGTGAAATCGGAACTCGTTTAACGGTTGAGAAAATCCGAATGTATTGGAACAGATGGGTAAACAAATCAGTTATTCCTGAATCTGATCTAAGTCCTCATCTATTATCTCTATATAAGAGAAGTCTTCTTATCGTTCGTACTCAAACTAACCAGAACGGAACAATCATCGCTGCTAATGATTCTGATATCCTTCATTATAATCGCGATCACTACAGCTATATGTGGCCGAGGGATGGGGCATTGATAGCCGCTTCATTATCTAAAGCAGGTTATCACGGCATGGTCTCAAATTTTTATAGATGTTGTGCTGAGCTGTTGTCCGTTGATGGCTACCTTCATCATAAGTATAATCCAGATGGATCGGTTGGTTCGAGCTGGCATCCTTATATCGATCGAAAAGGATCTCCGCAGCTTCCTATTCAAGAAGATGAGACGGCTCTTGTTCTGTGGGCCTTTTGGGAGCATTATCAATCAACGGGAGATATCGAGTTTGCTCAATCACTTTATAAATACCTTATTCGGCCTGGTGCTAGATTTCTGCTCGATTATATGGATGAATCGCTCAGTTTACCTCACCCTTCCTACGATCTATGGGAAGAGCGTCTAGGTGTGTTTAGTTTCACTGCAGCAGCAACGTATGGTGGGTTAATGGCCGCATATTCATTTGCGACACTATTTGGTGAAGACGATCGTGCAGAGAGTTATTTTGCAGGTGCAGAGAAAATTAAAAAAGGAATCGAAAAACATTTTTACGATGAAGACCGCTCGTGTTTTATTAGGGGGATTTATACAAATAGTGAAACAGGGGAGATAACGAAAGATTATACGATCGAGAGTAGTGTATTTGGATTATTTGCATTTGGAGTACTACCGCCTGATGATCCGAGGATTGTTAGAACAATGGAATTAATAGAAGAGCGCCTTTCTGTAAAAACATCCGTCGGTGGAATAGCTCGCTACGTAAGTGATTATTACTTTCAACAATCACAAAACGTAGAAGAGGTACCGGGAAACCCTTGGATCATTTGCACATTATGGATGGCGAAGTGGAAAATCGCAAAAGCAAATTCGATCGAGGAGTTAGCCCAAGCAAAGGTACACCTTGAATGGGCACACCAGCACTCCTTATCAAGTGGCATATTGCCTGAACAAGTCAATCCCTATACAGGAAAGCCGCTCTCGGTTGCTCCGCTTACGTGGTCACACGCTACGTATGTTGATGTAGTCAAGGATTATATAGAAAAATATAAAGTTCTCTCAGCACTAAAAACAACTTGATAGAACCATATTTGTTTGTTATCATAATAAAGTATGTTGTTAAATGAACAGTTTGATAGGATTTGGAGGGATATTCATGCGCGTACAAATTACATTGGCTTGCACTGAAACTGGCGATCGTAACTACATTACAACAAAGAACAAACGTACAAACCCAGATCGTCTTGAACTTAAAAAATATAGCCCAAGACTAAAGAAACACACGTTACATCGCGAAACAAAGTAAGCAGTAGGTTATCCTACTGCTTTTTTATTTGTCTTCTTTCCCTTACACTGATAGTAACGATCATATAGAGGAGAGGTAATGATGCAAACAAAGCAAATGTTGCGAACCAATATGAAAAGCCGTCTAAAGGAAATGACAAACAAGGAAAAAGTAGAACTTGATGACCGGATCCTCGAAAACCTTTTTACATATGATCCCTATAAAGAAGCAGAGACAATCGGACTAACAGTTGCAATGAAAAATGAAGTGAATACGAAGAAAGTTATTGAGCATTCGTGGTCAGTTGGGAAGAAAGTTGCTGTACCGAAATGCCATCCAGAGGATAAGTCGATGACATTCCGCTACTTAAACAGTTGGGATGAATTAGAAACAGTGTATTTTGGTTTGAAAGAGCCTAAACCCGAGCTTACAAAAGCTTGTGAGCCAAAGAACATTCAGCTATTGGTCATACCGGGATTATTGTTTGATGAGAACGGTTACAGGATTGGATTCGGAGGAGGCTATTATGACAGGTTTTTGCAGCAATATGAAAATCAAACCGTGTCATTAGCATATAGCATTCAATTAGTCGAGAAATTACCTGTCGAGCCTTTCGATCTTCCAGTTGAAACACTCATTACAGATAAAAAGATTTTACGCTTCACATGATGCTCCTTTATTTCATCGTTATTCTTTTGACAGGTGTCGTTGGCTTGAAGATGGGAGCATTGTCTAGAAAAGGTACTGTTGCCGCTATATTCACCGGAAATGCCATCGCATATGGTTTTGGGTGGAAAGGGTTAGTGTTACTAGGGGTTTTTTTTGGAACTTCTACACTATGGAGTAAGTATAAACAAGATCGAAAGCAAGAAACAGAACGAATCGTTGTAAAGGGTTCAGCGAGAGATGAGTACCAAGTGTTAGCTAACGGAGGAGCAGCAGCATTTGCAGGTGTTATGATGGCAATGTTTCCTTCTCTATGGTGGATTGCTTTTTTTATTTCAGCTCTTGCTGCATCAAATGCAGATACGTGGGCATCAGAGCTCGGCGTACTCGCAAAGAGAGACCCATACCATATCCTCAAGTTACGTACTGTACCTAGAGGCACCTCTGGGGCAGTGAGTATGCCTGGTTTACTAGCATCATTTCTTGCTTCACTACTAGTAGCGGGAGTCGGCTTCTTTCTTTTTGATCTACCATTCACACTTTTTCTTGTGATCACTGGTGCTGGAGTGCTGGGTAGTATGATCGACACCATAATCGGTGCTACCATTCAGGAAGAGTTCTATTGTGAGACATGTTCTCTCAAAACTGAACGCACCGTACACTGTGGGGTTGGCACCACAAAGATAAAAGGAATTAGTGGAATAAATAACGATGTCGTTAACATGGTTTCCTCTCTATGTGGAGGCATAGCTTGTGGAGTGTGGTTCCTATGAAAGCATGTGGTGTATTGTTAGCAGGAGGAGAATCACGAAGGTTTGGTCACGATAAAGCTTTTGTCCAATACCAAGGTTCACCTTTCTATAAGACAATCGTCAATGAGTTAACGAAACATGTGCATAAATGTCTCATCGTTACAAAGCCAGAGCTTATGGCGAGATTCGAATCGGAAGAGCATGCAGATATTATTGTGGATGATCGGAGATTTAAAGGGATGGGCCCACTAGCAGGTCTTATTTCTGCGATGGGTGTAATAAATGCAGACTACTATGTTGTGGTTGCTTGTGACATGCCACTCGTTACTGCAGATCTTTTTTCTAAACTTATACAAGAGGCAAAACACCATCCGGAAGCTGATGCCATTATCCCTATTGCTAATGGTCGTATACAGCCACTTTGTGCATTGTACAAATACACTTGTAAGGACAGCATCGAAAATGAATTACTACTAGGCGATAAACGAGTGATGGCTGCACTTAAACAGCTTAAAGTACGACATGTGATGATTGAAGATAAAGACCTTGAATCCTTTACGAACGTGAATACCATAGAAGAATATATGTTAATCCGAAAGGGGCCGAATCAATGAGTCAGTACCAGCGTTATTCACGTCAGATGTTATTTTCACAAATTGGAGAAGAAGGACAGAAGAAATTTGGGGACACAAGTATTCTCATAGTTGGAATGGGCGCGTTAGGAACTGCTATAGCTAATCATATGGTAAGAGCAGGCATAGGCAAAGTTCGAATCGTTGACCGTGATTATGTAGAGAAGAGCAACTTACAACGTCAGATGTTATTTGACGAGGATGATGTTGAAGCTACTTTGCCAAAAGCTGTTGCAGCGAAACGAAAGCTTGAAAAAATGAACTCTGAGGTGACGATCGAAGCCATTACGGCTGATGTAAACGCGTCAAATATTCTTGAACTAATGGAAGAGATCGATATGGTGATGGATGGAACGGATAATTTCTCTACGCGCTTCTTACTCAATGATGCCGCATTCAAACAAGGAATTCCTTATGTTTATGGAGGTGCTGTTAGTTCTCGTGGAATGACCGCTCTCTTCATACCTGGTGAAACCCCTTGCTTGAGATGCTTTATTCAAGACGCCGGAGGGACTACTGGTGAAACATGCGATACGATTGGTGTTATCTCGCCAATTGTAGATATTATCGCTTCTTATCAAGTGACAGAGGCGATGAAATACATTGTAGGTGCTTATGAGAAATTAAATCGTTGTTTACTGACTGTAGATATATGGAATAATCACACGTATTCCATGAAGTATTCTTCGCCGAAAACAGACTGCCCTGCTTGCCAAAAGAAAGAGTTTCCAGCATTACAACATGGTGCAGCCAGTGAGGTTGCTTCCTTATGTGGTAGAGAAACGATACAGATCAATCTTGAGAAGGCGTTTGATCTGAAAGAGTGGTCTCTTAGACTCGAAAAAGTTGCTAAAGTAAAGAAAACGCCGTTCTTACTCAAAGCAGAGCTAGAAGAAGGTGAGCGGTTGGTCATATTTCCTGATGGGCGAGTGCTCGTTCAAGGAACAAGCGATAGTGGGCGGGCTAAAGCTCTTTATTCTAGGTATATCGGCATGTAACACAGCACCAGTTCTCACTGGTGCTTTTTTATATGTCTTGACAGACTAAAGAATTAGGTATAAAATAACGGTATTACTTAAACGCACAAAAGCATAAAAGTGGAAAAGTTATGAATCAGTCGAGTAGCTTGTGAAATAGCAGCATCAGAGACCCGGTGGAAGGTGTGAATCGGGGCAGTCAGAAAGTGAACTTACAGCTGAGGAACTAGGTAGTAATACCCGGCATTCCAGTCGATATTATGGAGCTTAAGAGGACAGCATATGCTGTTAATTAGGGTGGTACCGCGAGACAATTCGTCCCTTCTTTATAGAGAAGGGATTTTTTTATGGAAAAATAGAGATAGGACAAACTTATTAATAGTCATCTAAGAAAAAGGGAGAGTTAAACTGTGAAAAAATTATCATTTTCATCTGCGCTCATCGTCATTTCATTACTTATGGGCTGGATGCTTTTCAGTATTATCATTATGAAGGTAGAACCACACATGCCTCTTTTAGTTGGAATTGTAGGGACTAGTCTTTTTGGTCTTTTAAGGGGAATCAAGTGGGAATCCATTGAGAAAGGCCTGCTAGAAAGTATTACAACTGGATTAAAACCTGTTTTGATCTTATTTATTGTGGGAATGATGATTGCAATCTGGATGCAAAGCGGGACAGTTCCTGCACTGCTCTATGGGGGACTGAAGTTTATACAACCTGAATGGTTTTTAATTAGTGCTTTATTAATTACAATTATTGTTTCGAGCTTCACGGGTAGTTCATTTACAACGATCGGTACGATAGGTATTGCTATGATGGGAATTGGAACAGCAATGGGAGTCAATCCAGCTCTAGCAGCAGGAGCCGTTATATCTGGTGCTTGTTTTGGAGATAAGATGTCTCCATTATCAGATACGACAAACTTCGCTCCTGCTGTGTCTGGTGTCAATCTATTTACGCATATAAGACATATGATGAATACGACTATTCCTGCCATCATCGTGACGATTATCTTTTTCTTCATCATGAGCAATCAATTTTCCGCTTCTGTTGATCCAGAAGATTTATCGAAATCTCTTTCCGTGCTATCGAGTGAGTTTAACCTTACGTTTTGGACATTATTACCTCCATTGGTAGTTCTCATTCTAGCTCTTAGACGTGTTCCTGTATTATTAACGTTAATTTCTGGTTTGATCGCAGGGATTCTAGTTGCGATTGGAGCACAAGGAGTCTTTTCTGCAACAGCGATCTTGAACACGATGCAAAATGGATTTGTACTTGAAACATCGAGTGAGCTAGTTAATGGAATTATTAACAGAGGTGGCTTACAATCGATGATGTGGAGTGTTTCCTTAATTTTACTTGCTCTTGCACTAGGTGGTGTACTGCAAGTATTAGGAATTATTCAAGCGCTCATGACGGGGCTTACAAAATTATTGAATCGCAAAGGACATTTGATCTCAGCAACTGCTGGTTCTTCTATCGGGGTCAACTTATTAACGGGAGAACAATATTTATCAATCTTGTTACCAGGCCAAACCTTTGAGCCGTTCTTTGATAAGGCTGGTATCGATCGAAAGTACTTATCGAGAACGCTAGAAGATGCTGGAACACTTGTGAACCCCCTCATTCCTTGGGGAGTTTCTGGCGCATTCTTCGCAGAAACACTAGGTGTTTCTGTACTGAGCTATTTACCGTTCGCTATTTTCTTATGGCTCTCTCCGATATTTACGATCGTATTAGGATACGTAAACGATATGCGCTTTCAAAAGTCTAATACGCTCCAAAATGGATAAAACAACACCCTCCTGTAAACAGTATTAGTAACATACTGTTTACAGGAGGATATACCATGAAACTATCTAGATTGATCTTGTTGCTATCGTTTGTAATCGTTATTTATGAATACCGTTATAGAATAGTAAACAGCTTACTTGGCATTGCGATGGTAAGACGTTTCGTAGTAGGAAACTCTTTGAAGATACCAGGTGTTCGCAAAAAGCTGTTCTCTTCGTTTTTATCTTAAATCTCTGCCATCTGGCGGAGGTTTTTTAGGTGGTGGAAACATGTATTGGACACATATTTATTTTGATTTAGATAATACCCTCTATGATCACGAGAAAGCTTTTCGTAAAACAATACTGCATTGTGCTGATGAAATGCTTACTAGAAAAAACGCATCTGTTTCTCCTGATAAGTGGTTTGATGTTTTTAAACATTACTGTGATGAATATTGGGAGTACTATGAATCTGGACAGTGGACGAGAGAAACGTATCAGATCAATCGCTTCCAAGCTGCTAATAAGACATTCGATATCTCAACATTTAATGAGGAAGCACTCATCTTTCAAGATCAATATGAAGCCAACGTAGCAGCATTCGCAGAATTATTTCCAGGTGCAGAAAGACTTCTAAATGAACTCTCAGATCAACATGTACGCTTAGGTATCATAACGAACGGTTCTAATGAGGTTCAGCGTTCAAAAATCAAAGAGTTACGATTAGATACATGGTTCAAAGATGAAAATATTTATATTTCTGAACAAGTTGGTATTGCAAAACCAGATCTTCAACTCTTCTACTATGCTAAAGAAACGAAAGGAAACTACTTATATATTGGAGACTCCATGAGTCAGGACATCAATCCCGCTATAGAAGCTGGATTTGATGTCATCTACTTTAATTCAAGACAAACGGCTTCAAAATCAATAGACAAAGCTGTACCTGAGGTGATTAGCTTTCAAGAACTTTCAACTGTGATAAAGAAATATTAAGCTAATTCTTATCAGGCTCTCTAATGATAGGTTTATTAAGATATTGTATGAGCTGAACATTTTTACCACTTTTCGTTTGATAAAGCACTAATAAATATGGTGATTCTTTGTGAAGGAGGATATATGGAATCGTACTTCCTATAGGAGTTTCAAATTCACCTTCTTCTGGCTGAATCCCAAGAAAATAGTATTTATATAACCCCTCCCATATTCCTCCGATCGCATCTACCGACTGTGCCTTTGTTAGACCAGGTAGAGGAGAATCTTGATAGTTGTGCAATTTTGTTAATGGAATTATATAATAATCACTTGGATTCACCTGAAACTGATCGAGTAATAATTTAAATACGATCTGTGCCTGTTGTGAAGTGGCGTGATCTAAGAGTTTCTTCCACTCTTCCTCCTCACTGCTGGTTGGAACTGTGAAGGATTCGAGTGGTGTCATCGGAGAATCAATCACGTAGAGTTGATCATAGCTCATCGCTTGTGCGCTTTTAATAACATCATTAGGGTAATGAATCTCACCATAATGGTACGAGATCGCTTCGTAATGACCACTATCTTCACTCTTAACTTTTTTTCGATTGGTAAGCTTTTTGGCATTTTCTTCCCACTTGGACATCGTTTCTAATAAGCGTCCTTCTTCATACAGTAATGTGATGTCCTGCCTGAGGTATGCTGTTTCACTCAAATTTGATTCTGTTTTCAAGCTTAGCGTGTATTCATCTTCATCTTCCTGCGTTAAGATGGAAAGAGAGGTTTGTGATGACTCAAACGTTGTGTTTGGATCAGGAGGAAAATAAGTGAATGTTTCCCTCACCGGATTACTGTTTGTGTTTACGAGGATGAGTGCAAAAAAACCTATCATACTAAGCATGATGATATAATGTATTTTCTTAATCATCCTGAACCTCCAAAATTAATAAGCTTGTCATCATACTATGATGGAATGTTGATTTTTAGTAGAGTAAAAAGCATGACGATTATTGGGATAGGAAAGGGAGTATTCGAAATGGGTAATCAATTTAATGCAGATGAATTATTGAAAACGACAGAGGAACTAGTCAGTATCCCTAGTCCATCAGGATATACAGATGAAGTCATCAGCTGGGTTGAAGGAAGACTGCAAGAATTAGGGATGTCATGCAGGAGAAATAATAAAGGTGGCCTTATCGCAACGATTGAAGGAAAAGACACGACGAAACATCGGATGCTAACTGCTCATGTTGATACTTTAGGGGCGATGGTAAAAGATATTAAGAGCGATGGTCGACTCCAATTATCTTTAATCGGAGGTTTTCGTTGGAATGCCATCGAAGGGGAATATTGTGAAATCATTACGTCCTCTGGTAAGAGGTATACTGGAACGATCTTACTTCATCAAACATCTGTCCATGTGTATAAAAATAACGGTGAAATTAAAAGAGACGAGAAAAACATGGAAGTTAGATTGGATGAGCAAGTACACTCTAAAGAGGATGTATTGAATCTCGGAATCAGCGTAGGAGACTTCACATCGTTTGACCCTCGCGTTCAAATAACAGAAAGTGGATTCATTAAATCAAGGCACCTAGATGACAAAGCGAGCGTTGCTTTGCTTCTAGCAACGATTAAGAAGGTTAAAGAAGAAGAGATAACCCTACCTTATACGACACATTTTCTTATCTCTAACAATGAAGAAATAGGCTACGGTGGAAACTCAAACATTCCTCATGAGACGATTGAATACATAGCAGTGGATATGGGGGCTTTGGGTGATGGACAATCGTCAGATGAATATACGGTTTCCATTTGCGCAAAAGATTCAAGCGGACCCTATCATTATCGCCTTAGAAATCAATTAGTGAATTTAGCAGAGTCTTTCGATATTGACTATAAAGTAGATATCTATCCATATTACGGATCAGACGCATCCGCGGCTATACGTGCAGGAGCAGATATTCGACATGCTCTTATCGGTCCAGGAATCGATGCGTCCCACGCATATGAGCGCACCCACAAATCATCCATGCTTCACACAGCAGAATTAATATATCGATACATCCAGTCTTCGATGATCAATTAAGAAAATCAGCCCTTACGGCTGATTTTTTTTGTGCCCAATTATTCTTCATGTATGCACAATATGGTATTGGTTAATGATGGATATATGGATATGAGGAGGGGGACGTATGTCTGAGGATAAAATTAAAAACCCAGTAACGAAGTCATTTGCAGATAACGTGAACTATTTACATAAAGAGCTCGGTGTCGGAAAAAGCTTTGATGTTATTCAGCTTGACTTACAATACGCAGGTAGAAGCATGGCGATGTTTTTAATAGATGGCTTTGTGAAGGATGATATTCTACATTACTTGATGAAATTACTTTCGCAGTTAGATCCAGATCAGCTTGAGCCAGATCCACTAGAAAAGTTGATGCAGGTTCACTTACCCTACGTAGAAATTGATAAACAGAATGATCTTGATGCGGTAATCGATCAGGTGTTATCAGGCCCTACTGCTCTAGTAGTAGATGGGATTGATGAAATCATTATGATCGATGCTAGAACTTACCCAATAAGGGGTCCTCAGGAACCAGACTTAGAAAGAGTAACAAGAGGCGCAAGAGATGGGTTTGTCGAAACAATCGTATTCAATACTTCGCTAACAAGAAGAAGAGTGAGAGACAAAACGCTCAGGATGGAGTATATGCAGGTTGGAAGGCGTTCTAAAACGGATGTCTGTATCAGTTATATAGAAGATATCGCGGATCCTTCAATTGTGAAACGAATTAAAGATTCTTTAGAAAAAATTGATACAGATGGCATTCCGATGGCTGAGAAGACCATTGAGGAGTTTATCTGTGGTCGTCCATTGAATCCGTACCCTCTCGTAAGGTATACAGAACGCCCAGACACTGCAGCTGTACATCTTTATGAAGGACATGTTTTGATTTTCGTAGATGGTTCTCCTAGTGTATTGATCACACCAACTACGTTTTGGCATCACCTTCAACACTCGGAGGAATACAGACAAAAGCCGTTAGTGGGTGCGTACCTAAGACTGATTCGCTTTTTTGCTGTTTGGCTAGGTATTTTTATCTTGCCGTTATGGTATTTGTTTGCATCGAACCCTGAATTACTTGGTGAAAACTTGCAGTTTATTGGAACTGAAGATACAGGTACCATACCGATCTTCCTACAATTCTTAATGATTGAGATCGGACTCGATATTTTAAGGATGGCTACGATTCACACCCCTTCTTCACTTGCTACAGCCCTTGGTCTTGTAGCTGCGATCCTTATCGGACAGGTTGCGGTTGAAGTTGGTTTATTTATCAATGAAGTCATTCTATACTTAGCATTAGCTGCGATGGGTACATTCGCTACACCTTCTTATGAATTGAGTCTTGCGAACCGTATCGTCCGAATTGGATTGTTGATTTTGACTGCCGCTTTTGGAGTGGTTGGATTTTCGATTGGAATCACGCTATGGATTCTGCTGCTCATCCGTACAAAATCATTCCATATTCCCTATCTATGGCCGTTCATTCCGTTTTCTTACCGTGCATTTCGAGATGTTATCCTACGTTCTCCAATGCCGATTAAGAACAGAAGACCAACCGTACTGCATCCGAAAGACCCAGATCGGTGATTATTAGGCATTCTCTTAAGAGAGAATGCCTTTTATTTGTGCGGAATCATTTTACTTGAGGGTGTGGATTGCTATAATAAAACTGGTGAGTAAAATGAAAAAAACAGTCTTTGAAGTACAACAGCTCCTAAAAAGGTTCGGAATGTTCGTCTATACTGGGAACAGACTAGGAGATCTTGAACTGATGGAGGAAGAATTACACGAGTTATATGACATGAAAATGATTGATCAAGATTTGTATCTCGAAGCAAGAATGATACTTAAAGCTGAAATGACTAAAGAGAGGGACAAATATGAATCAAACAATTGAAACACTACTAGAACACCGTTCTATTAGAGCATTTGAAAACAAACCTTTAACAGAAGAACAGATCTACACCATTGTACGATCGGCTCAAGCTGCCTCGACTTCTAGCTATATTCAAGCGTATTCAATCATTGGGGTCAAAGATGAGATGAAGAAGAAAAAGCTAGCAGAATTAGCGGGTAATCAGAGTTATGTTGAAAAGAATGGTCATTTCTTTGTCTTCTGTGCTGACTACAATCGCCACCATGAAGCAGCGAATCTTCATAACATAGATGTAACAGAAACAACTGAATCAACCGAGAAATTTATGGTTGGCTTGATCGATGCGTCATTGGCTGCTCAAAATGCCACAATCGCTGCTGAATCTATGGGTCTAGGCATATGCTATATCGGCGGACTTCGAAATTCACTAAGTGAAGTAAGTAAGCTTCTAAACCTTCCTTCCAAAGTGATTCCTTTATTTGGTCTTTGCGTAGGTTATCCAGAACAAACACCAGTTAAAAAGCCGCGATTGCCCATGCGAAATGTTTATCACGTTGACGAATACGAACCTAACAAACAAGCGTTCATAAATGGATTGAAGGAATATGATGAAACAATTTCTTCTTATTATGAAGAGAGAACACAGGGGCAGCGTAAGGCTGGGTGGACTTCTCTCATGGCAAATAAGTTAGCAAATCCCGTTCGAACTTATATGAAAGAGTTTCTACAGAAAAAAGGTTTTCCGTTAAAATAAGACAGAGAGAAAAAGGTGGATGATGATGGTGGAAAAGAAATGGTTTATCGGAGTGGACCTTGGAGGCACAACAATAAAATTAGCATTTATTAATTATTATGGGGAAATACAGCATAAATGGGAGATTCCTACTGATAAAAGTGAAGAAGGGCGTCATATAACGACACATATCGCTAGAGCTTTGGATGATAAGATGGAAGAATTGGGCTTACCGAATAGTCATTTTATCGGAATCGGTATGGGAGCCCCTGGCTTTATTGAAATGGAAACTGGATTTATTTATCATGCGGTGAACATCGGCTGGAGAGATTTTCCTTTGAAAGACAAGCTTGAGATGGAAACGGGGCTACCAGTAATCATTGATAATGACGCCAACATAGCTGCTCTTGGTGAAATGTGGCGAGGAGCAGGAGATGGAGCACGAGATCTCTTATGTGTAACCCTTGGGACTGGGGTAGGTGGAGGAATTATCTCTGGTGGAGAAATTATTCATGGAACGAATGGTATGGCTGGAGAGATTGGTCATATTACATCGATCGTTGATGGTGGCGTTCAGTGTAACTGTGGAAAGAAAGGGTGCTTAGAAACGATTGCATCTGCTACTGGTGTTGTCAGAACAGCGCTCGAAACGATGGATGAACATCCTGAAGGATCCTTACATAAAATAAGCGGAGAAATTACGGCACGTGACGTTTTTGACGCGTATCGAGCAGGTGATGCTCATGCAACAGAAGTCGTAAACTTCACTACATCTCATCTAGGACTGGCGATCGCCAATCTTGCGAATGCTTTAAATCCGTCGAAGATCGTGATAGGCGGAGGCGTGTCTAAAGCAGGAGATACATTGCTTTTACCTTTAAAAGAAGAATTCGATAAATTTGCACTTCCACGTGTAAAAGAAGGTGCTGATTTTGCAATCGCAACGTTAGGAAATGATGCTGGCGTCATTGGTGGCGCTTGGTTAGTCAAGACGAAGCTTATGCAAAAGTCCTGATAAAACATGTTTAATTCTTAACATTACCGGGAATTAATGAGGTCTGAACAATAAGACCTCTTTTTTTTTATGTAAAATAACCCAAATTGAAACTTTTTATTCGGATGAATCGTTATTATTAGTAGGGAAAAGACAAGTTTTTAAATGAAAACGCAGATTTTGGAGGAAAATAAGGAGAAAAGGTAGTTGAATTATTTCCAAAAACGTACTATCATATCGTTTATGTATGGTTGATAACGAAACAGATGGTAGCTCTTTCCTTATAGCCAACTAAGGAGGTACTAAGTAAATGATGAAAAAGCTACAAAACAAATATTCATTTTTCTTTATTGTAGCAATTATGCTTTGGATTAAAACGTATTTTGTATATGAATTTGCTTTTAACATTGAAACAGAGAATAAAATGGAAGGGATTATCCTCTTTCTGAATCCATTAAGCTCTATTCTATTGTTCCTAGGTTTTGCTTTATTCGCATCTCCTAAGTATAGAAACAGAGTTCTACTAATAATCGATTTCATTGGTTCTTTCATATTATTCGCTAACGTCGTTTATTATCGTGAGTTTACAGACTTCATCACGATCCCATTGTTATTCCAAACAAATAACATGGGTGAACTTGGAAACAGTATTACGGAGCTCGTAAGTGGATATGACTTCTTCCTCTTCCTTGATATCATTGTGTTAGCTGTTTACCTCATGGTACGTAAGACAAAAACATTTGAAGTGAAGAAGAAAGAAATCGCTATTGTTTTCGCAAGTGCAATTGCGCTTTTCGCAGTCAACGTAGGTCTTGCAGAGACAGAACGTCCACAGCTGTTAACACGTACATTTGACCGTGAAATGCTTATTAAATATATCGGAACATTTAACTACCATGTTTACGATGCTGTTCTCCAGTCTAAAGCAAAAGCGCAGCGTGCTTTTGCAGATGGCAGTGAGATTGTGGATATTGAAAACTATGTCAAAGCCAATCACGTCGAACCAAACCCAGAAATGTTTGGAAAAGCAGAAGGTAAAAACGTTATCCTCGTTTCACTCGAATCTACACAAACCTTCGTTGTTAACGAAGAAGTAGATGGTAAGGAAATCACACCTTTCCTTAATGATCTAATTGAAGATAGCTATTATTTCCCTAACTTTTATCATCAAACAGCACAGGGGAAAACTTCTGATTCAGAATTTATTGTTGAAAACTCCTTGTACGGACTTCCAAGTGGAGCGGTTTTCTTCACACATTCTGGAAATGAATACAATGCTAGCCCTGAGGTTTTAAGTGAAGAAGGTTACTACAGTTCAGTGTTCCACGCAAACAACAAGAGTTTCTGGAACCGTGATGTTATGTATGATGCTCTTAAATATGACAAGTTCTATGACATCAATGATTTTTCTGTAACTCCTGAAAACTCGATTGGGTGGGGACTGAAAGATGAGTACTTCTTTGATCAGTCGATTAAATATTTGAAGACAATGCCTGAACCTTACTATGCAAAGTACATCACGCTCACAAACCATTTTCCTTTTACACTTGAAAAAGAAGATGAGTACATTCCAGAGTGGACTTCTGATGATGGAACAGTGAATCGTTTCTTCACGACTGTCAGATATCAGGATGAAGCACTTAAGAAGTTTTTCGAACGCATGAAAGAAGAAGGGCTATATGAAGACTCAATCTTCGTATTGTATGGAGACCACTATGGAATTTCTCAGAACCACAACAAGGCAATGGGAGAATTCCTTGGTAAAGAAATCACGCCATTTGAGACCACTCAATTACAACGAGTACCATTAGTCGTTCATATTCCTGGTCAAGAAGGGGAAGTGATGGAACAGGTAAGCGGTCAAATTGACCTGAAACCAACTATTATGCACCTTCTCGGAATCGAAACCAAAGATATGATTAAGTTCGGTAACGATTTATTCGCAGAAAAGCAAGATAACTTTACAATTCTTCGTGACGGAAGCTTTATCACCGAAGACCACCTTTATACCAATAACGTTTGTTATGACAAAGAAACTGGAGAGGAAACGGATAAAGCTGCCTGTGAACCATACATGGAGAAAGCTAAAACGGATCTTGCCTATTCCGATAAAATCGTCTACGGCGATCTGCTTCGTTTCTTTGGTGAAAACAACGAACAACCCGCTGATGAAAGCGAAAAAACAGAACAGTAAGTAAAGAACCATGCCCATAGGGCATGGTTCTTTTGTTTTGGTTTATTAGCATACTACGATGAGCTCTCTACATAGCATAGTATGAAGGCTTCTAGGGTGGAGGGATTGGATATGAGAGTAAGAGTGAAGAGTGGAGATACAATGTGGAAGTATAGCAGAGTATTTCAAATACCAATGCAGCTTATCATCGATAGCAATGAAAGCGTTGATCCAAATCGGCTAGTCATAGGAGATATGATCAATATACCTGGCTACGTAACGAAAAGCTATACGATACGAAAGGGAGATACGCTCTGGAGTATAGCTTTGTGGTATGACGCGCCTCTGGATGGAATCTTACTCATTAATGATGCCAATCCTTTCGCGTTACAAGTTGGAGAGAAAGTAAACGTCCCCATTCGAATGATTTGGCCTCTTGTGAATCCAGAGCAAAATTATACTTATGAAACGATGGTAAAAGATATACAAAAGCTGTTAGCTGTTTATCCGTTTATAAAACGGTCTGTTATCGGTGAGTCTGTTATGGGGAAGCCTATTCCGGAATTACGAGTAGGCGTGGGTTCCAAGAAAGTCCATATGAATGGGGCCTTTCATGCAAATGAATGGCTGACAACAGCCCTATTGATGAAGTTATTAAACGATTACTTAATGGCACTTACGAATACTCAGGTGCTAAGTGGTGTTTACTTGCCACCTCTTTACGATTCTACGTCCCTTTCAATTGTTCCGATGGTAAACCCTGATGGAGTAAACTTGGTCATTGATGGCTTGCCAGAAGAAGAGCCATATCGCACGTTAGCGAACGATCTAAATAATGGAAGTGGAGACTTTAATCGCTGGAAAGCGAACATACGAGGTGTAGATTTAAATAATCAGTATCCTGCTAAATGGGAAATAGAGGCAGAACGGAAGCCGAAGAAACCATCACCGAGAAATTTTCCTGGTTATGAACCTTTAAGTGAGCCTGAAGCAATTGCAATTGCAGAACTCTCACAACGTAGGAATTTTGACCGAGCACTTGCATTCCATTCTCAAGGAGAGGTCATCTTTTGGGGATATGAAGGTCTTGAGCCGCCTGAATCTGAAGTTTTAGTAACTGAATATTCAAGGTTGAGTGGCTATCGCCCGATTCGCTATGTTGATAGTTTTGCAGGCTATAAAGATTGGTTTATTCAAGATTTTAGAAGACCAGGCTTTACAGTAGAGATAGGAAAGGGAGAAAACCCGCTTCCTATAAGTCAATTTGGTAAGATTTATAACGATACGATAGGGATATTTCTATCCTCTCTATATATGTAATTTACTTGTCATCATTATGATTGTTTGCCATAATGAAAGAGAACTGAATAGTTGTTGACTAGGGGTGCCTACGTATTCGGGTAGGCTGAGAATAGGAAACCAATACTTTCTATACCCTTGAACCTGATCTGGTTTATACCAGCGTAGGGAAGTCGGTAGAGGTATTTAATATGATAACTGCCCTCATTCCATACGCGGAATGAGGGCTTTTTATATTTTTCTGAGAAAGGAAGGATAAAAATGAAAGATTTTAACCTATATGTTATAACCGGTGAAGAATTTCATCCTGATAGAAGTTTATATGATGTGATGGAGGAGGCAATGTTAGGCGGAGCTGAGATTATCCAACTTCGTGATAAGCACAGTAGCAAGAAGGTGATTTTGGAAAAAGCCAGGATACTCCGTGAATTGACAAGTAAGCACAATGTAACGTTTATCGTTAATGATCATATTGATGTTGCACTGGCTGTAGATGCAGATGGTGTTCATCTAGGACAGGATGATCTACCGATAAGCGTAGCAAGACAAATTATAGGTACGGATAAAATCATAGGAATCTCTACCCACAAGATAGAGGAAGCGCGCCTTGCAGAAAAAGAGGGTGCGGATTATATAGGAGCTGGACCTGTTTATAAAACGAATAGTAAAAGCGATGTGGTCGATCCAGTGACTACAGCTTACATTAAAGCCGTTGCATCAGAAATTACCATACCGTTTGTTGCAATAGGTGGAATCAAGCTCCATAACGTGGAGGAAGTTTTGAGTGCTGGTGCGTCCCGAATATGTGTAATTAGTGAGGTTGTAGGTAGCTCTAACGTTCAAGGTACTAGTGAAGCATTCATTGATAAGATTATTCGTTCAAAGGAGGTTAATCATGAGACTGCATATTAATGGCGAAACGTATGACCTTGAAGTAGCGACTATGGCGGATGTGGTTCATCACTTCCAGTTACAAAAAGGTTTGGTAGCGACTGAATTAGATGGAACGATTATAGACCGTGACCGTTGGGACGATACGGAGCTAAGAGATGGCATGAAAATTGAACTTGTTCAATTTGTGGGAGGTGGATGAATATGAACGATGTACTAACAATCGGTGGAAAACAATTCGACTCTAGATTGTTCCTAGGAACAGGGAGGTATCCAAATCCCTTCGTACAAAATCAGTCAATCGAAGCTTCAGAGGCTGAAGTATTAACCTTTGCAATCAGGAGAGTCAATTTGAACTCTCCTGACGAGGACGCGATTCTTCAGCACTTGGGTGACAAAACGTTTCAATACTTGCCCAATACATCTGGTGCTACATCTGCTGAGGAAGCGGTAAGAATCGCTAAATTAGCTAGATCTTCAGGGTTGAGCAACTGGATAAAGATTGAAGTGAGCAGAAATGATAAGACGCTATTGCCAGATCCAATCGAAACAGTAAAAGCGACAGAGATCTTAGCGAACGATGGATTTGTAGTCTTACCATATACATCGGATGACCCAGCATTGTGCTACAGGTTACAGGAAGCTGGAGCAGCTGCAGTCATGCCCGGCGGGTCTCCCATCGGAACTGGGCTAGGAATATTGAATCCATATAATATCGAACTCATTACAGAGGAGTTGACGGTTCCTGTCATCGTTGATGCGGGACTAGGTAGCGCAGCAGATGTAACAAAGGCGATGGAGCTTGGTGCCGACGGTGTGCTGTTAAACACGGCAATAGCAAAAGCAAGAAATCCGGTCAAGATGGCTGAAGCAGTAAAACACGCGATTAAGGCAGGAAGACTTTCTTATTTATCAGGTCGAATACCTAAGAAAAAGTATGCCACTGCGAGTAGTACGGTCAACTATATTTCGAAGTAGAAGGGTGTTGTAAGCATGGCTAGCGTTTCAATAGTTGGTGGAGGTGTCATCGGCCTGTCGATCGCTTATGAGTGCAGGAAACGAGGATTTGAAGTTACCGTAATTGAATCGGGAGTATGTGGTGGACAAGCATCTGGTGCTGCTGCTGGGATGCTTGCTCCTTATTCCGAGATAACTGAAGACCCTGATGATTTCTTTAAATTATGCCAAAGAAGCCTTAATCTATACCCTGATTGGGTCGAGCATATCATGCAATCATCGAATGAATCATTTGAATTTAGCAATTGTGGAAGCCTTTATGCTATTTTTCATGAAGCCGATCTCCTTTCGCTAGAAGCAAAGAAACGGTGGCAAAGTGAATATGGAATACAATCCTACTTGTTATCAGGAGATGAAGCTAGAGAAAAGGAGCCTTTACTCTCTGACGATGTATACGCTGCGCTTTGGTGCCCTGCTGAAAGTCATATCTATGCACCGGGATATGTAAAAGCATTGATTCAAGCATGCAGAAATGCTGGTGTTAGCATCATAGAACATGCTGGCGAGGCAGAGTTAGTAGATGGTGAGCCTCACCTCGTTAGCACAGATAAAGGTTTGATAAAAGGTGACTTTATTGTGCTTGCAACCGGAGCATGGTCACAGAACTGGGAAAAAGGACTAAATTGCTCATTACCTGTTTTTCCGATCAGAGGACAGATTTGTGCATATGATGGCCCATCATTAAGTCATATCGTGTTTACCAGTCAAGGTTATTTTGTTGGAAAAGAGAACGGAACGCTAATTGCAGGTGCTTCTGAAGATATTGCCGGTTTTAACACTAGTGTTACGGAGCATGGGATAAACCGTTTAGAATCTTGGAGTAAAAAAGTGTTACCTGATCTAAGGGAAGAACGACCGTTTCATAAATGGGCAGGGTTAAGGCCAGCCTCACAGGACGGTTTTCCAATCATAGGAAAGGTTATTGAAAAACCATCAATCCTCATAGCATCAGGACATTACCGTAATGGAATATTACTCAGTCCAGTAACGGCGGAAATCATCGCAAATGAAATCGAAGAAATGCCTCAAGAAATTCCAATCGAGAGCTTTAGACCGGAACGGTTTCAGTTCGTTTAGAAAGGAATGAAAGGAAATGTATAAAGTACTTACGATTGCAGGGTCTGATAGCGGAGGGGGAGCTGGGATTCAGGCTGATTTAAAGACGTTTCAAGAGAGAGATGTCTACGGTATGAGCGTTATAACTGCACTAACTGCCCAAAACTCTCTAGGTGTTCATGGCATCTATCCACAATCTTTAGAAGCGATATCGAAACAAATCGACGCAGTATTATCTGACATCGGAGCGGATGCGATCAAAACAGGGATGCTCTTTTCTGCAGAAATCATCCAAACAACTGCTTTGAAATTGAAAGAGTACAACGTAACGAACCTCGTGATCGACCCTGTCATGATTGCAAAAGGAGGTTCGACGCTTTTAGAAAAAGAAGCAGTTGAGTCATTAAAAACAGACCTATTGCCGTTAGCCTCCGTTATTACTCCAAATATTCCTGAAGCTTCGGTGTTACTGAACGGTATGGAAATTCAAACGATCGAAGACATGGAAAAAGCGGCAATGGAACTGACTAACTACGGATGTCAAGGAGTGTTAGTCAAAGGTGGCCATATGAATGGGAAGGATTCTGTTGATGTTCTTTACGTAGATCAAAAATACTATTACTACGAATCTAAAAGGATCGACACGAAACACACTCATGGTACCGGCTGTACCTTTTCGGCTTGTATCGCAGCGGAACTTGCAAAAGGAAAGTCCATTTCTGAATCTGTATCCGTTGCAAAAGAATTTATTACTTCTGCGATACAGCATTCCCTTCCTCTAGGTAGTGGAATCGGTCCTACTAATCATGCTGCTTATCGAATAAATCAAAGCGTTGATACCCACTCCTATTGAAGTGGGTATTTTTATTGAACCCTTATAACTGGTGAATAGAAACTGGATATGTTATAAACGATAATGATAACTCTATTGAAGAAAGGTCAAGTAATGAAACCAATAATCGCTGCAAAGAATGTGAGAAATGAACGTGTGAAGAATGTTGATTTTGAACTGATGGAAGGAACGTTAACTACGGTTATTGGACCTTCAGGTTCTGGGAAGAGTAGTTTACTCATGCTATTGAATCGCCTAACGGATCCTGAAGAAGGTGAAATTTCCTACAAAGGGAGGCCGATGTCTGACTATCCGATTGACGAATTAAGAAGAAAAGTGGGGATGGTGTTTCAGCAAGCTAACTTATTCGATGGTACCGTTGAGGATAATTTGAAGTTCGGTCCTTCCCTAAAAAAGGATTGGGATTCCAAACTTGGCGTTTCTCTATTACAAAAAGTCCATCTACCTGAGGACATGCTAACGAAAGATGTTGAACATCTTTCTGGTGGGGAACAACAAAGAGTAGCGTTAGCTAGGACGCTTGCTAATGATCCTGATGTGCTATTACTCGATGAAGCAACGAGTGCGCTAGATATGAGAACAGTCGAACTAATAGAAGAATTATTAGATTGCCTCGTAACTGAAGAAGGGAAGACAATCGTAATGATCACGCATGATTTGAAACAGGCGAAAAGAATTGGGACGTACACCCTCTTTATGAATGAGGGAAGTCTTGAGGAAAAAGGGAACTCTAAAGAGTTATTTAATAATCCGACTTCTGAAGCTCTTATGAGATTTCTTGAGGGATAAGGTATGACAGAGATATCAAATTTGTCCCTTCTCACCATGATTATTTTTGTAATGATACCTGTCTCAATGTCATATTATTTCTCGCTCGGAATAAGTAAATCAGCGATATGGTCATCTTTTCGAGGGGTCGTTCAATTATTTCTGATCGGTTATGTTCTTACTTTATTGTTCTCATTAGAAGACTGGCAAGGTGTAGGCTTATGGGTAACCGTCATGCTTGTGATTGCCTCGTTGCAGGCAGCTAAGCGAGGTAAGGGTGTTCCTTTTGCCTTTACGCTATCGTTTGTTTCTCTATTGATTATTGAGGTTTTCGTCCTTTCCGTTTGGATAGTATTTGATATTATCCCATTCAAATCAGAACAGGTTATTCCGATGAGTGGTATGATCATTGGGAACAGTATGGTAGCTACAGGGCTTGCATTTGAGAGAATGAAAAATGAATTCAATGACGGCAGGGGTAAAATCCTCGCAGCATTATCATTAGGAGCTAAGCCAGCAGAGGCGTCCAAAATGATTATACGAAAAACAATCAGAGCATCAATGATTCCGAACGTAGATACACTGAAAACAATCGGGTTGGTTCAGCTCCCCGGAATGATGACTGGACTTATTTTAGGTGGAGCTTCTCCAATAGATGCGATTAGGTATCAAATCGTTGTATCCATAAGTATCTTTTCGTGTGTTTCAATATGTGCAATGATTATATCGCTTGTTACATATAGATTTTTCTTTAACAATGATATGCAATTACAAACTCTTGGAGGAGGAGATTGATGTGGCAATTGTAGATGTAACAGTTATTCCAATTGGAACCAAAGAGCCAAGTGTTAGCAAATATGTGGCTGAGGTCCAAAACATTCTGGATTCTTATACAGATCGTATTACGTACCGTTTGACACCTATGAGTACACTGATCGAAGGTGAGTTGTCAGATCTATTAGAGGTCATTCAAGCGATCCATGAATCACCATTTCAACAAGGGATCGAAAGAGTAGCAACAAATATTCGAATAGACGATCGAAGAGATAAGAAGGTTAAGATGGAAGATAAACTAGCGTCAGTAAATAGACATAGAAACTAAAAAAAACAGCCAAATGGCTGTTTTTTTAGTGGCCTCCGCCGCCTCCAGATCCGAAGAGAACATCGATCATTGTAGCAACGGTAAATGCGCCAAAAACTAGAACAGTTAAACCTGCAAAGGCAAGGCCCATAAAGTTTTTTTCACGAAAGGAACGTAATAAGCCCCAAACAGAAAATAACGTGACGAATGCAAAAATAATTGCTAAACCCATCCGGAATACCTCCTTATCCATGCAATCATTATCAGTATACCCTTAATTTAGGATGATATGGCATGGTTAAATCTGAACAAATTTTAACTTTAATGGATATGTACATAAGTCCTTTATTATTTTAACCGTTTTCTTATGATTTGTCGAGGCGTCATTCCTTCAAAAATGTTAGCTCGATTTGATAAGCCCTTGCGATGCCTTCCATCAACTCTTTTTGCATAACGTCTACATAGAACACATTGTTGTCAGAAGCAATGAGATGTTCTTCAATTTGGAGAAGCGACATTTCAATTTGTTCTTCATCACCTCTATCAATAGAAAATGCTGTCACCATATCTTCGTATAAATAATGCCTGTTGTTTTGAGAAGTAAATCCATAGTCAGGTAGTTGAGGGGTCGTTCTACATGATTCGGATAACCTGATGAGCGTATATGTTTCACCAAATGCATGTTTTGAGTCATAGAATTCTGCTAGCAAGCTAGCTTCTTCTTCATGAGATACAATGACGAGCTTTCCATCACGGTCGATCGCATGAACGAGTTCACCTGTTTTTTTTACAAGCTGAGAAATGAGACCTGGCAAAGCACCAGAAGGAGGGATCAATTCAACTCCATAAACGATAGACATCTCGTACATCTCCTTTTAAATCGAGTTTTTTATAGTGTAGAATAAGTAACATAAACTTTCAATGGAGGCGATTTGAATGAATTGGAAACAGATAGCGGTTGGTCCTGTACAGGCTAATGCTGCAATAGTATGGAACGAAAAGAAAGAAGCTCTCATCATCGACCCAGGAGCAGAAGGGCGTAAGATTTCAGGAGAAATTGAATCTCTAGGACTGGAGCCTATTGCAGTGTTACTCACGCATGCTCATTTCGATCATATCGGAGCAGTTGATTTTATTCGCAACCAATATCGTATTCCGGTCTATTTACACAAAGCGGAAGCGAAGTGGCTTGAAGATCCGAAATTGAATGGTTCTTCACTGTTCCCAATGGTAGAAGATACCGTCGCGAAACCAGCTGACAATCTTATTCAGCAAGAACAAACGTTAACTGTCGGATCGTTTAGTACTGATATATATGAAACACCGGGACATTCTCCAGGGAGTGTATCTTTTCATTTCAAAGAGCTTGGCGTTGTGTTTTCAGGAGACGCACTTTTCCAGGGAAGTATCGGCCGTACGGATCTTCCATTAGGAAACCATGAGCAGTTGATTGAGAGTATACATAGCCGTCTTCTAAAGTTGCCTGAGAGTACGATTGTAGCGTCAGGTCATGGTCCTGCTACGACAATCGAGGACGAAATGATGAATAATCCGTTTTTAAATGGTTTTACCCTATGAGATATGTCGATTTTAACTAAGATTAAGTCAGAAATAGCTAACTCTGCTGAAAAAGCAATCTCTTATGAACGGTTTATGGAAATAAGTTTGTACGACGAAGAAGGGTATTATGGAACTAACCGTAAAAAGACTGGTAAAGCAGGAGATTTCTACACTTCTCCTGGGGTACATGAGGTATTTAGTCGTGTTATGGGAAGAGCTCTTGCAACAGCGATTGAAACAGATGTACTTCATCCCTCAATCGTTGAGATTGGAGCAGGAGAAGGTGAATTTCTGCTCTCATGCCTTGATGAGATACAATCGTTCGATAAGGAACTGTACAAACGACTTACGTACTATGTAGTCGAGACAAGTCCATATCATAGGAAAATCATTGAGAATAAAACGAAGAACCTCGATAAAGTTATGGTTTACAGCTCGATCGAAGAGTTAAAGAGCGAACTCAAATCATTCGAAGGCATCATCTTTTCAAATGAGTTACTAGATGCCTTTCCAGTCAGAGTAGTTGAGAAAAAGAACGGGATGTTGTACGAAGTTCTAATTGGGCTATCCGAGATTGATGGAAAGTTAATCGAGGTATACAAACCTTGTACAGATTCAGCTATCTTAATTTGGATAGAAAACTATGGCTTCCTAATGAACGAAGGGCAAAGAATAGAGGTCCCTCTTTATATGATGAGTTGGTTTATCTCCATTGCTAATTGGATGAAGAAAGGGCGAATCTATACGATCGATTACGGCTACACAGATGACGAGTGGAATCATCCAGCAAGAAGCTCAGGGAGTTTAAGAGGTTATTATAAACATCAGCTCGTTCAAAACCCTCTAGAAAATATAGGTGAAATGGATTTAACAACTCACATACCGTTAGATGCTTTGAGGAGGATCGGTGAAGAACATCATTTTAGATGTCTTGAATGTGAGGTACAGGGGCGCTTTCTCGTTAATCATGGCCTGCTGGATTTCGTTGAAGATAACCGAGAGAATGATCCATTTTCCCCTGTACACAAAAAAAATAGAGCTGTAAACTGGCTGTCACAAATGAATCAATTTCAGGTTGTCGTGCAGCAAAAGTAAGCAACGAAAAAGACGATGCACATGCATCGTCTTTTTCGTTGCTTTAATTAATGACCGCCAGAGCCTGGTGTCATCATAAACACTGACCAGTAGGAAAAACCGACCATAAATAACGTTAAGTATACACCGAAAATATAAAGATAAGTACGTTCAGTTAAGTTCAAAAGACTTAACGCAAAAAACATGCCGGCCTGACCAAGGAAAAGCAGTCCGACTACAGGCATACCACCGACAAAACCCATCAGTGAGAAGATACCTGTCCAGAAAGCCAATACTTTGTACATTCTAGGCATAAGAAGTTCCTCCCTTGCTCGTTCATTCCCATACATATCGTATTATATATGAGTTGTTGATAAAAAGTAAATGCTAGCCTCATGGCAAATTTGTGTCGAGTACATCCTACCCTTGTAAAGGGTTCCAATTTATTATCCCAAATCGTTATTAAAATTACAAATCATTTTCTTGTACAATATTTGTTTAATAGTTGTATAATTTGGGTAGAGTTACTTAACGCGAAAAAATGAAAAGGGGAGAAATAAAATGGAAGATAAATTATTATTTTATACGTATCCAAGCTGTACATCATGTAGGAAAACGAAAGCTTGGCTAAAGGAAAATCACGTTGATTTCGAAGAAAGACATTTATTTAAGGATACACCTACTATTGACGAGTTGAAGCAAATTATCACGATGTCAACAGAAGGCATAGAAGAAATCCTAGCAAAAAGAAGCACATCATTCAAAAAGCTCGATATGAATATCGAAGACCTAACTGTGACTGAGATGCTCGAATTGATGCATAATGAACCAAAATTACTAAGAAGACCAATCGTAACAAATGGAAAAAAACTTATTGTTGGATACAATAAATCTGAATTACAGAATTTAAACCAGCGAAAGAAAAGTTTCGCAGTCGTATCATAAAATTGGCTGGGCTAGCTGGATTCGAACCAACGCATGACGGAGTCAAAGTCCGTTGCCTTACCGCTTGGCTATAGCCCAATGCCTGTTTACAAATGTTAGTATGAGCCTATAGTAAAAACTTATACATTTATTTTGGAGTTATTTTAATTACTTGGACCAAAAATAGAAAAAACGGTAATGTCCAACCAGTTTCTTGAATACGATGAAACATAATCTATGTCACAGCGATATGCAGGAAGTTTTTCCGCGTATCGCTTTTTATTGGTTTGTTACATAATTGTGAATTGAGAAGGGTTATTTACCTCCACGATGAAGCTAATACGGTAGAGGGAGGTAATCATAATGGAGTGGGAAATTAAAAACGTTGTGACAGATAGAGGATATTTTGAAGTGTTTGTAAAGGGGAGTGGCTCTCCAATATGTGTGACGCACCTCTATTCAGAATTTAATGCGTCAGGGGATTATTTTGCAGATACATTTACAGATCATCACACTGTTTATCTCGTTAACTTAAAAGGTGCCGGAAAATCTTGTGCAGCGGATGAACCTCATGAGTATTTTATGCTCGACACAGTATTTGATCTAGAATCGATCCGAAAAGAGCTAGGCTACGAAAGCTGGTCATTCGCAGGGCATTCAACGGGAGGAATGCTAGGCTGTGTGTATGGGATCTATTCTACAGAAGGGCTTTCTAAACTAATTCTTGCAGGTGCAGCTGCACGTGAATATGCTTCTTCATCTAGAAACTGTATCTATCATCGTGAACATCCAGAATATGATGACATGCAGCGTTATATTGAACAATTGAAAAATCCTGCCTTATCTCCAGATGAGCGTCAAACGATCTCAATGAATCGTACAAAACTTTCTCTTTATAACCCAGATCAGTATGAAGAATTATTTTCTAAGGGAATACATAAGGGGCTTTCGGCAGTAAGGATGAATTTTTTTGCTAGAGAAATCATGCACTTCGATGTCACGAGACAGCTCAAGAAGATAACCGCACCTGCGATGATACTATGTGGTAAGCATGATGTGCAGTGTCCATTACCTTTTTCACAAGAAATGGCTGACAGTATTCAAAACTCAGAGTTCGTTGTTTTTCATGAAAGTAATCATTATCCATTTCTTGAAGAGCGGAAAAAGTTTCAAAAAGTCATACAAGATTTTCTTAAAAGGTAAGAAGGAATAAAGAATCAGGTAACGAATACTTCTTCTTACGGTTTGAAAAGTGTCGTTTTCTGCCGTCATATCGAAGCGGAAGAAGGTGTATTTTATCTGAACATCGAAGCAAAAGGCCAAGAAATTATCAAACAAGCAGTGGAGGTGGGAGCATCAGACGTTCATTTTCATCCTAAAGAAAAGGGAACGTTGATCCAATTTCGAGTGGATAATAAGCTTTATGATGCAATGTGGCTCTCATCTTCAATAAGTCAAAAGGTGTTATCACATTTTAAATTCCTTAGTGGAATGGATATTGGAGAGAAACGTCGTCCACAAAACGGAGCGATGGACATTGTTCTTTATCCCCATCGTTTTCACATTCGTTTATCTACAATCCCTACGCCATATCACGAAAGTCTCGTACTCCGCATTCTCCCACAAGATGAAACACATGCCTTTAAAGAACTCTTCTTATTTCCTACAATAGCAAACCGTCTCCTTCAAATTGTCAGCTACAATAGTGGGCTTTTCATGATTACGGGCCCAACAGGCTCTGGAAAAACCACTACGCTTTATTCTCTTCTGCAAACCCTCAGTGTAAAACGCCAGCGTCGTGTATTAACGATCGAGGATCCTATTGAGAAACGAAACCCTGACTTTATACAAATGGAAGTGAATGAAAAAGCAGGGCTGTCTTTCTATGAGGGGTTTAAAGCAGGACTACGACATGATCCAGACATACTAGTCGTTGGTGAAATTAGAGATGAGAAGACAGCGCAGCTTGCGATAAGAGCAAGCATGACAGGGCACTTAGTTGTATCTACCCTCCATACAGGCAGTACGCTTGAGTGCATCCCCCGCCTTCTTGAGTTTGGCATCCCCCTTAGCTATATCGCACAAACCCTTAGAGGAGTAGTGACACAAAGACTCGTCCCTATTAAATGCCCTTTTTGTGAAGTTTGTTCACTTGAATGCTTAAAGAGAAGAAAGCACCGAAAACTCGCGGTCGTTGAAATACTTGCCGGTTTACATCTCCAAAAAGCACTTCATGATCCGACGCTCCTTTCAATACAAGGTCAAACCACGATTAAGGATTATGTTCTCAGAGCGTATGCCCTCGGATTTATCGATAAAGAAACTGTTGAAAGAGAATTGGGGTTATGGAACCGTGAATCGATCCAAATGGAGGCTTGAGCAGAAAGCTGATTTTCTTTGTCGCACAGGTAAGATGCTAAGAGAAGGGTACACATTAGGGAATGCCCTCGAAGTTTATTCGATTTATCAAAAAGATCATATTAAGAAGAACATCCAAACGATGATCATTCGTCTAAAAGAGGGAAACGCATTCCACGATGTACTATCCGAGTTTCAATTTCCAGATGATATCCTCTCTTATCTGTGTATGTCTGAACAGCGTGATTTCGCTAATGGCATTGTTGCTTCAGGAGATTTGATGAAGAAGAGGAGTGAATGGCAGAAGCGACTGAGAAGTACCCTTGCATATCCCATCATCTTATTCTGGATGACAGCTGTTATGCTGTTCATTGTAGGCCACTACTTATTACCGAAGTTCAACGTTCTCTACCAGTCCCTCGATGTTCCTCTTCCTATCGTTTCACGTCTCTTCATGTATCTTATCCAACTAACCCCACTATTTTTAACTTTATTAGTTTGCACGATGATCGTAGGCTATCTTTTTTTCGTCATGAAACAAAGACAGTCGTCTGCTGTTGCAAAAATCCAAATGTATTGTAAGCTCCCATTCGTAAAAACCTTCCTTCCAATATACATCACTCATCATCTTACTCTTCATCTAGGTTTGTTATTGAATAGTGGATTATCAATTTCAGCTGCGTTCGAGCTACTACGAAGACAATCTCACTTCATCCTTTTACAAGAAGAAGCACACCGGATTTCGATTTCACTTTTGAAAGGGGAGAAGCTAGAAGGTTTGTTCGAATGTAAAAGCCTCTATGTTCAAGAAGTAAAAGAAATTTTCATGCATGGACAAGCGAGCGGTAATTTGGGCAAGGAGTTAATACTTTATGGGGAGGTGATGGGGGAAAGGTTTGAAGAGCTTGTAAGAAAAGGATTTTTGGTATTGCAGCCTATTAGTTTTGTTGGAGTAGGTGTAGTAGTTATGCTGATGTTTATGTCGATATTATTACCGATGTTTTATTATTTGCAATCTATCTAGGAGAGGAACATGTGTCGATGAGAATACTTATAAAAAAGGAAGCGGGTTTTACACTGATCGAAATGATGATCGTGATCATGATCATTTCGATGCTATTATTAATTGCTGTGCCAAGTTTAACGAAGAATAACGAAGTGGTTGGTGAAAAAAGCTGTGATGCAACAGTCAAAGTGGTTAAGGCTCAAGTTGCAGCCTATAAAGCTGACAACGACAGTTTGCCTACTTCGATCAGTACGCTAACGAGTGAGGGCTATTTAGAAGAAGGAGCAACGGTATGTCCGAGTGGAGAAGCGATTACAATAGATGGTAGTGGGGTTGTATCTGTTGAGAGTACATCGTGATCAGCTGTCTTGTTCTGGTTATACATTAATCGAAATCTTGATCGTTTTATCCGTGTTCTCTATTTTGCTTGGAATGGTGATTTTGCAAATCACACCCACTCAGACAGCCTCTTCCACACGGCAATTCCTCGAAAAATTACAATCTGATATACGGTATACACAGCAATTAGCGTATAGCACAGGTAAACCTCATCGTTTGTCTATCGCTCCATCCTCACACACATATACCATCATCAATAATGCAGCGAACGTAGTGAAATCAGTTAAACTCCCAGAGAATATTACAATTCATCAAGGCACATTAGGACATCAAATCATCTATGTTGGAAGTGGGAATATACAAAAAGCAGGAACACTATTGATCAGTGATGGCAAGGAGGAATATAAACTTGTCGTTCAGCTTGGAGCGGGTCGTTTTTATATTGAGAAAAAATAATGGGTACACACTGATGGATGCGCTGGTTGGTTTGACGATCCTGACCACACTCTCCATAAGTATCTTACCTCTATACACCCTCCTATATGAGAAGCGCATCATTACATCACAACGAGTAGAGAGTCTAACGATTTTGGATGGAGTCTGGACTGACTATGTTCTACTACATTTACCGCCCCCTACTATGATTGAAAAAGAAACAGAAATTTATATGGTTGATTTGGAGCATAATCGGTTGTGCGTTAAGTCGCAAAACGGTAAGGGTGTCTGTCGGAGTTTACCTCATGGTCCGTAGCGAGAAAGGGTTTACTTTGATCGAAGTATTGATCACGCTTATGGTAGTACTTGTTTTGATTGGGCTACTTCCATCCTTGATGGTAGCATCTGTAAGACCAACAGGTTTGGATTATCAGCTTGAAGAAGAACAGCTCTTTCATTCGTTGCTATCAAGAGAAGTTAGAGGAGCAACCGCTGTGGTAGCGAATGGGAAGCAGCTCACCCTTACTAGCGCAATGGGAGACACCATTTTATATGAACAGTACGGAAATGTATTAAGGCGGCGTGTGAATGGAGCAGGTCACGAAGTTGTACTACAAAAAGTGAAGACGATAAAAGTTTTAGTGCAGGGTCAGCGAGTTATCGTTACCATCGAATTTTCTAACGGATCTAAAAAGGAGGAAATGTATTATCAAATGGAAGGAGCGGCTTAACGAGAGAGGATACATGACGGCAACCATGATGTTAGTAAGCACGCTACTGATTGGATACATGCTTCACCTTAGTACTATTACAGCAAGTGAACGAGCATTTGTTGAACAAAAGGAATTGCACCTTAACAAGGTAGCCTTGCTAGTTCTTGGTATGAAAGATACAATTTTATATATACAAAAAAGTGGAACGATTTATGGAGAAAAAAGCTTTGCCTATAAAGAAGGTACGTTGATGGCCAAAATTACCTCGATCTCAGATAGTGATCAACAAATTATTTTGACTGGCGTAACCGCTTCAGGTCAGCAAACATCTGTAACGTTCTACTATGATCGATTAAATAACAAAGTGTTGAAGTGGGGAGACGAGTTAGGATGAGAGCAGTATACTTAACAGGGTTCATGGGATCTGGTAAAACATCTGTAGCTTATCAGTTGGCAAAAGAACTATCGATGCCTCTTGTTGATACAGATGAAACGATCGTTTCTGAAACGGGGAAAGAGATTTCTTCGATCTTCGAAAATGAAGGTGAGGAAGCCTTTAGGGAGTATGAGACAGCTACCCTTAAAAAATTACCAGTAGAAAATGTCATCGTTAGTACGGGTGGTGGCATCATATTAAAAGAAGAAAATCGGAATCTTATGAAACAAAATGGAAAGGTGATCTATTTACACTGCGAACCGCGCGAAATCGTAAAACGACTTGAAGGTGATTCTTCAAGACCGTTGCTCGATGTTAAGAATCGAAGCGAGCAGATTGAAAAGATTTTTTCTGAGCGGATTTCATTTTACGAAGATGCGCATGAAACGATTGATACAACTAACTTAACAGTAGAGGAAGTCGTTGAACAAATAAAGCGTTTAATCGGTTAAATGTAGCAAGAAGTGGACATCCTAAAGCTAGAATAACGTAAAGGGTGATCCTGATATGTCCTCGAATGATTTAGTGAAATTTATGACGCAGCAAGTTGTTTCTTATATAGATCAGCCAAAAGAAGAAAGAGTAAACCAGAGGGAGAAACGAAAAGCGGCCAAGCAGCCTTTTCTATTTCGATGGTTTGGCGTTATTCCGTTGGCGATCGGCATGTTTATAAGAAGGAAGAAATAATGCTCGGACCCATTGTCCGAGCATTTTTTATTATGGGGAAAGATAAAAGATACCTCCGTTAATAACCTCCGCTGTAATGACTGGCTCATATTGTTTTCGTAGTGCTTCTTTTTCAACAGCATAGCTTTCAGCATCAACATTATCTTCATAAAATTGATCGAGTAGAATTTGATCTGCAGCCCACCTTTTTTTCGCCTCTTCAGACCATGAATGATCTTCTTTGCCGATTACCATTTCAACAACTTTCTCGAGCCGTGCGATTCCGCTTGCTGGTTTAATGATCGGACTGATTGTGAACGTGTAGTCAGGAATTTTTGGAGTTAAGTTCTTTTCATTAAGTTTGTCATGAAAATCATCTACTACTGTTCCACTAACAAGGTGTAGACCGAGTGACAGGAGACGGTCTTTTTTTCGATCACACCGATAAGAAACTTTAACGTTCAAACATAGCCATGGGTGAAGAGGAGAGTGCTGCTGTGACGTCGATTGAATGTTTTCATAAAGCCGTATGAACGATGCTAGTTTTTTTGTTGATGAAAAGATTTGATGAAGCCTTGGTGCTCCGAAGTGGACGAACTCTCCTTTAATCTCATCCTCATCCTGGTTCGTGATCAACGTTAATGACATTGGATTAGGTGTTCCACCTGTCTTTTCTAGATAATGCCAATAAAAAGGGCGGTTCATCAATTCTTTGTCTAAATCGACCGTCAGTTGAACAGAAAGGACTCCTTGTTTTTCTTGTATGATTGGACAATCGTTCGCAAGAAAGTATGAGCGTAAATAGTTATGAATATTTTCTTGTTGCATCACTTTCCTCCTTGTGATAATTGATCAATTCTTTTATGTTGTCCATTTTAATACGGATTTCACCCTCACTTTCAGAATGAAGTAAGATATCAGAAATATGTTTTTCGATATCACGCATACCCAAACGGGTCAGGATTTCATCCAATTGTCCGATGACGCTTTCAAATAACTGGATCTTTTCATAAAGAAGTGAAAGGATGTGTTCTTCGACGGTATTTTTCGTAGCAAAATTATAAATATGAACGTCTCCTTCTTGTCCCAATCGGTGAATTCGCCCAATACGTTGTTCGATTCTCATTGGGTTCCAAGGAAGGTCATAGTTAATGATGTGCTGGCAGAACTGTAGGTTTATTCCTTCACCACCTGCTTCTGTCGCAATCAATACTTTGGCGTGATTTTTAAAAAGTTCTTTCATCCAGTCTTTTTTGCTGCGCTTGAACCCTCCTCGAAACGGAACAGATGAAATACCATGCTGTTGAAGAAACCACTGCAGATAGAGCTGAGTAGCACGATACTCTGTAAAGATGATTACTTTCCCATCGATTGATTGAATGATTTCAAGCGCTTTTTCGGCTTTCGAGTTTGAAGGAATCGTTTCGATCTTCTTCATAAGTTCTAAAATGATGGACTCTGTGTTGTCTTCTATCGTCTCTTTTTCAAGCATCTTCTTAAGCGTCATGTAAGCCGCTTCACGGCTAGAACATATTTCACGAAGCAACGTAATGATAGAAAACTGGCTTCTTGTTGCAACTGGATGTTGTTTTAAACTTTCCACAGCTCTATATAGGGATTCTTCTTCATCGCTTAAGTGGATCGGTACAGTTTTTACAATGCGTTCTGGCCAGTCCATCTCAGTATCTTGTCTTCTATTACGAACCATAACCTTTTGGATCAACGTACGTAAGCGTTCTTCGTCCTCGATGCTTTTTTCTTTCCCCTTATAATCCTTCTCAAAATGTTCATAGCTTCCAAGGTGCCCTGGTTTTAATAATGATACGAGGTTAAAAACTTCCTCCAACCGATTTTGAACAGGTGTTGCTGTAAGGAGAAGACAGAATTTCTTTTGTAGGTGTTGGACAAATTCATAGTTTTTAGTACGGCTATTCTTCAGTCGGTGAGCCTCATCGATAATTACCATATCGTAGTCTTGTTCATAGACGATCGAACGGTGTGGTTCTCGTTTTGCCGTATCGATTGATGAAACAACAACATCGCATTGATCCCAAACATAACTTTTTCTTTGAACGACAGCAGGTATGTAAAACTTTTGATTCAATTCCATCGCCCATTGTGAGACAAGTGACGCAGGTACAAGGATGAGTACTTTTTTTACAAGTCCTCTTATCATGTATTCTTTGATGATGAGTCCAGCTTCAATCGTTTTTCCTAACCCTACCTCATCTGCAAGGATTGCTTTGCCGTTCATGTCTTCTACTACTCTTCTTGCGGCTTCAAGTTGATATGGATGAGGCGTCAAATGAGGAAGGTGAGCTGGAGCCTGTAATCCCGTAAATGAGGGGATCGTTGTATGTCTTTCTGCTTCTATCGCTAGTTTAAAAAGTTCCCAGTTTGTCCATGGGCCATCATCTTCTATGTGTTTTAGAAAATCAGATTTCCATTCCTCGTTAAAGGCTAGTTCCATCCTCATTATGAAAACCCTCTCTTAATAATTGTTATTCACGAATCTTAAAAGGAAATGGTTGCTTATTGTTCGTGATTTATCCACTTGTGATAATACTCTTATTCTTAAAAATATTGTTGCCAATGCATTAATGGTAGTGGTAGGATTGAAATCGAAAGCACTATTAGTATGAAACAAACAGTATCATCCAATACCTTAAAACTGAAAATTGGCGAATGAAAGCAAGAGGAGAGACTGTCGCAGGACAGCGCCGAAGGAGCAAGCGATTATGTGAATCTCTCAGGCAAAAAGACTCTTGCTAGACGCACCTCTGGAGAGAGCTATTTTAGCCGCCAAAGATGTAATTCCCTTATCTTGGGAAGAAACTTTCAGGTCAACAGGACAGAGAAACTATGCTGCAAACAGCGGGTTTTTCTGTCTTTTTTTTGTGCTGGGTAAGATGGTTTTATGAAGTCTCTCTTTTGTAGAAAGAAAGCACTGAGGTAAAAATCAAGGAGGGTAATGATGGAAACGTTATTGAAAACACCGTTATATGATACCTATAAAGCTATGGGAGCGAAGACGATTGACTTCGGAGGATGGGCTCTGCCAGTTCAATTCTCGAGTATAAAAGAAGAGCACCATGCTGTAAGAAATAAAGCAGGACTATTCGATGTTTCTCACATGGGTGAAATCGAAGTAAGAGGTGAAGGTGCATTAAGCTACCTTCAGAAAATGATGACCAACGATGTGAGTAAGCTTAAAGTAAACGGTGCTCAATACACAGCGATGTGTTATGAAGATGGTGGAACAGTCGATGATCTCCTTGTATACAAGTTTTCTGATACTCATTACTTATTAGTCGTGAACGCAGCGAATATTGAAAAAGATTATGACTGGTTGAACAAGCATGTCGATGGAAACGTTTCACTTGAAAACAAATCCGAAGAGATGGCTCAGCTTGCGATTCAAGGACCAGAAGCGGAGAAAATTTTACAGCGTTTGACTGAGGCT
This sequence comes from Alkalihalobacillus sp. CinArs1, assembly GCF_947387515.1. Classification (GTDB taxonomy): domain Bacteria; phylum Bacillota; class Bacilli; order Bacillales; family Guptibacillaceae; genus Guptibacillus. The sequence goes on along the minus strand of NZ_CANDOB010000001.1, from coordinate 248,092 downwards.
GATTTAAGTGAAATTGGATTCTTTAAATTTAGGGATGAAGTCGATCTATCAGGTGTAAAGTCTTTAGTTTCGAGAACGGGTTATACAGGAGAAGATGGTTTCGAAATCTATTGTGCTTCTGCAGATGCTCCTAAGCTATGGAACCTAATCCTAAAAGAAGGAGAATCAGAAGGGATCTTACCTTGTGGGCTTGGAGCAAGAGATACGCTTCGTTTCGAAGCGAAGCTCGCCCTGTATGGTCAAGAATTAACGAAGGATATTTCTCCATTAGAAGCTGGAATCGGATTTGCTGTTAAGACGAAGAAAGAAGAGGACTTTATTGGTAAAGAAGCTCTTGTTTCACAGCGTGAGAATGGTCTTGAGCGTAAGCTAGTAGGTATAGAAATGATCGATCGAGGTATTCCTCGTACGCATTACAAGGTTTATATTGGTGAGGAGCTTATTGGAGAGGTAACAACAGGTACTCAATCGCCTACGCTACAGAAGAACGTTGGACTAGCATTATTGAAGAAAGAATATACAGAACTTGGTACGGTAGTAGAAGTTGAAGTAAGAAAGAAGCGGTTAAAAGCAAAGGTAGTTTCAACACCATTTTATAAAAGACAGAAATAAATGGGAAACAACGAGGAGGAGAATACATGAAACATCGCTATCTGCCTACAACGGAACAAGACAAAAAAGAGATGCTCGAAACAATCGGTGTGAATTCAATAGAAGAATTATTTGCAGATATTCCTGAATCTGTTCGATTTAAAGGAGATCTACAAGTAGAAAAGCAGCTTTATGAGCCAGAACTGATCCGCTATATGTCTAAGCTCGCTTCAAAAAATGTGAACACGATTGAAAATGCCTCGTTTCTAGGAGCTGGCGTCTATGATCATGCGATCCCTTCCGTGGTAGATCACGTGATCAGGAGATCTGAATTTTATACTGCATATACGCCATATCAACCTGAGATTTCACAGGGTGAACTTCAGGCCATCTTCGAATTCCAAACGATGATCTGTGAACTAACTGGAATGGATGTAGCGAACTCTTCTATGTATGATGGTCCAACTGCGCTTGCTGAAGCTGGATTATTGAGTGCAGGACAAACAAAGAAGAAAAAGATCATCGTATCAAAATCCGTTCATCCAGAAGCTAGAGCTGTTATCGACACTTATTCAAAAGGGCAGCATCTACATGTAGTCGAAGTAGATTCGGTTAATGGAGTAACGGACCTTGAAAAGTTGAAAGAAGAAATGGATGATGAAACGGCATGTGTGATGGTTCAATATCCTAATTTCTTTGGCCAGTTGGAACCTCTTCCAGAACTTGAAAAGATCGTTCACGAGTACAAATCGATGTTCGTGGTATCAAGTAATCCATTGGCGCTCGGGCGTTTGACGCCTCCAGGAGAATTAGGTGCCGATATCGTAGTAGGTGACTGTCAGCCATTTGGAATTCCTGCACAATTTGGGGGACCGCACTGCGGATATTTCGCAGTAACGAAAAAATTGATGAGAAAAGTGCCGGGACGCTTGGTAGGTGAAACAAAGGATGAAGAAGGTCAGCGAGGATTTGTACTAACGTTACAAGCGCGCGAACAGCATATCCGCAGAGATAAAGCTACTTCTAATATTTGTTCCAATCAAGCTTTGAACGCGCTAGCTTCATCTGTAGCAATGAGTGCTCTCGGTAAAGAGGGTGTTCGAAAAATGGCAGAACAAAATATCAAAAAAGCTCATTATGCAAAAACACAGTTAGAAAAAGCAGGAGTTGCTACTGTATTTGATGGTGTTTACTTCAATGAGTTTGTTGTGAAACTGAACGGTTCTGTTAAGGAATTGAACAAAAAATTGCTGACTAAAGGCATCATTGGCGGATACGACTTAGGACGTGATTATCCTGAATACGAGAACCATATGCTTGTAGCGGTTACAGAAAACCGTACGAAAGAAGAAATAGATACGTTTGTAAAAGAAGTGGGGGGAGCGCAATGAATACGAACCAAGACCAATCATTAATATTTGAACTTAGTGAACCTGGGCGAATTTCTTATAGTCTTCCGGAGCTTGATGTCCCTGAATTAGATTTAAACGAGTGGCTACCTGAAGAATTTAACCGTCAAAATGAACCAGAGCTCCCTGAAGTATCTGAACTTCAATTGATTCGTCATTACACTGCACTATCAAAACGCAATCACGGTGTGGATTCTGGTTTTTATCCGCTTGGTTCATGTACGATGAAGTACAACCCAAAAATTAATGAAGACGTAGCAAGATACCCAGGATTTGCGTTCATTCATCCACTTCAAGAGGAGGACACAGTCCAAGGTGCGCTTGAGATGATGTACAATCTCCAGCAAAACTTGGTAGCTGTTACAGGAATGGATGAGGTGACTCTACAGCCAGCTGCAGGTGCTCATGGGGAATGGACTGGTCTGATGATGATCCGTGCGTATCATGAAGCAAACGGAGATTTTAATCGTACGAAGGTAATCGTTCCTGACTCCGCTCATGGAACCAACCCAGCTTCAGCAACAGTTGCTGGATTTGAAGCTGTTACAGTGAAATCGAATGAAAAAGGTATTGTAGACCTTGAAGACCTTAAGCGAGTAGTCGATGAGGATACTGCAGCTTTGATGCTTACAAACCCTAATACTCTTGGATTGTTTGAAGAGGATATCATCGAAATGGCTCAGATTATTCATTCAGCCGGCGGGAAGTTATATTATGATGGTGCGAACATGAATGCCATCATGGGAGCTGCTCGTCCAGGAGATATGGGCTTCGATGTGGTTCATTTAAACCTTCATAAGACGTTTACTGGCCCTCACGGAGGTGGAGGTCCTGGTTCAGGCCCTGTTGGAGTTAAAGCTGACTTAGTTCCTTATCTACCAAAGCCAGTTTTAGTAAAAGAAGAAGATGCGTACAGATTCGATTATGATCGTCCTGATTCGATCGGACGCGTAAAACCGTACTACGGCAATTTCGGAATTAATGTTCGCGCATATACGTATATTCGTACGATGGGTCCTGAAGGATTAAAACAAGTGTCAGAAAATGCTGTTTTGAATGCTAATTATATGATGAGACGCTTACAGGATGCATTCGTGCTCCCTTATACTCAGCATTGTAAGCATGAGTTTGTCATTTCAGGCAAGAAGCAAAAGAAACTCGGGGTTAGAACCTTAGATATGGCAAAGAGGCTGCTAGACTTTGGCTATCATCCTCCGACGATCTATTTCCCAATCAACGTTGAAGAATGTATGATGATTGAGCCAACAGAAACGGAATCGAAAGAAACGTTAGATGAATTCTGTGATCGCCTCCTCCAAATTGCAAAAGAAGCAGAAGAGAATCCAGAAATCGTCCAGGAAGCTCCACATACAACAGTAATCAAAAGGCTCGATGAAACGACTGCAGCAAGAAAACCAATCTTACGCTACCAAAAAGCATAACAAAAAGCAGCTGCACACAAGCAGCTGCTTTTTACTTTTTCTTCTTAACTTTGCCGCCCCATTTTTTGAAGCCGCCTTTTAATTGATAAAGATCACGAATACCGTTTTTCTTAAGCATGCTTGCAGCACGCGCAGTGATGATTCCATTATGATCATACATATAAACAGGTTGATCTTTACGGATTTCTTTCATTCTCATCTTAAGCTGACTAACTGGAATATTTCTTGCACCGAGGATATGACCATTTTCGAAATCTTTTGGTTCCCGAATATCGATTAACTGGGCTTTTCGATAACCTGCCCTAAACTCTTCCTCGGTTAGCGTTTTCAAGTTCTTTTTTTGTAGAAATCTCGAAATGACTACATATACAATGATTGCAACTAGTAACGCGATAATCCATTCCATTATTCCGTACACCCTTTCAACTAAAATCGACAATACTAAGTTTACACGTCTTTTCGTTTTTCCGCAAAAAGAAAATAGCAAATTAGGAGGAAAGTTTATTGGTTATCTCGTTATAGCTTTGCTAAACTAAACGAGTATGGTGGAAATATGGAAAGGTAAAGGAGTATTTGTATGAGGCAATGGGCATTTATTAATTCAGGAGATCGTTCTCCTGCCTATAATATGGCACTTGATGAAGCATTATTAAAATGGCATAGCGAAGGGTTGATCCCTCCCGTTATCCGGTTTTATGGATGGGACCCAGCTACTCTATCAGTTGGCTATTTCCAGCAAGTAGATCGAGATATTGACCTTACAGCAGTTGAAAGATACAATATGGGTTTTGTAAGAAGACCTACCGGTGGACGTGCTGTACTGCACGATAAAGAAGTTACATATAGTGTAATCGTAAATGAAGATTATCCAAACATGCCAAAAACCGTTACTGAAGCCTATAGGGTGATCTCTGAAGGACTGAGGTTGGGCTTTGTTGAGTTAGGACTAGATGCGTACTTTGCCATTCCACAATCTGAAGAGGAGAAAGCTGAACTCCGCTCGCCAAGGTCTGGCGTTTGCTTCGATTCCCCTTCTTATTATGAACTAGTCGTTGAAGGGAGGAAGGTCGCAGGGAGTGCACAGACCAGGCAAAAGGGTGTTATTCTTCAGCACGGCTCTATCCTACTAGATATTGATGAGGACAAACTATTCGATTGTTTCAAATTTAAAAATGAGCGGATACGTGAAAGAATGCAACGCGGCTTTAGAAAGAAAGCAGTAGCGATAAATGCATTAAGAAGTGAACCAGTGTCAACAAATGATGCGATCCAGGCATTCTATAATGGATTCGAAGAAGGTCTTGGAATTGAACTCGAGCCGTATGAGCTCTCAGATGAGCAGGAAGCTTATGTGAATAACCTTGCTGAAGAGCGCTATATGAGCGATGAGTGGAATTATAAAAAATGAGCATCCGAACTGGATGCTTTTTCATATTGACTTCATGAGAACAAGTGTTCTATCCTAAAGGAAGGTACATATAACTATTAAAAACACGATGGTAAAAAAAGCAATTAACGAAATTTCTCTTTTTATAGGGTTATGAGCTGTCCTGCTATCATAATCGATTGTTTTCAATGAAAATCGCTCGATTTGAAAGTTGACAAATTTAGTTGAATCATGGCGAATCACTATATATAGTGTTTGATAAATAAATTAAAGTACTATATGTAGTTTAAAATGATTGTCTCGTGAATGGACATGTGCTACTATTAATCCAGATGATACTTAAGAGTTTTTACATCGCTGTTGTAAGAGATAAAAGATTTTGAAACGGAGGGGTTCAATTGACCATTAAGACTGGAGAAAGAAGACGGTCAATCAACATTGAGCAGTTAAACAAAGATATCGAAATGTTTTCCCAAGTTCATCCCGTTACGGATGACATGCACTTAAGTCACGATGGTGTAAGTCGACTGGTGATGTTGGATCGATATGCTTTTAAAGATACAGAGAAAAGAACCCTGAAAAAAGGAGACTTTGTCGTACTAACGATTAAGGAAGACCCGAAGTTTCCTGCACGAGGACTTGGCTTTATCGAAGAAGTCGATCACGCCACAAAGAAAGCACATGTTGCGGTTCACGAAGATTATGTAGCTGTATTAGATTCTGAAGAAGAACGAGAAACAGGAATGATCGTAAGGTCTCTTGATGTTATAGAGAAGCCGCTGGAAGTTTATTATGAGCAGATCGCACGACGAAATGCACGTGGTCTTGCTGAGGTAGAAACAACGAGTGGTGAAAAAGAATATTGGGAAGAGCGGTTTTATAAAGAGCTATCTTCGATGAACTTTGTACCAGCTGGACGAGTTCTTTATGGTGCTGGTGCCGAAACAGAGGTTACCTACTTTAACTGCTACGTAATGCCTTATCCTCAAGATTCACGTGAAGGGATTTCTGAGCACCGAAAACAGGTGATGGAAATTATGAGTAGAGGCGGAGGAGTTGGCACGAACGGCTCGAGTCTACGCCCTCGAAATGCACTTGCAAGAGGTGTGAATGGAAAATCTTCAGGATCTGTTTCCTGGTTAGACGATATTGCAAAATTAACACATCTTGTTGAGCAAGGTGGATCAAGACGCGGCGCGCAAATGATCATGTTAGCAGATTGGCATCCTGACATTATTGAATTCATCATCTCTAAAATGCAAAACCCAAGAATTTTGCGATACCTAGTAGAAAATACAAAAGATGAGCAGATTAAGAAACTCGCAGAGGATAAGTTGAAGTTTACTCCTCTGACAGAAACCGAACGTTCCATGTATCAAAGCATTCTAAACTACCGAAGTATTCAAGGTTATGGAGGCTTCGAAGAAAAAGTAATTCAGAATGCACACGAAAAGATCCAAACCGGAGGGACATATTCTGTTCATAATCCAGATTTTCTTACCGGCGCGAACATTTCAGTATGTTTGACAAAAGACTTTATGGATGCGGTTGAAAATGATGACGACTACGCTCTCAAGTTCCCTGACGTAGAAAACTACACAAAAGAGCAGATGGAAATCTATAACCAGAAGTGGCATGAAAGTGGAGATGTACGAGATTGGGAAGCGCAAGGATTTCCTATACGTACTTATCGAAAAGTGAAGGCGAAAGAACTTTGGGATTTGATCAATATTTGTGCAACATATTCAGCAGAACCTGGTATTTTCTTTATCGATAATGCGAATGAAAAAACAAATGCAACTTCTTATGGACAAAAAGTTGTAGCTACAAACCCATGTGGTGAACAGCCTTTAGCTCCATACAGCGTATGTAATCTAGCTGCAGTCAACCTTGCTGAAATGGCAGACAAAGATTCAAAATCAGTTGATTTTGATAAATTGAGAGAAACGGTTGAAGTTGGCGTTCGTATGCAAGATAACGTAATTAATGCAACACCATATTTCTTAGAAGAAAACGAAACTCAGGCTTTAGGTGAAAGACGTGTTGGTCTCGGTGTAATGGGATTACATGATCTTCTCATTTATTGTGAGACTGTATATGGATCTGAAGAAGGAAATAAACTGACAGACCAAATCTTTGAGACGATCGCAACCACTGCGTATCGCGCATCCGTTGAGCTTGCTAAAGAAAAAGGAAGTTTTCCTTTCCTAGAAGGCAAAACTGAAAGTGAAACGAATCGCCTTCGTGAAGCGTTTGTGAACACTGGCTACATGCAGCAGATGCCGAATGATATCAGAGATAGCATTCTTGATTATGGAATCAGGAACTCTCATTTACTTACCGTTGCACCAACGGGAAGCACAGGAACGATGGTAGGTGTTTCTACTGGTCTTGAGCCGTATTTCTCCTTCTCATACTACAGAAGTGGACGTCTTGGTAAGTTTATCGAAGTTAAAGCAGATATTGTTGAAGAATACTACTCACGAAATCCTGAAGCTGATCCTGAAAAGTTACCTGAATGGTTTGTATCAGCTATGGAACTGGCTCCTGAAGAACATGCTGATACACAGTGTGTTATTCAGAGATGGGTCGATAGTTCAATCTCTAAAACGGTGAATGCGCCGAAAGGCTATACAGTAAAACAGGTAGAAGAAGTGTACGAGCGCCTATATCATGGTGGAGCGAAAGGCGGAACAGTATACGTAGATGGAAGCCGTGACTCACAAGTTTTAACGTTGAAGGCTGAAGAGAATTCATTTGAGCAGCTTCAATTTGAGGATGGTATGGAAGAGAAGAAACAGGTTGTTTTGGTAGATACCATTACAGATTTAAGATCAACTGACGTTACGATAGGCTCAGAAGTAGGGAACACGTGTCCCGTATGTAGACAAGGTCAAGTTAAAGAAATTGGCGGATGTAACACGTGCGATAATTGTAATGCTCAGCTTAAATGTGGACTTTAATAAAAATCTCGTTACACAAGGAATAGGCGATATGCTTATTCCTTGTTTTTATGAAAACAAGATCGATGAAAGTGTAGACCAGTTAAATTGCTCCTCATGAAGAGGAACCTTTCCTTGTCTCAGCCCATACTATGGTGTATGCTTTTATTGATTGGCTTAAATGGAATAAAAGATGGAGGGAATCCAATGGCCACTACTCCAAGTATGGAAGATTATATAGAACGTATTTATTCACTAATTGACGACAAAGGTTATGCACGTGTTTCTGATATTGCAGAAGCTTTAGAGGTACATCCCTCCTCGGTAACCAAAATGATTCAAAAATTAGATAAAGGTAAATATGTGGTTTATGAGAAGTATCGTGGCTTTATGCTAACTCCCAAAGGGAAAAAACTAGGGAAGAGACTAGTGGACCGTCATGCGTTATTAGAACAATTCCTTAGTGTAATCGGCGTGAATGAAGAAAACATATACGAAGATGTAGAAGGTATTGAACATCATCTTAGCTGGGATGCAATCGACAGAATTGGAGATCTTGTTCAATATTTTGAAGAAACAGAAGACCGCGTTGGAGCTTTGCGTGAAGTGCAACGTAAGAATGAAGAAGATGAGCAATCCGAAGTATAATCGGATTGTTCTTTTTTTTGTACTAAATCGTCTCATATAAGATTACGATTTAATAAGGAGAAGGGGTGGTAGTGCGTGTATATCGATGGAGTATTTTCTGGTGGTGGAGTTAAGGGAATTGCTTTAGTTGGTGCTTTGCAAGCTGTTGAAGATAAAGGGCTCCAGTTTAAACGCACTGCAGGAACAAGCGCAGGTGCACTGATTGCGGCTTTGATCATAGCAGGTTACACAGGTGACGAAATAGAAAAAATCCTTCTCGATACAAACTTAAATGCACTACTCGACCGGAAGCAGGGCTTTACCTTTCCGTTAATGAGATGGTTGATGCTGTATTGGAAACTAGGTCTGTATTCTGGAAAAGATCTAGAAAAGTGGGTGCAGGGACTACTTAAAAATAAAGGGATCGAAACGTTCGGGGATATTGAAGAAGGGTCGCTTAAGATAATCGCGTCTGATATCACAAGAGGCAGGTTGATCGTCATTCCTGATGACTTGGAGCAGTATGGGTTCGTACCCGAGCAATTTTCAATTGCGAAAGCGGTACGAATGAGTGCTGGCCTTCCATTCTTTTTTAAACCTCATCCGCTTTATACAATCGATGGAAAAAAACATTTAGTTGTAGATGGAGGAATATTGAGTAACTTTCCGTTATGGGTCTTCAAGCCAGATGAATCGAATAAGCAACTACGTCCTGTGTTAGGTTTCCAGTTGAGTGCTAGCTTTGACAAAATTCCTGGTCATAAAATAAAAAATGCGATTGAGCTGTATCAGGCTTTGTTTGAAACGATGAAAGAGGCACATGACGCACGTTATATCGAAAAGCAAAAAGCTCAAAACATTGTGTTTATACCGGTGAAACAAGGAATAGCGACTGACTTTTCACTAGAGAGACAAGAGCAAAAGAAGCTTATCTCATTCGGGAGGGAGCGTACTGAGCAGTTTTTAAGAAGATGGAGAAAGCTACCGGAATCTTTTAGGACTTAATAACAAAAGCAGGCTGAGAAGTTCTCAGCCTGCTTTACTATGTTTTAAAAGAGTGCGCGGTTTTTCTTTTTACCTTTTCTACCTTCAATCACAGTAAATGGATTAGGTTTTTTATCGTCATTTAATGGACGTTTTTTCGGAACTAACCGTTTGGATGGAATGACCCGAAGGTGAGATGCGCTTTTACGAGTTGCCCCTCGTTTCTTCTGCAACTTAGAAGATTGCTTGGCAGCTTTCTGGTATGCAGAATTAACTTTGCCCATCCTTTTAGCCATAACCTTACGGACGATGAATATCACTAGAGCAGCGATAGCAGCTGTGATGAGAAGATACTTTAAGAGACCCATAGGATCAGTAAATAGCCTCCAAATAAATCCGAGAGCGGCAAGACCGATTATTGTATAAATAAGAGGTTGAACAACACGGTGTGACAAATGATTCACCTCCTGTTCGTCATTAAACAACTTGAGTGCTTGTTAAGCCTTCTTCGTGCTTTTTATCACGGGCAAGTAATTCCTTAAATGAACAAATCGCAACTTCAACTTGCTTATCATCTGGGTTCTTTGTAGTTAAGAGTTGAACCCATAATCCTGGATAACCTAACACGCGTAAAACAGGGATATTTCGGAATTTATTCGTTAATTGTAGTACTTCAAAAGAAACACCAAGTACTACTGGAATCAATAATACACGATAGATGAGTCTTACTAGGAGCGGATCAGAGGGAACCATTAAGTAGATGAAAACCCCGATTACAACTGTAAAGAGTATGAAGCTACTACCACAACGAAAATGTAGTCTAGACTGCTTCTGAACATTCTCGATCGTGATTGGAAGTCCAGCTTCATAGGCATTGATCACTTTATGTTCAGCCCCGTGGTATTGAAAGACTCGTTTGACGATAGGTGTTAAGGATATAAAATATATATATCCAAGTAATAATACGAGTTTAATCATACCTTCAATGATATTTTGGATAACGTGACCTGGAAATATAAATTCTAGCGAAGCAGCTGCAAGTGCAGGTAAGATGGTGAAAATCGTTTTCACGAAAGCAAATGAAATGACACCAAGTGCTGCAGCTCCAAGCAAGAACGTCATTTTAGAAGGTTCTTCTTTTTTTAGAGCTTCTTCATCATCAGCCGGATCAACATCATACCGCTCAGATGAAAAGTTCAGATGCTTCGTACCGTTTCCGCTTGCATCAATAATGGCTACGACTCCTCGTATAAAAGGAACCTTTTTCAATTTAGTTAAAAGTGGCTTTGGTTTCTTAGGTATCTCAAGATAATCGATCGAATCATCTTTCCGTCGAATTGCAGTTACAGATGTGTGTTTACCTTGAAACATCACACCTTCTACAACCGCTTGCCCACCGTATGCGGGTTTTTTTGTGTCTGACAATGTCTCTCACCAACCTAATTTTGTTTAAGTGGAATGAATTTAATCATCTCACTACCTTGTAAATGTCTTTCTTACATTCTACAAGAAACATGGAAAAACCTCTAGGTAAGCGATGTTAATATTCATTTTCCCCAACAAACTTTTTTTTAATCGCCTCAATAGGTGAATTATAGATAAATAATCCATTCTATTCTGGGATAGACTACTATCGGAGGTGTAGACATGGAAAAAGAGAGCCAAAACGATGAAAAAGAATTAGAACAAGATAAGAAAGAACAGCCTCTCAGTTTTACGGCAAAGGTCCTTAATATAGGGCTAGCTGGAGGGTTAATATGGGGATTGATCGGATACGTGACATATTTATTCAAGTTCACAAAGGTTCCTCCATCTCTTATCCTCTCCCCGTGGGCGCTAGGAGAATGGAAAAACGATCAGCTCGGACAGTGGATTGGAATCATCGCCATTGCAATCGTATCAATAGGCGTCGCTTTTCTTTATCGAGCTACGATGGTGAAAATAAATAACATGCTTGCTGGACTAGCATACGGCATTCTGCTTTGGATCATCGTGTTCTATTTACTTAACCCAATGTTTCCTGACCTTCCCTCAGTTATGAAGCTAGATAAGAATACTATTGTTACTACGATATGCCTCTACGTTCTTTATGGTGTATTTATCGGGTATTCCATATCGTTTGAGTATCACGAAAATCAGCAAAACGGCGCGTCCTATTCAAACAAATGAAGCTATGGTAGAATGTTCATGGAACATTCTTCTTTTTTTGCATTCAATTCCGTCAAAGGATACCGAGACTTCTAAATCTCATAGATCGTAAAGGGGCTTAAAATGAATCATTTCTACGTACTAAACGGGCCGAACTTAAATCGATTAGGCAAAAGAGAACCAGGGATTTATGGTAACGAGACATTGGAGACGCTTGAAGTGCGCTTAAATGACTTAGCTCGGCAGCATGGGGTTTCTCTAACTTTTAAGCAATCGAATCACGAAGGGGATTTAATCGATTGGATTCATGAAGCAGAGAATGCTGCAGGTATTATCCTAAACCCAGGAGCTTTTACACACTATAGCTACGCGATTCGAGACGCGATCGCTAGCGTAGATGTACCGGTGGTCGAAGTGCATCTGTCAAATGTACATAAACGTGAACCATTTCGTCACCAGTCTGTTGTTTCACCAGTTTCAGAAGGTCAAATTGTAGGTTTTGGAATGAAGGGCTATGAGCTAGCTTTATTGTCATTTCTGTAAACAAATAAGGAGGACTAAGTAGATGGAACGTATAGCGAAACTAAGAGAGTCATTTAAAGAATATGAAATTGATGCAATGTTGATTACTTCAGCTAGCAACCGAAGATATTTTTCTCATTTCACTGGAAGTTCTGGCGTCGTATTAATCACGGAAAAAGATGCGAAGTTTGTTACAGATTTTCGTTACGTTGATCAAGCTAACGAACAAGCAAAAGGTTATGACATTGTTCAACACAAAGGTCCGATTATTGATGAAGTTGCAAAAGTGGCAAATGAGCTAGGCGTTAAAAAGCTAGGCTTTGAAGAAACACAACTTACATACAACGTATTTAAAGCTTATGAACAAAAGGTAGAGGGAACTCTTGTACCGATCAGTGGCCTTCTTGAGAAGCATCGCATGATCAAAGATGCGAATGAATTACAAGTCTTAAAAGAAGCTACAGAGATTGCAGATGCAGCATTTCAACACATCACAGGATACATCCGTACAGGTATAACAGAACTTGATGTATCTAATGAGTTAGAATTCTTCATGAGAAAAAATGGTGCTACATCTTCTTCTTTTGATATTATCGTTGCGTCAGGAAAGCGTTCAGCGCTCCCTCATGGGGTTGCATCTGACAAGGTGATCCAGAAGAACGAACTTATTACTCTTGATTTCGGGGCATATTACAAAGGGTATTGTTCAGATATAACTCGTACAGTTGCGATTGGGGACCCTGGTGAAGAATTGAAAAATGTTTACCACACAGTCCTTGAAGCGCAGATGAAAGCCATGGACCAAATTAAACCAGGACTAACTGGTAAAGAAGCAGATGCGATTTCTCGTGACTATATCGCTTCTAAGGGATACGGTGAATTCTTCGGACATTCTCTTGGTCACGGTATTGGCCTTGAAGTTCATGAAGGTCCTGGCCTTTCATTTAAATCCGATACCGTCCTAGAGCCGGGAATGGTTGTAACGGTTGAACCAGGAATTTATCTCTCGGGCAAAGGTGGCGTACGCATCGAGGATGATACGGTCATCACTGAAAAAGGCAACGAAAAGCTATCTCATTCTACTAAAGAACTATTAATTCTTGGTGAATAATAAACTTGAGGAGGACAAGACATGATTTCGGTAAACGATTTTAAAACAGGTCTTACGATTGAAGTAGATAACGGAATCTGGCAAGTTGTAGATTTCCAACATGTTAAACCAGGTAAAGGAGCTGCCTTCGTACGCTCTAAGCTAAGAAACTTACGTAGTGGCGCAATTCAAGAAAAAACGTTTCGCGCTGGTGAGAAAGTAGCGAAAGCGCACATCGAAAACCGTAAGATGCAGTACTTATATGCAAGTGGCGAAATGCATACGTTCATGGATACAAACTCGTTTGAACAAGTTGAGCTTCCTGCTGATCAAATCAAGTACGAACTAAAGTTCTTGAAAGAAAATATGGAGATCTCAATTCGTATGTATGGTGATGAAACGATTGGAATCGAGCTTCCAAACACCGTTGAATTAGAAGTAACTGAAACTGAGCCTGGTATTAAAGGTGACACAGCATCAGGTGGCACGAAGCCTGCAACCGTTGAAACAGGTCTTACAGTACAAGTACCTTTCTTCGTAAACCAGGGAGATGTGCTTGTTATCGATACAGGAAAAGCAGAATACGTATCTCGCGCGTAACAAATGAACCGCTCTTGAAAGGAGCGGTTTTTTTTGTTGATAAAAAATGAGTGATTACTCACTTTAGTTATCGTATAATAAAAGTGAGTAATCACTCATTTTGAGGGAGGGAGTTTCGTGACCACTACGATTATCGATGCGAATGTGACAAAGCGTTTTGGGAAGAAGAAAGTACTTGAAGATGTGACGTTAACTCTCACTAACAATGAAATTTTCGGACTTCTTGGTCCATCTGGATCAGGGAAAACGACACTAGTTAAAATTCTATGCGGTATTGATGTGCCTACTGAAGGACATGTATCCGTTTTTGGTAAAAAGATGCCTGATTTAGAATTGATTAAGCGAATTGGATATATGGCCCAGGCTGATGCGTTATATCATGAATTGACAGCAAAGGAGAACTTGGTTTTTTTTGCAAGTATTAGCGGGGTAAAACGTAATAAAAGGGCAGAGCGAATTCAACAGGTCATGAAGCTAGTTGATTTAGAAAGTGACCTCAATACTAAAGTAGAGACTTTTTCTGGTGGAATGAAAAGGCGACTGTCACTTGCAATTGCCTTGTTGCACGAGCCGGACATTCTCGTGTTAGATGAACCAACTGTCGGAATTGATCCTGCATTACGAAATAAAATTTGGGATACCTTTGAAATATTAAAAGAGAGCGGTGTGTTAATCGTCGTAACGACTCACGTAATGGACGAAGCTGAACGTTGTTCTAGACTTGGAATGGTTCGGGATGGACAGCTTATCGCGATTGGAACTCCTGATGAAATAAAGACCAAAACCGAAGCATCAACAATCGAACAAGCTTTTTTATCATATGGAGGGTGAGTGTCATGAGAGTGTTAGCAGTCGTAAATCGCATCCTAAAGCAATTTTTGCATGATAAGCGGACGATGGCATTGATGATACTAGCTCCCATCCTTGTCCTAACTATGTTATCTCTCGTCTTCAATGGAGAAGAGTTGGAATTAAAGATTGGCTTAATCGATGTCCCAAGCACTGTTTATACTAATATGGAGCAAGAGAATGTCGCATTTGTTAAATTAGATTCTGACACAGATGTTAATGAAACGCTTGAGCAAGAGGATTATGATGCGATCTTAGCTTTTGAACAAGGGGAAAGTAAACTAATACTAGAGGGTAGCGATCCATCTATAAATAATGTGATCATAGATAACATTAAGAGTGAGATTAGCCCAAATACAACATCCGTCTCACTATCGGTAGAGCATTTGTATGGCTCTCAGGATCTAACAACCTTTGATAACATTGGACCGGTTTTGGTAGGGTTCTTCATATTCTTTTTTGTATTTTTAATTGCTGGAGTTTCTTTTTTAAGAGAAAGAACGCAAGGAACGTTGGAAAGATTACTTGCTAGTCCTATCAAAAGATGGGAACTGGTGATGGGATATGTCATCGGCTTTGGAGTCTTCACAACGATTCAATCGTCCATTATCGCCCTTTATAGCATTTATGTCATCGACTTAATGATGGAAGGTAGCTTTTTCTATGTGTTAATCATTACTGTCATGATTGCATTAAGTGCGCTGACGCTTGGAATACTGTTATCAGCGTTCGCAAAGAATGAACTACAGATGATTCAATTCATTCCTCTAGTAGTCGTGCCTCAATTCTTTTTTGCAGGGTTGTTTAAATTAGAAACGATTTCGGATTACCTGAGTTGGCTTGGTCCGTTAACACCTCTCTATTACGGTGCAGATGCACTTCGAGACGTGATGATTAGAGGACAAGGATTGATTGAAATCTGGACGAACTTAGTAGTGCTAGGAGGTTTTTCAATCGTTTTTATCATAATGAATATATTTGCTCTGAAGAAACACCGTAGCATATAAGGAGAGGGTGTAATGGGTAAGCAAGAAGATATAAATGAATTATTTAAGTCAAGTGAAAGTGATGTCTATGGTGAAGGGTTAACTCCGAAGCAGAAACGTATTCTTGAAGCGGCAATCCAAATGTTTTCTGAGAAAGGGTACTCGTCTTCTTCGACGAGTGAGATTGCGAAGCGAGCAGAAGTAGCAGAGGGAACGATTTTTAGGCATTATAAAACTAAAAAAGAGCTACTGTTAGCAATTGTGACACCTGTTATGAGTAATCTGCTAGCACCCTTCATTATTAGAGACTTAGATAAGGTTCTTAAGAAAAACTATAAAAGCTATGAAGACTTTCTCATTGCAATCGTGAAAAATCGGCAGGAATTTATTGAAAAGCATATATCTATAGTGAAAATTTTAATTCAAGAGATCCCTTTTCATGATGAACTTCGCAGCCAGTTTATCGACCGAATTGGAAAAGAAGTTTATACGCGATTAGAAGCAATCGTGTCGCATTTTCAAGCTAAAGGCGAGCTGGTTGAAATGCCTACTCAAACAGCGATAAGATTAACCGCCTCATCAATAGGTGGTTTCCTCTTTGCAAGGTACATCCTCCTTCCAGAGCACGATTGGAACGACGAGGAAGAGCTAAAACATACGATCCATTTTATTATGAATGGAATGAAAGCAAGATAACACCTAGCGCTTATGCTAGGTGTTTTTCTATTCCATCTATCTTGAGTAAAACAAAGGTTGTTAGTGAAATTAGTACCTTTCAGGTAAGACATAATTCATATAGCACCGGAATACTAGTGTAAGGAGTACATGCTAGGAAAGGGGGACATTTATGGAAGAAGTTCTACGTGTCCTGCCCGAAGGAGTAAAGGAGATTATCAAACAGTATTCAAAACAGGAAAGAGGTGGGATCGAAGAGATTAGATTACGAATTAACCGGCCTCTAGAAGTGATTATTAACGGCAGCCCACAGTTTCCTCGTCTTAATGGTAGAGAGTACTACGTTTCAAGAGAAGATGCTTCTCAAATGACGAATAAATTAAGCCAATATTCTTTGTATGCGTTAGAGGAAGAGTTGAAAAAAGGCTTTGTCACCATTCAGGGTGGCCATAGGGTGGGGCTCGCTGGGAAGGTGATTACATCCAACGGGAGTGTTAAAGCGATTCGAGATATCGCCTCATTCAATGTAAGAATTGCTAAGCAAAAGATCGGGATTGCTACCCCGCTATTATCATACCTATATTCAGATGGTTGGATGAATACAGTTATCCTTGGTCCTCCAAATTCAGGGAAGACAACATTGTTGCGTGATCTTACAAGATTGATGGCTGAAGGAGATAAAGGAAGACGGATCGCCTCTTCAAAAGTGGGCATTATTGATGAACGATCTGAAATTGCAGGGTGTGTAAAAGGCATACCTCAGCATCAATTAGGAAAAAGGGTCGATATTCTTGACGCGTGTCCAAAAGCTGAAGGAATGATGATGATGATTCGCTCGATGAGTCCTGACATTCTGATCGTGGATGAAATAGGTGGACTTAAAGAGAGTGAAGCCATTATCGAAGCCGTTAACGCAGGCATCAGACTTGTTGTGACGGTGCATGGAAATACGATAGAAGATTTATATAGGCGACCGAGCATTCAAGAATTGATAAGATCCGGAATGTTTAAGCGCTTCGTTGAACTTTCCAGAACAAGAGGCCCAGGTACTGTGAAATCGGTGAAAGACCATAAAGGAAATGAAATACGTCGTTCGAAGGTGATCTAGCATGAAGCTACTCGGTGCAATTTTAATTGTATTAGCAAGTACCTGGGCAGGTGTCGAATGGTCTAGGACGGTAAGTGAGCGGTCTAGACAACTCCGAATGCTAAAGTCAGCCCTTCAGTCTCTGGAAGCTGAAATCGTTTATGGCATGACGCCTTTAAGCGTAGCTTGTAGTCATATTTGTAGACAAGTAGGTCATCCTGTCTCATGGTTTTTCGACTCTTTCAGAAAGAAGCTAGAAGAAGGCCATACGACGGCATATGATGCCTGGATGAAAAGCATGGATGAAGTTTGGAAGTATACTGCTTTCAGACAGGAAGAGAAAGAAATTATGAAACAGCTTGGTGCAACGATTGGCCAACAGGATCGTGAGCATGAGCAAAAGCAGTTGCAGCTTGCTTTGATCCATTTAGAGAGAGAAGAGCAAGAAGCGAGAAATAATCAAATGAAATATGAAAAGATGTTCAAAAGTCTCGGGTTCCTAGGAGGTATTCTTCTCGTCATTCTATTGATTTAGTCACTGGGAGGATAAGCGGATGAATCATGATGTGAACAAAATATTTCAGATTGCTGGGATCGGAATCATCGTAGCGATGCTACACACGATTTTAAAACAGATGGGGAAGGAAGAATACGCTCAGTGGGTCACATTAATAGGTTTTATCGTCGTTTTGTATATGGTGATCACGATAATCGATGACCTATTTCAGAAAATCCGGGGAGTCTTTCTTTTCCAGGGTTAGGGGGTGTCGGCGATTGATATTGTACAAATAGTTGGAATAGGGTTGATCGCAACATTCCTAGCCATTGTCGTTAAAGAACAAAAGCCGGTCTTCGCATTTACAATTACCGTGTTCACAGGAGCAATAATCTTTCTATATCTCATAGGGGAAATCCAGCATATTATTCAGATGTTGGAAGGCCTAGCTTCAAAGGCAAATATAGAGATCATCTACGTAGAAACTGTGTTGAAAATAATAGGGATTGCTTATATTGCTGAGTTTGGTGCACAGATAACGCGAGATGCCGGTCAGGGCGCGATCGCTTCAAAGATTGAACTTGCCGGTAAGTTACTGATTATGGCAATGGCAATTCCTATCCTTAAATTAATCATTGAAACAGTTTTGAGATTGTTACCGACATGAGTGAGAGGAGGAATGGGACATGCCTCTTAAGAAACTGATGCTCTTGCTGTTTTTCCTCTTTATCTTTTATCCTTCTGAGGCTTTAGCTGATGATGGTGAAAGCAAGGAAACGATGACTGATCAATTTGTAGACAAGCAGTTAAATTCGCTCGGCTTACAAGAAATTCAAGCATATTGGAATCAAGTGCTTGATGAGTATGGGGGATTCTTACCAGAAAGTCAAAAAGGTACGTTTTTGGAGTTTGTAAAAGGAGAAAAGCAGCTATCTTTGAAAGCTTATTTCATAGGATTTGTGAAATTCCTTTTCCATGAACTATTAGTACATGGAAAGTTACTAGGAAGTTTAATTTTGCTTACTATTTTTAGCATATTACTCCAGAACATGCAGAATGCATTTGAACATAAGGCAGTAAGTACAGTTGCCTACTCTATTACCTATATGGTGTTGATCATTCTAGCTTTGAACAGTTTTCATGTAGCGATTCAATATACAGAGACAGCGATTACGAATATGATGAGTTTTCTCCTTGCGCTGATTCCACTCTTGCTAGCTCTCATGGCATCCGTGGGTGGAATAGCATCCGTAGCTTTCTTCCATCCGATCGTTTTGTTTTTAGTGAACACTGGAGGCTTGTTAATTCAGAAGTTTGTTCTACCTTTATTATTTCTATCGGCGGTGTTGGCTATCGTTAGTACGATTAGCGAACATTATAAAGTTACACAGTTATCTAATTTACTTCGAAATATAGCGATCGGAACACTGGGAGTGTTTTTTGCTATATTTCTAGGCGTGATATCTGTTCAAGGAGCAACGACAGCTGTTGCTGACGGAATCACGATTAGGACTGCAAAATTCGTTACAGGAAACTTCATCCCGGTTGTCGGTAGGATGTTTACAGATGCAACAGATACAGTCCTAAGTGCATCGGTTCTATTAAAAAATACTGTTGGACTAGCAGGGGTTGTTATTCTGCTCATGCTTTGTGCTTTTCCGGCATTAAAAGTACTTGCTCTAGCGCTGATCTATAATATCGCTGCAGCAGTCATCCAGCCTTTAGGTGGCGGTCCTATGATTCAATCTCTAAACGT
The DNA here is from genome assembly GCF_947387515.1 of Alkalihalobacillus sp. CinArs1. GTDB lineage: Bacteria > Bacillota > Bacilli > Bacillales > Guptibacillaceae > Guptibacillus. The sequence goes on along the minus strand of NZ_CANDOB010000001.1, from coordinate 228,501 downwards.
TATTTCAAAAAGTGTACTATTTATTTTTGCAGCACTATCAATTGTATCTCTCATGTTTTTCTTAGCCGTAACGATCATTATTGCTTCAGGAAATATCACTTTAATGGTTCGTTGAGGGGGGATTGGATGGATATTATTACAGGGTGGGTAACAAACATTATCTTGCTTATCCTGATTGCAACTGTTCTTGAACTGTTGTTACCGAATTCTAATATGCAACGGTACGTGAAGATGGTGATTGGACTCATGTTGATGGCAGTTATCCTTTCACCTTTGCTTAAGATATTTACGGAAGACTTTGACGCAATGCTTAGATCGGTTACGATCAGGGATTCAAATACGAGCATCCAGATGGAAAATAGCATCGAAACAAAGAAAAGTGAAATACAAGCTTCAAACTCTGCATATATTGAAGAACAAATGGCTGTCCAATTGAAAAGTCAAGTTGAAAAGGAGTTGAGGGAACAATTTAATTTAGAGATTAGCGATCTTGCGTTAGCTTTAGGGGAAGTTGAAGGCGAGAAAAATATCGATCAAATAGCAGTCAAAGTTAAAGAATACAGTGAAGAGACAGCGGTGAATGATATTGAAGCGGTATCGATATCGTTTTCTGAGAGCGAAGAGGAAGAATTGAATGCAGATGCCAAGAAAGTAGCTTATTTTTTAGCAGATGAATGGCAGCTTTATCCGAATCAAGTTGGAGTTGAGGTGGAGGGGGGTGAGTAGGTGCCATGGAAAGTAAGTCAAGTTGGCTCGATCAATTAAAAAAGCCGAAGAAGAAAAAAGGAATGCCGCTTTTATATCTTGTTATAGCAGTGGGGGTAGGGATACTCTTCATGTTTACCGAAAACTTCTTCGCATCGCCAGGTCCAGCACAGGTGGTTACGTCAGATAAAACTGCTTCGAATGAAAGTGAACCTGCATTTGGTCAGAAAGCTTCAAATCCATCAACGATTGCAGAATATGAAAACCATTATGAAACACAGTTGAAAGAAGCGCTGGATGAGGTGAAAGGAGTATCGAACGCTACTGTAATCGTAAACTTGGATTCCACCGAAGAAAAAATAGTAGAGAAGAATCGCACTTCTACAGATAAATATACTTATGAAACACCGAACGAAGGTGGATCTAGGAAAATCGAGGAACAATCCAGCGAGGAGCAAGTGGTCGTAATACAAAATGATCAGGGTCAAGGTCCTATCGTTGTTTCAACTAGAAAGCCAGTCGTACGTGGTGTGGTCGTTGTGGCTGAAGGTGCAGAAAGTGCTCAAACGAAAAAGATGATTGTAGATGCAGTAACAAGGTTGTTAGATGTGAAGAGTCATAGGGTTATGGTACTTCCGAAAACCGAAAAGGGGGATTCATAATATGGTCTTGAAAAAGCAAACTGTCTGGCTTCTTACAATGCTTAGTTTGATTATCGTTCTATCGGCTTATTATATCATGACACCTAATTCTGAAAACGTGGCTTTTGTAGATGATCAAGAACAGAGCCAGGAGGAATCTAAGAAAGAAGATGCGAAAGAAACAAATGCAGATGAAGATATGGTAACATCGAGCGTCTCAAGCGATGAAACGTTTGCAGCACTTAGGTTAGATATTCAGGAAGAACGAGACGCCGCAATTGAGGAATATACTGCAGTGATTGCAAGCGAAGCTTCAACGGATTTAAGGAACGAAGCTCATGAACAACGTCAAGAATTACTAGCTTTATCACAAAAAGAATCTGTCCTCGAAAATTTAATAAAATCAGAAGGATACAGCGATGCGATTGTATATACACTGGCTGATAACAAAGTGAGGGTCATCGTTAAAGCCGAACAGCTATCGAATGAAGAAGCCAACAACATCATGGTTTTGGCTCAAGAACAGCTAGGAAATCAGCAGCGAATCGCAGTTGAATTCCAGCCAGTAAAGTAACGTGAAAGGTGGAGGAGACTCCACCTTTTTTATTTTGGTTACATTTATATCGTTTTTTAGTTTCCTTAATGAAAACGATTACGTAATTTGTTACGCTAAATAGAAGACTGATTTAGCTAAACTACCATCGACCAATAGGATATGTTATGATAAATGGGCTTATGACCTGCTCATATATAATGGTCTTAAATCATGGGGTGTATTCTTTCTGCTATTAGTAGGAAATACTATTGAGCAGAATATCTATGGTATAATCAGTAGTAAACGAGGCATGGTTCAAAAACGCCTCATTATAAAAAACAATTGTAAATGATAGGGAGTGTAGATTTTGTTAAAAGTTCAAGAAATCCGCGAATTGATTAAATTAATTGATGAGTCGAGTATTGATGAATTTGAATATGAAAATGAAGGTTCTAAGGTAGTTTTAAAGAAGAACGACGTTCAATATGCTCAAGCGCCGCAAGCAGTTCAACAGCCTGTTATGCAGGAAGCACCTGTAGCAGCACCTCAACCAGAAGCGAAAGCTCCTGTTAAAGAGCAAGCAAAAGAAGAATCAGCAGATCAGCAAGTTGACGACTCATTACATAAGATTGAATCTCCGATGGTTGGTACGTTCTATGCTCGTCCTAATCCCGATTCAGATGCGTACGTAAATGTTGGGGAAAAAGTGTCTGAAGAAAGCATCGTATGCATTATTGAAGCTATGAAGCTCTTTAATGAAATCGAAGCAGAAGTTAAAGGGGAAATCGTTGAAGTACTAGTAGAGGACGGACAGCTGGTTGAATACGGACAGCCTCTGTTCCTAGTGAAAGAATAAGGCGGTACGCATATGACTATTAAAAAGATACTCGTTGCTAACCGAGGAGAAATTGCTGTACGAATTATTCGTGCTTGTGAAGAGATGGACATTGAAACAGTAGCAGTATATTCCCAGGCCGATAAGGAAGCATTGCACGTAAGACTTGCTGATGAAGCTTATTGTATTGGACCGACTGCAGCCAAAGATAGCTATTTGAACTTCACGAACATTATGAGCATCGCAACTGTAACAGGTGTAGATGCAATCCATCCAGGATATGGTTTCCTTGCTGAAAATGCAGACTTTGCTGAACTGTGCCGTGAATGCAATATTACGTTCATCGGACCAAGCCCTGAAGCAATCAGTCGTATGGGCACAAAAGATGTTGCACGTACAACGATGAAGGAAGCGGGAGTACCGATCGTTCCTGGTTCTGAAGGTGTCATCAAGGACGCAGATGAAGGTGTCGCTTTGGCTAATGAAATGGGATACCCTGTCATCATCAAAGCTACTGCTGGTGGTGGAGGAAAGGGAATTCGTATCGCGAAAGATGAAAAAGACCTAGTCAAAGGAATCAATATTACGCAACAGGAAGCTTCCACTGCATTTGGAAACCCTGGGGTTTATATTGAAAAATTCATCGAAGACTTTCGCCATGTGGAGATCCAAGTATTAGCAGATAATCATGGAAACGCGATCCACTTAGGTGAGAGAGACTGTTCGATCCAAAGACGTCTTCAAAAGCTAGTAGAAGAAACACCATCTCCAGGTCTCGATAGTAAGATCAGAGAAAAAATGGGGGATGCAGCCGTTAAAGCTGCAAAAGCTGTTAATTATTCTGGAGCTGGAACCGTTGAGTTTATTTTCGAACCAACAGGGAACTTTTACTTCATGGAAATGAATACTAGAATTCAAGTTGAACACCCTGTAACAGAAATGGTTACTGGAGTTGACTTGATTAAAGAACAGATTAAAGTAGCTTCAAACGAAGAATTGAGCTTTAAACAAGAGGATGTTACCTTTAAAGGCTTCTCGATCGAATGTAGAATTAATGCAGAAGATCCTGACAAGAACTTCATGCCTTCTCCTGGTAACGTGCATATGTATTTACCGCCAGGCGGCTTCGGTGTACGCGTTGATTCAGCGGTATATCCGGGCTATGATATTCTGCCGTTTTATGACTCCATGGTTGCTAAACTGATTACGTATGGAGAAACTAGAGAAGAAGCGATCTCGAGAATGAAGCGTGCACTTGGTGAATTTGTGGTAGATGGTGTTAAGACCACGATACCTTTCCATATGCGACTCATGAACCACGAGAAATTTGTAAGCGGCGACTTTAACACAAAGTTTCTCGAGAAATATGATCTAACTGAAAAAACTACTAATTCTAAGTGAGGTGTTCATAAATGAATGAAGTTCAATCTTTTGAAATGGAAGAGCACGATACAGGGCTTGGAAAAGTCGAAATATCTCCGGAAGTCATCGAGGTCATCGGAAGTATCGCCGCATCGGAAGTAGATGGTGTAGCTGAGATGAGAGGGAACTTTGCCTCTGGTGTCGTTGAGCGCTTTGGTAGAAAAGACCATCGCAAAGGAGTAAGAGTTGAGCTTGGCGAAGATGGCATCATTCTTGATGCTTTCGTAGTTGTGAGCTATGGACTCTCAATCCCTGAAGTATGTCAGCAAATTCAAGAAAACATTCGACAAGCTCTTCTTACGATGACTGCTCTAGAAATCAGTGCAGTCAATGTAAGTGTAGTCGGTATCACATTTGATAAAAAAGAAACAGAAGATGAAGAATAAGCAGAGGGGATCTGATCCCCACTGCTTTTTTGTTTTTAGAGAGATTCACAATTGGAAAACCTGTATTTGTCTATTACAATATGCTATCATCTATTGGTATAGCAATATTAGCGTAAAAGGGGTATAGCAATGAAAAGAAGACATGCAAGAGAAAAGGCCATACAGGCGTTGTTTCAAATAGATGTGACAGACACCGATCCGAAAGAGGCGCTGGAACACGTATTAAGCGATGGAGAAGGTGACGAGTTTTTATCTGAGCTTGTCTTTGGAACGCTTGAAAACCTAGAGGAAATAGATGAAAAAATAAAAGCCAATCTCGTTAACTGGAACTTTAACAGAATTGGAAACGTGGATCGATCCGTATTAAGGATGGCCTGCTATGAAATGACTGCAAGAGAAGATATTCCAGTTAATGTAAGTCTGAATGAAGCTGTAGAACTTGCTAAGATGTTTGGTGGAGATGAGTCTGGACGATTCGTTAATGGCGTTTTGTCTAAAATGATTCAAAAAGCTTAACAAGTTTGCGGTGGAAGGAGGGGGAAGATTGGTAACAGATCGATATATTACAGTAACTGCTCTAACAAGGCATGTGAAAAGAATGATCGACAATGAGCCTGCACTACAGGATGTATGGCTTAGAGGAGAACTTTCTAATGTGAAGCTGCATAGTAGAGGGCATTTATATTTTACTGTTAAAGATGACAAATCTAGAGTGCAGTCCGTTATGTTCGCTGGCAATAACCGTCATATGAAATTTAAACCTGAGAATGGTATGAAGGTATTGATCAGAGGTGAGATTTCAGTCTTTGAACCATACGGACAGTATCAATTGTATGCTAGGGAGATGCAACCTGATGGCATAGGAAACCTTTATCTAGCTTATGAAGAACTGAAGAAGAAGTTAGAGTTTGAAGGTTTATTCTCAGTTGATCGAAAAAAACCGATACCTCGATATCCTTCTGAAATAGGTGTCATCACTTCTCCTACTGGAGCTGCAATCAGAGATATCTTCACAACGATTAAGCGTCGTTATCCCTCTGCACGAATCACTGTTTTTCCTGTTCTCGTTCAAGGTGTGAATGCCAAAGACTCTATCGTCAGAGCGATAGAGATGGCAAACTCGATGGAAATGATCGACGTATTAATTGTGGGTCGAGGTGGCGGATCGATCGAAGAGCTATGGGCTTTTAATGAAGAAGACGTTGCTAGAAGCATCTCTCTTTCGAAAATCCCTGTTATTTCTGCTGTTGGACATGAAACGGATTACACCATTTCAGATTTTGTTTCAGACTTAAGAGCACCTACTCCTACTGGCGCAGCTGAGCTAGCAGTTCCTAGCATGGTAGAGCTGGAAGAACGTCTGGAACAGAGGGTACATAGACTCATTAGAGTCATGAAAGAAAAGAAGCAAAGTGAACAAGAACGACTTTTACGCCTTCAAAGATCGTATGCCTTTCGCTATCCGAACCAATTGTTAAGTCAAAAAGAGCAGGAGCTTGATTTACAAGTCGAGCGGCTTCGTAAGACGATGAAACGCCAGATCGACTACACGAAAGAGCGTGTTGAACGAAATCATACACAGCTTCTTAAAAAGCACCCAGAGCAATTGGTAAGAGAATCTGCGAAGGGACTTGAAGACCTACGTTCATCGTTATATAAAGAGATGTCTAGGGTTGTTCAAGGCAAGCAAAGGGATTTTGCACATGCAACGGGTAAGCTGGATGCACTCAGCCCGTTGAAAATCATGAAGCGTGGCTACAGCCTTGCATACAAAGAAGACAAGTTAGTGAAGTCAGTTAAGCAAGTTGAGCCTGGTGATGTTATAAAGGTTCAGATGACTGATGGAAAGATAGATGCTCACGTATGGGGATTGGAGGAGAATGATTCACATGGAGAAGAATGAAGAAAAATACGAAAACGTTACGTTTGAAGAAGCGATGCAGAAACTTGAAGAAATCGTTGGCTCTCTTGAAGAAGGGAATGTTCCACTCGAAAAAGCAATTTCACTCTTTCAAGAAGGGATGAACTTATCGAACCTTTGTCATGATAAGTTACAGTCGATCGAAGGGAAAATGGATCAGATCGTTGGTGAGAATGGAGAGATTAAACGCTTCTCGGTTCAGGAGGATGAGGCGTGACGTCAGATTTGACTACTTACATGAAAGAATGTAAGAAATTAATCGATGGAGAGTTGAATGGGTTCATCTCACAACTAGAAATGCCGAGTGAGTTGAAAGAGGCGATGCTATACTCTGTAGATGCAGGAGGGAAGCGGATTCGACCTATTCTTATGTTGGCAACAGCAGAAGCGTTTGGCGCTTCGAAAGAAAAAGCATTTCATGCTGCGAGCGCCGTAGAAATGATTCATACGTATTCGCTGATCCATGATGACCTCCCTGCTATGGATGATGATGACTTGAGACGGGGAAAGCCAACTAATCACAAAGTGTTTGGTGAGGCTATAGCAATCCTTGCAGGAGATGCATTACTTACACAGAGCTTTGAGGTTATTAGCGATTCATTGTTACGAGACGATCAGAAAGTGAAGTTAATAACACTTATGGCACGTGCTGCTGGTCCTAGCGGGATGGTTGGCGGACAGATAGCCGATCTTTCTGGTGAAGAACAAGAGCTCACTCTTGAAGAGCTTGAATACATCCACCATCATAAGACAGGAAAACTGCTTGTATACTCGATTCTAGCGGGTGCGGTAATCGGAGATGCAACTGATGAACAAATGTCTCATTTAAAACAATTTGGAGAACATTTAGGACTTGCTTTTCAAATTAGCGATGACATTTTAGACGTTGAGGGTGACCAGGAAAAGATTGGGAAGTTACCTGGAAGCGATGAAACGAATAAAAAGAGTACCTATCCAAAGCTTCTTACTTTGGAAGGTGCAAAAAATAAACTAGCCTCTCACTATGATGAGGCGCTACTGCATTTAGCACAAGTTGGGGTAGGTACAGATCGGTTGCGTTCTCTTGCTAAATTTATTATAGAAAGAGATCATTAGAACAAAATTGAGAATATATAAGTATTGTGGTATAATACAAATAGACTGAGTGGTGCAGTATTCTAGTCAGTCCGGCTATTCTGAAGGCGGGCCTAAAAATCCGCCATAGGGCACATCGATGAAGTTCCTGGTGTTGGCTTGAGTCGCCCAGACTTGGGTCGATGCTGGGAGTTAAGGTCGCAGGGCGATCCACAAAGGCATGTGGGCGTTGACCCTGCTTCCGCGGAGGCCTATTCTTGTAGCTTGCGCGGTTAACGCCGCCAGCTATGAAATGGGGTATGAACCTGTTTCAGTCGCCAGGGATGCGGCTGAACAGCGTAGCCTGCCTTGAGTGGAGCTAGAGGGGATTATGGTTTATTGGAAAGGCGTTGCTAGGCCAGCATGCTTTTTCTACCACCCATATGAAATCTGCTCTGCAAAAGAGGCTAGGAATTGACCAGGACTGTTGAGGAAAACTCCTAGACTGTTCCGAGTGACACTTAAAGGGGATTATAGTGCGGACTAAGTGGTAATCCAGTCTAGCCAATGGTGACACGCTAAGACGGATGTAAAGGGAAACCGCCTGGACGGCGACGTTCAGGTATCCGTTTGGGAAAACCTACTGGACCTAAGCCGCAGTCTTTACTCTTTAAGTGACCACTCTGCGATACATAACGACGAGGTTGTTCACTTGACAGGATGAGGGAATTGAACTTCCTCATGTTTCACCTGTTATGCTGAACACCTCTTTTTATTTCATATTCACAAGGAGTAAAGATGAAAGCTTCGATATCAAAGTCCATAAACTGGAGTTTAGCGATTGCCGTTATCACACTTGTGTTAGCGGCTATTTTTTCAATCATATCAACAGCTGTTTTGAGTGGCGTAACCTGGGCACTCGGAATGGTCGTCGTTTTACTGATCGTTCTTATAGGAATATTTTTTGATACAATAGGAGTAGCTTCCACTGCTGCCAATGAAGTGCCGTTCCATGCGATGGCAGCGGAACGACTGACTGGAGCAAAGCATGCTATCTTCATTACACGAAACGCAGACCGCGTGGCAAGTTTCTGTAATGACGTGATCGGGGACATTTCGGGTATCATAAGTGGTACTGCAGCAGCTGCCGTTGTCGTTCAGTTGACACTTCAACTTGGACATGACGAAGGATCTCTGTTTCAATATATAGTATCAGTAGTATTTACCAGTGTTGTCGCTGCCTTGACTGTAGGGGGAAAAGCCCTCGGTAAAACGTTTGCAATTCATTTTTCTACACAAATCATCTTTCAAGTAGGTCGATTCTTATACTTAATTGAAAAAACGTTCAAAATCAAGATGGTTGCAAAACAGTCCAAGAAGAAAAAGAAGCAAGCGTAAATCGAAATATAGAAGGGGAGGACATTCCCATGGATTTGGAAAAAATCGAGAATCCGAAATTTTTAAAAAAATATAACGTTGAACAAATGACAGAGTTAGCAGAAGATATTAGGGAGTTCTTGATTAACAAACTTTCCGTAACAGGGGGACACTTAGGACCGAATCTTGGTGTCGTAGAGCTCACGATCGTGTTACACAAAATCTTTGATAGTCCGAAAGATAAATTTCTTTGGGATGTAGGACATCAAGCGTACGTCCATAAGATTTTGACAGGTAGAAGTACGCAATTCGATACTCTCAGAAAATATAAAGGACTCTGTGGGTTTCCAAAACGGAATGAAAGTGAACATGATGTATGGGAAACTGGTCATAGTTCGACTTCTCTCTCTGCAGCTATGGGAATGGCGGCTGCCCGCGATATTAAAGGAACAGACGAAAATGTCGTGGCGATCATCGGTGATGGTGCATTAACGGGTGGAATGGCTCTAGAAGCACTCAACCATATTGGTCACGAACAAAAAGATATGCTCGTCATATTGAATGATAATGAAATGTCCATTGCCCCTAACGTTGGTGCACTCCACAATGTTCTTGGGAAAATGAGGACTGCTGGTAAATATCATAAAGCAAAAGAGGAACTTGAATACTTATTGAAGAGAATTCCCGCGTTCGGTGGCGCATTAGCTTCCACAGCTGAACGTGTGAAGGATGCAATGAAATACCTTTTAGTTTCTGGAATCTTTTTTGAAGAGCTAGGTTTTACGTATCTCGGTCCGGTGGATGGTCATGACGTGGACGCTCTTATGGAAAATATTAACTATGCCAAGAAAACAAAAGGACCAGTGATCGTTCACGTTCTGACTAAAAAAGGAAAAGGCTATCACCCCGCTGAAAACGATCAAATTGGGACGTGGCACGGTGTGAGTCCATACAAAATCGAAGCTGGAGAGCAAATCAAGCCTAAAGCTGCTGCCCCTGGTTACAGCAAGGTAGTTAGTGAAACGGTTCGAAAACTAGCTGAAAAAGATGATCGGATCTCAGTTATTACCCCTGCTATGACAGTTGGGTCTAAGTGGGAAGCATTCGAGAATCAATTTCCAGACAGATTGTTTGATGTAGGGATCGCAGAGCAGCATGCAACAACGATGGCTGCGGGACTTGCTACTCAAGAATTAAAACCTGTACTGTCTATTTACTCTACGTTTTTACAACGTGCATATGACCAATTAGTTCATGATGTTTGCCGTCAAAACCTGAATGTATTGATCGCTATAGACAGATCTGGCCTAGTCGGTGCTGACGGTGAAACTCATCAAGGTGTATTCGACATCTCATTCCTTCGTCACCTACCAAACATGGTCTTAATGATGGCGAAAGACGAGAATGAGCTACAGAACATGGTCTACACAGGATACAAATATAATAGTGGTCCTATTGCAATTCGCTACCCTCGTGGAAATGGCATCGGGGTTTCAATGGATAAAGAACTAAAAGAAATACCGATCGGTTCTTGGGAAGTGTTAAGAGAAGGATCTGATATTGCACTTCTTTCATTCGGTCCTACCCTACAAGATTTATTAAAAGCAGCCGAGCAATTGGAAAAGGAAGGCATTTCAGCAAGAGTCATCAATGCGCGCTTCATCAAACCACTTGATGAGAAAATGATGTCAGAGCTTATCCAAGAAGGTATCCCGATGCTTACTGTTGAGGAATCGATTTTGCAAGGTGGTTTCGGAAGTGCTGTTTTAGAGTATGTAAATGACAGTGGTTACCAGCATGGAACGATTGAGAGAATGGGTATTCCTGATACGTATATTGAGCACGGAAGTGTAGGAGAACTGTTGAAAGAAATTGGGTTGACTGCGGAAGATATTGCTGAAAAGGCAAAGAAAATATTACCAGCAAAGCAAAAGAGGGCATAGAGTAACATGGCAAAAAAAGAAAGACTAGATGTGCTCCTTGTTAATCGAGGGCTGATCGATACAAGAGAAAAAGCAAAGAGAGCGATTATGGCGGGTTTGGTGTATTCTGAATCCGAGCGATTAGATAAGCCAGGAGTCAAAGTTAACGATGATATTGTTCTCCATGTCAAAGGCGACACACTCCGTTATGTTGGGCGAGGCGGTCTCAAGTTAGAGAAAGCAATCGAGACATTTGAGCTTGATTTAAGGAATAAGGTCGTCCTTGATATCGGTTCTTCAACAGGTGGTTTTACAGATTGTGCCTTACAAAACGGGGCTTCAACAGTTTATGCACTCGACGTTGGATACAATCAGCTGGCATGGAAACTTCGTGTAGATGACAGAGTGGTAGTCATGGAAAGAACAAACTTTCGATATTGTACGAAAGATGACTTTACAAGTGGATTACCTGAATTTGCTTCCATCGATGTCTCGTTTATTTCTCTTAAAATTATCCTTCCTGTCTTGAAGACGATCTTTGAAACGAGTGGGGAAGTTGTCGCACTTGTCAAACCACAGTTTGAAGCTGGAAGAGACGACGTAGGAAAAAAAGGAATCGTCCGAGACAAAAAAGTACACCAAAGAGTATTAGAAGATATGGTCGAATTTGTGACTGAATCTGGTTATCAAGTCAAAGGGCTTTCGTTCTCTCCTATTACAGGTGGGGAAGGGAATATTGAGTTTCTTTTGCACCTTGGATGGAAACAGGTTCATGAAGGTTTAGAAGAAGTAAATGTAGTTGAAGTAGTCGATCAGGCACACAATCAACTTTGAAGGATACATACGTGTATCCTTTTTTTAATCGATCTGGTTACGAAAATAGCGTGCGTTTCAAATGAATATTTATGTATGCCTATACAAAAAGAGGATAGGGCTATATAATAAGGCTGACGTTACATATGTGTATTTTTTTGGAGGGTTTTAAATGAATAAAGGTCAACGCCATATAAAAATCCGAGAGCTAATAGCCAATCAGGACGTAGAAACTCAGGACGAGCTTGTTTATTGTTTAAAAAGTGCAGGGTTTAATGTTACACAGGCGACTGTTTCAAGAGATATAAAAGAACTCCATCTCGTAAAAGTACCTACGATTGATGGTAGGTATAAGTACAGTCTTCCAGCCGATCAGCGATTTAATCCTCTGCAAAAACTAAAAAGAACGTTAACTGATGCTTTCATTAGTATTGATGATGCTGATCATTTAATCGTTATGAAGACGTTACCAGGAAATGCGAACGCTATAGGAGCATTGATCGACAATTTAGATTGGGAAGAAATAATGGGAAATATCAGTGGGGATGATACAATCTTAATTATTTGTAAGAAGCCTGAACATGCCCCTCTGATTTCTCAACGCTTTATCGATATGTTGTAATATGATGATCTTTGAAGGTGGGAGAATATGTTAGCCGAATTATCTATTCGCAATTTCGCGATCATTGAAGCGGTAACTGTATCGTTTGACCGTGGCCTAACTGTGCTTACTGGAGAAACCGGAGCAGGAAAATCCATTATTATCGATGCGATCGGCTTACTGGTTGGTGGTCGAGGATCTGCTGAATTCGTAAGATATGGCACAAAAAAAGCAGAAATTGAGGGTTTGTTTCATATTGACGAAAACCACCCATCGATACAAAAGCTAGAAGATGTCGGAATCGAAGTATTGGATGATATGGTGGTGTTGAGAAGAGATATATCCAGTGCAGGGAAGAGTATCTGTCGAGTGAATGGCAAGCTCGTTACGCTTGGAATCTTGCGAGAGATTGGTCAATCATTGATCGATATCCATGGTCAACATGAACACCAAGACCTTATGCAACCTGATAAGTATCTTTCTTTGCTTGATAATTTTGGAGAACGTTCGATTGGTCCAGCCTTGGAAGAATATCGAGGGATATACAACCGCTACAAAAAAGTTCGAGAACAGCTGAAGCATTTGACTGAAAACGAACAGCAAATGGCACAGAGACTTGATTTGATTCAATATCAGCTTGAAGAGATTACAAAAGCGGAATTAATCCCGAATGAAGATGAAGATCTCATGGAGGAAAAGCTCCGTTTAGGGAATTTTGAAAAGTTGTTTGGTGCACTTCAGGATGTTTATCATTCACTCCAGGGGGATAACAAAGGTCTAGACTGGTTAGGCTTAGCAATGTCCCAACTCGAAACGGTCTCAGATCTTGATGAAGAGTTAAAAGAGTACCATGAAGAAGTGGCAAATCAATTTTACCTTTTAGAAGAAACGTTAGGCAAAATTAATTCATATAGAGATCAACTCGAATTTGACCCGACGAGACTAAATTTCGTTGAAGAACGTTTAAACGAAATACAAGGGTTAAAGAGAAAGTACGGTGAGTCTGTCGAAGAAATCCTAGAGTACGCTGCTTCGATCGAAGATGAAGTCGATAAATTAACTCACAGTGAAGACCGAATTGTAGAGCTTGAAAATGGTTTAGCTGACATAACGGCGGATTTAAGGGTTGAGGCTGATAACTTAACAAAGCTTCGGAAGCAAATTGCCGACAAACTTGTTAGCGCTATTCATGAAGAATTACAAGATCTATATATGGAGAAGACAGAATTTGCTATCAACTTTAATGTGACTGGAAAACAGGAGTTCCACATGTCTGGTAAAGATGACATCGACTTCATGATATCAACGAACCCAGGTGAGCCTTTAAAACAACTTTCGAAGACCGCTTCAGGTGGAGAATTATCGAGGATCATGCTAGCTCTCAAATCGATTTTTTCAAAACATCAGGGAATCACATCCATCATATTTGATGAAGTCGATACTGGTGTAAGTGGACGAGTTGCTCAGGCGATGGCGGAAAAAATCCAACGTCTTTCTTCAGGTTCTCAAGTTTTAGTCATCACGCACCTTCCTCAAGTAGCAGCGATGGCTGATCATCACTTATATATTTCTAAAGAGGAAACAGGAGAAGGTAGAACGAAAACGAGCGTTGGAAAATTAAGCACTGATGAAAAGGTAGAAGAACTTGGAAGAATGATTTCAGGTGCTGAGATGACTGAATTAACGAAGAAGCATGCAAAAGAATTATTATTGCAGGCTGATCAAATAAAAACATAAGATGAAATGCTATCCAACTAAGGATAGCATTTTCATTTTTATCGGTTATAATAACCGTCTGGTAAGGCAAAATTATAAGTACAGCCATGTTGGAGGTGTGGGCAAGAGCGAGGAGAGTGAAGGTTTGAAGACACAGATAATTAGAAAAGTGATTGGTGCAGTTCTCCTTGGTTTAATAATTGCTTTTGGATTTTCAAATCCAGTTCAATTATTTCTTTCGATTCCAGATGAAATCGTTTTGTTTGAAGGAGATCAAACTGACATCTCATCTGTTATGACCACCGCTTCAACTGTAAAAAATCCTGACGTGATTAGTGTTAACAAAAATTCAGATCAGATTACAGTTAAAGGTGTAAGCAGTGGTTCAGATATACTTGATTTTACAGTAGGTACGTTTCCTATCAAGCAAGTAGGTGTTAAAGTCCTTCCTGATTTTAAAGTAATACCTGGTGGACAATCGATAGGTGTGAAGCTGAATACCCGTGGTGTACTCGTTGTAGGGCATCACCTTATTCATACAACTAAAGGAGACCGTTCCCCCGGCGAAGTAGCTGATATTCAAGTGGGAGATATCATTACGAAAATCAATGGTCAATCCGTCCAAAAAATGAGTGACATAGGAACGATTGTAAAAAAAGTTGGACAAGATGGTAATGCTTTAAAAGTAACGATTGTACGTGAAAATAAGGAACTAAACAAAAAATTGGTTCCTGTTAAGGACAAATCGGACTCAAAGTATCGAATCGGACTTTATATTAGAGATTCTGCTGCAGGAGTAGGTACCTTAACGTTCTATCATCCAGACAGTAAGAAATACGGTGCTCTAGGTCATGTAATATCGGACATGGACACAAAGAAACCGATCGTTGTGCATCATGGTGAGATCTATAGCTCTTCAGTTACTTCGATTGAAAAAGGGAGCAATGGGCATCCTGGTGAAAAACTAGCCAGATTTTCAAATACCGATCATAAGTTAGGAACGATAACTCGTAACAGTCCATTCGGTATCTTTGGTGAAATGAACAATCAAGTTAAGAATGGCATGTACGATAGACCGATGCCGATCGCATTATCACATCAGGTGAAAGAAGGACCGGCTAAAATCCTGACTGTTGTGAAAGGTAGCGAAGTAAAAGCATACGATGTTGAAGTGGTTAGCTCTATTCCACAGAAGTTTCCTGCTACTAAAGGAATGGTCATAAAAGTTACTGATCCTGAATTGTTAAAGGAAACCGGTGGCATTGTACAAGGAATGAGTGGAAGCCCGATTATTCAAGACGGGAAAGTTATCGGAGCAGTAACGCACGTGTTTGTAAATGACTCAACATCTGGTTATGGGGTTCACATAGAATGGATGCTTGAAGAAGCAGGCATCAATATTTATAAAGAAGATCGTAATGGTCAGCGAACAGCGAGCTAAAAAAAGCTCAATGTTCGCTTTCTTTCGTTATATAAGCAT
Organism: Alkalihalobacillus sp. CinArs1; assembly: GCF_947387515.1. Lineage (GTDB taxonomy): Bacteria > Bacillota > Bacilli > Bacillales > Guptibacillaceae > Guptibacillus. Next base: position 213,094 of record NZ_CANDOB010000001.1, on the reverse strand, counting down.
GATATACTTTGTATGAAGAAAATTCGACAAAAGTAATAGAGTATTCAGAAAATGTAGAATAATGAAGTAAGCTGAAGAATTAAAGAGATAAATGCAGGATTTGTATTAAATTTAAATGTTTTTAGAAATTTTAGAGGAAAATTATGTGGCCCGTTGAATTTCTATATAACGGTAACCAAACTTGGGAAGGAGAGACGGAGCCGTGCAAAAAATTAAAGTTTGCCTAGCAGATGATAATCGGGAATTAGTTAACTTAATTGAGGAATATATGTCTCGACAGGAGGATATTGAAGTTGTAGGGACTGCGTTCAATGGCCAAGAATGTCTTGAGGTACTCGAAGAAGAAGAGCCTGATGTGTTAGTTCTTGATATCATTATGCCCCACCTCGACGGACTAGCTGTTCTTGAACGTTTACGAGAAATGAATTATACGTGCAGCGTAATCATGTTGACGGCATTTGGACAAGAAGATGTAACGAAGAAGGCGGTCGATCTTGGAGCTTCGTATTTTATACTTAAACCGTTCGATATGGATAACCTTGCTAGTCATGTGAGGCAGGTAAGCGGTAAGAAAACGACATTTACGAACAGCACACAATCTTATAAACGTCCAGCTAGAGAAAACAAGCCTAGAAACCTAGATGCGAGCATTACGAGTATCATCCATGAGATTGGGGTACCTGCACATATCAAAGGTTATATGTACTTAAGAGAAGCAATTACGATGGTATACAATGACATTGAATTGCTCGGGTCGATCACAAAAGTTCTATATCCTGATATTGCGAAAAAGTTTAATACGACTTCTTCTAGGGTTGAGCGTGCAATCCGTCACGCGATCGAAGTCGCTTGGAGTAGAGGGAACGTTGAATCGATATCTAACCTGTTTGGTTATACAGTCAGCATGTCAAAGGCAAAACCAACGAACAGTGAATTTATCGCAATGGTTGCAGATAAACTCAGAATCGAACATAATTCGGAAAACTATTCACACACAAGATAATAAGCATAAAAAAACAAAGTCGATCAGGACTTTGTTTTTTTATGTCTATTTGAAGAAAATCGCTGTTGAACTTTATTCCGCTTTCGATCTCGATAGAAGATAAAACCTCCTACGAACGCTAGTCCAGCTAGAAAAAACACTAAACCTAAAATAAATTGTAAAATGAGCGAAGTAAAGGGAGGAATCGTTATCCCGAATACAACATCTCTCATTAATTTAATTCCATAAACCCCAATTAATCCGGGGATCAGCACAATAAGGAGAGCTAATAATCGCATATGGTGCGCATCCTTTCTACAAATACTATTGACATTGTAGCGAAGTAAACAGTTCGTGTCTATGACAGTTGTAAACGCTTTTTGACAAATTTTCGAAACGAACCATGCATGATTTGTCAAAACTGATATTTAGTTGTATGATAAGTATGAAATATATTGCATGTGAGAAATGCAGGTGATGAATAATTGCGCAAATGTATGATCGTTGGAGCTGGGAACGGTGGTAACGCGTTACTAAATATCCTTCGAGAAACAAAGATGATGAATGTCGTAGCGGTTGTGGACCTTAATGAAAACGCACCTGGTATGATTACAGCTAAAGAGGCAGGAATAAAGGTTTATAATGACTGGACGATTCCATTATCCCATTTTGAAATCGATGTCATTATTGAAGCAACAGGGAGAGACAGTGTTTTTAAAGAAATACGTGAAAAACGCAGTAAGAAAACTGTACTCATTCCAGGAGCAGTTGCAAACGTCGTATTGCACCTGATCGAAGAAAAAGAATTGTTGATCGATACGCTCCGACATCAATCGAAATTACAAGAAATCATACTCGATTCCACACATGATGGAATGATCGCGATAGATAAAGATGAATGTGTGACGCTGTTTAATAGGAGCGCAGAAAAAGTAACCGGTATTAGTAAAGAAGAAGCTATTGGTAAGCCAGTAGGCTCGTTGATGGCGACGAGTCGACTCCCTAGGGTCCTGGCCAGTGGACACTCCGAAGTGAATCAGGAACAGCTTTTACCAAACGGAAAGAAAATTATAACAACGAGGATACCATTATTAGACAGCAATGGGTCTCGTGTTGGAGCGATGGCAGTCTTTCGAGATATGACTGCAATCGAAGAAATGGCTCAAGAAGTTACGAACTTAAAAAGCATTCAGTCTATGTTAAAGGCAATTATCCAATCATCTGATGAAGCGATATCTGTTGTTGATGAAAATGGAAGAGGGTTGATGATCAATCCTGCTTACTCGAGATTGACCGGATTAGATGAAGACGAAGTGATCGGAAAGCCAGCAACAACAGACATATCTGAAGGTGAAAGCATGCACATGCGTGTATTGAGCTCTAGAAAACCTGTCCGTGGCGTTCAAATGAAAGTCGGTCCAAAGAAGCGTGATGTGGTTGTTAATGTTTCCCCAGTAATCGTTGATGGGCGATTAAAAGGAAGTGTAGGAGTCATCCATGACGTATCTGAACTGCACTCGTTAAACAATCAACTTCAAAGAGCAAGACAAATCATTCGAACCCTTGAAGCGAAATATTCGTTTGAAGACATTATTGGAAGCTCTGAAGAAATGTCGTTCTCTATACAACAAGCAAAGCTCGCCGCCTCAACGCCAGCAACTGTGTTGCTGAGGGGGGAATCTGGGACAGGCAAAGAATTATTCGCGCACGCGATACATAATGCAAGCGATCGAAAGTTCAACAAGTTTGTAAGAGTTAATTGTGCTGCAATCGCTGAATCCTTGCTTGAAAGTGAGCTTTTCGGTTATGAAGATGGTGCTTTTTCAGGAGCAAGACAGGGCGGAAGAAGAGGTCTGTTTGAAGAAGCGAACGGCGGGAGCATTTTTCTCGACGAAATCGGTGAACTATCTCTAAGTACACAAGTGAAACTGTTGCGTGTTCTACAAGAGAAAGAAATCGTTCGTGTAGGTGGTACGAATCCGATATCGATCAATGTCAGAATAATCGCTGCTACGAATGCAAAACTTGAAAAGAGAATAATGGATGGTTCATTTAGGGAAGATTTATATTATCGATTGAATCGCATGCCGATACAAATACCACCACTTAGGCAACGGAAAGAAGATATAGGCTTTCTATCAGACCATTTGATAGCCAAGATTAATCAGGACTACGGGAGAAACGTTGAAGGCATTACTCCTAAAGCGTTAGAGTATCTCAAGCAATATGAATGGCCGGGGAATGTGAGAGAGCTTGAAAATGTATTAGGAAGAGTTGTCATCCATATGGATGCAGCTGAGTCAGTTATCCAACTGTCTCATATCCCATCGTTATTAAGTGAGACGAAAAACGCTGATCTTCTCTCGGTTGAAAGAACTCCTGAGAAGTCTCTGTCACAACTAGTGGATGAGTTTGAAAGGAAAACGATTGACCAAACCCTTCAATATTATGGCGGAAACAAAACGGCTACTGCCAAAGCACTAGGAGTCTCTTTAAGAAACCTCTATTATAAGATGGAGAAACATGGGGTTGAATAAAGTGGCATGCAAGGATTTGCGCACTTTGCAAAAGGTTGCATGGTGATGGTGGGGAAAATGCGCGATCTAATACCTTTTTAAACTTGGCATGAAAATTGCATTATATAATGTGGTGCACACGAAGGGAGAGACATCATGAACCTAAACAACTTATTGAAGGAAGCTACTGAGCAAACGAACAAAGTAGTGGCTTTAGCAGCAGCTGCAGATGAAGAAGTGATCGAAGCTGTGAGAATGGCTGTAAATCAAAAGCTCGCTTCATTTATTCTCTATGGCGATGAAAAACAAATCATGTCCATATTAGAAAAGAAAGATCTCACTCATTCTGAAGATGTACGCGTCGTGCATTCCTCAGATGATAAGGACTCATGCAAATCAGCTGTAACCGCTGTCAGAAATGGTGAAGCCGATGTCCTGATGAAAGGGATGGTTTCGACTTCAACCATTTTAAAAGAAGTGTTAAACAAAGAGTATGGCCTTAGAAAAGGCAAAAGTCTTTCGCATCTTGCGGCGTTTGATGTGCCTGGGTATGACAGAATGATTTTTGTTACTGATTCTGGCATGAATATAGCACCTGACCTTCAGCAGAAGGTTGATATCGTAAACAATGCAGTAGAAGTAGCTACTTCGATCGGTATAAAAACACCGAAAGTTGCACCTCTTGCAGCGGTAGAAGTCATTAACCCATCGATGCAAGCAACCCTCGACGCTGCCGCTTTAAGTCAGATGAGCGTTAGAGGTCAAATAAAGAACTGTGTGGTCGATGGCCCACTTGCTTTGGATAATGCTATTTCAGCTAAATCCGCAAGTCACAAAGGGATAAAGAGTGAAGTAGCTGGATTTGCTGATATCTTGCTAGTGCCTTCAATTGAAGTAGGCAATGCACTATATAAATCTCTTGTCTATTTCGCTAATGCGAAGGTCGGGGGTATCATCGCAGGAGCTAAAGCTCCAATCGTATTAACTTCACGATCTGATGATGCAGAAAGTAAAGTTTATAGTATCGCTCTAGCAGTAAGCTCTACCAATAAATAAGAACGATCAGGGAGGAAGATTTAAATGGAACTATTCAAATATATGGAAACTTATGATTATGAGCAGGTTGTTGTGTGTCAGGATAAAGCATCAGGTTTAAAAGCGATTATTGCTATCCATGATACGACTCTTGGACCAGCACTAGGTGGAACAAGAATGTGGACATATGATTCAGAAGCAGATGCTTTTGAAGATGCTCTCCGATTAGCGAAAGGGATGACCTACAAAAACGCAGCAGCAGGTTTGAACTTAGGTGGAGGAAAGACAGTTATCATCGGTGACCCTAGAAAAGATAAGAACGAAGCAATGTTTAGAGCATTCGGACGTTATATCCAAGGCTTGAATGGTCGTTACATCACCGCTGAAGACGTTGGTACAACGGTTCATGACATGGATACGATTCATGAGGAAACGGAATACGTAACAGGAATTTCTCCTGCTTTCGGTTCTTCAGGTAACCCATCTCCTGTAACTGCTTATGGTGTTTATGTTGGTATGAAAGCTGCAGCGAAAGAAGCTTTCGGTACGGATTCACTTGAAGGTAAGACTGTAGCTGTTCAAGGAGTCGGTAACGTAGCTTATAACCTTTGTAAACATCTTCATGAAGAGGGCGCGAAACTCGTTGTTACAGATATCAACAAAGAATCTGTAGATCGTGCAGTTTCTGACTTTGGAGCAAAAGCTGTAGATATTGATGATATTTACACAGTGGATTGCGATATTTTTGCTCCTTGTGCCCTTGGTGCAGTCATTAACGATGATACGATTGGGAAGATTAAAGCAAAAGTAATCGCAGGTGCCGCAAACAACCAGCTTCGTGAAACGACACACGGGGACCAAATCCATGAAATGGGTATCGTATACGCTCCTGACTATGTGATTAATGCAGGTGGAGTTATCAACGTTGCTGATGAATTGTATGGTTATAACCGCGATCGCGCGATGAAGCGTGTTGAAGGAATCTACGACAATATCGCTAAGGTCATCGAAATCTCTAAACGAGACGGTATTCCTACTTATGCAGCAGCAGATCGACTTGCTGAAGAAAGAATCGAAGCAATGAAACAATCAAGAAGCCAATTCTTGATGAACTCTCAACACATTTTAAGTCATCGTAAGTAACGGAGGGTTTCAAGTGACTGATAAAGAATATCGACTACTGGTAATCAATCCAGGTTCAACGTCAACAAAGATTGGTATTTTTGATAATGAGCGAGCAGTGTTTGAGAAAACACTCCGTCATGATGCAGAAGAAATCAATCAATTTGAAACAATCATCGATCAGTATGAATTTAGAAAGAGCACGATTCTAGAAGCACTAGATGAAGAAGCGATAAACATTTCGCGACTTGCCGCCGTAGTAGGTCGCGGAGGCCTTCTTCGCCCGATAGAAGGTGGAACTTATTCTGTTAATGAGCAAATGCTTGAAGATTTAAGAAATGGATTTTCTGGTGAGCATGCTTCCAACCTTGGCGGAATCATCGCCTTTGAGATTGCAGAACAACTTAACATTCCATCCTTTATTGTTGATCCTGTTGTGGTTGATGAACTACAGGACGTGGCTAGACTTTCTGGGGTTCCAGAAATCGAGCGTAAAAGTATCTTTCACGCTTTGAACCAAAAAGCAGTAGCTAGAAGGGTTGCTGGACAGCTAGACAAGAAATATGAAGACCTTAATTTGATCGTTACTCATATGGGCGGCGGAATTACTGTTGGCGTCCATAAAAACGGGAAAGTGATCGATGTTAACAATGGTCTACATGGAGAGGGGCCTTTTTCACCTGAACGAGCGGGCACAGTTCCCGTGGGTGATTTAGTTTCAATGTGCTTCTCAGGAGAGTACTACGCTGAAGAAATCATGAAAAAACTAGTAGGACAAGCAGGTTTCGTTGGCTACTTAGGTACAAATGATGCTGTGAAAGTAGAAGAATTAATCGAAGCTGGTGACGAAAAAGCTAAGCTTGTCTACGATGCGATGGCATATCAGATCGGCAAGGAAATCGGTGCTGCAAGTGCGGTTTTATGCGGTGAAGTAGATGCGATCGTGTTAACTGGTGGAATGGCTTATGGCAAACAATTCGTAAAACAGATCACAGACCATGTTAAATGGATTGCAGATGTCATGGTACACCCAGGAGAGAATGAACTTCAAGCTCTCGCAGAAGGTGGCTTGCGCGTACTAAGAAATGAAGAGGATGCGAAAGAGTACCCGAACACAACGGTTAGTACGATGGTTTTAAAATAATTTTTTCGCAAAAGGAGAATTTGGATGGCTGAAGAGTACGATCTCGTCATAATTGGTGGAGGTACGGGCGGTTATGTTGCCGCGATCCGTGCCTCTCAACTCGGTTTAAAAACAGCGATTGTAGAAAAACGCGAGCTTGGAGGTACATGTCTTCATCGCGGGTGTATTCCAAGTAAGGCGTTGCTAAGAAGTGCTGAAGTTTTTGCGACAGCAAAACACGGTGAAAAATTTGGTGTGACGGCAAAAGAAGTTGCGCTTGATTTTGAAAAAGTTCAAGAACGTAAACAAAGCATCGTAGATCAGCTTCATAATGGTGTGAAACATCTTATGAAGCAAGGGAAGATCGACGTTTACGAAGGGTTTGGAAGAATTTTAGGACCATCTATTTTCTCACCGATGCCTGGAACCGTTTCCGTTGAAATGAACAACGGGGAGGAAAACCCTATGTTGATTCCAAAGAACGTCATCGTTGCGACGGGATCAAAGCCTAGAACATTGCCAGGACTTGAAGTGGATGAAGAATATGTCATGACTTCTGATGAAGCACTCCGTATGGAATCTCTTCCTTCATCGATCATCATCGTTGGAGGTGGTGTTATCGGTATCGAGTGGGCTTCCATGCTATCAGACTTCGGTGTTGAAGTAACTGTACTTGAATATGCTGATCGCATCGTACCGACAGAAGATCATGAAGTATCAAAAGAAGCAGCTCGTTTGATGAAGAAAAAAGGCATCAAGCTTTTCACTGGTGCTAAGGTTATGGGCGACACACTTGAAAAAGGCGAAGGTGTTTCCGTACAAGCAGAACACAAAGGTGAAATGAAAACGTTTAACGCTGAAAAAATGCTCGTATCTGTAGGTAGAGAAGCGAACGTAAAGAACATCGGACTTGAAAATACGTCGATTAAAGTTGAAAAAGGCGTTATTGAAACGAATGAGTTTTTCCAAACAGCTGAATCTCACATCTATGCGATCGGTGATGTGATCGGAGGAATGCAGCTAGCACACGTTGCGTCTCACGAAGGAATTACTGCGGTTGAACATTTGGCAGATCAAGATCCTGCACCAATGGATTATTCAAAAGTACCAAGCTGTATCTACAGTAGTCCTGAAATGGCTAGCGTAGGATTAACGGAAGAAGCTGCAAAAGAGCAGGGTCATAACGTTAAAACTGGTAAGTTTCTCTTTAAAGCTATCGGTAAAGCGCTTGTCTTCGGTGAATCAGATGGGTTTGTAAAATTAGTTGCAGATGCAGATAATGATGACCTTCTAGGTGTACATATGATCGGTCCTCATGTTACTGACATGATTTCTGAGGCAGGACTTGCGAAGGTACTAGATGCAACACCTTGGGAGATCGGTCATACGATCCACCCTCACCCAACCCTTTCTGAAGCGATCGGTGAAGCAGCATTAGCAGTTGATGGTAAGGCGATTCATTCTTAATAAAACTCGAATGAGGAGGTAGAAATAATGGCTAACAAGACAGAAAAGCGTCACGAAGCTCTAGGGCTAACTGATGAGCGTGTACTAGAAATGTACGAAACGATGTTATTAGCTCGAAAAATTGATGAACGGATGTGGCTTTTAAACCGCGCAGGAAAGATTCCTTTTGTTATTTCATGTCAAGGACAAGAAGCGGCTCAGGTAGGTACAGCATTTGCAATGGATCCAGAAAAGGATTTTGTAGCACCGTACTACCGTGATATGGGTGTTGTCTTAACATTCGGAATGACTGCAAAAGACCTAATGCTATCAGGTTTTGCTAAAGCAGAGGATCCAAACTCTGGAGGAAAGCAGATGCCAGGACATTTTGGTCAGAAAAAGAACAATATTATTACTGGTTCATCACCTGTAACCACACAGGTCCCGCATGCTGTAGGATTTGCACTAGCTGGACGCATGGAAGGAAAAGATTTGGTAACGTTCTGTTCATTTGGTGAAGGTTCATCAAACCAGGGTGATTTCCATGAAGCTGCAAACTTCGCAGGTGTGCACAAGCTTCCAGTACTCTTTGTATGTGAGAACAACAAGTATGCGATTTCTGTTCCTGTTTCAAAACAGTTAGCTTGTGAAAAAGTGTCTGATCGTGCAATAGGCTATGGTATGCCTGGTGTAACAGTTGATGGAAACGATCCATTAGCGGTATATGAAGCTGCAAAAGAAGCTGTTGAAAGAGGTCGTCGTGGAGAAGGACCAACACTTATTGAAACGGTTTCCTATCGTTTGACTCCTCACTCAAGTGATGATGATGATCGCGCTTATCGTACGAGAGAAGAAGTTGAAGAAGCTAAGAAGAAAGACGCTGTTATCACGTTTGCTGCTTATTTGAAGGAGTCTGGTGTTCTTACAGATGAGATTGAAAATGAAATCAACGAACGTGTGAAAAAGGAAGTTGATGAAGCTACGGAATACGCAGAAAATGCGGATTATGCACCTGCTGAAGATGCTATGAAGCATGTATATGCAGAGTAAGGGGGAGTAATAATGCCAGTCATTTCATATATTCAGTCAATCACACAAGCACTAAGAGAAGAAATGCAGCGTGATGAGAAGGTATTTGTACTTGGAGAAGATGTTGGTGTAAGAGGTGGCGTTTTCAGAGCGACAGATGGCCTTTATGATGAGTTTGGAGAGCATCGCGTGATCGATACACCACTAGCAGAATCTGCGATTGCTGGAGTTGGAATTGGTGCAGCGATGTACGGTATGAGACCTGTTGCTGAGATGCAGTTTGCTGACTTTATTATGCCAGCTGTTAACCAAATCGTTTCAGAAGCTGCGAAGATTCGTTACCGTTCCAACAACGATTGGAGCTGCCCGATCACGATAAGAGCTCCTTACGGTGGCGGCGTCCATGGTGCATTGTACCATTCACAATCTGTTGAAGCATTGTTTGCAAATGTTCCAGGATTGAAAATTGTAATGCCTTCTACTCCATACGATGCGAAGGGCTTACTAAAGGCAGCTATCAGAGATGAAGATCCAGTCTTATTCTTTGAACATAAACGTGCTTACCGTTTAATAAAAGGCCAAGTGCCTGAAGAAGATTACACCCTTCCAATCGGTAAAGCAGACGTGAAGCGTGAGGGTGAAGATATTACCGTTATTACATATGGTCTATGTGTTCACTTTGCTTTGCAAGCAGCTGAAAAACTCGAGAAGGACGGCATCTCAGCTCATATTCTCGATCTTCGCACAGTATATCCGTTAGATCGTGAAGCGATCGTTGAAGCAGCTAAGAAAACTGGAAAAGTACTTCTCGTAACAGAAGACAACAAAGAAGGTAGTATCATGAGTGAAGTATCTGCCATCATTGCTGAAGAGTGTCTATTCGATTTAGATTCTCCAATACAGCGCCTTGCAGGTCCAGATGTTCCGGCAATGCCTTATTCACCACCGATGGAGAAGTACTTCATGATCAATCCTGATAAAGTTGAAAAAGCAATGCGAGAGCTTGCTGAATACTAAAAGCGTATTTCGAGGGAGGTTATAGCATGGCAGTTGAGAAAATATTGATGCCTCAGTTGGGAGAAAGTGTCACTGAAGGTACGATAGAAAAATGGCTAGTTGAAGTTGGCGATACTGTTAATAAGTATGATCCAATCGCGGAAGTCAATACAGACAAAGTAAATGCTGAAGTGCCATCTTCTTTTACAGGCAAGATTAAAGAACTTGTAGCTAATGAAGGTGACACGTTAGAAGTCGGTGAACTTGTTTGCTATATTGAAATTGAAGGTGGAGGTTCTGCTGAAGAGACGCAAGAAGACTCTACTGGACAAAAAGCGATAGAGAATATTTCAGAAGATAAGAAAGAACAAGAGCAGGAAGATCAACCGATGAAGAAGCGTTACTCTCCTGCAGTATTACGCATGTCACAAGAGCACGACATCGACCTTGATCAAGTAAGCGGTACAGGTAAAGGTGGACGAATTACTAGAAAAGATCTTCAGAAGATTATAGATTCTGGTGAAATTCCTTCACCTAAAGCCGAGAAGGAAGCGCCGAAGCAAGCAGCACCTCAAGAAGCACCGAGTGCTCCAAAAGCTCCTCAAGCAGCGCCTGAGAAGGAAGCAGCAGAAGTTCCTGTTGGTGAAGGTGATATTGAGATTCCTGTAACCGGTGTTCGTCGTGCGATCGCTAACAATATGCTTCGCAGTAAGCATGAAGCTCCTCATGCGTGGACGATGGTAGAAGTCGATGTGACGAACTTAGTTGAATATAGAAACAGTATTAAAGATGACTTTAAGAAAAAAGAAGGCTATAGCTTAACATTCTTTGCTTTCTTCGTGAAAGCTGTTGTCGAAGCTTTAAAGGAATTCCCTCAAATGAATTCGATGTGGGCTGGTGACAAAATCATTCAGAAGAAAGACATCAACATCTCGATTGCAGTTGGTACTGACGACTCTCTATTTGTTCCGGTTATTAAAAACGCTGATGAAAAATCCATCAAAGGCATTGCTCGTGAAGTAACAGAGCTTGCTAAAAAAGCAAAAACAGGTAAGCTTAAAGGCGATGAAATGCAAGGTGGAACCTTTACGGTAAATAACACAGGATCATTTGGTTCTGTTCAGTCAATGGGGATTATTAACTACCCTCAAGCTGCTATTCTTCAAGTTGAGAGTATCGTTCAGCGTCCAGTTATTATGGATAATGGAATGTTTGGCGCTCGTCACATGGTCAACTTATGTTTATCTTTAGATCACCGTGTGTTGGATGGTATGATCTGTGGTAAATTCCTTGCGCGTGTGAAACAAAACCTCGAGAATATTTCTAAAGAAAATACTTCTGTTTACTAATAAAATCGGCCGTCTCAACGATGAGACGGCCATTTTCTTTAATAATCAAAAAGGTTTCTTGGAATTTTCAACGCATTCGCGATACAATATAATGTAAGATGTACCGAGTTAAGGGAGGAATTATGGAATGTCTATGGATTTTAATCTATTTATGAATGATGTGGTCGCTACAGCAAGAGAAGAGATTAAAGCTGCTGGCTATCAAGAACTAACGACTTCTGAAGAAGTTGAAGAAGTTATGGCGAAAAAAGGAACGACTCTTGTAATGGTCAACTCAGTGTGCGGCTGTGCTGGGGGCGTTGCACGTCCTGCAGCCAAAGTAGCTGTTTCTAACGAGAAAACACCTGATCATCTCGTAACCGTTTTCGCAGGCCAAGATAAAGAAGCTACTGCAAAAGCACGTTCTTACTTTACTGGATTCGCACCATCTTCTCCTTCATTTGCACTTCTCAAAGATGGAGAGATCATCAACATGGTAGAGCGTCACGAGATCGAAGGAAGCGACCCGGAAGAAGTAGTGGGAATGCTTCAATACCTTTTCAATAAATATTGCTAATAATAGAAGGCGGCAGGCTTGGACCTGTTGCCTTTTTTCTGTTATTTTAGAAGGTTTCCGTTTAAGGATGAGACTTTGTAGGATATTAAGGAAGTATAACGAGGTGGAAGGAAGAATAGGAATTGAAACTGAAAATCGGTTATCGAACATTAAAAACCGCAATAGGTACAGGAACAGCGATCACTATCGCACAAATATTCTCACTAGATAACTATGTTTCAGCGGGGATCCTTACGATACTCTGTATCAAACCTACGACGAAACGGTCGTTTCTTAGTTCGTGGCAAAGGTTTCTTGCCTGTTTGCTTGGAATTTTGTTTAGTGCAGTATTTTTTGAGGGGATCGGGTACAATCCGTTAAGTATATCCCTATTGCTACTTATGTTTATTCCAGCAGTAGTTGCAATAAAAGCGACGGAAGGCGTCATTACAAGTTCAGTTATCATTCTTCATATTTATAATTTTGGTACGATAAGTTGGGATATCGTCTTCAATGAAGTAGCGATTATTGTGATTGGAATAGGGGTGGCGCTGCTATTTAATCTTTATATGCCTAATTTAGAAAAAGATTTGTTGAAGTACAGGGTACAGATTGAAGAAAAGTTTTCGGTGATCTTGATGGAATATGCCGTCTATCTTAGACATGGGGAAAGTTCCTGGGATGGTAAAGAGATGCTTGAAGTCGGAGATGCTCTACAAGAAGCGAAAAGCATTGCGCTCAAAGATATCGAGAACCATATGCTGCGTGATGATGATAAATATTATAAGTACTTTAAAATGCGTGAAAAGCAATTTTTCATACTAGAAAGGTTACTTCCGATCATTTCTTCTCTTGATCAAACCTACATACAAGGACAGAAGATGGCTGAGTTTATGGAGAAATTAAGTCATGCTGTAAAGCCGCAAAATACGGCAAGCGTCTTTCTTAATGAGCTATACGAAATGAGAGAAGAGTTTAGAAATTCAGCGTTACCATCAGATCGATCAGAGTTTGAAACACGTTCTGCCCTTCACCATTTCTTGAACGAGATCGAACAGTATCTATTATTAAAGCGGTACTTAAAGCCAGGAGCTTTTTCAAAGGACGAATGATTTCATTGCAACGATGCATCCTAAGAAGAAAAAGGGGGGTTTTTCTTGGGATCGTTCTTTTTCACAATGTTGCTTACGATGTCGGTCATCTTCCCGCTTGGTGACACCATAGTTGGGGATCCATATATTATTGTAAACAAGAAGACGAATCAAGTCGCATTCATTCAACAAGGAAGGATCGAGAAAGTTTTACCTGTAGCTACCGGTAAAAGTAATGAGTTGACCCCAGAAGGCACATTCACGATCGTTGTAAAGGCTGTAAATCCTTATTATCGAAAGAAAAACATTGCCGGCGGTGATAAACAAAACCCGTTAGGAACGAGATGGATCGGTTTTGATGCGGAGGATACAGATGGAAGAATATATGGATTACACGGTACGAATAAACCTTCATCGATCGGAAAGTATGTAACAGCAGGCTGCGTGAGACTTCATAATGAAGAGATTGAAAAGCTGTTCGAAGAGGTACCGATCGGAACAAAAGTTTTGATCACAACGAGCCCTGAATCCTTTGAAACGTTAGCAATAAAAGTTGGTGCTCTTTCGAAACAAAAAACAGAAGGTGCTGTCTTACACTAAGACAGCACCTTCTGTTTTTATATTTTTTAAAATAACATCGCTGTAGCTCCAGCAAATAAGCTTAGTAGCATCGAGATGATCATGATGTATACAACGACCTTCGTTGTTTTTCGGGGCATGAAAGTCCCTCCCTCAATTGAACATTCTATCGTTATTTTACATGTATTTGTATGGAGGTACAAGCTTAATAAACGAACAACTTCTGAGCTGATTCTACAATTTTTTCGTATCCAGGAAGGAAAACGCTTTCTTTATGAAGAATAGTATATAAGTTAGACATCTTATTTCGGCATAATGCGACTAGACAGGGAGGAATGGGGATGACAACAGATCAGAAGGATTTTCAAAAGCAATTCGAAGAATGGAAAGCGTTAACTGAGAAGTTATTAAACAAATTTCCTGAGAAGAAGGAAGAGTTTGTTACGAGTTCAGGAATCGAAATAGATCGTCTTGCTCACCCAAATGTGCTAGATGAAACATATATGAAGAAACTTGGTTTTCCAGGTCAGTACCCTTATACACGTGGTATTCAACCGACGATGTACAGAGGGCGAACGTGGACGATGAGGCAGTACGCAGGATTTGGATCTGCTGAAGAAACGAATTCTCGTTTTAGGTATCTACTAGATCAAGGTCAAACCGGCTTATCAGTAGCGTTCGATCTACCAACGCAAATCGGTTATGACTCTGATGATATGATGGCAAAAGGTGAAGTGGGGAAAGTAGGAGTAGCGATCGATTCACTCGATGACATGGAAGCGCTTTTAAAAGATATACCGTTAGACAAAGTTAGTACTTCCATGACCATCAATGCCCCTGCTGCTGTATTACTTGCTATGTATATTGCTGTAGCTGAAAAGCAGGGTGTTTCTCAAAGCGAAATTTCAGGTACGATACAGAACGATATTTTGAAGGAGTATATTGCAAGAGGAACTTACATCTTTCCACCTAAACCATCGATGAGGTTAATCACGGATATATTCGCATATTGTGCAGAACATGTGCCGCGTTGGAACACGATCAGTATTTCTGGCTACCATATTCGTGAAGCGGGTTCTACAGCTTCTCAGGAGCTTGCGTTTACGATTGCGAACGGTATCGCTTATGTAGATGCTGCGATTGAAGCTGGGCTAGCAGTTGATGATTTTGCTCCTCGCCTTGCGTTCTTTTTCAACGGGCATAATCAATTTTTAGAAGAGGTTGCGAAGTTCAGAGCAGCACGAAGAATTTGGTCAAAAATCATGAAGGAACGCTATGGGGCTAAGAAGGCTAAGAGCTTGCAGCTGCGCTTCCATACTCAAGTTGCTGGTTCAACGCTGACCGCACAGCAGCCTGATAACAATATAGTAAGGGTTACGATACAGGCTTTAGCTGCGGTTCTAGGTGGGACGCAGAGCCTTCATACAAATGCCAAGGACGAAGCACTTGCTCTTCCTACTGAGGACTCTGCTCGAATTGCACTTCGTACTCAGCAGATTATTGCAAATGAGAGTGGTGTGACCGACACAGTTGACCCATTAGGCGGCTCTTATTATATTGAAAAGTTAACAGATGAGCTAGAAGAATATGTATTTAATTATATCGAGAAGATCGATGACATGGGTGGTGCAGTGTCCGCAGTTGAACAGGGCTATATGCAGCGTGAAATACATCAGGCAGCGTATGAAACGCAGAAGAAGATTGAATCTGGGGAAGAAATCGTTGTAGGCATGAACAAATATACATTAGAAGATGAACCGAAGCCTGAATTACACCGTATCGATCCAGAGCTTCAACGAAAACAAATCGAAAAACTAACAGAACTTAGAAGTCGTAGAGATTCTAGTCGAGTGAGCGCTCGGTTAGCAGAATTAAAAGAAGGCGCGAAAGGTGATGCCAATTTAATGCCGCTTATTTTAGAGTGTGTGAAAGATTACTGCACAGTGGGAGAAATTTGTGGCGTACTTAGAGAAGAATTTGGAGAATATACAGGAGTTTAACTGGGGAGTGGGATGCTATGAAAAAAATACGTGTATTGATTGCAAAACCAGGACTAGACGGTCATGACAGAGGAGCACTCGTGGTAGCTCAAGCTCTTCGGGATTATGGGATGGAGGTCATCTATACAGGGCTAAGACAAACACCTCAACAAATCGTAGCAGCTGCCATCCAAGAAGACGTAGATGCGATCGGACTTTCTTGTTTATCAGGAGCTCATAATGAGTTGTTTCCTGAAATTGTATCGATGCTTAAAGATCGTGAGGCTGAAGATATAATCGTAGTCGGAGGAGGGGTGATTCCGTGGGAAGATATTCCTTTCCTCGAATCAAAAGGAGTTCAAAAAGTGTTTACCCCAGGAACTCCCACAAAAGAAACGGCTATTTTTATTGAGAAAGCAGTTAGGGAACGAGATGGACTAAGTGAAGAGGTCTATACACCTCCTAAGAAAATCGATCACATAGGTATCGCAGTTTCTTCCCTTGAACAAGCGCTGCCGTTTTACGTTGATTCACTTCATCTTCAGCTTGAAGCCATTGAGGAAGTGCCGTCTGAAAAAGTTAAGATTGCTTTTTTGAAGATCGGTGAATCTAAGATCGAGCTTCTAGAACCGTTAAATGATGAAAGTCCTATCGCTTCCTTTATCGAGAAGCGAGGTGAAGGCATACACCATATCGCACTTTCTTCTGACAACATTGAAGATCGACTCCAGGAACTTTCAGAGCGGGGAATCAAGCTTATTCACGAAAAGCCTGTTAAAGGCGCAGGGGGCGCAAATATTGCCTTTTTGCATCCTAAGTCAGCTGGGGGAGTATTATACGAACTATGTGAGAAGGATACAAAGGAGGCGGAATAATGGATATGTACGATAAAATTAATGAACTGTACGATCGTCGAAGAGAAGTAGAGATGGGTGGCGGAGATGAACGAATAAGGAAGCAACATGATAAAGGAAAATTAACGGCTAGAGAACGAATCGATCTACTCGTTGACAAAGGTTCTTTTGTAGAACTTAATTCGTTCATTGAACACCGTTCGTTGGACTTTGGTATGTCTGATCAAAAGGCTCCTGGTGAAGGAGTTGTGACAGGCTACGGAAAAGTTGACGGTCGCCCGATCTATTTATTTGCGCAAGACTTTACAGTATTCGGTGGCGCTCTCGGAGAAATGCATGCCATGAAAATAGCGAACGTAATGGATTTAGCGGCAAGAAACGGAGCCCCCATTATCGGCTTAAACGACTCAGGTGGTGCGAGGATTCAAGAGGGTGTGGTATCATTAGACGGGTATGGACAGATCTTTTACCGTAATTCAATCTATTCCGGTGTTATCCCACAGATTTCAGTAATCATGGGTCCTTGTGCAGGTGGTGCCGTGTATTCTCCTGCTATAACAGATTTCGTATTTATGGTAGAGGATACGAGCCAAATGTTTATTACTGGGCCTAAGGTAATCGAAACAGTGACGAGAGAGAAGATAAGCGCGGAAGATTTAGGTGGTGCAAAAGTCCACAGATCTAAAAGTGGTAATGCTCACTTCACGGGTAAAACCGAAGAAGAAGTTCTTTCAGATGTGCGTCGTTTAATCAGCTACCTTCCTTTAAATAACGAAGAAAAGGCGCCTGTTAAGGTGGAATCAGAACGAGAGGATTTCTGTGCAGACTTAGCAGATATCGTGCCTTTTGACTCAACGCGACCTTATGATGTTCGTACTGTTATCGAAGAGGTTGTTGACCCTGGTTCATTTTTTGAGGTTCAACAGCATTTCGCTAAGAATATCGTAATTGGATTTGCAAGACTGAAAGGTGAAACAGTCGGTATGATTTGTAACCAGCCTAAAGTGATGGCTGGCGGTCTCGACATTGATTCTTCAGATAAATTATCACGCTTCATACGCTTTTGTGATTCTTTCAATATCCCTCTCATTACATTTGAGGACGTAACGGGCTTTTTCCCAGGAATCAAACAGGAGCACGGCGGGATTATTCGCCACGGAGCGAAGATTCTTTATTCTTATTCAGAAGCAACCGTTCCGAAGATCACTGTAATTCTTAGAAAAGCATATGGTGGGGCGTATGTAGCATTGAATTCTAAATCGATAGGTGCAGACTTAGTTTACGCTTGGCCAAATGCAGAAATAGCAGTCATGGGTCCTGAGGGAGCGGCGAACGTCATCTTCTCAAGGGAAATCAATGAAAGTGATAACCCAGAAGAAACGAGAGCTGCAAAGATTCAAGAGTATCGCGAAAAGTTTGCAAACCCGTACATAGCTGCTTCTCGTGGCATGGTAGACGACGTGATCGACCCTAGAGAAACTCGAATCAAGCTTCTTGAAGCATTGGAATTAATGCGGAATAAAAAAGACGAGCGTCCTAAGAAGAAACATGGAAATATTCCATTATAATCAAGTGGTATAGGAGGCATACACCATGATTAATGAGCAACGTTTACTCGATGAGTTTTTAGAACTCGTACAGATTGATTCAGAAACAAAAAAAGAAAAGCGCATCGCAGCCATTTTAAAAGAAAAATTCACTTCTCTAGGTGTCGAAGTAGAAGAAGATGATGCTGCTGAAAAAACAGAACACGAAGCGGGTAACCTTATTTGTACACTGAAGGGTAACGTGGAAGCCGATAGTATATACTTCACTTCTCATATGGATACTGTTGTTCCAGGACAAGGAGTTAAGCCAACTGTAGAAGATGGATATGTTCGTACTGATGGAACGACGATCCTAGGAGCGGATGATAAGACGGGCTTAGCAGCTATGTTTGAAGCAATCCGTGTTCTAAAAGAGCAAAACATCCAGCACGGGACAATCCAATTCATCATCACCGTTGGAGAAGAATCTGGACTGCAAGGTGCAAAAGTACTTGATCCCGAAAAGCTTATTGCAAAATATGGCTATGCGTTAGACAGTGACGGAGAAGTTGGTAAAATCATTACAGCTGCTCCAACTCAAGCAAAGATCCTAGCAAAAATTCACGGTAAGACTGCGCACGCTGGTGTTGCGCCAGAAAAAGGTGTTTCTGCAATTACGATTGCTTCTAAGTCTGTTGCCAAAATGCCGCTTGGTCGACTTGATGATGAAACCACTGCAAATATTGGTCGTTTTGAAGGTGGATCGCAAACAAACATCGTATGTGACTACGTTGAAGTGTTAGCGGAAGCCCGTTCACTCGTGCCAGAAAAAATGGAAGCTCAAGTGGAGAAAATGAAAAAAGCTTTCGAAACAACTGCAGAAGAAATGGGTGGATCGGTGGACCTTGATATCCAAGTCATGTACCCAGGCTTTAAATTTGGTGAGGGAGATCATGTAGTTGAAGTTGCGAAGAGAGCGATGAACGAGATTGGTCGCTCGCCTGAACTATTAACGAGCGGTGGTGGAAGTGACGCGAATATCATTGCGGGTCATGGTATACCTACAGTTAATCTTGCAGTAGGATATGAAGAGATCCACACGACAAATGAGCGTATGCCTGTGAAAGAATTGATAAAAGTCTCTGAAGCAGTTGTTGCGATCATTAAAGAAGTAGCAAAAGGGTAAATTCTTCACAATTTAGTTACGGTTTAAGGTTGTCTAGCTAGTCTAGGCAGCCTTTTTACTATTAAATTGGAAAATGTAAAGTTAAAATATGTTAAACTATATTCGTGATAATTTAACAATATATTGGAAGTGGTGTTAATCATGGACTCTATTCGAACTCACAAACTATTAAACTACATGAGAGGAACATACAAAGTACTCGAAAATGAATGGCAAAAAAACGCAAGAGAAATTGGTCTTACACAGGCAGAACAGCATGTGATGTGGATCGTATACACCGAAACAGAGGTAACGATAACGAGAATATCTGAAGTAGGGCTTTGGGACGTTTCTACTGTGATGCAAGTTTTAAAACGCTTAAAAAATAAAGGGTTCGTCGCAATAGAAAAGAAAGCTAGCGATCGAAGAATATCTTATGTTAAATTAACAGAATCAGGTTTAACGAAGATTGACGCAAGTACGAAATACTCGTATTCTGTTGGAGAATACATAGATGAATATCGTAGACGTTCTGCTGAACATGCAGCATTTCTAGATGAGCTTTATCAATTTCAGCTTGAATTTAACAAACACTTTCATGGTAGTGAGTTCGTCAATTGGATCGAAAAGCAGAAAGAGCGTGATTTGTAAGACGGGAACTTTTCCTGTCTTTTTTTTGCAGAGGTTTATCGCTCGTGATAGCTTATGGTTTTCAGATCATCCTAAAGAGGAAGGAGGCTGGTGTTAATGAGTCAATTCAATAAAAGCGGTGGGAGAATTATTTTTCATGTCGATATGAACAGTTTCTATGCTTCTGTTGAAGCGGCTCATAACCCAGACCTTCGAGGAAAGCCGCTTGCTATCGCGGGTAATGTTGAAGAAAGAAAGGGAATCGTTGTAACGAGTAGCTATGAAGCTCGAAAAATGGGGGTAAAGACGACAATGCCACTATGGGAGGCGAGGAAGCACTGCCCAGAGCTTTTAGTAATGCCACCAAACTTTCCGCTATATCGGCAAACTTCCCTGCAAATTTTCGAGCTTCTAGAATCGTATACGCCACTTGTTCAACCCGTCTCGATCGATGAAGGGTATCTAGATATCACAGACGATTGCAAGGGAACCAATCCGGTGTCGATTGCAGAGGAGATTCAAAGACGGATTTTTAAAGAAATTGGCATTCCATGCAGCATCGGCATTGCACCTAATAAATTCTTAGCAAAGATGGCTTCCGATATGAAAAAGCCGCTTGGTATCACTATATTACGTAAAAGACAGATCGACGAAATCCTTTGGCCGCTTGATGTTGGAGAAATGCATGGAGTTGGTAAGAAAACGAAAGAGAAACTTAAAGAATTAAACATCACGACGATAGGGGAGCTCGCGAAAGCAAACCCGGTGCAACTCGAAATCAAGCTCGGGATTAATGGGAAAAGGTTGCACGAGCGCGCAAATGGTATCGACGATCGGCCAGTAGACCCCGATGCGATCGACGATTTTAAAAGCGTAGGCAATTCTTCTACTTTCCCAGAAGACTTAGTGGATCGCCAAAGAGTGTATACTGCGCTCACAAATCTTTCAGACTCAGTCGCAAAACGGATGGAGCAAAAAGGTGTTTTAAGTTTCAATGTGCAGTTAACCATTCGCTATAGTGACAGGACAACGATTACGAGAAGCAGGAAATTACAAAACCCAATCTCGAAATCAGCAGACATCTTAGAGGCAGCAAAATACCTTTTTTCAAAGAACTGGTCTGGTCAGCCGATCCGCTTGCTAGGCATAACTGGTCAACAGCTCGTCGACCGTGATGAAGCGACAGTACAGCTCGATCTGTTTTCCTTTGAGGAAGATTCTAAGCGAGCTGACCTATATGACACGATCGGTTCGATCAGAAAGAAATTCGGTGAGGGTTCATTGCTAAAGGGAAATCAGCTGCAAAAAGACGGAAGTCACAAACTACGTGATGAAAAAAGAAGAGGAACAAGTCTAGATCGAGATTTTCTTTGGAAATATAAGAATAAGAAATAGAATTCTTTTTGGTTTCAGGCAATTCTCTTATCAAATTTTGAACGCTTGCTTCCTACTTTAACATGGGTATGCGAACGAGTTGCACACAATATAGAGTAGAAAAAGAAGAGGTTCTTATGCTTTCAAAAAGAACCTCATGCATGAGATGAAACGGTCAAAGAAGAGGAAAGAAAACGAGAAGCATCAAGTCAAATACGAGGTGTGACAAAATCGGAACAGTCATCGTTCTCGTTCGATTATAGAGGTATCCCCAAGTAAAGCCTGCTAGTAGAGCAGCGACTATCAATAAAAACGTGCCTGCATAGATGTGTGCACTCGCATACAGTACAGTAGCCAATAGAATTGAAGAAGTACTTTGAGTTTTATCCATTTTACCTTGTACAAACCCTCGCCAAAATAACTCTTCTCCAGGGATGATGATTAGAATAAGACTTATGTAATGCCACGTTTCTTTTGGTGAAATCAGGTTATACAACGATTGCAAACTTGCGATCATATCAGGGAACAACATGAGCATTATTTGCTTCCCTATATAAAAGATAAGGTAGAGAAGGACACCACTTCCAACACCGATGAGAACGTGATTATATGTGACCTTTTTCCATGATGCAGATCGATATGAGTACAAGATCAATAGGAATAAGGATAAAGTGAAAGCTTGCCAAAAGAACAAGTCAGAAAGCAGGAAGAAACTTGAGAAAAGCAGCAAATGAGCAATGATGATCGAAATAATAACCTTTCTATTTCTAAGCATGAGTGTACTCCTAGGATTGTAGTATACTAACTAGTTTAAAGGATAAAACATCGATTTGCGACAAAAGGTGTTCGAAAGGAGAGAGTTAAGTGGAGCTTCTATTTCTTGGTACCGGTGCTGGCGTACCATCCACGAAACGAAACGTGAGCTCATCGGCTCTGCGTCTTGAAAGCGGAGAGATATGGCTTTTCGACTGTGGTGAGGCTACACAGCATCAAATATTGACCTCAACTATCACGTTGAGTAAAATTACAAAGATTTTTATTACGCATTTACATGGCGATCACATTTTCGGCTTGCCAGGTCTACTTGGGAGTCGCTCCTTCCAGAGCGGAGAATCCGAACTAACGATCTATGGACCAGCAGGGCTAGAAGAATTTATACAAGCTTCCTTAAAAGTAAGTGGTACATACCTTCGTTACCCTCTTACCGTCATCGAGGTTAATGAGGATACTGAAATTCATATTGACGACTATACAATCCAAGTAGCTCTACTAGAGCACGGCATAACTAGTTTCGGGTATAGAATTCAAGAATCCAACAAACCAGGACGATTAGATGTAAGGAAACTTAAAAAGCTAGGCGTTCAACCAGGGCCATCTTATCGAATATTAAAAGCAGGTGGTCAGATCGAACATGATGGAAAAACGATAACACCAGAAGAGGTTACGGGGCCGCCTATAAGTGGTCGTTGTATCGTAATCTGTGGAGATACTCGGTATAGTCAAAAAACCATTACATTAGCGCGCAGAGCAGATTTACTTGTACATGAAGCAACGTTCTCGAATGAGAAAGAAACACTTGCTTACGATTATTTTCATTCTACTACTGTAGAAGCAGCGAAAATTGCGCGCGATGCAGAAGTTAGTCAGCTCGCACTTACTCACATTAGTTCACGGTATCAAGAAGAAGATCTCGATCGAATGGTAGAGGAAGCGAAAGAAATATTTCCGAACACTCAGATCGTGATGGACCATAGTTCGATAACCATCAAACAGCGTAACAAGTGAGTGGAAGAAGTTTCCTTTTAGTAAAAGACCCTAAGTAGCAGGTGAAATCACTGCTTCTTAGGGTCTTTTGTATATCTTTAGTGAAATTAATTCCAACCGCGTTCATATTGCTTAGGTGGTTCAAGTTCGGCATTCAGCTCAACTGAAGCTTTTCTTGGCCAGTATGGGTCACGTAGTAGCTCTCTCGCTAAAAACACGAGGTCTGCTCGTCCGTTTTGAATGATTTCTTCAGCTTGAAGCGGGTGAGTGATCAATCCAACTGCGCCAGTAGCGATCTTAGCGCCATGACGAATTTGTTCAGAATGCGTAACTTGGTATCCAGGATACGGATTAATCTTTGCAGGCACGATTCCACCAGTGCTACAGTCGACGAGATCCACGCCTTGCTTCTTCATTTCAGATGCAAAATAAATAAAGTCATCGATCTTATTTCCTTCTTCGTTATACTCATCTGCAGAAATACGAACAAACAACGGGCCGTCCCACACTTCTTTAACTGAATCGATGGTTCTCTGTAGGAACGTATAACGGTTTTCACGTGAGCCGCCATATTCGTCATTTCGGTTATTCGTAAGAGGGGATAGGAATTCACTGATTAAATAACCGTGAGCGCCGTGTAGCTCAATGACATCGAAGCCAGCTTCTTTCGCACGTCTAGCACCTTCCCTAAAGGCATCGATCGTTTCATTGATCTGCTGCTTGGTCATTTCTTCAGGGGTTTTCATGCCATCGTCGAATGGAATTGCCGATGGAGCAAGAATGGGGCCATCGACCCTAGCTTTTCGTCCTGCATGTGCAATTTGAATACCTACCTTTGCTCCATGTTCCTGTGAGAGGTGAACAATTTTCTTGAGACCTTCGATATGCTCATCGCTCCAGATTCCTAAGTCTTCAGGTGAAATACGCCCTTGCTTCGTAACTGCAGCGGCTTCAGTGAAGATGAGTCCTACTTTCCCCATCGCTCGTGATGTATAATGCGTATAATGAAAATCCGTAGCCTTCCCATCCTGCGCTTCGCAGGAATACATACACATAGGACTCATAACGATTCGGTTTGCAAATGTAACGTTTTTGATCGAATAAGGGGTAAATAGTGCTGCTGTCATTTCATTTTCGCTCCTTTTCATTACAATATTTGAAGTATAGCACGGATCAATTAATAAATCTGAGATCAGGATTACCTTACAATGTATTGCCAGAGCACCTTCCACCACTTGCGTCTTTCTTGAGGGATATGCTCGTTCTTCATAATTTTTAGTGCAACATCTGGAACGTCTGTAATGATGCCATCCGCTTCCCATTCCAAGAACTGTTTGATGAGCCGTTCATCGTTAATGGTATAGGGTCTTACATTAATTCCATGAGCCTGTGATGCTTTTGTAAGTGCTCGATTAACAGCACGGAATTGAGGGTGAATTGCTTTTGCTTTTATTTGTTTTGCGTAGTCCCACGGTTCCTCTAAGTTTGCCTTATAGATCGGAGCCGTTTCCACTTTCGACCATAGCTTATGAACATCGACGAGCCGGTTGTGTGCAAAGCTTGATATGACGGTGTTTTTTTCTGAACGATGTTTCTTAATGAGTGGTACGCTTTTTTCTACGAGCTCCGTATTCGTATCACTATAATACTTTAGCTCAATGTTTAACCACAGGTCAGGGAACTCGTTTGCGAAAATCAGTACTTCTTCGAGTGAAGGGATTACTTCTCCTTTGAACGATGGTGAAAACCAGCTTCCAGCATCGTGCTTTCTTAAGTCTGAAAACGATGTTTCGGTAACGATGCTTCGACCGGAAGCTGTACGCTTTAACGTCCTGTCATGAATGACGACAGGCACGTGGTCACTAGAAAGCTGGATGTCAAGTTCAATCCCTCCGGCACCTAGCTCAACAGCTCGTTTAAATGCACTCATCGTATTCTCTGGACACTGTTTACTTGCGCCTCGGTGTGCAAAGATAATCGTCATGTTTTCCTCCATTCTTGCTGGTCTTTTCGAGAGCAGTATGTATAAAATATTATATACAGTTTAAATGTTTTAAAAAGTCTTTCGATTCTCATATAACCTACCAAAAACGGGTTTCATTTGCAAAACGATAGAGAGATGAAGGAGGGCATTCTCATGGGAAAATGGCAAACAAAAGAGACGCTACTTTACTTGTTAACAAGACTAGTTGATCACCAAAGCGTCACAGGATCTTATCCTGAAATAGCACTTGCCGAATATATCCATCTACAGCTGCAAGACCTCCCTTACTTTAAGAAAAATCCCGAGCAGCTTGCTCTTCACCCAACAAGTGATGGCCGTTTTTTTGTAACTGGTCTAGTAAAGAATGGAACATCGAGGAAAACTGTTATCTTGATCAGCCACTTTGATGTTGTCGACGTTGAAGATTATGGACAGTGGAAGAACCTTGCGTTCAGCCCGTATGATCTAACTGAAGAATTTTATAAAAATAGCGATAAGCTGCCACTTGATGTCCAACAAGACCTCAATCATGGAGAATGGTTGTTCGGACGTGGAGTCATGGATATGAAATCTGGTTTAGCTCTACAAATGAGTATGTTAGAAAAAGCCAGCCTTGGAGAATTCGATGGCAATATTCTACTCTTGACTGTACCAGATGAAGAAGCGAATTCGATTGGCATGATCGAAGCTGTTCCTATTCTTGTCGAACTTGCAGAACAATATGATTTGAAGTATACAGCCTGCTTAAACTCAGAGCCGGTGTTCACTAAATATCCGGGCGACCAGAATATGTATGTCTACTCAGGATCGATCGGAAAATTGCTTCCGGGATTCTTCTGTTTTGGGCAAGAAACGCATGTAGGTGAGCCATTTTCTGGATTGAATGCAAATTATATGGCTGCAGAAGTTACAAGGGAGCTCGAGCTAAATCAGGATTTTAGTGAAATTGTTGAAGGGGAAGTCACGCCGCCTCCTACAAATTTGATGCAAAAAGATTTGAAGGAAGAGTATTCTGTACAGATTCCCCATGTAGGTGTCACGCTTTTTAATGTGCTTGGAATGGAGAGCAGTATTCAGGAGATAACCGATAAATTATTTAAGTCTGCAGAAAAAGCAGCTAAGCGAATCGAGACCCACTATTTAGATCGAGCTCGTTCATTCTCTAAGCTTCAGTCCTTTCGACCTGAACCATTCCACGTACGCGTCCTCTCCTACCATCAATTGCTTAATAGAGCAGTAGAACTTTTCGGAGAGCCTGAAATTAAAAGGCGACAGGACTATATCATGGCGAACTATAAAGATCTAGGTGACCGAGATTTATCAACGAGAATGGTGTTTGACCTCGCTTCTCTATGCAAGGAGGATGGGCCGATGATCATCCTATTTTACAATCCGCCTTTCTATCCTGCAGTCTCTTCGCGTAATGATACGTTTATCCAAGAAACGATCAAAGAGGTCATCTCATATAGCGCGAACAAGCACAATGTTGTATTGAAGCATCAGAACTATTTCCCGGGACTATCTGATCTTAGCTTCGTTGGCCTTGAAAGGACAAAAGAAACAATTAAACCATTGAGTGATAACATGCCGTTGTTTGGACAATCATATAACCTTCCATTGGAAGCACTCGAGCAATTAAAAGTGCCTGTCATGAACCTTGGACCTAAAGGGAAAGATGCACACAAATGGACTGAAAGGTTAGAATTAACATACTCATTCGAAACACTATTAGATATGCTTCCATTCACGATTAAACAATTGCTGCGGTAATGTCACACGACTGTCTTATTAACAAACGTATGGGTATACTTTAATGAAAAGGGAGTATCGTTTTAATAAGAGAGGTGTGAAGAGGGTGAAGGAAACGACATTTGTCATTAAGGGAATGACCAGTCATCAATGTAAGTCTTCTATTCGAAGTGCATTACTCGACTTAACCGGCGTGGTTGCTGTTGAAGTTTACCTTGATGAAGGGAAAGGCGTCGTAGCATATGATGAAAAGGAAGTAAGCGTAAATGAGCTCACTTCTACCATCAAAAAGAGAGGGTATGAAGTGAATTAAAGCTCCAACTCAATAGTGTCGATCGACCAGCTGAGGTTTGGCTGGTTTTTTTGAGACGTCATCTGCGTTAACTAAGCTGGATGGTTCCGGTTTATTTATAAAAGTGGATTAAATATGTCTTAAAATAAACAGGTAATTCATGTAAACTGTAAGATGATGTTTCCAACCGCCTTTCGTTAAGTGGTTGTTCAAAGGAGATACCGTTATGAATATCATATCTATTTTACTTGGAATTCTGTTTGTTCTTAACTTAGTGTTAGCAGCCGTCGTTATTTTTCTTGAGCGAAAAGATGCTGGTGCAACATGGGCCTGGTTGATGGTATTACTTTTTATCCCTCTCCTAGGCTTTATTATGTACTTAATTTTTGGACAAAACTTAAGTAGACGGAGGCTCTTTGATTGGGAGAACATTAAAAAAGTAGGCATCGAAGACCTTATCCAAGAACAGGTCAGTGAGATTAAAGAAGGCATCTACCCTTTTCGCCACGAAGAAATTGCGAGGCACAAGGACATTATCTACATGCACCTTGTTAACGATGATGCTGTGCTTACACAAGATAACGATATAAAAGTGTTTACGGATGGTGAAGAAAAGTTTGAAGCTGTCTTACGTGATATTGAGAATGCGAAAGATCATATCCATTTTCAGTATTATATCTTTCGCAAAGATAATCTTGGAAGAAAAATTGCTCAAAAGCTAACCGAAAAAGCACGAGAAGGTGTTAAAGTCAGGGTTCTTTACGATGAGATGGGCTCAAGAAGAACAAGGAAACGTTTTTTCCGAGAGCTGATTGAGGCTGGCGGAGAAGTCGAAGTGTTCTTCCCTTCACGAATACCATATGTAAACCCACGTTTGAACTATCGCAATCATAGAAAACTTGTTATTATAGATGGCCGTATCGGCTATGTAGGTGGGTTTAACGTTGGTGATGAATACCTTGGCCTTAACAAGAAGTTTGGCTATTGGAGAGACACGCATCTTCGAATGGAAGGAAGTGCAACTCATGCCATGCAGACGAGGTTCCTTCTTGATTGGAACCATGCAGCGCGTAATAAAGTGGGATACGAAGCAAATTACTTTCCTGTTTTACCGACGATTGGAGACGCTGGCGTACAGATCGTAAGCTGTGGTCCAGACTCAGAATGGGAGCAGATCAAAAACGGCTATATCAAATTAATCTCCTCAGCCAAAAGAACGGTTTACATTCAGACACCGTATTTTATTCCTGATGCAAGTTTGCTCGATGCGCTTCGGATTGCGGCTCTAAGTGGAGTTGATGTCAGACTCATGATACCGAATAAGCCTGATCATATGTTTGTTTACTGGGCAACGTATTCATATGTTGGTGAGCTCTTAAAAGCAGGAGCAAGGATCTACATTTACCAAAACGGTTTTATCCATGCAAAGACCATTTCGGTAGATGGTGAAATATCATCCGTAGGGACAGCGAATATCGACGTAAGAAGCTTTAAGCTGAATTTTGAAGTGAACGCCTTTATTTATAATGAACATATCGCCAAGCAGCTAGAAAAAACGTTCTTAGAAGATATGAGTAAAAGTGATGAATTGACAGCGGAAGGATATTACGATCGCTCAACGTGGATAAGGTTTAAAGAATCTATATCAAGATTGCTTTCTCCAATTCTATAGTAAGCCGTATGAGAGGTACCATTTATGGTGCCTCTTTTTTATACAAAAAATGTTCATGAAAAATTTAAATAATTCAAACTCTGTAGAACAACATGACAAGATGATGTGTTAAAATGATTGGGAAGATAAGGAAAATATTGAAGGGAGAGGCACGAATTGATAAAGAAAAACATAAAAAAGACACATGTGCCTTTTCGATTAAATATACTATTCCTCTGTGTTTTTCTTTTGTTTTCTGCTCTTGTGTTGCGGTTAGGTGTCATTCAAATCGTACAGGGTGAAGATTTTGAGCGACTGACGGAACAAACAGAGAACGTGACGGCGAAATCATCTGCGCCAAGAGGGAAGATGTTTGATCGTTATGGTAGAGTCCTTGTAGATAATGAACCTACGTTTACCCTTACATATATTCGTACTCAGAATACCAAATCGAACGAAAGGTTAGAGGTAGCGAGAAAGCTAGCGAACTTTATTGAAGTAGAAACGGACAACGTTACGGAACGAGACCTGAAAGACTACTGGATTTTAACGCAGCCTGACAAAGCGAAGGCAAAGCTCTCTGACAAGGAATGGGGCGAGCTCCAACCGAAAGACGCCTACCAGCTACAAATTGATCGCATCGATGAGAAAGATTTGAAGGAAATAACCGAAGATCCAGAAGAAATGAAGGTTGCTGCGATCAAACGTGAGATGGACACAGGCTATGCGCTGTCTTCTCAATCGATAAAAAAGGGTCTTACACGTGAAGAAATCGCGACTGTGAGTGAAAATCTAGATATCCTTCCAGGTGTAGACATCCAAGCGGACGCTGAGCGTATTTATCCTTATGGCAACACCCTTGAAACGATGTTCGGAAACCTTGGGCAGATTCCTCAAGAAAATATCGATACCTATAAAATGAGAGGTTACGATCATAACGATCTTGTAGGGGTCAGTTACCTTGAAAAAGAATATGAAGAATTATTAAAAGGTCAAAAAGCAAAAAAAAAATATATTACCGACAAATCTGGTAAACCGATTGGCGAACCGGTCGTAACACCTGGTAAGCGAGGAAACGATCTTGTACTAACGGTGGATATTGATTTGCAGAAGGAGCTTGAATCTATTCTTGCAAACGAGCTACGAGGGGCGAGAGCGAGTGGCAATCCTAGCGCTGATCGCGCTTATGCCATAGCGATGGACCCGATGACAGGCGACATCTTAGCATTTGGTGGAACGAAATACGACTCGAGTGAAAATGACTATATCGAGTATTCCTATGGCACGCTTTCAGAAGCGTACGAAATGGGGTCTGCTGTCAAAGGTGCATCTGTTTTAACGGGGTATGAGACTGGAGTTATCGGGCATGGAACGGTTCTATACGATACACCCATCCAAATCCCTATGACACCAACAAAAGCTTCTTACACGAACATGGGATACGTTAACGATTTAACCGCACTCGAACGCTCTTCTAACGTGTACATGTTCCGGATCGCGATGATGATTGCGGGCTACGACTATCAGCCGAATACGGGTGGAATTCCATGGAATCCCAGTGCTTATGACACGGTCAGGTACAATTTTAATCAGTTTGGGCTTGGAAAGAAAACAGGAATCGATATGCCGATCGAAACGTCTGGAATCAACGGTGGATATAATGTTCTTGGTAAACTTATGGACTTGATGATTGGACAGTTCGATACGTATACGCCTTTGCAAATGGCTCAATACATTTCCACAATCGCCAATGGTGGAAACCGAATTCAGCCACACTTTCTAAAAGAAGTTCATGAGCCATCAAACGTGAGTGGACTTTCAAACATTGTTGTTGAGCAGTTCGATACGAATGTGTTAAACACCATACAGATGAGCAACAGCGATATCGATAGAGTCCGAAATGGCTTACGGCTTGTAACGAATGGGAACAGAGGAACGGCAAGAAATGAATTTAGTGGTACAAGTTATTCACATGCGGGGAAAACTGGGACTGCACAGGTGAAGGATGATCGCTATAATCTCTCATTTGTTGGTTTTGCGCCATACGATAATCCTGAGATCGCCATCTCTGTCATCGTTCCGAACATGAACGATGATGGTAATCATGTGAATACACGTATCGGAAGACAACTTTTTGACGCATATTTTGATCTGAAAGATAAGCCTAAGCCTTCAGCCCCTGAAAGTAATGCTGAAGAGGAAGAGTGAAATTAACAACCCCTCACCAACGTGGTGAGGGGTTGTTTGTTAAATAAGTCCTAATGCATCAAGCATAACGGCAAGGATTAAGAGTGGCGCACCGAAACGGATAAGATAATACCACGTTTCGAACAGTCCTTTTTTAAGTCCTCCTCCACGTTTAAGCTCCTCATATAAATCCGTCTTTTTCATTTTTAGTGGAACGAAAATTGCGATCAATAATGAGCCTAGAGGGAGTAAGATGTTGCTGACTGTATAATCAGCAAGGTCAAAAATGGTTTTTCCAAATAGCGTTACATCTCCTAGTACACCGTATGAGAGGGCGGAAGGAACTCCTACAACAAAGATAGCAAGACCGATGATCCACGCCCATTTTTTACGCTTTTCTAAATCTCCTTTTGAAATAACAGATACGATAATTTCAAGCATTGAAAATGCAGATGTCAGTGCTGCAAATAAGAAAAGTACTAAAAACGCAATGAAAAACAGCATGCCGAACGGCAGTTGACTGAAGACAGTCGGTAATACATTGAACAACAGTACGGGACCAGCACCTGGTTCAAGTCCAAACGAAAAGACTGCTGGGAAAATTGCGAGCCCGGCTAGTAGCACGATAAGAATATTCAAAGACACGATCGACATCGCTGAACGTGGTAAACTTTGAGTTTTTGGTAAATAAGAGCTGTACGTCACCATAACAGAGACGCCGACGCTCAGTGTAAAGAACGATTGTCCCATTGCTTCTAGGATGGTTTGAGACGTTACTTTCGTGAAGTCAGGCTGTAGTAAAAATTGTATGCCTTCCATTGCTCCATCGAGTGTGACAGCTCTTAGCACTAAAATGATAAAAAGAATGAAAAGTGCTGGCATCATGATTTTGCTTGCCTTTTCAATCCCTTTCTCTACTCCTCTTGAAACGACGAATATCGTCATCAAAATAAAGAGGAGCTGGACACCAACACTGATAAGTGGATTTGCGATCGTTGATCCAAAAATCTGCATGTATTCATCAGAGGATAGTCCATACATTTGCCCGGTTATCGCCTTATAGAGATAAACGATGATCCATCCGCCAACAACGCTATAGAAAGAAAGTAAAATAAACGAAGTAACCATACCTAGAATACCGACGCGATACCATTTTGACTGAGGGGCGATCGTCTTGTAGGAATCTACCGCATTGCTTTGAGCGGTTCGACCAATCGAGAACTCAGCAAGAAGAAGAGGTAGTCCTAGTATTAAAGTAAATAAAATAAAGATGAGGAAAAATGCGCCTCCTCCGTT
The DNA here is from genome assembly GCF_947387515.1 of Alkalihalobacillus sp. CinArs1. GTDB lineage: Bacteria > Bacillota > Bacilli > Bacillales > Guptibacillaceae > Guptibacillus. Next base: position 180,840 of record NZ_CANDOB010000001.1, on the reverse strand, counting down.
TTGTCCAGCTGTATAAGGGAATTTCCAAATTGCGCCGAGGCCGATTGCGGATCCTGCAGCAGCTAAAATAAAGCTCAGTCTTGATGACCATTGTTCTTTCTGACTCATACTTTTCTCCTTTCATTCATGGGTAAAGACTCGCTGCAATAAAAAATCGTCCCTACGGAATCCGTAGGGACGATTGAATATCGCGGTACCACCCTGGTTGTGAGAAAAATCTCACCACTTTGTATGTTTAACGATCTTCACCGTCTTTTGCCGAAGCAAAAGAAGCTCCAGAAATGAAATTCACCGTTCCTTTATGCACCGATTCGCAGCGACCATCGGCTCTCTTTTCCAGGGAAAGGGAGGCTACTAAGTTTCCTTCAAAGCAATTTCATGTGTAGTTGGTTATACAATTTTTATCATGAACAAGAGGGAGTGTCAATCATGTTTTTTCTTAAATCTCTTATATTTCGCTTAATCCTGTTCATCCTTGTTGTGATCTTCTTCCTCGAAATGAGCGTCCACAGGTCCTTTTTGCTTTCTGTCTTTCTTTTTTCTTCTTAGCGTTTGTAATATTTTTTTGTAATTTAATGAATACACTTTTGGCTCATAGTGCTCAGAAGCTCTAATGTCTTGAGAAGATGCTCTCATAAATGACCAGCCGAGCATAATCATGATAAAGAGTAGTGGAAACCCTCCAACGATACTTGCGGTTTGAAGTGTACCGAGGCCGCCTATGAACATTAACGTGAGTGGCATCAAACATAATGCGAATGCCCAGAATAGTCTGTTCCAACGTATCGGCTCATCTTCCACTTCTTTTTGTACTACCGAAGCGAGAATATAGGAACTCGAATCAAATGTTGTCGCAAGAAAGATAATCGCTAGCACCGTAAATACAAAGATCATCAGCCACGGTAATGGGAGCTGTCCGATCGTTTCTAGAATTGCTCTTGGTGCTCCTTCATCGTTCAATACGCTGATCACATCGAATTTACCTGTAAGTTGCATGTGAAGCCCGTAGTTTCCAAGGATACCGAAAAACAACAAGCTTCCGAAAGTTCCGTATGAAATCGTACCAAGAATCATCTGTTTAATTGAACGTCCTCTAGAGATCTTTGCTACGAAAAGCCCAACAAACGGAGCGTAAACGAGCCACCATGCCCAGTAAAACACTGTCCAGCTTTCAGGGAAACCGGTCTTTTCATATGGACCAAGAGTATTATACGGCTCTGTCCACGTGCTCATATGAAAGAAGTTATCCATCAAGAGACCGATACTATTCGTTGTTGTCTCAACGAGAAATCGTGTTGGTCCGAAGATCAATACGAATAGCAATAGGAATATGGCTAAAACGAGGTTCAAGTCAGAAAGAACTTTTATTCCTTTTCTAAGGCCAGAATAGGCGCTTATTGCAAAGATTAAAGTGACGAGAACGAGTATCATTGTCTTTAAGACCATGTTTACAGGGAGTCCTGTCAACATATTGATCCCTTCAGCAATCATCGGCGTCCCAAGAGCGAGAGTAGTTCCCGCACCACCTAGTAGTCCAAACATGAATAATACATCGATGATTGTACCTAAAGGTCCGTCAGCAAGATTTCCGATTAAAGGTCTCGTCGCCTCGCTTATTTTAAGGACAGGCTTTTTTCTAACGTAATAGAAATACGCGATGGGTAGAGCTGGTAATGTATAGATTGCCCATGCGATCGGTCCCCAGTGAAAGATACCGTATGTACTAGCCCACAGTATGGCGTCCTTCGTACCTGGTTCAAGTCCAAATGGTGGCCCTTGAAAGTAATAAGCCCATTCAATCGTTGCCCAGTAAAGAATACTCGAACCTATACCTGCACAAAAAAGCATCCCCGCCCATGAAAAGTTATTAAATTCCGGGCGTTCACCTTCGTCTCCGAGTCGTACCCGGCCATTCTCACTAAATGCAACATATATCAAGAATAAAAATATTCCGAGTCCAACAAGTAAATAGAGGACACCAAACCTTGTCGTCATAAATGTATTTGCTTTATCAACGACCACTTTACCAGCTTCAGGAAAAAGAACGAGTGGAACAGTTACTAGTAACAACAAGAATAGCGCTCCGAAAAACGTAGGCCAATCGATTAACCGTTTGTTCATCAACTTTAACTCCTTTACGAGAACTTGTGCCGTTTTAGTTTTAGTTAACTTGTGCATTTTATTCGCAGGTGAGTGGGAGAGCGGTGAAATGAAGAGATATTTGTTATGATGGAGAAGAAATCGTTAGGTTAAAGTGAGGGAGCTTTGTGGAAAGGTTTACTGAAAACGCAGTTCGCATTATAAAAGAAATTCCGCGAGGACGTGTGATGACATACGGTCAAATCGCCAGGATAGCGGGGAGTCCGAGAGGTGCAAGACAAGTCGTTCGGATCCTACATTCTATGAGTAAGAAGCATGGGTTACCATGGCATCGAGTGATCAATGCAAAAGGGGAAATCGGTTTACGTGAAGAAGAAGGCGTGTTCATACAACGAGTAGCTTTAGAAGACGAAGGAATAACGTTTTCTGAGAATAATAAGGTGAGCTTGAATAAATACCAGCATCACCCGGATGAAGAAGCACATGAAAAATGACTCCCTTGGTAGGGAGTCATTTCTATTAGCTATTTACTGTTTTCGATACAAGAGATCAATCGGTCTTCAATGTCTAGACCGATGCCTTTAAGTCGATCATCTTCAGTTAGATCGAGCAAGGTGGTTGGTTTCGGCATGCCTATTTTTGTTAGGCCATTATCTTCATAAACGACGATTTTACATGGAAGAAAATACCCTACGGTTTTATTTTCTTTAAGAACACGATCAGCTTCCTTCGGGTTACATACCTCTAATACGCGAAAAGGTGTATTGAATTCCATTCCTTTTTCCTGGAGCTTTGAAGTTAAATCAAAGTCCCAAAGCACCCCGAAACTTTCTTCTTGTAATGAAGCACTTAAATCCTCCACTGCTTTATCAATCGTCTTCGTCGTGTCAATTGTGTAATGAAAACTCACTATGAAATCTCCCTTCTTGTACGTTTTGCATCTACTCGTTCTATACCCTGTAACGTATAGATTAAACGGACAATATTAAAAGAAATGACACGACTACTTAAATGAACTTATTTAGACATTTTAAACGCAGCATTAAGCTGTCCGCGAATCATCTCATCTCTAATCTTACCTTTATCCTTTTGCTTATCTTTTTTGTACATTTTCTTTATTTCGAACGTTTGCATGCCATCTTCAATTTGGTTTGCGATGTCCATGAGTTTTTCCACATCGTTAAATGAAAACTTTCTCGTGCCTCCGCCTGATCGTTCAGGAAGAATTAATCCTCTTTCTTCGTAATACCGGATTTTGCGGAGTGATAAACCTGTTAATTCACTGACTGATCCGATCGGAAGAACTTTTTTCTCTTTGTAAGACATTATTATTCACTCCCACGCTCTCGTTCATATTGTTGTAATGGTTTCATATACTATAAAATTCATCTATCAAACTCATAATCTTCTATTTAGTATAGCATACACGACAACGATTCGTCAGAAGGGTGTTAGAATATCTAACATATTGTATGAGTTGGTTTGAAAGAGTGTGTCAGAAAAGGTGTCATGCACCTTGAGAAACAGTCACAAAGGTGGGAGAATAAAATTGTGCAAACGGTTGTACGGATTTTTATTAGGAGGTGGCTAATTGAAGTCTCAACAAACCTTTCTATTAACTGAAAAGATAACGACAGCCTTTTTGATGCATGTGGTAAAGACTGCAAACCTTTTTTCAAGCTACATCGTTGTTGAAATCTCTAATACCACTTTAAATGTTAAGAGCTTATTGAGCATGAGTGCTTTGAATGGTTACAGAGGATCACTAGTTGTTATCGCTGTCGGTACAGATAGTAAAGAGGCATTAGAGACGTTAAGTAATTATTTCTTAGAACTTCAAAAAAGAACGATATAACATGGCAGTCGTGCTTACACTCTCTTTTCTTTAATGAGTGAGTGACCGAGTTCTTCTGAACGTTTTCTAGCACCTGTGATGCTTTCTAGAACGGCTTCGTCGAACTTATAGTTTTTTAAAATCGACAGTCCGGCATGAGTAGTTCCACCAGGGCTGGTCACTTTCTCCCTAAGAAGAGAAGGGGATTGCTTCGTTTGGCTCAACATCATTGCAGCACCTGTCATCGTTTGGATAATTAAGTCACGAGCGGTTTCTTTATCTAATCCATTCAGGTTCGCTGCTCTCTCCATACATTCGACCATGTAGTAAAAATATGCAGGGCCGCTTCCAGATAAACCTGTCACCGTGTCTAGTTGATCTTCTGACACATGAACGATGGTGCCGATCGTTTCGAATAGACTCGCAGCAAAACTCTCCTGTTCAGTGTTGCTATAGTGTCCAGATGAAATAGCTGTAGCAGAAAGGCCGATTGCTGCAGATGTATTTGGCATCGCTCTTATCACTGGTATGTTCGGTCCAATGCACGCTTCAATATAGGTTGTTGTAATCCCGGCAATAACAGATATGATCAGGTGATTTTCCGTAACATAAGGCTTTAAGCTCATAAGTGCATTCTCGGCATCTTTTGGTTTCATAGCCAGAATGATAACGTCCGACTTCGTTACGATGTTTTCATAGTCCTGCGTCGTCTCAACGTTATATTTGACTTGTAAATCTTCAAGTCTTTTGATATCGATGCGGTTTAGCAGTATGATTTGCTCTGGCGTAATGAATGTTTTTGCAATCATACCTTCGATCATCGATTCGGCCATCGATCCGGCTCCGAGAAAACCTATGTGCAGCGAGTTCATGATACCCTTTCCTCTCCTTTCAATCTAAAACGCCCACTCATCCTATAGTTAAAGGACGAATGGGCGTAATCCGTGGTACCACCTTCATTTGATATCTAAGATATCCTCAAAACCCCTATAACGTGGGGGGACGGCCGTGTTTCCACAGCTAGCTCATGGGTAGGTTCAAAGTTTGCAGGTAGTAAGGAATCTTTCAGCCCTTGGATTCCTCTCTCTGAACTATGCTTTTACTTCTACTATTCCCGTTCGTAGCTAAAGGTCGTTTAGTTTTACATAGTATGCTACGAATTAAAAAAATTGTCAATGAGTTTTTATAATTTTCTGACTTAATTATACTGATATAATGACAAAAAGTAGGATGAAGAGTAGAATGGAGTTAGGAAATCAAGGATAGGCGGTGGAGCGATGAATGCGACGATGGCAGATGAAATACTCTCCTTCACAGTACCGACGCCATTTTTAGTCGGGCCTGTGAATTGTTTTTTAATCAAGGGTGATGCGGTAACACTGGTTGATACAGGTCCCAGAACATCACGAGCGAAAGAAGTTCTTGTATCGCAGCTGAAGGACCATGGGTTTTCTTTGGAAGACGTTGATCAAGTGATTTTAACACATCATCACCCTGATCATATCGGGTTAGCGGGATTGATGAGAGAGATGGGTAAGAACGTGCTTGGTCACTGGAAAAATGATCGTTGGCTTGAAATGAAAGATAGCTTTTTGCAAGAGCACGAGATGTTTATGAGAGGCATCTATCAAAGTGCGGGCGTCCATGATCGTTTTTTACATCATGTCCATGATGTAAAAGAATATCTCTCCTTTACAGATCGGGCTACGTGTGATGTCCACCTTACTGAAGGCGATGAGGTTCCTGGCTGTAAGGGATGGAAGGTAATCGAAACTCCTGGTCATGCACAGAGTCATATTTCTCTTCTCCATGAACAGACTGGAACGATGATAGCAGGGGATCACCTCATTAAGAATATCTCATCGAATCCTATACTGGAGCCTCCGTACAACGGGGAGCCAAATCGTCCGAAGCCACTGCTGCAACAGCGCGAATCGTATTACAAAACGCTAGAATTAGCACCGTCTTTTGTTTATACAGGCCACGGTGATCCGATTGAAGATGTCGAGGTGTTAATCAAGGATCGTCTGCGACAGCAGGAAGAACGAGCCAAGAAAGTTGGAGCGTTATTAAAACAAGAGCCGCTAACCGCTTTTCAAGTTTGTCAAAAGCTGTTTCCAGGTATTTATAAGAAGCAGATTGGTCTTACTCTTTCTGAGACCATCGGTCAGTTAGATTACTTACAATCTGAAGGGATGATAACTCAAGTTAAAAGTGGAGAAGTCGATCTCTATAGACATCAATAATCGTTAGGAGAGAGTCATGAAGAATATTAAGAACAAAGTTATACTTATAACCGGGGCTTCAAGTGGAATAGGCCGCCAGTTAGCTCTGGATTTAGCTAAAGAAGGCGCAAGACTTATCCTCGTCGCGCGAACCGAGGAAACGTTGCTTAGGTTGAAAGAGCAAATTGAATCGGAAGGTGGCTATCCTCCTGCCGTATGGCCGATGGATGTTGGAGATGGGGAGAGAGTTGATCAACTCCTTCCTCAATTATTAAAAGAAATGCCTCCGATCGACATTCTGATCAATAACGCTGGCTTCGGTAAGTTTGACAATTTCGTCGATGCCGATATGAAAGAAATCGAGACGATGTTCGATGTGAACGTCATAGGATTGATGAGATTTTGCGCGAATGTTTTACCAGGCATGGTAGAAGCGAAAAAAGGCCTAGTCATCAATGTTGCTTCACAAGCTGGAAAAATCGCGACACCTAAATCAGCTGCTTACTCCGCTACAAAGCATGCGGTCCTTGGGTTTTCAAATAGCTTAAGGTTAGAGATGAAGCCTTATGGAATCAACGTAATGACCGTCAATCCTGGGCCGATTAAGACTAATTTCTTTGAAGTGGCTGACAGCAGTGGCAATTATACAAAGAACGTAGAAAAAATGATGCTGACTCCTGAAAAGGTTTCGGGTGAGATCTTATCAGCTATTGAAAAAGGCAAACGAGAAGTGAACCTTCCTGGGTGGATGAATGCCGGAGCGAAGATTTATCACGCAGCCCCTGGTCTAATTGAAAAAGTGGGCGGACGATTTTTTAATCAGAAATAAACAAGGAAGCATCAATCCTTTTGATGCTTCCTTGTTTTGTTTTATCTCATCACACTACCACCAGAGATCTTTAATGACTCTCCAATAATGTTTTCGGATGCGCTCGATAAGAGGTAGATGATGCTGTTTGCTACTTCTTCTGGCTGCGTGATTCGTCCAGAAGGTAATCCTTCTTCAACCGCTTGTAATTCTTCTTCGTAACTTTTACCTTCCCGCTTTCCTTTAGCTTCTATTGCATTTCTTCCCATTTCGGTGTCGACAAATCCAGGGCATACGGCGTTAACGCGAATGCCGTGCTTGATCGCTTCGTGGGCGAATGATTGTGTGAATCCAGTTATTGCGAATTTTGATGCGCTGTATGCTGTGTTTCCGTATGTACCTCTTAATCCTGAAAGTGAAGAGAGGTTCACGATTCCACCTTTTTTACCCTCGTTACGCATGTGGTTATAAACGAGCTGCGTAAGAAGCACTGTAGCAGTGTAGTTCAGCTCCATCACGTTACGTAAATCTTCTTCCTGTAAGTGATCTAGCGTATCTCCACCGCCAATACCTGCTGAATTTACGAGTCCAGTGATCGGTCCGTTTTCCTTTGCAGCTTTCTTGATAAGATGCGAACGATCTTCTGCGTTCGTTAGGTCAGCAACAATACTCGTGACGTTTGTACTCTCCACTAGTTCCTCGCATTCTTTTTGTAATTCTGAAAGCTTTTTTTCATTACGTCCTGTAATCGTTACGGCTGCACCTGTTTGTACCGCTACTTTCGCTGTCACATATCCGATTCCACCGGTAGCTCCAGTGATCAAGATATGTTGGTTATTTAAAGCGTCTTCCTTGAATAGCTGCATGTGTTATCCTCCTTGCAAATAATTTAACGTCATCATTCCCGCTATCTCTTTACTAAAACATGAAAACAGGTAGCTTTAAGAAAAGCTACCTGAAAATGCCTTACTGTACGCCGACAGCGTCGAATGCTTGTTTAACGGATTGTACTTCTGAACTACTTGCACCGTACAAATCTGTAGCAGCTTGTACTGCTGAAGAACGCATATGACTGAAGTCGGAAGAAGCTGTTAAATATTGCGTTAACGTGCGGTAATAGATGTCACCGAGCTTGTCCTTACCGATACCTGATACGGTCACGCCATAAAATGTTCCACCTTCGCTCAGTAGGTAAGCGGCTTTGTTCATGATTCCGCTGTTGATGTGTACACCACCATTATCCTGTGTCCCCGTATAGCGTTCTGAGTAATGAGCTGGATCTCCGAATTGAGTAGGATCTGCCATAGATCGAAGCGCATCACCAGATGTCCCAGGGGTATAAATATCTTCTCCGATTAGCCAATCGGGGTTATTGTTATCATGAAATTCAACAAGCGTTCCGAATACATCAGACATCGATTCGTTCAAAGCTCCAGACTCATTTTGATAGATCAAATCGGCAGTAGTGTCCGTAACCGCGTGAGTTAGTTCGTGCGCCACGACGTCCTCTCCGCCTGATAGAGAAACGAATGTAGAGCCGTCACCGTCTCCATAAACCATCTGACTACCATTCCAGAAAGCGTTATTGTAGTCTCTGCCGTAGTGTACAGTCGATTTTAGCGGTGCGCCGTTACCATCATAACTGTCTCTATTAAAGACTTGTTTGAAATAATCATACGTTGCTCCTGCGTAGTAATGTGCATCTACTGCAGCGGCATCATAGCTCGCATGGTACTGATTATCTGAATCTGACCAAAGGGACCCAGGTAGTTTTGTTCGATTCGATGCATCATAGGTAAAGACGCCTCCACCTCTCGTCGTATCTTTTAAGTAATAGGTTGATGAAGAGAGGAGTGTGTTGAATGACTTCGTATCACCAAGGACTCCAGTGCCTGTCCCGGTTGTTGTCGTGCCAGTGATATCACCACCGCCGCCCGGTTTGCCGACACCTTGTTTTTTGGCTTCGTGAATCGCGTTGAAGCTTGTTAGCACTTCTCCTGTCACAGCATCGATAAGATAATTCCAATTTCCTGGCTCAGGGGATAGGAAGTTAAGTGTTACATGATAGGCGTAACTAGCAGTATGCCCCTGTGGATATACGACAAGGTCTGACTCTGGTTTTTGTTCGTAATCAGGCGTGAAACCAAGAGCTTCCTCCGCTTTTTTAATTGCATCTTGCTTTTTAAATTTAGCTGCCTTCTTTAGTTCTTTCTTTGATTCTAGATCTGAAATGACTTGCCCTGAGACAGCTGTTAATACGCCATCTTTATTTACGTGAACCGTTTGGGTAGAGCCGTAAACTGGCGTCCCCTCATGTAACTGTTGGAGACGAAATACGGTAAACCCGAGATCATCTTTCTCACGCGATAAAATTTCAAAGGATTGCTCGGCTGTCTTTCCGCTGAAGTTGTAGTAATCTTTGTTTTCGTTTAAGTAATCGAACAGCACCTCGTTTGGATTTTTTGCGGAGGCCTTTGTTAACTGGCCTGATACAAACGATGGTGTTTCTTTTTTGTTATGTACGTTAGTTGCTAACGATGAGGGTGGTGCAAGCATGCTTCCTACAAGCCCTGCAGATAATCCTAATGCTAAAAGTTTTTTCTTTCTCATTTGAATCCTCCTTTTATCAGATGAGAAAACCATAGCATATAAAACTAAATATTCAAATAAATTAGATAATTTTGATAATTATTACCTACTTTAAGTTAATTGGTTGTGAATCTATAGACCTAGGCAATGAAGCTTTTAGGACTAATGTATCAGTCCTTGATGTTAGGCAGGGATGATGCGAATCGGAAGAAATCGCTAATTCTCTTGGGTTGGTCACCTCTACATCTTTTGGTTGGAAGAAAGTACTTATTGATATACGAACGTATATTCGGGTAAAATACGGGTATAGATATACAGAACTAGTGTTCTTGTTTTCGATTATTTGAAAGGAGTGGTGAAGGTGGATTATTCAACGTTAAAAAAGAAAACCATTTTGTGTGTTGATATGAAAAGTTTTTATGCGAGCTGTTCTGCGGTCGAGATGGGGCTCGATCCCTTAACGTGTCATCTTGCTGTCGTGGGAGATACGGAGCGTCAGGGTAGTGTTGTTTTAGCGGCCTCGCCTGCACTAAAAAAAGATTTTAATATCCGAACAGGAAACAGGCTTTTTGAAATTCCTGATGATCCCCGTATTCATATCGTGAATGCAAGAATGTCATCCTATTTGAAGCAATCGATGGAGATCACAAGGTTATTTCATCGGTATGTTCCAAAAGAGTGTATCCATACGTACAGCGTGGATGAATCTTTTCTTCAAATCGACGGGACTGAGCGTCTTTGGGGAGGACGCTTTGAGACGGCTAATAAAATCAGGAAAGAAATCAGTGAAACGTTCGGTTTACCATGTGCGATCGGTATAGGTCCTAATATGCTGATGGCGAAGCTTTGTCTGGATTTAGAGGCCAAGAAGTATGGCGTTGCTGAATGGACGTATGAGGATATTCCTGAGAAGCTCTGGTCCATTTCGCCTCTAAGTAAGATGTGGGGGATCGGTCCGCGTCTCGAGCACACTTTAAATCGGATGGGAATTATGAATGTTGAGCAGCTCGCAAAATACCCGCTACATCTTCTTGAACAAAAATTCGGAGTGATGGGTAATCAGCTCTATCACCATGCATGGGGAGTAGACCTTTCCGACATTGGAGCTCCGATTATGCAGGGACAGATTAGCTTTGGTAAAAGTCAGATTCTACTGCGGGATTATCACGAACAAAAAGAAATCAAACACGTTATTTTGGAAATGAGTGAAGAAGTAGCGAGGCGTGCGAGGAGAGCCGGGAAAGCGGGGCGTACGATCAGCCTCGGGATCGGCTATAGTAAAGACGAAGGAGGCGGTGGTTTTCACAGGTCGAAAAGCATCGATAGCCCCACTTCCATCACACTTGAAATCTATAACGTGTGCTTGCAGCTTTTTCAGGAATTTTATAGAGGGCAAACGGTTCGGAAAATTTCAATCGCTCTTTCAAATATTTGTGATGACGAGGAAGTGCAGCTCGACCTTTTCAATATGAAACGGCCGAAGCAACGAGACCTTGGATACGTAATGGATTCGATACGGGAGAAATACGGATCCGATTCTCTGCTTCGCGCTGTTTCCTATACGAAAGCCGGTACAGCATTGCATCGAAGTAAGCTTGTCGGAGGTCACAAAGCATAGAAAGGGGTTGATAAGATGATTCGTGACCGAGGAAATATCAAATGGACATCGATGATGTTACCAGAGCATGTTAAAGAGTTAAGAGAATGGAAAGAAGAAGATCGGAGAAGAGAACAGCCTGAGCTTGATGAGCAGAAGATGGAGGAGATGAACGACACCATTTGCGAAGCGATGGCCTTTCACCAGCCGCTTACATTTCACTACTTCAAGAACGGTACGAAGAATGTGTTGACAGGATATGTTCATTATATCGACCAGCTCAATAAAGAATTGCGAATTGTTGACCTAGATGAGAAGAGGCAGAACATTCCGTTTGCAAGCCTCGTGCATATCGGTGAAGGCGACTAAGATGGTAACACTCCCCACAACTGAAGACGTTTTTCCTCAGCGAAAAGGGGTAAAATACGTACAAACTAGTATACGGAGTGAACTGTCAGATGCTATCTGTAGAGAGTCTCAAACATTATAAGGAAAACATAAAAGGAATCGATATTCACTATGAATATCATGAGAACGAAGTGACGTCCGACCGTCCTGTACTAACATTACTGCATGGGTTTTTATCTTCGACTTTTAGTTATCGACGGTTGATTCCCTTGCTTTCAAAGCATTACACGATTGTAGCCGTTGATCTCCCGCCGTTTGGAAGAAGTGAAAAATCGAGTCGGTTTGTTCATTCTTATCAAAACTTTGCGGAAGTCGTGATCGAACTACTCGAGCGGCTAAGTATTGACGAAACCGTTATGATCGGTCATTCGATGGGAGGGCAAGTGGCATTAAGAGCCGCAAGTATCGATGAAGACCTAGTTAAGAAAAACATTTTGCTCAGTAGTTCAGGCTACCTTGAAAAAGCGAGGCAGAGTTTAGTGTATTCCTCTTATTTGCCCTTTTTCTCAATGTATTTAAAGCGCTGGCTTTCGCGAAAAGGAGCAAAAGGGAATTTGGTGAACTGCGTTTACGATCCGAATTTAATCGATGAAGAGATGGTGGATGGGTATGTTCAGCCTTTCTTTCATGAAGGGATTTTCCGTTCTCTCGTACGAATGATTCGAGATCGTGAAGGGGATTTATCACAAGAAGAATTGAGAAGAATTCATACGCCGAGTTTACTGATATGGGGGGAGCATGATCGAGTTGTACCGCTTCAAATTGGAAAACGGTTGGCAGAAGATCTGCCGAATTCAGAGCTGATCGTATACGAAAAGACGGGTCACCTTCTTCCGGAAGAGCAGCCTCGTTCGATTTTAAGAGACATTCAGAAATTTATTCAGGCATAAGTCGAAGAGCGACACGATTCGACTTTTTTCTTGACGAAAAAGAATAATGCGTGATAAACTTCATAACACTAAATCGAATAGTTCTTATCAAGAGAAGTGGAGGGAACTGGCCCTGAGAAGCTTCAGCAACCTCTGATATGTCAGAAAGGTGCTGCTTCCAGCAAGAGAGATCTTGAGAGATAAGAGTGAAAGCCCTCTTCTCTTGAAGTGGGCTTTTTTGATTGCTACAAACTTTACGAACAAGGAGAAACATCATGGACAAAGACATAAAAGGGAACGGCTTTGCGCTGCTTCCACTCGGTATATTTATTTTACTTTTTATTGGAACGGCAGTTGTAACAAAAGATTTTTATAGCATGCCTGTTGTGCTTGCTTCACTGATCGCTGCAGGCGTTGCACTTGCGATGAATAGGAAAGAAAGCTTCATGACAAAGGTCGAGGTGTTTTGTAGAGGAGCAGGGAACTCCAATATCATCTTAATGATTCTTGTTTTTTTATTAGCGGGAGCATTCGCTGAAACAGCCAAGAAGATAGGTGCAGTAGATTCGATTGTGAATCTCGGCATCTCGATATTACCAGCAAGCCTTCTCGTTGTTGGTTTATTTTTAATCGGATGCTTTATTTCGATATCGATGGGGACGTCGATGGGAACGATCGTAGCATTGGCTCCGATTGGAATTGGAATTGCAGAGCAATCAGGGATTCCTGTAGCTTTGACATTGTCAGCGGTCATCGGAGGAGCGATGTTTGGAGATAACCTCTCGATGATTTCGGATACGACGATTGCAGCTGTTCGGACGCAAAACACGAAAATGAAAGATAAGTTCAAAGTGAACTTTTTCATCGTTTTACCGGCTGCAATTATTACTGCCATTATATATGGATTCTTAACGGTAGGGGAAAGCGCGACAGTAAGTGGAGGTAAATCATTTGATTTTATCACAGTACTCCCATACCTTGGCGTATTGATCGCAGCGATTGCAGGCGTGAATGTACTGATCGTACTCGTTAGTGGGACATTGTTCGCAGGTGCTGTGGGCTTATTTAACGGGACGTTTGGTTTAAGTGGGCTCGTTTCTACGGTAACGGATGGCATTAAAGGGATGGAAGATCTCGCCATGATCGCATTGATTATTGGTGGGATGATCGAGGTTATCCGATATAATGGAGGCGTTCAGTACGTTCTCGATAAAATTCTTCATCGAGTGAGATCGAGAAGAGGGGCCGAGTTTGGTATCGCTGGGCTCGCTACGGTTTTAGACTTATCAACGGCAAATAACACGATATCAATCATAATGGGTGGACCACTCGCGAAGAACATCTCAGAAGAGTATCAAGTTGATGCTCGAAAGTCCGCAAGTATTCTTGATATATTTTCTGGAAGTGTTCAGGGCATGCTGCCATACGGCGCACAGTTGTTAGCAGCGGCTGGACTAGCTTCGATCTCGCCTTTAGCACTCATACCATATTCAATCTATCCAATTCTTACAGCGGTCGCTGGTATTGTGGCAATTACCATCAATTATCCTTCATTTCGAAAAGAAGAAGCAGTAGAATAACGAAACAACCAGGCCTGTCAAAATGACGGCCTGGTTTTGTTTATTCTTCGATCTGCTTTTGTAGGTTTACAATTTTTTGAGGCAATATATAAAGAAATTCAATCAATGAGTCCAATAAATCAATAATTAAATTAGCAGTTTCTTCACTTGCAGAATTTTCAAGGCATAAAAGGTTGTGGAGGTTACTTCCTTTTCCTAACAGCTGCCCGAGCCGTACGATTGGCTCTTCAAGATCAACTTGTTTGGCCAGGCTTTCGAGCTGTTTTGATAGAGGTTGAGAAAGTTCGTTTTCAGCTAAAAAGCTTCTAGTGATGCTCTCTAAAACGCGGTTTGCCATAACGGCTGTAGCAGTCCAGTCTTTCATATTATGTACGTTAACTGCTGAACGATAGACCCGCTCGAGGTCATCTGGCAGCCTCGCAGTGCCAACCAATCTACCAAGAGGTTCTCTAGTGAAAGAAGTTTGGTGAACAAAGAGCTCTACTTCTTCACCTTGATCGCTTGTAGACGTTTTAATCAATACAAAGAGTATGGATTCTTTACATACCGAACATCTTGAAAAGGTTGAAAAGACCGTTTGGTTGATCTGGTAATCGAATTTCAAATGAAAAGAAGCGGTGTTTCCGCACTCTGGACATTCTGTATTGGCGGACTTTGGTAGTTTTGTTTGTCCGTATTTTACAACAGAATTAATTGTCGTTTGTTGTATTTTTCTCATCTAATACCCCCTGAATCGATTTTGAGCTTAATCTTTGATCTCTTATTGATACGGGTGTTGAGAATAAGGTGGATGTAGTAGTAAGAATATTATAACATTTTATCTTATCAACTTACATTATTCGCCCCGATTGGTAATTTAAGGGGGCGCATTGTGGAGAATAAAAGATTTGTGTTGATTCGAGACAAAAGCCTCTATGTAATCCTGTTTTCTAAAACAAAATTGACAACAAATCAAGCCTGTGAACAAGTATGGTTAAAACACCGAAGAGCAAAAGTACGATTAACATTCGCTTCTTCACATCAACCTGCAATCCCTGCTAATTCAAGAGAAAAACGCCTCATACGCTAGAACACTCATTCCTTCTTGTTATACTATCGTTAATGTTATTTTATCGGAATCGCTTCAGATAGAAAATACCCCCAGCAACAAAAGGTTGCTGGGGGTATTTTTATTGACGGATGAAGCCTTCTTCATCAAGGTACTGGATCGCTTCGTTATAAGAAGGGAAAGTGCCATCAAGCATGTCACCGGCATACACATTCCAAAGCTCTAGCTCAGGCTCATACGCGAGGTGCAGCGTTTGATCTTCTTCGTTCATCCAGATTTCTTCTTCAATATCTTCTCCTGGCAAAACAGAAAGAGAGTGAATCGCTTCTCCGATTATTTTTCGAAGATCATTACTTGAGAAGTCACGAATGTTCACCATTCCTCTATCGTCTACTGGGTACTCTTCAAGTAGCTCGCCATAGACAAATCCGTTCCCATTCGGGTGCAGATGATAGACGACGTTCTTTTTATCCATAACACTTTCTTCAAAATGAAAGTTAACTCTTCCCATCGATACATCTTTACGCGTTAATTCAGGGAAAGTAGATTCTATAATGTGTAGCTTTTCTTCAAAAGTTAGCATAGTGCCTCCTGTTAATAACATTTGTATAGTAAGTCTGTGCTTACGACCAAACGTGTATTCAACTCTTCTTCATCTTGTACTATAAGAGTGTATCAAAATGTTAATCAATGTGGAAGGTATGGTTCTTCGTCTTCTCAATGTAAAATAAAATAAAAAGCCGAGGGGAAGACCATGAAACGATTAGAGCTTGCCAAACGTGATGCGAAGGAACTTGTAAAGAGTCACTTTCCTCACTGTAATGTAGCACTTTTAGCTGGAAGTATTGTTAGAGGAGAAGGTACGAAAACGTCAGATCTTGATCTTGTTGTTTTCGATCCATCGGTTACGAATTCTTACAGGGAAAACTTATATTACAAAAAGTGGCCGGTAGAATTATACGTACATAATTTTAATACCTATCAATCCTTTTATAATAGCGACTGTGAGCGTGGTAAACCTTCGATGCCTCGAATGGTTGCAGAAGGAATCATTCTGATTGATGAAGGAAGCTGTAAAGAATTAAAAGAAGAAGCGAAGCGAATTTTAGAGGCGGGGCCTAAAAGTTGGGATGAAGATACAATTCGTTTGAAGCGATATTTTTTGACAGATGTGCTAGAAGATTTTATTGGTGCAACAGAGAGGGGAGAAGAATTGTGCTGCGCTCTAGCACTCTTAGAGCAGCTGCATGAGTTTATCCTTAGAATGAATAACCACTGGACAGGTTCTTCGAAATGGATTATGAGAGCGCTCAAACAATTTGATAGTGAGCTAGCTAGTGAATTTGAAGAGGTTTTTGATAATTATTTCAAAATCGGAAGAAAGGGCGATGTGATCAAGTTCGTAGATGATCAGATGTCACCGTATGGAGGGCGCTTGTTTGAGGGGTTTTCAATCGGAAAAAATTAATTTTAAAAAAGTGGTTTAGTTTTGATTATAAGGGGGTAACTTTAAACTAGCTTAAAAATTCCCCCTTTTTTCCGTCCGGTTTAACCGGGCGGTTTTTTTTTTGATCTAAGCGGGTATCAATAGTTAGAAGCAATTAGAATAATTTTGGAAAATTATAAAAAAATTAGCATTTTTGCTTGCTAGTAGACAAGTAAACTATTAAAATTAAATAAAGAACGTTTTCGTTCGCTAAAAAGAAGGAGTGATAAGCATGAAGAGCACAGGTGTCGTTAGAAAAATTGATGAACTGGGCCGTATCGTCATTCCAAAAGAACTGCGCCGCACACTTGATATCCAGGTGAAAGACCCAATGGAGATCTTTACGAGTGAAGATCGAATTGTTTTAAAAAAGTACCAACCGGAGATGGCGTGTATGATTACTGGAGAAGTCTTAAATGAGAATAAGTACTTTGGCAATGGAAACATCATATTGAGTCCAGAGGGAATGGCTATTTTAAGAGAAGAAATAGAGAAGACACTAGAAGTAAAAGCATAGAGTGATGAAGGAGAGAAAAGCATGCCTGGTGCGGCATGCTTTTTTTTTTCATTTCCTCAGTATCGTAATTTTAACAGGACGTTTTTAATATCCTCATCCTCCATCATTAATGCTCCGAATTTGCGAGTGATTTCAGTCAAAGCTACATCATGATAGAAGAACTCAGTAAAGAACGTCACTAGGGGACGAGAGCTCGTATGAATCGCTTGCCAGCCTGTTTCTTCGTAACCAGCAAATACGAGTTCCTTATTATCAACAATGAGGATGCGGCTTCGCTGCAGCGCTTCATGTTGAACATCAGGTATCAAAGTTGTGATCGTATCTATTTTTGTATCGAGCTCCCCGATCGAATGAAGTTCAACTGAAATTCCATTCATTTGCTTTTCTTCAATAGTTGAAATGTGCTGTGAGAGATCGTCTGACCAACCAGAATAGACGATGGAAGAGGTTGCCTGTTTCAGAAGGTCAGCTACAAGTGAGTCGATCGATTGGTTATCTTTAAGACTCCAAACGCGGTCATCCAAAGGTTTTTTCCTAGCTTCATACGATTTTAATTGGTCGATATTTCGATTAAAATCACGTTGTAATTTTTCGATGGCTGAGTTTAGCGGAAGTGGTCTATATAATCTCTTTTTTTCGACTGTAGATTCCAAAACCATTCCTTTTTCCCCCATTTTATAAAGGACTTCATATACTTTCGAGCGAGGGACGCCAGATTGTTTTACGATCGCAGATGCGTCAAGCGCTTCCTCTGTCGTAATCAACGCTTCATAAATTTGACTTTCATACTGTGTGAATCCAAACTGCTGCAACATCACTATGCTCTCCTTGCTTTTCGCACTTTCCTACATCTTAGCATAACAACTAACGTTCCTGAAATTAACTATTGCCTTTTTGTTGAATGGGAGTTACCCTTTTAGTGGTAACTTAATGAGAAAAGGCGGATTATAATGAATAAAAAAGTATATTTACTGACAATCGTTTCGTTCGTTGTCGGGATGGTAGAACTGATTATCGGAGGTATTCTTGATCTTGTAGCGGAAGATTTAGGTGCTAGTCTAGGGAAGACAGGTCTATTGATCAGCGTATTTTCAATCGTATTTGCACTCGCTGCACCCATTTTATTATCCTTGACAGCAAAAGTAGAGCGAAAGAAACTTACGATACTCTCGCTAATCGTATTTTTGCTTGGGAATGCTTTGGCCGTTCTCAGCAATACTTTCGCAGTTCTAATGGCGGCGAGGGTGATATCAGCAGCTAGTGGATCACTTCTCGTTGTGCTTTGCGTCACGATCGCATCAAACATCGTAGAAAGTAAATACCGAGCTCGCGCGATCGGCGTCGTGTTTATGGGAATAAGTGCGTCACTTGTTCTTGGAGTACCGATAGGTCTTATGCTAGGAAATGCTTTCGGTTGGAAGGCACCATTTGTACTCATCATCGTATTAACGATTTTGTCAATTGCAGGCGTTCACTTTTTCATGGAGAGTATTCAACCGAAGCCCGCGATTCCGATGAGAAAGCAATTGCTGACGCTAAAGAATAGCAAGGTCTTTTCAGCACAGTTGACCTCATTTCTATTTTTAACAGGACACCTTACACTTTATGGATATTTAACTCCGTTTTTGAAATCCTCACTCGGGTTATCAGGAACATGGGTGAGCATTGTATATTTGATCTTTGGAGTCGCTGCTGTAGCAGGAGGGGGATTAGGTGGTGTCGCTTCTGATCGATTCGGAACAAAGCCAACTATAATCTCTATTATCGTTGTTTTTGGAGTTTCGATGTTCCTTATTCCATATACAACGTTTGCCTTTCCTTTATTCCTAGTCGTAATGGTCGTGTGGAGCATGCTTAGCTGGGGGATTACGCCAGCACAACAAAGTTATTTGATTGAAATTGCGCCAGAATCATCTGATATACAGCAAAGTTTAAATAACTCTGCATTGCATCTAGGTATCGCACTTGGCTCAACTGTCGGTGCTTTCGTGATCGAGAAGGGCACAGTTGAAATGAATGCGACGGTTGGAGGGATGTTCATCATTCTCGCTCTCGTTAGTTCTGTCGTTTCGATGAAAGGGAAAGATTCGAGTATTTCTTCTCTATCAAATAGAAAAGCAGGTTAATTGAAGCTCATTCATAAATATGGAATAATGTCCATATTAAACGTGAAAGGAGCATCACAATGCACGTACTAGTTATCGGAGCTAATGGTCAAATCGGTCAAAAAGTTGTGGATTTACTTCATAGTAGTGAAGAACACACGGTGAAAGCGATGGTTCGTAAAGAAGAACAGGCGGAAACTCTAGCGGATAAAGGTGTAGAAGCAGTCGTAGCGAGCTTAGAAGATTCAGTTGATGAAATCGAAAAAGCGATGAGTGGAACGGATGCGGTCATTTTTACTGCGGGATCTGGCGGAAAAACAGGTGCTGATAAAACGCTGTTAGTAGACCTGGACGGAGCTGTCAAATCGGTTGAAGCTGCAGAGCGAAACGGTATCGAACGCTACGTGATGGTAAGTGCGTTCCAAGCTAATAATCGTGAAAACTGGAACGACGCTCTTCTCCCATATTATGCAGCAAAGCATTATGCAGACAAAGCGTTAGAAGCAAGTTCCTTATCTTATACGATTGTAAGACCGGGTGGGCTTCTGAATGAAAATGGAACTGGCAATGTAGCGGTTGGAGAACAACTTGAACGAGGATCTGTGCCTCGTGAAGACGTTGCGCGAGTAGTTGTTGAGGCATTAACGAACCCAAACTTAAAGAAACGTGCGTTTGATTTAACATCTGGAGATACTTCTATTAAAGAGGCGTTGCAAAGTTTATAAACGAGAAGCTTATAAGGAACAGACTGTCGAGATCTATCGACAGTCTTTTTTTGAGGACGGTGAGATAAAAAAGATAGAAAGGATGATTGCTTTTATTGAAGTATGTTTAATGGTAGTCTAATCAAGGTATTCTAAATATGAAATTGATGTTGAGTTTAGGAGTCTACATCTTTACAATATGTAATGTGTACATAAATTCTCTTATTAAAGGAGTCGAACAATGGAAAAAGTATTGATTTTTGGACATAAAAACCCAGATACAGACACGATTACATCTGCGCTCGTTTATGCAGATTTGAAGAGAAAGCTCGGCAAGGATGTTGAACCTGTTCGCCTTGGAGCTGTTAATGCTGAAACACAATATGCATTAGATAAATTCAATGTTGAAGCACCAAGAATGGTCCAAACGGTTGCGAACGAAACGAATCATGTCATCCTCGTTGACCATAACGAACGCCAGCAAAGTGTAGAGGATATTGAAAAGGTACGCGTTCTTGAAGTCATCGACCATCATCGAATCGCAAACTTTGAAACAGCTGATCCTGTTTACTATAGAGCTGAGCCTGTAGGCTGTACAGCTACGATTCTAAAGAAGCTTTATAAAGAAAATAACGTACAGATCGATAAGCCGATAGCTGGCTTGATGTTGTCCGCAATCATTTCTGATTCGTTACTTTTTAAATCTCCGACGTGTACAGAAGAAGATACTGCAGCCGCACGTGAATTAGCAGAGATCGCAGGTGTGGACGCAGAAACATACGGACTTGAAATGCTGAAAGCAGGAGCAGATATGAGTAGCAAGACTCCGTCTGAGCTAATCAGCCTAGATGCCAAGGAATTTGGTATGGGATCATCTAAAGTTGAGGTTGCTCAGGTCAACGTTGTAGATCCGCTTGATGTACTATCTCGTCAGGATACTGTTGAAGAAGAAATCAATAAGACAATAGAAGAGAAAAACCTTGATCTATTCGTACTTGTTGTAACGGACATCTTAAACAACAACTCAACCGTCTTAGCACTAGGTAAGGATGCTGAAAACGTTGAGAAAGCATTTGATGTAGAACTGATCAACAGACTAGCAGTTCTCGAAGGTGTCGTTTCTAGAAAGAAACAAATCGTTCCAGCTTTACAGGAAACGTTCACTTCATAGAGTGACGAACCCGAACCGAATCTTCTATTCGCGTTCGGGTTTTCTATACATAAGAAATGCACGGTAACAATCGATTAGGGACGAGTTTTTCGTTCTTTAATCGGTGGATATTCAGTGAGCTTGCCTTCATATACCAGGTTCAATTTGTCACACGTTCTGAAATCTTCTGGAGTGATTAAGGCGGGGAGTTTATCCCAAAGGGTTATGCCCGAGCGTTCTAACACTTCAGCAACAAATTGAGAACAGAAATAGGAGTTACTGAACTCGACTGGTTCGTTAATCGATACACCAAGTACTCCAAGAATATTATATAGAAACTTTTGTTTATTTCTAATGAAAATCTCCAGCACGCGCTTCATTTTAGTAACCTCTCTTTCCGTTACTTGTAGACCGTAGATGACGCACGTCGTCTCGGGATATTTGCTGTAAGTACCTGTCAACACATCCTCTTTTACAAAGCCTCCATGTAGAGGATTGTTAGGATTTTTGCGACCAAAGCTATACATATCTCTCAGTTCGATATCAAACGCTAAAGAAGCGTGATTATAAGGAGCTTTGGTGTATCTTTTTATAGATTTAGTAAATAACGTTCCCGTATCAGATAAAAGGATATAGACTGTATGATCCATACTGTCCCCCGATCAACATATAATTTGCGTGTTACAGAAAGGGTGGTTTTCCCTGCAAAACACAATTTGGACCTTATCTATTATACTAGTAATTCTTACCATAACACACTCGCTATTCCTAGTTATTAAAAGAAAGTATCCATACAAGGATTATTCTATATTGTCAGTCCGGATTAAAACGTGGTGGGGTATGTTTGGAGTGTTTTGCTTCGCGACCTTATTCAATCCAATCGTATCTTTACTCTCATTGATGTTTTTATGCTTCTTTGCATTAAAGGAGTACTTTTCCATGATGAAGACGAGAAGGGCGGATCGAAGAATCTTCCTATGGGCGTATCTCGTGATACCCATACAATTCTATTGGATATTTATCGAGTGGTACGGTATGTTTATTGTTTTTATACCTGTTTATGTCTTTCTGCTCCTCCCTTTACCTAGAATAATAGGAAAAGGTACTTTAGGCTTTTTAAGATCTGTTAGCTCAACACAATGGGGGTTGATGCTGATGGTGTTCGGTTTGAGTCATCTTGCTTATTTCCAGGTCGCAAGTCCGACGTATGGAGCGAATTTAGTCCTCTTTCTTGTTCTGCTTACTCAGGTGAACGATGTCGCCCAATTTTTAATTTCGGCATATGTGGGTAAAAGAAAGATCGTACCCTCTTCAAACCCATACATTACCGTTGAAGGTGTGCTAGGTGCGCTACTAATAACGGCAGGAACAGCCTTCTTTACGTATTCTTACTTAACGCCATTCGTCTCAACTTTTGGCATATTATCAGGCATCTTAATCAGTGTTGCCGGTGGATTAGGGAGTTTGACTATATCGGTGTTAAAGCGTGATTTGCTTCTTGGAGATGGGGGAGTACAGTATGATCATAATAAAAGCTACCTAAGTCGTGTAGATAGCTTGGCTTATACCTCACCAGTCTACCTCCATGTGATCAGATACTTTTTTGATTTTATGTAAGAAAAAAGACAGCAAGGTTGCTGTCTTTAACTTGTTGTGAAAACTAGAATGTTCTGGTCCCTCCTACTAGAAAACATTCATCCCATATGAAACTTTCCGAACGATTCTCTGAGAAATGCGAGCATCCTAAAGCGGAAATCTCACTATAAGCAGGGAGCTTTAAAGCTTTCTCAACAGTCTAATGACAGCAAGGTTGCTGTCTCTTATTTTGTATCAAATAGGATAATTGCAGCGTCTGCGTTATTCTCCTAAAAGTGACAGTCCTCCATCGACGATGATCGTTTGACCACGGATCATCTTGGCTGCTGGTGTTGTTAAGAAGTAAGTTGTATCTGCCATATCTGTTGGTTCAACGAGTCGTCCTGCGGGGTTTCGCTTTTTAGCAGATTCGAGCAATTCTTCTCGATTTGGAAAATGCTTCAGTGCGTCTGTATCAACAGCTCCACCTGAAACTGCGTTAACAACGATTCCTTTTGAAGATAGTTCGACCGCAAGATAGCGTGTGATTGCTTCTACGGATGCTTTTGAGACACCAACCGCTACATAATTTGGAAGAGCGCGAATAGATCCTAGGCTAGAAAGGGCTACGATAGCACCTCCGCCATTCTTTTCCATAATTTTTGCGGCTTCTTGAGCGGCGAACAAATACGCTTTCGCGTTGATATTCTGAGTCCAATCCCAATGACTTTCTTCGATTTCCATAATAGGTCGTAGAACGCCGGATGCAGCATTGTTTACAAAAACATCTAGCCTGCCAAACTTGTTTTCCGCTTCTTCAAAAAGTGTTGTGATCTGTGCCACTTCACCGACGTTTGCTTTAACGATATGTACGGAGATGCCATATTCATTTTCAAGTTCATTTTTTGTTTCTTCTGCATCGCGTTTTTTACGCATGAAGTTCAAAACAAGGTTGTATCCTTCAGATGCGAATTTCCTAGCGATTGCTTTTCCAATTCCTCGCGTACCGCCAGTAATTAATGCTACTTTTTGAGCCATTGATGTCACCTCTTCTATTCTAATCACTCTTAATCATACATGAACAAAAGGTGTGTGAAAAGTTCTGCAGGCATTCCATGAGTGCTAAGGTCGATTGCGGTATCAGTGAAAACAGTATGATATACTAAACGACAGAAAACAAGAAGCTTATTAGACTGACGATGTCAGTCGCTTTTCGTAGAGTGCGTCCTGTTTAATTAAGGGCTCTCTTTCGTTAAAACCATATATTTTCATTGAAAAACACATCCAAATAGGAGAGGTAGACGTTAGCTAGATGTAGACATTCTACTCTTCTGGTGGAGATCACTTGTGAGAATAAAGGAGAATGGTATGAGAGAATTGAGCGATGCTGCCCTTTACGAGAGGGTGCAGGCAAAGGACAAGGAAGCCTTAGAAATCCTTTATGATCGGTATGAAAAATTACTGTATTCATTTTCTTATCGCATCGTAAAGGACGGAGGGCTGTCAGAAGAAGTACTACAAGAAGTGTTCATAAAACTCTGGAAAGGTCGAGCTCAATATAGTGAAGAAAAGGGGAAGTTCTCTTCCTGGATATTGACAATGACGCGTCATACTGCTATCGATCATCTTCGTAAACAATCGAGAGAGCCAGATTTTGAACTAGATGAGCGAGATGCTCTTCATAGTGATGAAGCTTCTGTAGAAGACCAAGTCGAGTGGAAAGAAAGAGGCGTCGTACTAAGAGCCGCCGTTTCTAAATTGAAAGAGGAACAAAAAAGGATTATCGAGATGTTTTATTTTAAAGGAATGACGCATAAAAAAATTTCCCAAGAATTTGACCTCCCACTCGGTACAGTAAAAGGCCGGATTCGACTCGCACTCAAACATCTTAAAACTAATCTGGCAGAGAAAGGAGGGGTCTCAGATGAAAAACAATTGTGATCAGCTACTTGACTATTTCAATGGAACGTTAACCGATGAAGAAAAGAAAACGTTCGAGGCTCACCTTGAATCTTGCTCAGACTGTAGAGAGGAGTTGCAAGAGCTGGAAGACTTAACGAGTGACCTTCCTTATCTCTCAACACCAGAAGAGCCTCCTTCAGGAATGAAAGAACGGGTGCTTCAAAATGTATTTGAAAGTGCGTCAGATGATGTGGAGGAAGTAGACACAGAAGAAACGAGATCCAATGTA
Organism: Alkalihalobacillus sp. CinArs1; assembly: GCF_947387515.1. Lineage (GTDB taxonomy): Bacteria > Bacillota > Bacilli > Bacillales > Guptibacillaceae > Guptibacillus. The sequence goes on along the minus strand of NZ_CANDOB010000001.1, from coordinate 156,054 downwards.
ACTCATATGAATGAGACCAAACGATCTCCCAAATGGTTAGCTCCAGCACTAGCAGCTGCATTATTTCTATCGCTAGCTGGAAATGCTTATACGTATATCACAGATGAAGGAGCAACCTCTGAAACAGAAGTATCGTCATTGTTAAAAGCAGTACAGTTAGAACCTTCGGGAGCTTCGACATCTAAAGGAGCGGCAGCTTTAGTATCTGACAATGGCAAAACCAATCTAGTCGTTCAAGCAGATGACCTTGAAGGTGTAGAGGAAGATCAGGTGTATCAAGTTTGGTTATTAGAAGGTGAAAAGCCTTATAGAGCAGGTTCATTTGTCCCCGGTGAAAATGGAAAAGGTGCCGTTTCCTTCGAAATTAATTACGAAGGAGATCATGATTGGACCACAGTGGCAATCACCCTAGAACCGAATGCGAAGAGTAAAACTCCTAAAGGTGAAATCGTCATGAGTTCAGATTTGTAAAAGTGATGATAAAAGCAGGGCTACTTTATGAGTTCCCTGCTTTTATTTTTGGTTAATTTCAGGAGTGGGAGCAGTGGTTTCTAGTCGATAAGAACGGGGTATATTGTACTAAACATGAAAACCGATTTGAATAATTCCAGAAAATTTATTATGATTAGTAACTATGTGGTTACTATTTACTAGATATATAAGTTAGCTACATAATAAAATGAGGAGTGGATGGAATGGATAAAGTAACAAAAGTATTCTGGATAGGCATCGCAATCGCGATCGTCTTCGTAGGATGGGGCGTGATTATGCCTGGGAATCTTGACCAGGTTATGACCACATCGAAAAGTTTCTTTTTAAATCAGTTTGGATGGTTCTATCAATTAGCAGCAACATTTTTCCTGATTTTTGCCATTTATTTGATTTTTAGTAGATTCGGTAACATTAAGCTAGGTAAAGACTCAGATAAGCCAGAGTATAACAGGTTAACTTGGTTCGCAATGCTGTTTAGTGCAGGAATGGGAATTGGACTTTTATTCTTTGGAGTATCAGAACCAATGTCTCACTTTTCTACACCCCCACTTGGAGGAGAAGGTGGAACTGTTGATGCAGCTCACCAGTCTTTAAGATATACATATCTTCACTGGGGATTTCATGCGTGGGCAATCTACGCTACTATTGCTCTTGCTCTTGCTTACTATAAATTTAGAAAAGGGGCACCAGGTCTTATCAGTGCAACGCTATATCCGTTGCTTGGAGATCGTGTGAAAGGGCCGATTGGGATCACTATCGATATCATTGCAGTATTTGCAACGATCTTTGGTGTTGCAGCATCCCTTGGTCTTGGTGCTCAGCAGATTAATGGTGGCTTAGCTTACCTCACGGATATACCTAACAACTTCACGGTGCAGTTGATCATCATCGCTGTCATCACAGTGCTGTTTACAATTTCCGCTGGAACAGGAATCAAAAAAGGAATCAAATATTTAAGTAACACGAACATGATTCTTGCTGTTCTTTTACTTGGACTATTTATCTTCCTAGGTCCAACGAAATTCATTCTGGATCTATTCGTAACTACTTTTGGTGAATATGTACAAAACATTTTTGGAATGGGGATGCGTCTTGCACCTATGAATCCAGAAAATGAGTCATGGGTTCAAGGTTGGACAATTTTCTATTGGGCTTGGTGGATCGCTTGGTCTCCGTTCGTAGGAACGTTTATCGCCCGAGTTTCTAGGGGGAGAACGATCAGAGAGTTTATGATTGCTGTTACCGTAGTACCTACAGTTGTTTGTGCATTCTGGTTCGGAGTGTTTGGCGGTTCAGCTATTTTCTTCGACTTTAACCAAGGTACAGATATTGCAGGACAGGGACTTGAAACAGCATTGTTTTATCTCTATGAGCAGGTTCCTCTTGGAGGTATCCTAACGGTCGTGACTCTGTTATTAATCTCTACTTTCTTTATTACATCAGCTGACTCTGCTACATTTGTTCTCGGTATGCAAACAACAAACGGTAGCTTAAACCCACCGAACTTCGTTAAGTTCAGCTGGGGCTTTGTGTTGGCTGCATCTGCAGTTGTTCTGATGATTACAGGTGGTCTACAAAGCATGCAGACTGCTATCATCGTGAGTGCGTTCCCACTAACGATCATTCTATTGTTTACATGTTGGGGAATGATTAAGTCTTTCAGTGCGGAAGTACCTAGAAAACAACGTAGTACAGAGAAGAAGACAAAAGCACCAAAAGATCCGAAAACTGTTTAATAGCTATTCAGCCTTTGAAGATAATAGTCTTCAAAGGCTTTTTATTTCATTAGAAAAACAACACCGGAAGTGCTAAAGAAGGGGAGCGAATCGACGTGTGGAACATACAAGTTAATTTAGCTAAGATAGAATTATGAAAAAAACAATGCATAGGTCGCTTCTTCATTCACTTATTCGTGTAACTCCTGCAGATCCAGGAAGATCGAGATTACACCAGGCTTTACGTATTACGATTAGCGTTCTGTCTTCGTCACTCACTATGCTCATCTTTGCCTTTACATTAGGTGCTTCATTTCCTGCTTCTATATTAGCTGGAGTCGTTAGCTTACTGACATTATTTTTAGTGAATGATGATACAGAGAAAAAGCAGAAATTCTCTACGCTGATTTTAGTTGTTTCAAGTGCAGTTGCGTTAACGGTGAGCACATCCTTAAGCGTTATTCCATTTGCGATAGATTTCTTATTTTTAATCGTCATTTTTCTAGCATATTATTTACAGCAATTTGGGTTCCGGTATTTCGCGATGTTCACCGTTGCATTTTTATCAACATATTTTTCTACTTTACTACAATTGAAGATAGAAGATATTGGGTGGTATCTTCTTGGTATCATCATTGGAGGAGGCTATTCATATGTATATCGGTTTTATCTCATTAAAAACCGACCGAAAGTTGAGTTGATTAATAGCGTCCGCTCATTTCACACTCAAACGAATATGACCCTTGATCTGGTGTTAGAGGCGATTGCAAACCCTACTACTAATCAGTCTGTACCTTCTCAGCTTCGAAAAGATATTAAAAAGATCAATTCTTATTCTCAAGTCATTTCAAGCTCTCTTAATAACACAGAGCCTGAGGAAATTTGGCCTGGTATCGATGCTGAGCAATTGAGGTTCTATATATTTGATGCAGAGATGTTAATTCAGTCTCTATATTATGTTGTAGACCGTTTAAAGGATCTACACGTATTACAACATACGAACATAAGAGTACTGTTGTACAAAGTTGTAGAATCGATACGTGATGCCGAAGTACTGCGTACTCATGACGTGGTTGGTAATCTTAAAAAAACTGAATCGGTTATTAGCGAACTTAGTTCAATGATAAAAGCCATGCAAAAAAATCATGAGGTCGATAAGGACTGGCTTTGGTTAATTAGGAGAATCGAAGCGATATCGAATCACTTAGTAGAGAGCTCCAGGCAATTAGGGAAGCGAAGGGATGTAAATCTGGAATCAGTTAAGGAAGTTCAGGCAGATGAGGTAGCTGACAACACATCAGAAGATGCTAGGCTAGCAAAGAATAAAGCGTTACAAGCAATCGTGGCTGGTAGTGTGGCGATTGTAGTCGGCTATTTCTTATCGCCTACACATCAATACTGGGTGCTTTTATCAACCTTTATCGTATTGTTAGGAACAGATACGGTTGGTATGACGTTTCAGAAAGCAACCGAGAGATCCATCGGTACAATTTTTGGGGCTATAGCAGGATTTGGAATTGCGCTTTCCTTATCTGGACAACCGGTATTTGAGTTGATCACATTGTTTTGCTGTGTGTTTCTTGCCTTTTATTTGATGCCTATATCATATGGAATCATGATGTTCTGGATGACTACGCTCATTGCAATTATGTATGACTTCATAATGGGTGGGATAACGAGTGAACTTATTATGTCGCGTGTTATCGATACGTTAGTTGGTGCGGCGATCGGTTCCCTTGCCGCAGCTATAATCTATCCTAGAAAAACAAAAGAAAAAGTAGCTGTCGCAGCAACTGAATTCTTTGTGAAGTTGCGAACGTATGTATCGGATTACCTCCATTCTTATACGGAAACGAACTCCCATCACCAGTTTATTAACATGGCGTTTGAGTTAGATGAGAAATACCAGAATGTTCTTAACGATGCGAAGCCCTTAAGAAATAAAGTATCCATTATGCAGAAATCAAACATTGAGCAGTGGATTACAGTTGTTACTGCAATAAATTACTACGCTAAGCACCTCCTTGCTTCTTCAAATCGAAACAGAGCGATACTCTCTGTACCGGAGTTGGAAGAAGAGCTAAAGAAAACTTATCATATTATCAATTACAATATCGAAGCGTTATCGAAGGGCATACACGGGAATACGAAAACCGTCATGTATAGTTTGGATTCGATTCGTGACAAAGTAGAAAAGTTGGATGCGGGGAAAGATAATAAAGAACTCAAAGGTCGAATCAATGATCTCTATTATGTTTGGAAGATTAACGAGTCTTTATTGTTACTAAGTAAGAGTTTCGGTATGCGAGAAAAATAGGAGAACCAGGGGACTTCACCCCTGGTTCTTTTTATAATATAGCTAGAAAGAAAATCGTTAGAACTGCGATGAACCCACCTGCCGCAACAGATGTAATTCGATACCTTCCCTCCTTTTCTTTAATATCCATAAATAAGATCAATTGAATGACCACTTGAATCATCGCTAAGAAGATAAGTACATATGGTAGAAATTCATTAGAGATCCATTCACTGTATACGATGTAGAAAGCAATAAGCGTTAGAAGAATCATCGTAACGAACATAACCGAAATTTTTATAAGGTGGTCGTTCTCTTTCTTCATTTCACTCACACCTTTCCGAGTAGATAGACTACTGTAAAGATAAAGACCCAGACTACATCTATAAAGTGCCAGTATAAGCTAGCAATAAACAGCTTTGGTGCAGTTTCTTTAGTGATCCCATACATCATCAATTGAATGAGCAACATAAAGATCCATACGATCCCAAAGAGGACATGTGCTCCATGAGTACCTAAAAGCATATAAAAAGCACCGAGGAAAGGACTACTACTAATCGTTGCGCCTTCCGCGACATAAGCCATAAATTCAATTCCTTCAAGAATGACGAATCCTAATCCCAAACTGATTGTAAGAAGAAACCAAACTAAGGTCATCGTTTTTTTACCAAGTTTTAACGTATAAACACCTAGTGCACATGTAAAGCTACTAGACAACAGCACGATCGTACTTACGATAATCTCAGAAAGGTTGAAGAGTTCCTTTGCTCCTGGTCCGTTGTTGGTTAACTCCTGTACTGATACATAAATACCGAATAAGCAACCAAATACCACTACCTCTGCACCGATCAAAAACCAGAAAGCTAAAATATTCATTTGCGCATGGTGGTCGCTAAATAGGTTTTTTTCAGCTAGAGATGGCATTAGTAACCCACTCCCTTGTCGTTATAGATCACTTTGTTTTTCGGTATGAAATAGCCATTCTTATTCTGGAAAGACCGAATTGTCATAGTAGTGAAGACACCAGCCATACCTAGAATTGCTACAGACCAAATTTCGAAAACAAAGCCAAAGGAAGCGATTAGAAATGCCATTCCCATAAAGAACGGCAATGAACTTGAAGAAGGCATGTGGATCTCATCATAATCGCCTTCGAAATCGATGTTGTGTTTCTGTGCTTCATAGGCAGTCCATAACGGCTCACCGGAAGTTACGACTGGAACTCGTGCGAAGTTATAGGGTGGGGGAGGACTAGGAACCGTCCACTCTAACGTTCGTCCTCGCTTCATCCATGGGTCGTGTTGCTGAACAAATTTTCCGTACCGAGTCGTGAGATAGATGTTTAGCATAAAAAACAATACGCCTATTCCCATTAAAAATGCACCGCATGTACTCACAAAATTAAGCCAACCAAGTCCTTCTCCTTCTGGATATGTAAAGACTCGTCTCGGCATCCCCATCAATCCTAAAATATGCATCGGAAAGAAAGTGAAATGAAATCCGATCACAAACGTCCAAAAATTCCATTTACCAAGTTTTTCGTTTAACATCTTACCGAACATCTTTGGCCACCAATAATAAACCCCTGAAAGCACTCCGAAAATCGTTGCGCCTATAATGACATAGTGTAGATGTGCAACAACAAAATAGCTGTCATGATATTGATAATCTGCTGGAACTGAGCCAAGCATGACGCCAGTAACTCCGCCCATTACGAACGTTACGATAAAGCCGAGAGCATAAAGCATAGGGGTATCGAATCTTATTCGTCCACCACGCATCGTAAACAACCAATTGAAGATTTTGATACCAGTAGGGATCGCGATCAACATTGTGGTCAAGGCGAAGAAAACGTTGATATTTGCATTTAGTCCAACTGTAAACATGTGGTGGACCCAAACCATAAACCCTAAGAATCCGATCAAAATGATTGCAAACACCATTGAAGTATACCCGAATAATTTCTTCTTCGAAAAAGTACTGATAACATCTGAGAATATCCCAAAAGCAGGTAGTGCGATGATATACACTTCAGGGTGACCGAATATCCAGAACAAATGTTGCCAGATCAGTGGATTTCCTTCAGATCCTGATAAGATGATTGTTCCGAAAAGTCGTTCGAACGTTAATAACAGCAAAGCTACCGCAAGAGCGGAAAATGCATACACGATGAGTACCGAAGTAATGAGCATCGACCAAGTTGATAGCGGCATCCTCATAAACTTCATCCCAGGTGCCCTCATTTTTATAATCGTTACGATAAAGTTGATCGCACCCATAATTGTTCCGAGTCCTGCGACTTGTAGTCCGATCGGATAATAGCTGTTCGAAGGTCCCGGGGTAAATTCGTTGAGTGATAGAGGAGCGTATGTAGTCCAGCCAGCATTTGGTGAACCTCCAGCTATAAAGCTGACGTTTATTAAGATTCCCCCTGAAATAAACAGCCAGAGGCTCAATGAGTTCATGAATGGAAAAGCAACGTCTCTTGCACCGATTTGCAATGGTACGATCACATTCATCAATCCGATTAATAGCGGCGTAGCAACAAGAAAGATCATGACTGTTCCGTGTGTACTTGTAAGTTGGTTGAATCGTTCTCCTTGAAATACCCAGAATTCATTTTCAGGAAAAGCAAGTTGCATTCGGATCAATAAAGCTTCTAACCCTGCTCTAAGAAAAAATAAGAAAGATACAACCAAATACATGATGCCAATCTTCTTATGATCTGTTGACGTGATCCAACTCCAGAGCCACTTCCATTTATGGTATCTCGTAAGTAAGAAGGTCGTTGCGATGATGATGATCACAAAAGATATGTCAGCTAAAATGATGTCTGATGGTAATGTACGAAAATAATGATAGATGCTATTCATCAGTTGTTCTCACCGTCCTTCATTTTCTCTATCCAAGTTGAAAAGTCATCTTTGTCTAAAACGATCGTATCAAACGTCATCAAAGCATGCTCCGCTCCACAGAGTTCAGCACACTTCCCGCTATATGTACCTGTTTCGATGGCGGTCATCCGTAAAGTGTTTTCCTTTCCAGGAAGAGCATCCCTTTTTCCGCCTAGTTGCGGAATCCAAAATGAATGGATAACATCTTTTGATGAGAGCTTGAATGTAATGGGGCGATCTACAGGGATGCGTAATTCGTCTCTTGAGGTAATGTTATATTCAGGATAGTAAAACGACCACTGAAACTGTTCTCCTGTCACTTTAATCGTTAAAGGATCTTGGTCATTGTTAAAAGGCTCATCAAGCTGATAAGTTGTTGCAAAAGTAGGTACAGCAAGAACGATGATGATAATAAAAGGGATGACGATCCAACTTATTTCGAGCTTTTTATTGCCAGCTTTTTGAGTTGGGAAGTCATCTTCCTGTCCAGGCTTTTCGCGGTACTTTACTAAAAATCTCACAAAAAGAGTAAAAACAACTGCTAGTACGATACTCATCAGTAAAAGACTTAATAAGAGAAGGTCCAATTGCTTTTCGCCCGCTGTTCCTTTTGGATTTAATACAGCGATGGAAGAACAACCTGACAGAAAGAAAGCGGTTCCGATAATGTATAAACTTCTCATGAAGGCTCTCCTCTCTATATAAGTGACTAACAATCTCCATTACCCAATACCCATTTATTTGAAACAGCGCACTCAAAAAGCCACACGAATTGGATTCGCGTGGCTTTACTCGACATTATGAGCTTTAGTCATGTGCACTTCTTAAACAGAAAATGTTACTTGCTGCTAAATGCGATCTGGATACCGATAATCCCAAGCAAGACACCTTTGATTACATTTATTTTCCCAAGGACCGCTGAATTTTTTAGGAGAAGTCCTTTGATACTGCTAGCGAACAAGCTGATTGAGGTGAAGATAAGAAAAGCTTGGACGATAAATATCATTCCTAACAACACCATTTGTAAAGAAGCATATCCAGAATGTTGATTAACAAACTGAGGAAGAAGAGCTAGGAAAAATAAAGAAACCTTAGGGTTAAGTATATTCATAATAATCCCTTTTCGATAAAGAGCCATATAAGATTGGTCTCGTTGGTTTTTTAGGAGTGTAGATTGCTTCCTTTCGCGAAATGCTTGAAATGCAAGGTATAGTAAGTAAGCTGCTCCCAAATATTTTACGATTGAAAAGGCAAGTGATGATTGGTACAGAATTGCAGATATTCCAATTGCGGCAGCACTTATATGTACAACAAGTCCTGAGCATAATCCGAGAGAAGTAGCGATACCAGCCCGCTTATCCTGAGAAATGCTCTGAGCAAGCACGAACAAGTTGTCAGGGCCAGGCATGAGGGTTAATACTACCGCAGCAAATAAGAATGATAGTAATACGGATAGATCCATGAGATTCTTTCCTTTCTAGTATGGTATTGTTTAAGTATATAAGAGAAACCGTCTTTCAAAAAGGGATTCTGGGAGGAGTTTCAAATTTACACAGATCTATTTAAAGGTGCGGCACCATTTTATGCAGCGTATAGGCTACGTTATCCTTCCGAAGTCATTCGGTTAGTAGTGGACCGTTTTCATCTGTCGTCTCAAGATCGAGTGTTGGATGTAGGTTGTGGACCAGGTCAGCTTGCGATCAGGTTAGCAGATTGGTCAAAACATATCGTAGGTGTAGATGTTGATAAAGGAATGTTACAGGAAGCAAGTAAAATGGCAAACCTATTAAAAATTTCGAATATCGAGTGGAAGTTAGCAGATGTAGAAAAATTTATTAACCTTCAACATCATGAATCATTTAAGTTAGTAACAATTGGGAAGTCTTTTCACTGGCTGAATCGTTCGCATTTTTTAGAAAAGCTTTATCCTACAATCCAGAAAGCTGGTGGAATAGCGGTTATTGACGATTATCAACCAGATAACGTTTTAGAGGATTGGCAGATTGCATTCTCTAAGGTTGCTAAGAAGTGGTATGGCGAGGAGCGTCGAGCAGGTAGCGGTACATATTCCCATCCTACATTAAGTCATGAAGAAGTGATTGAGAAGTCTCCATTTTCTATAGAAAAAGTAGAATGTGAACCTTATGAGCATTATTGGACAATCGAAACGTTATTAGGTCATCATTATTCCACTTCATACGGATTGAAGAGCTACCTGGGAAGTAATGTTGATGATTTTGAAGCTGAAGTAAAACGTGAGTTATTAAGTATTCATTCAGAAGGCAAATTTAAAGAAGAGATCAGAGTGAAAGTGTTGCTGGGCTATAAATGACAAATCATTTGGTTTAGTGATATAATTCTGACATTTATAACGTTTTGGAGGCTGCTAAATGAAACCGATTTTAATAGATTTTCCTCGCGAGATTCATACTGAACGGTTGTATATACGATGTCCTCTCCCTGGAGATGGTCTTGTCGTGCATGAATCGATTCAAGCATCAAGAGCTGAATTAAAGCTATGGATGCCCTTTGCGAAAAACGACCAATCTAAGGAAGAGGTAGAAGAAAACGTAAGAGAAGCTCATGCCGCCTTTCTTAAAAGAGAAGATTTAAGGTTACACATCTATCATAAAGATACTGGGGATTTTATAGGGTCATCCGGCTTACATAGAATTGATTGGAACGTTAGAAAATTTGAAGTAGGGTATTGGATTGACACTCGACATTCTGGTAATGGATATATGACTGAAGCTGTTCGAGCAATAACAGAATTTGCGTTCAAGGAATTACATGCGAGAAGAGTGGAAGTAAGGTGTGACACGAAAAATAATCGTAGTATGAGAATCATAGAGCGACTAGGATTTTCACTAGAAGGAATTTTACAGAATGAAGACGTTTCGATAGATGGAGAACAATTGAGGGACACATCAATCTATGCAAAGGTAAGGCAGTGAGGTAAAGTTACCCAATTAGATAAACTAGCAGGAACAAAGCTTCATTATAAAGAAATACCATAAAAGAACTGCAAGGAGGGGACATAGTTGATTGAACGTGCAAGTGCCGAAGAAAAAGAATACATCTTATCGAATTCAATTCAGTCGGTAAATGAGGGGACGACAAACCCTGGAATTATAAAAGAAGACAAAGCGATCGAAATCGTTACTTCAATCCTTGAACGCGGGGGATATCATCTTGTATATCGAGATGGCGATCAAATCGCGGGTTGGGTATTGATTGGAGAAAACACGGATTACTTTACGGGTATCAAACACGGATTCATCTATGATGTATTTGTATTTCCAGAGTTTCGAGGAAAAGGCTATTCAAAAAAATTAGTACAAGCAAGTATTCGTGATCTTAAAGAACAAGGTTTTGAGGAAATACGTTTAAATGTATACTCATCTAATTTTGCGAAATATATCTATAAAGATATTGGATTCAAAGAAATGCAAACCATTATGGTCTACAAATAATCAGAACTGAAAGGCCCCTTTGCTTGAGTAGCATAAGGGGTCTTTTTTATTTTACGACTAATTACCCCAAATTCTATAACCGTTCTAAATCCATTATTATCAAGGGTTCTAGAGGATTATCACGAGTATTTTTAAAAAAATAATAAAAAAGATGATCCAACTTCTAATCCATTCCGTTAGCTAGATGTATAAAAATTTAAGGGGAGTGGATGTAACATGAATACGGAAAATAATTTGAAGAAAAGAGTAATCGACTGGAAGAAAGGACTCATGATCGTCCCACTAAGTTTTTCTCTATTGATGCCGACAGGCGCATTTGCAGATGATCACGGTAACCATGCGGACAAGCCTACAGTTGAAACGCCGGCAGCAGATCTTAGAGCTACACTAGGACATCTACTTAGTGAGCACGCATACCTTGCAGTTGAAACGATGAGAAAAGGAGCAGAAGGTGCGGATGATTTCGAAGCATCAGCTGGAGCACTTAGCGAAAATACAGAAGCGCTAACGGGAGCAATTTCTTCAGTATACGGTGAAGAAGCTGGTAATCAGTTCAACCAAATCTGGAGTGACCACATCGGATTCTTCGTAGATTATGTTAAAGCAACAGGAAGTGAAGATGAAGAAGCAAAGCAAGAAGCGCTTAACAATCTTGAAGGTTATAAAGAAGAGTTTTCAAAATTCCTTGAAACAGCAACTGGTGAACGTCTAGAAGCAGAATCTTTAACAAAAGGTCTTCAGATGCACATCGACCAGCTAATCGGTTCATTCGATAGCTATGTTGCAGGAGATTACGAGAAAGCTTATGCACAAGAACGTGAAGCGATTGCTCACATGCATGGAGTAGCAAAAGGTTTCTCAAGTGCGATTACCGATCAATTCCCTGAGAAGTTCGATGAGACTAAAGCCGTAACACCTGCCTCAGACCTCCGTGCAACTCTTGGTCACCTGCTTTCAGAGCATGCTGGTTTGGCAATGATGACGATGCAGAACGGTATCGATGGTTCAGACGACTTTGAAGCGTCAGCGCAAGCTCTAAATAAAAATACAGAAGCTCTCACTGCAGCAATTTCATCAGTTTACGGTGAAGAGGCTGGCATGAAGTTTAATGAAATGTGGTCTGGTCATATCGGTAACTTCGTAGAATATGTACAAGCAACAGGTGCGGAAGACGAAGCAGCGAAGGAAAAAGCATTAGAGGCTCTAGATAACTACCGTGCTGACTTCTCTAGCTTCTTAGAAACAGCGACAGAAGGCCGTCTCAAGTCGGATGCATTAGCTGAAGGTCTCCAAATGCACGTGAACCAATTAGTCGGAGCATTTGATAGCTACACAAACGAAGATTATGATGCTGCTTATGATTCTGTAAGAGAAGCTTATGCTCATATGTACAAGCCTGCTAAAGGACTTTCAGGAGCGTTTACTGACCAGTTCCCAGACAAGTTTGCAATGAGTATGCCAACGGACATGCCAAAAACAGGTATGGGAGGTACTGCTGAACAGCAGATGCCGATCGAGTGGATATTGGCAGCTGTTCTAGCTACGATGGCAGCGACAGGTGTAGTGGTTAGAAGAAAATTGCAAAAAGATAGCTAATACAGCTAATAATCTTCATCGAACAGCAATAGCCCACGCGCTATTGCTGTTTTTTTATCTAAAAACATACTCTGTAAGGTGTATTACAACAAAATTTGTTTGAACAAGATATAATTAAGATAGGAGTTTATTTTTATAAACATAAAATAATTATGGTAAACTTGTGCGCGCACTTTCACGAAATGGAGGTTTTAGAATGAAATGGAAATTATTTATCTTTATAGCCGGTTTGATTATGTTGACAGCTTGTGGCAATAGTACAGAAGGCGAGGCTGGTAACGAAGAAGTACTTTCAAAAGATTGGACGGAAATTGAAAAAGATGCAGAAGGAACAGAAGTTAATCTGTTCATGTGGGGAGGAGATGAAGGGATCAATCGTTACATCGATGATTGGGCTGCTCCTGAGCTAAAAGAGAAACATAATATTACATTGAACAGACAACCGATGAATACAGAAGAGTTCATGCAAAAGCTATTAACAGAAAAGAAAGCAGGTAAGAATAAAGGAACGATCGATATTATTTGGATCAACGGTGCAAATTTTAAGAATGCAAAAAACGCTAATTTGCTTCTAGGCTCTTTTACAAATAAATTGCCTAACTTCAAGAAATATATCGGAAATGATGATCCATCAGCAGCTTTTGATCAAGGAACGAAAGTAGATGGTTTAGAAGCACCATGGGGGAGCGTTCAATTTGTATTTAACTATGACTCGAATAAAATTGATACACCACCTAAAACGTTGGATGAATTGAAAGCTTGGATTTCTGAGAACCCAGGGAAATTCACTTATCCTAACGTTTCTGATTTCACTGGGAACACGTTTGTAAAGCATCTGTTGGTAGCTAGTGCGCCAGATCGTGTTGATACGATGGCAAAAGAGTTTGATCAAGATTTAGTTGAGAAGAACGGAGAGTATGTGTGGTCATACCTAAATGAAATTAAACCAAACCTATGGCGAAATGGCGAAACGTATCCTGAGTCATTGACGAAGTTAGATACGTTGTACAGCCAAGGGGAAGTCTGGATGACGATGGGTTTCAATGAAGCGAGAGCGGAAAGTTTAATTAAAGATGGTACGTTTCCTAAAAGCACAAAATCGTTTGTTCTTGAATCACCTGGCTCTATTTCTAACAATCATTATTTAAGCATCCCATTTAATAGCCCTAACCCCTCCGGAGCGATGACGGTCATTAACTTCTTAGAGTCTCCTGAAGCTCAAATTGCTAAGATGGATCCAAAGATGTGGGGAGAAGGGATGGTACTAAACTATGATAAGCTCGAGGAAGAAGAAAAGAATAAAGTTGACTCACTAAATCGCGGTGAAAGTGTAATTTCTTCCGAAAGGTTGAATACGTACAAGCTTCCAGATTTAGATACAGGTTATACGGAGTGGATTACGAATGATTGGGGAAACAAGGTTTTTGAAGAATAAGCATAAAGCATGGTTTTACTTAACGCCTGCAGTGATCATCGTCTTATTCCTAGTAGGTTATGGGATGTGGTCTGCTGTAATTCAAAGTATGCAAACAATAGGGGGAAAGTGGACGTTTGAGTTTTACGAGGAACTTTTTAGAAGCGATTCCTTTTTAAGATCCTTAAAGTTTACATTTTGGATTACCCTCATCTCTACCATTCTCTCGCTAGTTATTGGCCTTGTGCTGACTAGAATACTGTATCGTTTATTTCAGCACTCTTTTGTAAAGGGACTCGTATGGATTCCAATCTTGATTCCTCACTTTGTAGCAGGATATCTCGTTTTCCTATTTCTTTCACAGAGCGGATTACTTTCTTCCTTGCTTTTTCAAATTGGATTAATAAACGACAGATCGATGTTTCCGATACTCGTCCAGGATACACGAGGAGTGGGAATCATCCTCACATATGTCTGGAAAGAAGTTCCGTTTGTTATTCTGATGCTTCTCCCAGTTTATTACGAAATCGATCATCGTTATTCAGAGGTGGTTAGAACGTTAGGGGGGAGCAAATGGGATGAGTTTAAAACTGTTGAATGGCCATGGCTTCTCCCGATATTATTAGAAGTTGCCATCATTTTGATCGCTTTTGTTTCGACTGCTTTTGAGGTTCCCTATTTGTTAGGAGTAACAAGGCCTGAAATGTTGCCTGTTCATGCATTCGATTGGTTCTATAGCGGAGATTGGAGCAATCGTCCTTTAGCTTTTGCAGCAATGATCATACCTGGGGGCGTTTCACTCCTCTTAGCGGGAATCTCATTCAAACTTATACAAAAGCATAGGCTACGCTTAATTAAAGGGAGAGTGCGATGAGGTTAAATGAAATTATTTCAGGGAAGAGAAGAAAGGTGATCGTTCTTATCACGTTGTTTGTTTTTATGATGTTGTTCATTCTTCCTCTCATTACGATCGTAGTAAAAAGTTTTGCTTCTGATTGGAAGTGGCCGATTCTGTTCCCAAGAGAACTTGGCCTTGATGGGTGGGAGGTTATTTTTAGTGATCCTGCACTGGTAGATTCTCTCATTACAACGTTAAAACTGGGAATAATGGTAGTACTGTTAAATTTAATCATAGCGATGCCGGCAGCAAGAGCATTAGCGATGTATTCGTTTAAAGGAAAGTTCCTTATCGAGGCATTCTTATTGTCACCTATTTTGATTCCAGGCATCTTATTAGCAATGGGCTTACAGTATACCTTGATTCAGTTTGGATTGGCAGATCGTCTAAGCGGGGTCTTACTCGTTCATTTAATACCAACCTTGCCGTACTCGATTCGTATCATGAGGGCAGGGTATGAACGACTTGGAAAAGGCTTGATTGAACAAGCGGCAGTGCTCGGTTCAGGGGCAGTCGCACGTTTTTTTACAGTTTCTCTACCTTTACTGATTCCAAGCATTAGAAGCTTAATGCTATTAACATTTGTGATATCTCTTGGGCAATATGCCCTAACAGCAATTATCGGTGGAGGGGTTGTAACAACACTGCCTTTGCTATACTATCCTTATTTTTCAAGCTCCAATGAAGCAGTTATCGCTGGATTCTCATTATTATTTGCTTTACTTCCACTCCTATTTGTAGGAGTTGCAGAAATAGCATTAAGAGCGGTCATTCGGGTAGTCAATCGAATTTGAAAGGAAGTTTATAGGTATGAATGACCTTATTCAATGTAACCAGTTAACCAAAAACTATTCGGGAGAGCCGATCTTAAAAGGTGTATCTTTTTCTCTGAAAAAGGGAGAACATGCAACGATTGTTGGACCTTCAGGGTGTGGAAAATCAACGTTACTACGCTGCCTAGCAGGACTTGAGTCGATCGACAGTGGAGATATTATGCTCAATGGAAAGTCGGTGACAAAAACCAAACCTGAAAAACGTTCGATCGTTCTGATGTTCCAAGATTCCTTATTATTTCCCCATCTATCCGTGCTCGAGAACATCACGTATGGATTGAAAAGGAAAAAGGTTCCTAAAAAAGAGCGGATCTCAGAAGCACTAGACATGATACAAAAGGTTAAGCTTTCACCTTGGAAGGATGCCTATCCGCATGAACTTTCTGGTGGCCAGAAGCAGCGGGTTTCTCTAGCAAGAGCACTTGTGTTAAAGCCAGATTTACTATTACTTGACGAACCATTCAGTTCTTTAGACGCTTCGCTTCGAGAATCTTTAAGGGGTGAAGTAAAGGAAATATTACGGGAGGAAAACATTACATCTTTATTTATTACGCACGACAGGGATGAAGCAATCGAGTTGGCAGACATGCTTGCGGTCATGAATGAGGGTCGATTGATACAACAGGGGACTCCTTATGATGTTGTAACGTACCCTTCCTCTACAGAAAGTGCAAGAATCATAGGGGAAGGTCTTCCTTTAGAAAAAGGATTTGTACCTCAACATCATATAACTGCTATAGATCCACATAATAGAGTTCAAAATGATCAGGAGCTGGTTTCTATTCCTGGAAAGGTAACCGCGCTTACAGTGAAGAACAATTCAGTTTGTTACCGTGTATCTTGGGAGGGTGGAACCATTCTCGTTCCTTCTGAAGACAAATTAGAACCTGGTCAAGATGTTGTGTTAAAAGCAGCGCACGTATACCCGTATGATCGAAACGGACGTGAATGGAGCAATACCCCATGACGATGAGAGCGCTAGTAAAAGGGATCGTTGTGATATGTCTTGTGATAGGCATTTACTTGCTTAATGAGAATGTGTTCAACCTGCGCCCTTCCCAAATTCGTTCGTGGATTTCGTCTTTTGGACTTTATGCGCCTGTGATCTTCCTTATAGCTTGTATAGGCAGGCCGTTCATTTTATTTCCAACATCGGTACTTTCTATAGCGGGTGGCTTGGTTTTTGGTCCGTATATTGGAACGCTCTTAGCTGTAGTAGGGGGATCGACTGGAGCACTTCTTTTCTTTCTTGCTGCTCGAAAACTAGGCTTCAAGGCTCTACCAGAAGCTTTGCGCAAGCGAGGAGAGAAATTAGAAAAAGGGCTCTCAGAGCAAGGATTCGCATACGTGTTGCTATTAAGGTTGGTCCCCTTTCTGCATTTTGACCTCGTCAGTTACGTGTGCGGTGTTTCTAATGTTGATAAGAAGAAATATTATTTTGCAACGTTAGTAGGTATGCTTCCTGGTGCGCTTGTTCTGAACTTTTTAGGTGCGAGTTTTTTATCAAACAATATCAAATCGGTTGCAATTGTATCGGTTATTTTATTGGTTCTCCTATTAATCACGTTGTATATACGTAAAAAGGCATTCGGATCAGAATTAGAAGAAGAAATTTAATCGAAGGATGGTGTACTGTGCTCGATACTCATGGCAGGAAATATGTACAGCCTGTTATGGATAGAACCGCAGGCTGGTTACTTAAGATAGGTCTTAGTGCGAACCAGGTAACGATCATATCGTTTATTATCGGGGTCACATCCGGGTTGTTTATTTATCTAGATCATCCTGTTCTAGCGATCATTGTATTATGGGTTTCTGGATATTTAGATGCTGTGGATGGGACGATGGCAAGGAAAACGAAGCCCTCAGCATTTGGAACAGTATTAGACGTAAGTTTTGATCGAGTTGTAGAGATAAGTGTGATTTTAGGACTTGCCTTTGCATTCCCTGAATCGATGTGGGCATTGTTATTATTGAGTACCTCGATCATATTCGCAATGACGATTTTCTTAACGGTAGGAGCTGTTTCAGAAAAACAAGGAATCAAATCATTTTATTACCAAGCAGGTGCAGCTGAACGGACAGAAGGTTTTTTATTGTTTACTGCTATGATTCTCTTTCCTGGGTACTTAACGCTACTTACTCTATTGTTCTTAGCAATCGAACTATTTACAAGCATACAAAGACTTACTGAAGCAAAAAGAATACTCGGATAGAGAGGTGTTTAGATTGGAAAAATATGATCTGATCGTAATAGGAGGAGGTTCAGGAGGGTTAACTGCTGCAGCAGGTGCCGCTAACATGGGCGCGAGTGTAGCGTTGATTGATGACCAGCCAGGACTTGGCGGAGATTGTTTGCATTTTGGATGCGTTCCTTCAAAAGCCTTTATTACTGCAGCAAAAGAGGTTCATGCTGTCTATAAAGGTGCTAAAGAATTTGGCTTAACAGTAAATGGAGAGGTTCGATTCCAACGCGCGATCGAACGCGTTCATGAAGCGATCGAAGAAATACAAGAAGTAGATAGCGATGAACGTTTTGAGGAACTAGGCGTAACAATCTATCGGGGAAAAGGATCTTTTGTCGATGAACATACTGTGTCGATCGATGGACAAACCTCCATTTCAGGTAAGCGGATCGTCATTTCAACAGGGTCCAGCCCGAACGTTCCTCCTCTTGAAGGAGTAGATAACGTCTCTTTCTTAACGAATGAATCCATCTTCAATTTAGATCACCTACCTGAGAGTATTGTATTTATAGGTGGGGGAGTCGTTGGTCTCGAACTTGCTCAATCATTAGCAAGGTTTGGATCGAATGTTACTGTTATCGAAACGTCAGATACTATCTTAAAAAAAGAAGATAGTGACATTATTCCAGTAGCTCGAGAGATTCTAGAAAAAGAACTGTCCTTTATCTATAATGCAGAGGTAACAGGAGTATTCACACGTGAAGGAAGAAAAGTTGTCACATATAAAGTTGATGGCAAAGAAGAAGAACTCGTCGTTCATGAGATTATGATGTCGACGGGACGAAAGCCTAATACCGACAAGTTAAACCTTGAAGCGGCTGGTGTGGAATCCAACAAAGGCTACATTACAGTAAATGAGCAGCTTCAAACATCGAAGTCTCATATTTATGCGATCGGTGACGTCAATGGAGCTTTTCCATTCACGCATGGAGCCGGAATGGAAGGGAAATTGATCGTACAAAATGCTGTGTTCGGTTTAAGAAGAAAAGTGAAGTATGATAATGTACCATGGGTGACGTACACTGATCCTGAAATCTTTCATCTTGGTTTAACTGAGAGCGAGGCAAGAGAAAAACACGGTGAGGATGTGCGTATATTTAAAGTTGATATTAGCGATGTCGACCGTTTTATTGCAGAACGTAAGAAAGACGGTCTAGTGAAGGTAATCACTGATTCGAAAGGGAAAGTGTTAGGGGCCCATGCCGTAGGCGAAGATGCTTCGAGCTGGATGCAGGAAATCGTGTTTGCAAAAGAACATGGACATAAGCTAGGAGATCTATCGACGGTTATACATCCGTACCCGACCAAAGGAGCAATTCTGAATCAAGCTTCAGATTTATATTGGCGTGAAAAACTCTTCGATGGTGTCATTCCAAAGGTTGCTGAAAAGTACATTAAGTGGGTTCGGTAAGAGAAAAGGATGATTTGATTGAAAAAGAAGTTATTATTGATCGGTGGAGGTCATGCTCACCTTTATGTGATAAAAAAACTACAAGAAGAAGCAATAGATGCCGAGGTATCAGTCATTTCACCGTCTGAGCACCAATATTATTCAGGAATGTTTTCAGGATTTATGGAGGGGTTATATGAATTCGAAAAGATTCGTATTCACATACCGACCCTCGCTAAAAAAGCAAATGTCACTTTTATTAAAGGCGCAGCATTGTCGATCGATGCAGAAGCGAAAGTGGTGCTGACTGAAAAGGGTGATATCGTTCCTTACGATGTGTTATCAATTGATATCGGATCCTACACGGGTGGGATCGATGTGCCTGGTGTAAGGCAACATGCGTTACGAATTAAACCTACTTATCGAATTGAAGAAGTAGTAAGTAAGTTGTGGGACGCAGATGAGCCGGTTGTTGTAGGTGGAGGTGCAGCAGGAATCGAAATGGCGCTCTCTTTACATGCAAAAAGACGTTCAGAAGATGCTCCAGTAACGTTAGTAACCCAATCTACGCTTTTAGCAGGAGAAACTGAAAAGGCAACGTCTAAGATTCAAGAGATTGCAAAGGAAAAAGGGTTAAGAGTATATGAACATGAAAAAGTATCGAACGTTACTTCCTCCCATGTTATCACTGCTGGAGGTAAGCAAATCGCTTATGATGAACTATTATGGTTGACGGGTCCTAAAGCGCCTGGCATTTTTCAAACGTCAAAATTGCCAGTTGATCCTCAAGGTTATTTGCTAGTCGAAGATACACTACAAGTAAGGGAATACCCTGCTATTTTTGCTGCGGGAGATTGCGCTTCAATAAAAGGGTTTCCGAAACTTCCAAAGTCAGGAGTCATCGCTGTTAGGCAGTCAAAAGTGCTTTGGGATAACATTAAATCCTTTATAAAAGGAGAAGACGGAACCCGTTTTCAACCGAAGCAAAGTTATCTCTCTATCCTTTCCACGGGAAACCGTGAAGGTCTATTATTATATAGTAACTTAAGTTTTCACCACCATCTTTCATGGAAGTTAAAAAATAAAATCGATCGGAAGTTTGTTGAAACTTACAAATAAACCGAAGCCTGCTTTCTTAGGTTCACTTCATCACAGGATGTGCAATTTCATGGCGTTCGCGTTTATAATAAAAGTGAAAGCTTAGTAGCTAAATTGAGGCTTGAACAATTTAGTTAAGCGATATATCTTAAGCCAAGCGTATTAAGTGAGTTTCGTGAGGTTAATTTTTGCCTTGCGATTGTGAGGAGAAAAGGAGTGAAAAGATGAATTTACATTTTACAGATAGAGCGATTGAAAGACTAGAAAAAGAACAAAACGGTTTTCTTAAATTGAACTATGATATTGAGGATTGTGGATGTGTCGTCAACGGTGTAACACAGCTAGTATTAGATTCAGAGGTTGGGGATTATGATCTAGAGCTAGAAACGAATTTCAGACCTGTTCTTGTGCAGAAACAATATAAGGTGTTTTTTGATGAAAACATGAAGCTGGACTATTTACCAAAATACCATTGTTTCATGCTTAAAAGCGACAATGAGATATTGAACCCAAGAATGCGATACATCAATCGTATTTCATAATTTAGGAGGCATGTAACGTGTCATTTTTTATGTATTTTCTTATGTTTTTTGTTGTTTATATGATTGTGAAAGGAATCTCAAATTTTATTAAAGAAAAGAAAATGGATCGGATTTCATTCATTGGAGGAATTATTTTAGCTTTAATCTATAGCACGATCCTTACGATTTTCAAAGGATAAAAGGAGCACAAAAAAGTGCTCCTTTTTAATTTACCAAAATCGTAATATGTTAGTTTAGTTCAGCAGACGCTTCTTTTTGATGGAGAGAGCGGTATGGTGTGTGAATGGAACGAGAGAGGTGCGGTTCGATTTCATCGATCGCTTTCATAAGTTTTTCTAAGTCGATACCAGTTTCGACCCCCATTCGTTCTAGCATATAAACGACACTCTCTGTTGCGACATTACCCGTTGCTCCTTTCGCAAAAGGACACCCGCCTAGCCCGCCTGCTGACGTGTCAAACCTTGATATGCCTGCAGTAAGGCAAGCGTAAATGTTTGCAAGCGCCATTCCTCTCGTATCATGAAAATGTGCTGTTAAAAGAGTGTTTGGAAATTCACTTTTTAGTGTATGAAAGAGGTTGTAGGACTCCTCTGGGGTTGCCATGCCAATCGTATCTGCTACACTAAGCTCGTCGACCCCTGCTTCAACGAATGTTCTACAAACACCTAACGTATCCTTTAAGGTCATCTTTCCCTCATACGGGCAGTAGAAAGCTGTTGAGATACAGGCTCGAACAAAGAAACCGTCACGCTTTAGTTCATCTACTAACGCAACCAATTCTTCTAATAATTGAATCGTCTCTTTGTTGCTGTTCTTTTTATTGAATGAATTACTTACACCTGCGAACAGCGCAACGGCTGAAACAGAAGTTTCTTTTACTCGTTCAATTCCTTTTCTATTTGGGGCAAGCACAAAATTTCTTGACTCATCTAGACATGAGTTGACAATTTCTTTTGCATCTTTCATTTGTGGAACCCATTTTGGGGAAACAAAAGAAGTAAGCTCCATCTCACGCACGCCCGAATCTTTCAATGCTTTTATGAATGATATTTTATTTTCTGTAGGAACGTAATTTGCTTCATTTTGAAGTCCATCTCTTGGACCTACTTCGATTATCGTAGCTTGATTTGGTATCATCAAGATCAGCCCCTTTATTTGTAAGCGTTATCTTTTTTATTAAAACAGAGCTTATAGACAGTTGCAAGGAAATCGTTAGAATAATGGGAATTCTTTTTGTTTGAAGGAGTTTTCTGATTAAATTAAGAATTATGTAGAAGAGAGTCACTTTAAGGAGGAAAATGACATGAATCAAGATGTAGTAATTGTAAGCGCTGTCAGAACGCCAATCGGATCTTTTAATGGTGCCCTAAAGAGTGTTTCAGCACCAGAGCTTGGGGCACTAGCGATTCAAGAATCGATACGACGAGCCGGCATAACGCCTGATCAAATACAAGAAGTCATCATGGGAAATGTACTTCAAGCAGGGCTAGGTCAAAATCCAGCTAGACAAGCAGCTATAAAAGCTGAGATTCCAGTCACTACTCCTGCGATGACAATTAATAAAGTGTGCGGCTCAGGCTTGAAAACTGTTCACCTTGGTGCGCAATCGATCATGCTTGGTGAACAGGACATCGTCGTTGCTGGTGGAATGGAAAACATGAGCCAGGCACCTTATCTCTTGAATGGAGCTAGGGACGGCTTAAGAATGGGTGATCAAAAGATGATCGACAGCATGGTTCATGATGGCCTATGGTGTGCGTTCAATGATTACCACATGGGTGTAACAGCAGAAAATTTATGTGACCATTACAACCTCAGCCGAGAAGAAATGGATGAATTCGCAGCTCAAAGTCAGCAAAAAGCACAGGCTGCAATTGAAGCAGGACGTTTTACAGACGAGATCATACCCGTTTCGATTCCAAAGCGAAAAGGTGATCCAGTAGTCTTTGATACAGATGAATATGTAAAACCGGGCACAACTGCTGAAAAGCTTGGGAAATTAAAACCAGCTTTTAGAAAAGACGGACGCGTAACAGCAGGTAATGCCTCAGGAATAAATGATGGAGCAGCAGCTGTTGTTTTGATGAGTCGTAAGAAAGCAGAAGAACTAGGTGTTGAATATCTGGCGATTATAAAAGCGAATGCGAGTGGTGGAGTAGACCCTAGTGTAATGGGACTTGGTCCTGTTCCTGCAACGAAGAAAGTTCTTGAGAAAGCAAATCTATCCATGAGCGATATGGACTTAGTAGAAGCAAACGAGGCATTTGCTGCACAGTCGCTCGCTGTCGGAAGAGATTTAGACTTTAATCGTGAGATTCTTAATGTAAATGGTGGTGCGATTGCACTTGGACACCCAATCGGAGCAAGTGGAACGAGGGTCTTCGTAACACTACTTCACGAAATGAAGCGAAGAAACAATCGCTATGGACTTGCTACCCTCTGTATTGGAGGCGGACAAGGAGTAGCGACAATTGTAGAACGACCGTAAAAATGAAGGAGGCATATTCGATATGAAACCGATACTTAACTCATTCGACGAAGCAGTGAAGGATATTCAAGATGGTGCAACGCTCTTAGTAGGTGGATTTGGTCTTGTTGGTATTCCTGAAAATTTAATTATGGCTATCCGAGACAAAGGTGTGAAAGATCTGACCGTCATATCAAACAATTGTGGTGTAGACGACTGGGGTCTTGGTCTTTTGTTGAAGAATAAGCAGATTAAGAAGATGGTAGGTTCCTACGTAGGTGAAAACAAAGAGTTTGAAAGGCAAGTTCTATCAGGTGAATTAGAAGTAGAATTGATTCCTCAAGGTACACTAGCTGAACGAATTCGTGCTGGAGGAGCCGGTATTCCAGCATTCTATACACCAGCAGGAGTAGGCACTCCGATTGCTGAAGGAAAAGAGGTAAGGAGTTTTGATGGAAAGGAATACTTGCTTGAACCTGCGATTAAAGCAGACTTTTCACTCGTTCGAGCTGCCAAAGCAGACTTGATGGGAAACCTTATCTACAACAAAACGGCTAGAAACTTTAACCCTATGATTGCAGCAGCAGGTGAAGTGACGATTGCAGAAGTTGAAGAGCTCGTTGAAAACGGAGCGCTTGAGCCTGATCAAATTCATACCCCTAGTATCTATGTTCAAAAAGTGATTGTTGGTGAACAAGAAAAGAGAATCGAAAGACTAACGACTAGGTAAGGAGGCTAACTATGACAAAAGTGGATAAAGCAGCAGTTAGAGAGAAAATTGCGAGACGTGCAGAAAAAGAAATCAGCGATGGCTTTTATGTGAATCTAGGAATCGGAATGCCAACGATGGTTGCGAACCATATCCCTGATGGCAAAAAGATCGTACTTCAATCCGAAAACGGTCTTCTAGGTATTGGACCTTATCCATCGGAAGGTGAAGTGGATCCAGACTTGATCAACGCTGGTAAGGAAACGGTAACAGCGATGCAAGGAGCAGCTTACTTTGATAGTGCTGAATCGTTCGCTATGATTCGTGGAGGTCATATAGATGTTGCAATTCTTGGAGGTATGGAAGTTTCGAAGAATGGTGACCTTGCGAATTGGATGATTCCAGGTAAGATGATTAAAGGTATGGGCGGTGCAATGGATTTAGTACATGGTGCTAAACGTATCGTCGTGATCATGGATCACGTTAATAAGAGCGGTGATCCGAAAATACTAAATGAATGTTCATTACCTTTAACTGGGAAAGGTGTGGTCAATCGAATCATCACAGACCGAGCTGTATTCGATGTAGCCGATGAAGGGTTGGTCCTCAGGGAAGTTGCTGAAGGATATACTGTTGATGAAATTAAAGCCTCTACTGAGCCAGAAATTATTGTGAAAGACGTCATAATGGACGCATATTAATAGAGAAACGCAGTCTCCGTGAGACTGCGTTTTTACTTACCGGTGCTTATCATAAGTATTGGCTGTTGAGATCGATCGTATCTCGTTAATCTCATTTTGGGTTAATTCAGGCGCATTTTGCGCTGTGAGGTTAGAAAGCAGCTGTTCGCTCTTACTTGCTCCAGGTATTGCAGTTGCTACTGCTGGGTGAGCAAGGGTATATCGTAAAGCAGTTTGCGTCATATTCCGTTCGTTTCCTTGCATATCGGATAGTTTTCTCGCTATTTCAAGTACGTCATCTTTAGAATGCGTTAGAAATCCGTCATCTTTTACTTTATGTTCGAATCGGTCTGTTAGCATGCCTTTAGCGAGTGGTCCTCTTGCAATCACACTGATGTTATTTTTGTGTAGCAAATCTAGTATTTCTTCTTCAGGGCGGCGATCAAGAATGCTGTACTGCATCATGACGGATGCAATAGATGAGCGATTAACATACTCTCGAATCACATTCGGGCGAATACTCGAGATTCCATATTCACGGATGAGACCTTCTTGTTTTAATTCTTCAAAAGCCTCGATCGTCTCATCAATCGGGTCGTCAATCGTACCACCATGCAGTTGGTAAAGATCGATATAGTCGGTCTTCAACCGTTTTAAACTTTGCTTACATGCATTTTTGATATGTTCTTTTGAAGGGTCCCAATACCAACCTTCTTTTCCTTCCTCCCAGTGATTTCCACCTTTTGTCGAGAGGATGACGGATTCTCTTCTGCCTTGAAGTGCTTCCCCAACAATTTCTTCGTTCAACCCAAAATCATAAAGATCGGCAGTATCAATAAAGTTAACGCCGTTATCAATCGCTTCACGAATGAGTGAGATCCCTTTTTCGCGATCCGTGCCGATAGACATCGTGCCGAATCCGATTTCACTCACTTGAAGGTTGGATTTGCCTAATTGATTCTTCTTCATCTTATACCTACCTCCCATTAAAATAACTACTACTAGTGTATCGTGACAAGAGCACTTAACGCTAATGATATGAGTGTCTTGTCACTTGTCAAATCGACTGGTATAGTTAATGGTTGAGGAGGCGTTTTGATGGGGAAAGAAGCTCTGTTAATAATCGATATGAGTAATGATTTTATTCACGACAAAGGGAATTTAACAGTAGGATTAAAGGGTCAAGAAATCGTACCTCATATCCTCTCGATTGCTAGCTCGTTTATAGCAGAAGGGAATGAAGTGATCATCTGTATGGACGCACATCATGAACAAGATTCACATTTTGATTTATGGCCCGTCCATAATGTTATAGGATCTTGGGGACAAGAATTGTATGGAGAGCTCCAAGACTGGTATGAGGAGCATCAAGACCATAGTTGTGTAGAGTATGTACCAAAGCCAGAATATGATGCTTTCTACAACACGAACCTCGAAGAGCTATTGCGGTCAAAAGGAGTAGAAACTGTTCATTTAACAGGTGTTTGTACAGACATATGTGATTTTCTTACCGCTTATGGCGCTTATGCAAGAGGCTTCAAAACCGTTGCACACAAACGTGCGATGGCCACATTCACAGATCATCATGACGTTTTTCTCGAACAGATGAAAACCATCTTTCATACAGAAATAAGGGATTGATAAACTCGTTAGACGCAATGGCTATTTATTTCAAACAACCACTAAAGAAGCTGCCCCATATCGGGCAGCTTTTTATTGAATCAATTTTAAATGTGATTTTGATTTTGATGGAGGTGCTTGGATCCACTCTTCAATCGTGTCGTAGTGTTTCATATAGTGCTTGATCATTAATTGGATCTGCTTCGGTTTCCCTACCATTGTAACTCCGTTAGATTGTATATAAATTTTCACTCGTTTACCCTCCTACTTGATCGATACATAATCATCTGATCTGCCCCTATTATCTGTCTGTTGTGATAGACTTTATGTATCGGATAGAAATCTTAGAACCAGGAGATGAGAGGACATGGATCATCTATATGAAAAGACCCTTCGTTCAGAAACACTCTATGAGGGTCGAATAATTAATTTAAGAGTTGAAGATGTAGAACTCCCGAACGGAAAGAAGAGTAAGCGAGAACTCATCGACCATCCTGGAGCTGTTGCAGTTATCGCAATAACGCCTGATAATAAAATTCTTGCTGTAAGGCAATATAGGAAGGCGCTAGGCAAATCGATCGTTGAAATTCCAGCAGGAAAATTAGAAGTTGGAGAAGAGCCTGAAATTACTGCTGTTAGAGAGCTTGAAGAAGAAACGGGCTATACATGTCAATCGTTAAAAGAAGTAATATCATTTTATACTTCCCCTGGATTTGCGAACGAATTAGTTCATCTTTATGTTGCAGAGGGGCTAGTGAAAAAGGGAGAACAGTCTGCCGATGAAGATGAGTTCCTTGATGTCCTTTATCTATCGTTAGATGAATTAGAAGAAATGGTCAACACAAAAGAAGTGCATGATGCAAAAACGGCTTATGCTTTGCTTTATTTGAAAATGAACCAAAGGTGACGTTGCGCTATGATTGATTGTTATGCAGATTTTCACATACATATTGGAAGAACTTCTTCTTATAAACCGGTGAAAATCACTGCATCTGACTCTCTAACACTTTCTTCGATCTTAGATGAAGCTTCAAATCGTAAAGGATTGGACATGATCGGTATAATTGATTGTCATGTTCCTGAAGTGATCGCTGATTTAGAAAATGAGGTCAGAGTAGGGAATGGTTATGAATTGGATGACGGTGGTATTAGGTTTGGAGATCTTACGTTAATTCTAGGTAGTGAGATCGAGATCTATGACGAAAATTGCAAAGGTCCTATTCACGTATTAGTTTATTTGCCTGATTTGATTACTATGAAACATTTTTCAGAGTGGTTGATAGGCCGGATGACTAATATTCATTTGAGCTCGCAACGAATTTATGAAGATGCACAAACGTTGCAGCGTAAAGTTAAAGAACTCGGCGGATTGTTTATCCCCGCTCATATTTTTACTCCTTTTAAAAGTTTGTTTGGTAGAGGCGTTTCATACTCGTTAAAAGAAGTGTTCGATATCAGTTTAATCGATGCTGTAGAATTGGGATTATCATCGAACACAATGATGGCAGATGAGATAGCAGAACTCCATGCTTTACCATTTCTTACGAATTCTGATGCCCATTCGACGCCAAAAATCGCACGAGAGTATCAGCAATTGAAGGTGAAAACTCCTAGTTTTCAGGAATGGAAGAAAGCATTAATGAACGTGGACGAGAGACACATTGTTAGAAACTATGGGTTAGACCCTGAACTAGGTAAGTATTTCGAAACAGTTTGTGCAAAGTGTGAAACAAGCGTTCACGGGAGAGAATGTCAAACCTGTAAGGGCACGAAATTGATCAAGGGTGTCTCGAATCGAATTAAAGAATTACGTTCTACAACTACTAAGCCCATGAGGCCAGAATATATCCATCATGTTCCTCTTGAATATATACCTGGTATCGGACCAAAGACGTTAAGTCGACTGTTAGATCATTTCGGAAATGAAATGAATATTTTACACCGAGCTAAGGAAAAGGAACTTGCGACAGTAGTGTCTTCTAAGATAGCGAGACTTATTAACCTTGCAAGAAACGGAGAACTCACGATCGAAAAAGGTGGGGGAGGAAAATACGGCAAAGTAAGAACAGAAGAGTGACAATCTAGCAACTGTCATACGCCTAGTATTCGATTCATAGACTTTACCAAGAGCAGTTTGGAGGGGGAGTTCTTATGAATCGGAGTCGACAGTTGAAGCAGATCATTTCGTCACATATTACTGACCATCTTTCGATTTATACATTCATCGCTGTGTTATTTCTCATGGGGATCGTTTTCGGGGCAGTCATTGTTAACAGCTTAAGTCTAACCCAAAAAGAAGACCTCGCTCTCTATTTAAGCCGATTTTTTGGACAAGTGTCAGAGGGACAGTTTGCGACTTCCTCAGAGATGTTTCAGCAAAGCTTTACACATTATGTGAAATATATCGGATTGATGTGGCTACTAGGATTGACAGTGATCGGTCTACCGATTATTTTAGTAATGTTGTTTTTAAAGGGGATCGTAGTCGGTTTCACAGTAGGCTTTCTAGTGAATCAAATGAGTTGGAAAGGTTTTTTATTGGCGTTTGTATCTGTTTTTCCTCAGAATGTATTGGCAGTTCCTGTATTTATCGTGATCGGAACAGCTTCTCTAACATTTTCTCTTCGACTTGTTAGACAGCTGTTCATGAAACGGAAAACAGAGTTGATCTTTCCCCCATTCATTCGGTTTTCTTTATTAGTTCTTGGTTCCCTGTGCGTGCTTTTTCTAGCATCATGGTTTGAAGCTTACTTATCCCCTTCATTAATTAAAGCTGTAGTTGATATTCAGTAATTATTATATAATAATGATTATAAAGTGCTATTGATAATTATTTTAGTTTGACACCTTTTTTTCTACTGCTTATAATGAAATTGGCATCGATCGAGGGAGGGAATAAGGGATATGGAAAGCAGAATCGATCGAATTAAGAAACAGCTTCATTCTCAAAGCTATAAGCTGACACCTCAACGTGAAGCAACCGTTAGAGTACTTCTTGAGAATGAGGAAGATCATTTGAGTGCTGAAGACGTTTACCTTCTCGTTAAAGAAAAGTCTCCAGAAATTGGACTGGCTACAGTATACAGAACGCTAGAGTTACTAGCGGAATTGAAAATCGTTGACAAAATTAATTTCGGTGATGGCGTATCCAGATTTGATCTAAGACAAGAAGGCGCTGCCCATTTTCATCATCACCTCGTATGTATTGAGTGTGGAGCAGTAGACGAAATACAAGAAGATCTACTTGGAGACGTAGAAGAAGTTGTCGAGAAAGATTGGAACTTTAAAATCAAAGATCATCGTTTAACATTTCATGGGATTTGCTACCGCTGTCAAAGCCAAGAACAAGCTGAGCAGCCTGAAGAGGAAACAGCGAATCGTTCCTAACAATTATAATGAACGCAAAAGAGCCCCTTATCAAACATGCTATGTATAAAAATCTCCTTATCTGGCATATCTTTTACTAGAGATGGAGGTGCATATGATGGTTAGGGGTCTATTGCTTGTTTTAGATACTATGAAGGTATTCTTGTTATTCACAGGCTGCACGCTGCTGTTTTACTTTGGAATTCTCTGGGTAAATCAAGAGTATCAAAATTACCACCGGTATGATGAGCCAGAGGGAAAGGCAGTCAAAGTGGTGCAGATGGAGTCAGTACCTCAGCAGATTTTCCTTGAGAGGCTCGGTTTGTTTTTCCAAACTGGTGAATAAGGGAGTTTTCGCTTATGGAGGACCAGGTACAGGATTTTTTACATTATTTAATCGTTGAGCGGAGCCTATCAAAAAATACTCTCGATGCTTATAGGCGAGATCTGGCTCAATATATAAAGCACTTAACAGAACAAGAATCACTTACTTCATTGCAGGATGTAAGGCGTGTGCACATCGTCAATTACTTATACGAATTAAAGGATAACGGTAGAGCCTCAACGACCATAGCGCGTAACATTGCTTCGATACGATCCTTTCATCAATTTCTCTTAAGAGAAAAAGAGACCGATCAAGATCCTTCCGTACATATTGAAACGCCGAAAGCTGAAAGAAAATTACCGAAAATCCTTTCTACATCAGAAGTCGAACAGCTGCTTGAAGCACCTGATCATTCAACTCCGTTCGGTAAACGGGACCGTGCGATGCTTGAAGTACTCTACGCTACAGGACTTCGTGTTTCTGAGTTAGTGGATTTAAACTTGGAGGATATCCACTTAACGATGGGATTTATACGCACGATAGGCAAAGGCAATAAGGAGAGGATCGTTCCTTTAGGTAAGATGGCACGTGATGCATTGCAGCTCTATTTAGATGAGGGAAGAAGTGCGCTATTAAAACGAAAAAAATCAGATGCGCTTTTCCTAAATCATCATGGTGAGAGACTTTCTAGGCAAGGATTCTGGAAAATCCTCAAAAAGCTTGCGCTGCATTCGAATATTGTAAAGCCTCTTACTCCGCATACACTAAGGCATTCTTTCGCTACACATCTACTTGAAAACGGAGCAGATTTAAGAGCGGTTCAGGAATTGTTAGGTCATGCTGATATTTCGACAACACAGATATACACACATGTAACGAAGGCCAGGTTGAAAGATATTTACTCAACATACCACCCAAGAGCTTAATTCGCTTTTCCAGAGATCAATCTGGTCGTTGACCAGGTTTCTTTTTTGTTTTATTGGACCGATTGTACATAAGTGTGTTTTTATATTTTCTGAAGGGAATAGTAAAATATGAGTGTTATTCATACAAGGAGGACTAGGAATGTCAAATAAATTTAAACGAGTATTTTTAGTAGTAATGGACTCTGTTGGTATCGGTGAAGCTCCTGATGCTGAGCAATTTAATGATAAAGGTGCAGATACGCTTGGACATATTGCTGAACACATGGGTGGACTAAAGATGCCAAACATGGAAAAGTTAGGTCTCGGTAACATTAGAGAAGTCAAAGGCATTTCCAAAGTGGAGAAACCGATGGCGCACTTCACAAAAATGCAGGAAGCATCAAATGGGAAAGATACGATGACTGGCCATTGGGAAATAATGGGCCTTCATATCGAACAGCCTTTCCGTACATTCCCTGATGGATTTCCTGATAAGCTATTGAATGAATTAGAAGAAAGAACAGGTCGAAAAATCATCGGTAACAAGCCAGCTTCTGGAACAGAGATCATTAAAGAGCTCGGTCAAGAACATGTGGAAACAGGTGCTTTGATCGTCTATACATCTGCAGATTCCGTACTGCAAATTGCAGCTCATGAAGAAGTAGTACCACTCGATGAGCTATATCATATTTGTGAAATCGCAAGAGAGATGACGAAAGCAGAAGAGTACATGGTAGGAAGAGTTATCGCTCGACCATTTGTTGGTAAAGAAGGCGAATTCAAACGCACTTCCAATCGTCACGACTACGCTTTAAAACCATTCGGCCATACCGTGATGAACGAGCTTCAGGATAATGGAAAAGATGTCATCGCTATCGGGAAAATTTCCGACATCTATGATGAAGAAGGTGTCACAGAATCTCTAAGAACGAAATCGAACATGGATGGTATGGACAAGCTTATCGATACCCAAAAAATGGAATTCGAAGGGTTGAGCTTCCTGAATCTTGTTGATTTCGACGCACTCTTTGGACACAGAAGAGATCCACAAGGGTACGGAGAAGCCCTTGAGGAATACGATGCACGTCTGAGTGAATTCTTAGAAGGTATGCAAGAGGATGATCTCCTCCTAATTACTGCAGACCATGGTAACGACCCAGTACATCATGGAACGGATCACACTCGTGAGTATGTGCCGTTGCTTGCTTATCATAAAGGAATTGAAAAAGGTGAAGACCTTGGAATCCGCAAAACATTTGCAGATATTGGTGCTACTGTAGCGGATAATTTTGAGGTAAACTTGCCTAAGTACGGAACAAGCTTTCTTGAGAAGCTTTAAAGATAAGAGGAGGAACAGATAATGACAGTAATCAAACAAGAAATTCAAGATGCAGCATCATACATTACAGAAAACGCTGGAGAAGTGAAGCCTGAAATAGGTCTTATCTTAGGATCTGGACTTGGCGTACTAGCAGAAGAAATCGAAAACCCTGTGAAAATCGCATATAGTGATATTCCTAACTTTCCTGTCTCAACAGTGTCAGGCCATGCAGGTCAATTCGTATTTGGAAAGCTTAACGGCAAGAACGTAGCAGCGATGCAAGGTCGCTTTCATTACTATGAAGGGTATGAGATGGATAAGGTAACGTTCCCAGTACGAGTAATGAAAGAGCTAGGCATCGAAAAAATCATCGTAACAAACGCTGCTGGAGGCGTTAATGAGGAGTTTGAACCTGGTGATTTGATGGTGATCTCAGATCACATCAATAACTTTGGCGCAAACCCGTTAATCGGCCCGAATAGCGAAGAGTTTGGTCCGCGCTTCCCTGATATGTCTACGGCATATAGCCAAGACTTACAAAAGCTTGCTCATGATACTGCAACAGAACTTGGCATGAAGCTTCAGTCTGGTGTGTATGTAGGGAACACGGGTCCAACATATGAAACACCAGCAGAAGTACGTATGCTACGTACAGTTGGTGGAGATGCAGTCGGCATGTCAACGGTTCCTGAAGTAATCGTTGCAAGACACGCTGGAATGGAAGTACTAGGAATATCTTGTATCTCAAACATGGCTGCAGGAATCCTTGATCAGCCACTTCACCATGGTGAGGTAATCGAAACAACTGAAAAAGTAAAAGCAAACTTCTTGCTTTTAGTTAAAAATATTGTAGAGAAGATGGCGTAGGAAGGGAGATTCATCACATGAGAATGGTCGATGTTATTCAAAAGAAACGTAACGGTAAAACGTTAACTAAAGAAGAAATAGAATTTTTTATTAATGGCTACA
Organism: Alkalihalobacillus sp. CinArs1; assembly: GCF_947387515.1. Classification (GTDB taxonomy): domain Bacteria; phylum Bacillota; class Bacilli; order Bacillales; family Guptibacillaceae; genus Guptibacillus. Next base: position 122,805 of record NZ_CANDOB010000001.1, on the reverse strand, counting down.
CAGCAGGTGATATCCCCGACTATCAAGCTTCTGCACTTATGATGGCTGTTTACTTTAACGGAATGGAATCAAACGAAACAGCAATGCTAACGCAAGCGATGGTTGATTCAGGAGAAACGATCGACCTATCTGCTATTGAAGGGCACAAAGTTGATAAGCATTCTACAGGTGGAGTCGGCGATAAAACAACGTTCATCGTTGGACCTCTTGTTGCTTCTGTTGGAGTTCCTGTTGCAAAAATGTCTGGTCGTGGACTAGGGCATACGGGTGGAACTCTAGATAAGCTTGAATCGATCGAAGGCTTTAACATTGAGATGACGAAAGAGAAGTTCATCAACAACGTAAACACTCACAAGCTTGCAGTGGCTGGTCAAACAGGAAATCTAGCTCCGGCTGATAAGAAGCTATATGCTCTTAGAGATGTTACGGCTACTGTTGACTCCATTCCTTTGATTGCTGGCTCAATCATGAGTAAGAAATTAGCATCTGGTGCTGACAGCATTGTTCTTGATGTTAAGACGGGCACTGGAGCTTTCATGAAAGATCTAGAAGATTCTAAAGCTCTAGCAAGAGAAATGGTGAACATCGGAAATAATCTTGGACGTAACACTGTTGCAGTAATCAGTGATATGAACCAACCTCTAGGGTTTGAAGTTGGAAATGCGAACGAAGTACGTGAAGCTTGTGAAGTTCTTCAAGGTAAAAAAGTAGAAGACCTTCGTCTATTATCATTAGAATTAGCTTCACATATGACTGTTCTTGCAGGAGTATTTAATGACTTTGATTCCGCATATAAAACGCTTGAAGAAAACCTTGAAAACGGTAAAGCGTTTGAAGCGTTCCGTTCTCTTGTTTCTGCTCAAGGTGGAGACGTAAGCGTAATCGACGATCTTTCTAAACTTCCACAATCGAAGTATCATATTGAAGTAGCAGCTGAACAAGATGGTTACGTAACAGCGATCGATGCAGAATCAGTCGGTGTTGCTGCTATGTACCTTGGAGCGGGTAGAGCAACGAAAGATGATCAGATCAATCACGGTGTAGGGATCACGTTAAACAAAAAAGTAGGCGATGCCGTGAAGAAAGGCGAAGCATTGGTTACACTTCATAGTGATGATGAGAATCCACAAGATTCAATCAAAAAGATCAATGAAGCATACACACTTTCTGAGGAATCTCCAGGTAAACACAAGCTTATTTATGATGTGATCAACTAAATATAAACGAAAGCCCCCATTTTGGGGGCTTTTTTTATTGGTATCCGTTCTCGTTCAATCGTAATGAAAGAAAGGTATACTTTACCAATAAGATGGGCATCCTTCTATTACTAAGAATGGAGGGATCCAGATGAAAGTTTCGGCAGCTTTACTCGCCATGCTACTCGTAGTAGCAACATTCGTTCCAACATTTGCAAGCGCTAATGAAATAAAATCAGATATTGTAGAAGAATCATCGTCTGCAATACTCATTGAACGAGATACAGGGGCAGTTTTATATGAAAAAGACAGTGATAAAAAGCTTCCTCCAGCAAGTATGACAAAGATCATGACGATGGTTTTGATTATGGAAGCGATCGAAAGTGGAAAAGTGAAGCTTGATGACAAAATCCGCACGAGTGAATACGCAGCATCAATGGGAGGATCTCAAATCTTCCTAGAAGCAGGGGAAGAGATGACGGCCGACGATATGCTGAAGGGTATCGCGATTGCTTCAGGTAATGATGCATCGGTTGCGATGGCAGAGGCGATTGCTGGTTCAGAAAAAGCTTTTGTTCAAATGATGAATGATAAAGCAAAAGAAATGGGTCTAAAAGATACGAACTTCGTGAATCCTACGGGCCTTCCAGCGAAGGATCACTATTCAACTTCACATGATATGGCTATGATGGCGAGAGAATTATTAAAATATGACTTGATTACGAAATACACAGGAAAGTACGAAGATTACTTAAGAGAAGATACTGATAAAAAATTCTGGTTAGTGAATACGAATAAATTAGTGAAATTTTACCAAGGTGTAGACGGGCTTAAGACTGGTTTTACGAATGAAGCAAAATATTGTCTAACCGCTACTGCGAAACGAGATGATATGAGAGTAGTAGCAGTTGTAATGGGCGCACCATCACCCAAAAAGCGGAATGCTGAGGTAACGAAGCTATTCGATTATGCTTTCTCTCAATATACGACAAACAAATTATTCGATAGAAATCACGTGGTAAAAGAAGTCGAAATTAACAAAGGTGACCGAGCAACGATGGAAGTTGTAACTTCTGAGCAAGTATCTGTGCTCATGAAAAAAGGCAGTAAAGACGAGAAGATAACGACCTCGATCAAAATGAATGAAAACCTTCAGACCCCGATTAAAGAGGGTGATCCTGTAGGTGTTCTTACTGTTAAAGTAGATGGCAAAGTAACAGCAACGTCTCCTGTATTGTCATCACAATCGATCGATCAAGCATCATGGTGGCAGTTGATGAAGAGGACGGTAGGGCAATTCGCCAAAGCGTCAGATGGTGTCAAGTAAGCAACCCTTTCATCGAACAATCACTAGTTTTGTCACGAAGAAGGAATTAAGGTAATAAACAGAGAAAAAACTCACAAGCAAACCATGAGGAGGAGTGCGTTGTGAGTCTTACGATTAACCTTGAAGTTAAGCATCCAGTTTTATTAATACGTTTAGAAGGCGAACTAGATCACCATACCGCTGAAGAGTTACGGGAGAGAGTCGATCAACTTCTTGAGGAGAGAAAAATCGAGCATATCGTTCTAAGTTTGGAAGGTCTGTCATTTATGGATAGCTCTGGGCTTGGTGTGATTCTTGGCCGGTACAACAAGGTGAAAAGCTTTGGTGGAGAGATGGTTGTATGCTCGATATCTCCAGCTGTGAAACGCCTTTTTGAGATGTCAGGTCTATTTAAGATCGTGAGACTCGAAGATGATGAGCAACATGCTCTTGCGACACTGGGGGTGGCTTAATGAGAAATCGTATGGATATTGAATTTTCAGCTCTCAGTCAGAATGAATCCTTTGCTCGAGTTACAGTTGCAGCATTTATAGCGCAATTAGACCCAACAGTCGATGAGCTAACCGAAATTAAAACAGTTGTCTCTGAAGCAGTGACAAATGCAATCATTCATGGGTACGAACAGAATGGAGATGGAAAAGTCTATATATCTGTTGAGCTCAACGATGATACGGTTCACCTCACTATTCGCGATAATGGAATCGGAATCGATGATTTGGATGAAGCTAGACAACCTCTGTTTACTACGAAGCCAGAATTAGAAAGATCTGGGATGGGCTTTACAATCATGGAGAACTTTATGGATGAAGTAAAGGTTGAATCTGCTAAGAACCAGGGTACTTCGATTCATGTTGTAAAGTACCTATCAAAAAATAAAGCGTTATGTAATTAAGGGGACCTGCGTATGGACGTGGAGGTAAAAAAAGGTAAACATACTCAGCTTAAGCATGAAGAAGTCAAGGAATTAATCAAACAGAGCCAAAATGGCGATCAGCAAGCAAGAGATCAAATTGTACAAAAAAACATGAGACTTGTTTGGTCTGTGGTACAACGCTTTCTTAATAGAGGCTATGAAGCCGACGATTTATTCCAAATAGGGTGTATTGGTCTGTTAAAATCCGTTGACAAGTTCGATTTAAGTTATGATGTTAAATTCTCCACTTACGCTGTCCCAATGATTATCGGAGAAATCCAGCGCTTTATTCGAGATGACGGTACGGTAAAGGTTAGCAGATCTCTTAAAGAAACAGGAAACAAAGTGCGTAAAGCAAGAGATGAGTTGTCAAAAACGTTAGGTCGAACACCAACCATCAATGAAATTGCTGAGCTTATCGACGTCACTCCAGAAGAAGTGGTAATGGCTCAGGAAGCTGTTCGGGCACCGAGTTCGATCCATGAAACGGTTTACGAAAATGACGGTGATCCAATTACGCTATTGGATCAAATTGCAGATCATTCAGATACATCGTGGTTCGATAAGATTGCCTTACAAGATGCTCTACAGCAGTTAGATTCAAGGGAAAGGTTAATCGTATATCTGAGGTATTACAAAGATCAAACACAATCAGAAGTAGCTGAACGGTTAGGGATTTCCCAAGTACAGGTCTCAAGGCTTGAAAAGAAAATATTAAAGGAAATAAAAGAGCAGCTGAACAAATAGTTCAGCTGTTTTTTTGTTGGATATTTTCTTAATTTGAACCATGTTTTTCTACGAGGGAATTAATGGAACATGGGTGCAGTTCGAATGAGAGCGATATACCAGAAACATACTATTACCTATATAAGGTACCTCTCGAATAAGGAGGTGGAGAGCTGTGACAGCTGATATGATTTACCTTCGATTGAAACAAAAGATTAGAGTGAGGCCCGGAGCACATCTGACGATCGGTGATATCGCTCAGCTGATTGGAGAAGACGAGATATGTAGAAAACTTGAGACCACCATCATTCATCGCATTAGGAAAGAAGATAAGAATCTCGTTGTAATCGATGTGATGAAAGTGATAAGAGCGATTCAACGTACAAACTCTCTTGAAGTGCAAATTATCGGACCGACACAAACCATTATCGAAGTGCAAATCTCAAAGAAAAAATTAGCACCTGTCTATTTTGTGTTCATTTGGCTTCTCCTATTTATTGGGGCTGCACTAGCAATTATGAACTTTCATGAAGACGTAAGTATGCGTGAAGTACACCAACAAATTTACAAAATCGTTACTGGGATTGATAATCCTAAACCTCTTCTCCTCCAGATTCCGTATTCATTCGGGCTTGGGATTGGAATGATCCTATTCTTTAACCACTTGTTTAAGAAAAGATTTAATGAAGAACCTAGTCCACTTGAAGTAGAGATGTTCAATTATCAACAAGACCTCGATCGATATGTCATCGTTCATGAAAATGAAGACAATGGAAAGAACGAATGATGAATGCACAGATCATTTTGGTAATGATCATCGGTTTTGCTGAAGGAATTGCTGTAGGAGCTGGTTTAGTTGCATTTTTATCTGTTCTAGGGATTATCCCTCGTTTAACTCAAATAACAAAAACAAGGCATCTGATCAAGTTCTATGAGTGGGCAATCATCGTTGGGGCTGTCACAGCGAGCTGGCTATCATTAAGAAATCCAATCTTAGGGTTACCTAAGATCCTCATGGTGCCGGTTGGGCTTCTCGCAGGGATTTTTATAGGAATGCTTGCGGCAGCTCTAACAGAAGTCCTAAACGTGCTTCCAATTCTTACGAAACGGATTGGATTTATCGATAAAATCCTTTTGTTATTGATGGCTATCGTATTAGGAAAGATCTTCGGTTCACTATTTCATTGGACAGTCTTTGTAGATGGAGGGTTTTAAATGTCGTTACACGACCAGGAACAATATTCGAAAAATATTAAGAATTATCATCCTAAAACACCTTATGTTTGGAATTCATTAAAAGCTTTTTTGGTGGGAGGCGCAATTTGTGCATTTGGTCAAGGGATTCAGAATTTCTACATGAGTGTATTCGATTTTTCTGAAAAAAATGCAGGAAACCCAACGGTTGCTACGCTTATCCTTATCTCAGCTTTACTTACTGGTTTTGGTGTATACGATAAGATAGGACAGTTTGCGGGTGCCGGTTCAGCTGTTCCTGTAACAGGTTTTGCGAATTCGATCACAAGTGCTGCTCTCGAACATAAAAGTGAAGGGATCGTTTTAGGGGTCGCAACGAACATGTTTAAGCTCGCTGGGTCTGTCATCGTTTTCGGGGTTGTTGCAGCTTATTTGGTAGGAATTGTCCGGCTAATTTTCAGAGCGTTGTTGTAAGTAAGGAGAGAGTCGAATGAAAATTGGAAAACAAACGTGGAAGTTCTCTAACGTATATGTACAATCTGTTGGCACAGCAGTTGGTCCTAAGGAGGCTGAAGGCCCTTTAGGTGAATGTTTCGATGTGACCTATGACAATCTTCATTGTAATGAGGAGAATTGGGAGTTAGCCGAAAGAAAGCTTCTGGAAGACTCGATTACAAACTGTTTAAGCAAAAAAGGTTTTTCTAAAGAAGATGTAGACATTTATGTGTCTGGAGATCTTTTAAATCAGATCGTAAGTGCGACCTATTCTGCAAGGGCACTACAAATTCCCTTCCTAGGTGTATTCGGAGCATGCTCGACCTCAATGGAATCCCTTGCAGTAGCATCCTCTTTAGTAGAGGGAGGTTTTGCGACATCTGCTGTAGCTGGGGTTAGTAGTCATAATGCGACTGCTGAAAGGCAGTTTCGGTACCCTACTGAATATGGAGGCCAAAAGCCAGGAACTGCAACCGCGACAGTAACAGGTGCAGGTGCCGTTTTAATCAGTACTGATGCTTCTGATATCAGAATTACTGCAGCGACAGTTGGAAGAGTGGTGGATTGGGGGGTGAAAGACCCATTCGATATGGGATCTGCGATGGCGCCTGCTGCAGCCGATACGATCGCTACACACTTTAAAGATCTTGATATTGAGCCGACTGAATACGATTTGATCGCTACTGGTGACTTATCAGCTGTCGGGTCACCAATCGTCAGAGACCTGCTGTTAGAAGATGGATATGACATCACCAATAACCACAATGACTGTGGATTGATGGTCTATCGCCCAGATCAAGAAGAAGTGTTTGCAGGAGGCAGTGGATGTGCGTGTTCTGCTGTTGTAACGTATGGGCATCTTATGGATCTATTGAAAAAAGGGCGCTACAACAAGATTTTAGTCGTTGCAACAGGGTGCCTTCATAGTCCCGTGATGGTTCAACAGAAAGAAAGCATGCCAGCCATTGCACATGCTGTAGTTTTTGAAAGAATAGGAAGTGGTCAATAATGGAATATTTCCTTGCATTTGCTGTAGGAGGAGCTATCTGTGTGATAGGTCAACTTTTATTAGACATTTTTAAATTAACACCTGCACACGTTATGTCGTCCTTCGTCGTCTCCGGTGCGATATTAGACGGATTTGGAATTTATGATAAGCTGATCGAATTTGCGGGGGCAGGAGCAACCGTTCCGATCACAAGCTTTGGTCATTCTTTGCTCCATGGAGCCATGCAAAAAGGTGAAGAACACGGCTTTATCGGCATTGGGATGGGGATTTTTCAATTAACTTCAGCTGGTATTTCGTCAGCGATCGTATTCGGTTTTATCGTTGCCATACTGTTTAAACCAAAGGGGTGAAGATATGAATACAAAGCGGAGGGTTATTTTTGTTACTGACGGTGATCTATATGCGCAACAGGCTATTGAAACAGTAGCCTCAGAACTTGGCGGAAGATGTATCAGTCAATCGGCTGGTAACCCTACCCCGCTTGCTGGATACGAAATCGTATCACTCATTTCTGAAACCCCTCATGATCCAGTGTTTGTCATGTTTGATGACAGTGGCTACCAAGGTGAAGGGTACGGCGAACTTGCGATGCAGTATGTAGCTTCTGATGCGAATATCGAGGTTTTAGGAGCGATCGCTGTGGCATCGAGAACCCATTTTTCTGAATGGACGAAAGTGGATGTTTCCATCGACCGGTTTGGGGAGCTTACCCATTTTGGCGTCGATAAAAACGGGCTTCCTGATATGGAAATCGGGAGGATCGATGGAGACACGGTATCTATCCTTGATAAATTGGACCTTCCAATCGTTGTGGGAGTCGGTGATATTGGTAAGATGTCAGGTTATGATGATCCGTCAAAAGGGTCACCGATTACGAGGAAAGCGGTCCAAATTCTTCTAGAGAGGAGTGGAATAGATGAGTTCAACAACGAAGGATAAACAAAAAATCTTTAAAAAGATAAAAGAAAATGAAAAGTTCATGGAAAAGTCGATTGGTATTGGGAAGAGTTTCGACGTAGGCGTTCGGAAAATAAGAATATTAAACAAAGAAGTGTACTTTTACTACTGTACAGGACTTTGTGATACATCTATCATAGTAGAAATCATGCGTGAATTGATGTATACAGACGAACATCATCGTCTGACTGCGCAGTTTGAAAAAGTGATTCATAATCACTTGCCACATCAGCAAGTGTCGACAGTAAATACCTTTGATGAAGTCGTAGATCAAGTTCTCTCAGGCTTAATCGCTGTTTTTATGGAAGGCGAAGAACAGGCATACATTATTGACGTTCGTAAGTATCCTGGCAGAACACCACAAGAGCCCGATACAGAAAAGGTCATCCGCGGTTCGAGAGATGGGTACACAGAGAATATCATTGAAAATACAGCGTTAACACGTCGTAGAATACGTGATGGAAAACTTAGGAATGTGATCATGCAAGTTGGAGAACGTTCTAAAACAGATATTTGCATAACGTATATAGAGGATGTGGCAAATCCTAACCTAGTCGAAATCGTAACGAAAAAGTTAAAAGAGATCAATATCGATGGTCTACCGATGGCTGATAAAGCGATAGAAGAATTTTTGGTGCATCAAGCAGGGAATCCATTCCCTCTGGTGAGGTATACGGAAAGACCCGACGTTGCAGCGTCTCATTTATTAGAAGGTCATGTGCTGATCATCGTAGATACTTCACCGAGTGTCATCATCACGCCTACGACATTTTTTCATCACGTTCAGCATGCGGAAGAATACAGAGAAGCACCTCTAGCGGGAGCGTTTCTTAGATGGGTACGATTTGGTGGTATGCTTGCTGCATTGCTTCTTTTGCCACTATGGCTACTATTCGTATATGAACCGGAACTACTTCCAAAAACGATCGATTTCATCGGACCGAATGAGAAAACCAATGTTCCGATATTCGTTCAAATCGTACTAGCCGAACTCGGTATAGAGACTTTGAGGATGGCCGCCATCCATACTCCTACGCCACTTTCAACAGCTATGGGCTTAATCGCAGCGGTTCTAATTGGACAAATCGCCATCGACGTTGGTCTATTCGTGCCAGAGGTCATTCTTTATGTGTCGATCGCGGCAATCGGTTCTTATGCGACCCCAAGCTATGAGCTTGCAATCGCAAACAAATTGATCCGGCTCTTATTATTGTTTCTCGTCTATTTCTTCCGAGTCCCAGGCTACATGATCGGCGTTACTTTGACGATATTGTTTTTAATAAGTTTACGCCCGCTCAATACACCGTATTTGTGGCCTTTCGTACCATTTAACGCAAAGGCGTTCTTACAGATTCTAATCAGAGTCTCAGTGCCATTGACGAAGCTTAGACCGAGTATTACGCAGCCTCAAAATAAAAAGAAGCAAGAGGACGAACCACTTGCTGAATCTTAAAAAGTGTGATAATTTAATTTTTAATAGAATAGACCTCATTGAATGTAATGGGGATAGAGGCGCAATGAGAATGAGTACGATATCTGAGCATATAATGGGTTGCGATGATGGTATCTGAAAGGTCGAATTGCCGAAGTGGAAGAAGGTCCATCCTTTTTCTGCTGGGCTGTAGTTGAATAAGCTGCAGACTGTCACTGTTATCTATACTGCAGTGGTGAGCTAATCCAACTCGTGGGGATACGGAGCAAAACAGCCAATGTATCTATAAGTTGGCTGTTTGTTTTTTTATGTAGTGGGAGCTCGCTTACTGAATAAAGCGAGAGGGGAGAATATCGTGCACTTATTTGGCACAGCAGAAATTTCAGAAAACGGTCACTATACAATCGGAGGGGTCGATACGTTTGAACTAGCGAAAACGTACGGCACAGCATTGTACGTCTATGATGTAGCACTGATTCGAGAGAAAGCAAGAGCCTTTAAAGAGGCTTTCGAGAAAAAGCAATTAAACTATCAGGTTGCGTATGCGAGTAAAGCATTCTCTTGTATTGCGATGATTCAACTAGCGGAAGAAGAAGGGTTGAGTCTTGATGTTGTCTCTGGAGGAGAATTATATACGGCTTTACAAGCAGGGTTTCCAGTCGACCGGATTCACTTTCATGGTAACAATAAAAGCGAAAGAGAAATAAGGATGGCTCTAAAAGCTGGGATTGGTTGTTTGGTGGTCGATAACTTTTATGAGCTTTCGTTACTCGAACAGCTAGCAGCAGAAGAAGAGGTTTCAACGAATGTGCTCTTAAGAATAACGCCTGGGATCGAAGCACACACACATGACTATATTCTTACGGGTCAAGAAGATTCAAAGTTTGGATTCGATTTACAGAGTGGTCAAGTAGAGCAAGCGATCGATACGGCGTTAAAAATGAGTAACATTCACCTGCTTGGCCTTCATTGCCATATCGGATCTCAAATATTTGAAACGACAGGATTTGTGATGGCGATCGACAAGATCTATAGTTACCTCCATCGCTGGAATGAAGCGTTTGGGTATGAGCCCCGGGTGCTGAATTTAGGTGGCGGGTTTGGTATTCGATACAACCACGAAGATCAACCGATCTCTCCTCAGAACTACATCGATGCCATGACGGATGCTGTAAAAAAGCAAATCGAGCATAGCAACATGTCGATGCCAGAAATCTGGATTGAACCTGGCCGCTCTCTTGTCGGTGAAGCTGGGTCTACATTATACACAGTTGGCTCTCATAAAAATGTTCCGGAACTAAGGAATTACCTTGCTGTTGATGGGGGGATGAGTGACAATCTTCGTCCTGCTTTATATAACGCAAAGTATGAGGCATCGATCGTAAATCGAATGAATGAACCGAAAGATCACCTGTATTCAATCGCAGGAAAGTGCTGCGAATCCGGTGATATGTTGATTTGGGACTGTCAGCTTCAGCGCGCGATCGCAGGGGACGTGATGATTGTCTTTTCCACCGGAGCATATGGGTATTCGATGGCGAATAATTACAATCGACTACCAAAGCCAGCTGTTGTTTTTGTAGAAGATGGGGAATCAAGCCTTGTAGTTGAAAGAGAATCATATGAAGATTTAATTCAATATGACAGACCTTTAAAAAAAATGGTTATATCAAAATAGTTTCCTAAAGTTAATTCATATGGTAAATGCATCTCTTATGCTATAATGAAAGAGCTTTTAAGCAAATTGTTTACGCAGGAGGATATTTTTAATGAAAAAAGGTTCAATCGCATTTGAAAATGGCGAAGTAATTCAAATTGAATTCTTCCCAGAAGAAGCGCCAAACACTGTAGCTAACTTTGAAAAACTAGCAAATGAAGGCTTCTATAACGGTGTTAACTTCCACCGTGTCATTCCTGGATTCGTTGCACAAGGTGGAGACCCAACAGGCACTGGTATGGGCGGCCCTGGCTATACAATCGATTGTGAAACAGAAGGTAATCCTCATAAACATGTAGCTGGATCCCTTTCTATGGCTCATGCTGGTAAGAACACTGGCGGTAGTCAGTTCTTCCTAGTACATGAACCACAGCCTCACCTTGATGGTGTTCATACAGTATTCGGTCAAGTAACAGAAGGAATGGATACTGTTCTTCGCATCAAGCAAGGTGATGTTATGAAAGAAGTGAAAGTCTGGGAAGAGTAAGTTTCAGACTTTAAGGTTGTTGTAAGGAGTTTAACCACTTTCCTTAAAGCAATAACATTGACAATTGTATAGAACTTTCCTTCGGGGTAGGGTGAGATTCCCAACCGGCGGTAATGCTTGATCACTCTATTGAGTAATCAACTAAGTCCGTGACCCGTTTGCTTGTTGTAAACGGTGGATCTGGTGAAAGACCAGGACCGACAGTATAGTCTGGATGGGAGAAGGAGTAAAAGTTTGCCGATCCTTTTGAAGAAGTACGTTCAAAAGGCTTATTTGGTATACTCTTTTTAAAGCCTCCCTATCTAATCGGGAGGCTTTTTTTATCTCTTAACCCCAATTGATTCGTTAGGAGATGATACATGTGAATAACAAAGATTATATGAAGATGGCGATTGAACTCGCGAGAAATACGGTGGGTCAAACAGCTCCAAATCCAGCGGTAGGGGCTGTTATCGTCAGTGAAGGAAGAATAGTTGGAATGGGTGCCCATTTAAAAGCAGGTGAGCCACATGCTGAGGTTTATGCACTTAGAATGGCAGGCGAAAAAGCAAAGGGAGCAACTGCTTATGTGACGTTAGAACCTTGTAGTCACCATGGAAAAACCCCACCGTGTGCTAATGCATTAATAGATGCTGGTATCACAGAGGTGTATGTAGCAATGCAAGATCCAAATCCTCTCGTAGGAGGAAGAGGGATAGAGCGGTTGAAGGACGCTGGTATAACCGTTCATGTAGGCTTACTTGAAGAAGAAGCGTACTCTCTAAATGACGTGTTCTTTCACTACATAGAGACGAACCGTCCTTATGTGACACTAAAATCGGCAGTTTCATTAGATGGTAAAGTAGCCACTAAAACAGGAGATAGCAAATGGATTACTGGAAGCGAAGCGAGGCAAGATGTTCATGCAGAACGTCATCAACACGATGCGATACTCGTAGGTGTCGGAACCGTGGAGAAGGACGATCCCTCTCTTACAACAAGGTATGGTGAAGGGATAAGTCCTATAAGAGTTATTCTCGATCGAACGTTAAGGCTTCCTTCTGATGCTGTTGTTTTACAAGATGACTCTGTGGAAACTTGGATTATTACGACTAAAAAGGCTAAAAATGAAACAAAAAGAATGTTCTCTCAGCACGTAACTGTCCTTGCAGTGGAAGGTGACTCTATTTCAATTGATGATGTATTGCATATGCTAGGTGATCGTGGAGTCACATCTGTTTTTGTAGAAGGTGGACCTACGATCAACGGTAGTTTTTTGGAAGCGGGAGCTTTTCAAAAAGTGATCACGTACGTAGCCCCTAAGCTGATCGGTGGTACAGGTGCACCGACATCGTTTGAAGGAAATGGAATTGCCACAATGCAAGATACACTGGAACTTACGATCGAGAGCGTTGAACAAATAGGGGACGACATTAAGATCATATCGAAGCGGAGGTGCAGTGATGTTTACAGGTATCGTTGAAGAAATAGGTAAAGTACAAAGTGTACATCAATCGGGTGAGTCGATCGTAATGGACATTCGCGCTTCAAAAGTTCTCGAAGACGTTCATTTGGGTGACAGCATATCGATAAATGGCGTATGTTTGACAGTTACTACCTTCACAAATTCTTTCTTTTCTGTAGACATTATGCCTGAAACGTTTCGTGCAACAGGATTAAGAGAACTTCGTCCAAACGACGATGTGAATTTAGAACGAGCAATGGCCGCAAACGGAAGGTTCGGTGGTCACTTTGTGTCGGGTCATGTAGATGGTATTGGAGAAATCGTGAAGATCGAACAAGTTGATAATGCGTTGTACTATGATATAAAGCTTTCTGCAGACCTTATGAACTATTTTGTTGAAAAGGGTTCTGTTTCCGTAGATGGGACAAGTTTAACTGTGTTTAAACTAACGGATGATACATTAACGATCTCTCTTATTCCCCATACTGTAGATGCTACCGTATTAGGCAATAAGCGTGTCGGCGATACGGTCAATATTGAATGCGATATGCTTGGGAAATATATACTCAAGTACCTTAATAAAAGTCAAGATAAAAACGAATACAACACGCTTAATCATGATTTCTTCAAAGATCACGGATTTAAGTAGACGGAAGAGGGAGGGATTGGTATGTTTCATACGATTGAAGAAGCGATTTATGATCTAATGCAAGGAAAAATGGTAATCGTTTGTGATGATGAGGACCGTGAAAACGAAGGGGATTTTATCGCTTTAGCAGATAAGGTCACACCTGAAACGATTAATTTTATGATTACAGTTGGACGAGGGCTTGTTTGTACACCCATCACAGAAGATAGGGCAAAAAAGCTACAGCTGAATCCGATGGTGGATCATAATACAGACTCTCATGGCACTGCATTTACAGTAAGCGTTGATCATGTAAGTACAACGACTGGTATTTCTGCATCGGAAAGAGCTGCAACTATAAAAGCGTTAATTGATGATCAATCTAAACCTTCAGACTTTAATCGACCTGGTCATATTTTCCCATTAGTGGCAAAGGATGGCGGGGTATTAAGACGTGCAGGGCATACTGAAGCGGCGATCGACCTTGCAAAGCTAGCAGGATCAGAACCTGCAGGGGTGATTTGCGAAATCATTAAAGAGAATGGTGAGATGGCACGTGTGCCGGATTTAGCCAAGTTATCAAAAGAACACGATATGAAAATGATTACGATCAAAGATCTGATTCACTATCGAAATCGTAAAGATAATCTCATCAAGCGAGAAGTTGAGATAGAAATGCCTACTGAATACGGCTCATTTCGAGCAATCGGCTATTCCAATATTTTGGACCAAAAAGAACATGTTGCACTTGTAAAAGGCGAGATTCTTCCTGATGAAGCTACCTTAGTAAGAGTGCACTCGGAATGTTTAACAGGTGACGTGTTCGGCTCATTTCGCTGTGATTGCGGTCCGCAATTACATGCTGCGCTCTCTCAGATCGAGAAAGAAGGGCATGGCGTGTTACTCTATATGCGCCAAGAGGGAAGAGGAATAGGACTTCTCAATAAAATGAAGGCGTACAAGCTTCAAGAAGAAGGGTATGACACAGTAGAAGCCAATGAGAAGCTCGGCTTCAAACCAGACTTGAGAGATTATGGGATCGGTGCTCAGATACTTCGTGATTTAGGGATCTCTAACATGAAGCTACTAACGAACAATCCGCGAAAAATCGCAGGCTTAAAAGGATATGGTCTCGAAGTCCAAGATCGTGTTCCACTTCAGATGGCATCGAGGATGGAGAACGAACGATATTTGAAAACAAAGCATAGTAAGCTTGGACATATGCTGCACTTCTAAAACAAAAATAAACCAAACAGGGAGGATATTAATGATGGGTCATTTATATGAAGGTAATTTAGTTGCATCTGGTTTAAAAGTAGGTATTGTAGTAGGAAGATTTAACGAATTTATTACGAGCAAGTTGCTTGGTGGAGCTGAGGATGCCCTAAAAAGACACGGCATTTCAGAAAATGATATCGATGTAGCGTGGGTTCCCGGAGCATTTGAAATACCATTTGCTGCTAAGAAGATGGTCGATACAGGTCGGTATGATGCTGTGATCACCCTTGGAACGGTGATCAGAGGTGCAACGCCTCACTTCGACTATGTTTGTAGTGAAGTTGCAAAAGGCGTTTCAAATTTAACGCTTCAGAGCGGCGTGCCAGTCATCTTTGGAGTGTTGACTACCAACACGATCGAACAAGCTGTAGAGCGTGCAGGAACGAAAGCTGGTAACAAAGGTTGGGAAGCTGCTGCAGCTGCGATTGAGATGGCGAATTTATCAAAATCATTTGAAAGTTGATTAATAGGAGATTTTTGGCTATGATTGTGGTGATGTTTAACAATCCGACAAGGGAGTCATGCAAGTGAAGGGTAAAAAACAAGAGAAGTGGCTGATCCGTATGTGTGTACTGATCGCTGTAATCATGCTCTTTGCGCTTGTGCGAAGACTTGTATGAACACTTCATCGTATGATTGAATATGGTAATAAACAGAACGCCAAGAATTTCTTTAATGAGGGATAATGATGTTAATTCGATATAAAAAAGCTCATGAAAAGATCGCAATGGGACTTTTGAGCTTTATGCCAAATGAAAAAGAAATAAAGAAGCTTCAGCAGTCCATCAAAGATTATGAAGATATGGACTCAAGACAGCTCTATCTGTGGAAAGATGAGGATATCATCGGACTATTGGGTATTGAGTGGATCAGTGATACCGAAGTTGAACTAAAAGACATTAGTGTCAACCCTTCTCACCGTCACCAGGGAATCGGTAAACAAATGGTTGAGGCTCTATGTGAGATCCTAACTGATGATGTTGATATTAAAGGGAATGAGTTTACAGGAACATTCTTTGAGAGATGTCATCTTGAGGGAAATATCAATATATCTAATTAAAAAAGGAACGGCGGAGCCGTTCCTTTTAGAGTGGCGAAAAAGTCTTGGTATTGCGATGAAAGTAGTCAGGCTCCTGATGTTGAGAAAGTGTTGGTCAGAAGCTCCAAATTCGACTGTTAAACCATTGGGACGGACTGTTCGTTTTGGATTTATTCTTATCAAGTAGGAGAGACGTTCGCGGACTCCTGCGGTCGTACGGGCGGCCGAGACCGGGGTGTGGGCTTCACCTCGGGCTTGGACGTTCGTCCCCGGAAAGCGTGCAATCGACTACGGCATCGGGAGCACCGATTAAGGACATAGGTTTCTCCACAAGCTAAAAAGGAACGGCTCAGCCGTTCCTTTTTTCTTTACGAATTTGGATTTGTTGATCTCGTTCTTCGAGTACCTCTGTTCGATCTCGTTTCGTGTGTTTATGGACGATATATTCGTTCGTTAAATCACTTGGAGATCCATATACACAGCCTACTTCCGTACAGCGTGCATCACAAAGCTCGAGAAGTTTTGGACTTGTTATCGGGAGGTCTATACTTTCGTATGGTGCGTTTTTTTCAATGAGTTCGATCTGTTTTGTCAGCTTAACGATAAGGGCATCTACTTCTAGTGAAAGCTGTTCGAGAGCTTTTCTTTCCTCTAAAGCAATTTTCTTTGCATTTGTGAGCATGCGTTTAGCTCCGGCAACGTTTCCCCTTCGATGATGATATAAACCGACCGCAATTTGAATAAGACCGACCCAGTGGGGTTTTCGCTCACCACGAGGATCTTCTTTCCAGTGTTCTTCTAATATTTCGTGGCATTCAAAATAATCTCGCAAGCCGTGAAAATGCACTAAATAATCAATATAAGCTTTTGGATACATGTCATTTCCTCCAATTCCCTTGTAGTTTAGCACATGATGAAAGCACTTTAAAAGTGAATGGGATACCTGGACATGTAGCATAATAAGACCGGTTCATCTTATTGAACTAAAACGAAATCGGGAGTGGCCATTATGGGCAAGAGAAGCAATATGATGCCTTTATTAACAGCGGTTAGTGTTGGGGCTGCATTGTACAGTGTGTACCAAAATCGCCAGCCCAAAAAAGGAAATACAGAGGATGTTTCAACGATGATCAGCTCAGTCCTCGGTCAACAAAAGCAATGATAGATCGGGCATTCGCCCGGTCTTTATTTGTATTTTCCTAAGCCGGTACACGGATTCAGTGTGATATAATCGGTTTATTAGATGGTATATAAAAGGAAGATGAATTTATGAAACACTATAATGTTAAGGTGGATGCTTTCGAAGGTCCCTTAGATTTATTGTTACATTTGATCAATAAGTATGAAGTAGATATTTATGACATACCCGTTTCAGAAATCACTGATCAATATTTAACATATATACATACGATGCAAGAACTAGAGCTCGACATTGCGAGTGAATATCTTGTAATGGCCGCAACTCTTCTCGCTATTAAAAGCAAAATGCTTTTACCCCAACGAGAAGAAGAGCTTTTTGAAGAAGATGCAGAACTTGATGAAGATCCCCGTGATGAGCTGGTTCAGCGACTTGTCGAATACCGGAAATATAAAGAAGCTGCAGATGAGTTAAAGAAAAAAGAAAGCAGTCGAAGCTTATTATATACTCGTCCACCAGCTGATATGACTGAATATAGCCGCGAAGATTCAAACACATCGATCGGAGATGTTACGCTTTATGATATGCTTGCAGCTTTTCAAAAAATGTCGCGAAGAGTGAAAGAGAAAAAGCCTAAAAGAACGACGATTAAAACCGAAGAGATCCCAATAGAGGACCGAATGAGCGAGATCAAGGAGCAGCTGAAAGGTGGAAAACGAAAGCGATTTACGGATCTATTTACCGAACAGGAAAAGGGTCCTATGATCGTTACGTTTCTAGCGATATTAGAACTTATGAAAACAAGGTCTGTGAGCTGTGAACAAGAAGGAAACTTCGGTGAAATTATGATTTTTGAGTGTGAAAGGAAGGCAATGTAGTGTCGAACGAAGAAATAAAAAGTATCATCGAAAGTCTCCTGTTTGTAGTAGGAGACGAAGGAATCGATCTGAAGAGCTTATCTGAAACGATTTCGATTGATGAAAAGAATGTGTTAGAAGCAATAAACGAATTGCAGGAAGAATATATTGAGAAGGAAAGAGGTTTTCAAATCGTTTTTCTTGGAGGAAGCTATCAGCTAACCACGAACTCAAAGAATGCTTCTTACATTGAAAAAATGGTTGAGGATCCTAAGAACCAATCCATATCGCAAGCAGCACTTGAAACGCTAGCTATCATCGCATATAAGCAGCCGATCACAAGAGTAGAGGTAGAGGAAATACGGGGGGTAAAGACCGATAAGCCTCTTCAAACGTTAATGAGCAAACTTCTGATTAAAGAAGTTGGCCGAGCTGAAAAGACAGGTAGGGCAATTCTTTATGGGACGACAAGAGAGTTTCTGTTTCATTTTGGTTTGAGCGCGATTGAAGACCTTCCACCATTACCAGATGGGGAAGATCAGGGAGAAGATGATGAAGCAGATTTATTTTTCGAGAAGTTTCAAGAAATTCCTGACTGACCATATGAATCGGAGGGGGTATCTATGCAAATTAAACAAATTGTAGGTGGAGAGTTAGAGAAGGAACGTTCAAATTCACCAGAGGATGCTTTTTCGAGGATGACGGTTACATATGAATCAAATGGAGCTGAAAAGAATTTCTCAGTCTTGTACCCAACTGTATTTGAGAGCAAAGTGATCGAAGAAGAAATTTTAGGAGGAGAATCCTTTTTAAAAGAAAAGATCGCACTTTGCTTTTTTGAGCGATACCCAGAACGAAAGCGACTTTATATTAGTGATGCCGATGAGTTCATCGATGTCATAAAAAGTAGTGATTTAGAAGGGATACAATCTTCGCTAAATCGTATAAAACAGAAGTGATAAGACAAATGAGGTGCTCAATGATGAGCACCTCATTTTTGTGTAACTTTTTAGAATAATAACTACCAATAAATCTCAAAATAAACGAAAAGATCGTTGAAGGAGTCGGTATGATGATTCTATCGATAGGAAGACACCTTCCTCCCAATCGTTTAGGTCAAGATGAAGCAATAACATTTGCAAGAGATCAGTTTGGAAGTCATTTTAAAGATATAGACAGGCTCTTACCTGCTTTTCAAAGCGCGGAGATCGACTCGAGGTATTTTGCGATGCCTGTGGAGTGGTATAAGGGAGGGCCTACTTTTGAGGAGAAGAATGAAAAGTATATCACCCTTTCTGTTGATTATGCCTCTAAGGCGATCCTAGACTGTTTAGAAAACTCGTATTACCTTGAATCGAAGGTGGACTGTAGTGAGGTAGATGCTATTTTCTTCATTTCTACCACTGGGATTTCGACTCCAAGTATTGAAGCTAGATTGATGAACGTTCTTCCTTTTTCTTCTCATACAAAACGAATACCGATATGGGGATTGGGATGTGCAGGTGGTGCTGCGGGATTATCAAGAGCGCATGATTACTGTCTAGCTCACCCAGAAGAGACCGTCATCGTCGTGAACGTGGAACTTTGTAGTTTAACGTTTCAGCATGGTGACTATTCAAAAAGTAACTTGATTGGAACAGCCCTTTTTGCAGACGGTACCTCATGTGTACTTCTATGTGGGAATAACTCTCCACTTCTAAAACGATCGAAATTAGCTTGTCTACCAGTAATCCGTACAACATACTCTACATTGATGAAGGACTCTGAAGACGTGATGGGGTGGGATGTGAGTAATCAAGGATTGCACGTCGTTTTTTCAAAATCGATCCCATCTATCGTTTCTAAGTGGCTTGAGCCGAACGTGAAAGAGTTCCTTACATTAAACAATGTTGAAAACATCGATTATTTTATCGCGCATCCAGGAGGAACGAAAGTTTTAGCTGCTTATGAAGAGGCCTTAGGCATGGACCGGTCCAAAACAGCTAATTCAAGGTCCGTATTAAGAGAATTTGGAAACATGAGCTCAGTAACCGTCATCTTCGTATTAGATTTGTTTTTACGTGAAGAATGTACAGTTGGAGCGACAGGGTTGATGGCAGCATTGGGGCCAGGCTTTTGTTCTGAATTACTACTATTGGAGTGGGAGGAAGTGCGTACGGCATGACGATTGTGTTTACTGTTTTCTTTCTATTGATTGTTGGGCAGCGGCTTGCAGAGCTGATGGTTGCAAAGAGGAATGAAAGATGGATGAAAGATAAGGGAGCCTTCGAAGCTGGGAAGGAGCACTACAAATTCATCGTTATGCTTCATGTTGCTTTTCTAGCGGCGTTTTTTGTTGAGGGAGCGATAAGAGGGTTTCAGCTTTCTTCTGTGTGGACAGTCATGCTCACGATCTTTATCATCACTCAATTACTTAGAGTTTGGACGATAAAAAGTCTAGGGAGATTTTGGAATACTAAGATCATTGTACTTCCAGACGCAAATGTTGTTACAAAGGGACCATACAAGTTTATTAGACATCCAAATTATCTTATTGTTGTGATTGAAATCATCGCATTGCCCCTTATCTTTTCATCCTATATAACAGCGTTGTTATTCACAGTTTTAAATGCCTTCTTACTCCTTAAAATAAGGATACCAGCTGAGGAAATTGCATTAAGGAAAGCCACGGATTTCGGACGTTCAAATAATAAATGATAATCATATCCACGTTCTGTCGTTCATAGACTTGTACAAATACGGAGTCAGGGGACGTGGAAGTCATGAACAAGTTATTACGTTCGAAAGTAAGCATCGTTATACTAATCATCACCTTATTGTTCCTTTTGATCCCTGAGAATGTTTTTGCAAAAGGCGTGAGCGTGTCAGCGCGTAGTGCAATATTAATGGAACAAGATACAGGACGGATATTATACGAGAAAGATGCCTATACACAGAGAAGGATTGCAAGTATCACCAAGATTATGACTGCGATATTAGCGATAGAGTCTGGAAAGATGAATGAGAACGTAGAGGTTAGTTCCCGTGCATCAGGCACAGAAGGGTCTTCACTTTATTTAAAACCTGGAGAGAAAATATCCCTCGAGAACCTTGTATATGGATTGATGCTGCGTTCTGGAAACGATGCAGCTGTGGCGATTGCTGAGGAAGTGGGAGGGAGCCTTGAAGGGTTTGTGCGATTGATGAATTACAAGGCAGAAGAAATCGGAATGACGAAGACAGTCTTTGCCAATCCGCATGGCCTTGATGACCATGAAGAGCACTATTCAACTGCTTATGATATGGCGCTTCTTACCCAATATGCCATGAACAATGAAATGTATCGAATCATATCGAGTACAGAAGTTCATAGAGCACCGAATGAAAATGAAAGCTGGGATTACGTTTGGAGAAACAAAAATAAGTTAGTAACGGGTCTCTATAGCGACTCGACAGGAGGGAAGACGGGGTATACGAAAAGAGCGAAACGGACGCTCGTTTCCACGGCTGAGCGCGATGGTATGTCGTTAATAGCGGTTACGCTCGATGCACCATCCGATTGGAACGATCATATCGGAATGTTTAACTGGGGTTATCAGAATTATGAACTCACTACATTAGCAGAAAAAGGTTTCCTTGATGAAGTGAAAAAGGAACCGTATAAAGGAAAGGTTAAATTACACCGTGATCTAGTTTATCCATTGACTAAGAACGAGAGGAAAGAAATCGAATCAAGTATCCGACTGGCAAAACCACCAGAGAAGAAATCTTGGGATGACCCTGAATCATTTCAAGATCCAGTTGGTATTTATAAAATAAGCTTAGATGACAAAGTAATCGTCAAAGCACCTCTAACATACGAAAGTGAAACGGAAAGCAAAGGGTTTTGGGGTTTCTTTAAGAAGCTGTTTTCACTAGATATTAAGCGTGATCTATATGGTTAACTTGATATGGGTGGGCCTTTTCGTGCTTAGTATTCTTTATGCGATGTTTAACGGCACTATGGAAGAAGTGAACAAAGCCATTTTTAGCGGTGCGGAAGAAGCTGTAGCTGTTTGTATCGGATTGTTAAGCGTCCTGGTTTTCTGGCTCGGGCTAATGAGGATCGCACAAAACGCTGGCCTCTTAGTGAGTTTATCGAACGTTTTCAAACCGATCGTTTCGAAGCTATTTCCGGAAGTTCCTCCAGATCACCCAGCTATGGGCTATATCTTATCGAATATGATCGCAAACATGTTCGGACTTGGAAATGCTGCAACACCTATGGGCATCAAAGCGATGGAAGAGCTTAAGAAATTAAATCACATGAGAGATAGCGCTTCTCGATCGATGGTAACGTTACTAGCCTTAAATACTTCTAGTCTTACATTGATTCCTACTAGTGTAATAGCGATTCGAATGAAGTATGGCTCCATATCACCTGCCGAAATAATAGGAACGACAATTGCGGCTACCGTTTGTTCAACGATAGGCGCAATTATCATCGATCGCATGTTCAATAGGAGATAAGGGGGAGATGATCTGAATATCTCGATCTGGATTATCCCTATATTAATTGCGTTTGTTCTTGTTTATGGAACGTTAAAAAGAGTCCCTACTTACGAATCATTTGTAGAAGGTGGGAAAGAAGGGCTTTCGATTGCGATCTCCATCGTCCCTTATCTAATCGGAATGATGGTTGCAATCTCAGTTTTTAGAGCGTCTGGCGCCATGGCGTTTGTGAGCGACATGTTAAAAGCTCCCCTCGATATGATCGGCGTTCCAACAGAAATCGTCCCTCTAGCTCTCATTCGCCCGATTTCTGGGACAGGTGCTCTAGCGATGACGACAGACATCATAAGAACATACGGACCAGATTCATTTATTGGGAGGTTAGCGTCGACGATGCAAGGAAGTACTGATACAACCCTATACATCCTTACCGTTTACTTTGGTGCAGTTGGAATAAAACGAATGGGGAATGCCTTAAAAGTAGGGTTGCTTGCAGACTTAGTCGGAATCATCGCAGCAATCGTTTTTGTCACGATCGTCTTTGGTTAAGAGTCTCTTAAACAAAACATACCTTTAGGATATTGTGGATCCTAAACGCAATGGAACACATCTTGCTTTCCTGTGGACGAACGTCAGGGTCTCCTGCAAAATAGTCCGAGCTTCCAGCGCACGTTAGAACATGGGAGAGATGTCACTCCTACTAGTTTACATTTATATCAACTAGTACTTTCCAATCTTATATGCCATTATTTATTGGTGTGGTGCCACATCAGGTTATTTTTTCTATGAATTTGAACATCCTTACGCGGATTGGAGCGGAAGGATGCTCGACTCCTGCGGGATCCGCGGGACAGGTGAGATCCCACAGGAGCGTAAGCGACGAGGAAGCTCACCGCCCGCCCCGCGGAAAGCGAGCATCCTGTAGCGGAAATCTCACATTATTCATGGTAAATAGCTCTTAAAGCTTTCTCGACAGTTTGTGAGTCTCTTTCATCAAGAGACTCTTTTTGCATTTTAAATGGTTGGTTAAGATGCGAATTGCCTATAATGAATGATAGAATGAATCTGTACTTGAGGTTTCGTTAACACAAGAGTATGATGTTTTAGTGAGGTGAATGATATGGAACGTTTACAGAAGGTAATCGCACAAGCTGGAGTTACATCTAGACGAAAAGCAGAAACATTGATTGAAGAAGGCAGAGTGAAGGTGAACGGAAAGCTTGTTACAGAGCTAGGAACGAAAGTAAAAGACAGTGACAAAATAGAAGTGGACGGAATTCCGGTGTATCGTGAACAGCCGGTTTATTTTTTGTTTTATAAACCAACTGGAGTCATTTCTACAGTAGAAGACGACAAAGGAAGAAAAGCCGTTACGGATTATTTTCATCATATCGAGCAGCGTGTTTTCCCTGTTGGCAGGTTGGATTATGACACTTCAGGTGCGCTACTCTTAACAAATGATGGAGACTTTGCAAATAAGCTTATGCATCCAAGTTACAAAATCGACAAAGTCTACGTGGTAAAAGTGAAAGGAATCGTCACAAAAGAGGTTATTCAAAAGCTACAGAACGGTGTACATCTTGAAGATGGGAAAACCTCTAAATCACAAGCGAGAATTCTATCGATCGATAAGCAAAAACAAAAATCAATCGTAGAAATCACGATTCATGAAGGTAAAAATCGCCAGGTGAGAAGAATGTTTGAAGCGTTAGGATTCCCTGTTCAGAAGCTAAAGCGCGAAAGATATGGCTTTTTAGAATTAACTGGGCTTAATTCTGGGGAATACCGTGAGCTTAAACCATACGAGGTCAAGCAGCTTCGTAACGAGGCTGTCACACAAAAGTCAAAAAAATAGTCATTCGTATTCCAGACAGCACGTTATAGTAAAAGTAGTATTGTTTTGTTTGATTGGAGTTGGTGTGAAATGAAGAAAAAAAACCGGCTCGTTGTCCGAACGGTGATTCTGGCTGCTGTATTACTAGCAGTCGGATATACGTTCTATACGAACTTTTTCGCGAATGATAGCGGTGTCGTTCAAGCGGGCGATCAAGCTCCTAACTTTATTCTTTCTGATTTAGAAGGAAATGAAGTGGAGTTGAAGGATTATAGAGGAAAAGGGGTTTTCCTGAATTTCTGGGCAACGTACTGTGAGCCATGTAAAGATGAAATGCCAGCGATGGACAAGAAGTATAAAGAATACAAGGAAAAAGGAGTAGAAATTCTGGCAGTGAATGTTTCAGAACCGAAGCTTACTGCAAAGAGTTTTGTTGATCGCTATAAGCTTAGTTTTCCAGTACTTCTTGATAAAGGAAACGACGTAACAAATCATTATGGGGTTGGACCAATTCCGGTTACATTCTTAATCGATAAAGACGGTAAAGTGATACAGAAGACAGAAGCCAGTTTATCTGAAGAAGTGATCGATGAGTATATGAAGCGAATCCAACCGTAACGGGGTGTTCGAATGAGTAACAAAACGATTACCTGTGAATGCGGACACGTGAACCCTTATGGAACTGAAATATGTGAGGCATGTGGGAAGCCGCTTCAAGGAGACTTAGAATCAAAGAAACTTCTAAATATGAGATATGAAGGAAGTGCGAGAAGATCTCAAACCTATAAAACAACCATTGTCGACAAGGTTTGGAACTTCTTTTCTTCTGTTAAGGTAGGGATATGGATCATCGTGCTGCTGTTAGTTGCTTCAGCGCTTGGAACGATATTCCCTCAAGAAATGTACATACCTCCTCTTTCTGACCCATCTGAGTACTATCGAGACCAATACGGCATCCCAGGTCAATTGTTTTATGATTTAGGCTTTCATAATCTTTATGGTTCCTGGTGGTATATGCTCCTCATTGCTGCTTTAGGTCTATCGTTGATCGTCGCAAGTCTTGACCGTTTCGTCCCTTTGTATCGCTCGTTGAGAAAACAACGGACGATCCGTCACGAAAGCTTTATGAAGCGTCAGAAGTACTTTGGTATTACCAACATAGAAGGTGATAAGCCGAGTCTTTCTAAGGTGAAGGAAGTGCTTCAGAACAAGAGGTACAATGTTAGAGAAGAAGATGGTCACCTTTTTGCAGAGAAAAATAGATTCTCTCGATGGGGTCCTTATGTAAATCACATCGGGTTAATCATCTTTCTCATCGGAGGAATGCTTCGATTCTTCCCTGGTATGTACGTGGATGAAGTTCTATGGATTAAAGAAGACGAAACGAGAAAAATCAAAGGTACAGAAGAAGCTTATTATTTAAAGAGCGACGGCTTCATACTAGAAACCTATGATAATAATGACGAGAAGTTTAAAGATGCGATCGAACAGTCTGGTCAGGAAGTTGTAGCTAAAAACTATCAAACAGATGCAGTTCTTTATAAGCAGGTTGGAGATAGAATTGCTGGAACAGAGCCAGAACTAGAGAAGATAAAGGAACATCCAATTCAAGTAAACAGGCCACTGAAGTTTGATGACTATGCAATCTATCAAGTTGACTATAAGCTTAACGAACTGCAAAGCATGACCTTTACGTTAGATAAAAAAGAAACGGGTGAATCATTCGGCGAACTAACCATCGATTTATACAACCCTGAAGATGAGTATGCACTCGATGAGGGGTATCGAGTCGAAGTAATGGATTATTTTCCAGACTTTGAATTTAACGATAAAGGTGAGCCGACTACAAAATCAAAAATCCCTAATAACCCAGCATTCATTCTTCGGATGATCTCTCCAGAACATCCAGATGGTGAGGTTGCGTTTGTCGCGATCCGTCAAAACTTAGAGCCATTAGGTGAGAATGAATATAAGATGTCTTTCCAGAATGTTGATACGAAGAATGTATCTGGTCTCGTTGTCCGAAAAGACAACACGCTCTGGATTCTTGGTATCGGTGGAGCAATCTTTATGATCGGTGTTGTACAAGGAATGTACTGGAATCACCGCAGGATTTGGGTGCGTAGAAAAGATGATGAACTGTGGATTGCGTCTCATACGAATAAGAATTGGTATGGGCTAAGACGCGAACTTGAATCAATTACAGAACAAACGGGGATTGAGATGCCTCAAGATCAATCTGAACAAAAATAGCACCTCTATTACGAAGGGAGGCATGATGAGATGGCACAACTCAGCAGTAACTTGCTTTATATATCTTTCTTTATTTATTTTGCAGCAAGTCTTGTTTTCGCCATTTCACTGCTTGGAAAGAAATGGAGAAAGTCAGATGAAGAGACCCACGCTAAGAAGTGGGGACGTGGAGGATTCATCCTTTCGACCGTCGGCTTTCTATTTCAATTAGGATATTTTATTACAAGGTGGATTGCGGCAGGTCACGCGCCAGTCAGCAACCTCTTTGAGTTTACGACATTCTTTGGGATGACGATGGTATTTGCCTTCCTAATGATCTATGTCATTTATAAAAGTAACGTCATCGGTGTGTTCGCCATGCCGGTCGCTCTTATCATCATTGCTTACGCGAGTGTATTTCCTTCTGAAATTCAGCCGCTCATACCTGCGTTACAAAGTAACTGGCTAAAGATTCATGTTACGACTGCAGCACTTGGGGAAGGAATTCTTGCGATCAGTTTTGCTGCAGGGCTCGTTTACCTGGTAAAAAAGGTGAACCAAGAAAAAGCAAGTAAGTCGACCTTTTGGCTTGAAGCAGTGATGTACACGCTGATCAGTACAATTGCATTCGTTATCATATCACTTAGTTTTGAAGCAGCGGGTTATTCATCTACTTATGATTTTGTAGATAACAATGATCAACCAGCTACCGTAGAGTACACCATTCCAACTCTTATTGGTCCAACAGATGCCACATATGTTAGTGGAAATGAATTCGGACCACTCGTTGATGCTCCTTCTTGGATGAAGGGTGAAAAAGCTGCTCAAAAACTCAATACATTAGTTTGGTCGATGCTTGGTGGTTTCGTTTTATATTGGATCATCCGTCTAATTCTAAGAAAACGGATCGGAGCCGCTTTACAGCCTGCAGTTAAAAATGTAAACGAAGAACTTGTGGACGAAATTCAATATCGTGCAGTGGCGATTGGGTTCCCTGTTTTCACATTAGGAGCGCTCATCTTTGCAATGATCTGGGCACAAGTCGCATGGACGCGTTTCTGGGGCTGGGACCCTAAAGAAGTATGGGCACTCATTACATGGCTTTTTTATGCAGCATATCTACATCTTCGGCTCTCAAGAGGCTGGCAAGGAGAGAAGTCAGCCTGGCTTGCAGTAGTAGGATTTATCATCATTATGCTTAACCTAGTCGTTGTTAACCTGGTCATCTCAGGTCTTCATTCTTATGCATAATCTGAAAGCCTTCACAGAATGTGAAGGTTTTCTTTCATTAAATTAGGAATAATGATTAGTATGAGAAGGCAAAGAATGAAGCACAATGGCTGAAGGGTTGTATGCGGTTTCTTGATTAGTGGTCTCTAAAGCTGTGTGCGTGATAAAATAAGATAGAGTAGTACAAGTAGGAGGGAATCTTCTTGGAAAAAGACGCAAAAATATTAGTTGTAGATGATGAAGACCGTATTAGAAAACTGTTACGAATGTACTTAGAAAGAGAAAACTATGAAATTGAAGAAGCAGAGAACGGAGAGGCTGCTTTAGAGATAGCAACAGAAGACGATTTTGACCTTATTCTGCTGGATCTTATGCTACCAGGAATAGATGGAATTGAAGTTTGTGAACAGCTGCGTGAACATAAGGCTACGCCAGTGATCATGTTAACCGCAAAAGGTGAGGAAGCCAATCGTGTGCAAGGATTTGAAGTGGGTGCTGATGATTATATCACAAAACCTTTTAGTCCAAGAGAAGTTGTCTTACGTGTGAAGGCCCTATTACGAAGGTCTTCAACAACGAAATTTTTACAAACTGAAACAACAACAAAAAACGTAATCGTCTTTCCGTATTTAACGATCGACCATGATGCACACCGTGTCTTAGCTGAAGATCAAATCATTAATCTTACACCAAAAGAATATGAGCTATTATATTTTCTAGCAAAAGCACCTGATAAAGTCTTTTCACGAGAAGATCTATTAAAAGATGTATGGAACTATGAATTCTTTGGTGATCTAAGAACGGTAGACACACATGTGAAACGTTTGAGAGAGAAATTAAACAAGGTATCTCCTAATGCAGCTGGAATGATTTCGACCGTTTGGGGAGTGGGTTACAAGTTCGAGGCAGCTAAAGACTAATGATCTGGAGAAGTGTTGTAGGGAAGCTATGGTTGACCATCATCCTTCTTGTGGCTTCCGTTTTATTTATCTTGACGATTCTATTGCTTCAGTTCTTCGAAGATTTTCATGTTGAAAAAGAAGCAGAAGAGATGGAAAGGCTTGCGACGAAAGTGTCTTCCGTAATCGAAAATTACGATGATAGAAAAAAAGCTATGGATACGGCATGGGAAATTACAGATTTCTACCCAACTGGAGTAATGGTGATTGAAGATATAGAGGATCGCTCTACCATTCAATATTCACCTAATAGTCATGGACTACCAAACTTTCCACTACGTGTGTTCAAAGACGATCCAGTCCTTGAGGATGTATTTACAAACCAACGTACCGTCGTGAAACAAGGAGAGTTGGCAGCTGACTCTGTTTCAAGAAATGATTTGTTGATCGTCGGCGTTCCGATGCAAGTTGGAAGTCAAAACGGAGCGGTATTTCTTTATCAGTCTCTAGATGTTATAGCAGAAACAACGAGACAAGCTAGAAACTTGATCTACATTTCAGCAGGTATCGCTATTGTTCTCACGACCATATTTGCCTTTTTCTTATCGACCCGTATTACAGCACCCCTTAGGAAGATGAGAGAAGCAGCAACGCAGGTTGCAAAGGGGAAGTTCGATACGAAAGTTCCAATGGTTACTCACGATGAAATAGGAGAACTGTCAGTTGCCTTTAACCGTATGGGGAGGCAATTGAACAACTATGTAACGGCCTTAAATCAAGAAAAAGAACAGCTGTCTAGTATACTGAGTAGTATGGCTGACGGTGTTATTACATTCGATAAAACAGGAGCGATCTTAAGTACCAATCCTCCTGCAGAGAGGTTCTTGAAGGCGTGGTATTATGAGCAGGGTATGCAAGAGGAGCCTGGAAAAGAAGTCCCTGAAGATATCAATGAACTATTTAGTCTCGTGGTGATGCAGGAACGAGAACAGCTCACCGAAGTAGAGTTACAGGGGCGTAACTGGGTGATCGTGATGACACCACTCTATAATAAATCTGCAATCCGAGGCGCTGTGGCTGTCCTTCGAGATATGACAGAAGAGCGTCGTTTGGATAAGCTTAGAAAGGATTTTATCGCGAACGTTTCTCATGAATTAAGAACACCTATCGCGATGCTTCAAGGATATAGTGAAGCGATTGTCGATGACATCGCAAGCAGCGATGAGGAAAAGAAGGAAGTTGCTCAAATCATCTATGATGAATCGTTAAGGATGGGGCGTCTTGTTAATGAGCTTCTCGACCTTGCTAGAATGGAAGCTGGCCATACTGAGCTTCATTATAGTGAGATCAACCTTTACGATTTTGGTCAACGGATTTTGAGGAAGTTCCAAGGTCCAGCCCGAGAGAGAGAGGTTGGCTTGCATTATTATGTATCAGACCACGATCATACACTTTCGATTGACGCGGACCGAATCGAACAAGTCTTAACCAATTTACTAGATAATGCAGTGAGACATACACCGAAAGAGGGAGAAGTTAGCTTGATCATTACGGTTCAACGTAACGGTGTACAGTTCGATGTGAAAGATACAGGATCAGGTATTCCTGAAGTGGACCTTCCATTTGTGTTCGAAAGATTTTACAAAGCAGATAAAGCTAGAACGAGAGGACGCTCAGGAACCGGGCTCGGCCTTGCGATTGCACGCAATATTGTAGAAGCCCACCGAGGTCAAATTTCTGTCCATAGTAAAGATGGTGAGGGAACGACATTCTCATTCTTTTTACCTTAAGTTGTCTAGAGCCTTCATTTTGGAGGCTCTTTTTCTATTCTACTTCCCTTTTAACCTGTCCCATGTATAATCCTATCGTGAATGCTACACAATAGTTAAGTAGGATAAACAGTTGGACAGGAGGAAACGACATTGAACAAAAGTATGAAAGTATTAATGGGTCCCTTAGGGTTTTTGTCTGTAATCGTGCTGATTCTATCAGTCTCTAAAAGAGCAAGGAAGGCTACGAGTAAAACGATTAAAAAAGGGTACAGCAGCTTAAGTGCTCAGTCATCCGGTTCAAGTGAAAAGAAAGTGCGGGAAGGTGGGCACGCTGAACAAGCGAACTATCCTTCATATATCGGCTATGGAAAAAGTAGTGTTAACCAGAAGGTTCGTAAAATAAACCCAACACGCTTTAAAAATACTCAAAATGTGTTTAACGATGAAAAGATGCCTTCGAAAATGGCTGAAATTGCAGAGGAATTTGATCTAAATGATCACCAATAGTGTTAGGGTGTGCCCCTAATCCAAGAATAAGTAAGACATTTCAATTTTCTACATTTGCTATCCTGTTAAGCTTTTGTACGTTACAATGATAGTGGAAATGTCAAACTAGTTCGATAAAGGGGATGAAGGCATGTATACTGACTATCATAACCATTTGGAAAAAGGGACGCTAACACTAGATTACTTAAAAAAATTCGTAGAAGAAGCCAGAAAGAAGAATATTGAACACTTTGGTATATCAGAACATGCATATCATTTTTATGAAACCGAAGATATACTAAAAAATCCTTGGGTGAATGAACGTAGATGGTACAGTATGAAGGATTATGTGCGTTTATTTAATGAGGCACAGGAAAATGGAATGGATGTGAAAATGTCCATTGAAATGGATTACACGCCTGGAAAACATGCCGAGATGAAGAAATTCATTTCGTCTTACCAATTTGATTATGTGATAGGCTCGATTCATTGGGTCGATGACTTCGGTATCGATCTTGCGGAATATCGACATTTGTGGGATGAAAGAGATGTTGTCGATACGTACAGAAAATACTTCGATCAGGTCGTCACACTTGCAGAATCGAACTTATTCGATATCGTTGGGCATTTAGATCTCGTCAAGATCTTCAAGTATAAACCAGATGATAAAGACTTTCTTTTAGAGCAGTATGATCGAGCGACGAATGCCCTTGCGAATTCAAAGACGTGTGTGGAAATAAGTACTGCTGGCTTAAGAAAGCCTGTTGGTGAGCTTTATCCTGATTATGATCTATTGAAGATGTGCTATGAAAAAGACATTCCAATCGTACTCTCTTCTGATGCTCATGTACCTGAAGATGTAGGTGCAGACTATGATCAGGCGCTAACACTCGCTAAGTCTGTCGGTTATTCACAGCTTATGACCTTTAATAAGGGAGAGCGTAAGTCTATCAAGATTTAGTAACAGTTTCATGTGTATTCACCCCGGATATCCTTTACACGATTAAGACCAAGAGCAGCTGCTCTTGGTCTTTTTTATTACACGCCTTTAATTTGCTCCACTTTAACAATGTCTTGTACGCTACTGATCGTTGATTCGATATGGGCAGGGAGTGCTTCATCAAATGATAGCATCATGATTGCTTCCCCACCTGCCACTTTTCTTCCTACTTGCATGGTAGCGATGTTTACTTCATGTTCCCCTAACACTTTTCCTACGTTACCGATAACGCCTGGTCTGTCATTATGCTGAATATATAATAAGTGTCCTTGTGGATGAAAGTCGATGTCGAATCCGTTTAATTGGGTGATCCTCTCGCAGTATTCTTTGATGTACGTTCCTTGTAAGGAAAAAGAACCTTTGTCTCCTTCGACCGTCACTGATATTAGATTGGAGTATCCGTGAGTCTCAGATGTATGTTTTTCTCCGTATGTGATTCCGCGTTCTTTTGCAATTGAAGGAGCATTCACTTCGTTTACTGTCGTATCTAGTCTATATCGTAAGAATGAAGCCATTAAACTTCTTGTTAAGATCGCTGTATCTAATTCTGTTAACGTTCCAGCGTAGGTGACATCTACGACGTTAACTGCTGTTTTCATGCATTGTGAAAGAATGCTTCCCATCTTACGAGTTAATTCGTAGTATGGTTTAATCTTTTCATATTCTTCGTTTGAGAAAGCAGGTAGATTGATTGTATTTCGAATTGGTTTGCCGCTCAAATACAGTTGTACTTCATCCGCAACTTGTGCGGCTACATTCAGTTGAGCTTCTTTCGTAGAAGCACCTAGATGAGGGGTAACAATCACCTGGTCATATTTAAGAAGAGGGTGATCCTCACGTGGAGGTTCGGATTCAAATACGTCTAGTGCGACGCCGCCGATATGTCCAGAGTCAAGATAAGGGATGAGTGAATCCTCATCAATGATTCCACCTCTTGCGCAGTTGATTAGAAAAACACCTTTTTTTGTTTTCGCTAGTGTTTCCCCATTGATCAATCCTCGTGTGTTTTCGGTAAGAGGCGTATGAACAGTAATGAAGTCAGACTGTTCGAGTAGCTCATCGATATCAACTGAAGCCACATCTAACTTATCCGCACGATCATTTGTTAAAAAAGGATCGAATACCATTACCTGCATTCCGAATGCTCTCGCTCTCCTTGATAACTCTGTACCGATTCTTCCTAATCCAATAATACCGAGTGTTTTACGATTTAATTCTGTACCGACGTATTGTTTCCTCATCCACTTTCCGTTTTTTAAACTATTTGTTCCTTGAGGAATGTTTCTGGCAAGAGAAGCCATCATAGCAAAAGTATGCTCTGTTGTTGAGATTGTATTACCATCTGGAGCGTTTACAACAATAACGCCTCGCTTCGTTGCTTCTTCTATATCGATGTTGTCGATCCCAACTCCAGCTCTAGCGACGATCTTTAAATTTGGCATCTTGTCGAGGAGGTCTGATGTTACTTTAGTAGCGCTCCTAACTAAAAGCGCTTCGTACTTTGAAAGGTGTTCCTCATAATTTTGAATCGAACCTATATCACATTGAATCGAATCGTCATTTAGTAATGGTAGTAAGCCATCCTCTTGAATAGAATCAGTAACTAGCACATGTGCCAACAATCTCCACTCCTTTTTTCTCTTCTTTGTTATAATATTTAGAAAAGATAATACATTACTTTTTACCACGAAAGCACTAAAGTGTCAATTTGATATCCTGAAAAATCACCATAAAAAAATCTCCGATAATCATATCGGAGATTCGTAGTACTATTCGAATTTCAATGGATCGCCATCAAAAGACTCTTCAGCAATTTTGATGGAATCAGTAGGGCAACCTTCAAACGCGTCCATCATGTCTTCGTGTAACACCTCAGGAATTTCTACGATACCTTCATTATCATCGAGCGTTACAAAAGCGATTCCTTCATCATCATAATCGTAAATATCTGGTGCAGCTGCGCCGCATGCACCGCAAGCAATACAAGTATCTTTATCTACAATAGTATACTTAGCCATGTATTAACCTCCTATTCAATACTTCTATATGTCTGTCATCACTACAATATTCATCAAATGAATGTTTTGATAACTTTATTGTAAAGGTGATGCCTTGACTTTTCAATAGCTAAATCCTTCACTATGCTTACTAAAAGGTTACCCGATTTGAAATTCACTAAACAGGACAAAAATTTTGATACAATAGAAGTAGAAAGAAACAGGGTGATTCAATGATAAGATATTTAGACGGACTTCTCTTATTCGTCTTACATCAGATGAAAGGTGAAAGGACGATCTCAGGTGCCTACCACTTGTTGAAAGGGAAGAAGTCATCTCAAACGATTCAGGATGCGAAATTATTCGGTTTATCTTTTTTATTTGGTATGCAAAAGAATTTAGCTCGTGGTCAAATTGAGGAAACCGTTTCAACGCTCTATGATGACGGCTTACTTGAACAGATCGATCGACATACATACAAGGTCAATGAAAAAGGACAAGACGTTCTTAACGAATTTCTTAAAGAACATTCTTTTCCTGAGTATTTGAATGGGTGGAAGTACCACCAGGTTTCAGACGACTTTTGGAACCGTATTAGTTTGTACATGCAGGCTCTATCACATTCTGTAAATAGTTCAATGAATTTTTACCCAGTAATACGTGAAGAACAAGCACAGAAGTGGGTTAGAACGCATTTTCCAGCAAGTTTAGAGAAAAGGAAAAGAACAGCTCAGCAGCTTTATCGAGAGCTTCGACAAGTATTAGAAGCATTGCCTGAGAATCATGCGCGTTTCTTTGTCCTTCGATTGAGCGGATTTCATAGGACTGGGTTAACAGTAGAACAAAGCTGTGCATCACTTGATCTCTCATATGAAGAAGGGATAATCGTCTTTTATGGGGTGATTCATGCATGTATTACGCATGCTCGAAATGATGCAAAATCTTATTCGATCATAACTTCTTTTATAGAAAATAAAACATTGCCAGTCCCTTTAACTGCTTCTACTCGTACTACGTACACTATGTTGCAGAAGGGATTGTCCTTTCAACAGATTATGGAGATCAGAAGACTAAAGAAAAGTACGATAGAAGACCACATTGTCGAGATCGCAATCAATGTTGAAGCATTTTCGATCGACCCTTTCGTCTCTAAACGAGCGCAGGAGGACATTTTGAGGGCAAGCAGATCGACCAACAGTCATCGGCTAAAAACAATACGTGATCACCTAGAGAATCGATATGGATATTTCGAAATTAGGTTAACACTGTGTAAAGTAGGGGTTTAATGAATTTAACGAGGACGTTAATTGATAAATTTGGTTATGAAGAATTTCGAATGGGGCAAGAGGAGATCATTCGGGATGTTTTGGAAGGTAAAGATGTCTTTGCGATGCTCCCTACAGGTGCAGGGAAATCACTTTGTTATCAGCTCCCTGCATACTTAGGTCATTCCCCAGTCCTAATTGTCTCTCCACTAGTTTCCCTCATGGAGGATCAGGTTCAGCAATTAAAAACGAAAGGGGAGAAACGCGTTCTTGCGTTGAATAGTTTTCTCGACTTCGAAAAAAGGTTGACCGCTCTGCAAAATTTATCGTCATACACGTTTATCTTTGCATCACCAGAGATATTACAAAACAATAATGTAAAACGAACGTTAAAAAAGGTTCGGTTTTCTTTGATGGTAGTAGACGAGGCACATTGCATTTCCCAATGGGGGCATGATTTTAGAACCGATTACTTAAAGCTAGGTGATGTTAGAGCAGAGCTCGGTCAACCGCCTCTTCTAGCATTAACGGCTACCGCTACAGAAGATGTTCGAAAAGATATTATCGCTCAATTAAATATGGTCGATCCTACGCTACATATCCATTCGGTCGATC
This sequence comes from Alkalihalobacillus sp. CinArs1, assembly GCF_947387515.1. Lineage (GTDB taxonomy): Bacteria > Bacillota > Bacilli > Bacillales > Guptibacillaceae > Guptibacillus. The sequence goes on along the minus strand of NZ_CANDOB010000001.1, from coordinate 87,168 downwards.
GTCCAAATATTGCGATTAAATTAGAAAGACATGCGACTCTTGATTCTAAGATGAATTCGGTCTTAGAATATGGAAAAACACTTCAAGGACCAGGCATTATTTATTTCTCTAGTCGTGCGATAGCTGAACAGGTCAGTATCAAACTGTCAGAATCAGGTGTTCAGGGTGTCGCTGCATACCATGCTGGTCTTGACTCAGAATCTCGTCTGCTTATTCAGCAGCAGTTTATTAATGATGAACTATCACTAATTTGCAGTACAAATGCATTTGGTATGGGAATCAATAAGAGCAACGTGAGATACGTCGTTCATTTTCATCCACCTTCGAACACTGAAAGCTACTTACAAGAAATTGGTCGGGCTGGTAGAGATCAAGAACCCGCGATCGCTATTCAACTTTTTACTGAAGCTGATGAGCGGTTACCGATTTCGTTTATTGAAACAGAATTACCTGAGCGTCAGCAAATCAGTATGTTACTAGAAGAATTGCGTGTACGAGCTGGCGAACACATCTCACTCGACTATGAAAAAGAAGGCATTCGGTACAAGCTATCTGAAACAGCATGGCGCTTCATTATTCATCACCTGCATCAAAAAGGGATCTTATTGAACGGTATCGTTAATACATTCCATTATCAAAGCCTTTTGGAAGACCTTTCAAATGAGGTAGAGAGGTTAAGAAAACGAAAACTGTTAAAGTGGATCGACTTTAAAAAATGGCTTTATGATAACCAGTGTCGGCGCAAAGGGCTTCTAGAGCGTTTCGATGAAGATGTTCCTAAGATCGATCAATGCTGTGATTACTGTGGCCTAATCGAAGAGGTTTATATGAAGCAGGGAGACTCTACTCTAAAAGAAGTGACCGCTATAGATTGGGATAAAGAATTACAATTTATGCTGAGGGTGGAGGAGAAGGGTGAGGAATAAACAAGCAGAAGTTGTCAAAGCCCTCTCTGATCGAGAATTACTTTTAAATGTTTATTTAACGCAGCTTTCCTTATTACTTATCTCTTGGATAGTAGGTTATTTTTTGTTTCGAGAAGGGTGGTTTCTCGATCGAATAGTCGAGCTAGTATGGGCAGATATGGTTTTGTACGGCGGCGGGGTAGCGTTAGTTGTCATCTTGATCGATATTGCTCTTATGAGGCTGTTACCAGAGTCTGCATTCGATGATGGAGGCATTAATGAGCGGATCTTTAAGAACAGATCGATCTTCCATATTTTCATACTTTCGTTATTAATTTCGATCAGCGAGGAAGTAATGTTCCGTGGTGTGATTCAAACACATTTCGGCCTGGTGATTGCAAGTCTATTGTTTGCAATCATCCATGTGAGATACTTGACTAAGCCGGTGTTATTTAGTCTTGTTGTGGGGATAAGTTTTCTATTAGGAATCATATATGAGATAACAGGTAACATAGCTGTTACGATTACTGCGCACTTCTTAATCGATTTCATTATGGGGTGTTTAATTAAATATCGAACCCCAAAATGATCACATCTTGAAAGGTGAGTTTAATGAAAAAAGAGAACCCTTTACCATCTAGAAAGGAATATCATAAGCATAAAGCCAAGAAGAAAGGGAGATCAAATAAAAAAAGAGAAGAAACAACGCCTTCTCTTACGCTCGTTCGTATTTTAGCACTGCTTTTTATATCGATGGTTGCGATTTTTCTCCTGTATTCGATTTATTCTTAAACCATCATTTTAAGTTGGAGCATCGATGGTATTATGTTCTCAGTTTCAAGCATAAACTAGTTTCAAAAAAGGAGGACAACCATGGATGCTCTAAAGCAGTGGAATCTCCCACAACCTCAATCTGATGTGACGCTTGTGTTATTGAGTGAACTGGTCGATAGAAAAAGAGAAGAGAGGCAGTATAAAGCTAAATCAGAGTTTTATAGCTATGCACTCATGATCTTATTGGTTGTGAGTGGTGGGTTCTTAGTATACCAGCTACAGGTGAGTAGTTCGATTCTTTGGGAGGCTTTTTCGTTGTCCAAAGCACCTTTCATCGTTTTAATGTTTCTCCTTAACGGGTTCGTCTATTATCAGTTAAAAAGAGTGACCAAGAAGTTAAATAAAGCGGAAGATGAGCTTGATTCGTTGCGGCTAGAGGTAATCGATCGTAGTGAGGAGCTATGGAAAAGTGAAGCTCAATGGGAGAAGCGTCATGATGTCTTCTCTTACATGAAAGAAGAATACGATATTAATTTATTCTACAAGTAATTCTTACCGATGTTCGGGGCAGCCAAAAAATAAATACTGTTCGATTTGAAAACAGTTTCCGTTGATAAGTAACGCGCTTTCATCAAACATTTCGATTTTGCCAAATGCCACAGTATCCTTGATCTTTGGACAGAACACTTCGACAGGCATCCCGAGTCGACGGTTGAAATCAAGGTCATCGTTACCCAACAAAGATTGTGTTTTCAGTTTGTTTATCATAGGTCCATCATCTCCGTTAGTTTGATATACGTCCTTTAGAAGTCTACTTTGATAATATCTTACCTTAAAAAGACTGAATTTTCAAGAAACGATATCGCCCATTTTTACGAGTGTACAACCCATTTTTGAATTAATGGTAGATAAGGAGGACATTGTATTGGTAGTATGGTATTAATTATATGGGGGAAGTAACTTATAGAAGAGGTGATAGTCGTGTTTGTAAGAAGTGCTATGAAATCGCTAAGAGAAACAATTTCTGTGAATTATGACACGAGTCTTGAAGAAACACTGGAGCGACTCAAGAAGAGTCAGATCGATGGCGTACCAGTCATTCAAGACGGAAGGTATGAAGGGATCGTAACCTTTAACAGAATTTATAAATCGTTTTTTAAAAGCGATATGACTGATAAAGTTCAGTTTTTAAAAGAAACAAAAGCAGGAGATATCGCTTATCAAAAAGATGTAACGGTAGATAAAGAGGCAGTTTTCGAGACGACGCTATTGCTTGTAAACGATGCTCCTTTGGTTGCTGTCGTGGATGAAAAAGAGCAGTGCATCGGGATTATCACAAGAGCAGATATATTGGATCAATTCCAAAGTGCCTTCGGGATGAGAAAGACCGGTGTTAGAATTGCATTCGCTTCTTCTGAAACGGAAGGTAGGATTGCAAGACTTGCTAAAATCGCGAAAAGCTTTCATGAGAACATTATTTCTTTATCGACGTTTGATGAAACAAATCAGAACGTTAGACGAATCGTGATGAAAATTGAGAAGAATGAAAATATCGATCAGTTCATTACAAAACTTGAGCAAAACGGATTTAAAGTATTAGATATTAAAGAAATGTAAGATAAAATTTATAATACCTCCTTCTCTATCATAGATATAGAGGGGGAGGTTTTTTCTATGCTGCTTTCTTTTTTGCGTTTACTATCATCATTTGGTTTACTGTATATTGCAGAAGAAACGCTTATATTTAAGTCCATTACGTTTACAGACTTAATGTTGAATAGTTTTCGTTACGGTGCTGGTGCGCTTTGTTTCTTATTCGGTTTCTTAGCAGTTGCAAGTATCATTCGAAATCAACTTGAAAACGTAATCTCTCAGGGTATAAAGGCACGAATAGGAGCAGTTCTTTTGGAATTTGGTTTATTGTCAGCAATGTACTGGGTATTGTTTGAAAAAAACGTTTGGTTATCAATTGCTTCTCTTATCATGGCTACAATGTACGGTGTATTATCTGCCAACATTGAAGCAGCAAGGGCAGCTAAGAAATTTAGGAGGGGCGTTGAAATATGATGGTGGTCTTATTCTTTGCAGCAGCCTCTGTGCTGCTGTTGATCTATATGTGGATTGAAGCACATTTAAATAGGGTTGTGAGAAAAGAACTTTTCCTTGAAGGGCTGCCTGATGAGTTCGAGTCCTTCACCATCTTCTTCATATCAGATTTACATAACCGCAGGATTTCTGAGAGCATCATCGATGAGGTAAAGGGAGTAGTAGATATTGTTGTCATCGGAGGAGATGTGATGGAAAAGGGCGTCTCTTTTGAAAAGGTACAGAAAAATTTAGAAGATCTAAGGAAGGTTGCTCCATGTTATTTCGTTTGGGGGAACAATGATTACGAAGAAGATCCAGATCGTCTAGAACGGATACTTGTTAAAAGTAATATTACGATTTTAAAAAACACATCTGAAACCATCACGAAAAATAAAGATGAAATAAGTCTAGTAGGCATCGACGACCTCTCGACACACAACCACTCTCTTCAAGAAGCTTGTTCAAAAGCAAAAGCACCGATGAAGATTTTAATCAGTCATAACCCTGATATTAAACATGAGCTTACAAATGATTCAGATATTAAGCTTTTACTTTCAGGTCATACGCATGGTGGTCAGATTAGACTTTTAGGATGGGGATTACGTGAAAAAGGCGGAATAAAACAAGTTGGAGGAACGACTGTTGTGATCAGTAACGGATACGGTACCACCACACTTCCCTTAAGACTGATGGCACCTGCTGAGTCACACGTTTTTACATTAAAAAGGAAATGACTTATACAAAGTTTACACAAACATCATCCATCCCTTATACTGAGTATGATGAATGAATAGTAGAGGAGTAGAGGGCTATGTCGGATGGTAAATATAATATTAAAGCAGTCTCTAAAAAACTAGGTATACAACCTGGAACGTTAAGAGCATGGGAGAGACGGTACAATATTATTTCTCCTATAAGAAATGATGCTGGTCATCGCCTCTATTCAGATGAGCATTTATCGGTTTTGAAATGGTTAGTCCAAAAGACAGAACAAGGCTTTACGATTAGTCAAGCAGTAGAATTGCTTGAGGATGGAAATACAGAGCCACACTCGGATGCTTCAGAGTTAAGTCGAGATCGTGCTCACGTGTTGTCAGATGATATTTTGGAAGCCTTGCTTGCATTTGAAGAAAACAAAGCGCAGGAATTGTTAAATCAAGCCTTTTCACTTTTTAGTATCGATAAAGTTGTACAAGATATCCTAGGGCAGCTTCAAGTTCGAGTAGGAGAACTATGGGAAAACGAAAAGATTACAGTTGCACATGAACATTTCGCTACTGCATTTTTACGATCGAGAATAGGCATGATTTTTCATACCTTGCCGATTGATGGATACCTTCCTAAGGTTATGGCGGTGTGTTCAACAGATGAGTACCATGAATTAGGACTTTTGATCTTTACGTTATACCTTAGAAGGAAAGGCTTTGAAGTAATTTACTTAGGTCCTAGCATTCCTGAAAAAGACATTGAAATCGTAGTGGAAGACACTGCACCTAGTATATTGTTCTTATCGTGCACCCTCATGTCAAATCTACCTAAATGTTTGAACTTGATCGATCGTCTCGATAATAAGTTTCCGGAATTAACAATCGGTGTTGGAGGTGGAGCACTTCTACATCTACATGGTGAAAAGAGACAAGCTTATGACAACTATTTCGTTGGAAAGAATAAAGATGAATGGGATGTATGGATAAAACACAAGCTTCATAAACTTTCAATTTAGTATAGGAAGTACAGGACTTGTCTAACATTCCCAATACGGTGTAAACTATAAGAATATCGTCAAGCAAGAACCATCTATGTAATATCACATATATTATGTTAAAGGATATGCTGGTGACAGACGGTAGGGGGGAATTAGATGCGTCTTGAACGTTTAACATACGACAAAATTAAGATATTTCTCACTTATGACGATTTGAACGAGCGAGGAATAACGAAAGAAGAATTATGGCAGGACGTGCCAAAGGTCCATAAGTTATTCAGAGAAATGATTATGGAAGCAGACGATGAACTAGGCTTTAAAGTAGATGGCCCTATCGCAGTTGAAGTGTTTTCATTGCCTGCTCAAGGTATGGTCGTAATCGTTACAAAAGGCTCAAAAGAAACCGATTTTGAAGATGATTACAACGATGAATACATCGAAATGCAGGTTACGCTTGATGAAAGCGATGAAGTATTTTATGAATTTAATACGTTCGAAGATGTGATCGGACTTTCGAAACGTTTACTTGATGTAGGTGTTGAAGGTGGAATTCTTTATTCGTACCAACAACAATTCTATCTGAAGATTAACGAAGAGGAAATCGGTGACATGGAGTTAGATACGCTCATCGCGCTATTAGCTGAATTCGGTAATCCATCTACAATCACAAGTTATCGTGTTATTGAATATGGAAAAACACTGATGCACTCTGAAGCTGTAAAACAATTGAATCACTACTTTCAATAAAAATAAGCCTTCCGAAGAAAACGCGCGGAAGGCTATTCTTATGAACTATGAAAGAATGGGCTCTGTCTTTGAGTCGCTCTCCCATGCTCTTATGAAGTATTCTTTGTTTTCAAATTTAGTAAATCCACTCTGATTGTGGATAGACGGAAATACTCGCTCCACTGATAGGTGCTGAGTTTTATGTGCAAGGAGGGCAAGCTGTACGTTCTTCATATGTTCCTCTGTGAAGGATTTCATTAGCGTGATGTTTTCATCAGGATCAGCAAACGCTGGGTTTCCTGTTTTAGTTGCGAGTGATTGTGGTAGCGTAGCATAGTATAGTTCTTTTACGCTGTTTGGTGATTCTTGAACAGCTTCTAAACATGCTTCCTGTATCGCTGTATGGTCGCTGTGCCCAGATAGCCCGTGTGGTGGGAACGTAACGACTGCGTCAGGCTGATAATTGTTTAGTAGGGTGATGATTCTGTTTTTTAGTGTATGAGGTGTAAGTTCACTTAACTTTCCATCCGGATAGTCATCGATAACGAGTTCGTTGATCCCTAGATGAGCAGCCGCCTCTTGTAGTTCATTTCTACGAACGTTTGCGAGGTCGTCACGCGTGCACAAAGGAGGTTCACCACACTTCCCTGCATCACCTGCAGTAGCACTATATAGAATTGTTTTGGTATCCTTCTGCTTAGAAAGCTCAAGTATTGTACCCCCACATGTGAATGATTCATCATCAGGATGGGCGAATGCAAATAGAATTGTCTTTGACATAGTGGTAGATCCTTTCTTATTTGAAGATAGTGCAAGTATACGGAACAGGTGGCGTGATTTCCAATTCTTTGTTCGAGGTGATGAATTACCAGCCACACATTACAAGAAAACATGGTATGATGAGAGAAGTTTTTAACTGTTCCAATTAAGTGAATAACGAATATAATGATGTACATAAATGTAGCCCAGGAGGTATTTGATCATGAAAGTTGCAGTACTATATGGTGGAACATCTGCCGAAAGAGAAGTATCCCTATCGAGCGGGAAAGGAATCATAGCCGCACTCGAACATAATGGTCATGAAGTAATCGGAATTGATTTTCATCCAGATAAAATTAGCGAAATTTTAAAATTAGATGTCGATATGGTTTTCATCGGCCTTCATGGTAGATTTGGTGAAGATGGAAGAATTCAAGGGTTACTCGATATGCTAGAGATCCCATATGTTGGTTCTGGTGTACTCGGTTCAGCTGTAGCCATGGATAAAGCAAAAAGTAAAAAAGTACTAAACGATACGAGTATTCGACTTGCTAAAGACCTTGTGTTGGAGAGAGGCGACAGCTATGAAAACCTCGACCTTCCATTTGATTTTCCGGTTGTTGTAAAGCCTAACAGTGAAGGATCTACAATAGGGTTAACGATCGCTCATTCAGAAGATGAGTTGGTAAGAGGAATCGATGAAGCCTTCCGTTTTGATACAAAGGTTATCCTTGAGGAGTTCATTTCTGGGACAGAGGTCACTGTTGCTGTTTTAGGTGAGAAAGGTAATGTGCGAGCATTGCCTGTCGTTGAGATCGTACCTCGTAACGCATATTATGATTATGAATCGAAATACGCAGAGGGTGGCAGTGAACATATCGTTCCTGCACGTATTACAGAAGAGTATACAACGATGATTCAGGAGGAGTCTGTTCTTGCACATGAATTGCTAGGTTGTGAAACATACTCAAGGGTGGATTACATTATCCCTAAAGATGGCTCTAAGCCCGTTTTTCTTGAAGTAAATACATTGCCAGGCATGACACCTACGAGTCTTTACCCTGATGCGGCTAAGGAAATTGGCTATTCGTATGAAGAGATGATCGAACAGCTGCTTCAACTCGGGTTGAAAAAGTAAATTGCTATATAAAACCTCACACATCACTGTGAGGTTTTTTTCGAATAGCAATATGGGCCCACCTAGTAAGCGTTTGCAAATTTGTGAAACAAATTGCATAAAATGTGGACGGAATACCTTCTCATAGGATACCTAAACGTGTATACTATGTTTTGAAAGCAAGACATTAGAGTATTCTAGATATTAATGAAACCAAAAAACTGAACAATGTTAGATGTAAATGGGTCAAAGGTCACCTAATCGGATCTTTTATGAAGACACCACAGTAAGGGCATAGTTATGGGAGGTTAAGTAATGGTCGACAAAAACGAAACAGATAACGGACAAGGTAACAAAAAGAAAAGGGATGTATTAGAGTCGACGCAATCGGTCATAAATGAAGCACTTGATAAGTTGGGCTATCCAAAAGAGGTTTTTGAACTTCTAAAAGAACCTATGAGGTTGATGACAGTCCGTATCCCTGTGCGAATGGATGACGGATCTATAAAAATCTTTACTGGATATCGTGCTCAGCACAACGATTCGGTTGGTCCTACGAAAGGTGGGGTTCGCTTTCATCCAGATGTAACGGAAACTGAAGTGAAAGCACTTTCTGTTTGGATGAGCCTTAAAGCAGGAATTGTTGATTTACCATATGGTGGAGGAAAAGGCGGAATCATCTGCGACCCTCGGGAAATGTCTTTCAGAGAGCTTGAAAGGTTAAGTCGCGGATACGTAAGAGCAATCAGCCAAATCGTTGGCCCTACTAAAGATATCCCAGCTCCAGACGTGTTTACAAATTCACAGATCATGGCCTGGATGATGGATGAGTACAGCCGTATTCGTGAGTTTGATTCTCCTGGCTTTATCACAGGTAAACCGCTTGTGCTCGGTGGTTCGCATGGGCGTGAATCAGCAACAGCAAAAGGTGTAACGATCTGCATACGCGAAGCAGCTAAGAAGAAAGGCATTAAGATCGAAGGAGCTCGCGTCGTCATTCAAGGATTTGGTAACGCAGGTAGTTTCCTTGCGAAGTTTATGCATGATGCTGGCGCAAAGATCGTTGGTATTTCAGATGCATATGGAGCGCTTCACGATCCAGAAGGCCTTGATATCGATTACTTATTAGATCGTCGCGACAGCTTTGGAACAGTAACGAAACTCTTCAAAGAAACGATTAGTAATAAAGAGCTTCTAGAACTTGACTGTGATATTCTAGTTCCTGCAGCGATTGAAAATCAGATCACAGAAGAGAATGCCCATCAGATCAAAGCGAGCATCGTCGTTGAGGCTGCAAATGGACCGACAACGATTGAGGCGACTAAAATCTTAACCGAAAGGGACATCTTACTAGTACCAGATGTTCTTGCTAGTTCTGGTGGAGTAACGGTATCTTACTTCGAATGGGTACAGAATAACCAGGGTTACTATTGGACCGAAGAAGAAGTTGAGGCAAAGCTTGAAAAGGTTATGGTAAACGCATTCAACTCGATCTATAGAACTTCTGAAACTAGACGTGTAAACATGAGGCTTTCAGCATATATGGTCGGTGTTCGAAAAATGGCTGAAGCGTCTCGCTTCCGTGGTTGGATTTAAATAGTTGATATTGCGACAGAAATTCCCTATCATTCAGGTAGGGAATTTTTTGGTTGTAATGAGTACAATAAAAAAGAAATAAACCGTTTATATGGATTGTTGCAGGAGTGAGGGAATATGAGAGAAGAGCAGGTAATCATTATTGGAGCTGGTCCGTGTGGTATGTCAGCAGCGATTGAACTTCAAAACAAAGGGTTCGATCCATTGATCATAGAAAAAGGGAATATCGTAAATGCGATCTATCATTATCCCACACACCAGACGTTTTTCAGCTCAAGTGAAAAGCTTGAAATAGGTGAAGTACCGTTCATTATTGAAGAGAGAAAACCGAAGCGTAACCAGGCGCTCGCATATTATAGAGATGTTGCGAAAAGAAAAAACCTTCGAATCCATTCATATGAAAAGGTTAATAAGATCGAAACAGAAAATGATGGATTTGTCATTGAGTCTGAGAAGCTACATGAATCGAAGGAGATCACTTATCGAGCAAAACATGTGGTCATCGCGACTGGGTATTATGATAGCCCAAACTATATGGGTATTCCTGGAGAAGATCTTGATAAAGTGATGCATTATTTTAAAGAGCCACATCCTTACTTCAATAAAGATGTTGTTGTCGTTGGTGGTAAAAACTCCGCTGTTGATGCTGCATTGGAGCTTGAAAAAGCTGGAGCGCGCGTGACCGTTCTCTATCGACAGGGAGAGTATTCGAAAAGCATTAAACCATGGATCTTACCTGAGTTTGAAGCATTAGTGCGAAATGGAAAAGTGCAGATGGCGTTTAATGCTGAGTTAGTTGAAGTTCGTGAAAAAGAAGTTGTGATCACTGTGAATGGAGAAAAACAAACGATCGCGAATGATTTTGTTTTTGCCATGACAGGTTATCATCCAGATCATTCGTTCTTAACGAAGATTGGCATCGACATCGATGAAGCATCTGGCAGACCTGCGTTTGACCCTGAAACGATGGAAACGAATGTAGAAGGGTGCTACATTGCTGGCGTTATCGCTGCAGGAAACAACGCGAATGAAATATTTATTGAGAATGGCCGACACCACGGCGCACAAATAGCGAACGATATTATCGACAAAGCAAGAAAGCCTATCTAATAAGATAGGCTTTCTTGCTTGTGGAGAAACCTAGAATTTCGTGGTCTCTTTAACGTATGAGATCGAATTCCTCTAGGTTTCTTTTTAATTATCTTAAGAATAGTTGCTGTAACTCATTTAAATCTTCAGTGGCTTCTAGGGCTACTAAGAGCTTCAACCTTGCTTTTTGTCCATTGAGTCCATTTGAGAAAACAACTCCGAGTTCCTTCAAATGCTTCCCTCCACCTTCATATCCATAGACGTCCTGCACGATGCCATTGAAACATCTCGAAACCATCACAACAGCGATCCCTTTTTTTCGTAACTGCTTTATCCCGTCGACTGTCTGTGGGGGAAGATTTCCTTGACCCAATGCTTCGATGACGATGCCGTTGATTCCAAGCTCTCCAGCAGCTTGAAGGAGTTGAGAGTCCATTCCTGCATACGCTTTTATAAGCATGACTGTTTTACTTAGTTTTGAAATATGATAGCGATCACGGTTCGTCAAAGTATGATGGAAATGGACACGCTGCTTTGTGACGATTCCGATCGGGCCGTATTGTGGACTTTGAAATGTTGAAACGTTGCTCGTGTGCGTTTTCGTAACGTTTTTTGCCGTATGTATTTCATCGTTCAACACAACGAGTACGCCTTTTCCTTTCGCTTCCTCGCAGGATGCAACCTTCAAAGAGGAAATCAGATTATACGGGCCATCAGACCCAATTTCATTGCTCGACCTCATCGCTCCAGTCATCACGACTGGTAGGTCAGTTTGTAAGATAAGATCAAGTAAATAAGCAGTTTCTTCTAGAGTATCGGTTCCATGAGTGACGACTACTCCGCTAATATGTTCTTTTTTTATTTTGTTTTCAATGCGTTCAGCAATCTGAAACATCAGCTCAGGGTTCATATGTGGGGAAGGAATGTTAATAAAGTCATCGACGATAAGATCCACATCGTGGATGAGGTCACCTAATGTTGCGTTTAAAGGATTTCTTTCTCCTGGACTGACAGCTCCAGATTCTCCATTTTCCTCCATCGCGATTGTTCCACCAGTGTGTAGCACAAGTATTTTGCTCAAAAATCTCACCTCAGGCCAAATTTTATTTAGTTTCCATAAATAAAGTAACATGGTACGATAAGAAAAGTATAGGTATGATAAAGTTGCTTTTTCATCATCTACCGTGTAGAAATGGGGAAAGCCTATGTTAGCGGCTATAACTGCTGGAATCGCTCCAGGTATTGCGCTTCTTTGTTTTTTTTATTTAAAACACCATCAGTATGAGTCTGAGCCCATCAGGCCAGTAGTCAGGAGCTTTGTATTCGGTGCTATGCTCGTATTTCCAGTGATGGTTATCCAGCATGGTTTTAAAGTTGAACAATTCCTGCAATCTCCTTTTAGTCAATCTTATATCATGTCAGGATTGCTTGAAGAGTTTCTAAAATGGTTTATCTTTTATTTTACCGTGTACATACATCTTGAATTCAGTGACTTTTATGACGGGATCGTTTACGGTGTCGCGATATCGCTAGGCTTTGCATCAGTAGAGAATGTTTTCTTTCTATTCGCTTATGGCATTCAAGAAGCCTGGTGGCGTGCTCTGTTGCCTGTTTCTAGTCACGCTTTGTTTGGGGTCATCATGGGATCTTATTTAGGTAGAGGAAAGTTTTCGCTGCAAAACAAAGTATTGAAGTGGATCATCTTGTCTCTTCTTATACCTGTTTTGTTCCACGGGACGTATAATTACCTCATTCTTCAGTTCAATACCAACATGATCTATATCATGATACCTTTCATGCTAGTATTATGGTCGATCGGACTTAGAAAAATAAAAGTGGCAGATATTAATCAGGCCAAGTTGATGCAGACAAAAGAAGATGCAAGTATATAAGTTTTGATAAAAGGTGCCTTAAGGGCATCTTTTTTTGTTTATCTTAAAAAGAAGGTTTGTATAAAATACCTTTTGATACAAAAACTACAACCATGAATACACATTGATCAGGAGGTCCAAATGATGAGGAAGCTATTTAATATATTTAAAATCCCTCTGATAATCGGTTTATTATGCGTGCCGCTTATGACGGTGCTTGACCATAATCACGAAGCAGACGCATTTTCAAATCAAGTTATTCAAAAAGGGGCAACAGGTGATGATGTGATCGAGCTACAAGCACGGTTACAGTACATCGGGTTTTACAAAGGAAAGATCGATGGTGTTTTTGGTTGGGGTACGTATTGGGCAGTTCGAAACTTCCAACATGAATTTGGCTTGACCGTCGATGGACTAGTAGGTTCTGAGATGAAGGCTAAATTAAACAAAGCGACGAAATATGATCCTTCGATAAAGCAAAAAGTGAATAAGGGAGAAAGTCCTAAGAACTACGGAGGAACCTCTGGTGGTGACGGAGGCACGAAGGCAACGCAAGGTAAGAATACACCTGCTGGATATTCACAAAATGACATTAAGCTGATGGCGAACGCTGTTTATGGAGAAGCAAGAGGTGAGCCGTACGAAGGACAAGTGGCGGTAGCTGCAGTTATTTTAAACCGAGTGCAAAGCTCTTCTTTTCCGAATACGGTATCAGGCGTTATCTTCGAACCACGTGCTTTCACTGCAGTATCAGATGGACAGATATGGCTGACTCCTAACGATAGGGCGAAAGAAGCAGTATTAGATGCAGTTAATGGCTGGGATCCTTCGGGTGAAGCACTTTACTACTTCAACCCTAACACGGCAACATCAGGTTGGATTTGGACCCGTCCTCAGATCAAACGAATCGGAAAACATATTTTCTGTGAATAGTGGAGGTGATTGAATAATGATTAGGTCGATATTGATTGGAGCACTCGCCATTGGCGTCGTGTCGACAAGTTATTGGGGATATAAAGAACACCAGGAGAAAAATGCAGTGTTGATCAATGCCGAAAATAACTATCAACGAGCGTTTCATGAGCTGAATTTTCATGTTGATGCTCTTGAAGAGAAGATCGGGTCGACTCTTGCGATGAGTTCTCGAGCTAGGTTATCACCAGCACTTGCAGAAGTGTGGAGATTGACCTCAGAAGCTCAGAATGATGTTGGTCAGCTTCCGTTGACCCTGATGCCTTTTAATAAGACTGAGGAGTTTCTTTCAAATATAGGGCAGTTTAGCTATCGCGTAGCGGTTAGAGACCTTGATGAAAAGCCTTTGTCTGATGATGAATATGACACGCTTAAAAAGCTGCATAAACACGCTACTGAAATTAAAAACGAACTAAGAAAAGTACAGGCTATGGTGATCAATCATAACTTACGTTGGATGGATGTCGAGTTAGCGCTCGCTTCAGAAAAGCAGGCGCAAGATAACACGATCATCGACGGATTCAAAACAGTTGATAAACAAGTAGAAGGATATAGTGATGTGAATTGGGGGCCGGAAGTCACCCAGTTGAATGAGAAGAAAGAAAACCTTTCGAATAACGTACTAGGTGAGAAGGTTACGGAAGATGAAGCAAAGAAAGCTGTGATCGACTACTTGGATATTGAGAGTGATGCGAAGATCGATATCACCTCTACGGGAGAGAAAGCGGGGTATCAGGCATATAGCCTTTCGATCGAGAATCCGAAGAATAAATCTAGTGTAAATCTTGATGTAACGAAAAAAGGAGCTCATCCGATCTGGATCTTAATGGACCGTAAGATCGGGAAACAAAAAATCAGTTTGAACGAAGCTGCTTCAAAAGCGGAGGCATTTCTAAAAGAACATGACATCTCGAATATGGTGATCTCTGAAAGCAGTCAGTATGATAAGATGGGCGTCTTCACATTCGTATATCAACAGGATGACATCAACATCTATCCTGACGCTGTTCATGTTAAAGTAGCGCTCGATAATGGAGATATTGCTGGATATGAATCGATCGAATATTTAACCAATCACCAAAAAAGAGAATTACCGAAGCCTGCAATGTCAAGAGAAGAAGCTTTAGCACAAATCAACGAGAGTGTTCAGATCATGGAGGAAGGGTTAGGCGTTATCCGAAATGATCTTAACGAAGAAGTATTGTGTTATGAATTTATGGGTACGATTGATAATGAAACGTATCGCATTTTCATAAACGCAGAAAACTTACGAGAAGAAAAGGTTGAAAAGATGGATGGTACAGAAACAAATTATGATGAGCTATAGTGAGGTGAGGAAATGGGGAAAGTTGAGCGTTTGTTGATCAAGTTAGTTGTGATACAGTTCGCGTTTCTCCTCATTGCTCAAACACTTCTTACTCATGAACCCTTTCGTATCTATTTGAGCAAAACATTGTATTATGAAGGGGTCGTGAACGGCGAACAGATGCCTTCTAAACGGCAATAGTTAATAGACCGTCTACTTTGATTGTGTTATGATTAACTTGAAACGTAGTGTACAAAAAAAGCAGGAATCCCTGCTTTTTTTGTACGTTGTAGAACGTATTTGGTGACCAATGAACGATGGGGGAAAGATGTTTATGAGAAGAAATATTAATATTGCAATAGATGGACCAGCAGGTGCCGGAAAAAGTACCGTAGCAAGAAGAGTAGCTGATAAGCTCTCTTTCCTATATATAGATACTGGTGCGATGTATCGAGCTCTAACTTATAAAGCAATCGAGAATAATGCGGACCTTGAAGATGGTCCTGTTCTTAAGAAGCTCCTAGATAAAACTGACATAGATCTTCAACTCGGTGAGAAGGACCAACATGTTTTGATCGATAGCATCGATGTAACAGAAGACATCCGCTCTCTAGAAGTTACGAACAACGTTTCTTTCGTTGCGAGACAAAGTGAAGTAAGAGGCGAAATGGTGAAACGTCAGCAGCTATTAGCTGAAAAAGGCGGTGTGGTGATGGATGGACGTGATATTGGTACTCACGTGCTTCCTAAAGCGGAACTAAAGGTGTTCTTAAGTGCATCTGTAGAAGAAAGAGCTGCCCGTCGTTACAAAGAGCTCGTTGATAATGGAGTACAAGCTAACTACGATCAGATCAAAGAAGAAATTGCACTTCGAGATAAACGTGATTCAGAACGTGAGGTAGCACCACTTGTAAAAGCAAAAGATGCGATTGAAATCGATACAACGTCCATGACGATTTCTGAAGTGGTACATCATATTCTACTATTAGCGAAAGAGAGGGCTTGAACCAGTGAGCTTATATGATGTGGGAAGAGGATTGTTCAGAGTCTATTTTAAACTTTTTAACAGAGTAACCGTTGTAGGAGAAGAAAACATCCCTTCTGATAAGGGGATACTACTCTGTTCAAATCATATTAACAACCTTGATCCACCGCTAGTTGGAGCGATGTGCCCACGACAGGTACGTTTTATGGCGAAGTCGGAACTATTTACGATCCCTGTGCTAGGTAAGTTGATCGATAAGGTTGGCGCTTTTCCGGTGAAAAGAGGGATGAGTGATAAACAAGCTCTCCGAAGTGGAATTGGCATTTTAAAAGATGGTGGAGTAGTTGGATTGTTTCCTGAAGGAACAAGAAGCAAAACTGGTCAGCTTGGAGAAGGGTTATCTGGTGCTGGTTTTTTCGCACTTCGCCCAGAGGTTAGAGTCGTACCTTGTGCAATCATGGGGTCTTACAAGCCGTTTGGGAAATTAAAGATCATCTATGGAAAACCTGTTGATCTATCACCTCTCCGTGAAGAACAGGGTGCAGCGAAGAAGGCTACACAGGCGATCATGAAAGAAATTCAACAACTAATTGATGCTAACCGTTAACATTTCATTATTTTCAAAAAAAATAAATAAATGTTGCAGGACACTTGACAAATTGACTGATTTTAGTGAAAGTTAAAGGAAAGGGTGATTAACTTTTCATAAAATTCTTTCGCTGATGGTAAGTGGAAGGCTTTTATAAATATTATTGAAAAGTTCTATTTCTTTTGGATTGAAGGAGGAGTTTGTCAATGGTTGAAGAGATGAATCAGGAAATGACTGAGTTCAAATCATTCGAAGTTGGAGATGTGGTGACTGGAAAGATCTCCAAAGTCGAAGAGAAACACGCATCGGTGGATGTGGGTTTTAAAATTGATGGAGTGCTGCCTATCAGCGAACTGTCAAGCCTTCACGTCGAAAAAGTCAGCGACGCACTCTCAGAAGGCGATGAAATAGAAGTGAAAGTGATCAAATTATCTGAGGACGAGCTAGTGCTTTCAAAGAAAGCAGTAGAAGCTGACAAAGCTTGGGATGAGCTCGAAGCAAAATATCAAAACAGCGAGGCTTTCGAAGTAGAGATTGCTGACGTTGTTAAAGGTGGACTAGTCGTTGACCTTGGAGTGCGTGGATTTATTCCTGCATCCCTTGTCGAGCGCCACTATGTTGAAGATTTTGCAGATTATAAGGGCAAGACCTTAAGTGTAAAGATCGTTGAATTTGATCCTGAAAAATCAAAAGTCATTCTTTCACACCGCGCTGTGCTAGAACAAGAAGCGGATGTGAAGAAGCAGGAAACGCTGGCTTCTCTTCAAGCAGGACAGATCGTTGAAGGTACTGTTCAACGTCTTACTGATTTTGGTGCTTTTGTAGACATCGGTGGAGTAGATGGACTTGTGCATATCTCTCAGATGGCACATCACCGTGTTGAAACCCCATCCGAAGTTGTAGCAGAAGGACAAAAGGTAAACGTTAAAATTCTATCAGTGGATAGAGATAATGAACGTATCTCGCTATCCATTAAAGAAACGCTGCCTGGACCTTGGGAAGAAATCGAAGGCAAAGTAAAAGCTGGAGATGAAATCGAAGGTACGGTTAAACGTCTTGTAAGCTTCGGTGCATTTGTTGAAGTTGCACCTGGAGTAGAAGGACTCGTTCACATTTCTGAGATTTCAAACAAACACATTGGTACCCCTCATGAAGCACTATCAGAAGGGGAACAAGTTCGAGTTAAAGTACTAGATGTAAATCTAAATGAGAAGCGCATCTCACTTAGTATTAAAGTACTAGAAGCAGAACAGGTGACGAGCCAGGTTGAAGAATATCAAAAAGATGGAGATGGAAATTCCCCGTTTTCTCTTGGAGATATGATCGGTGATCAACTGAAAAAGTATAAATAATGATAAAGCTCTCTGCTGCAGCAGAGAGCTTTTTTTGTGTTGAATATTATTTTTGTCCGTTTCTTCTTCTTGCGTGATCAGGGCCTTCCATTGTAGAAGCTCCTTTATATTCTAATGATTGATCACGATCAGACTCTACACGCTTCGATTTCTTTAGTTTTTTCTCCTGTCTATCTCTTCCCAAGATCATCCCTCCTTTGCTTTATTATCATGAAATAAAAGGGAAAACGTTATACATTTTTTAATTGTTGGTCTAATCACGCAGAATTTTTCCCATACTGAGCATAATAAGGAGTGATTGCTTTGGATGGGGCACTATTTATTTGGTTAAGTTGGATCGCTATCATCGTTCTTGTCTTCTTTGTTAAACCATCACAAACGACCCAAAATATCGTCGTTTTATGTTTGATCATGATTTGTGCAGCAAATGTGGAGATTCCAATCGTGGTTTATAACGTGAACGGCGCATTGATTCTATGCTGGTTGATCGGCTATTTTATGTTAATGAAAACACTACATAGTAAGAAGTTGTACGCTGCTCTAGTCGTATTGATGCTTATGGCAGCTTACGCATCGATCGAACTCTTTTCGCTATATGATCCAGTGTTTAGCTATCTATACACATCATGGTCCATCGCTCTTGCTCTGTTTGTTATCGTCCATTTGACGGTACAAGGAGCAGGACAAAGGTGCGCGCTTTTGATGCTTGCGATCGTACAAGGAGAACTTATTATGGCGGTAATCTATTATCAGATGGGCATTCAAACTGTAATCGGTAGGTATAGCTCTTTAGACATCATGGCGATATCTGTTACGGGCATCTTCATGTGGGAAGGGTTTGTCCAGCTTACGAGCCACCTAGAGAACGTTATGAAAAAACATCAAGAAAGACGTGGTTATTCATGAATGAATTTACGGTTCCGATCTTGTTTAGTGTAATCATCGGTACGTTATCTCGAATCTATATGTTTCGTACCGATTATCGTCAGTATCCTACTTATCCTCATGGGATGATCATTCATCTTGCATTAGGGTTTATTGCAGCTGCACTCGGGGCATTAGTAGTGCCTTCAATCATGTCAGAAGAATTTACAGCGGTCACTTTCTTAACACTCGCGGCTTCGCAATTTAGAGAAGTAAGGAATATGGAAAGAAAAACGTTAACAGAAATGGATACGTTAGAGTTGGTACCAAGAGGAGCGTCATATATCGAAGGAATTGCCGTTACATTTGAAGGTAGGAATTATTTAGTGATCTTCATTTCTTTTGTAACGTCGCTCGCTTATTTATCTTTAAACGTGTGGGCGTCTCTTGTAGCGGCGGTACTTTCATTTCTAGTAGCAAGAAAATATATGACAGGAAGTAAACTAGGTAAAATCGCATATATCGAACATTCTACACTTTCTTTTGAAGGCGCAGGGTTATATGTAGACAATATTTATATTATGAACATTGGGATACCTGAAAGACAGGAAGAAATTTTGAAACACGGACTAGGATTTGTAATTAGTCCTAAAAACTTTGACGCTAGGATGACGATCGGAAATCTTGGACAGAGACAAGCCATTCTTCACGATCTAGCAATTTCTCTAGGAGTTTATCGTGACTCAGGTACGCCAGCACTTGTTCCATTAATAAAACGTGACCTTGATGATGGGCGTATTGGCGTATTCATCCTTCCTCAGAATAATAATGTGGAACTTGCAAAAAAAATCATTTCGCAAGTGCCTACCCTTGAAAACGCTATTCGTATGCCTACTGAAACGAAAGAGAAGGGAAGTGATCAGTCGTGATCTTGGAAAAAGCGATACTGGCTGCTATTACGGATTCTGTACATAAAGTTCCGGTAGGTGCGAATGTGTTCGTTTGCGACACGAAAGCTGAAATGGATAAAGTTGCCGCGGAATTGGAAGCGATCCTGGACGGAATTGCCCATAAGTTGAGCAATGATGTGTATATTATCGTCAAACATTAGATAGATACTCTGTTGTTCATTGGTTGCTTTTTTGATAAGATATAAAAGCTATCAAGAGACTACACCCTTCTTAGTCAAGGAGGGTTTTTTACAATGAGCTACTGGAAAGTTTGTCCACGGCTTTCTAGAGGTAAGCTTAAGATAGATACTTATTTTGAAAGGGCGTGTACATATTGGCCAAGCCAGTTGTCGCAATTGTCGGTCGTCCAAACGTTGGTAAATCGACTATATTTAATCGTATTGTAGGAGAAAGAATTTCAATTGTCGAAGATACACCAGGAGTAACAAGAGATCGTATTTATAGTTCAGCAGAATGGTTGAACCGTGATTTTCATATTATTGATACAGGCGGTATTGAAATTGGAGATGCTCCATTTCTTTCACAAATTCGATATCAAGCTGAAATCGCGATCGATGAAGCTGATGTGATCATCTTTATGGTAAATGGTAGAGATGGCATCTCGAATGCGGATGAGGAAGTAGCAAAAATCCTCTACCGCTCAAAGAAACCCGTCGTGCTAGCAGTCAATAAAATTGACAACCCTGAACAACAAGCGTTGATTCATGATTTTTATTCACTAGGAGTAGGTGCTCCATTCCCGATTTCAGGATCCCACGGACTAGGACTTGGGGACTTACTAGATGAAGTATTTAAATTCTTCCCTGACGAAGGTGAAGTTGAATATGATGAGAACACCATCAAGTTTTCTGTTATCGGTCGTCCAAACGTTGGTAAATCGTCACTTGTTAACGCCATTTTGGGTGAAGAAAGGGTCATCGTTAGTAATGTAGCTGGTACAACTAGGGATGCAATCGATTCTTCCTTTACAAGAGAAGGACAGGATTACGTCATCATCGATACAGCCGGTATGCGAAAGCGTGGAAAAATTTACGAAAATACAGAAAAATACAGTGTGCTACGCGCAATGAGAGGAATTGAACGTTCAGACGTTGTTCTCGTTGTCATCGATGGAGAAGAAGGAATCATCGAACAGGATAAGAAAGTAGCAGGCTATGCACATGAAGCAGGTAAAGCTGTCGTAATCGTAGTGAACAAATGGGATGCTGTTGAAAAAGACGATAAAACGATGCGTAACTTTGAACAAAAAATTCGAGATCACTTCTTGTATTTAAGCTATGCACCGATCGTTTTCCTTTCTGCAAAAACGAAGCAGCGACTTCACACATTACTACCTGTTATCAATACCGTTGCAGAGAATCACACGCTTCGAGTAAAAACAAATGTGTTGAACGAATTGATCATGGATTCTGTAGCGATGAACCCAACGCCAACAGATAAGGGGAGAAGGCTAAAGATCAACTACGCGACTCAAGTTGCGGTAAAGCCACCTACCATCGTACTGTTCGTAAATGATCCTGAATTGCTTCATTTCTCATATCGACGCTTTTTAGAAAATAGAATCCGAGAGACGTTTGGCTTCCAGGGAACTCCGCTTCGCATTCTTGCGAGAAAGAAGAGTGAATAAGGTTTAAGCATCTCATTTGAGGGGGGAATTCGATGATCGCAATTCTGATTTGCGTAGCTGCTTATCTTCTCGGATCAGTTAGCTTCAGCTATTTAATCGCTCGAATTGTGAAGAAGATAGACATTAGAGAACATGGAAGCGGGAACGCAGGCGCTACCAACACTCTCAGAGTTTTGGGCACTGTACCTGCGGTCGTGGTTCTATTACTCGATGTACTAAAAGGCGTTATCGCTGTTTGGTTAGGCTATTGGTTTTCAGCGGAACCCATCGTGCCTTTCCTAGCTGGTATCGCTGCGATTATCGGTCATAATTGGCCGGTATTCTTCGGGTTTAGAGGTGGTAAAGGAGTTGCGACTACGATTGGAGTATTCGCTACGATCGCCTTTTTACCAGCACTGTATGCAGGTATCCTTGCAATCATAGCTATTTTTATTACGAGATATGTGTCACTTGGATCACTTATTTTTGTTGTATTAACACCGGCATTTATCTTCTTACTCGGTGGTAATCCTGCATCGTATGTACTTCTAGGGTTTTTTGTAGCGATCTTATCACTATTTAGACATCGTACAAACGTGAAGAGACTTCTATCAGGAAATGAGAGTAAGATTGGACAAAAAGTAGAGCAGTGAGGAGTGAGATAGAATGGCGACGATTTCAGTAATAGGTGCAGGAAGCTGGGGGACAGCGCTTGCGATCGTTCTTGCAGATAACAACCACAACGTAAAAATGTGGGCTAGACGAGAGGATTTAGCAACAGAGATTAATGAAAATCATACGAATGAAAAATATTTGCCTGGTATCACTTTACCTGCATCTCTACACGCTACTACGTCCCTTGCTGATTGTGTGGAAGGTGCGGAAGCGATATTACTCGTTACGCCTACGAAGGCATTAAGAGACGTGTTACCTGAGTTAAAGGGGTTAATCGCAGATCCTGTTTCGATTATCCATGCGAGTAAAGGTATTGAACCAGGGTCACTCATGCGTATATCACAAGTAATCGAAGAAGAAATTCCAGAGAATCTCAGAAAATCGGTCGTAGTGCTATCTGGACCAAGTCATGCTGAAGAAGTTAGTCTTCGTCATCCGACGACCGTTACGGTTTCTTCTAAGGATATCAAGGAAGCTGAATATGCGCAGGACCTCTTTATTAATTCGAATTTTCGTGTTTACACGAATGATGACATCATTGGTGTTGAACTAGGAGGAGCTCTTAAGAATATTATCGCTTTAGGTGCTGGGTTATCAGATGGACTCGGTTATGGTGACAATGCGAAAGCTGCTCTTATTACAAGAGGTTTAGCAGAAATTGCGAGACTTGGAGCTTCGATGGGCGCGAACCCACTTACATTTATGGGTCTTACAGGAATCGGCGACCTTGTGGTGACATGTACGAGTGCCCACAGTAGGAACTGGCGTGCAGGAAATTTATTAGGTAAAGGCAATAGCCTCGATGAAGTTCTTGAGAACATGGGGATGGTCGTAGAAGGGGTTCGAACGACTAAGGCTGCTTATCATCTTGCGAAGGAACAGCAGGTAGAGATGCCGATCACATCCGTCTTATATGAAGTGCTCTTCAATAATATTGAACCAAAAGATGGCGTAGATCAGCTTATGGGCAGATTAAGAACTCATGAAACAGAGGATCTCACATCGTTACTGGCTGATAAATTCGAATTGAATCGTAAACAATAGCTTTCAATTAATTTAGATAGGGAAAGCACGAAGTATTCCTCCTTGCATACACTATGTTGAACCATAATGGTAAGGAGGAAACAGTGTGAGCGATTTGTTTGATAATATTGAAAAGAAAACCAATGTAAAAAAAGAAGACATATTTAAATTGGCTGACTCGGTCCAAGGCGCAGACTTTTCAGATGAACGAACTGTGCGAAGGCTAATTGCAAACGTTGCTCGTGTAGCCAACGTGCAGGTATCTAAAGAAAAGGAAGACCGGATCGTAAAGGCCATCGTGAATAAAAACATACCTTTGGATTTCGCTTCCATTGCAAAGTTATTCAGCCAAAAATAGGAAAAGTAAACGAAATTTAGGCGTTTAAACGATACCGGATGGATGAAACATCATATACTGATACAGAACGATTATTGAGCAGAAGCACACTTCAATGAAATTCATATAGTCAAAGCTGAGGAAAAGCCCCTTTCTTCAGCTTTTTATTTGTGGGTACATAAAGAGTTCACTATTTTATCGAAAGGGGTTAGGACTGATCGGTTAAATTTTGATATAATGGTGGGCAGCAGTTAGATTAGACTGGAGGAACGTATATGTCACCGGCATTAATAAAAATGTGGGTAGCGCTATCATCAATGGGGTTGATGTTCGTCGCTGTACTCGCGATCATGTTCAGTAGAGCTAAATTAAATGGAGTATTAAAAGTACTCGTGTCAACCTTCGCTTATTTATGCATGTTCACTTCGGGTGTTCTTATGCTCCTCGTTGTTTTTACAGGTCCAACAGACTGAGGAGTTCTCGAAATATTACGTTGAAGGACTGAAAAAAATGAAAAAACTTGGACTAAATCTTCTTTTATGGACAAGCCTTTTACTTATTCTCTCTGGGTGTTTGTATCCAGAAAGTAGAAAAGGCGAAAATAGGATACCCTATACGGATCAAATCGAGTCGGTTCAGACGGCTGTCAAACAATATCAAGATAATAAGTCCGTGCTTCCTATCAAAACGAGGGAACAAGGTACGCCTATCTACCAAAAATATCCGATCGACTTTAAAAAGCTAGTACCAGCTTATTTACAAGAGCCACCAGGAAACTCTTTTGAAAATGGGGGAGTCTTTCAATACGTACTGATAAATGTAGAAGAAGATCCGATGGTTCGAATATTGGATTTAATTATCGTTGAAGAAGTAAAAGACTTACAAATGAGAATCAACGATTATCGAAGAAACCATAAGTATCCACCGTTCAAAGACATTTTGGCAAAAGATCGATACTCTATCGATTACGAAAAGCTAGGATTGGACACCGAACCAACGATTAAAAGCCCTTTCACTAACGATGACCTTCCTTTTTTCCTCGATGAAAAAGGCAACGTACATGTGGATTATCGGAGCGATCTAAACAAGGCGATTACGAATAATCCCGATCATTCCTTTGAAGAAGGAGATGATATTAGGGACTTATTAGCTTTTAATTCTTTCTACGTTCCAGTTTCGTCCGTACCCTATACAATTGAAAATGGTAAAGCTGTTTTTTTAGCAAAATAGGTATTTTCCCTTCTCTTTAGCAATACAACTATTAAAAAGAGGAGGGACTTTTTTATGTGGAGGATTTATAGAGGAGGCAAGGTGTTTCTCGTAAATCAAATGCTTTTACTGTGATTTGTCATATTTATTGGACAACATCATAGAATGATAGTGTCCAAGTAAGTCTGCGGTCAGTATTGAATTATTCCATCCAATGAGGTGGAATTCAGGAGGCGATCACGTGGAGAGAGTGGATATCTTCAAAGATATCGCAGAGCGTACAGGAGGAGATATATACCTGGGGGTCGTAGGTTCTGTTAGAACAGGCAAATCAACATTCATCAAAAAGTTTATGGAGTTAATCGTACTGCCGAATATGGAAAGTGACTCCGATCGTGCAAGAGCACAGGATGAACTCCCACAAAGTGCTGCAGGACGCACGATTATGACCACTGAACCAAAATTTGTACCTAACCATGCGATTCAAATTCATGTCGAGGATGGACTAGATGTTAATGTAAGGCTTGTAGACTGTGTAGGGTATGCTGTTCCAGGGGCAAAGGGATATGAAGATGATGATGGACCAAGAATGATCAATACACCTTGGTACGAAGAACCGATCCCATTCCAAGAAGCAGCTGAGATCGGTACACGTAAAGTCATCCAGGAGCATTCCACTCTCGGTGTAGTGATTACAACAGATGGTTCTATCGGTGAAATTCCTCGTCATGATTATCTTGAGTCAGAAGAAAGAGTGGTTGAAGAATTAAAAGAAGTTGGAAAGCCGTTTATTATGATCGTCAATTCGGCTCATCCGCACCATCCTCAGACAGAAGCATTAAGAGGAGATTTATCCAATAAATACGATATTCCTGTTATCTCACTCAGCGTTGAGAGCATGACAGAGCATGATATCAACAACGTGATGAGAGAAGTTCTTTATGAATTCCCAGTTTTAGAAGTGAATGTGAACCTACCGAGCTGGGTGATGGTGCTCCATCAAGATCACTGGCTAAGGCAGAACTACGAAGAATCCGTTAGAGAAACCGTTAAAGACATCAAAAGATTACGGGATGTTGATCGAGTAGTAGGCAATTTTGAAGAGTTTGAGTTCATTCAAAATGCTCGGTTAGCAGGAATTGAAATGGGTCAGGGAATTGCAGAAATCGACCTCTATGCCCCTGAAGACTTATATGACCAAATATTAAAAGAAGTTGTTGGGGTTGAGATAAGAGGGAAAGATCATTTACTTCAGTTGATGCAAGAATTTGCATTTGCGAAAGCTGAATATGACCAGGTTTCAGATGCCCTTCGAATGGTGAGACAAACTGGTTACGGAATTGCAGCGCCATCGATTGAAGATATGAGCCTCGATGAGCCTGAAATCATCCGTCAAGGATCAAGGTTTGGGGTAAGGCTAAAAGCTGTTGCGCCATCGATCCATATGATAAAAGTTGATGTGGAGTCAGAGTTTGCTCCAATTATCGGGACAGAGAAACAAAGTGAGGAGCTCGTAAGGTATTTGATGCAAGATTTTGAAGAAGATCCATTATCGATCTGGAATTCTGATATATTTGGAAGGTCTTTGAACTCAATCGTAAGAGAAGGCATCCAAGCAAAGCTTGGTCTTATGCCTGAAAATGCGCGATATAAGCTAAAAGAAACCTTAGAGCGAATTATCAACGAAGGTTCAGGCGGATTAATTGCGATCATACTATAATTGAGCCGACTCCAATAGCTGGAGTCGGTTTTTCGCATGGTAACGAAACGATTGCAAAATGATCTTCATTACTTCCCAAAAGATTGATATAAAGCGTTTACAATTAGATGAAATAGCGGATAATAGAGAAAAAATCCCCTAAAAATGGCTCAAATCGGGACAAACATATTGAATTCTTCAGCGTCTTCGTATATTATAGGGCTTGCAAACGTACTAAACGTGCATTGCTCCGTATAAATATCGGATATTTTGTGAATGAATGTATGTATGCATCTCTCTTGAGAGGAGGTGAACGGAATGAACAAGACAGATCTTATCAATTCTGTTGCAGAATCTGCAGAGCTTTCTAAGAAAGAAGCTACAAAAGCTGTTGATGCAGTTTTTGATAACATTATGCAGTCCTTGCAAGAAGGTGACAAAGTTCAACTAATTGGTTTTGGTAACTTTGAAGTCCGTGAGCGTTCTGCTCGTAAAGGGCGCAACCCTCAAACTGGCGAAGAGATTGAAATCGCTGCAAGCAAGGTACCTGCTTTTAAACCTGGTAAAGCCCTTAAGGATGCAGTTAAGTAAATACATAGGGCAAAAGAAGAGTCGCACCTTATGCGACTCTTCTTTTTTGCTAACTGATCCTCCGTGTGCTAAAATTTTCATATGTATTGTAAGGTCCTGAATGGAGGAGTAAAGAACAATGTTTGAAGTTAATCATGGAAAAATACAAGAAGCAGTTAAAATGATCCTAGAAGCGATCGGCGAGGATCCTGAGCGCGAAGGCTTACAAGATACGCCAAAGCGTGTTGCAAGAATGTATGAAGAGATTTTCCAAGGACTTAATCAAGATCCAAAAGAACATTTCCAAACGATATTTGGAGAGGATCATGAAGAATTAGTCCTTGTTAAAGATATTCCATTCTATTCAACGTGTGAGCATCACCTAGTTCCTTTCTTTGGGAAAGCTCACGTTGCATATATACCAAAAGGCGGAAAGGTTACTGGTCTGAGTAAGCTTGCTAGAGCGGTAGAAGCTGTTACGAAACGTCCACAGCTTCAAGAACGTATCACATCAACTATTGCGAATACGATGATCGACACACTAGAACCTCATGGGGTGATGGTCGTTGTAGAAGCTGAGCATATGTGTATGACGATGAGAGGCGTGAAGAAGCCAGGCTCTTCAACAGTTACTTCTGCAGTAAGAGGAATCTTTGAGACTGATACTGCTGCAAGAGCAGAAGTACTTGGTTTAATTAAAGGTTAATCCTGATTCAGGAGGGATATCATGAAATTAGAGAACAATGATTTCTTTGTTATTAAAGCTCTTGAGAATGGTGTGAACGTTATCGGATTAACACGTGGGTCTGATACGAGATTCCATCATTCTGAGAAGCTCGATAAAGGTGAGGTAATGATCGCGCAGTTTACCGAGCATACTTCTGCAGTGAAAATTAGAGGGAAGGCCGTTATTCAAACTAGCCATGGTGAGATTAACAACGATGAGTAAAGCAGGGTATTAAAGCCTGCTTTTCTTCATTTGGCACCGCTTCAGTTCCGTTTTAGCACAAGCCTTCTTGTGCTATACTAAGTATAAATACATACTCTACTGGAAGATACGTTAGGGGTAAGGGATATGAAGAATTCTATGGATCATAAACATCAACAACTAAACGTCGTACGGGAGATGTTGCATGCTCGTTTGGCACATTCTTACTTGCTTCGTTTCATCGATATACCAGTTATTGATGAGGAGAAGCTGTATCTGTTCCACGAGATGCTAGAGCAGACCTCTTTAGAGAAGGAAAGAAAGCAGGATACATTGCTCTCCATCATGCTTGTTCAGATAGCATTAGACACTCACGAACGTATCTCACTGAAAGATATTCAAAATGAAGGTGAGCGTAAGACGAGACAGCTGACTGTCTTAGCGGGGGACTATTTCAGTAGCATGTATTACCATATCCTATCTAAATGGCAAGACAACGATTTGATTCGTACGTTATCTGGAGCGATCCAAGAAATCAATGAATCAAAGATGGCTTTTTACCATGCGGATGATCAGTCTGTTGATCATCTATTTAAAAACTTGAAGGATATAGAATCCATCTTGATACGAAAGGTTGCAGAACATTTCGATCTTGATGAATGGAAGTCGTTCGGTACCCAATATTTTTATTTGAATCGCCTGCTTTTTGAAAGAAAACAAGAGTTAATTCAGACAGGGACCAACCTTCTTCACAAAATCGCCTTCACGTTTCTTTCAGTAAAAGGATCTACATTGACGACCGAACAAACGGCAAAGGCAAGGTCAGTTCTAGATTCGTACGTTGAACATGCTAAGAAAGACATCGATTTTCTATTTCAACAGTATTCGGATTTTCATCGCTGGTTTTATAATAGGCATGAGTTTTACTGGGGAATGAACGGTGTACATGAGAAGAAAATGGCGGAAGAGGGATAAATAGATGGCTACCACCAAAGAAGAACGCGTTCATCAAGTGTTTCAATCCATTTCAAAACGATACGACGTGATGAATTCTGTCATCAGCTTTCAGCGTCACAAAGCTTGGCGCAAAGATACAATGAGACGAATGGAAGTAAAAGAAGGAGCAAGAGCGCTCGATGTATGTTGCGGTACAGCGGATTGGACGCTTGCAATGGCAGAAGCAGTAGGTGAAAGTGGAGAGGCAATCGGGCTAGACTTTAGTGAAAATATGCTCGAAGTCGGTAAAGAAAAAGTAAAGAATCAAGAAAAGTCGAATGTGACGCTCATCCACGGAAACGCGATGGAGCTTCCTTTTGATAATAATTCTTTTGATTACGTCACGATTGGATTTGGACTGCGAAACGTACCGGATTACGATCAAGTAATTAAAGAAATGTATAGAGTTGTGAAACCAGGAGGTCGTGTCGTTTGTCTTGAAACCTCTCAACCGACGTTACCTGTTTTCCGACAAGTGTATTATGGGTATTTTAAGTTTGTCATGCCTTTACTCGGCAAGATGTTTGCTAAAAGCTATAACGAGTACTCCTGGTTACAGGAATCAGCCAGTTCTTTCCCGGGTGCGGAAGAATTAAGAAAGCTTTTTCTTTCGAATGGCTTCGAGCGGGTAGATGTGAAGCCATACTCTGGCGGAGCTGCTGCAATGCATATGGGCTTTAAACCAGAAAAAATCAACCATTAAAGATATTTGTGAAAATCAGTTAGGTGGATCTCATGAAACTAACAACAATATATGCCTCATTAAAAAAAGATTTAACTTTCATAGAGTCAGAACTCGAACAGACGGTGAATGCTCACCACCCAGTCTTGCGAGATGCATCTAACCACCTTCTTAAAGCAGGGGGGAAAAGGATACGTCCCGTCTTTGTACTGCTTTCCGGGAAGTTCGGAGATTATGACCTGTTAAAAATGAAGAATGTTGCGGTTGCATTAGAGCTGATCCATATGGCCTCACTCGTGCATGACGATGTGATCGATGATGCTGAAATGAGAAGAGGAGCCAAAACCATTAAAGCCCAGTGGGACAACCGTGTAGCGATGTATACGGGGGACTACATCTTCGCCAGAGCCCTTGAATTAGTTACGGAACTAGAAGATCCTGAAGCAAACAGCATTCTGTCGAATGCAATCCTAGAAATGTGTATCGGTGAAATAGAGCAAATAAGAGATCAGTTTAATTGGAATCAGAATTTAAGAGATTACTTTAGAAGGATCAAACGGAAAACCGCGCTTCTGATTTCGATTTCATGTGAACTTGGAGCCGTTGCAGCAGGGGCATCTAAAGCTGAACAATGGCACCTCAAGCAATTCGGTTATTTCGTAGGGATGGCCTACCAAATCACAGATGATATTTTAGATTACACAGGTACTGTAAGGGAACTAGGGAAGCCAGCTGGTGGAGATCTTCTTCAAGGGAACATCACGTTACCCGTTCTCTATGCGATGCATCAGGGGAATGCAAAACACGACATCATGAACGTATTCTCCGATGGAAAACCAGTATCACAACGTGAAGTGGATCAGGTTCTCTCTATCGTAAAGTCTTCTGGGGGAATAGAATTCGCTCGAGAGATTAGTGATCGCTACCTTCAAAAAGCATTTCAAGCGCTAGAGCATCTGCCATCAACTTCTTCGAGAACCTCACTCAAGCAAATCGCAGAATACATAGGGAAAAGAAAACATTAAAAGTAATGTTGTTATTTTTTCGAAAATTTGATAGAATTTGGAGGGCAGAAAACGCTTTCTGCCCAATACATATAACTTGTTGAAAGTGAGGAGATTTACATGGAGAAAACGTTTTTGATGGTAAAGCCTGACGGCGTTCAAAGAAACCTTATCGGTGAAATCGTATCTCGTTTCGAGAAAAAAGGTTTTAATTTGGTGGGAGCTAAATTGATGACGGTTTCAAAAGAGCTAGCAGAAAACCATTATGGTGAACATAAAGAGCGTCCTTTCTTTGGAGAACTCGTTGATTTCATTACTTCTGGACCTGTCTTTGCAATGGTATGGGAAGGTGAGAACGTAATCTCAACAGCTCGTACGATGATGGGTGCAACAAACCCGAAGGATGCTGCTCCAGGTACAATTCGTGGGGACTACGGTGTTCAAGTTAGCATGAACGTTATCCATGGTTCAGATTCTCCTGAAAGTGCTGAGCGTGAAGTATCATTGTTCTTCAACGAAAAAGAAGTGAATGAGTATTCAAAGACCATTTCTAAATGGGTTTAATTTTTTAAGTTTTATGAAAGCGCTTATATACAACCGACCGGACAATTTGTCCGGTCGGTTGTTTTTTTATAGGCTAGGTGAACTGGTGCCGTTTGCAGTTTCGATTACGTTTGCAATGCGAAGAAGGATCGAGTCATTAAATTTACTTGCTGAAGCCTGTAATCCAACGGGCAAACCACCTGAAAACCCTGCTGGGATCGAGGCAGCTGGATGTCCTGTACAATTGTAGAGCTGTGTCATCATCCAGTCAGAGATGGGCGCTGCATCCTTACCGTTTATTCGGTCAGGGCCTTCGATATCGTATGGGAAAGCGGTAACGCCTAGGACAGGGGATAGTAATGCATCATATTCGCTGTAAATATGCTGTAACTTATTCCAAATAACAGTTCGCAGCTCCTCCGTTCTACGAAGTTCAACTGCACTGATCGATCTTCCCTCATCGATCATAGTTGCTACTGAAGAACCAAATGATGCGGGGTTTCGGTCATAGAGATCGCCGTACGCTGTAGCAAGACCCGCATACCACATTCTATTAAAGAAAGATATTAATTCTCTGAGATCTAACCCAAAGTCAATTGGTACCTCTACTATTTTTGCGCCGTACTCTTCCAAAATAGGTAGAACGCTCTCAATGACACTGCTTACCTCAGAATCGCACTCATATAATTCAAAATTTTTTGTGTAAGCAAACGTCATCCCTTTTATTCCTTTAAGCGCTTCTTCATTTAAATTTTCTTTTACAAGAGGGACTGAATAAGGGTCGTTGGGCTCATATCCTTCAAGTATTGATAGAAGGAGAGCGGAATCTTCTACCCTTCTACTCAAAGGTCCAAAATGAACGTATGGCTGCGTCGTACCAAATCGATTAATAGGTGAACTATCGAATGGAACTCGACCGAAAGTAGGCTTTAACCCGAAAATTCCGTTAAAGCTCGCTGGAATACGTATTGAACCGCCTCCGTCGCTTCCTTCTGCTAGCGGGACACATTTGCTTGCAACGGCGGCCCCTGAACCACCGCTCGACCCACCTGCAGTCATAGAGGGGTTCCAGGGATTTTTAGTAGGGCCTACGATTTCGTTATCCGTTGTACCTTTATGTCCAAATTCAGGTGTGTTCGTTTTTCCAACGATGATCGCTCCTGAATGTTTAATACGTTTGACGATTGTTGGTTCATGTGTAGCAATATGGTCTTTAAAGAGCTGTGAGCCAAACGTTGTACGTCTTCCTCGAGTGGGTGTAAGGTCTTTTAGTGCGATCGGAACGCCGTGAAGTGGACCGAGGCTTTCTCCTCCCATCAATCGGTCTTCTGCTGATTTTGCTTCTTGTAATGCTTCGTTTCTAAAGACAGAAACAAACATATTCAGTTTCCCATTAAGCTGGTCGATTCGATCTAAGTGTGCTGAAACAACATCGACTGGGGAAATCTCTTTATGAGCGATCAGCCTCGCCATTTCTATGGCACTCAAGTCTATAATGTTCAATGTATCACTTCCTAAAATGGTCTATAGGTTTAACTTTAGCGAAAAAAAAGGCGGCGAGCAATTTATTAGACAAGATAGCGAGTTTGTAAGAAAACATTTTGGTTAACATGATGGCACACCAGCTTCAATAAAGAAGACGTCTACGGTGTTTTTTAAATTTTAATAGGAATTCGTAATGTCAGAATCGAAAAAATCATTACACGGATGTTTTTCATTATGATATAGTAGTACGTAAAAGCGCCAAAGTGTATTGGAGGAGGAAGTAGGATGAGATACTTAACAGCAGGAGAATCGCATGGACCACAATTAACAACAATTTTAGAAGGGGTACCTGCAGGACTAGAACTTCTTGCAGAAGACATAGATACAGAATTAGCCAGAAGGCAGCTAGGATATGGACGCGGACGAAGAATGCAAATTGAAAAAGACCGAGTTCAGATTATGAGTGGGGTTCGCCATGGAAAAACCACAGGTGCTCCTATTACGCTTGTTGTTGAAAACAAGGATTGGACACATTGGAAAAACTACATGGGAGCTGAGCCTCTTACAGAATCACAAGAGAAGAATATGAAACGTCAGATCTCTCGCCCAAGGCCAGGACATGCGGATCTTAATGGGGCGATAAAATACGGCCATCGTGATATGAGAAATGTTCTTGAACGATCTTCTGCACGTGAAACGACAGTTCGAGTCGCTGCAGGAGCGGTAGCAAAAAAACTATTAAAGACGCTTGGAATCAACGTCGCAGGACACGTTCGTATGATCGGTGGTATCGAGAGCAATTATAGCGGAGAGATGTCGCTAGAGGAGATGCAGCGTGTTTCAGAAGAATCACCTGTTCGGAGCCTTGATGAAGTAGCTGGTGAAAAGATGATGAAAGCGATCGACGATGCAAAGAGTAATGGAGATTCGATCGGAGGCATCGTTGAAGTAGTCGTAGAAGGAGTACCGATCGGGTTAGGGAGTCACGTTCAATTTGATCGAAAGCTCGATTCAAAAATAGCTGCCGCCATCGTTAGCATCAATGCGTTTAAAGGTGTTGAATTTGGAATTGGATTTGAAGCTGCTAGACTTCCAGGCAGTGAAGTGCATGATGAAATACAATGGTCGAATGATGAAGGGTACACGCGAAAAACGAATCGTCTTGGTGGTTTTGAAGGTGGCATGACGACTGGGATGCCTATCGTTGTGAAAGGTGTTATGAAGCCGATCCCAACTTTGTACAAGCCGCTACAGAGTGTCGATATCGATTCGAAAGAACCGTTCAATGCAAGCATCGAACGATCGGATAGCTGCGCCGTACCGGCAGCTAGTGTGGTAGCAGAGAATGTTGTCGCGTGGGAGATCGCATCTTCATTACTAGAAAAGTTTGGGCATGATCGTATTGAAGAGATCGCAAGCAACCTCAGTCAATACAAAACTTACAGTCAGGAGTTTTAAGTCATGGAATCAATGGTGATCGATACGACTAACAGAAGCTACCCCGTTTATATCGGGGTAGGGATAAGTAGGAATTGGCGGAAACTTATCGATCAGCTTCACCCTTATTCCAAGTACTTCTTAATTACTGATGAAACGGTATCTGAACAGTACCTTTCTTCTTTTTTAGACGAAGATAAAGATATTACCGTGCATGTTATCCCTTCTGGCGAGACGTCCAAATCGATGGAACAATATGCAGCGTGCTTAACGGCGATGTTAGAAGCAGGTCTCGATAGGAAGTCCTGTGTCATCGCGCTAGGTGGTGGCGTCGTAGGGGATTTAGCTGGCTTTGCAGCTGCAACGTATATGAGGGGCATCGACTTTGTTCAGGTACCGACTACCCTTCTCGCACATGATTCTAGCGTGGGTGGAAAAACAGGTATCAATCATGCTTATGGAAAAAACGTGATCGGAGCGTTTCATCAGCCTGCTGCTGTTATCTATGATGTGAATTTTCTCCGTACGTTACCGATCAAAGAGTGGCGATCTGGTTTCAGTGAAGTGATCAAACACGCCTTTATACAAGATGAAGCCTTTCTAGATTGGCTTATGAGCCGTGGGAAACGAGTAGAGTCCTATACGGACGGGGAATTAGAATATATCATCAAAAAAGGGATTAGTATCAAAGGGAAGATCGTAAAAGAAGATGAACGAGAAAAGGGCGTAAGAGCTCACCTTAATTTTGGTCATACACTTGGTCATGCGATAGAGGCTGAGCTTGGCTATGGCGTCATGACGCATGGTGAAGCTGTTGCGATCGGTATGATCTACGCACTAAAGCTGAGCGAATCATATTACTCGCTCAACCTTCGTATTCATGATATAGAGAAGTGGTTTACACAAATGGAGCTTCCGACCGCCGTGCCTAAATCATTAAACGCTAATCGGTTATTGATGAGAATGAAGAAAGACAAAAAAGCAGAAAATCAGAGTTTGACATTTGTTCTTCTCAAGAAAATCGGTGAGCCGCAAACGGTAACGCTCGATGACAACGCCGCTTTGAAGCTGCTTGAAACTAGTTTTGAAGGGGGAGAGTAAAGGTTGCTTAGAGGAGTTAGAGGTGCGACGACTGTTGAACAAAACGATAAAGATGAGATACTCGAGGCAACAGAAAAGCTATTACAAGAGGTGATCGACCAAAACAACGTCTTACCTGACAGAGTTGCTTCGATTCAATTCACAATGACGAGTGATCTAAATGCTGTTTTTCCTGCTGAGGCCGTTCGCGCTCTCGATGGATGGATGCATGTTCCTTTACTCTGTTCTTCTGAAATACCAGTTGATGGAGCTCTATCATCATGTATCCGCATTTTGATGATGATTGATACTGATTTGAATCAAGATGAAATCCAGCATGTTTATTTAGAGAAAGCTGTCGCATTACGTCCTGATCTTGTAAGTTGACAAATAAACACGACCATACTAGTATGTATGTAAGTTTAGAAGAGATGAAAGAATTAGAACGAATTAGATTTTGAGCTGAGATAGTAGAGAATAGGATAGTTGAGTTGAGGAGAGCTTAGAGGGATACGTCTATTTATACCCCCTGAGACAATCAGGGGGATTTTTATACCCTTTTTAGGTATGTGAGTATTCAGACAATTTGTCTGTTATTTGGTATACCTCCATAATTGATCCTCATCATTACTCAGCTTTTCCATTCTCCATTTCAACCGATGGAGGAGTGAGAAAGTTGACCACAGAATTTTCTTCTTTTAAAAAGGATGCCGAGAATTACAGGACCATCCCATTAATGAGGTCGTATTTCATGGATACGACGACCCCAATCCAAATTTTTCAAAACCTTGGTGACCGCGCAAGTTTCTTGTTAGAGAGTAGTGACCAGGAATCGAAGTGGTCCAGATATTCCTTTATTGGATCAGATCCGATCTACTCATTGGTCGAGCTGCAAGGGAAATTCTCTGTAATCGATCATAATGGAGCGACCGTCCTGACAAGTCATTCTTTTCAATCAGGCGTAGACGCATTGTTTCAGTTGATGAAGCCTAAAACGATTGATACTGATTTCCCTTTCTATGGTGGTGCTGTAGGCTATATCGGATATGATTCTATCAGTCAATTCGATAAAGTGCCTGAACATCCAAAGAGAGACAAGGGTGTACCACTTTACCATTTACATGTGTGTGAGAATCTCTTGATATATGATCATCATTTGAAACGACTAACCGTTAGCCATAATGCAAGGGTTGATGAAAGAGAGCAAATCGATAACGTGTATGAACACGGTCTTCAAGTGATCGACGAACTAACAACGCTTGCTGCTTTACCAGTTCATACGAACGCAATAAATATTCCTAATAATATAGAGGATGAGGTTGATTTTTCTCAAGTAACCTCAAATTATCCAAAAGATAAGTTTTTGGCGGATGTTGAAAAAATAAAGCAATATATCCTTGAAGGAGACGTGTTTCAAGCGGTTCTTTCTCAACGTTTTGAAAAAGAAATCATGGTGGAAGGGTTAGACCTTTACCGCGTATTACGAGTTATTAACCCTTCGCCTTATATGTTTTATCTAAAAATGGACGATGTTGAGATCATCGGAAGCTCGCCAGAAAAACTTGTTCAAGTGAGAAATGGAACGGTTGAAATCGATCCTATCGCTGGAACACGAAAAAGAGGGAGAACAGAAGAGGAAGACGTTGCCCTTGAACAGGAACTCCTTCGAGATGAGAAAGAACGAGCCGAGCATTACATGCTTGTCGATCTTGCGAGAAATGATGTCGGCAGGGTTTCTGAATATGGAAGTATTTCTATCCCTCAATTGATGGAGATCGGCAGGTTTTCACATGTGATGCATATCGTCTCAAGGGTCACCGGGATATTGGCTCCAACCGTTACAAGCCTCGATGCTGTCATCGCATCTTTTCCCGCTGGAACGGTTTCAGGCGCACCCAAGATACGAGCGATGCAAATCTTAAGGGAACTTGAACCAACACCTCGCTCCATCTATTCTGGTGCGATCGGATACATTGGATTCGATGGCAATATCGATTCCTGTATCGCAATCCGGACGATGGTTTTAAAAGGTGGAAAAGCCTATATCCAAGCAGGAGCGGGTGTGGTAGCAGATTCGATCCCGGAGAATGAATGGGAAGAGACACGTAATAAAGCGAGTGCTTTAATCAAAGCTATCCAGGTAGCGGAATCCATTTTTGGTAAAAGGGGAGAAGAGCTCAATGTTTAAACAGCAATTAAAAGAGATGTTAAATGGCGGTACATTATCTGAAATACAGGCGGAAAAGATGATGGATTCTATTATGGAAGGGCAAGTAGAGGATGCACAGATCGCAAGCTTTTTAACGTTATTAGAAGTAAGAGGTGAGACCGTAGATGAACTAACCGGCTTTGTAAGGTCACTGCGTAATCATGTACTACAGCTGGATCACGGAGGATTACCATTGATCGATACGTGCGGAACCGGTGGAGATGGTCATTCAACGTTCAACATTTCGACTGCTGCAGCAATTTTGGTATCGAGCCAAGGAGTGAAAGTCGCGAAGCATGGAAATCGAGCAGTTTCATCTAAGAGTGGAAGTGCGGACGTATTAGATGAACTTGGCATTCCGACACAATCTTCAAGAGAGATGGCCGTCGAAGTGTTAAAAGACCGAAACATGTGTTTTCTTTATGCGCCAAACTACCACGTAGCTATGAAACACGCTGTGAATGCTAGAAAAGCGATCGGATTTCGAACGGTGTTCAATAGCCTTGGTCCATTAGCGAATCCTGCTGGAAGCCAATCCCAGCTGATCGGTGTATACTCACATGAGAAGGCGATGAAGATGGCCGAATCATTAAAACGATTAGGTACGAAGAGAGCGCTTCTCGTCACGGGAGGAGAAGGGATGGATGAATGCTCCATCAGCACGTATACCGACTTTGTAGAATTAAGAGAAGGCGAGATAACGACGTATCGATTAACTCCTGAAGACGTCGGCTTAGAATCACAGCATTCAAGTGAGCTTCGAGTGGAAACAGCGAAGGAGAGTGCTCAAGTCATATCAGACATCTTTGAGAATAAAGCTAACAAAGCACGTAGAGGTGTCGTTCTGTTTAATGCAGGTGCTGCATTTTACCTTGCAGGAGTAAGTGAGTCCATTGCCGAAGGCGTGCATATTGCGAGAAAAGCGATCGAAAATGGAGAGGCTAGTAAACAGCTAACTTTGCTTAACGGAAGGGAGTTAAATGTACATGCTTGATAAGATTGTCGAAGTGAAGAAAGAAGAGTTAAAGAACTTTACCTTGCCAGAAAGAGTGGAAGTGAATCACGTATCCCTTAAAGACAGCATTATAAATGCTAATCATACGATCGGATTGATTGCTGAAGTTAAGAAAGCTTCACCTTCAAAAGGAATGATCAATGAAAATTTTGATCCGGTAGAAGTAGCGAAGGCCTATGAACGAGCTGGAGCGGATGCCATTTCTGTCTTGACTGATGAGACGTTTTTTAAAGGAAGTAACACATTCCTAACTGATGTTAAGAAGCATGTTAATCTTCCTGTTCTACGTAAGGATTTTATCATCGATAAAAGACAAATTGAAGAAAGTAAGCTGATCGGTGCTGATGCGATATTACTGATCGTTAAAGTACTTGGAGCTAAGAAAACAAAAGAATTTTATGACTTGGCTAAGGAATACAACTTAGAATGCCTTGTGGAAGTGCATTCAAGTAAAGAGATACAAGCACTTACGAATGAATTCGAACCAGACATCATCGGAATTAACAACAGAAATTTAGACACCTTTGAAACGTCTACGAAACATACGAGAGACATGAGTAGGTTCGTACCTTCTGAATCATTGTTGATCAGTGAGAGTGGCATTTCAAATCATCATGACATTCAAGATGTAATCAAGGCAGGTGCATCAGGCGTGCTCGTTGGTGAAGCTCTCATGAGAGGCGGAAGGTTTGAGGAAAGGATAAGCGATCTGTTTAGGGGCACTGTCTATGAAAGCTAAATTAAAACTATGCGGAAACAGATCACTTGAAGATTGGAAGCTTGTAAGAGAAAGTCACGCGACTCATGCAGGATTTATCTTTGCAAACAGTCCAAGACGGGTTGAAGGAGAGACGGTGGGAAGATGGTTAAAGGACTTCCCACCGAATGGTAAGAAAATCGTAGCGGTTTTTGTTAACCCTGATTTAGAGGAGATCGCTGATATCGTGCGATCAGTCCCGGTCGACATCGTCCAACTACATGGAAGTGAAAATGCTTCGTTCGCTACGAAGATCAAGCAGATGACAGGGAAAGAGATTTGGAAAGTAATCCATCATAGACAATCAGCGATAGAAGACATGGAGCTTTTTGCAGGGATAGCGGATGGGTATGTTATCGATACGAAATTACCTGGACAGTGGGGTGGAACTGGGAAGAAGTTTGATTGGGAATCAATTCCTTCCTACAAAAAAGAAGCACATAAACAAGGTGTTCCTTTGTTTGTTGCTGGTGGCATCAATGAGAGCAACGTCACTGAACTTCTTTCGTATCAGCCTGATGGAATTGATTTATCGAGCGGAATAGAGCATAACGATGGAAAAGATCGCAATAAGATTGAAAAACTTCAGGGAAGGCTGTGTTAATCATGTCAACGATCGTACCAGATCAACGTGGAAGATACGGACAATTCGGAGGGAAATTTGTTCCGGAAACGGTAATGTATGCGCTAGAAGAGTTAGAAGGTTCCTTGAACGAAGCGATGAGTTCTAAGGAATTTATCGAACACTATCACGAAGAATTAAAAAAATATTCTGGTAGACCAACACCGATTACTCATGCTGAGAATTTATCTAAACGGCTTGGAGGAGCACAAATTTATTTGAAACGTGAGGACCTAAATCATACTGGTGCTCATAAATTGAATAATGCGATCGGACAAGCATTACTCGCTGTAAGAATGTGCAAACAAAAGATCGTAGCAGAAACAGGCGCTGGTCAGCATGGGGTAGCTGCTGCAACGGTAGCAGCTAGGTATGGCCTTGAATGCAAAGTCTTCATGGGTGAGGAGGACATTAGACGGCAGGAATTGAATGTATTCAGAATGAAACTATTAGGGGCAGAAGTCGTCCCTGTGTCCTCTGGGAGTAAAACATTAAAAGATGCGACGAACGAAGCGATTCGATACTGGGTGTCTAATGTAGAGGATACCTTTTATCTCATCGGTTCCGTAGTTGGGCCGCATCCTTATCCGAAGATGGTTCGAGATTTTCAACGTGTCATAGGCGATGAATCACGTGTTCAACTAGAGAAAACTCCGGACAAGATCATTGCTTGTGTTGGTGGCGGAAGTAATGCGATGGGAATGTTCTATCCTTATTTAGAAGAACAAGTTGATTTAATTGGGGTGGAAGCCTCAGGAAAAGGGATTCACACTGGAAAACACGCCGCGACTTTATCAGAAGGAAGGCTTGGGGTGATCCACGGTTCGATTACGTATCTTCTTCAAAATGAAACGGGGCAAATCCAAGAACCATACTCGATTTCAGCTGGACTAGATTATCCTGGAATAGGACCAGAACATGCATATTTATCTGAAACAGGACGTGTCACGTATAAAGGTATTACAGATCAGGAAGCATTAGATGCTTTGAAGATTCTTTCTGAAGAAGAAGGGATCATCCCTGCGATCGAGAGCGCTCACGCACTTGCTGAAGCGATTAAACAAGCGCCAGAATTAACAGCATCTCAAGAAATCCTTGTTTGTTTATCAGGGAGAGGAGATAAAGACGTTCATACGATCATGGAGCACCTTGGAGGTGATGTAGATGAATAAACGATTCAAAGAGCATGTAGAGAATAAAAACGATCTGTTTATCCCATTCATTACAGCGGGAGATCCTGAACCCGAGACGACGATCGAACTAGCACTCATGTTACAAGAAGAAGGAGCTAATGCCATTGAGCTCGGAATACCATATTCTGACCCACTTGCTGATGGACCAGTGATTCAACGTGCATCAGAAAGAGCGTTGAAAAATGGAATGAGCCTCGAAAAAGCGATGGACTTGGTTCCGAAAATGCGTGAAAAAGGACTTGAAATCCCTGTAATTATATTTACTTATTATAATCTTTTGTTACAATTAGGAGAAGATCGCTTCTTCGCTTTAGTGCGTAAAAATGATGTCGATGGACTTTTAGTTCCAGACCTTCCGTTTGAGGAAAGTGGAGAATGGAAAGAGAGCTGTCTTAAAAATGAAACGGCTCTTATTTCTCTTGTAGCTCCTACTACTTCAGAGGAACGCCTAAAGAAAATTGCTGATGAAGCCACTGGCTTCCTATACTGTGTATCCTCACTCGGTGTAACAGGAACTCGCTCTCATTTTCAGAGCTCAGTCTTTACTTTCGTCGAGAGGGTGAAAAAACAAAGTAAGGTGCCGGTAGCAGTTGGATTTGGTGTTTCTCGACCGGAACATGTAAAGGAGCTAAAAGATTATTGCGACGGTGTCATCGTTGGAAGTGCGATTATTAGGCAAGTAGAATCACAAGTAGAAGCTTTACAGAATCCAGAGACACAAAAGGAAGCAATCGATCAGATCAGAGCATATGTGAGGGATTTGGTGGCTCCTTTTGAGAAAACGACAATACATTCGTGAGGTGCAGTTATGATTCCAAAACGTCAACTTAAGGGGCTAACTCCCTACAAGCCAGGGAAGCCAATTGAAGAAGTGAAGAAAGAGCTTGGTTTAAAAGAAGTGGTAAAGCTAGCTTCAAATGAGAATCCGTATGGTTCTTCCCAATCTGTAAAAGATGCTATACAGAAAGAGCTATCTCAACTTCATATCTACCCAGATGGATACGCAGCTTCACTACGGGATGCTGTTGCAGCATTTCTTGATGTTGATCAGAATCAGTTAGTATTTGGGAATGGATCTGATGAAGTCGTTCAAATGATCTGTAGAACGTACCTTGAAAAAGGAACAAATACTGTTATGGCATCAACAACGTTTCCTCAATATCGTCATAATGCCGTTATTGAAGATGCGGAGATACGAGAAGTTCCGTTAAAATCTGGTAAGCATCAGTTAGGAAAAATGCTTGAGGCAATCGATAACGAAACACGTATCGTTTGGGTGTGCTCCCCGAATAACCCGACTGGAGAACACGTTACTGAAATGGAACTCATCGAATTTTTAGATCGCGTTCCTGAGCATGTGCTCGTCGTTTTAGACGAAGCGTACAAAGAGTATGTAACAGCGGATGATTTTCACGATTCGCTAGCTGCACTTCCAAACTATAAGAATCTTGTTATCTTGAGGACCTTCTCAAAGGCTTATGGAATCGCAGCTTTACGAGTTGGATATGGTGTTGCAAACCCTGAAGTCATTCAGACCATCGAACCATCGAGAGAGCCATTCAATACATCGAGAGTCGCTCAAGCAGCTGCAATTGCGGCACTTCAGGATCAAGAGTTTATCGATCGCTGCCGAGAAGAAAATGAAAAAGGCAGAGAACGTTACTATGAGTTTTGCCGCAAGTTCGGACTCACCGTTTATCCATCACAAGGCAATTTCGTGTTGATCGATTTTGAAGTACCTTCTGATGAGGTTTTTGAACACCTGCTTAAAAAAGGCTATATCGTCCGTTCAGGCAGTGCCCTTGGATTGCCTACTTCTCTTCGCATTACGGTTGGATCCGACGAACAAAATAAAGAAATCATTTCACATTTAACTCAGTTTGTAGAAGATCGGAGAAACTTGAACTCATGAATAAAGAAGTAGCAATTATTGGACTTGGTTTAATAGGTGGTTCAATCGCACTAGCGATCAAGCAGGCACATAAAAACGTAATGATTAAAGGATTCGATGTTAACGAAAATCAGCTCCAGCTTGCGAAAGCATTACGAGTCGTTGATGAAACAGCTTCTTCACTTGAAGGAGCTGTTGAATCAGCTGATGTCATCATCATTTCTACCCCAGTTGTTCAAACGGAGATGATACTCGATCAGTTGAGCAAACTCCAACTAAATCAAAACGTAATCGTAACAGATGTTGGAAGCACGAAGCAGTCGATCGTTGAACATGCAAAACAAACGCTGCCTTCGAACGTAACCTTTATTGGCGGCCATCCTATGGCAGGTTCTCATAAAACGGGTGTTTCAGCAGCTAAGTCACATCTGTTCGAAAATGCGTTCTATATCTTAACACCAGAGGTTGGTTTGGATACAGATAAACTACGAGAATTGAAGGAACTGTTAAAGGGCGCGAATGCTACTTTTGTAGAACTAGATGCACAGGAGCATGATTACCTTGTTGGTTTAATCAGTCATTTTCCGCATATTTTAGCAGCCAGTCTTGTGAACTATGTGAGCTCTAGCAATAATGATGAACGCATCAATGTTGCAAGGTTCGCGGCAGGAGGGTTTCGTGATATAACAAGGATTGCATCGGCAAGTCCAGTGATGTGGCGTGATATATTACTAAGGAATAAGCGCGTCCTGCTTCAGATGATCGATGATCTAAAAGAAGAACTAGGTCGTATTCACTCACATATCGAGCATGAGGACGGAGATGAAATTTACCGTTATTTTTCTGATGCAAAGGATTTTAGAGACGGACTTCCAGTTCGATCTAGAGGAGCGATCCCTGCCTTTTATGATCTGTTCTTAGATGTGGAAGACGAGCCAGGTGTTATCGCTGCTGTGACACAAAACCTCGCAAAAGAGGCTATATCGATCACGAACATACGTATTATCGAAACACGTGAAGATATCATGGGCGTATTGAGAGTTAGCTTCAGGTCTGAAGGCGATCGTGACCGGGCTAAACAGGTTCTCGATACATATTTTACGACGTATATAGATGACTGAGTAAGGAGATGCAGAACGATATGGAAACCATCATGAAAGCTACACGTTTACAAGGAAGTATTACGATTCCAGGAGATAAATCGATTTCACATCGAGCGGTCATGTTCGGGGCGATGGCAAAGGGTACGAGTCGAATATCAAACTTTTTACCTGGAGAGGACTGTTTGAGCACAATCTCTTGTTTTGAACAAATGGGTGTTTCTATTGAACATGAGGGCACATCCGTTGTCGTGCATG
Organism: Alkalihalobacillus sp. CinArs1; assembly: GCF_947387515.1. Lineage (GTDB taxonomy): Bacteria > Bacillota > Bacilli > Bacillales > Guptibacillaceae > Guptibacillus. The sequence continues at coordinate 43,180 of NZ_CANDOB010000001.1, read as the reverse complement.
GTAGGGGAATCGAAGCGTTACAAGAACCAAATGAACTATTGAATGTTGGAAACTCAGGGACAACGTTCCGATTGATGATGGGGGTTCTCGCAGGAAGACCGTTTTATTCAGTCCTTGCAGGAGATGACTCGATAGCGAAGCGACCGATGAATAGAGTTTCCATCCCGTTGAAGGAGATGGGAGCAACGATCGATGGTCGAGATGATGGTACATATGCGCCGATCTCGATTCGTGGTGGTCAATTAATAGGAATGAACTATTCCTCCCCTGTTGCCAGTGCGCAGGTGAAATCTGCGATCCTACTAGCAGGTCTTCAAGCTAAAGGAACAACTTCTGTCACTGAAACGCACCGTTCGAGAAATCATACTGAAAATATGCTCGAAAGCTTTGGTGTGAAAGTGAACAGAGATGGATTAACAGTAGGCGTTGAAGGAGGACAGGAGCTTAAGGCAACCGATGTAGAAGTGCCTGGTGACATTTCCTCTGCTGCCTTCTTCCTTGTGGCCGGAGCAATCGTCCCGCACAGTACGGTAACCCTTTTAAATGTTGGAATCAATCATACTCGTTCTGGAATCATAGACGTACTAGAGCAGATGGGTGCAGATTTAACGATTCAGAATAGAAGAGTAATCAACCAAGAAGAAGTGGCTGATTTAACGATCAAAACGAGTGACCTTACTGGAATTACGATCGAAGGCGAAATGATCCCGCGTCTGATCGATGAAATCCCTATTATTGCTCTGTTAGCTACAAAAGCGAAGGGGAAAACCGTTATCAAAGACGCAGAAGAGCTTAAAGTTAAAGAAACGAACCGCATCGATGCTGTTGTGGATGCACTGAGTGCGTTAGGAGCTGCAATAAAAGGAACTGAGGATGGAATGATCATTGAAGGTACAGATCGATTAAAAGGCGCTACTCTCTCAAGCCTAGGCGACCATCGGATCGGTATGATGTTAGCTGTTGCAGGTTGTATCACTGAAAGTGAGCTCACTTTAGAGAAGCCAGAAGCGATCAAAGTATCTTACCCAGGATTCTTTGACCACATGAAACAATTGAGAGTAAATTCTTAGGAATTTACTCTTTTATTAATGACTTTTAAAAATATTACTAATTTTTCTAAATTATCTGTTGATTTAATAGAAATTCCTGTTATACTAAGGATAGTAATGGTTTCTCTCCACTCCTATCCATATTTAACTTTGTCCCTGTGTTTTGAAAGCGCTATCAAACGCTTTCTGCGCAGGGAATTTTTTTATTGAGTGGGTTATCATATTCAAGACGTGTGCCACATAGCCTGTCATTATAAGAATGGCAGGGGAGGATTCCTTTTGAAGCAGCTATACAGTAAGGTTTCCATTGATGGCATGCGTGATGAGTATAAAATCGTTGCTGGAGAGAAAATAACATTTAAGACGAATACCGGCAGACTAGAAAAAGGGATTTGCTGTTCATTGAATGGATATAGGATGGAGCCAGGAAAAGTAGGTTTTGATGAAGAGATGTATCACTTTTCAAAAGATGAGATTCTAACTCAAATAGAACGATACGTTTATCAGGGGATTACGACGATTATGTCGTGTGTACCGATCGCTTCAGAAAGAACCTTAGAAGAAGAATTGCAGAGTGCCCTACGCGCTTTTGAAGACTCCCCTATCGATTATGTACTAGGAATACGAATGGCTGCAGAACGAGTTACGCCAGAGGTGATGAGAAAGTGCGGTCGTTACCGCTTACCTTTTATCATAATCGAATTTGAGCATGAATCATCTTGGAATAACTTCGTGTTCGAATGGATTCATCAAGCTAATTTTCCATATCGTGCAGCAATGATGGTTGATTTCGCGTTTTTGTCAGAAATTCCTGAGTCAAAACGCATGCGAGAGAAAAAGGTGTGTTACGACCTTCTTAGTGATAAGGGAATCGAACCATATGAGTATGATATCATTGAACCTCATCACGTATCGACTTCCTTTTTAATGCGTACAGGTCTCTTCCCATTAAAAGGGTCATTGACCCAAGGGTCGCACTTTGATTATAACCTTTATTCTAATCATGAAAGCACTCGAGTTGATGAAGAGCAAATTCTTGATTATCATGGAGAAGAGCCAGCTATTATTGGACTACGTGGTGAAATCCTTAAAGTGGAAAAGAAGTTACACTTGAAGCGAGGATTTGGAGAGCGGTTGGACATAAGAAAACCGGGATTCTTCACCGCAAGTCATGGAAATAAAATAAGTAGAGTAAGAAGGAGTTTTGGGTCGTGGAGCGTCTTAAACAAGCTATCTCCCTCATTGAGGCAGGTAATTTCGAAGAAGGATTAAAAGAATTAACGAAAGTTCGTGAAACAGCGGATCATGAAGGGTTGTACGACTTATCTAACATTTATTACAACCTTGGACTAATAGAAGATGCTCGAGATGTTGTTGAAGAACTTTTGATGCATTATCCAAATGAAGGTGAGCTACTTGTACAAGCAGCAGAGTGCTATGTTGAGCTTGAACAAGAACAAGAAGCGATCGCTGCACTCAGTAAAATAGATGAAAATGACGCTGCCTATCCGCCAGCATTACTGCTATTAGCAGACCTCTATCAAACGGAAGGTCTTGAAGAAGTAGCAGAACAAAAGCTACTAGAAGCGAAGCGTATATCTCCTGATGAACCGATCATCGACTTTGGTCTAGGTGAATTCTATTTAACTCAAGGTCATCACCTAAAGGCGGTTCCTTATTATGAAGCAGTCATCAATACGAAGAGTGAGCTTGCCAACGAAAATATAGAACTTAGACTTGCTGAAGCTCTCAGTGGAAGTGGACAGTTCGAAGAAGCACTAACGTATTACGAAAAAGGTCTTGAAAACGCACGGGAGATCAATGCATTGTTCGGTTATGGATTTACCGCTATTCAAATTAATGAGTATAAAAAAGCCATCCATGCATTCAAAGAGCTTAAAGATTTGGATCCACAGTATAGTACACTCTATCCATATCTAGCTAAAGCGTATGAAGAAGAAGGTGCCGTTACTGAGGCTATCGAAACATTAGCGCAAGGCATTAAGGTCGATGAGTTTAATGAAGAACTTTATCTTCAAGCAAGCCGACTAAGTTTTAAATCGCATGACGAAGAAAGTGGAGAGAGATATTTGAGAGAGCTTCTTGCGATCAATCCTTCACATATCGAAGCGGCTAAAACACTTGCGACTTTCTTTAGAACAGAAGAGCGTTATGACGACATCCTCGATCTTCTTCAAAATATTGAAGAAGGAGAACAAAGCGATCCTTATCTAGATTGGTCAGCAGCAACAGCTCTTCAACACGAAGAGAAATATAAAGAGGCAATAAATCGTTATGAAAATGCATATACTTATTTCAAAAACGATCCGTTGTTCCTTGAAGAATATGGATTATTCTTAATTGAAGAAGGCCGTAGAAAAGAAGCGATCGAGTTATTTAAACATGCATTGAAACAGGATCCTACATTGACTCACCTCGAAGAAGACATCATGCGATTCGAGGAAGAAAGAATTGAAGAGGATTAATCCTGGATTGGAAGGATATTCTTCTTCAATGACGAATTCTTAATTTAGGAAAATCTCAGGGAGGAATCGCTATGAGCAGCTCCGTTTCAGTCGTTGAAAAAAAGGACTTTCTTAAATGGTTCCTGAAAAATTATCAGGTGAAGAAGCGTGAATGTGTCTGGCTTTTGAATTATCTAATCAGCGACGAAGTGCTTATGGGAAATGTTCATTTTGTAGAGAACGCAGAATTTTGCCCGAAGGCTCTCGTTATTTCTACGCACTGTGTGGAAAACGCTCCTTTCAGATTTTACAAGCACAATATCATCACAACGGATCCTGAGAAGTCGTTTCACGATATTAGGTTGAATCAGGACGAGCCTATTTATATTCAGCTTAACTTCAAAAGTAAGAATGTGTCTCCACACTATGTAGCAGTGCTAGAAGAAAATCCTTTTCTGCCGGAAAATATGGCAGCAGATAAGAAGTATTCCTTCCTTGCTGAGATGGTACTGGACGAATCGTTTACACGATTTAAGCGTGAGTCGATTTTAAAAGAGATAGACGATGCTCTTGATCAAAAAGACATGGATCGTTTTCAGTATTTAAGCAAACAGTTGAATAACCTTTAACCCTTGAAACTTTTCAAGGGTTTTTTTATACTTTTAAAAGGTTTACATGGTGAAAATGTGGAGGTTCAAAGGTGATCAGATACTTAACATATTCAGATTATGGTCAACTAAAGGGAATGAAGACGAATATACAAGATGATTATATCGTTCGCATTTTTCCAAGACTTGTAGAAAACGACTCATTGGTAGGATACTTTGAAGACGACCGTTTAGTAGGGATAGCAGGGCTGACAACATTTGAGAATGAGATTGGCATTCTCGGCAGGTTACGTACAGATGTTGATTTCAGAGGGAGGGGAATCGCATCCTCGCTTATGAAAACGCTTATGGAAAGTGCTTATTCATCTTCATCGATCAAATGGATCGGCTATGCAACGGAGAAAAGCAATCTCCCTGCTAATCAGCTCTCAAAGAAACTGAATATGATGTTGACTTCGACTGTTGTTTCAGCGCGTATAAGAGCGGGAGTGATCAGAGGAAAGGTCGATTCAATAAGCTTCAATAAATTTCAAAACCCTATTACTAAAAGAAGTGCACTCTCTAACAGTTTTCAAGACAGTCGTTTTTCTTTCTTTCCATATGAAATTTACTATCCACTTCCCTACATTCCAGTTTTAAGTGATGTATACATTGAGAAAATAGAGTTGTATAGTAGTGAAGCTGGGGACTTTTTTCTCTCAAGGGAAGAAAAAGGTGATTCATATCTTCACTTGAAGCTATTTAACCCTACGCTTCTTAATAGCAAAGCAATGTGGACGATCGTGAATAATATTGCGAGTGAGGAAGATCGAAGAATCTGGATCGACTTACCTTTAGAACATGATCATCTTTTAAACAAAACATTCGAAAAAACATTTTGGCATTTAATTGGACAAGGAAGGGAGACGAGAACATGAAATGGACTGAATCGGATATAGGGGTTTATGTAAAAGAAAAAGAATACGTGGATACTGCTGTTATACCTTTGATCCCAATTTCTCTTACATCAAACGTAAAGAGCACCGTTTCGATGGGAGAGTATATTTCTATTATCGCAAATGAGCTCGAAAGGCAGTTGAAAGGGCGCCTTTTGCTTGTTCCTGCATTCACGTACCTCCAGACAGAAGATGAGGCATCTCGTACTGCTAGACTGAAACAAGTAGAAGCTGAACTGATGGAGGGTGGGATGAAGCATATCATTACCCTTACTTCTGACGTTGATTGGAAGCAGTCAGAAAATCAGCTCTCAAGCGGGTTATTATGGATGCCTGCGATCCCACTCGAACACATGGATGAGCAGTATAAAGTTGAAACGGTTTCAGCACAAATCAAACAAGTACTACAATTTGTAACAAATAAGTGGCAAAGTAGTATAAAAGGCTGATTTGAGGCAAGCTAAAGACTAATCAGAATATTGACAGCGTAAGAGTGACTACGCTATCATAGGAATGTCCTAGTTATATGTGTGTATTATACGTCCGGCTGGACTGACTTCATAGGATAGGGGGGAAACCAATGGCGAAGAAGAAGGAAGTAACAAGACGCCAATTTCTAAACTACAGCCTGACTGGTGTAGGTGGTTTTATGGCAGCTGGAATGCTTATGCCGATGGTTCGATTTGCGATCGACCCATTGTTAAAGGAAAAATCGACGCAGGACTTCGTTCCTGTTATGGAAACAAGTGAGATTACAAGTGAGCCAGTACGTAAAGAATTCAAGATCGACCAGGTTGATGGTTGGTACGAATCAGAAGTAACGCAATCCGCTTGGGTTTACAAAGATGAAAAAGATGAAATAGTCGCTCTTTCACCTGTATGTAAACACCTTGGATGTACTGTTGACTGGGCTTCAAATCCTGCATATCCTGATCAGTTTTTCTGCCCATGCCATGCAGGTCGTTACACGAAAGACGGCGTGAACGTTCCGGGCACACCGCCTCTTGCACCACTTGATGTTTACAACAAGAAAGTCGAAGATGGAAAACTTTACCTCGGAAAACCTGAACCACGTTAGGGGGCGTAATCTATGTTAAACAAGATCTATGATTGGGTAGATGAACGCTTAGATATTACGCCTATGTGGCGCGATATTGCGGATCACGAAGTGCCTGAGCACGTTAACCCTGCTCACCACTTTTCAGCGTTTGTTTATTGCTTTGGAGGATTAACGTTTTTTATTACAGTAATCCAAATTTTATCTGGGATGTTCCTTACAATGTATTATGTACCGGACATTGTGAACGCCTGGGAGTCCGTATACTACCTTCAGAACGAAGTAGCATTTGGACAAATTGTTCGAGGAATGCACCACTGGGGAGCTAGTTTAGTTATCGTTATGATGTTTCTACATACCCTACGAGTGTTCTTTACAGGTTCATATAAGAAGCCTCGTGAACTTAACTGGGTTGTCGGTGTACTAATTTTCTTCGTAATGCTTGGTCTAGGATTTACAGGATACCTTCTTCCTTGGGATATGAAAGCACTTTTCGCAACAAAAGTTGGTCTGGAAATTGCAGTTACAATCCCAGTAGTCGGTGAGTGGGCGAAAACGCTACTCGCAGGGGGAGAAATCATCGGGGCTCAAACACTTGCTCGTTTCTTTGCGATTCATGTGTTCTTCCTTCCAGCAGCGCTGCTTGGATTGCTTGGTGCCCACTTTATCATGATTCGAAAGCAGGGTATTTCTGGACCGTTGTAAGATACGGCTGATCGACTTGTAAATACCATATAATTTTTTTACGAAGGAGGGGGACAGATGCATCGCGGAAAAGGAATGAAGTTTGTGGGCGACTCGCGTATCCCTGCGCAGAGAAAGCCTAACATTCCAAAAGATTATTCAGAGTACCCCGGCAAAACAGAAGCGTTTTGGCCGAACTTTCTATTAAAAGAATGGATGGTTGGTGCTGTATTCCTTATCGGTTACCTAGCACTAACGATTGCTCATCCGTCTCCGCTCGAACGTGTAGCGGATCCAACGGATGCAACTTATACACCACTTCCAGACTGGTATTTCTTATTCTTGTATCAGCTCTTGAAGTATAAATATGCGGCAGGAGATTATACGCTTGTAGGTACGATCATCATGCCAGGTCTTGCTTTCGGTGCTCTATTGTTAGCGCCTTGGCTAGACCGTGGTCCTGAGAGACGCCCTGCGAAGCGTCCTGTAGCCACTGCTCTTATGTTGCTTGGTCTTATCTCGACTGTTTACTTAACTTGGGAATCTGTTGTTACTCATGACTGGGAAAAACAAGCTAAGCAAGGTGAAATTGTTGAGGCAACTGTAGACAAAGAGTCAGAAGGTTATCAGATTTATTCTTCTCAAAGCTGTATCGGATGTCACGGTGACAGCTTACAAGGTGGCTCAGGTCCATCACTTCTTGAGACCGGTTTGAAAGAAGAACAAATTAAAGACATCGCTGTAAATGGAATTGGCGGAATGCCAGCTAACGCATTTAAAGGTTCTGATGAAGAGCTTGATAAATTAGCTACCTTTATCGTTGAAACTGTTGAAGCGAATAAATAATTAGAAAAAAGCTGACTGTAACGGTCAGCTTTTTTTCAATCATTTAGAGGAGAAGTCAGATGATATACGAACTTTTCTATATACTTAGGTCGAAACCGTTCCTTTGGAGCATGTTGATCATCAATGTATTAGGCACAGCTTACGGGTATTACTGGTATGGCTGGCAGCTTGAAGATACTGAACCTATCTTCTTGTTATTTGTACCGGATAGTCCAACAGCTAGCTTGTTTTTTTGTTTTGTATTGATCGCATTTTTACTCGGCAAAAATTGGCCTTTACTTGAGGCGTTAGCTGCTGTAACGCTTTTCAAATATGGAATATGGGCCGTCGTTATGAACGTGATGGTGATGCAAGTGACGGGCGTTCTATCTCCGATTGCAATCATGCTGATCATCTCCCATTTTGGGATGGCGGTCGAAGGGCTGCTTTACTCTCCTTTCTATAGAATAAAAAGCTGGCATTTGATTGTCGTTGCGATTTGGACGCTACATAATGATGTGATCGATTACGTGTTTGGGCAGATGCCTAGGTATTCGATGCTTCATGAATACACATCTCAAATCGGTTATTTTACGTTTTGGCTATCGTTAGCTTCTATTCTCCTTGTTTACTTGTTAACGATTCGGAATTCACGATTCAAGTTAGATCTTCGCTAGAGTTAATGGTCTACTCTTGTCCCTTTTATCATACATTGAATTAGGATGAAGGAGGGACAGGTATGGTTAGAGGATTACTCCTGCTTTTATTGCTTTTCATTCTTCCTATTAACGCTTTTGCAGCTGAATCGGATACGAGACAAGCATGGGATGATTTCGCATCGAAAGTTCTAGAGTTTGGTAAGCAAGAAGAGTTTGAAAGGGCAAAAGCAATGCTCGAGAAGTTTGAAGAAGTGTTTCCAGGCGAAGAGAATACAGAAATGACGATCACTGAGATGCGCATTGTCTTGAACACTCACAATAGAGCTCTCCATTCAGTCACAGCCACCGATCAGGAAACGGAACAACGGATGAAGGCACTTACAGAATTTCGTCTCGCTGTAGATGCACTTGTTACAGAAGAACAGCCTATTTGGCGTCAAACGGACGATAAGATGCTCGGCTTGATCGATGAAATGAAAGCAGCCGTAGCGCATAGGGATTATAAGGTTTATGAAAGAGATCTCCAGCAGTTTTTAGGATCTTATAGCGTGATTCGACCAGCACTTGGCATCGATCTCTCGACAGAAATGCAGCAAAGACTCGATTCACACATTGCATTCTTTGAAAATTACGGATCTTCTCATAAAAAAGACCTGTCTAAACAGCTTGAAACGATGAAGTCAGACTTCAAAGAAGTCTATGAAGGTCATGTTGAGAAAAACGAGTCATCGATCGTGTGGATGATAATTTCTATAGGTGGGATAATAACGGTCACGTTGCTATACGTTCTTTACCGAAAGTACCGTGGAGAAAAGACGGATGTGAAGAAATATAAACAATTTGAGAAAGATTAAACCTTGGTATGACAGTAAAATGATTGACTTTTACTAGTTATTTGACTAAAATTGACGTTAAGATAGATAGAGATATACTACTATGGAGGAATGGAAATGGCTAGTATTCTAATTTATTTTGCTCTTCTTCTAATCATCCCACTTTGGGCTCAGAGTCGTGTGAAGAGCGCATACAAAAAATATTCAAAAGTTCCTAACTCATCTGGAATGACGGGTGCTGAAGTTGCTCGAAAAATTCTTGATGAAAATGGTTTATACTCTGTAGGAGTAGAAGAAGTTCGCGGTCATTTATCAGATCATTATGACCCGCGATCTAAAACGGTAAGATTGTCATCTGGTAATTTCCACGGACATTCTGTAGCTGGAGCAGCAATTGCAGCTCACGAAGTAGGACACGCTATTCAGGACCAAGAGGATTATGCTCCATTACGCTTCAGACATTCATTGGTGCCTGTAGCTAACCTAGGTTCTAACTTCAGTTATTTCGTTATCCTAGCAGGTATTTTGATGTCTTCATCAAACTTTATCTTGCTTGGTATCATCTTCATGAGTGCTGCCGTTCTATTCCAATTAGTCACGCTGCCGGTTGAGTTTAACGCTTCTAGTCGTGCGATGGAACAAGTTGTTTCATCAGGAGTCATCCGAAATGACGAAGAACGTGAAACGAAGAAAGTATTGAATGCCGCAGCCCTCACGTATGTAGCAGCTGCTGTCGTTGCACTACTTGAACTTGTACGCTTCGTGTTCATCTTTCTCGGCATGAACGAAGATTAATAAATAAACCTCGCCATTGTTGGCGAGGTTTTTAATTTATAAAGAAATCTGATTAATTTGTTCGATTTGTCATAGGAGTCTGAATCCTACTTGATTTCGTGTGGACGAACGTCCGTTGGAGTTGGACAAAGGAAGAGGTATTCAATCCGTTACACTCAAAATCACTACCATATTCGAGTCTTTAAGACTGTTTCGAATTACAAAAACCCCGCCCTTTATGCGAGGTTTATTTCAATTAATCTTCAATTGGATTTTTGTTTTCGTCTAATGTAAATCCTTCACCAAGCACATCGTGCACATCATTAACAGCAACGAAAGCGTGCGGGTCGACCTGGCGAATGATGCTCTTCAGTCTAGAAAGTTCGTTTCTTGCTACTACGCAATAGAGCACTTCTTTCTGCAGCCCCGAAAAACTTCCTTTTCCGTTTAAGACGGTAGCGCCGCGATCCATCTCTTTCATGATGGTATCAGCAATCTCTTTGTTATTTTCCGATATGATCATGGCAGCTTTTGCGGAATAAGCGCCTTGTTGGATAAAGTCGATCACACGTGCTGCTATAAATACTGCGACGAGTGTATACATTGCTTCTTTGTAGTTTAAGTAGACGAGGGAAATCGCGATCACACAAAAATCAAATACGAACATCGTCCTGCCCATGCTCCAGCCCGCATATTTAAAACCAAGTCTTGCGATGATGTCTACGCCCCCAGTTGTCCCTCCATATCTAAAGATAATACCTAAACCTAAACCGATAAATACACCTGCGAAAAGTGCAGCGAGCGTCATGTCGTCTCTTAAAGGAATCGAAAGAGCTGAATAACGTTGAAATATCCATAAAAATACCGAGAGCGCTACAGTTCCTAGTAAAGTATAGATAAATGATTTCCTGCCAAGTAAACGCCATCCAATAAAGAATAACGGTATGTTTAATACTAGGTTTGAAATGGCTGGATCGATATCAAAGAGAAAATAGAGTAGAAGGGTTATACCTGTAAAACCACCTTCAGCTAAGTTGTTCTCCATATTAAAATGAACGAGTCCAAAAGCAAAAATTGCAGAACCTAATAAAATGAAGATCACATTCTTCATGCGAATTCCTTCCATATGCATACATCCTTTCCGTCCTATACAGCCAACAGCATTCATTATAATCAAATATTGAGCGAACAGCAATTTGATTTTGGTATACTTTCTACAGAGCGGTGCGATGGTTAAATATTTGTCAAACACATGTCTTTTAGCTAACATAGTAGCAGATGAGAAAGGTGGGAGCACTCGTGTCTGAAAAGACGATTAAAGATATGCAAGAAGAAGTGGATCAATACATAGGTCAATTCAAGGAAGGGTATTTCAGCCCCCTTTCGATGTTAGCAAGAATGACGGAAGAACTAGGTGAGCTTGCTAGAGAAGTTAACCATTATTATGGTGAGAAGCCAAAGAAAAGTGAAGAAACACAAAGGTCGATGGAAGAAGAAATGGGTGACCTTCTGTTTGTGTTAACATGCTTTGCAAATTCACTTGATATCGATTTAGATGAAGCGTTCGATCGAGTGATGACAAAGTTTAATACAAGAGATAAAGACCGTTGGACGAAGAAAGAAGAGGAGAGTGAATCATAATATGGATACGGTAAAGATCGTTATTGCAGGACCAAGAGGAAAGATGGGGAGCGAAGCAGTTAAGCTTGTGGCTCGTACAGACCACTTTTCGTTATCAGCTGTAGTGGATTCAAGACAATCTGGAGAGACTGTTAAAGACATTCCGGATCTTCCGTCGTTAGACTCCCCGGTATACACCGATCTTGACGTGTGTCTATCTGAGGTTGAGTGTGATGTGTTAATCGATTTAACGACGCCAGAGTACGGAAAAAAGCATATGGAGATCGCGTTTCAACATAATGTAAGACCTGTAGTAGGTACGACCGGATTTTCGAACGAAGATGTTGAAAGACTATCGGAGTTAGCAGAGCAGAAAGGGATCGGCGCGATCATCGCTCCTAACTTTGCGATCGGTGCAGTATTAATGATGAAGTTTGCTTCGATGGCAGCAAAATATTTTCCTGATGTTGAGATTATTGAGCAACATCATGATCGAAAGCTCGATGCGCCATCCGGAACAGCAGTTAAAACTGCGAAGATGATTTCTGAGGTTCGTGAACCTAAAGTTCAGGGGCATGAAGATGAAAGCGAAGAACTCCAAGGGGCTAGAGGTGCCGATTACGAAGGTATGAGAATTCATAGCGTAAGGCTGCCAGGTCTTGTGGCTCATCAGGAAGTGCTATTTGGCGGAGAGGGACAAACTCTAAAGATTCGTCATGATTCAATGCACAGAGGTTCGTTTATGCCTGGCGTTCAGCTTGCCGTTGAAACCGTCTTAAAGATCGATCAGTTGGTTTATGGACTTGAGAATATAATGGAATAGGGGATGGTGTCATGAATATCGCCTTGATTGCTCACGATAAAAAGAAAGATGACCTCGTTCGATTTGCTTTAGCATATAAACAAATATTAGAGCCTCACACGCTTTATGCAACTGGAACGACCGGAAAACGCATTATCGATGAAACAGGGTTGACGATTCATCGCTTTCAGTCTGGTCCTTTAGGTGGCGATCAACAAATCGGTGCGATGATTGCTGACAACGCGATGGATGCCATCATCTTCTTCCGTGATCCATTGACAGCGCAGCCTCACGAGCCAGATGTTACAGCTTTGATCAGATTGTGTGATGTGTATAACATCCCGCTCGCAACAAACATGGGAAGCGCTGAAATCCTTGTACACGCATTGGGTCGAGGAGAACTAGATTGGAGAGAAATTGTACATGGAAGAAACACAGAAACTTGATGTATTAGCATTTGGAGCACATGCAGATGATGTAGAAATCGGTATGGCTGGTACATTAAAGAAGCTTGCTCTGGAAGGTAAGCGAACTGGTATTTGTGATTTAACTGAAGCAGAACTATCATCGAATGGCACAGTATCGCAAAGAAAGGTAGAAGCTAAAGCAGCAGCAGACATTCTTAAAGTTTCAAATCGCTATAACCTCGGTCTACCTGACCGGGGACTTAGTGTTAACGAAGGTTCTTTGGAAAAGTGCGTTGATCTTATCCGAGCGGTTAAGCCATCTGCGGTTTTTATCCCATACTTTGATGATCGTCATCCTGACCATGGGCATGCGGCAACACTGGTCGAAGAAGCCGTCTTTTCAGCGGGGATACGGAAGTACAAACCTGAGCTTGGGAGTGCACACAAAGTAAAGCGCATTTACTATTATTTTATAAATGGTTTTCATAAACCGCAGTTCACAATTGATGTTTCCGAACAGATTGATGCGAAGAAAAAAGCGTTAGAAGCTTATGAAAGTCAATTTGTACTAGGGGAAGATAGTGTAGCAACACCATTAACAAACGGGTATGTTCAAAAAGTCATTCACCGTGAATACCTTTATGGAAAAGAGTCAGGTGTTGATTACGCAGAAGGATTTATTTCAAAGAACATGCTCAGTATGAAAGAGATACCGTTAGAATAGGAGAAAGAGAATGAAGTTAAAAATCGGCATCACATGTTATCCGACGGTTGGTGGTTCGGGAGTAATCGCGACTGAGCTCGGAAAAATGCTAGCTGAAAAGGGGCACGAGGTACATTTTATTACGAGCAGCGTCCCGTTTAGGCTCGATACATTTCATCCAAACATATTCTTTCATGAGGTAGAAGTTAATCAATACGCCGTATTCCGTTACCCACCTTATGACCTGACATTAGCAAGTAAAATGGCAGAAGTCATCCAACGTGAGAACCTGGACCTCCTCCACGTTCATTATGCTGTTCCACATGCGGTATGTGCGTTTCTTGCGAAAGAAATGGTGGGAGGCGATGTCAAGATCGTCACAACTCTTCACGGAACAGACATAACAGTGCTTGGCTACGATCCTTCTCTTACACAGCTAATTCGCTTTGGAATCGAGAAATCGGATAGTGTTACGGCGGTTTCTGATGATCTAGTTAGACAAACGCAAGAACTGCTCGAGACAAGTAAACCGATTGAAACCGTTTATAACTTTGTTGATGAAAGAGTTTACTATCCTAAGCGACGTGAAGATTTACGAAAAGGGTATGGTATTAAAGAGGAAGAGAAAGTTATCGTTCACATTTCGAACTTTAGAGGTGTGAAGCGAGTACCAGACGTCATAAAAGTTTTCGATCGGGTTCAAAAGCAGTTACCAGCTAAACTTCTGCTGATAGGCGATGGTCCTGAAATACAAGTTGCCTGTCGCCTAGTAAGTGAACTTGGATTGAATGATAAAGTGAAATTTCTTGGGAAGCAGGAAAACGTTGCTGAAATCCTGTCGATCAGTGATTTAAAGTTACTCCTCTCTGAGAAAGAAAGCTTCGGCTTAGTTGCTTTAGAAGCGATGGCTTGTGGAGTTCCTGCGATCGGAACAAACATAGGGGGAATCCCTGAAGTCATTGATCATGAAGTAAATGGATACATTGCTGAGGTAGGGAATATAGACGAAATCGCATCCTATGCTCTCCGACTACTATCAGATCGTGAACTACATCAAAAGTTTAGTGAAGCGTCTCTTAAAGCCGTTCAAAGAAAATTTGCATCGGAGTTAATCTTAGAGCAATACGAATCGCTTTACTATAAAACCATTCAGGAGGAGCTAGTTTGATCCAATTCGAGGGTGAGACTGCTAAGAAGTCTCTTAAAGTGATGAGGACATTGAAGAACGCAGGACATGACGCATATATCGTAGGAGGAGCAGTCCGAGACCTTATATTAGGATTGCCTGTTTCAGATTTCGATCTCGCTTCTTCTGCTCATCCAAATGAGGTGATGAAGCTTTTTGAAAAAGTCATTCCAACTGGCGTTCAACATGGAACGGTAACGGTCATCTTTGAAGGTGAACCCTTTGAAGTAACAACGTTCCGATCAGAGGATAACTACAATGATTTCCGCCATCCTTCCGAAATCACTTTTTTGAATCGTATTGATGAAGACCTCGCGAGAAGAGACTTCACGATGAACAGTATGGCGATCGGAGAAAATGGTGAAGTTGTGGATCCGTTCGGTGGAAGAGAAGACTTAAAACGCGGAGTGATTCGTACAGTAGGTGATCCAGATGAGCGGTTTTCAGAAGATCCTTTGAGAATGTTAAGAGCATTACGATTCTTGAGCGTGTTCTCATTTCGCTTTGAAGAAGAAACCTTAGAGGCTATTAAGAAGAGTGCTCCTTTGTTATCACATATCGCGGTCGAAAGAATGACAGTAGAATTCAACAAGCTTCTCGCGGGACCTGCAGTCGTCAAAGCCCTAAAATTAATCGTAGATACCGGAGTATACGCTTTTTTGCCGGGATTGGCAGATCGGAAAGCGTACTTAGAAAAAGGAATGGATGTAAGTATTTTAGAGTCTAAAGAAGAAAGACTCGCATGGCTTGCAAATGATCATGATGATCCAACTACGTTTTTGAAAGGGTGGCGGCACTCGAACGACGTTCTAAAGAAGGTTAATAAAATTCTTAGTACCATAGAGAAAGTGAAGATCGAAGGATGGAATCGCGAGACCGTATATTTTGCCATTCCATACGAGAAAGAAAGTGAACGTGTCTTAGCTTGTGTGCAAAATCGTGTTCCTACATATGAAAACATCGATCAGATCGCATTAGATCTTCCTATCACTTCTTCTAATGAGCTAGCGGTAACAGGCGAAGATCTTTTATTATGGACCGGACAAAAACCAGGTCCATGGGTAGGAGAAACCCTTGAACGAATTGAGCAAGGGGTACTTAAAGAAGAAATTAAGAATGAGAAAACTAGCATTAAAAGGTGGCTTGAATATTGGCAGACTCAATAAGACAGCGATTGTTGCAAATGCTTGAAGACCATACCGACACATATGTATCAGGACAGATGATCAGTGATTCGTTAAACGTTTCACGAACGGCGATATGGAAACATGTTGCTGAACTAAGAAAGAATGGGTATGAAGTTGAAGCTGTTCAAAAGAAAGGATATCGTATCGTAACGCGTCCTAATTCTCTCTCTAAGGAAGAAATCAGCCTGAAACTCTCTACCGACTTTATCGGTAGAGAGATCCATGCCTATTCTTCTGTTGAAACGACGCAGTTTATTGCCCATAACTTAGCACATAGCGGGATACAAGATGGAGCGATCGTCGTTGCTGACGAGCAAACAAAAGGCAAAGGAAGATTAGGAAGATCATGGCATTCCCCAAAAGGCAGTGGCATTTGGACAAGCATCATCTTGCGACCGAAGTTACCGCCTCAGCGCGCACCTCAATTTACTTTGATCGCTGCGGTCAGTGTTGTACAAGCAATCAAGAAACAAACCGGCTTGGAAGCTGAAATAAAGTGGCCGAACGATATATTGATAAATGGCAAGAAAATCGTTGGCATTCTAACAGAACTCCAGGCAGAAGCGGATCAAATCAAGTCGGTGATCATTGGAATGGGAATCAATGTAAATGCAGATGAAACAGATTTTCCAACAGATTTGACAACAGCAACTTCGTTGAAAATCGAAAGCGGAGAAGATGTTAATCGTGCAGCACTACTCGCAGCGATTTTGAATGAACTTGAAGTACTTTATACCGAGTATATGGAAAATGGCTTCCGTATGATCAAGCTTTTATGGGAAAGCTATGCGATCAGTCTTGGAAGAAAAATCAAAGCAAGAACGTTAAACGGCGTTATCGAAGGATTAGCGAAAGGGATTACAGAAGAAGGCGTTTTGTTGTTAGAATCGAGTGACGGCAAGACGCACCACATCTATTCAGCTGATATTGAAATCTGCTGATTCCTTTCCACAAACGTAAGATAATCTGCTATACTACAGGTGTAAGGGCGGTATCTTCTTTAAGAACCGCACCGTTTTATGAGTGAACAAAAAATATTCTGCCTTGATCCGTAGCGGACTGGGACAGAGGGATGAAACCGATATGTAACCTCCTGGATGTTGGAGTGTTGCGGTATGCCTGTGTGCATTCTCAGGCCGATTAGGGTACCCCTGTCAACCGTTAACCTCTTCCAGGAGTTTTTTTGTACGGTTTTAGTTTCCTCTAGAAAAGGAGGAGAAAGAATTGAAAACAACGAGTGATTTCAAAAAGATGAAGCAAAACAATGACCCAATCGCCATGTTAACTGCGTATGATTATCCTTCAGCAAAACTTGCAGAGGAAGCTGGAATCGACCTTTTATTAGTAGGAGACTCCGTTGGTATGGTCGTCCTTGGCTATGATTCTACTGTTCCTGTAACGATGGATGATATGGTTCTCCATACAAAGGCCGTTAATAGAGGCGCCCGTCATACGTTTATTGTAAGCGATTTACCGTTTCTCACGTACCATAGTTCGCCTAGTGAAACGTTAGCTCATGCAGGAAGATTGATGCAAGAAGCAGGAGCGCATGCCGTAAAGCTCGAAGGCGCAGGAGATGTTATCACGCATATCGAGAAACTAACCACGGCAGGTGTACCGGTAATGGGTCATCTTGGACTAACGCCGCAATCTGTTGGCGTATTAGGTGGTTATAAAGTGCAAGCGCGAGGAAGCGAGGAAGCAGCCAAGCTGCTCGATGATGCAAAGGCGATCGAACGTGCTGGTGCATTTGCACTCGTCCTTGAATGCGTACCACAGCAATTAACGGAAATCGTGAAGACAGAGCTTACGATTCCGGTGATAGGAATAGGAGCAGGTGTCCAAGCAGACGGTCAAGTGCTCGTATACCATGATTTAGTCGGTTACGGAAGTGGGCACGTGCCTAAGTTTGTGAAACAGTACGCCGAGATAGGTGAGACCGTATCGCATTCGATTACGTCCTATATAGATGATGTTAAAAAGCAATCATTTCCAGAACAAAAGCACTCATTTAACATGAAGGAAGAACAGCTCGCTGCGATGTATGGAGGTGAGAAGTCGTGAAGATCATATCCTCAATAAAAGACATGCAACTAGAAGCGAAAAAACAAATGAAGCGGGGCAATACGATCGGGTTTGTCCCTACGATGGGGTTTCTTCATGAAGGTCACACGAGTTTAGTTAAAAGAGCTAGAGAAGAGGATGACATCGTCGTGATGAGCGTATTTGTTAATCCACTTCAATTTGGACCAAACGAAGACTTCGACAGGTATCCAAGGGACATTAAACGAGATGAAGAGCTAGCAAGAGAAGCTGGCGTGGACATATTATTTTATCCGCATGTTCGTGAGATGTACCCTGAGGACCGGACGACAACGTTAACTGTGAATAAACGAGTTGATACTCTCTGCGGTGAATCAAGACCAGGACATTTTGATGGTGTAGCAACAGTCGTACTAAAGTTATTCCAAATCGTTTTACCAGATCGTGCTTATTTTGGATTAAAAGATGCACAGCAAGTCGCTGTTATCAAAGGATTAGTGGAAGACTTCAATGTACCTGTTGAAATCGTCCCTTGTCCCATCGTAAGAGAAGTGGATGGTCTTGCAAAAAGTTCACGGAACGTCTATTTAACACCATCAGAGCGAACAGATGCATCCGAGCTCTCAAATAGTTTAGTAAGAGCGAAAGAAGCGATCAGGAGTGGTGAAACTAGTGCAAGTAAAATCAAACGATTAGTTGAGGAGATGCTTCAACAGACCGTTGGAGAGATCGATTATGTAGAAGTGCTTTCTTATCCAGGTTTAAAGCCGATCGAAGCGATCGATGAAGATATCATCGTAGCTGTAGCTGTTCAGTTTTCTGCAGCAAGACTGATCGATAATGTGATCGTAACTAGAAGTGAAATCCCGATAGGAGTGTAATCAGCATGTTTTTGACGATGATGAAGGGCAAGATCCACAGAGCCCGCGTAACGGAAGCCAACCTAAATTATGTTGGGAGTATAACGATCGATGAGGATATCATCGATGCTGTGGGGATGTACCCGAATGAAAAGGTTCAAATTGTAAATAATAACAATGGTGCAAGGCTCGAAACGTATATTATCCCAGGGGAAAGAGGTTCTGGCGTCGTATGCCTTAATGGAGCGGCAGCACGACTCGTGCAACCTGGTGATGTTATCATTATCGTTGCCTATGCGATGATGAGTGAAGAAGAAGCTAAACAGTTCACACCTCGTGTAGCGATCATGAACGATCGAAATGAAATCGTAGATATGATCGGTGCGGAACCTGCTTCAACCATCCTATAGGTAAAAAAGCTCTGGTAAACGTTCCAGAGCTTTTCTTTTTCAAAATTATTTTCCGTTCGACTTAAAAAGTGATAAAGTTATACAGGTGAGAGTAAGGTTTGAAGCAACTGGAGTGAAAAGAATGAACCGCTATACAGTTATTGATTTTGAAACTACGGGAAATTCTCCGAAAAATGGAGATCGAATCATACAGATCGGGTTGGTTGTTATTGAAGATGGCACCATCGTGGACCGATATTCGTCCTATGTGAACCCAGAACAGCCTCTTCCATCATTTATACAGCAGTTGACTGGGATTTCTGACGAAGATGTTAAAGACGCTCCACTTTTTGATGAAGTAGCTCCTGAGCTGCTAAAACGACTTGATGGGGCTTATTTTGTTGCGCACAATGTTAGATTTGATTTGAACTTTATGAACGCAGAGCTTGATGAAAGTGGATACGAGCCTTTTGATGGTCCGATTCTGGATACTGTAGAGCTCGCAAGAATCTTCCTTCCGCAAGCAGAAGCTTATAAATTGTCTTGGTTAGCCGACCACCTTGAAATCGTTCACGACAACCCGCATCAGGCGGATAGTGATGCAGAGGTGACGGGAGAACTTCTGAAGTACTTATTTCATAAACTCGAATCTCTTCCAGTCGTCACGTTAAAACAGCTAGCTGAACTTAGTCCAAGACTTTTAAGTGACATGGAAACCATTCTTCAGGAATTAATAGAAACGAAAGAGAAAGCGATTGAGCCTGAAGGGGAGTTTGAAATCTTTCGCGATATTGCGTTAAAGAGACAAGTAGAGGTTCAAGAAGCCGAACCATTAAAAGAACCGATCCCATTTGATGAGATTCAACAAAATCTAGCTACGACCATGGCAACGATCATACCTGGTTATGAAACACGTGATGGCCAGAACGACATGATGAGAAGTGTAGCAGATGCTTTTGATACAAATCATCATGTACTGATCGAAGCAGGAACGGGTATCGGCAAATCCCTTGGCTACCTTTTGCCAGGTGTGTCTCATGCGAAAAACACGAATAAACCAGTCGTCGTAAGTACGCATACGATTCAACTTCAGGAGCAATTGCTTCAAAGAGATATTCCGTTCTTAAAAGAAATCTTACCGTTTGATTTTAAAGCAACGGTTTTAAAGGGCAGAAGCAACTATCTTGATATGACGAGGTTTGAACAACAGCTTTTTCAATTCGAAGAGAATAACTATGACACCATCTTAACGAAAGCTCAAATACTTGTCTGGCTGCTTGAGACGGACTATGGAGATGTAGAGGAACTAAACCTTTCGAGCGGTGGAAAGTTATTTTGGCAACAAATAAAGAGCGATGCAACCGTATCAGCAAATCACCGTTCACCATGGTTTTCAAGAGATTTTTATCACCGCAGAAAACGGTTAGCCATGAATGCTGATCTTATCATCACGAACCACGCTCTTCTCTTCAGTGATTTGATCAATGACCATCAGCTCTTACCAGCGTATCAACAAGCCATCATCGATGAAGCTCATCATCTTGAGGATATCGCTACAGAGTTCTTTGGAGTGAAAACCGATTACTTTTCGATTCTACAAGGCTTCGTAAGAATGGGTCTGAAAGACGGAGATGGTCTTTATGGAAAAACGGTGGGTATCCTTAAAGACATCGGTGTTGAACTAGATGAGATCACATCAGATATCGATGCATACGTTAAAACGATACTGTCTGATTTAGATGAGCTCTTTAGAATGCTGCATCGGTATGTGCAGAAGAATATCAACCGTTCGAATGAAATCGGTCGCTTAAGTTATAGACTGACTGATGAAAAGGGCTCAGCCTGGGATGCGATCCAGGAAGCAGCACATCGGCTCGTCTTTTACTTAAAAGACCTCGATAAATTGTTAGTGAAGATCGAAAAAGAATTAGATCTCAATGAAGACGACTTAACGCGAGAGCAAATCAATGCTGCTGCAGATTTCAAAGGCCTGCATGCTTCCGTATTAGAAGAGCTTGCGAAGATCGATTATTTATTGCTACAAGATCAGTCGAATGACGTTAAATGGGTAGAGATCGATCCGAAAGGTGCGATCAACTCAGCTTTTCTATTCAGTCGGCCTGTTGAGGTAGGCGAACTGTTATCACAAGAATACTTTGGGAAAAAGAAGAGTATTCTTCTTACTTCTGCAACGCTAACCGTTCGAAATTCATTCGACTTTATCATTAAGAGGCTTGGACTGGATGAGTATGGACCTAAGACGTATCGTTACGAATCACCGTTCGATTATTCTGAACAAGCCAGGTTGATGATTCCAACGAACCTTCCAATGATTAAAGATGTCTCTGACTATGAATTCGTGGATCATATTACAGCCGCGATTTTAAAAATAGCAAGAGTCACTAGAGGAAGGATGCTTGTGCTATTCACCTCGTACGACATGCTCAGAAAAGCTCACCTAAGGATGAAAGAGCTTATGCAGCATGACGACTTAACGTTGATCAGTCAAGGCGTCGATAGCGGTAGTCGCGTTCGATTAACGAAGAACTTTAAAGAAAGTGACGATGCGATTCTTTTTGGAACGAGCAGCTTCTGGGAAGGTGTCGATATTCCTGGTGAAGATCTAAGTTGCCTGATCATCGTTCGGTTGCCGTTTTCGCCTCCAGACAATCCAGTATTTCAGGCAAGGTCTGAGAAACTAAAACATTCTGGAGGAAATCCTTTCATGGAACTTTCCTTACCTGAAGCCATCATACGATTTAAGCAGGGGTTCGGTCGTCTTGTGCGGTCTCAAAAGGACAGAGGAGCGGTTTTTGTTTTCGATAAGAGGATCGTCTCAACAAGATATGGCCGCTTGTTCGTAAAATCTTTACCTGACGTACCGATGATAAAGGGGAGTGTAGAAGAGCTTGTGAACGAACTCGACCTCTGGTTATAAATCATGATTTTTTCACACACTACTTTCAGGGGGTAGTGTGATGAAAAGATCAATGATGTTTCTCTTTTTATTCTTGGTTCTATCAGTAAATACAGCTGGTTCAAATGCACCGATCCAATCAGTAGATTTGAATTTAGAAAACCAGGAAATCGCTGTGACGTTTTTTGATTTAACTGTGGGTGAAGCAATACTCGTTCAGGATCCGATCGGAGGGACCGTCCTGATCAATACAGGAAGTTCTGCTTCAGAAGAAGAGCTGATCGACCGTCTTCAAATGTATCAAGTGAAGGAAATAGAAGAGATCTGGTTAACGAATGCGGACGAAGCCTATTCTGGCAATATCAATTCCTTACTTAGGTATTTTAATGTAAAGAAAATCATTGCTCCTGAACGCCTCGTCGATTCATTGATTCAAGAAATTCCTTCTCAAACGAAGGTAGGTAACTTGAATGTGGAGGAAAAGGTAGAAATCGTAGAAGGTGCATCGATCGATATCATCGATATATCTAAGGCAGGAGTTACTACATTTATGCTATCCTTAGGTAGTCAAGACTTATTGTTTATGGGTGAAACCAATCGCGAGCTTGAGGAAGAGATCGTAGCTTCTGGAAGAACTGCAGAAGTATTAAAAGTGGCGAATTTTGGAAGTGATATCGGAACGACCTCTCAGTTTCTAGATGCGATCAACCCACAGATGGCTGTTATTTTTCGTCATAAAAAAATCGACATCAGTGAAGCCATTCTCGAACGACTCAGTGAAAATTGGACAGAAGTGTATTATCCATATCGCATTGGGAGTGTGACCATTCGGATGCAGCTCGATGGTTATGATGTGATCACCATTCCTACGAAGACGACTCCACAGGGCCATTAAAGAATAAGTATTGCAAAAATCATCAACTTATTTAAAAATAAGGTTAGGTTGTTTGTAAAACGTAAAAGCCTGCGTTAAAACGCAGGCAATCGTTGGATAGTGGGGCGTGTATTACGGTTTGCACCGTTCCCGCTTTTGCGGTACTTTTAGTTTGTCACGAAGAATCTAAACTATAAGTAGCAAATATTTGCGTTGATGGAATATCCAAACTATATAGGGAGATGACACGAGTGGAGAGTAATATCGAAGTATTATCGACAGTAAAAGTAACAAAGTCTCTTGATATTTATAAAATCGTCGATGCGTTAAATCGCACATTAAAAGAGAGAGATCTAATGTTCGGACTGGCACTCGACGAAGAGGATCAGGAAAAGATGGTATTTACAATATATCGTACATAAATAGGGTGTTCGTATGCGAATTTTGGGGATTATATTAGTTTTAGTTCTAGGTTTAGTGATCTGGCAAGGGGTGTCTTTTTATCAATCGATTTTGGAAAGTCCTAATAAGCTTGAAGAAAAAGCCAAAGGTGCTGTAGGGTTAAGCGAAGTGGACGAAACGATCCATTATCATGGAACGAACGGCGCGTACGTTGTTTTTAAAGGCAAGAATGAAGACGGTGAGGCTGTCTATACATGGGTACCTGAGAAAAAGGGATCCCCTGTCACAAAGAAAGAAGATGAAGGTGTTGCTTCAAACGTTGTAAAATCGAATCTGAACGATCGATTTTCACCGACTGAGATAATAAGTATCAAACCTGGAATCGAAGTGAACCAGGATGGTCAAGAAGTGCTTGTTTGGGAAGCAACGTTTGTTGACGATCAGGATCGCTATACGTTTGCATACTACTATTTCAGTAACGGTGAATACTGGCGCTCGAGGAGCATCAGACAAAGTTAATGAACCTGAAGGAGGAAGAGTGAGATGAAACTATCTAACAGAGTGGCGGCATTGACGCCTTCTGCCACACTAGAGATTACTGCGAAAGCGAAAGCATTGAAAGAAGAAGGTCATGATGTGATTGGCCTTGGAGCTGGTGAGCCTGATTTTAATACACCAGAACATATTCTATCTGCTGCTGAGAAAGCAATGAATGATGGACTTACAAAGTATACGCCCTCAGGTGGAATTCTTCCCCTTAAGAAAAGCATCATAAGTAAATTTAAAGAAGATCAGGACATATCGTACACACCAGAAGAAGTCATCGTCTGTACAGGTGCAAAGCACGCTTTGTATACATTGTTTCAAGTTATTCTAGATGAAGGGGATGAAGTGATCATTCCGACCCCATATTGGGTAAGCTACCCTGAGCAAGTGAAACTTGCTGGTGGGAAGCCGGTTTATGTAGAAGGAAAAGAAGAGAACGAATTCAAGGTGTCGGTTGAACAGCTACAAGAAGTCGTGACTTCAAATACGCAGGCAATCGTAATCAATTCGCCATCAAACCCGACTGGATCCATCTATTCACGAGAAGAGCTAGAGGCGATCGGTGCATTCTGCCTTGAACATGATATTCTTATCATCTCTGATGAGATTTATGAAAAGCTTGTATATGAAGGTGCGAAACATACATCTATTGCTCAGCTTTCAGACGAGTTAAAAGAGCAAACGGTCGTGATCAACGGTGTTTCGAAATCTCATTCGATGACAGGTTGGAGAATTGGATATGCAACAGGAAACAAACAGATTATCAAAGCGATGACGAACCTTGCTAGTCACTCTACTTCTAATCCAACGTCTATTTCTCAGTATGCAGCTCTTGCCGCTTATGAAGGAACGCAAGAACCTGTTGAGACGATGAACAAAGCATTCGAAGAGCGACTCAATATCGTCCATGAACGGTTGAGTGACATCCCAGGGTTCACATGTGTCAAGCCAAAAGGTGCATTTTATCTTTTCCCGAATGCAAAGGAAGCTGCTAGAATGACTGGATTCGATTCAGTCGATGCATTTGTTAAAGGGTTATTGGAAGAAGAAAAAGTAGCGCTCGTTCCTGGGTCTGGGTTCGGATCACCAGATAATGTGCGTCTTTCGTACGCAACGTCATTGGATGTTATTCTTGAAGCGATCACGCGTATCGAACGCTTCGTGAAGTCAAAACAAACGTCTGCTGTCTAATGTTGTTCCACACGCTTAGGACAGGTATAATACAAAGTGATGATGAAAAAGAGGCTATGGAATAACAAAGTGTTTAGCCCGCACGTTTTTATATAAGTTGGAGGGAAATAAGTAGTGAAAACGACGATTTCAAACGTAAGTAAAAAAGTCGAACAAACAGTTACGATCGGAGCTTGGCTACATAACAAGCGTTCTAGTGGAAAGATTCAGTTCTTACAGCTTCGAGATGGAACTGGATTTATTCAAGGCGTTATGGTAAAGAAAGAAGTCTCAGAAGAAGCGTGGGAAGCTGCTAAAGGACTTACCCAAGAATCTTCTGTATGGGTTACTGGAATCGTTAGAGAAGACGATCGTTCACAATCCGGGTATGAATTAACAGTAACGGATATCGAACTGATTCATGAAGCTGTCGATTATCCGATCACACCGAAAGAGCATGGAACAGAATTCCTAATGGACAACCGTCATCTTTGGATTCGTTCACAGCGTCAGAATGCGATCCTTCGTATTCGTAACGAAATCATTCGAGCAACTTACCAATTTTACAATGAGAATGGGTTTGTGAAAATCGATCCTCCAATTCTTACAGGTAGCTCAGCTGAAGGGACAACAGATCTCTTCCATACAAAATATTTTGAAGAGGATGCGTATCTTTCTCAAAGCGGTCAGCTCTACATGGAAGCAGCTGCGATGGCGTTTGGCCGAGTTTTCTCATTCGGACCTACGTTCCGTGCAGAAAAATCAAAAACACGTCGCCATTTGATCGAGTTCTGGATGATTGAACCTGAGATGGCATTTATGGACCACGAAGAAAGTCTTGAAGTACAGGAACAGTATGTGAGCTTCCTCGTGAAGTCTGTTCTAGAAAACTGTCAGATCGAGCTAAAGACACTTGGTCGTGATGTATCCAAGCTAGAAGCGATTCAAGCGCCATTCCCTCGTATTTCTTATGACGATGCGATTTCTCTATTGAAGGAAAAAGGATTTACAGATATCGAGTGGGGAGAAGACTTCGGTGCACCACACGAGACAGCAATCGCAGAAAGCTTTGAAAAACCTGTGTTCATAACGAACTATCCAAAGGATATCAAAGCATTCTATATGAAACCTGATCCAGAACGCGAAGAAGTTGTGCTTTGTGCTGACTTGATCGCTCCTGAAGGGTATGGAGAAATTATTGGTGGAAGTCAGCGAATCGATGACCTTGCTCTTATGGAGAAGCGTTATGAAGAGCATGGCTTAACTGACGATGCTTACAAATGGTATTTAGAACTACGTAAATATGGATCTGTTCCACATTCAGGCTTTGGACTAGGTCTTGAGCGAACAGTAGCTTGGCTCTCAGGCGTCGAGCATGTTCGTGAGACGATTCCATTCCCTAGACTTTTAAACAGATTGTATCCATGATAAACTAGCAAAGGGACGCTTCTTTCATATTTGAAAGGAGCGTCTTTATATGAAGTGGTTGCCGAATTTTTTCAACGTTTTAAGGGAACGAAACCAAGGGTTTTCACCCCATCACAAAATGCCGGCATGCTATAATGAAAGGTAGAGGTGGATGGGATGAAGAAAGAACACATTATTGAATTGTTAAACGGGGGACATGTATCCATACCGAGGCTCTTATTAACTCATTATTCAACTGTAGGACTTCATGAAGAAGACTGCTTCTTTTTGATCAAGTTACATGCCTTTATCGAACATGGTAATTCATTTCCTACCCCTGAAGAACTTTCAGCAGAAATGACGTATACCCCACAAACGTGTATGGATAAGATTCAACAACTCATGCAAAAAGGTGTTTTAACAATCGATGAACATCGAGATAAAGAAAAAGGCTATTATTCAGAAGCCTATTCGCTGCTCCCATTATGGGAACGAATTTTTACGAAATTAGAGCAACAAGAAGCGAAATCGAAAGCTGAAAAAAATGCTCAAAACGAAGAAAGTTTGTATACTCTTTTTGAACGTGAGTTTGCGAGGCCTCTATCACCTATCGAATGTGAAACACTTTCGATGTGGATCGATGGAGATAAGCATGATCCTGAACTTATAAAAGCTGCTCTAAAAGAATCCGTTCTTGCTGGAAAATTAAACTTCAGATACATCGATCGCATTTTGTTCGAATGGAAACGGAATAACATTCAAACGATCGATCAGGCAAGGGCGTACGGAGAGAAGTTCAGAAAGCATCAATACGATAAGAAAACATCATCACCGAAATCTGACAATAGATCGAATACAAGTGCTCCGATATATAATTGGCTCGGAAAATAAAGATAAGGTGGGGAAACGGGAGCGAACCTCCCGTTTTTTTATATGAATGGAAGGATGGATATCGTTGTTAACAAAGCCACAGATTCGTACTGTATTAGATTCCATGGGAGAAATGTTTCCAGATGCACACTGTGAGCTTCATCATACGACACCGTTTGAGCTTGCGATTGCGGTCGTACTATCGGCACAGTGTACGGATGCTTTAGTAAATAAAGTAACGCCAGGCCTTTTTGAGAAATACAAGCAGCCTGAGGATTACGTGGATGTCGAGTTAGAGGAATTAGAAAGTGATATTCGGAGAATAGGGCTTTTTAGGAACAAAGCAAAAAATATCAAAAAGCTGGCTCGAATGGTGATCGAGGAATATGGTGGACAGCTTCCACAAGATCGAGATGAACTAATGTTGCTACCAGGAGTAGGCAGGAAAACGGCAAATGTCATCGCTTCAGTTGCCTTTGACCTGCCAGCGATAGCGGTTGATACTCATGTTGAGAGAGTTAGTAAGCGTCTTGGGATTTGTCGCTGGAAAGATTCCGTTCTTGAAGTGGAAAAGACGTTGATGAGAAAAATACCAAAAGATGAATGGTCCGTCTCTCATCACCGTTTCATTTTCTTCGGAAGATATCACTGTAGAGCTCAATCACCTAAATGTGAAATTTGTCCCTTACTAGATTTATGTAGAGAAGGGCAAAAACGAATGAAAAAGGTTGCACGGAATGGAAAGTAAAGGTCTTCCTAAAGCCATTCATCACCCTTTATTCTTTGCTGATTCTGACTGGCATGAAGAGATAAAACATACCACCAAACGAAACCCTTTCTTTTATGAAGTGCAGGAGTTTCTCGGACAGAAAGACGAGCGACCATGGGATTCCCCTACATCGCATCTCAAGGAGTATTTCGAGCAATGGAAAGACGTTGAAGAAACGATAAGAGCTTTCTTCTCAAGCAGAAAGAAAAAAGAAGCGAGCATCGAGATGGTTTTTCAAATTGGCTACTTGATGGAAGCTTTATTTTGGCTGAATGGAAGAAGAGCGTTGGCAGGGGAGTGGCAGGCAACGATTCGTTCCCTTGAAATCTCACCGATCAATGGGGCAGAACGCTTAAACTATGTGATCGATCATTATGATCATTACACGTCTTTTGTACAATTACGAGAGCTTATTCATGACCTTCATAAAAAGTGGATGAAAAATGAAGCCATAAAGAAAAGCCAATCGGATTAAAAACCGATTGGCTTCTTTTTTAGTTATTTCCAGGTATGAGGTCAGAAAGGGAAGATGAATCGTCTTCAGGCTTTCGGCTCTCACTATCATCTGATTGACCATTTCCTTGGCCACCATTGTTTCCGCTGCCGTTACCTCCGCCATTTCCGCCTTGGTTCCCATTACCTTGTTCGTTACCGGAACCTTCGTTGGAACCTTCATTAGATCCTTCATTACCTTCGCTGCCAGAGTCATTTCCAGAGCCATTGCCTTCGCCTTCGTTGCCCTGGCCTTCACCTTCACCGTCTCCATCGCCTTCGCCTTCGTTTTCACCTTCACCTTCGCCGTTTTCTTCATTTTCTTCTTCTTCAGGTTCAGGCTCTTCCTGAGCAGGAACAGTGACTGACGTTTGTGCAGGCTTAGACGTGACACCTGTATCAGAAACGATTGCCGTTACTTTAAACGTAAATTCGCTTCCAGCTGATACGTTGTCAATTGAAACGGCCGTATTGCTCGACTCTGAAATCGTTGCATACTCTCCGCCATCGACGCTCATTTCTACTTTGTACGTGTAGTTTTTATCGCCGCCAGGTTTCCAAGAAACTGAAATGCTGTTCGATGCTTCATCGTATTGAGCAGATAAGTCTTTTACACCTTCAGGCTGTTGATATTTATCAGACGTTTTCTCTGGTGTATTACCTTTTACGAATAGTTCATAAACGATCTGGTCTTTTGGTGTGTAATCACTAGGGAGTAATCCCGTTTCTTTTTCTACACCAACTTCGACAACAGAATCAGGTTTTTTAAAGTCAGCAGTCTCGATACCTTGAGAAACTCGTTGCATGATTTCTCTAAAGAGAATTTTGGACGTATCGTCTTCTCCTTTGCCAGAATCGAGGTAATGGCTATTAGGAGAGTTAAACCCAGTCCAAACGGCCATCGAGTACTCTGTTGTATATCCTGCAAACCATGCGTCCCTTGTGATTCCTGAGGTCGGGAACCCTTTTGATTCGACAACGTCTTGAGGATGGTTCGTCGTACCGGTTTTTCCTGCTAAAGGTAAACCGGAAATGTTTGCATCCGTACCGGTTCCGCTTTTCACAACTGTCTTCAGCATATCTGTGATCATATATGCCGTGTAATCATTCATCGCTTTAACGGATTCTGGCTCGAGGTTAATTTCTCGACCGTCTGGGAACACAACTTTTCTTACTGTGTGCGGTTTGTTGTAATTACCGTTGTTTCCAAATGCAGCATAAGCTCCTGCCATTTCGAGTGGGGAGGAACCGAATGTTCCAATCGCTGCAGTTGGAACCATGTCAGATTCTTTAAGGCCTAGCCCAAGTTTATTAGCGAACTCTAGAGAAGGACCTTCGCCAACTTCAGTAAACGTGTTGACTGCAGGGACGTTGTAAGACCACTGCAACGCTTTTCTCATCGATACTTGACCGCGATATTTACGGTCCCAGTTTCGAATGTTTGCGCCATTAATTTCTAGCTTCTCATCCTTAATCGATCGACCAGTCGACCATTGCATGTTGTCGATTGCAGGACCGTAAGAAATGATCGGTTTCGCTGTAGATCCTGTTTGCAGATTGTCTGTCGTCGCGTAAGGAATGACACTCTCGTCTTTACGAGTTTCGCCGATCGCACGAACAGAGCCTGACTTCGTATCGAGCAGAACAAGACCTGATCTCATGTTTTCGTTCGTATAGTTGTAGTTTTCGATCACATCATTCGTAATTTCTTGTGCATTCGTGTCTAGCGTAGTATGAATCGTTAAACCGCCAGAATAAATATCTTTCTCAGATATATCTTCTCTTTCTTGCAATTCTTTCACAACACGATCGATGAACACTTTATACTGCTCAGTGGATTTGTCGTTGTTACTTTGAACGACCATGTCACTTACTTTCATGGCACTATATTTCTTAGCTTCTTCTGCTGTGATCACACCTTGCTTTTTCATCAAGCTAAGCACAGTGTTACGACGTTCTTCTGCGACTTCAGGGTGATCGAATGGGTCGTAAGCTGTCGGACGCTGAGGTAGTCCAGCAAGTAGTGCTGCTTCTCCTGGAGTCAGCTCATCTTGAGTGATGTTCTTATCAAAATAAGTTTCTGCTGCATCAACAACGCCCCATGCGCCGTTCCCAAAGTAGATTTTGTTCAAATACATTTCAAGAATTTGATCTTTCGTATACTGTTGTTCCAACTTGATGGATAAGTAAGCTTCTTGAACTTTTCGTTCCAATGATTTCTCTGAAGTTAAAAGGGAGTTTTTGATCACTTGCTGTGTGATCGTACTCGCACCCTCTGCACCAAATCCGTCTTTAACGTTTGCGAGAACTGCTCCCCCGATACGACGAGGATCGATACCAAAGTGGTCATAAAAACGCGTATCTTCAACAGAAACAAATGCGTTTTTTAGAATATCAGGAATTTCATCTATCTTCGCCACTTCACGAGATTTGCTTCCAGCGAGCGTTTGCACTTCTTCATCATTACGGTCTAGAATCACAGAAGATTGTGGGTTGGCTAACGCTTCTGGATCCAATTCCGGTGCATTGTTGATGTATGCGACCGCTGTGATTCCTCCTATGGTTATCCCGATGAGAAGTAACACAACGAGTGATAGAAGTACTTTTTTGAACGTTCCTTTTTTTCCTTTTTTCTTTTTACTTTCTTTTGGGTTTTTCATTTTACGTCTTTCTTGACGAGAGTTATATTCACTCATGCATATTCCTGCCTTTCAAACCAATACTCTTTATAGGATTCGATACAATCCCGTATTTTATGAATGCGCTAAATTCTAGCTTTGATTGAAATACATTTTATCAATAATCTTCATATAGTCAATGCGTGGTTGGAACGTATAGGGGATCTTGATCCCGTCCTTTTCAATGTCTTCTTTTTTAATCGATTTTCTACCGCCATTTTTCATTTCGGTCCAGTGTTGAAATAAATGTGTGGCATCATAGAAGAATACTTCATCAGATGTTGAGAAACGCAAAATAATGAAACAGATTCCTGATTGTTCGATCACCTGTTTCATGTGTGAAATTTGATGCTCGTGAAAGTTATTCAATGGGAAAGAGGTTTTATTCTTCGTTTCTTTCGCTTCAAAGTCGATATACCTTCCTTTGTAGACACCATTATAATCCGTCGTGGAAGCCTGCTTAAAATAGGCTTCTTTGATAACTGCAGCACTCCGTTTTGGATAATCAACGTTTACAATTTGCACAGGAGTCGGCTTTTTATGAATAACTGCCTTACCGACCGAGAGATAATAAGTATTGCTCTTGTTAATGTCTTCTTCAAGGGTCATTCCTCGATTGCTGTAAGACTTTTGTTTCTGACTCGCAAGCTGATTCTGAGCCGAAGGGACATACGGCTTTCCGTTCGGATATCGAATCGGCAACATAACCATCCTTTCTGTAGAAGCTACTTCAACTATTCTACTCTAATTATAACGTCTTGCACGACTAAAATGTTTCAAGCAGGTGAAAAAAAGATTGAAAGCAAAGAGGGAGTTAAACGAAAAAGAAATCTTAGAAATTAAGAAACTTGTAGCGGAAGGAAATACGGATAATATTTCACGTACCGTATTTTACGAGAGATTTTTTAGGAGTCATCCCGAGATAAAGTGGGCTTTCTTGGCGTCGATGGTGTCTAGAAATGCAGGGTGGAGCATGGCTGATCTTAAAGGCGAATGGTTTCCGAAAATTATCTCACAGGAAAAGATAGCAGCCCTTTTGCTTACATATGAACGAGCGAACTGGACGATCTTCGAGGACGCTTTTCCACAGTTAGTTTTATATGCATTGAGCAAGCAGTATCGATGCTCGATGATGTCATATTTAAATGATTTTCATGTTTCGCGTTTTATGCAACAAGAGTGGGAGACGTTTTTTACAACTAGAGACGAAGAACGCTTGATGAGAGCTTTGATCATCAACGAGCAGCATGTTATAGAGAAACCGGTTCTTTTGCATCACTCTCTTCAGAAAAAGGTGTTTCATTCGTTTCTATTCAACGTCCAGGAATGGTTCCACTACAGTACAGTTCTTTTTCCCACTAGAAGAGGTCAATTATACGGGCTGACTGTTAAGGGTTTTCGACATACGAAAAATAGAGTGGAACTAGGCAAGAAATTAGCGAAACTGTTGTTCCATCCTGACTATTTTCACCTGTTCTATGACTTTTCGACACACACCCCTCCAACAGGTAATCGCTATGATTACGAGAAATACATGGGAAAAGAGAAAGAAGGGCGCATGCTGAGAGAAGTTTTACCGATCATCACACATCACCAGCGGGAAAAAGTCGAATGGTTTACAAGTAGAAGAACCGTCGCGAAGATGTTGAGAAAAGAAGTAGAGCTTAACCCATTCGATCTTACGGATTGGTATGAAAAGAAAAGAAGTCAGATCAAGATCGTGGTAGAGCTTGAAAATGTCATAAAACCTAGGGGATGATCCCCTAGGTTTTAAGTTGAAGGACGGTTGGGTCCTTCTAATTTTTTGTTGCCATATCCAGGTCTTGTTTCCTCTTGTGAAGGCTGTGCGTTTCTTGCAGGTTTTTGCAACTTGCGTTTTTTTGTCATGTCACTACACCTCCTGTCATTTAGTTTGAGCAGAAGTTACAAAATCATTCTGTTAGATGTCGAAAAAGTTCCGCTTTATCAGTAAAACACTACCTTTGCCGAAACGCTTCTAGTTTTGTCATTGAAGAAGGCGTTTTCAAGTATAGGACGAATTATACAATTACAAAACAGGCGGAAGCCTTCATTAACAGAAGGGATGGGATTTCATGTTGTTAAAAACAAAGCAGGTTTCTGATCAACTTGGTGTAAATCCTACTACTGTTCAAAGATGGGTTAAGTACTTTGATTTAGAGTGTGATAAAAACGAGCTAGGTCACTTTTTATTTAGCGAGGAGACGATTGAAAAACTGAAGCATATTCAGGAGGAGCTTCGCAGCGGACAATCGATGGAAGGGATCAAAATGACAGATACAGGAGATGGTGTGAAGAAGTCTGCTCCTAAAATGGTATCTCAGGAAAAGTTTGAGCAACGGCTCGATCGATTCTCCGTACGCCTTGAACAACTTGAGAGGCAGTTAGAAGAAAAAGCAAACGAAGTGATCACCGTACAAGTTCTTCAGCACCGTGCAGAGTTAGATGAACTACTTAAGAAAGTGACTCGTATCGAAGAGAAGTTGATGGAACTTGAAGAACATACGTCTATTCAGGAAGCAGTAGGCCAGTCGACAGGAAAAGTGAAGCGTCCCTGGATCATGAGTTTATTTAGTTTCTAATAAGAAGCTAAATCAATATGCTGGCCTTATGTCCATCTTGGATATAAGGTTTTTTGTTTGTGATTGGAAGCGGCTTTGTGTGTTAGGATAGATAAGATGGGAGTGACTGTCTTGAATCAGAATTTAATTTCTCTAACAAAACAATTGATGGAAATAACTGAAGAAGCGAGGCTGCAATACGTCAATCGGACTCAACTCGAAACGTATGAAGTGGATTTTTATGGAGAAGTAAAGCCATTCGCTGACCGTGCCTTAGCTATATTAAAAGAGTGGGAACCACTAGCAAGGGAATGGGTAATGGAAAATAAGCCAAAATACCTCTATCCGATTCAAATAAAAAATACGTATGAAAACCTCGAAATGGTTTCTGTCATTGCCTGGCAAAAAGATACAGGTCCAAAGAAATTTAATGAGAGAGTACAATCGATCGAATATGTTCTTGAGAAACTGATCGAACAAACAGATGAGTAACTTCATCTGTTTGTTATAAAAATTTCACGTACTGTATTAATTGTATATTATTCCTAATTTCATGGATACTAATGAAAAAGGGAGTGACAGCATGACAGCTTACTTATGTCCGAGATGTAAAACGAATCGTTCGAGGTTTAACAAACTAGAGCAAAAGGTGACGTCAGTCAAGATGGACCCAGAAACGGGAGAAGTAGTATCTGTAATGGAAGAAGGAGCTATGGACCCTTTTCACATGGAATATAAAGGACCCGAGTATCGTATTCAGTGTGCAACGTGTGGTGAAATTGGAGACGAAGAAACATTTGTTCAATTTGCGCGATCGCACCCAAGAGGGTAATTGAGATACGCCTCCCAAAATCATGGTATAGTAGGTAGACTGGGAGGTTAGGATATGTTCGATCCAACAATTTATGAAAACGTAAAAGTTGTCCTTGAAGGTGAGTTATACGATCGAGATCTAGACGGTGAAATCACGATAGCGAATCGTAGTGACCTTGTCGATCTCGCAACTCTATCTAGGACTTATATCGTAAGCTTCGAAGAAAACTCAACTGTTTTGAGTACGATCAATCTTCATGCGAGCCTTGAAAGTTTTAGTGCAGAGCAGCTTGAGCTCGATCATATCATGCCTGGGTGTGAATTGAAGCTATGTTTTGATCTTACGATGAGTAAAGAATCTAAGTGTGATGAGATTTACAAGATAATCAAAGAAATATGGGGAGATCGTCCATATGTTAATCAAACGCTATCTTATAAATATCGTCAGGAAGCAACGATTACGAACCGAGTTGAATTAGAATTCAATCGAAAAATAAACGAAGATCAAATAAGTGATCTCACTACCATTGTCGATTATACCATTCGAACTGCAGCAGAGTTATCGACTATAAAGTGAAAAAGGCGGATAGCATCCGCCTTTTTCTATCCATACTTTTCAGTTGATGTTAGTACTTTCCGCCGCCAAGCTGTTGTTCAGCCATTTGGACAAGACGCTTTGTGATTTCTCCTCCAACAGAACCGTTAGAACGAGAAGTGGAGTCAGGACCAAGCTGTACGCCAAATTCTCTTGCAATTTCATACTTCATTGAATCTAAAGCTTGTTGTACACCAGGGACTACCAAGTTATTTGAGCTATTGTTATTTGCCATGTTGTACACCTCCTTGCACCTTATCATGTACTTAGCGGCCTGAGGTTATCCGAAAATAAAAATGGTAGATAATGGTGTGTTAAGAATAATATTTTGAATATTCAAAGGATTTTAACGAATTGGAGTCGAATAGTACATACTAGCTTGGTAACAGCATATTGGAGGGAAAAACATGGATCGGTTCATTCGAAAATCAGGTATTTATCAAAACCTTGAAAAACGAAGGTGGGAATATTGGCTCGTATTGACTGAAGAAAATAAGATTCTCGTTTCCTGGCTATGTTGGACAGCTCCTCAAGAGATTTATGAGCAGTGGAAGCTATCGAATGTATCTTGAAAGGTAAAACTGATTTTAATTTAAAAATTTTAACACAATGATTGTTGTTCGCGTTCAAGTGTTTCTTTTATAATGGTATAGGTGAGTCTATTGTACTAGACAGTGGATGAGTCGAGTGTACGAACTCTTTTTAATACCATTTTAAAGAAAGAGGAGCTCCTATGATCGCAAAACAATGGTGGTTAATACTATTTGCCTTAACATTACTATTTAGTGTTTTTCCACAAACTACCTTAGCAGAAGAACCAAACATAACAAGTGAGACAGCAATACTTATCGATGGAAAAACAGGTCAAATTTTATATGAGAAAAACAGCGGTCAAGTCATGTACCCAGCTAGTATCACTAAGATCGTGACAGCGATCCTTGCTATCGAGTCTGGAAACTTAAATGATTCTGTGGAAGTTAGCAGCGAGGCTCGGCAAGTTGATGGAACGAGAGTGTACTTAGCTGAGGGAGAAACGGTTCCTTTAGAAAAGCTCGTTAAAGGGATGATGGTCAACTCAGGTAACGATGCTGCTGTGGCGATTGCGGAGCATTTAAGTGGCAGTGTCGATGCATTTGCTGAAGAAATGAATGCATTCGTTAAGGATGAGTTAAACCTTCAAGATACGAATTTTACGAATCCACATGGACTATTCAATGAAGAGCACGTAACGACAGCAAAAGATATGGCAAGAATTACTCAATATGCGATGCAGAACGATGAGTACCGTTCGATCGCCTCCTTAAAAGAGATGGAATGGAGTGGCGAAGAATGGGATACGACGCTTATCAATCATCATCGCTTGCTGTTAGATCATGATTACGTTACAGGTGGAAAAAATGGCTATGTCTCAAAGTCTGGATTCACACTCGTAACGAGTGCTG
Organism: Alkalihalobacillus sp. CinArs1; assembly: GCF_947387515.1. Classification (GTDB taxonomy): domain Bacteria; phylum Bacillota; class Bacilli; order Bacillales; family Guptibacillaceae; genus Guptibacillus. The sequence goes on along the minus strand of NZ_CANDOB010000001.1, from coordinate 6,540 downwards.
AACAAGATGAACGTGAATTGATCGCTGTAACGATGAAAGCGAATAGTAGCAATACAGCCTACCAAGATACACTTAAGCTGCTCAACTACGGCTTCAATGCATTTACTCCAGTGGTGTATGAAGAAGGAAAGAAAATCGGAACGATCGGCGATACAGATTACATGCTATCGAAAGAATTAACACTTTTGAGAAACAACGATGAAGAAGTCGAATTAACGATTACGGACGATGGTGTCATGGAATCTAGTATAGGTTCGATCACCTCGTTATTAGATTCATCGCTCTTATCGGCGAAGTCTCTTAACGATTCCTCAACGCCTGTTGCTGATGTCGAGACTTCAGTCAATAAAACGAGTGGTGAGGAATCCACAAGTAATGAGTGGCTGAATCTTGCCATACTAGTCATCGGAATCGGGATGTTTATGGTTATCTTACTTGCTTTAATCTTGAGCAAGAAATCTTCTCACCGTAGAAGATCACGATCGTTTCCTTAATCGCATCGAAAAAGCCTGCAGTGCTACCTGCAGGCTTTTTCATATCGTTCACGTTGTACTTTCTAAATAAAGAGATAAGCTTTTTACAGCGGTCATGCCCTGACCTGTAGCAGACGATATACTCGACAATAGAGGCCGCGTACACACATCTCCTACCGCATAAACGAAAGGTAACGATGTCTGACCCGTCTTATCGCACACAAGATAGCCTTCTTCATCTGTTTCTAAACTGTCTAAGAAAAGATGTGTGTTTGGTTCTACACCAATTCTAATAAAAATACCGTCTGCTTGACTCTCATACGATCGTTCCTTCCTGTCATAGAACAATTGCTTATTCGAGCTATCGATCATTGTCACCACCGCATCTGTTAAGACGTCGATCGAAGGGTGTGCTAATACCGGGTCCCGAAATTCATTTCTAGCCCTAAACGTAGTGGAGCGATGAATCAATTGAACAGTCGCACCTGCTTCTGCAAGAAGAAGAGCACCTTCAAAAGCTCGATCGCCACCTCCGATGACTGCTACTTTCTTTCCCTTAAAGCGATCTCGGTCTCTCGTCGCAGAATACACTTCATTTCGGTCGATCATTTCCTGCTCGCCAGGTATGCTGAGCTTCTTAGGAGATGAACCTGTCGCGATAACTAATGATTGAAAGGCGTATGTGTGAGAAGTTGTGTGCAATAATTTGTTGATAAAATCAATCTTTTCGATCGCCACATCCGTACTTAGCTCACAGCCTAGAGTTTTTACGTGGTCGACTAATTGTTCTTGTAGTGCAACGCCACTTTCCAACATGACAGCTGGATAATCAATGATTTTATTGTTGATCGAAAGGAGCTGCCCTCCTAGTTCCTTATTGGATTCTAACAACACATGATCCAGTCCTAAGCGCTTTGCCCATATAGCTGCAGAAATGCCTGCAGGTCCTCCTCCGATTATGATGAGATCTTTTTTTTGGAGCAACTTTTTTTCCTCACTTTCTAACAGAAAGCCAATTCTCGAATTCAAGCCAACTTTTTACACGCGGAACGTCAACATCTTTGTTGTACGGGTAATCCATGGCGATCGCCGTTCTACCAGTGTTTCGAAATGCTTCAAGGTTGTGGGGGGCATCGTCTAGTAGCAAGTCTCCGCGAATCATCTCTTTACGATGTGTAAAGATTAGGTTTCTCTTACCGATAAAGGGAAGGTGCTTTTCAACCCATAATTCTTTTTCAGTGTATGCGTATGTACGGCTACTCGTAACGATCAAGAGCTCATAGCGTGAAGATAACCTCTCAAGCACTTCGATTGCGTTCGGGAGAGGAGTCAAAGAAAGAAACAAGCCTGGCTCGTCCAGATAATCATATATCTTTACACCACATTCTTCTTTAACGTAATCCTCTGATCTCCAGCATTTTAGCTTTTCAACATTTAAATTATCTTCGTAGTCACGGTTGTAGCGTTTATGCCATTCAGTCATTAAATCGCATATAACTGAATCCATATCGATCAATAACGTATTCAAACTTTTCACTTCCTTATACCTCGTTCTCATTTATCATATCAGTCCTTTGTATACCTTACAATTTATATAAAAAAGACAGGAAGTAATCCTGTCTTCCAGATCGTTGAAAGCTTAAAAAGTTGCGCTCCCTATAACGTAGGAGTTTGAATCCCTCTTGCTTTCCTGTGGACGAACGCTTGAGCCTCAAATCGGACAAGAACGGTCCGCTCTGAGTCTCAAACGCCCGTTGGACCACTGGAGTCAAGAGGGATTCACTCCTACTAGAATTCATTCTTACAAAAGTTAAACTTTCCGACCAATTATGCTATGACATATTTCTACTGTCATTTTGAGTCAGTTCATTCTTTGATTTACAAGTGTATAAATTATTTATGCGGAAAGAGAGCGTCTTGGAGTGTTTAACGAATTTCTCTAAAGACTTTCTCTACACTCTAAGAAGACAGGAGCGAATCCTGTCTTCTTCCTTAATATTTCACAAAAGCTGCGCCAACGATGATGAGTAAGATAAACAGTACGACGATTAAGGCAAAACCGCTGCCGTTGTTACAACAATAGTAAGGCATACTTGCTCCTGCCACCTGGTTGTATGGCTCATTTGGATATGGTGCATTTCCATAATTCATAGTTGTGATCCCCCTTAGTATCTCTTGCCCTATCACTATATGTATCCGTCTATAAATGATGTGGGCAAGAGCGGAGGGAAGGGGCAGTTTTTAGAAAAGTACCCAACTAGCCACTGAACGTATTGTCCTTACTACGTTGCTGTAAGAAGTTGTTTCGGTAGTCATCTGTAAGTTCTTTCACTTCCTTACTGAGGAATAAGATGGCGATGACGTTAGGGATAACAAAGAGTGCTAACGTGAGATCAACTAGTTCCCATACGAACTGAAGGCCACCGATTGCTCCGACAAATACGGCACAAATATAAACCACCCTCATCACTTTAGAAGCTTTAGACCCGTATAGGTATTCTGCTTGTTTCTCTCCATAGAAGATCAGGACACCGATGGTACTAATGACAAAGATGAGAAGAAGGGAGGATACGAAAATTGGGCCCCACGTTTCTCCCATCAAGCCAGCAAATGCGTCAGAGACCATATCCGATGCATTAGAAGGTTTCACATCCTTCCACGCTCCAGATACGAGAACGGTGAAAGCTGTAATTGTGCAAAGAACGATCGTATCAATGAAGACACTAAATATTCCCCAAAGACCTTGTCGGCTAGGGTGTGGCGTGTGAGCGGCGGAGTGTGCGATCGAAGCAGTTCCCATTCCAGCTTCGTTTGAATATAGTCCTCTCGCAAGACCCCAGCGGACTGCTGCAGCAAACCCAGCACCTGCAAAGCCACCTGCTGCAGAAATTGGTTGGAATGCATGGACAAAAATCAGCTTCATCACTTCAGGAAACTGGTCGATGTTGATCACCATCACACCGATAGCGCCTCCGATGTAGGTTAGGATCATAAATGGTACGATTTTCTCTGCAACAGATCCTATTCTTTTAATTCCTCCAAACACTACGATTGAAATAAGAGTCATCAGAATGATACCCGTCAACCAGGTAGGGAGACCGAATGATCCTTCGGTTAAGGTAGAGATCGAGTTTGTTTGAACCATGACACCCGGTATAATTTCAATCATCAGACCGAATGCAAAGAGCCATGATGCGAATTTCCAGTTAAGTCCTTTACGTATGTAATACATTGGCCCGCCAACATAAACCCCATCTTTGTTTTTTTCTCGATACTTGATACCCAACACGATCTCAGAGTATTTCGTCGACATACCGATGATGGCAACGACCCACATCCAAAAGATCGCGCCTGGTCCACCGAACGCAATCGCAACCGGTACGCCAACAATGTTTGTAGCTCCCGCAGTAGATGCTAGAGCAGATGTGAAAGCCTGAAATGGCGAGATCGTTCCATCGCCTTTGTTTTTTTCGAAAATTTTACCGATCGTATGTTTCAAGGTGTGGGGGAAGAAAATAATTTGAAAAAAGCCGAGTCGGATGGTTAAAAAAAGCCCTCCTCCTAAGAGTAAAATCATCATCGGATAGCCCCATATGAATCCGGAGAACTCCGAGATCGCATTAAGAATCGTTTCCATTCTAATCGCTCCCTACGAATATAGTGTATAACTTTAATATCCAAAAATAGGGAATGTGAAACTTAGTCTAAGGAACAATAAAAAAAACAGCCGGGTCAAACCGGCTGTTTATTATTGAGGCTGTTGGCCGTTAAGCTGATTCTTAACGTGCTGTACTTCTTGCATCTGCGCAGGTGCTGCTGGCTGATAGTACCCTTTTTGTTTTGCGTAGTGATAAAGGTTATACTGCCTTTGTTCATCAGTATTTCTTATTTGTTGAAGCGTCTGACGCAGTTGTTCGTTATCACATTGTGAAATAACACTACCATAGTTGATCAGGCTTCCATTTAGAGCTGACAAGTAATCGTTGACCATATCCTTCTCATTCATTACTTTCTCCTCCTTAACCTAAAAAAGACATAAGCTGTTGTTTTGTATTTCTTGCATCTTGCGCATCTTTTTGCAGCATTTGCTTTAGTTCAGGACAAGTACAAGTTTGGGCATACGTATCAAGTTTATTTGCCAGCGTGTCGTGACCACCGATCATGTGGCGAAGGTTCTGCAACTCCAATTCATTCAACTGTTCCATAAAAGTCCCTCCTTCTATTGAATCAATCTTAATATTGAATGTTGAGGGACTTTTTATACGCGTTTACGCGATGATGTTTCGATTGTTTGTGAATTGCTCATACTCTTTAGTAGCCATGATTTCTTCTAATATATGTACAACGTTCCACACATCTTCAAACGACGTATATAACGAGATCGGTGCAAGACGAATGACGTTTGGAGCTCGAAAGTCAGGAATCACGCCTTTGTTTTTTAACGCTTTGCAAATTCTAGCAGCTTCGTTATGTTCTAAACAAACATGGCCACCACGGCGATGGTCCTCTGCAGGGTTAGCTATAGTGAAGCCAAAGCGATTCAGTTTTAAAGCCGTTAACTCCATTAAGTACTTCGTGAGCTTTAACGACTTTTCTCGAATTTGTTCAATGCCCGCTTCAGAAAAAATTTCTAACGAACCAATCAATGAAGCCATGCTGAAAATATGAGGTGTCCCGATTTGAAATGCTCCAGCGGTTTGTGCATGATCAAGGTCATGACTCATATCGAATTGAACGTCTTTCTTCGAGCTGAACCAACCTGCAAGGCCTGGTTTCTTTCCTAGGTGTTTTTCATGGACATAAAGACCGCCGACACCACCAGGGCCACTGTTTAAGTATTTGTACGTGCACCACACCGCGAAGTCAACGCCCCATTCGTGTAAGTAATGAGGAATGACACCGACGGAATGCGCAAGGTCGAACCCTATTATGATGTCTTTATCATTTGCTGCTCGAGTTATTTTTTTGATGTCGAGTAATTGACCGCTACGATACAAGACAGAAGGGAGGAGGACTAGTGCGACTTCGTTTGTCATCTCCTTAATAATGTCGTCTTCATCAATCGTACGACCATCTGAACTTTGCACCTGAATGAGATGTTCGTCTGGTGATAGTCCGTGAAGCTCTAGCTGTGCTTTTATTGCATATATATCTGAAGGGAAAGTGAGTGAATCAGCGATGATCTTCGTTTTCTTATCATATGGCTTGTAAAAAGTTGTTAGCATTTGATGGAGGTTAGTGGTGATCGAACCTGTTGTGATCGTTTCGTCTTCTTTTGCTCCGATAAGGGGCGCAGTCATCTTGCCAAGCATTTCTGCCATATAAAACCATGGTTGCTCCGCGTCTGTCCAACCATTGATTCCATGCGTTTTCCAATCGTCAATCGATTGGAGTAGAGAAGCTTCAGCTCGTTTTGAGAGAAGGCCAAGTGAATTGCCATCCATGTAAATGGAATGGTCCGGAGTATAAAACTCATTTTTGAAGTGGCGTAGAGGGTCTTTTTCGTCTAGCTCTTTTGCATAATAAATGGACTGTGGTACACTCAATTTACTCAGCTCCTTTAGTATCATAATCGTATGGTAAAGAATGAGAAGCTGTCAACGCTTACATAGCCCGATATGAAAAAACTAAATGTTTTTTTGAAATAATGATTGACGTGTTTTGGCTTAGGGTGTTATTATATTAATTGTCGCTGAAACGAAACAAACCACATGCGGGTGTGGCGGAATTGGCAGACGCGCTAGACTTAGGATCTAGTGTCTTACGACGTGGGGGTTCAAGTCCCTTCACCCGCACCAGAATAGATGCGCCCGTAGCTCAATTGGATAGAGCGTCTGACTACGGATCAGAAGGTTAGGGGTTCGACTCCTCTCGGGCGCGCCATTTTTAATAACATAGTCGGGAAGTAGCTCAGCTTGGCAGAGCACTTGGTTTGGGACCAAGGGGTCGCAGGTTCAAATCCTGTCTTCCCGACCATCACATAGCGTGGCGGTGTAGCTCAGCTGGCTAGAGCGTACGGTTCATACCCGTGAGGTCGGGGGTTCGATCCCCTCCGCCGCTACCATAT